>JAHDGU010000001.1 GCA_020627535.1 Saprospiraceae bacterium
GTCTACGGTCTACGGTCTACGGTCTACGGTCTACGGTCTACGGTCTACGGTCTACTCCAAACTCTGATCCTATACAATCATATTGATCGGATTCTCGAGGAGTGTTTTGACCGTATTGAGGAATGCAGCACCTGTTGCCCCATCTACCACTCTGTGATCGCAGCTGAGTGTGACTTTCATGCGATTGCCCACGACGATTTCACCATCTTTCACTACAGGTTTCTGGATAATTCCTCCCACGGCTAGGATGCAGGCATCGGGCGGATTGATGATGGCGGTGAATTCCTCAATGCCAAACATCCCCAGATTGGAAATCGTGAAGGTGTTCCCTTGCATCTCGTCCAGTCCGAGTTTCTTATTCTTTGCCTTGCCGGCTAGATCCTTGACTTCCACATTGATCTGACTGAGACTCTTGTAGTCAGCATGTCTGATCACAGGCACAAGTAGGCCTTCATCTACAGCTACTGCTACACCTACGTGGATATGATCGTGTGTATGGATACTATCTCCCATCCAGGAACTATTGATGGCGGGATGCTCTCTCAGAGCCATAGCACAAGCTTTGACCACGAAATCATTGAAGCTAATCTTGACGGGAGCGAATGCATTGGCTGCCTTGCGCTGTGCAATTGCATTGTCCATATCGATCTCTATCGTCAGATAGAAGTGAGGAGCACTATACTTGCTTTCTCCTAGGCGGCGTGCGATCGTCTTGCGCATCTGACTCAATGGCGTGACCTCGCTTGACTCTGACATGCCACCAGACTGGAATCCTCTGACTGCTTTTGCTCCCTCATTATTGGCCGCTTGAGCAGAGGGCTGATAGTTTTCTATATCGCGCTTGATGATGCGACCGCCTTCACCTGTACCATGGACACTGGCAAGGGAGATGCCAGCTTCTTGTGCCATTTTCTTGGCGAGAGGCGATGCTTTGATTCTGCTGTCTGAGCTCGCACTTGGTGTTGCACTTACTACGGGTGCCGCGGGTGCCGCGGGTGCCGCGGGTGCACCGGGTGGAGCTGCTGGGGCTGGTGTCGCTGTCTCTTTTGCTGGCTCTGGTGTAGTTTCTGGACTGGCCTCACTTGCTGGTCCATTAGCTTCAGCCTCTGCTAACTGAGCCTTATAATCTTCTCCCTTCTCACCGATGACTGCCAGGATGCCATCGACGGGTACAGGGCCTTCCTTGACACCGATATGCAATAGCACACCTTCATAGAAGGACTCAAGCTCCATTGTGGCCTTGTCAGTTTCTACTTCTGCCAGGACATCGCCAGGCTCTACACTGTCACCTTCTTTTTTCAACCATCCTACGATGACACCTTCTTCCATGGTGTCGCTCAATCTGGGCATTCTGATGATTTCAGCCATAATCTTTGCTTGTTTTGGAGACGTGAAATTAGGGATTCTAGGCTTTTTGAGCTCGTCTCATTGTTCGCATGGAATATATACAATCATCGGTCCATTGTGTTGATGGCAGGCTAGCCATTTTGGCGAAAGCCACAAAGAGATTTTTGACCATCAAGTCCTCAGCAAATCGTCAAGAGCCTGATGGGATCAGTCTAGCTCAATTTAACTTTGCACTATGAGCACTCACAACAGTCTGATCGATGAAGCTGTCAAGAGTTTTTCTTCCTTACCTGGAGTAGGAAGCAAGACAGCGCTGAGGCTCGTGCTGCATATGCTCGAGAGAGATCAATCTTACACAGAGAGTTTTACGCAAAGCCTAATGGCTCTGCGCTCCAAGATTCGCCCATGCAATGTCTGCGCCAACTATACAGAGGCACCAGTCTGTCATATTTGCCTCAATCCGCAGCGTGATCAAAGCCTGGTATGCGTGGTAGAGACCATACGTGATCTCCTTGCTATCGAGCAGACGGGGCATTACCGTGGATGTTATCATGTGCTAGGCGGTGTCATCTCTCCACTTGACGGCATCGGACCTGCGGATCTTCGTATTGATGAGCTTGTAGAGCGTATCAAGACATCTGAGATCAAGGAGATCATCATGGCCATTTCACCAACAATCGATGGCGAGACTACGATCTTTTATATTGCCAAGCAGCTCGAGGGGCTTGATGTCAAGACGAGTCAGATTGCTCGTGGAGTTTCATTTGGAGGAGAGCTGGAGTATACTGATGAGCTCACCTTGAGTCGTTCTATCCAGACACGGATACCGTATCAGCTGACCAAAACTACCGACTCATCGATCTAGCTCCCAAGATTCAAGTCGTCATTGTCAACTACAATGTGCGACACTTCCTCATCCAATGCCTGGAGTCTGTCAAGCGAGCCAGTACGGGAATGGAGCACGAAGTGTGGGTCGTGGACAATGCTAGTGTGGACGACTCCGTAGAGTGGGTCAAAGCCCAATATCCAGAGGTCAAGCTGATCGCCAATGAACATAACCTCGGCTTCTCCAAAGCGAACAACCAAGCTATCCGTAAGTCGCAATCAGAATATGTAATCTTGCTCAATCCCGATACGGTCGTAGAAGAGGACAGTCTCAGAGCTTGCATTGACTTCATGGATTCGCATCCTGATGCCGGAGCACTCGGTATCCGGATGATAGATGGAAGCGGTACATTTTTGCCAGAGTCAAAGCGCGGTCTGCCCACACCTTGGGTAGCTGCATGCAAGACCCTGCGATTGCATAAGCTTTTCCCGAGCGTCAAAGCATTTAATGGCTATTATCTTTCTTACCTGGACGAACGAGAAAACCATGCGGTGGATGTACTGAGTGGTGCTTTTATGTTGCTTCGCCGATCAGTGCTCGATGAAGTAGGACTCCTAGATGAAGACTACTTTATGTATGGTGAGGATGTTGATCTCAGCTATCGAATCACAAAAGCGGGCTATAGGAACTATTACTACGCTGGATCATCGATCATACACTACAAAGGAGAAAGCACCAAGAAAGGCTCACTCAACTATATTGTCACTTTCTACAAGGCGATGATTCTCTTCGCACAGAAGCACTACAGCAAGCAGCAGGCAGGTCTTTACAGTCTCTTGATCAAGGCAGCTATTCTCATCCATGGTACTGCAAGCTTCATCAAGTCCAAACTCATTAAGTTCCTCTTGCCTTTGCTCGATGCAGTTGGCATTTTGGGGAGTCTTTATGCGCTGAGCAATTTTTGGGAGGTCTACCGATACGGCGACGCAGATTACTTCAGCTCTACCGCCTACTACATCAATCTACCGGTATACACAGCGGTGTGGTTATTGAGCCTTTGGCTGGCTGGCGCCTATGATCGACACAAACATATTTTCAAGATTCTCCGCGGAGTAGCGATCGGACTCCTTATCTTGCTTTCTGCCTATGGCCTGGTTAGTCTAGAGTATCGCCATAGTCGCATGGTCTTGCTCCTCGGGGCAGTGAGCACCGCCTTCGTGGTCTTGGTTTGGCGTTTGCTCCTATGGAATATGGGTGGTAGACTAGAAGGGCTTTCGCCCAAAAGAAATCGCCGGCTCGCAGTCGTAGGGAAGGAGGAAGAAGTGACACGTGTCACTGGATTGATCCAGAATCTGATGAAAAATCCAGTGGACATCATCAAGGTAAGTCCTCAAAGCCAGCAAGGTAACTACTTCAGAATGTCCCTGGCTGATCTGGATAGTGCTATGGACAAATCAAGGATCGATGAAGTAATCTTTTGCTCCAAAGATGTGCCTGCTTCCGTCATCACGAAGTGGATGAGTAAGATCGGAACGAAGTCTCGGGTGAAAATTGTGGCAGATCAGAGTACGAGCATTATAGGAAGTCCTTCCAAGAATAGTCGTGGAGAGCTTTATACCGTAGAGCTGAGTTTCAACATTCTTGAGCCACAGCATCAGCGAAATAAGTGGCTCTTTGACAAGCTATCATCACTGTTGATGATCGTGCTGTTTCCTTTGGGCTTGGCATTTTCGCGAAAGCGAGCTAAGTATCTCCCAAGAAGCCTACAGGTCCTCCTAGGGCGACGGAGCTGGGTCGGTCTAGATCATCGTGATCAAGAATGGCAAACTCTGCCAAGCATCAAGGACGGCGTGTTTACTCCCGTATGGGAAGAAGTGGATGTCGCAGCTGTACATGGACACAATCTGAGCTACTGTAGAGACTACCTTTGGACAGAAGATCTCAATCTAGTCATCAGACAAATCTGAGTATGGACACAAAGGCACTGCGCTCACGCATCAAGACTCTCGTTGCAGAAAGACGAGAGGCATTGATCTCTCTGCGAGAAGATTTGCATCGTGAGCCAGAGCTGAGTTTTGAGGAAGAGAAGACCTCTGCTCGTGTCCAAGCGGAACTGAGCAAAGTAGGTATTGACTATACCACTGGATACTGTACCCATGGCGTAGTCGGACTGCTCGGGCGTGCTGATGGACCGTGTATAGCTCTGAGGGCTGACATGGATGCCCTGCCGATCCAGGAGCAAAACGAGACGGACTACAAGTCTCAGCGAGACGGCTTGATGCATGCATGCGGTCATGATGTGCATACGACTTGTTTGATTGGCACCGCATGGCTCCTCAAGGCTATGGAGGATGAACTTCCTGGACAAGTGAAGCTGATCTTTCAGCCAGGAGAAGAAAAACTGCCAGGCGGCGCTTCCATCATGATACGTGATGGTGCCCTCGAAAATCCACGGCCAGCTCTGATGATCGGACAGCATGTACATCCGCCGATGGAGAGCGGAGATTTTGGCTTCAGAGCTGGACAGTATATGGCCTCCTGCGATGAGATCTATATCGATATCAAAGGCAAGGGTGGACATGCAGCATTACCTCATCAGTGCCATGATCCGATTGTCTGTGCCGCTGATCTGATACAGAGCCTGCAGCAGTTGGTGTCTAGACGCTCTGATCCTGTCCAACCTATTGTGCTCACCATAGGGAAGATCTGGAGTCATGGCGGTGCGACCAATATCATCCCGGATCAAGTGACACTGCAGGGTACCCTGCGCTGTATGAATGAAGAATTGCGAAAGCAAATCCATGATGAGCTGGCAATCAGAATATCGAGTGTGGCAAAAGCGCATCAGTGCAAGGCAGAACTTGACCTTCGAATCGGATATCCCTATTTACAGAATGATGAGCAGTATACCCACCTATTGCAAGGCCTTGCAGCGGAGTATCTCGGAGATGATCGGGTCCATACACTGGACAAGAGGATGACAGCTGAGGACTTTGCCTACTATTCTCAAGTCGTGCCATCGGTCTTTTATCGACTGGGAGTGCGCAATGAAGAGAAAGGGATCATCCACCCGGTACATACCCCAAGATTTGACGTCGATGAAGAGTCAATACTCCATGGTGTCGAGATGATGACGTGGTTGGCCATCAGGTCTCTGGCGCATCTTGCAGTACATACACATTAAATATTTTTGTAATGTGTAAATAATTTTTGTTCAATATTTTACAGTTTACAAATTTCTTTAATACATTTGTTCGGTCTTAAAGACTCGACTAATGACTAAGGTTCTCATTGTAGATGACGAGAAGAGCATCCGTAAGACTCTTCGAGAGATATTGGAATTTGAGAAGTATGATGTACAGGAAGCGGCTGATGGCATGGAATGCCTTGTGGCCCTTAAGCGTGACAGCTTTGACCTCATCATACTTGATATCAAAATGCCCAATCTAGATGGTATGGAGACGCTGGAGCGTATCCAAATCCTGGCGCCAGATGTGCCAGTGATCATGATCAGTGGACATGGTACGATAGACACGGCAGTAGATGCTGTGAAGACAGGTGCATTTGATTTTGTCTGTAAGCCACCTGATCTCAATCGACTCCTGATCACAGTGCGCAATGCCCTGGAGAAGAAGACCTTAATCGTCGAGAAGAAACATCTGCAGCGCAAGGTGAATCAGACAGGACGAAAGACGGAGATCATCGGCGAATCAGAAAAAATGCTCCACTTGAAATCCATGATCGAGCAGGTCGCACCGAGCGACGCACGAGTTCTAGTGACTGGTCCCAATGGCGCAGGAAAGGAGCTGGTAGCTCGCTCTATGCATGAGCGAAGTGACAGAGCATCTCAGCAACTCATCGAGGTAAATTGCGCTGCAATTCCGTCAGAACTCATTGAAAGTGAGCTTTTTGGACATGAAAAGGGCTCATTTACTTCTGCGGTGAAGCAGCATATCGGCAAATTTGAACAAGCATCGGGTGGTACGCTCTTCTTGGACGAGATCGGAGATATGAGTCTCTCGGCACAGGCCAAAGTATTGCGAGCGCTGCAAGAGAGTCGCATCACTAGAGTAGGAGGAGACAAAGAAATCAAGGTAGACGTCAGAGTCATAGCTGCGACTAACAAGGACCTCCGGAAAGAAATTGCTCGGGGCAGATTCAGAGAAGATCTCTACCACAGGCTCGCTGTCATCATACTACAAGTACCAAGACTGGCAGATCGCAGAGATGACATACCTCTGCTCATAGAGCACTTCAATCAGCAGATCGCTCAAGAGTACGATCTACCTCCCAAGAAATTTCCACAAGAAGCCATGGAAGCACTCCAAGCCTTGCCTTGGACGGGCAATATTCGTGAGTTGCGCAATGTTATTGAGAGGCTCATGATTCTCTGTGGAGACGAAGTCACTGAGAAAAATGTCTTTGACTATGTCTACTCCTCAGCACACGAATCAGGAAGGCTAGAGGATCTATTTGATCAATTTGAAAATGTCGACAAGCTCGTAGACTTCGTCGCTGAGCGATACAAAGAGCACTGCGAACAATAGTGATCTGAGCTTGTACAAAAAATATCTACCAAAATGACACCAACACCACAACTCAAGAAATGGTCGAAAATCAGAGGGGAGAATGCCTGGACCATGTTCAAAGTAATCTCTGAGTTTGTAGAAGGATTTGAGCGACTAGCTGAGATTGGCCCTTGTATTTCCATCTTCGGTAGTGCTCGTACCAAGCCTGGTGCCAAGTACTATGAACTAGCCGTCGATACTGCTCGTCGTCTAGGCGAAGAGGGATTTGGTGTCATATCTGGTGGTGGACCTGGTATCATGGAAGCCGCCAATAAAGGAGCCAAAGAAGGCAATGCACCTTCTGTAGGCCTCAATATTGACCTTCCTTTTGAGCAACATGATAATCCATATATCGACTCTGACAAAAACCTCAATTTCCGCTACTTCTTTGTACGCAAAGTGATGTTTGTCAAGTATGCACAGGCTTTTGTGGTGCTTCCAGGTGGATTTGGTACATTGGATGAATTATTTGAGGTCATCACGCTTGTGCAGACCAATAAGATTAGTCGCGTGCCGGTTATCTTGGTCGGTAGCGAGTTTTGGACAGGTATGGTTTCGTGGGTTAAGGACACAATGCTCGGGGAGCATGGCAATATCAGTCCGGGAGATATGGATCTCTTGCCTATCGTAGATACACCAGACGAGGTCGTGGCTATCATCAACGAGTTCTACGGTCTTGGAGCTCATGAACTGAAGCCGAACTATCAGCTGTAGAGATTTGGAGACTCAGGTGATTTGCCCTATTTTGCTTGCAAATCACAAGACATGAATCCAGTCGTAAAAAATATACTAGCCGTCGTAGCAGGTTTGCTCATCGGAGGCGCAGTAAATATGGCAATCGTCACGGCGGGCTTCGCCCTTGTTCCTTTTCCAGAAGGTCTTGACATGATGGATCCAGAGGTGATGAAAGCCAATATGGACAAGCTTAGTCTGGGACATTATCTCGTGCCTTTCGCAGCTCATGCGATAGGGACGCTGGTAGGAGCGCTTGTGGCTGCTAAGATTGCAGCCAATCGTAAGATGGTGTTTGCTTTGCTCATCGGTGCTGTATTTCTTGCAGGTGGGATTACTGAGGTTATCTTACGGGAACCTCCTATGTGGTTCACTGCTCTGGATCTACTCGGGGCATATCTGCCTATGGCATACTTTGGTGGCAAGCTAGGCGGTGCCTAGATTTGCACTATGCTCAGTATATCAAGATTTTCATTTTTGATCCTAAGCCTCATCATGTTGACGATGTCTTGTGCCCAGGATCGTGCTCCACAAGACTACTACCTCAGGATCAATGATCAGTCCACTCGTGCTGATTTTGAGAAATCAGCCAAGGAGCTCATGCGACTTTATCAGGTCTCTCTTGACTATAGCGCTACCCAGTTTGACAGTGATGGACTCATACAGTATCTAGACGTCTATATCGCAGGTCCAGATGGAGAAGGTGGTAAGGCACAAGGGGATCGAGAAGGTCTTGGTCTGCATGATTTTGGCTGGAAGATCGAGCGAGATGCTGAGGGTGATGTGATTATGACCAACCTGTTTTTGTTAGAAAATGGCGAGTAAGACTTGGTTTGAGGAGCTCTGGATCGGTGATTTGATCCGCAGAGAGTCTGATGGGGCAGTAGGTAAATTTGAGGGACTCACTGACGATGATCTGGTGAGATTCAAGTATGAGGGACAGATCCATTTGGAGGCTTTGAGCGCTTTCGCGCAAATGCTTCACAATGAAAAGCCAAGTCAGCCCAAAGGCACTAAGTCAGGGAAGGTCAAAAAATTTGTGAGACGGGAGAGAGAGGCAGTAGAGCCTAAGATTGATCTACACTTGACTCCCGAAGATGAGAGGCAGCTCGACAATTGGCCAGGCTCAGAATTGCACTATCAGATCACCAAGTGCGAAAAGTTTATCGCTAAGGCATTGAAAGCCAAGCTCCGCGATATAGAAATTATTCATGGCAAGGGCGATGGAATACTACGTGCTGAAGTGCTAGAACTGCTAGGAAGCCATCCTGAAGTGATCAGCTGGCGTATCCTACATGCCGGTGCTACGAGTGCTCGTCTTGATGTGTAACAAGATCGTAGTTAAGAGAGGGAGAGTACTAGTATATCTGCCAACAGATCTAGAATCTTCAATCAGTGTTCCTTGTTCTTCCGTCAAGCTCAGAGAAGACTGGTCATCGAGTTTGAACGCTGAACAAGGATTGACGAATGTCTATTTACGAAGTCATGCTCCGTCTGCCCACGGAATTGAACGATCTGAAATCTCCAATCGGCGTTCCTTGTTCTGAAATCAGAGACAGAGAAGAATCGGCATTGAATATCGAACAAGGATTAACGAGTGATGATATACGATGGAATGCTGGGTCTGCCCACAATTGAAAGATCTAAAATCTCCAATCGGCGCTCTTTGTTCTGAAATCATAGACAGAGCAGAAAGGGCAATGAATATCGAACAAGGATTAACGAGTGATGATTTGCGAAGTGATGCTCTGTCTGCACAAGGAACAGGGCGATCGAAAATCTGCAATCGGGGTTCCTTGTTCTGAAATCATCTTCACTCAACAATTGCTTCAAGGCTTCCTCAAATCTGGCAGTCGAGCTAGGGAGGCTCGACTGCCGTGCAGTAGGATTAGGTGATTATTTAGTAGGGAGAAACTGCAATGCGATATGGTCTCTTGGTACTCAATGCACGAGTAAACATGTGAACTCTATCTCTAAATTTTGTCTCGATTTAGTAGACTGCCTCCTTTGAGTACATGAGCTCCATTTGCTGTCGGTTCTCATTGACTAAGGTACTAGAGGTGGACGCTGAAAATTTCTATCAATTGTTGAACGGTAGCAAATGAGCACTGAACGGCGTAGATCATTTTTTGAACGGTTATTGTCCTTGTGCGGAGAATCACAATATTCGGGATATCATTGAGTCACATGAGCTGAGTTAAGCTTTCATAGGTGCCTTGAAAGGCAGTGCCAGCTCATCGCTTGCACAAGCATCTCTCTCGGTCTGCGTCCAGACCTCCAAGGGTAGAGTCTCTCTTGCTACGCGCATTAACTTTGTGATATGATCATCGAACAGATATACACAGGTTGCCTGGCGCAGGGTGCTTACTACATAGAGAGCAAAGGAGAAGTTGCCATCATTGATCCACTCAGGGAGACTTCGCCATACATTTCACGTGCTGAGAGAGCAGGAGCTGAGATCAAGTACATCTTTGAGACACACTTTCATGCAGATTTCGTCAGTGGGCATGTGGATCTCTCCAGGAAGACCGGTGCTCCCATCATATACGGACCCAATGCAACTCCAGAGTACGACGCGATCAGTGCTTCTGATGGTCAAGAGTTCAGCATCGGCGAGCTCACCATCAAGGTCCTTCATACACCTGGGCATACCATGGAGTCGAGCTGCTATCTTCTGAGCGATAAGTCAGGGGAGATGCATGCAATCTTTACGGGTGACACACTATTTCTCGGTGATGTCGGTCGTCCTGATCTTGCTCAGAAGAGCGCGGATATGACCAAGGAAGAACTTGCAAGTCTGCTTTATGACAGCTTGCACACCAAGATATTGCCGCTGCCAGATCATATCACCGTCTATCCAGCACATGGGGCTGGTTCTGCTTGTGGTAAGAACATGATGAGTATCACCCAGGACAGTCTTGGGAATCAAAAAAAGCTCAACTACGCTCTTGATGTCAATCTGAGCAAAGAAGAATTTATCGCACAGCTACTAGATGGTCTGTCAGCGCCACCGGCATATTTTCCGCTCAATGTCAAGCTCAATAGGACTGGTTACCAGGCGATCGATGAGGTCATGAGCCAAGGTACCATCGCACTGAGTCCGAAGGATTTTTTGGCGAAAGCCAGATCACACGAGGCGCTAGTACTCGATGTAAGGACCAAGGACGAGTTTGCCGAGGCGCACATCCCTGGATCTATATTCATCGGCTTGGATGGCAGCTTTGCCCCTTGGGTTGGAGAGCTGATCGTAGACGTCCGCCAAAAACTCTTGCTTGTCGTTCCTGAAGGTCGAGCGGAGGAAGCAGTCAAGCGCTTGGCTCGCGTGGGATTTGACCATACGCTAGGCTATCTTCAAGGAGGTATCTCCGCGTGGCGAGAAGCGGGTATGGAGCTGGATCAGGTGGAGCGGACCACGGCAGATGAGCTCAAAAGTCTCCTTGAGACAGACGCGGTTGTCGATTGCCGAAAACCTGGCGAGTATGCTGCAGGACATTTGGCGGAAACGCCCAACCTCCCTCTCGGACAGATCGGTGAAAACTGGAAAGATTATCCGCTAGATCAACCAATACACGTACACTGCAGATCGGGCTATCGGTCCATGGTGGCAGTCTCTATATTGAAGTCTCGAGGACTACACCATGTCAAAGATGTGGCAGGCGGATATATCGCCCTAGAAAAAGCCGGTATACCCATGGTCGTAGAGGCGTCCACTTGCGCTAGTTGAGCAGGCGCCAGCGAAAGCCAAAGCGAATGAGACTCTCATGCATGGGATAGCCCGCAACGGTGTAGTAAATCTTGTTGGAGAAGATACTGCTGGCATTTTCCATCTGTACAAAGGCCCGAAAGCGATCGATCTTCATCTGGAAGAAGAAGTCAACTGGAATGTAGTCTCTAGAGAACTCTGTATCCTGATAGTAAAAGGCCATGATTCCCGGTTGCCAACCAGGAAGGAGATAGCGGTCCGTGTATCTGGCCTCGAGTCCGATTTGGACCTCGAGCTCATCTCTGAACCAGTTGCCTTCATAGTAGACGGCAGTCCTCACAAACTGTCCGGGCATGCCTGAGAGCGGACGATCATAGTTCTGGACAAATGCACTTCCGGACCAGTGGATACTGCGCCACGAGAGTGCCCAGTCCAGTTCGATGCGCTGAAGCAATATGGCCGACTCTGCCGTCTGTGCTACGAACTCATCATCAAAGTAGCTGTGATTGTCGATACGGTACAGATGCAGACCGATGGCCAACTTATCATCCCAAAGACTCAACTTCCCATAGAGCTGGTCCTCTTGCGTATTTGGGAGGGTCTGATCATAGATCAACTGACCTGTGAGGATCCGTGATCGGTAGATCCACCCAGGATCATAGTTGATGGATTTGAGCCCGGCGATCAAGTCAAATTTATCCAACAAGCGACCTCTCAGAGATGCAGCGACGCGATATCGCCCTAGATTATCGCCTAAAATTAATTCTGCTTCGCTATCTAGCTCGAGACCATGTCCGATCTGCGTATTGAGTGCACCGATGAGACGAATTGGAGTACTGGTCCTTTCCATAATCTCTTGGTCCTCAAGACGTAAGATGCTCCGGAGCCCAAGTTTGAGATTGCCTCGCCATGATCCTCGTCCTATGCGCGTCTGTAGGCCAAGTTCATTGTGCCATCTTCGCACACGAAAACTATTGCGCAATCCACGTTCATCGACGGCCAAGCTGCCGTAGAAGTCATCGTCTCCACTAATATCCTCATCACTGAATCGTAGACTCCGATTGTCGTACTGAAGTTCGTAGTGGAGCTTCAAGTACTGCTGGTCATCCCCAAATAGGAGGTAGTCTGTATACCACAGTAGCTGACGATCCTGTATGATGATCCCTGCGCGATCGAGAAAGACAGGAATATTGGCTCGCACGTCAAAGTTGTCTACATCAAAAAGTGTGTCTGTCGTGATGCCACCGTTGCTCTCCTCATTTAGGCCATTGGAGCTGTAGATGAGGGCGCTATTCCATCTTTCGTCTGGGCTGTGATACCAAAGCCCTAGATTGATGGAGCCATGCCGATTGCGCTGATTGTCATAGAATCCCGTATGATTTATACGACGATACTCGAGCGACATATTGAGATTGGGAACAAGATCTCGTGAGAACTTGGCGTCAAATCTCGTATTGGTTTGATTCCCAGACTGTGCGAAGAAGAAATCCGAATATGCTTGATTTAGTCGATAAAACTGAAGGTCTCTGGGGCCTCTGATCCATGACTCTAGACCTGTGACACCGGTCCTGAGTCCGAGCTCTTGTACACCGCTATATGCCATCGGCATCAAGGGTGATCCGAGATTACCGAGGTGTGCCATATCATGTCGACCTGCTCGAGCGAGTTCGATCTGTCTCATCTGTGTGTAGAGATCTAGCTTAGGGAGGTCTAGGCTGTCGCCAAAATCCAAATGAGCAAAACGCCAAGCGATGAGACTATCTGGAAACTCATACTCCGAGCTATCAGGTACGCTGAGCGACTCGGTCGGTGATCCTGTGCCAGCGGGATTGGCTGGAATCTGAGCCCATAGGCATGTGCTCAGGGCTGTCAGGAAGACGATGATGATATAGCGATGGTAAATTTTCTGCAAGCTATCTGTGTCAAGGACTAGACTTGGACTACCCACAAAGCTATAACGTGCAGCACCTACATCACTAGTGCACGTAGCTCAAAAACTTCGCGATCAACTATGGCTCAGTCCATTGATGAGATCACAATCGGAACAAAGCTCTGACCCGATTCATATCTGATTTGGGCCCAATACAGACCATTAGGAAGTTCCATATCACGCAAGTCGATCATGCTACCGGTCTGATCTTCTGAGTAGATAAGTTTTCCTTGGAGATTCATGAGCTGCATCTTTTGAATGCTTGTAGAGAATTGTATGAGTCCATCAGAAGGGTTGGTGTATACAAGTTTTTCTCGGTTGGCTTGTTCTTCTGTGTTAGTATTTTGGCCGCTCCAGGCCTCTATCACAAAGAGTCCTTCTTGCATATCAGACACTAGGATATTACCAGAGGGCAAAAAAGGATAGACACCCCAAGCACCTTCATAGCTAGGTCTTGGAGCTATTTGCGAAGTGGGATACTCCATCACGCGCTCTGGTCTGCTAGGATCAGCTAGGTCATAGACTTGAAGACCGTCATAGTAGTAGCTCACGTAGAGCAGGTCCTCGTGTACTACTTGATTGTGCGGGATGCTATTGGGATCATCTGATCCGGCACCAAATGTGTGTACGACTCTGATATCTTCTGGATCACTCGCATCCAGCACCTTGAGCTCACGTCCCCAGTCTTCGTCGGCAAAGTAGTAGTAGCTGAGATCATCCAGCGGCCATCCGCTGTGGTTGTAGCCAGACTGGGGATAGTCACTCGGAGAGAGACTACTCAGTACCCGAGGATTGTCTATATCACTGAAGTCTGCTAGGATCATGCCTGTCGGTCCGAGATTGAGAAATGCTGTGTCATTGCGCACCCATCCATCATGAACCTGCCCAAACGAACGCCCTTCGATCTGACTATAAGATCTGAGAAGGATAGGATCAAGAGGCTCGCTGATATCATATATCCTCATAGGCTCAAAGGTGGGCAATCCATCCCCGCCACGTGCGATGCAGGCGTATAGTCTGGCAGCAGCGGTGTCAATGAAGATATTGTGTGCCCGAGATATTGCTTGATCCGAGTCATAGACGACCATGGCGGTGTCTGGCAACATGTTGAGATCTATGATCTGCAGTCGGTTTCCAGCGACCTCATCAGAGATCGTGTATAGATAGCCTCGATAGTCGTGATGGTCGCGATGTATGATGCCAGCACCTTGTCGACTACCAGGAATCCGAAATGCTTCAAACAGCTCTGCCGGCTCAGTCACATCGATAATGTGTATGCCAAAAGTGCTCCCGATGATAGCATACTCATGACCACCAGCGGCATAGCCCCAGATCTCATTGTATGTATTGTTGAAAGTGGACGAACCAATCAAACTAGGATCTGACCACTGACCGAGTAGCTCGCCTTGTACGACTTGTGCATGGCAATATGCACCTAAGCTAAGAGAGAGGAATGTCACAATGATGTACTTCATAACTGTAAATGTAAATCAGAGTGCCGCAGCACTTGTTTTTTTGTATTATTCTGATCTATTGCCTATCTTGATGGCAGAACTTATGAAGCCAAACCATCTCAACCCCGGATCGGATGGGGTCCAGGAACTATTTGATGATCATCGAATCGCATTGATGCAATATGGTCTCAGCCTGGCTTCGCGTGACAGAGTAGAAGATGGTATTCAAGATCTTTTTCTTAAGCTCTGCCAGAGTCCGCAGCTCATTTCGAGGATGCAAGATCCTCTCTCATATCTCAAAACTAGTTTGAGAAGATCCTTGCTCAAGACCATCATAGAAGAGAGAAAGAACACTGGTGATCTCTCTCAACTTCGAGAGATCGGTGTCATATCATTTGAGCGAAAGCTCATCGAAAAACAAAGCACAGAAGATCGTGCACAGAAAGTACAATCTGCCCTAGCTCAACTTAGCGCTGGTCAACGGACTATACTCGCAATGAGGTTTTATCGAGGGATGAGCTATGATGACATCGCTGCCAAGCTTGATATCACAAAGCGCACTGTCTACAATCAGGTGCATAATTCTATGTGCAAACTCCGCGGGTTACTCTAATTTTTTTTGAAAATAATCTGGTAAATCAAGAGGCACTTCTACTCTGGTATGAGTAGATGGACAACTACCAACACCGGGAGGCTTATACTGATGCTGCTGATTTTGCTACAGACGAGAGTTTCCAATTGTATGTCTTGGGTTCTGACACACATGCTACCAAATACTGGAATACCTATTGTCGGAAGCACCCAGCCAAGCTCAAGGAAATAGTTGTGGCTAAGGAACTGATCTCTATGCTTCAAGTCTCTGAGATCCAGCCAGCTCGTACCACCAGTTCTAGGCGGCTATGGCCAGTGATCCTCGCGATGATTATCCTCGTTGTGCTAGCGGGTTTCATATGGCTTTCGCCAAAAAACAAATCAATTCCTGAACTAGCATTTTATCAGGCTGCCGAGACGCTGGAGATTGATATCGAAGATGATAGTAGAGTTATTCTGAGGGAAGGGGCTAGACTCACCAGGACTCTGGAGATGTCTACCGATCAACCAAGGCAATATTGGCTTGAGGGTGAAGCATATTTTGACATAGCGACGAGTACTGGAGCAGATGGTAAATGCTTGGTTACGTTGCCAGTGGGAAGTATCGAGGTCACTGGAACAAGATTCTTGGTGAAGTCTGATGCGAATCAGTCGCAAATTCTCCTAGAAGAAGGACAAGTCATCTATCGCTACAGTGATGATCAATACATATTGAAGCAAGGTCAGTTATTGTCATTTGATGGAAATAGGCTGCGCATCGACAACGATCAAGACGTCGACCAATACAAGTCATGGTCCTTGGATCGCTTGAGTCTTGATCAGCTGCCTATCAGTGAGCTGGTCGATATGCTTCGGTCTAGTTATGGTCTGGAGATCCTGGTCCAAAATGAAATATTACTCCAACGGAAAATCACAGCTTCTGTCCGAAAAAATGATCCGCTCCTTCTGCTCAAAGCGATCGATGAGCTCTATGACGATATAAAAATTATCTATGACAATGATCAAATCACCATCCTATGATCAATTGTAAGAAAGGCCTTCTATTATTCTTATGGCTATGTGGCTTATTTCAAGTCGCCCTTCATGGGCAAGCCACGACACAGGTAAGCCTCACTGAATATATACAGAGTGTGGCAAAGCACTATGATATAGACATCATATTTGATGCAAGTCAGATCACCTCATCTACGGAAGTACAATTAGTGCACAGTGGAAATGCAGAAACCGATCTGAGGAGCGCTCTGGATAAGTCCAACTATTACTTTGATAAAATTGATGAGGACTCCTATGTCATTAAAGTAGTCAGGCAAGATCAAGATCGTCAGTCTTCTAGACAGATGATATCCATCAGAGGTAAAGTACTTGACGAGGCCAATGATGAAGGACTGATCGGTGCAGAAATTGTCGTCAAGAATAATATGGCTATCGGTACCACAACAGATGTCGATGGAAATTTTGAATTGGATTTCCCGACAGCTTCAAAAATCCAGGTGAGTTATCTAGGATATTTGAGTCGCGACATCGATGTGAGTGAGTCTCAAAGTGATCTAGTCATAAGACTCAAGGCCAATACGCGGCTCATCGATGAGGTCGTCGTCATAGGCTACGGGTCTGCCAAAAAAAGTGATTTAACGGGTGCTGTTTCTTCCGTAGGAGAAGAAGAGCTCAAGCAATTGCCAGTCACAGGTCTTGAGCAAGCGCTACAAGGAAGAGCTGCTGGTGTATTCATCACGCAGAATAGTGGTTCGCCTGGAGGGGCCATGTCTGTGAGGATCAGGGGGACAGGTTCTACGCTCTCAGCAGAGCCACTCTATGTCATTGACGGTATTCCTATCATCAACGATAATGCTGGTACATCTGCAACATTTGAATCCGATGGAGGTGGTCAATACTCCAGTGCTCTCACGACCATCAATCCCAATGATATTGAGTCCATAGAAGTTCTTAAAGATGCTAGTGCTACCGCGATCTACGGCGCCAGAGCGGCCAATGGTGTGGTGATGATCACTACGAAGAAAGGCTCTGCAGATAAGCAGACGGCCAGCTATGAGAGCTACTATGGGATACAACAACTGGCGAGCCGAATTCCTGTCATGAATCTCAGAGAGTACGCTGAGTATATAGGAGACGTCAACATCGGAGAGATCGAAGAATTTGAGAATCTTGATCTCTTGGGAGAAGGCACTGATTGGCAAGATGTCATCTTCAGAGATGCAATGATGTATAATCACCAATTGACTTTCGCAGGAGGATCACAGAAAACGAGATATTCTTTTTCTGGAGGACTGCATAGAAGAGATGGCATCGTACAAGGTTCTCGATTTGATCGCTACAGTGGAAAAATGAGTATCGATCACAGCTACAATGATCGAATAAGACTCGGTATCAATGTGTTGGGATCGCGCACCAAAGAGAATATCACCTTCAATGATAATAGTAATGGTGTCATCTACACTGCCTTGCTTACGCCTCCTATGGTGCCGGCGCGTACGCTGACAGGTGAATTTGGCACACCTCCTGCGGGAGAAAATGTCGTGCTGACCTTCAATAACCCACTAGCTAATGCGCTCGAAGTCGACGATGTGAATCGCAAAACGAGGCTACTGGCAAGTGTCTATGGTGAAGTTGATATTACGGATTGGTTGAGCTATCGAGCTGAGTTTGCTACTGATCTCCTCTACTCAAATCACAATACATTTTGGCCAGCATTTGAGAGGGGAACGCAGAGTCAAAAATCTCGAGTGAGACGAAATGTGAATAACAATAATTTTTGGATTACAAAGCA
The DNA here is from genome assembly GCA_020627535.1 of Saprospiraceae bacterium. Lineage (GTDB taxonomy): Bacteria > Bacteroidota > Bacteroidia > Chitinophagales > Saprospiraceae > JAHDBH01. Next base: position 17,937 of record JAHDGU010000001.1, read on the forward strand.
TTTGTTGACCTTTAAAAAACAGGCCGGAGACCATGGATTAAGGTTTCTGGCTGGTTTTGAAGCGCAAGAAGGTAAGTATGAATGGCTCTTTGCATCAAGAGATAATCTCCCCAATAATGAGTTGAGAGAAATCAACTTAGGTGATGCAGGAACTCAACAAAATCTTGGTGGTGCAGGGCACTGGGCATTGCTCTCATATCTCGGCCGACTGAACTACAACTACAAGGATCGCTATCTTTTGACATCGACTCTTCGTGCCGACGGTTCTTCGCGTTTTGGAGCAGAAAATCGTTTTGGTCTTTTCCCATCTGTGGCATTTGCTTGGCGAATATCACAAGAGCCTTTTCTTGAGGGCTTTGATGATCTCTACAACTTGAAGCTTCGACTGGGTTATGGAGCGGTAGGAAATCAAGAAATAGGTCTCTACAGCTTTGCGGCCAATCTCAGATCGATCAATGTGGTCATCGGCGATCAATTGATCTCAGGATTTGGCCCAGATAATATTGCCAATCCTGGTGTACAGTGGGAGAGTTCTGTACAGCTGAATGCTGGATTGGATTTAGGACTCTGGGATAATCGTGTAGAGCTGGTCATAGACCTTTACAATAAGATATCAAGTGACATGCTGGTACCAGCCATTTTGCCGGCGACAGCAGGAGGGCTCAACGCACCATTCATCAATATCGGTGAGATGCACAATCGTGGTTTGGAGATCAGTGTGAATACACAAAATAGTGTTGGGAAACTTGACTGGCGCACAAGCGCCAATATCTCCTTCAATAGAAATGAAGTTGTTGATCTTGGAAGCACAGGTGCGCTGATCGGGGTACTTCAGCGCTTACCTGTCACGCGTACTGAAGAGGGCATGCCGATAGGACAGTACTTTGGATTTAAGACGGATGGGATATTTACCTCTGTAGATGAGATTGCCGAAAGCCCATTTCAAGAGGTGGGGACGCGACCAGGTGATATCAAGTTTCAAGATCTCAATGAGGACGGCGTCATTGATGACACTGACATGACTTTTATCGGAAGCCCACACCCAGATTTTACCTTCAATTTGATCAATGATGTCAGTTGGAAAAACTTTGATCTCAGTATATTTTTCAGAGCGGTCTACGGGAATGAAGTCTACAATATGCTGCGCAGAGATCTCGCGGGCACTGGAGCTTGGCACAATCAGAGCGTAGATATCATAGATCGATGGACTCCGAGCAATCCTGACGGATCAGAGCCCAGGTCAAATGGGAATGATCCCAATGGTAATAGAAGAGTCAGTGACCGATTTGTAGAAGATGGCTCATACATCAGATTGCAAAATGTATCTCTAGGGTATCGTCTACCTAAGTCCCTGATGAGTAAGATCAAGATATCCGAAGCAAGGCTATATGTGAGTGGTCAAAATTTATTCACACTGACCAAGTACAGTGGCTATGATCCTGAGATAGGATCTTTCAATCAAAATCCATTGATCAATGGAGTCGACAATGGTCGATTCCCAGTGGCTCGGTCAATCACTTTTGGACTCAACGTTAACTTTTAAAGAGCTATGAAAAAATCAATTGCTTTATTCATCGCTGTATTGTTTCTCTGCTCTTGTGAGGACTTCCTCGATCGACAGTCTCTAGATCAAGTTGGCACAGAATCATTCTATAAGACGGCGTCAGATGCAAATCTTGCTGCGATCGGCATGTATAGCTCGATGCAGGCAATAGACTGGTGGGGTCAAGCCTGGAAAATCTTGGAGATTCCCTCCGATAATTCTACCGCTGGAGGAAATGATCCGGATTTTTCTCCAATAGACAACTTTACCCACAATCCTGAAAACGGTCCAAACAATATGTTTTGGTCTGAGCACTACAAGCTTGTGACATTGGCCAATCAAGTATTGCAGTATGTTCCAGATATCGAGATGGATTTGGATGCGAAAAATTCAATACTCGGTGAGGCGAGATTTCTACGGGCCTATGCCTACTTTGATCTTGTCAGGATTTACGGTGCTGTTCCTCTAGTTACAAGGGTGCCTTCATTGGATCAAGATCTATTGATTCCTCGCAATGCTGTAGATGAAGTGTATGCGCTGATCAAAGAGGATCTGGAATTTGCAGCGGATCATTTGCCGGAAGGTAGAGCTGCAGCAGACGCAGGACGAGCGACTTCCGTAGCGGCAAAGGCCCTGCTTGCCAAAGTACACTTGACACTCAGGGAGGCCAATGAAGCACTAGTGCTCACCAGAGAGATCGTAGCAGCCAATACACACCAGTTGATGTCTGATCCTGGTTCCAATTGGCTCAAAAGTGAAAGTGACAACAATGCCGAAGCTATATTTCAAATACAGTATACGGGCTGCGGTCCTGGTGGTACGGGCAATGCTCAGCAAGCATTTTTTGCGCCCTGGGGAGAAAATATCACGAGAGCAGGAGATGGCTGGGGATCACAGATCCCGACGAGTCCTACGATTGATAATCCTGGGACGACCATTAAAGATCTTTTTGACCCTGAAGATCTGCGCGCCTATCATACCATCATGTCACCAGGTGACGAATACCCCATGATCAATGCAGAAGACGGTGGATACAGATATCCATCGACCGGAGCATCTCGCTCAGGTGTGAGTATCAAGAAATATGTCATCGGTGGAGGAGCGGATGTGTGCTTCATGAGTACTCCTCAGAATGCTCACGTGATCAGATATGCCGATGTCTTGTTAAGTCTTGTCGAAGCAGCATGTATGCTGAATGGTGGAATCACGGTGACAGAAGACGCTGTAGACGCCTACAATCAAGTTCGATTGCGTGCGGGATTGTCTACAGTATCCGTAGTGACCATCGACGAGGTTTTTGATGAGCGACGACGGGAATTTGCCTTTGAGAATCAACGCTGGTTTGATTTGTTACGTAGCGGAAATGCTGTTGAGACCATGCGATTGCACGGAAAGCAAATGCAAGACTTTCACGTGCTCTTTCCCATCCCTGCAGCAGAAATTGCCATCAATCCCAATCTTTCACAAAATCCGGGCTACTGATGAGTGTCAAAAAACTACTTTTTCTTTCGGCTATAGTTGCTGCTGCTGGTCTGGTATCCTCGTGCGAGGATGTCCCTCCGCCAGCCGTCAGCAGTCATAGTCCGAGCTTCGGTCCTGAAGGAACCCTCATTACAGTCGAGGGTATGGATTTTGAAGATCTTATTGCTATCAATTTTAATAATGGATTGGCTGCAGATTTCAATCCCTCTTTCGGGACGACCTCAGCACTGCTGTTTCGAGTTCCTGCTGACGCTCCGATTGAGGAGCATACCGTAGAAATTATTTCTGAAACTGGATCGACTAGTTTTCCTTTTCGAGTTACTCATCTTCCGCCAGAGATACTGGATTTTAATCCGAAAAACGCAAATGAGGGTAGTCGTGTAACCATTATTGGGGAGAATTTTTTTGAACCCGTCGAAGTATTGTTTTTCGATTCAATTGCTGGCAATATCATACATCTTGCCGAGGACTCTCTTGTGGTAGAAGTCCCAGCTGGTGTGGAACGCGGACGGATCAAAGTCAAAGCCAATGGAGGCTCAGCTTTGACTGCAGAGTTATTCTTCTCTACTGTCGATATTTTGGTCAATGACTTTGATGGAAATGGGCTGCGCTCGGATGTGAGCAAATGGCTCTTTTATGGCGTAGAAGAAAATGCTGGTAATGCAGTACAAAGTGAAAATCCCAGTCCCATAGATGGGAATTATCTGAAGTTGAGTGGGACGGATCCGGGAAGTATCTGGATTGGAGGTGCAGAAAATCACAGCTGGGATGTGGCCGATTTTCAAAATTTTGGGATACAGAGCGATATCAACAATACATTGATTTCCTTTGATCTCAATAATCGAGGAAGAGACCATACACACTTGATTATCGTACTAGTAGAGCGCGATGGATCACCCAATGATTTTACTCGGATGATTCATGTAGACTGGGATGACTGGGAGAGAGTGGAGTTTCCCTTAAATCGATTTCAGGATGTCAATGGTGCCTCCGTAGATCCTAGCAAAATTCGAGCTGTGAAATTTCATCTTTTCAATGAACTTGGTTCTAATCTACCGCTCGAAGTCAATATTGATAATGTCAAGTTTATACAGATCAACTAAATAGTCAAAAATCAAACACTATGAAGAAACTTTACAAACTACTTATTATATGCCTTCTAAGTAGTCCAGCCTTTGGTCAAGTCTATCTCGACCAATTCGACGATGGAGTAGTCGGTGCGACTTATTTTGGACAGGGATATACCAGCTCTGAGGCAGACGGTGAATGGACGGTCGAGGGTGACGGATCTGGTGGCGCATTTGAGCTATTCGGTATTCAGCCCACTGACGAGACAGGCACTGTTATTGGCGTTGATTTGACTGAAAATAACAAGGTTTTTGTACGTGCTAAGGCCAACTCTCTAGGTACTCAACTTCGGATGGATGTAAAGGATGGCGATGGTTATGCGACCACCTTGGCAGGTATTACAAGATCACTGATCAATGACTATGTTGTCTTCGAATTTGATTTTTCGGGGCAGTACAATGATGGTGGTTTTGGTGGCACCTCTTGCAATTCTGAGGATGCACCGTGCCCAGTCGATGGTACGAATATTACAGCTTTTGAGTTTTATGTCAATCCAGGTCAAGGCAATTGGTTTGGATCCGTGGTCCTTGATTACATCAGTGTAGGTGTTGAGCCTGGTTCTGGACCCATGTCTGATGTATGGCAAGATCATTTTGATGACGAAGAAAGTCTGGGTTACATGGGAAGTGCTGGACCGGGATTGGTCAATAGCATCTCTGACAGTCAATGGAAGATCACTGGTGACGGTACCAATGGAATGTGGGAGCCTGTAAATATTTTGATGCACAATCTTGAGACTTCGGATACGATTGATATATCCACTGCTGATGGCGATGATAAGGTCTATATCCGCATGAAGTCAACAGCTGCGGCAACATCCGTCAGACTAGACCTTATGGATATCAATGATTTTGCGACGACAGCGGGTAGTATCACGAAGTTGATTACAGACGAGTTTGAAACCTATGAATTCAACTTTGCTGGATCCTATCAGGACCTTGCCTTTGGAGGTACTGGGTGTACTTCAGGACCTTGTCCTGTCGATCCAGATCGGATTGCCAACATGATTTTGTTTGTCAATCCTGGTGTGGAGGCATTTGTGGGAGAGGTAGCAATCGAGTACATTTCGGTTGGTACAGCACTAGAAGAAACCGATAATAATCTAGAACTCGTATATGCGGATCACTTCAGTACCAATGATGATTTTATCAATGTCAATGGTGCTTATGAAGCTGAGGTCGAAGGTTCTATCCTAGGTATTACAGGTGATGGTACTGACGCACCATTTAGCAATGTACTTCTCTCCTTGCACGATGATGAGACTGGACCTGTGGTCGTAGATGCTACGGGCAACAATAAAGTCTTCTTGAGAGCAAGATCTGATGCTCCCAATACTCTTTTGCGGATAGATCTTATTGACACAGCAGGATTTATTACAAGTCTTCCATCATTCACTCGCCTGCTCGACACAGAGTTTTCTGATATCGAGATAGACTTCACCTCCTCCTATGCGGATGGTGGATATGGTGGCACTCCCTGTGACGAAGGTCCCTGTGACGTAGATGGTTCTGCTATCAGCTCGGTAGTCCTCTACCCGAATCCTGCAGATGGAGGATTTCTTGGCACTATAGAAATTGATTATATCTCATTTGGAGCTCCACTAGGAGATGATGTGTTTAAGTACACCGATCACTTTGACAATGAGGATAGATCCTTCTTCTCTGATGCCGCAGGATTTACAGTGACAGAATCTGGTACAGAAATGGTGATTACTGGTGATGGCACGGCTGGTCAATATGCTGCTTTTAATTATCAACCTCACAATCAGGATGACGGAAGTCCATACATCTTGGATCTGACGTCCAATAATAAGCTCTATGTCCGAGCTAAGTCAGATGTTGCGGGCGTTCCTCTCAGAATCGATCTTGTTGACCAAGGTGGATATGTGACTACCAATCCGTCAGTAGCTCGAGCGGTCATGGAGGATTATACGGTGCTGGAATATGATTTTACAGGGACCTACATCGATGGTGGATTTGGCGGGACGTCCTGCAATGCAGAAGACGCTCCTTGTCCCGTGGACGGATCTGTGGTCGCGAATTTCCTTTTTTATATCGATCCTGATGTCGGTGGATTTAATGGAACCGTCACGATTGACTGGTTCTCGACGATCGATCCCATCGAAAATGATAGCATGGGCGATCCAGGACCAAAAGGTGTAGAAGACTATGTTGACGAGATGACGGATAATTCACTTGATTATACCTCCGGCACAGATGGATACAGTCTAGAGGCTACAGACGGAACATTGAGAATCATCGGTGATGGAACAGGTGGTCCTTTTAGTCCTATTCTCTATCAGATGCATGACGGAATGGATTCGCTCATCGTGGACGCTGTCGCCAATGACAATAAACTGTACATCAGAGCTCGATCTACAGTAGATGGTATTCCGCTGCGTATAGATGTACAAGACAACCAAGGATTCCTTTCTTCGTTGGCTGGACTAGTAGAACCGATAGGATCTGAATATGAGATTTATGAATATGACTATTCGGGTAGATATTCAGACGGTGGATTTGGAGGTACTCCCTGTGATTTTGGTCCCTGTCCTGTAGATGGTGAGCGTATCGAGTTTTTGCAATTTTATATCAATCCGGGCATTGGCGAGTTTAATGGTGAGCTACAGATTGATTGGATCACATTTGGAGAACCATTGATGGTCAATTCTGTCATTGAAGACTTTGTCCCTAGGAGTGTCTTGTTTCCTAATCCGGCTTTCGCCAAAATGTATCTCGATTTTCAGTCGACTATTTCTGGTGAAGCTGTGGCGATCTTGAGAAATCCAGCTGGTCTTATTGCCAATCAAATCAATGTTGGACAGGTTTTGACTGGTGACAATCATCTGGAGCTTGATTTTTCTGGAATTAAGTCTGGATTGTATTTTATGGAATTACAGGTGTCTGGTACAAAGGTCCTCACGCAAAAAGTCATTTTGCGATAAGTCAATAGTTTGGTGGTGGGGTCGAATTTTTTCGACCCCATTATTTTATTTTTTTATGTATGAAGCAGAGTCTGATATTTATTTTCTGTCTGTCACTGGTTGCCATTTCTGCACAGGATGACTATCACCTTGAATTGGCTCAGCAGCTTGAGTCAGAATTTGGCCTCACCGATTTTAGCTATGGCTTGTCGGACAATGAGGATGATAACCTCTCAGATGTTTTTGACTACGGTGATCTTCAAAGAATTGATGAGCCAATCGATGATTTTGTCTTCTCCATGAAGTCAAATATCAACGTAAGGAGTGTGGGCAATGCACAGTGGGACGCCGGCTATGGCATTTCTACCCCTCAGGCCATATCTTCTGGCGATGCCATGTTGGTCGTCTTTTGGGCTCGGAGCCTTAGCAGTGCCTCAGACATTTTTGCTTTCGGTGAGAATTCTTCCAGTTTTGAAAAGGACTACTATATCAATCTGAGTTTTACACAGGATTGGTCGCAGTATTTTATTCGTTTTAGTGCTTCGAGTGACTATGCTCCAGGTAGCTTCAATTTTGGCTTTCACCTGGCATCTGTCATTCAGGAGTTGGATATAGCTGGCTTTACCGTCTTAAATTTTGGAGCTATTCCGCTCGAGAATCTTCCTACGAGTTTTGGTGAAGGAGGCTATGATGGATCTGAAGAGGATGCGCCATGGCGAGAAATTGCCGCTAATCGAATCGAGCAGATCAGAAAGGCAGACATGAATGTCAAAATCATAGATCACAATGGCAATCCTGTCTCATCAGCCAAGATTGATGTTGCGATGCAATCACATGAGTTTGAGTTTGGATCAGCAGTGGTCGCATGCCGATTCCCTGGCAACAATTGCTATGACGAAACTTATATGAGCAAGCTCACGGATCTTGATGGTGAGGGGCATGGTTTCAATGCTTCTGTCATGGAAAATGCCATGAAGTGGGATGGTTGGGAAGAAGAGTGGCTTGGTACGCCGGCTCAGACAACCAGTGCCGTGGAGTGGCTCGCTGACAATGGACTTACTCCTCGTGGGCATACGCTTTTTTGGCCAGCCTATAGATATATGCCAGATGATATCAGCGAAAATCGTACTGATCTGGAATACATCCGCAATCGGATGAATCAGCGCATGACTAGGATGCTCATGGACCCTACACTTTCATCCGCAGTGCGAGAATGGGACATTGTCAATGAGATCACTCAAAATCGTGACTTCGAAAATATTTTTAGAAGCGATTCCAACTTTACGACTGGCCGAGAAATCTATCAGGAAATATTTCAGAAAGCTCGAGATATAGACGCCAACCTGCGACTCTACATCAATGATTATGTAGTGCTTAGCGGTGGTGGAAGTGGAAGCTCAGTTGTCAATAGATATAAGATCTTTCTTGATGAACTCAGAGACTCAGATGTACCATGGGATGGAATAGGCTTCCAGTGTCACATTGGTTCTATCCCTACCAGTATTAACAAGGTTGAATCCGTGCTTAATGAATATTTCCAGCGCTATGGCAAACGCATGAAGATTACTGAGTACGACATTGACGATAATGTGGACCCCGGAATCCAGGGAAGATATCTGGCTGATTTTCTCGAGATTATTTTCAGTCATCCGGGAGTTGATGGTTTTATCATGTGGGGCTTCTGGGATGGTAATCATTGGAAGAACAATGCTCCTATGTTTGACATAGACTGGAATCTCAAGCCAAGTGGTCAAGCTTTTATCGACAAAGTATTTCATGATTGGTGGACAGAAGAACTCCTGTTCGCGGATGAGGGTGGTGACGCGTTTGTGCGTGGTTTTAAGGGTGACTATATCCTTACTGTAGAGCATGATGGTGTCACTCAAGCTTATGACTTAGTTTTATCAGATGACATGGATACCACCCTTGTTCTCGATCTGAGCAGCAGTTTACAGGTCTTAGACTCCGAGTACGTTCAGGTATCCCCAAATCCTATTGGTAAAGGAACTGAGCTAAACTTACACTGGGAGTTGCCATATGAGCGCTTGGAGTATTCATTCCAGAATATCGAAGGCAAGACAGTCACGGCATGGCAATCATGTCATCAAGGGCAGAAAATTTCCCTTGACCTTGCAAGTGGCTCCTACATCTTGGTGCTCAAAACTCCCAAGGGAGAGTTGATTCAAAAAGCAATCAAGGTCCTAAAATAATTATGAGGCATCTACTCGCGTTCTTGATCTGCGCCTTGGCGCTTACAAGTGTATCTGCACAGGTAACTTCATCTTCCAGTTTTCCCTTTGCAGATGCCTCATTGACGATCGACGAAAGGGTAGAAGATCTTATTGCCCGTCTTAGTACAGAGGAAAAGATTGCTCAGCTGCTTTATGATGCTCCTACCATCAAGAGACTTGGTATTCCTGCTTACAACTGGTGGAGTGAATGTCTGCACGGCATCGCAAGAAATGGCAAAGCCACGATCTTTCCTCAAGCGATAGGTCTAGGAGCGACATGGGATACAGATCTTATCGAGCGCATAGCTCAGAGTATCGCTCTCGAAGGACGAGCGAAATTCAATGCTAATGCAGAGGCCGGGTATATGGCGCAATATGCGGGACTCACATACTGGACTCCCAATGTCAATCTCTTCCGTGATCCAAGATGGGGAAGAGGACAAGAGACTTATGGGGAAGATCCACACCTGCTGGCAGAGATCGGTAAGGCATTTGTACGAGGAGTCCAAGGTGATGGAGATTATCTGATGGGAGCGGCCCTAGCCAAGCACTATGCTGTACATAGTGGGCCAGAGAAGCTCCGACATACTTTTGACGCTAAAGTCAGTCGATTTGACCTTTGGAACACCTATTTACCTGCCTTTGAGGCATTGGTGACCGATGCAAAAGTCGAGGGTGTCATGGGTGCCTACAATCGGACCAATGGTGCGCCTTGCTGTGCACACCCATATCTAATATCAGAAGTACTCAGAGGCAAATGGCAATTCAAAGGGTACTTCGTCTCGGACTGCTGGGCTCTGGTTGATTTTTATCAAGGACACAATGTCTCTGAGGATGCGGTGCAAGCAGCAGCACTGGCACTCAATAGCGGATGCAATCTCAATTGTGGTAGCACTTACCCCAATCTAGGCGAAAGTTTAGCCCAAGAGCTTATCACCGAAGAACAAATCGATCAAAATCTTCGTCAATTATTGCCAACGAGATTTAGGCTAGGATTATTCAATCAAGCAAAGGATCGTGTATACACTGATATAGGTCTTGATGTGGTGCGACATACGGATCACATAGCACTCAGTTATGAGGCAGCGCTCAAGTCTTTGGTGCTCCTTAAGAATGAGGATAATGTGCTACCTCTTGATCCAGATCTCAATAGCGTCTTTGTGACAGGTCCGATGGCTGCAAATGTGCAAGCTCTGTTGGCCAATTACTACGGCGTATCTGGAGATCTTGTCACGCTGCTCGAAGGTATCGTAGATAATGTATCTAGTCGGACTGCTATCCGCTACGTGCAAGGCAATCTCATGGATCGACCTAATATCAATCCAATGGATTGGTACTCGGATGAGGCAAGGATAGCGGATGTCACCATAGCATGCATGGGGATATCCCAGCTTCTTGAAGGCGAGGAGGGCGAGGCCATTGCCAGCCCTCATGCTGGTGATCGTGTGAATATTGGACTGCCGGAGCATCAGATCGAATTTTTGAAACTTCTCAGATCCAAAGCCAACAAACTTGTAGTTGTCATCACAGGAGGCTCAGCCATCTCCATACCAGAAGTCCATGAGATGGCGGACGCAGTCTTGTATGCATGGTATCCTGGAGAGCAAGGTGGACAAGCAGTTGGTGACGTACTATTTGGCCGAAAGGCCCCAAGTGGAAAGCTACCTGTATCGTTCGTGAAGACGATAGAGGACTTACCACCTTATGAGAGCTACGATATGACAGGTCGTACTTACCGATATGCAGAGCAAGAGCTTTTGTACCCCTTTGGATTTGGTCTCAGCTATGGCGCTGCATCCATCAAAATACTGGAGCACACCGAGAAAAGAATATCTCAGCGGACTCCGCTCAAAGCGCTTGTGATGGTACGAAATAGTGGTGAAATTCCGGTGGAAGAGGTGTTGCAGGTCTACAAAGAGCCTGTAGATGCTGATAAGAAGTATGCCAAGTATGACTTGATACACTTTGAAAGAGTACGACTAGAGCCACACGAGTACAAGGAGATAGAGATCTCGATACCTGTCAGTGACTTCTACTACTACGATGAGGATGGTAACAAGGAGTGTCAGCACAATGACTTTCAGGTTTACATCGGATTTTCCACGCCGCACCAAAGGGCATTAGAGCTCGGAGCGATCAGACCTCAAAGTATTGACATCAAAGTGCGCTAGGCTTATTCGCCCGTTACAAGACTGGGATTGATTCCCATATTGACATATCCACCGTCGTGGTAGAGATTTTGCATGGTGATCTTGCGACTCATATCCGAGAACATGAAAATGCAATAATCTGCACACTCGTCTGCAGTAGCATTGCCAAGGGGAGACATGCTATCTGCATAGTCAAAAAACTCTTGGAAGCCTTTGACCCCTTGTCCAGCCGTGGTCATCGTCGGCGACTGTGAGATCGTATTGACACGTACGTTGTTTTTGACACCAAAGTGGTAGCCGAAGCTCCTGGCAAATGACTCCAAGAGAGCTTTGCTCTCTGCCATTTCGCTGTAGTCTGGGAAAACTCTTTGAGCAGCAATATATGTGAGCCCAAGGATGCTTCCCCAGTCCGACATTACGTCGTTTTGATAGGCGACTTGCATCATCTTGTGAAAGGAGATCGCGGAGACATCAAATGTCTTTTGCATCCAATCGTATTTTAGATTGGTATACTCACGTTTTTTACGGACGTTGACACTCATGCCGATAGAATGTAGGACAAAGTCCAATTTGCCCCCAAGCAACTCTTGGCTCTGTGTATAAAGGGCTTCAATATCCTCAAGATTGGTCGCATCAGCTGGGATGATCTCAGCGCCGACCTTAGCTGCAAGTTCTTGGATCTTGCCAAATCGCAGTGCGACTGGCGCATTGGTCAAAGTAATTTTAGCGCCGTGAGCAGCGCATTTTTCTGCGACTTTCCATGCGATGGATTGCTCATCGAGTGCTCCGGATATGATTCCTCTTTTTCCTTCTAGTAGCGCCATCATGTTTGCTTTTTCGATTTATGTCCGACAAAGGTAGTTTCTTGGAATGGACGAATGAATAGGCACGATCATTTTAGCGAAAGCGGGCAAGGTAAACAGCCACATTGCTGTAGGATAGCGTATCTACTTGTGCTACTCTATGCAGACTTCCGTCAAATGCCTCGCGACCAGCTGGCCAATTGGCACCGCGAACTACAAGCGCAGGTCCTCGGATATGAGAAAGCATGTCAGAGCTGGCATGCTTGAGCCGGCAGGGACGCTGCACTGGGTGAATCTCGCAATAATAGTATAGCGTAGGGTAGGCGCTCTCATCAGCGATGATGTTTTGATCAGGATGTTCATCAATTTGCGTAAGAGCGATGGAGTAATCAGTCACGTCTAGGCGTGTCCATGGGCTTGATCTATCGAGTAGCATGATCATCAGGACTGCTGAGCACAAGATGTAGATCAGTTTTGACCAAAGTCGATACTCTGCGGTCAAGGATGCAAGCAGGTATAAGGCATAGAAGCTCACCATGCTGAAGAGCAATGTGCGCGGTCTCCATAGGTAGAGGTGTGCGCTGCACACGACCCAAGTCACACTGCCGATCAATATGGAGGAAAGGGCCAGTTGTTTGTGGAGCCTCGCACTGTCTGTGTTCCAGAGGCTTGTGATACCTGTAATGATTGCCATGAGCACGATGAGGATTGATACCACTGTATGGTTTCCTGGCATGGCGAGCCAGTTTGTGAGAAGACGCACATTTTGCCGAAAGGCACCCTCTCCACTCCAAGCTGGAAAGTATGCTGCATGAACGGCCTCGAGATAATCTGACCCGACCTGCGATCGTAAGATGCATAGGTACAAGGTGAGAAATGAGGCTGCCGCCAAAATGTACTTCGGCCACTGTGGAACGCGCCACGTGCGAGCCAGAATCATCTGGGATAAACCTATAGCTGCGATGACGAAGATCGAGGAAAAGGCCAACCATGGTGCGAGTAAGAACACGAGAAAGTTTGTTCGCTTTTGCTCAGAAATCGACTGGTAGATGAGAAGTGTGGCGACGAAAAACTCCATCATGTATTGCTTGCATTCCGTTCCATATCTCAAGCAAAGCGGATTGATAATGAACAGGAAAATGACGAGATCTGACCACATCGAAGACTCTAGTCGCTGCCAGATGCGACACATGTAGTAGGTGCTGCCTATAGCTGCGCAGAGACTTGGAAGGCGAAAAACCCACTCATAAGTGCCCAAGATACTAGTGAGTCCTTTGAGGAGCAATAGATAGAGTGGTGGAGCATACTGTGCGTAGGGTAGACTCCCGAATAGCCCAGCCATGTCAGTCTCGATGACGGCTCGGATCAGATTGGCTTCATCAATGAAGAGAGTGCGCTGCAATGACAGCTGGTAGCCGTATATCGCCGATGTAAGAAGTGTCCAGATCACCGTGCGAGACCAGTCTTTTCGCTTGTTGTCCACGACGTAAAGGTATGACCTGCTCGATAGGCTAGAGGACTAGTCTGGCCCATCTACTGCGCTTGAAATTCAAGATATGAAAATATTTTACATGTGATAATTGTTGCTAAACATTCATTTACATATATAAAAATTCTATATTTGTCGTTGACGAGGCTATCCAACCTGGCCGACGAACGACGAATTATTCACCAATTTTTTCCTGATGAATGTGAATTGCAACCTGCAGCAATGGCTTTGCTGTGTTTTTTTTATTGGGGTATTTTGTACCACTCAGACGCTGAGTGCCAACTGTGATAGTACTGAGTTGTCAGTCATCTGTGAGGATGTGACCATTGACCTAGATGGAGAATCCGTATGGGTCTTGGATCCCTTTGATGTACATCTGATGACATCTAGCGATACTTTGATTACTGACTATCGACTGGATCGAGATAGCTTTTTCTGTGAGGACTTTGGTACTGCTCAAGAAGTCATGCTCACTGTGGAGGACATCTGTGGAAACAGTGCAAGCTGCTCTGCTCAAGTGACATTCATCAATGCTCCGCAGTTGCAAGTGGATTGTATGGATGATGTACAGGTGTATCTCAATCCTGGACAGTGTGGGCGATTTGTCAATTTTGAGTTTGATATTGACAATCCATGCGGCGACTCAGTCACTGTAGTGCAGACTGACGCTACGGGCTTAGTCTCTGGGGATTTCTTTGGAGTAGGACTCAATGTTTTATCCTTTGAGTTTTACAATACGATGGGGGATACTGCTAGCTGCAGCTTCTCGGTGGAGATGATTGAGTTTGAAAGTGGGCAGACAGAAATGTCTTGTAACGATAGGGTGAATATCTCCCTCAATTCTTACTGTGAAGCACTCATCACAGCAGATTTTCTCCTAGAAGGAAATATATATCGATGCTATGATGACTATCAAGTCATCGTCTCCGAAGAGAGAAATGGTCCTGCGATACCTGGCTCTCCGCTCGTGACTGAAGTCTATCTCAATGATACACTCTATGTCAATGTCTGTGATCCTGAGTCGGGCAACTGCTGCTGGGGCACGATATTGATCGAGGATAAAATAATTCCACCGCTGAGCTGTGAGGATATTACAGTTGACTGCGGTGATGATGTTTCACCTGATGGTCTTGGAAGTTATCCGCAGTTTATCGACGGTGACATCTGCGCTGATACGACGATGAGCTATGAGGATGATGTGATACATCTAGGTTGTAGTGATTCTCTCTTTATCGAGCGTATAGATCGACTGTGGACCATCAGGAAAGCCAATGGTGCTCAGTCCTCATGTCTGCAACAGATATTTATCACCAAGGGTGATCCAGATAGTATCAGTCTTCCACCTCACTACGACAATGTGGAGGAGCCAGCTTTTCACTGTGGAAATATCGCCGACTGGCCAATCAATAATGATGGCTATCGCATACCACCTCTTGAGGTCACTGGAATCGTCAGTGCAGATTGTCCAAATTTATTCCCATCCCACAGAGATCATATTGTGCCGCTTTGTGGAGGAGCATATAAAATCATTCGCGAGTGGTCGATATTTGATCACTGCGAAGTGCGCATCGTATCCCGTCCGCAGGTGATTCTCGTGGAGAATAGTCCTCTAGAATTGAATTTTCCTAGTGATAGTATCTCTATCGGTACTGAGCCCTGGATGTGCTTGGCTAACTATCTATTGCCCTATCCAGAGGTCACAGATCTATGCGTGGTCAATGGTGAATATCACTTCCGCGCCATCAACCCAGGTATTGATGTCAATATGACGAGTGATTTTATCCAGTTGAGTAATATTCCCCTCGGGGACAATCTCGTCATGATCGAAGTGACAGATGCCTGTGGTCGTAGAGATACCACAGAGATCGTGATCTGGGTAGATGACGATGATGTGCCTACAGCGATTGCGGATCTCAATACCAAGGTGAGCCTCGGCGTGGATGGGACTGCTAAGGTATACGCTGAGTCCTTTGATGATGGCAGCATTGACAACTGTGGTGTAGATAGCTTTGAAGTACGGCGTGTGGTAAGAGGTGACTGTGGTGATGGTGTCAATGACGGCATAGAATTTGGGCCATATGTAGAGTTTTGTTGTGCTGATATCGGGGCGATGATACAAGTCGAGCTGCGTGTATATGACGCTGCGGGCAATTTCAATTCTGTTATGGTCAATGCTATGGTCGAGGACAAGCTGCCACCATTCATTATTTGTCCTCCCGACATTACAGTAGCCTGTGATTTTGCCTTTCCTGATGATGCATTGGCAGATGTGACTGATGGTACATTTGGTAGAGTAGTGACCCATCCTGATAGCGTTAAGGATGTGATGGTTTTTGGTCATGGCCATCCTGATTTTGCGGATGATCATGTGTGGGGAAGCGATGGTCTCGTCATTGAAAATTGTGATATCAATATTGATCTTATCTCTATCAAGCAGATCAATTGTGGAAGAGGGTATATCAAGAGACGTTTCATTGCTACTGATGCCAATGGCCTGACATCGGAGTGTACACAGACAATCACTTTCGATGAGTTCGATCCATTTGACGAAAGTCATATTACATGGCCTTATGATCCTACACTGATGGATGTCTGTATAGAGGACGTAATGACTGATCCAGACGTGGCGGGTAAGCCATCATACATCGGTGATGTATGTTCGGAGATACTGATGAGTTATGAGGACGAAATATTCACGCAAGATCCGAGTTCATGTATCAAAATATTGCGTACGTGGAAGATTCTTGATTGGTGTCAGCATGATCCAGTCACGGGTGAAGGGATATGGACCAATCAGCAAATTATTAAAATATCCAATACGGTCCCACCGACAATATTTGATGCCCCTGATATCACAGTATGCAACGTCATGCCCGATCCTGGAGGGAATCAAGTTGTGAATGGAAGCTTTGAATCTGGATTGACGGGATTTGATACGGAATATTTGAATAATCAGACGACCATCTTTGAGGAAGGTACATATGCCATCACGGACAATGCAGAAGCAGTGAATGGCAACTATCGTCCGTGTGGTGATCACACCACGGGCTCAGGTCAGTATATGGCCATCAATGGTGATACTATACTGGATAAAAAATTGTGGTGTACCACCGTGAATGTGGAGGAGGATGTAGAGTATATGTTTGGCGCCTGGGTGACCAATATTTCCATATTTAGCTTGGCGGACTTCGCTTTTACGATAGATGGAGAGCAAATCGGAGGGATTCGCACCACTGATCAAGAACCCTGCGAGTGGGTGGAGTACATGGATTTTTGGCTGGCAGACCGCACGGGTGAAGTGGAGTTTTGTATCATCAATAAGACGGAAGAGTTTTTCCGCAATGAGATTGCGCTGGATGATATTTATTTTGGAAATTTCATGGATCGTCCTGAAGTGGAAGACTGTCATGCTCTTGCTGAAATTTTTGTAGAAGGGCAAGATGATTGCAGCGATGTGACGGAGATTCGCTATGAGCTTGACTTATTCGATGATGGTACTATCGATGTGACAAACTTCTCACCCGATGCGACAGGAGAATATCCCATTGGTCGCCACAAGTTTACCTGGTATGCCAGTGATGGGTGTGGTAATGTCAGCACACGAGAGCAGTTTTTGGAAGTTCTTGATTGTCAGGCACCAAGTCCCAAGTGTCTATCTGGAATTGTCACGGTCATCATGGAGTCTACCGGTGATACGGAAATATGGGCGAGTGATTTTGATGCGGGTAGCGATGACCTCTGCAGTGATCACGTGAGCATTAGTTTTTCTTCAGATGTAGAAGATCGCGTGCGCACATTTACCTGCGATGATATTGGGTTCCAAGAGATAGAGGTGTGGGTTACAGATATTTATGGTAACCAAGATTTTTGCAGGACCAACATCATTGTGCAGGATAACAATAATGTCTGTGATGGTCTTACGGGAGATATCAGTGGTATCCTAGCGACACCATCAGGTGAGCTCATGCAAGACGTTCAAGTTACTCTGGAAAGAGATCTTGAAGAAATAGCTCAGACATTTACTGCTGACGATGGTAGCTATCTATTTGAGGCATTGGCATTCGCTGCAAATTATAGTGTGGAGCCTTTCAAAAATGATGATGTCGACAATGGTGTCTCCACACATGATCTGGTTACCATACAAAAGCATATCTTGGGAGACATTCCATTTGATGATGTGTGGGACTTTATTGCTGCCGATGCCAACAATAATGAGGCTGTCTCAGCACTAGATATCGTGGATCTTAGAAAGATCTTACTCGGAGATACAGACGAGCTTCCAGATAATACAAGCTGGAGATTCATCAGAGAGGACCAAACCTTTGCTGATATGTCACAACCATGGCCATTGCAAGAGAGATATACCTTTGATGGTTTTGATGAGGCACAGAGTCAGTTTAATAATTTCGTCGCGGTCAAGGTCGGTGATCTCACTGGTGATGCAAGCACCGATGGCTACCTGAATACCACTGATAGAGATGCGACTTTGCCTCTTGCTCTCTTGCTCGATGATCACATACTGGAGGAAGGTCAAGTGGTAGACTTGATCTTTGCTATAGACGCATTGAGCGATTTGGAATCGATTCAAATGGGCTTGGCTTGGGATGCTGAGAGCCTCCAGTACATGGAGTTTTCGTCAGAGGTATTTACTCGTGAAAACATTGGTCTCAGTGCAATTCAAGGTGGAGAATTGCGCGTGAGCTGGTACGATCTCAATGGAGTAGATGAGTCGCAGTTGATGAGCGTAAGATTCAGAGCATTGACCAATCTGACCTCACTTCAAGATGTCATCTATATTGCAGAAGATGTTCTCTCCTCAGAGGTGATTGGATATGACGGGCAAGAGTATCTGCCAGAGCTCTCATGGAAACAGTCGGAGAAAGTATCAGGTGATTTGAACATATACCAAAATCAGCCGAATCCTTTCGTCTCGCAAACAATCATACCGATCGAACTTTCGGCGTCCAGCGATGTCACTCTGAATATCTTCAACGCTCAGAATCAAATGATCAAAACTCAGCAAATGAGTCTTGAAGCAGGACGGCATCAGTGGACTATTGAATCGTCGGACCTAAGTGGACCTGGCGTATATCACTACACATTAACCATCGATGGGGATAAAGTAATTCACTCTCCAGGAAAGATGATCTTGATCAAGTAATTCCTCGATTCGACTATAAATACGGGTAAGCCATCGCCATCTGGCGGTGGCTTTTTTTATTTTTCAAAAAATCCTACACTACCGCCCACCCATGTTTTATTGCGGTTGTACTTCACACCGATCATCTCTCCTTTGCTCATTCTTGCCAGGTTGTTGACGAGTCTTGGCTTGAGCTCATTTTCTTCCCAAATCATGAGCATTCTGATCTCACACTTCACCATGCCATCTGGGCTCGAAATCACGGGTGAATAGCTGACTTTTTCTTGAAGAATAAAGTTTTCTGGATTTTTGATAGCTTGGAGGTGTGCTTCTTTGACATTGAAGATCACACCCGCACCGCTAAAGGAGTAAAGTGGCTTGAGGACAAATTGCTCGAGATCTGAGGGACTACCACTAAAATTGCTTAAGCGGATGGTCTTGGGTACATATTTTGAATCAAGTAGCTCGAGTGTGTTCTTGCTGATTCTGAAAAACCAATTGGGATGACCGACCCAATGGGCATTAACCTCTTCTGTAAAATAAAATTGACGCTGAATATCCTTGCGTCCGACGAGCTCGTCAAAAATGACACGATTGTAAATGCGCTCGATTCTTACTTTGTCTCCATTCTCATCGATATAGTAGGCATCATTCCCTTCTTTGATGACTTCACTGACGCATAGTACTTTGATGCCAAGGATATCTCTCGTGGCCCAGTAGTCGATCTGTGTGGGCTGCTTTTCTGGTTCAATTTCTAGGAGTACCGTATTTTTTGGGTCAGCATCTCCAACGATGACTTTCCTGAGAAGCTTGATATATTGGTCGCTATCTAGTCCTCCGAAGAGATGAGTCACCGTATCAGGCACATCAAAGTACTTACGATACATGCGCGCTACTAGATCCTGATAGAAGTACAGGGTTGGGAATCCTTGTAGTTCAATGAGCTTCGGTTCCAGGGTGCCATCATCCAATTCACAGATCCCAAAATCTAATTGTAAGAATACGTTGTGATCGGGTTCATTGGGCACAGTGTATTCAGGGCGTAGTGCGTTGGCAGATTTTTGACGGAAGTCGTCTGCACAGAGTACTTCGCAGATTTCGTCACAGGCCTGCAAGATCTTGGACTTGAGATCTTTTCCTACAAAGACTGGAGACTCGGATATTCGAAATGGTGGCACATGGTTGTGCGCTCTTGATATTTCCTCGAGAAATTGCTGGTATTTCTCTTCAGAGAAAGATTGATTATATGCCTGTCGGATATGATTAATCATGGATGATCTCTTCGAGTTTTCTCTGAAGATTTATTTTTTCGATACTCGCATTGAGCCAGCTCGGCAAGATTGTCTTGTAGGTCTTGATCAAGCCATCCTTGTCATCAAGTTTGGCGATATCTTGTAGATATTTTTCTTCACCTCTTTTCTGGATGAATACTTGTTTTTTGTCTTCTTTGCTAAAGTGATATTTCATACCTGCTGGATCGGCTTCAGGATGAAATTGTGTGCCAATCCACTCTTCACTAAATCTCATCGCCATGATAGCTCTTTCAAGCGGCACATGATCTCTGATCTTTTCCAAAGCCAGTATTTTGCAGTGAAGGTTTTCTAGACGCTTCTCATTTTTTTCGATGACTTGCCACTTGCGAAAATCAGCGATGTCAAATGGGTTGCTCAAACCTTGAAAGATTCTTTCCTTCTCACCTTCCTCTGTCATATGGACAGGATACACACCAAAAGACTCTTTGTTTCTTAAGACAAGTGCAGCCAATCCTAGATGATTTGCGATCATCTGGAAGCTGTGACAGATGAAAAAAGCATACTTCTTTTGATCTGATCGTTCATTGTGTTGCCAAAGACGATCCATCAAGTTGTAGTAAGCACGATCCCATAGGCCGTCTCCCTCGAGGGGGCTCCCTGGTCCTCCGCTAGAGAGATATAAATCATACTCAAGACCCGGTACTTCACACTTGTTTCTTACTTCGTACCTATCTACTTGTATCTGGCTATATCGGTCGAGGATCGCAAGGATATTGGGTATACCAAGACCCTGCTCTCCGTCATACATGTCTAGTAGCGCTAGTCTGATCACTTTGTATTTATTTGGTGTTTTCTCCCTGAGTCGAGTTGATCATAAACTTTCCCCAAGTCATGTTGGGCTTCGTTTTTCGGTGAGCCTTGGCATATCTGATGGCCATGTCGGCTGCATTTTCTACGACCCATTCAAAGTTTTCTTCACCTACGCTATTGATGTCTGCATCAGGGGCGGGATTGCAAAAATCTATGGCATACGGGATTCCATCTCTTACAGCAAATTCTACCGTATTGAAGTCATACCCGAGTGCCTCACACAGAACCTTGGTATATTTTTCGATTTTGGCCAATAGTTTTTTGTCAGTCACTATGGGTTCTTGCAAATATCTGAGGTGGTGTGGATTGCGTGGTTCGTATGGCATCATGTGTACCTTGCCACCGAGATAGTAGTTGCGGAAGTAGGACTCAAACTCGATTTCTTCTTGGAGCATCATCACGAGAGTTCCTGTCTCGTTGTGTGCTTGAAACATCTGATCCATATTTTCTATGCGGTATACACTTTTCCAACCACCGCCAGAGTGAGGTTTCATGTAGAGTGGGAATCCTCCAAGATAGTCTACGATCTTCTCCCAGTCAAGTGGAAATTTCAGATTTCTAAAAGATGTATCCTTTGTGTCGGGAGGCAACTGATTACTGGGCAGTAATACCGTCTTTGGTACAGGTACGCCGACTTTCTCTGCGAGGCAATTATTAAAGAACTTTT
This sequence comes from Saprospiraceae bacterium, assembly GCA_020627535.1. GTDB lineage: Bacteria > Bacteroidota > Bacteroidia > Chitinophagales > Saprospiraceae > JAHDBH01. Next base: position 39,616 of record JAHDGU010000001.1, read on the forward strand.
CATCGGCACTCCACCAGAATGGATTATTGATTACATGAGTGCCTTGGAGAGCCGCATTCTTGAGATATGCTCGGTAAAATGGAACATCCTGTGATATGCGATCTATCAGTACTGCATAGTCGGTCGCCTTGCCTTGTATTACTTCGTCGACATGTGCAAGCTCGGCAGTGATGTTTTTAATCTTCTTACTGTTGACACGATCTACAAATGCTTGGGGAAATGTATTTTCTTGGCCAAAGAGGATTCCGATTTTTTTCATAGCTGCTTACAGATTTCGTGAAGATATTTTGGGAACATATGTCGCCATAGTGGCCAGTCGTGCGGACTGTCAGGAACCACATCTAGCCAGTGCTTTATTTGTTTCTTGTGAAGCATATCAGACAATTGAAAGTTTGCCTCTTTGCAGATATCCCAGTCTGATGTGCCTAGGATGATGCCCATATTCCAGAGATGCTCGTTGTCATTGTCTGGAAGATAGTCAACAGGATTGTTGAAGTACACATTCTCGTCGTAGTATCCATCGAGAAATGACTTGATATCATAAGAGCCGCTCATGGATATCATGTAGTTCACCACATGGGGAAATTTAAAGGCGAAGTTGCTTGCGGTGTAGCCGCCAAAGCTGCATCCTGCCACTCCGACCTTGCCAGAATGATGTTCTTGTCTCACGCGTTCTACGATCTCCATGAGGATAAACTCGTCATAGGCGATATGATTCTTGACTCGTCGCTCGGGATGTATGTCTTTATTGTACCAGCTGTACTTGTTGACCCCATCAGGACAGATGAGCTTGATCTGACCGCTTTCAATATAGGGTCGCGCACTTTCGATCAGGTAAAAGTCTTTGGCTTCAAAATAGCTTCCCAGGGTAGTGGGGAAGACCAGTATGGGCAGTCCACCATGACCAAAGACGAGCATCTCGATATCCATTTCGAGAATGGGGCTATACCATTTGAAATATTCTTCTTTCAAGGTTTGGAGCTTTAGTTTGTAAAGCTACGACCATTTGGTATCAAGGGCAGACATCGAGGGCTCTTCGCTCTGCGTGTTTTGTGGTCTCTATGGCTATACCTACAGGAGTGTCATCTGTCTTCTGACGACTTCTTTGACGTAGATATCAGCATTCTCCATCGAGTCAAGCATATTGCGCGCTAGGCTGCCTGATTCTAGGATTTTGACTGGTATGGTGTCTGATACCTCTTTACTTGCAAGTTCAGATTTTGCGCAGACGATCCAGAGCTCTTTTTGATGTTTCTCGGCTTTCGCCAAAATGCTACTCAGCACTTTGCCATCCAAGCTTTGCCGGTCAAGCTTCCCTTCTCCAGTGATGACGAGGTTTGCCTCTGTGATGTGGTCGTCTAGGTTTTGTAGTTTGGCAATGTATTCACTGCCAGACTGAAGCCTTGCATTGAGAAAATACACTGCTCCAGCAGCAATTCCACCTGCAGCACCGCTTCCAGGTAGGTAAGGGATATCATTGCAGTCTTTGGTGAAAAATCTATTGGCAAACTCTACCGTCCAAGATTCTAGTAATTCCAAGCTTTCTGTGGTGCGCGCTTTTTGTGGCCCATAGACGACCGCAGCGCCATCTGGACCGTAAAGTGGGTTTTGTACATCGGTGAGAACCACAAAATCGATTTGATCCAATTTCTCAAGATTTTTGGGACCGCGGATACTTTGAATCTTATGAAGATTGGCTCCAGAACCACCTATTTCTTGTTGATCATTATCTAGGAAACGATAGCCAAGAGCTTCTGCCATTCCCGTGCCAAGATCATGACTGGCTGAGCCACCTACAAGCAGGTAGATGGTCTTGCAGTCTCTAGCGACAGCATCAGCTATTTGTTGTCCCATGCCGCGTGTAGAGCTATGATAGACAGATTTTTCTGACTCTTTGAGCTGAGCGATGCCACAAGTATCTGCCAGAGAGATGTAAGCGGTGTTCCCAGATATGAGGTAGTGCGATTTTCTTTTGCGCGAAAGCGCATCCAGATAGCTTCCAGAAATCTTGAATGCCGACATATGAGCTTTGATGATGTCAAGAGTACCATCTCCTCCATCAGCCATGTGCACGACTTCAACATCTGCACTTGGATCACAGGAGTTCACACCATTTTGGATAGCCTGGGAGAGCTCAGCACTGGTGAGACTTCCTTTGAATTTGTCGGGTGCTATCAATACTCTCACAGCTGATAGATTTCTGTATATTTCTTGGTGGCATAGTCCATGAAGTAGCTTGCATCGAGGCTGGATCCAGTGATTTCCTTGCACAAGTCGTCTGCACTGTAGTATTTGCCGTGATAATGGACTTTTTTCCTCAGCCAATCCAGGAGCGTGCTACAATTTCCTTTTGCCAGATCATTTTGTAGACCTGATATGTCTTGATTCGCTTGCGCAAAAAACTGAGCAGCATACAGGCTCCCGAGAGTATAGGTAGGAAAATATCCAATGCTTCCATGTGCCCAATGCACATCCTGGAGTATTCCCTCTCCGTCGTGGCCAAAAGTCACATTGAGATATGAGGCGTATAAATCATTCCAAGCATCTCTCAGCTGAGACACATCTAGACCTCCTTTCATGATTTCCCTTTCTATCTCATAACGGATGATCACGTGAAAATGATAGTGGAGCTCGTCCGCTTCTGTGCGTATCTTATTCTTCTCAATCTTGTTGATTCCCCGATAAAAGTCCTGCAGTTTACAATCTTGAAATGCTGGGAATCTACCTTGTAGCTCGGGATAGTGAGCCTCCCAAAACGGAAGGGACCTACCGACATTATTTTCCCATAGTCGACTTTGTGATTCGTGGATACTCAGAGATATCGCTTGGCCGAGTGGTAATCCATATTGATCGTGAGGCAATCCTTGCTCATAGAGAGCATGTCCACCTTCATGAATGGTTGACCAAAGCATGTAGGCGAAGTTTTTCTCGTCCACTCTTGTCGTCACTCTTTGGTCTCCAGGACCAAAGGATATGGAAAAAGGGTGCGCGCTTTCATCTTGTCGACCAGCTTCCATATCATATCCGATCGCCTTCAGGATATACTCTCCAAAAAGTAGTTGCTTGTCTGAGGAAAATTGGCCGGATAGAAAATGGTCATTGACCTGCTGAGCTCGGCTAATTTTTGAGATGAGTTCTTTCAGATCTTTTTTGAGAGGATCAAAGACTTGATCAACTTGATCGACAGTCAAGTCAGGCTCATAGAGATCCAGCATGGCATCGTAGGGGTGATCAGTATATCCCAAGATTTCCGCTTCTTCTCTGACCATATCGATCAGTCCCTCTAGTGGTTTCTGGAAGATTTTAAAATCTCGTTCTTTTCTAGCTTCTAGCCATGCTTGAAAGCACTCTGATATTTTCTGAGATTTTTTCTGGACAAACTCTTGGGTGAATTTCGTGGCCAGCCTGTAATCCTTCAAGCTCAATGAGACATTCCGTTTTTGGTATTGATCGAGTTGGTCGTCCTCGATCAAGTCTTGAAGTAGCTCACCATATTCTTTATTGGTTGAAAGTTGATGTATCAGCCCGGAGAGCGTAGCTTTTTGTCTTGCTCGTGTGTTCGCGCCTTTTGGCGGAAGCTTCGTTTCTTGATCCCAAGCCAATACAGCTCCGATATGTGCGAGATCTGCAATTTTTTGTGACTGCTCTATGTAACTCTTATAACTCATTTGTGACTGGATTTCATGATTTGAATGATTCCGAGAGCGAGTGATACGATCATGAGTGTCCCACCTACAGGCGTGATCGGCCCGATGATGCTGACAACAGTATCAGGCACATCATCTCGAAAAGCTAAGAGATACACGCTCCCACTGAAAAAAACACTTCCAAGACCCATCAAAAGAAATGACCACCGCAAATTGATAGCCTCATATCGGTCTTGCAGTATGGCATAGAGTAGAAGTACAATTGCTGAGATAAAATGATAGAAACTAGCCGTTTGATACGTGCCTGTGTCAGTCATTTTCTCCTCTAACATATGAGCGCCAAATGCACCCAATATGATGGCCAACATTAGACTTACGAGCCCGATGCACAGCCAGTTCTTTATCTGATGATTCATATCAGTGAAAGTTGCCAGTTGATCTCTTGTTTATCATGTTGGCGCAGATATTCATTGGCACGACTAAAGTGATGATTGTGGAAAAATTTATTTCCTGTGAATGGGCTAGGATGTGCAGACTCTAGGATCAAATGCTTTCCAGCAGAGATTAGGTCTTTTTTACTTTGTGCATATCGACCCCATAGAATAAAGACGAGATGTTCTTTTTGTTCGCTCAGTCTACTGATGACGCTATCTGTGAATTTTTGCCAGCCATAATCTTTATGGGAGCCTGGGGATTTGTGCTCTACAGTAAGAACGCTATTGAGTAGGAATACTCCTTGCTCTGACCACTCGCTCAGATCGCCGTGTCCTGGCACCTGAATATCGAGATCTATGCTGAGTTCTTTGTAGATATTTCTGAGTGATGGAGGGATTTTGATGCCACGATTTACACTGAAGCAGAGTCCCATAGCTTCGCCGGGACCATGGTAAGGATCTTGTCCAAGTATGATGACCTTGACTCTATCCCAAGGTGTCTTATCAAATGCTGCGAAGATGGAGGCTCCCGGCGGATAAAGCACTTTACCGCTCTGAATATCTGATCTGAGACGCTCGCTGATATGCTTGAAATAATCTTGATCAAATTGATCTTTCAGCACCTTCTTCCAGCCCTGCTCTATATGGATTGACATCCTGTAGGTATTGTTTTAGTGAAGGATGGCCTGAGATATTTTCATAGCTGTCGCATATGATGCGAGATCAAGACCTGTATGTAGACCATGCGTAGACGCATAGGTGATCAGATTTTCGCTGGGCATGTTGCCAACTAGACTGTCTTGCGCCATTGGGCAACCACCAAATCCTCTGATCGTCCCGTCAAATCTCTTGCAACCATTGCGCCACGCGGTGTCTACCTTCTCATGCCAGGTGTCTGGTGTTGTGTGAAAGTGGGCTCCAATTTCTACATCTGGATACGTGGGTAAAAAATTTGAAAAGAGATATTCGATGCTGTCTTCCTTTGCCACACCTATGGTGTCACTCAGTTGGAATATGGTCACACCTAGTCGATAAAGTTCATCGACCCATTTTTGTACGATCTCTACATTCCAGAAGTCACCATATGGATTGCCAAATCCCATGGATATATAGATGACAAGCGTCTTACTCTTGGCTACACATATATCTTGTACGACCTTGACACGATCTAGTGACTCCAGAATGGTCGCATTTGTATTGCGTAACTGAAATGTCTCAGAGATCGAAAACGGATAGCCTAGATAGCTCACTTCTTCATATTCAGAAGCATCCCTTGCCCCGCGTTCATTGGCTACGATAGCGAGGAGCTTTGTCTTTGTGCCACTCAGATCTAGACTTTCAAGCACTGCACGGGTGTCGCGCATCTGAGGTATCGCCTTGGGTGAGACGAAGCTGCCAAAATCAAGGGTATCAAAACCAACTGCGAGCAAGCTCTGTAGATATCGGATTTTATCCTCAGTGGGGATGAACTCGTGGAGTCCTTGCATGGCATCTCGGGGACACTCAATGATTTTGATATTGGCTCGATCTTTTTGGTCGGTCACAGCCGCAAAGTTACAGTCCATCAGGGGTAAATCATCTTGATCTCAGTAGACTCTAGGAGATCTCTCTGTGGTCGAGTACTACCTTGCCTTCTTGCTGGCCAGTGGCGAGATATTGCATGGCTTCTACAGCTTGATTGAGAGGAAATACTCGATCTATCGGTATATCGATTTCATGCAACTCCAGAAAGTCAATCAACTGTCTAAACTCTCTTGGACTTCCCATGGCTGTACCAATAAATTGGATTTGTCGGAGAAAGAACTTGCTGATATTGAGAGTGGTCAAGCGATTGGCGGTCGAGCCATAGGCAACAATCTTGCCGCCGTAGTTGAGAAATTTCAAGTATCTATCCAGCTCTGCTAGAGGAGAGCTGTCGAGCACCAGATCAATACGTCCAGACTGAGCTACAAGATCTTGAGGCCAAGAATCGTCTTTGTAATTGACACCGCCGGCAGCTCCGAGGGAGATGGCGTTTTCTATCTTGTCCTGTGATGAGCTTGTGACCCACACCTCTGCACCTGCAGCTCTTGCAAGGCTCAGTCCTGCCCTTGCGACTCCGCCTCCGATACCTGTGATCAAGATGCGCATCGACGTACTCATCTGGCCATGTGTCATCAGTGCCCTCCATGCAGTGAGATACGCCACTGGTAGAGAGGCCGCCTGTGTCCAAGACATATAGCTCGGCTTTGGGACTAGCATATCCAAATCCACGGCGATGTACTCTGCCATGGTACCCGGATCAGGCATGCCGAGCACTCGAAAATCTCTCGTAGGAGCCGATTCCGATGATCCCCAGTCATAGGCGGGATAGATGATGACCTCTTGGCCGATACACTCGGGCTCCATATCTGCAGCCACTGCCTCTACGACACCAGCTCCATCGGCCCCCAGGATACAGGGAAGCTTCATGCCAGGATATAGGCCCTGAGCGATCCAAAGTTCACGATGATTAAGAGCCGAAGCCTTGAGATGCACGAGTACTTGCCCGCCGCTGAGATTGGGCATTGGGCTGTCTTGTATCTTCAGAGTTTTATCTTCATGCAATACCACTGACTTCATAGCTGATGGGTTTTAGATCTTGAGAAGTGCATTTTTCCCTTCGAGCAGACTTTTGTACTCCTTAGGATCAAATTTGGCTGGGTCGAAGCTATCTTCTCTGCGCTGGTAATGTGCTTGCTGCATGATACTACGGGTGTAGCGTCGGACATCTTCTTCTGTCTCAAGCAAGAGCCCGGGCACAGGTGTAGGCTTTCCATCTGCATCTTTGGCGACCATTGTGAAATAGGATGAATTGCAGTGCTTGGTTTCGCCGCTTTGGACATTTTCTGTTTCGATTCTCAGTCCTACGACCATGGATGTCCTACCAGTATAGTTGATAGATGCCTTGAGCGTGAGCAGTTCGCCGACTTCTACTGGGCGCAAAAAATCAACCCGATTGACAGATGCAGTCACACAGTAGTTCCCGCTGTGCTTCGATGCACAAGCAAAGGCAATCTGATCCATCAGGTTGAGTACATAGCCTCCGTGTATTTTCCCAGAGAAATTGGAATGTGACGGAAGCATGAGCTGAGTCATACTTGTGCGACTCTCTCTGGAGTGCTTATATTTTTTTGTAGACTTCATTCGACTTCGTTACTCTGCATGGAATAGTCTCGATCATTGGGTAAGAGCCTTTTTTGGCCAGTCTTAATGTAGTGCATGGCATCTGCCACACTCGGGTGATGAAGGCTCACATCTCTCAAGAAACCCGCTCGATAAAGCTTGTCTCGGACCTGTCCTATCATACCACTAATGTAGAGTTTCACATCATTTTTGTGTAATTCTTCCGTCATGCTATGCAGTGTATCAATGCCTGTGCTATCTACAAAGTCAATTTGCCCTGCATCCAAGATGAGATGTTTGATTTGAGACGTTTCATTTGGCTGACAAGCCCTCCGTAGCATATGCCGCTTAAAGTGGTAGGCATTGCCAAAATATAGATTGCCGTTGTATCTCAGAATCAGTACCTCTGGATCAAGCATGGTCTCAAATCGCTCGGGATCCTTGTACAACTGAGTGCCCTCGACGTGCTGCAAGGTCGTGATGCTTGGCTGAATACTCTGGTAGACATAAAAACTGAAGGAGAGCAATACTCCAACGAGAAGACCCTCCTCAATCCCGATCAGCAAGGTGATCAAAAAGCATACAAGGAGTATGGCAAAATCTCTTCGGTCGGATTTCCACAGCCTTATGAATGCCTTGGCGTCAAATAGTTTGAGGACAGAAAGCACAATGACCGCACTGAGCATAGGGTAGGGAAGATAGTAGAATACTGGCGTCAGGAATAGCAATGTGCACAATACCAAAGTCATGGCAAAGAGACTCGACATTTGAGTGCTGGCGCCTAAGCTGCTATTGATCGCGGATCTGGAAAAGCTTCCTGAGGTGGGGATGGCCTGAAACAGCGCCCCACCAATCTTGGCACAGCCGATGGCGACGAGCTCTTTATTTGCTCGGACTTCGTGATCCTTGTATTTCTGTTCGAGTACCTTGGCTACACTGATCGTCTCCACAAATCCTACTAGGCTCAGAGCCAAAATGGACGGGAATAGGTCAGAGAATGTTTGCCAGTCGATCTCTGGAATGATAGGAAGAGGGAGACCAGAAGGGACCTCGCGTACCAGTGTGAGTGGACTGTCGTCCAAATGAAATGTCCATACTGCGATAATACTCAGGACCAAGACAAGAAAAGCTGCTGGCACCCTGTGATGAATCTTCTTGAACAAGAAAAGAGCGGTGATGCATATCACGAAGCATGCCAGATTGTATAAATTACAAGAAGCACTAGACTTGACAGCATGTACGACAGAGGGAATACATCGACCATCAAGCGGCTTGCTAATGCCGAGAATACTAGGTATCTGAGATATGACGATAGCTAGACACGCAGCCGACACGAATCCTGAGAGCACTGGCTGTGAGAGAAAATTGGCCACAAAACCCAGTTTGAGCCAGCCCATGATCAACTGGACGACACCTACGATGAGGCCAATGGCAATGATGATTCCAATGATTCCCTCTGGACCTAGATGTTGATAGTCAGAGAGTGCAGCGTAGACCAAAAGACTCGTCAGCGCTACTGGCCCAATCGTCATGCGATTGCTGCTTGACAAAAAAGCGTAGACAATGATCGGAATCAAGCAGGCATACAAGCCATGTATGGGAGGTGCTCCCATCAGACTGGCATATGCAATGCCCTGTGGGACAAACATGCTGCCTATCGTCAGTCCTGCAAAGAGATCGCGCCACATTCGTGGCCAGCTATAGCTTTTGAGATCTTTGACTAATGAGCGTCGCAATGTGGTTGTTTATTTCTGTGACGAAAGTATGTATCCCTGATATATCCCTTTGATCAGCAGAAAAAAAACTTGTAGAAATGCATTTTCGCTTTACTTTTGCCATCGCTTTGGAAAATGGCAAGATCGGAATGCCGATCGTCAAGCCGACCTCCATAGCATCGGGGCGTAGCGCAGTCCGGTTAGCGCACCTGCTTTGGGAGCAGGGGGCCGCAGGTTCGAATCCTGCCGCCCCGACCAGTGAGCCAGTCAACTTTGTTGATTGGCTTTTTTGTTTTGTGCTGTTAGACTTTGTGCTCCGAGTATGGTATGATCAGCGCAGAAGTGTGACATCTCCAGAGCGATATATAATCAGTTCTTCCGGCAATGTGATTTCTACGTAGTAGCTATATACGCCAGAGGGCAAGGCTTGGCCCTTGTGTCGTCCATCCCATCCGACAGTCGGATTGACCAATGAGATTCTTCGTGCCTCGTATACCTTAGCTCCCCAGCGATCATAGATGCTCACATCATAAGTTGCACCTTCCAGATCGCTTCGCAGATTCCATAGATCGTTTTGCCCATCTTCATTTGGGCTGAAGACATTCGGGATATAAATCTGTCTTCTGGGCTGATGGGTCAGTTCGATACAATCCTCAGCTTCACAGTTGTCGTAGGTGAGCAGCTCTACACATAGCTCACCCTCTTGATCTGGTCTTGGGGTCCATATCTCACAGGAGTCGCAGACAATTTCACCATCAAGATACCAAGAGAGGATTCCGTTTGACGGTGGGCTTATGACGGCGGTGATGTCCACCAACTGGCCAGATTGAATTTGGATATTGGAGCCTAGGTCGATGGCGATCTCTTCAGGATCGTTCAGTACTATGGTCTCTGTCCAGATACATGAGAGACTATCGATGATGGTGATTTCATATTCTCCAGCGGAGAGATTGGTGAGCACATCAGTCACCTCATTGTCAATGATGACGGAGTAGGGTGGTGATCCACCGATGATGTCGAGAAGAGCGATTGAGCCGGTGGCCGCTCCATGACAGAGGGGATCACTGAGTGCCCAGTCTACTGCAGAAATCTCATCGACTAAGTCTGCCACGGAAATGCTGTCAGTGTCGACACATCGATGATCATCCTCGATGTTCAAGATGTAGAGACCAGCTTCATTGATGAGTAAGTCCTCCGTACGCGCAATGATATTCCCTTCTTGATCTGTCCATAGATATTGACTTGCTTGTCCTTGAATATCCGCTATGATCCTATGCTCACTTACTGCACAGCTTAGAGATAGATCTTCTCCGAGATCGACTGTAGGATTTTCTCTGATGATCAATGTGACGATGGCACTGTCAGCGCTGCAGAGTCCCGTAGCCTCTAGTCGATAGTGTAGCGCATATTCACCGATAGGGAGTTCGACCATTTGAAGTAGACCAGTGATTGGATCCAGAGCTTCGTCCATCTCATCTTGAGCAGATGCACTGTACCATCTACCGCCATGATCATGATCCCTGAGTAGCTCAAAGAGATCCAATATGATATCTGTCCCATGGCAGATACTAGTATCTCGTGCTACTCCGGCAATCGGCGCTCCTTCTATCACAAAGCTCATGCTGACAGAATCTGGACAGTTTTCTGGTCTCGTGGGATCAGTACTGACAAACACTAGCTCATGCGCGCCGGTGGTCAAGATTGAAGGATCAATAAGCTCAATGGTGCTTTGCTCTCCATCTAGGTGCCATTGACCTTCTTCTCCTTGCTCAAGAGAGCTGAGATCGATAGCAGAAGACTTGCTGCAGAGATCAGGCATGGAGAGTAGCCCTATCGGAGGACAATCGCAGCGCTCGACTACCACTTCTACGGAGTAGCTGCTATCTGCACATGGACGATCAGCCGTCAAGTGATACTCTACGGTGTAACTCCCGACGGGCACATTGAGGAAGTCCCAACTAGAGCCCATTTGCTCGGCAGAGCTCATGTCAATATCAAGCCACTGTCCATCTGTATCACCCGAGCGGATGAGCGTCGCTAGATCAATAATACTCGTGTTCCCGAAATCTTGATTGTTGCATACGCTTACTTGTGCTTGAATACTGGCAGATCTTGGAGTAGCCAGATCGATCACAATTGTGTCATGGGTAGAACAGCCTTCGGGCGCTTCTGCTGTGAGTGTGGCGACAAGCTCATAGCGACCTGTGTCTGAGCCAGCGATGATGAGTCTGTCATCACTGATGTAGGCGCTGGCATTGCCACTAGGGACTGTGAGAATCTCCCAGCTCACTTCGTCTCCAAGCACAAGATCAGTCAATACATACTCTCCTTGATCGGTACAGAGCTCATCAGGATCAGCTAGTGAGAGCTCCGGACAGTTGCAATCCACTACGATAAGGGTCACGCTGTCCATTGCCTCTGGACAGTTCACTTGAGCACTTCTCGTCTCAAAATAAACGGTATAGCTGCCTTCGGCTGCATCGAGCGCCGATAAGCTATCCTCTGAGGATATCAAGAAATCTTCACTTGACCAGATTCCAGCTGTACTGCTATCGAGTAATAGCTCTTGTAGGAAGACATCAATGGGATGGATGCCGCCATCTAGACTATTGCAAAGAGTAATGCTATCGACCAAGTCAACGCTAGGAGGAGCGACCAATGTGAGACGGGTGCTAACGGCACCAGGACAATTGTCTGGTAGCTCTTCACTCACCAAATACTCAAATGTGTAATCTCCTTCGGTGATGTTCTCACCCATGAAAATACTTCCATCGAGCCTCCCGAGATTGCCGTTGGCCGGTTCCATGATTACATACCAGTCTCCTTCAAGCTCGGTGTCCAGATATTCATTTAAGTCTATGCTTACTATATCAGTGCACAGCGTGTCTAGTGAACGCACATTGAGCGCCGGACAGGAACAGTCCAATACTCTGACCCAAAGTGTTTCTGCTGCTTGTGGGCAGGGCGACTCAGAGGCCGCTGTCGTATAGGCAAATTGATAAATGCCAGGAGGAACACCAGCAAAGTCAAGGGCATCACTAGTACCTACAGCACCACTGCCGCCAAGATCTTGCCAACCACCTGATGGATCTCCAGCAATAATGCCCTCGTAGAGATTAAGGATATGGCTGTAATTTCCAGTGCCTTCGAGATTACAAGCGTAGAGTGTGTCGGTCAACTGCACTGCTGCCAATGCTGAGAGATAGATACTTTGTACTGCGCTGTCAGGACAGTTGACTTCAGGGTATAGTAGGTCAAACTGGATGGAGTACCATCCAACATCCACTCTGTTTCCTGATAGGATTGATCCACTAAGCGAAAGCGGATTACTACCGGCTGGCGTCTCTATGATTTGCCAGGTGCCTGGTTCTGTTGTGATCCGATAAACATCGAGATTGACATTGACCTCATCATGGCAAAGGCTGTCAGGTAAGTCAATTTCAACACTCGGGCAAAGACATTCGTCGACATGGATTGTCAAGATGTCTGTTGCTCCTTCACAAGCTCCTTGTGCATTGTTTGTGGTGTATTGGAAGCTGTAAGAGCCAGGAGCGACATCAGTGAAGTCTATGAGGGGTGGTGGGCCACTTGCTCCAGAGCCATCCAGATCAATCCACAGACCACCTGTCTCTCCGATGATGATCAGACTATCAAGATTGATCACAGAGTGACGATTGTTACATACGGATATTTCTTCGTTAAGCTCTAGTTCAGGTGGCGAGTCTATCGTGATTTCGAGCATAGCCGGTAGAGAGCAATCAAAGGGCATGGACTCGTAGCCAATCGTATAAGTGCCTGGCTCGGTCTGTGCAGGGATAAGCAAACCATCATGATCCACTATGCCTGACCAGATTCCACCAGGCAAGATGCCTTCATAGACAAGTGGATCATCGGTCGTGCATAGACATTCTGGCCCTATGATCTGTGCCTGGATTTCTTCCCTTAGGTGGACAACAAGCAAGGCAGAGTCACGACATCCATTATCGTCGATGTACAGGTACTGCAGGATATTGTCGCCAAGAAGCAGATCATCTGGGTCTAAAGTGCTTCCTTGTACTGGGTCTGACCAGACGCCCCCTTCTGGACTCCCAATCAGCTCGATGGTTTCTGAGCCTTCGCAGATCGTATCGACAGGCTCCACCATGACTTCAGGGGCGGCTAGGATGGATAGCTCGACAGTGTCCGCACCTCGACAGCCATTGGCATCCTGATAAGAATAGCTGATCTCGTAATCACCTGGACCAAGTACTGAAGGATCGATGAGGCCATCAGGAGCAGCGGCTCCAGTCCAATCTCCTCCAGCAGGCGAGCCGACTAGAGCAAGGATTCCGTCGTTGCTGCACAAGTCTTGAGCTCCAATAATTTCCACGACTGGAGTGGGATGAATCGTGATCAAGATGGAATCCATGACTTCACAATCGATGGTATCAGCTGTGACCGTCACAAACAACCAAAATTCCCCAGAAAAATCTGCGGGTATATCAAGTCTTGGGTCCTCAGCACCTGGGTCTTCTACAAATTCGATCCCAGTACCTCCATCAGACCAAGTAGCTTCAAAAGGTGGATGACTGCCTTCGATTTCTAGCTCTATGGCAAAGTCTTGCTCGCCTTGGCAGCTCGAATATTCATCATCGAGGGTAGTGGTGAGTTCGCACTCGTCTCCACAAAGAAGCCACGGCGCGGCCTCACCAGTCCAGGTCAAGTCAAATCCATTGGACGAGCCTCCCCAGTTGTCTACCACTAGGATGTAGGTTTCTCCAGGCTGCACCGTGAGATCCGCTACAAAGCCATCACCAAATGCATCTTCAGAGAAATCGGTAGCACCATTCCCTAGTCCAGTCTCAGGACAAAAAGAACAGTCGCTAGCTGCCCAACTACATCTCACCGGAGACCCAAGATTGTCACACTCCACATCAGGCCCAAAGACAGCAAAATCATAGTCTTCGCCGGCTCCACCATTGGGGCTAATCGTAAATCCTAGGCTGAGATCAGGATCTGCGCCAGAGTTGATCTGGAAGGTGAACCAAGCTGTGTGGTTTTCTCCACTCAGACAGCCATCATTATTGTCTGGATCGGCAAAATCATTGTTGCCTGGTCCCATCGGATTGAAGCTAACCTCACCATCATCACAGAGCTGAATTGCACCTGCACAGTCATTTTCGTTTTGCGCGATGAGCAGCTGAATTGAGAGCAAGCTGAGACATAAGAGCGATATAAATCGCCAACACAGGGCTTTAGACATCATACTTCATGCAGGGGGAGACTTCGATAGAATCGCAAGATACAATATCATCTGTGAAGCTCCACACGTCGAGCACTATTAAGCAAGATATCCACCATCTGCAGTGATGACAGAGCCATTGATATAGGACCCAGCTTCACTGGCAAGTAGGAGTGCTAGACCTGCCATATCCTGTGCTTGTCCCATTTTGCCGGCAGGCACTTGCTTGATAAATTCTTTGAATATCCCCTCATTGCTCCAGAGTGCTTGGCTAAACTTGGTCTGGATCAAACCTGGACAGATGGCATTACTTCTGATACCCAGTCCCGCCCATTCGATGGCTTGAGATTTGGTCAACATGATCAGTGCAGCCTTACTGATACTATATGGACCGAGGCCTGGACTAGGTTTGACGCCCTCGACAGAGGCGATATTGATGATGGACCCTACTCCCTGTGACTTCATGTGTGGAAAGCACAAATTACTCAGTAGCATAGCACCCTTGACATTCACATTCATGATGTGGTCAAAGCTATCTGACTCGGCTTTCGCCAAAAAGCCAAAGACCGGATTGGTCGCTGCATTATTGACCAAGATGTCGATTCTGCCCCAAGTATCTATGCAGTCCTTGACGATTTGTTGTAGATCTTCTGCCTTGCCGACATGACAGGCTCGAGCTATGGCGTCATTTCCTTGAGCTCGGATCTCTTGGACCACTGTTTCGCAGGCTTCAAGCTTGCGACTGCTCACGATGACACTAGCTCCTGCTGCAGCTAGAGCTATAGCGATGCTCCGGCCAATACCCTTGGACGCTCCAGTCACAATGGCCGTGCGACCTTTCAGATCAAATGTAGAATTGGGCATATAATATTCTCTGTAGGTGTCGATCCATCAGTTTATGAGTTGAAAGTAGCTCTTTCCACTTTAAAAGCACAGTTTCACCGAAATATGTGATTGACTACAGCTCAATGTGTAATTCGCTGTGCCAAATAGTACTAACCTAGGCCTAATCTATGCTCTACATCCAATGCTCTTATGACTTCACCTTTATTCTCAGTGGCCATCTTAAGCCATTCGATAAATCCTGATAGTTTGTAGTAAAGTCTCTGATCTTCCATGTTATAGTAAGCAAGAGGTCATTCTCCACTGTCTTCACTTTCGGACGTTAGCCAAACCCAGGCTCCACCATTTGAGTTTTCAGTCATTAAGCAAAGAAGTTTTTTCACTTCAAACGTTCCAAATCCATCAGATGCAATGGTAGAATCCAAAGATGTTCGGTACGTCCCTAACCAATGTATTGTGCCATATTCCAGTTGAACACCATTGACAGGTTGGTCGACATGATAGAGCCAAGTAGCGCCATTTCCAAACTTTTTCAAAAAGTGCTTATATGAAGCAGGTAGTTTTATTCCCAGTTCGGACTCAGTCAAAGAGATCTCCTGATCAGACACTGGATTATGAACATCCTTGTGCAAGCTTAAGTCTGATTTCAAAATCGCAACTAGAGTCTCCACTTCCGGATGAGCAAATTCATTTTGAACCCTTTTGAGGTTTGTTGGCCGACATGAGAAGAAAAAGACTAGAATTAGACAACTGGAAACAACTGGCTTAATCGTCTTGACCCCAACCACATAGGAAGCAACGCCAATGTCTGTTAGCATTTGTCGCAAGGTACATCAATCATATCAGATAGTGAAGCAGATTTATGCCCAGAGATCCGCCGGGTATTTGCCAGCGGAGACCAGTCTGGATATCTTTTCTTGGACGATTGGCTTATCGTCTTGATAGGTGACGCCAAACCACTCACTTGGAGAGGTCAGGACATCCATGACCATCTTTCTACTCCCGATAAGATCGGTGACGACTTGTGGTATGTAGAGCTCTGACTTGAGCTGTCCTGCGCCTTGACTCAAGAAGGCTGACAACATCTCTTCTGTACGATCCAAGAATAGTCGGGTGAGCCCAAACATATTCATCGATACGAGCGTGTCTGGAGTAAAGATGATCTGCTGTCCATCATCATCTCGACAACTGATGACATCATCCTCTTTGCCGATTGCTTTGCGCTCTGTGATAGAGACAAGATGCCCCTCAGGAGACAGTCCGCAGACGCCACGATTGACTGTGCCGTGATCAGATAGCGTATTGCCAAGTTCGTAGCTCACCATGCACATGTGCTGAGGATCGCTTGTCTTGAGCTTGGATAAATAGCCATAAATCATCTCGAGTGACTCTCTACCGTAGTAGTCATCAGCATTGACGACGGCCACAGGCTCATCGATCACTGCTCTAGCCGCATAGACAGCGTGAGCCGTGCCCCAGGGCTTCACACGATCAGGGTGGACTGCGTAGCCTTCAGGGATATCTGTGAGTTTTTGAGCTACGTAGTGTACTTCAGTGCCAGCTGGAAACTTTCCTTCAAAGAAGCTCTCAAAATCAGCTCTGATCTCCTCACGAATGATGAAGATAAATTTTTCGAACCCCGCCGCGAGTGCATCATAGATGGAATAATCTAGGATAGACTCGCCATTGGGACCGAAACTATCAATCTGCTTGAGGCCACCGTATCGGCTGCCCATTCCTGCAGCGAGTAAGAGTAGTGAAGGCTTGCTCATATTGATTATTCGAAAACGACTTTCTTCTTTACCTTTTTGCCATTGCGCAGGAGTGTCACCTTTGCTTTGTCACCTTTCTGATAGGTACCGAGGGCTTCCATATAGCCGTAGACATCTTCGACATCCATCTTGCCCATCTTGATGATGATATCGCCACTTTCGATGCCGTACTTCTCTGCTACGCGACCTCCTAGGATTCCGTCTAGGCGCATTCCTTGTCCATCATAAAGATAGTCTGGCATCACACCGAGGGTGACTGTGAAGCTGCTGCGTCCAGGTTTCTCTGGCGCTTGGGTATTGAGAAAACTGAGTTTGCCCTCATCATTCTTGTCAGTGATGATGCGCTGGATCAGAGAGTAGATGAGCATGATGCCCTCAGGATTGATATGCTCTACATCATCGCTCGGCTTGTGATAATCGCTGTGTTGCCCTGTGAAAAAACTCAGTGCAGGGATTCCCTTGTTGCAAAAACTGCTGAAGTCGCTCGGTCCATGTCCACTCTTGTCAAAGACCAAAGCGAGACTGTCCGTATTATTGGCATTTAGAGAGTTTTCCCACTCGGGACTCGTACCAGTCGCTGATACACTCAGTGAGTTGTCCTCTCTAAGTCTACCGACCATGTCCATATTGATCATATAGTTGATCGTGTGAATCGGTACAGTCGCGTTCTTTACGAAGTAGTTGCTACCCATCAAGCCTGCTTCTTCTCCAGAAAAAGCGATGAAGAGGTAGTTGTTCTTTTTGAGCTTGGAGTTATTGAGCCATTCTGCTAGTGAGATCATCATCGCGACACCGCTAGCGTTATCATCTGCACCATTGTGGATTGCTGGTTCACCAGTATACAGTGAGCCAAAGCCTCCATAGCCCAAGTGATCATAATGCGCTCCAATCGCCACGGTGTGCTCAGCGCCATTATCAATATATCCGATGACATTGCGAGCTGATGTAGGCTTGGCATTGGTCGCGGCAGCTCCATGAGGATTGACGCTGGAGTTGTATCTGAAGACCTGGAAGAAACCGTCTGTTCCTTTGGGCGAAAGCCCGATCTCTTCAAATCTCTCGGCGATATAATTGGATGCTTTGATTTCCCCCATTGTGCCCGGCTCTCGTCCTTCAAGTTCATCACTCGCGAGATAGGTGATATCTGCCATGATTTTTTCTTGGACTGCAGGCGCTTGCGCGCAAATGGATGTCGCTAGCAAGAGCGCAGATAGGCTCAGCGGCAAGGTCGAGTTGAGTGCCTTGTATTTAAGTCTTATCATTGTACTGAAAAGTGAATTCGATGAAATTTAGTAGCCTTGTATTAAGCGCAATATTTACTCTTTTGTTGTGCGCTTGCAAAACCACTGCAAAAGTAGCGAACACAGAGGTATCAGACCCCAATGCGACGATTGATAAAGCCTCTGATCCTGGCTCAGGAGAACTGAATGATCCTGGAGCCGATGTCACTAGCACAGATGAAGATGCAGCTGTACTCAAGCCACAAGAGAAGTATTTCAGAAGTGTACGTCAGATGACCTTTAATGGGGACAATGCCGAGGCTTATTGGAGTAATGATGATAGCCAGCTTGTGTTTCAAGCGACCAATGATGACTGGGGTGTCGCCTGTGATCAGATCTATGTAGTAGACGCGGACTACACACAGCGTGAGGGTGAAATACCAGAGATGCAGAGCACGGGGAATGGGCGCACGACCTGCGCTTATTTCTTGCCTGGAGATCAAGATATCATCTTCGCCTCTACACACGGTGGGCATGAAGACTGTCCTGTGGCACCTCCACGCGTGATAGGAGGCAAGTATGTATGGCCTATCTACTCTGAGTATGAGATCTATGCCAAAAATCTGAGCTCTGGAAAGATCATACAGCTGACAGATGAGCCAGGCTATGATGCAGAGGCAACCGTCTCTCCTGATGGCGAGAAAATCGTCTTTACCAGTCTCAGAAATGGAGATCTAGATCTCTACACTATGAATATTGATGGCTCTGATGTGAAGCAGATCACGACAGATCTTGGCTATGATGGTGGTGGATTTTTCTCTCCAGACAGCAAGAAGATCGTATTCCGTGCAGGACGCCCAAAAGATGTTGATGAGGCCAATGCCTACAAGTATCTATTGACCCAGAATCTCATCGAGCCGACTGACATGGAGCTCTATGTCTGTGATGCGGATGGCAGTAATCTCAAGCAGATTACCAATCTTGGCGGTGCCAACTGGGCACCATACTGGCACCCTAGCGGTGAAAAGATCATCTTTAGCAGCAATCACCATAGTGAAGGTGGATTCCCTTTCAATATCTTCATGATCAATGTGGATGGTACCGGTCTGGAGCAGGTAAGCTTTGGAAAAAAGTTCGATAGCTTTCCCATGTTTTCTCGGGACGGCACCAAGCTCGCTTTCAGCAGCAATAGGAACAATGGCGGTACGAGAAGTACCAATGTGTTTATTGCTGAGTGGGTAGAGTAGGGTGAATGACCTAGCGGGCACCCACATACTTGTGCGTCTGCAGACTTATGGACCACTTGGGATGTTTCATGCAGTAGTTGATGACTTGCTGGACGTGTAGCTCTTGGTTTTCGTCGTCTAGCGGCTGGAGCGAAAAGTGCTCAAATTCCATGTGTATGAATTCACTAGGAGATAGATCTTTTTGAGGGTAGACGAGCTTGAGTTCATCACCTCGTGTGACGATGATTTCCGTGTTTGCCTTGGGACTCACGCAGACCCAATCTATTCCACTCGGAAGTTCTTTGGTGCCATTGGTCTCAATGGCAATCTCAAATCCTTTGGCCTTGAAGGCACGTATGAGTTCATCGTCAAGTTGCAGAGCGGGCTCTCCGCCGGTACAAATCACGTATTTGTGTTGCTGATTTTGCGGCCAAAGACTGTCCACTTCAGCAGCTAGAGACTCAGCTGAGTAGCTACCTCCACGATCACCATCAGTCCCCCAGAAGTCCGTGTCACAGAACTTGCATATGGCTTTGTGGCGATCCTCTTCTCGTCCGCTCCATAGATTACACCCGCTAAATCTGCAGAATACAGAAGCACGTCCAGTCTGGGCTCCTTCCCCTTGGAAGCTGTAATATATCTCCTTGACTTTGTAAGCCATCCTGCAAAGCTACACAGCTTTGTAGGCACTCACCTCTATCTCAACGAGAGCATCATCTGTGATAAATCTAGAGACTTCTATGAGCGTACTTGCAGGGCAGATCTGGCCGAAGTACTCCGCGTGTACAGCCGTTACAGCTGGCCAGTCATTCACATCGGTGAGGTAAATCCTCGTACGTGTGACATCTTGGAGAGAAGCTCCGACCTCGGCCAAGTACTGACTGATCTTTTCCAAAATAAATCTGGTCTGTTTTCCCGCATTTCCTGGATGAACGATGCCATTTTCATCCGCGGCCACCGTTCCGGACACTTCGATGATGGGGCCTGCCAGGACGACGCGAGAATATCCCACTTTATCTTCCCATATCGTTCCAGACTTGATGGATCTTCTTTGCATGATCTTAGAGTTTTTTGGCGGAAGCCAAGATGCGTGAGAAGCTGTCATCCACACTTCCAATCAAGTCATCTTCTGTCAAGATATCTTGAATAAGACCCTCACTATCAACCAGAAAGATTCTTGGATATCCCAACTCTGGTAGGTAGAGACCATCTGATATAAACTTAGCATTTGCTATGGTGGGGAAGTCTGGTTTTTGATTCTCATGGTGATTGAGAAACTCAGCTTTTTTCTCATCATAGAGACCGAGTATCTGTAAAGAAGGAAGCTCACGATTCAAAAAACTCAGCCTGTCAGCAAGGTCATGACATGACTGGCAGCTTTCCTTCCAGAAGAAGAGCAATAGAGCATTGCCTTTGAATGAACCTGAAAATCGCTCCACACCATCTAGATCATTGGCCATGAAAGGGGAGAGTTTTTCACCTTTCATTCCGTCTACCAAATCTTGTCGTGGAATGACGGGTGCGTCCTTGACCACCTTATGGACGCCCTCGGCATCTTCAAACTGTGCTGATACTGCGAGAGGCATCGTACAGATCGTCAGGAGAGCAAGCGTCGTAAAGAGACGTGGGAATTTGAAATATCTCATGCCTTTAAAAGTGTGATTCACTACTTCTTATTATCAGAGCCAAAGAGTTTTTTCTCTACAATCTCACAAATGATGTGCCCGATCAGGATGTGCATCTCTTGGATGCGAGGGACAGCACTGGAGTCAACGCTAAGGACATGATCACAAACGCTGTTAAAGGCCTCCGTATGACTTCCGCACATGCCTACGCACTTGATGCTCATATTATTCGCTTGCGCAAAAGCCTCAAGGACATTTTTGCTTGTACCTGAGGTGGATAGCCCTAGTAGAATGTCACCTTCTGAGCCATAGGCTTCTACACCACGAGCAAATACTTGATCATAACCAAAGTCATTGCTCACTGCTGTAAGATGTGCTGTATTGGTGACCAATGAAATGGCTGGAAGGGCAGGGCGATTGAGGTAATATCTACCAGTAAGCTCACAGGCGATGTGATTGGCGTCGCTGGCGGATCCACCATTGCCACAAAGAAGAATTTTAGCACCAGAGCTCAGCGCTTCAGTGCATGCTTCAGCCACCAGACAGATCGTCTGCTGAAGTAAGTCATCTTGCGTGATCTTGTCGATCAATGCGAGATGCTCTTGCATGCGCTGTTTGACAAGCTTCATGAATCTATACCTAGTGTGGTCTCTATAAGATACTGATTGCGATCAGAGGCACTTCGTGTGATCAACTCCGCGAGAAATCCGGTCAGGAAGAGTTGAGATCCCACAATCAGAGTCGTAATGCCAAAGAAGAATAGTGGTCGGTCATTGATGTCGTGAGCGTCCCAAAAGATCTTGGAGATCGAGAGGTAACCCAATATGATGATGCCCACAAGGGCAAATAGAAGTCCCATAGCTCCGAAGAAATGCATCGGTCGTTTGCCAAATTTGCCCACAAATGAAATGGTCAATAAATCGAGAAATCCATTGATGAACCGCTCCATACCAAACTTGGTCGTCCCGTACTTGCGCGCTTGATGTTGGACAACTTTTTCACCGATCTGAGGGAAGCCAGCCATCTTGGCAAGGACTGGCGTGTATCTATGCATCTCTCCGTACACCTCAATGCTCTTGACCACCGTATTCCTGTAAGCTTTGAGTCCACAGTTGAAGTCATGCAGCTTGATGCCGCTGAGCAATCGAGTAGCAGCATTGAAGAGCTTGGTGGGAATGGTCTTGGTAATCGGGTCGTAGCGCTTTTTCTTCCAGCCACTGATGAGGTCGTAGCCATCTTCCACGATCATTTTGCGCATTTCTGGAATCTCCTCTGGGCTGTCTTGGAGATCTGCATCCATGGTGATGACGACGTCGCCTTGTGCCTGTTCAAAGCCTTTTTGTAGGGCCGCACTTTTGCCATAGTTGCGCCGAAACTTGATGCCTTTCACAGCATCACTTTTGCGCGAAAGCGCTTCGATGACATCCCAGCTCTTATCTCTGCTACCATCATCCACAAAGATGATTTCATAGGAGTAGCACTTGGCCTCCATGACCTTGGCGATCCACTGCTCCAGCTCTGGCAGTGACTCTTCCTCGTTGAACAGTGGTACGACCACCGATATATCCATGTCTATGAGCTCTTCTTGATTTGTACGATGAGGGCTGAGAGAACAAAGCCGCCCAGCAGGCCAAAGATAAAACGAAAGAGCCAATAGCCCATAGAGGGCAGTGAAGCCTGAACATCTGGAGACGGCTGATTATCAGCGTCTAATACTATACTGCTTATTCTCATACCTTCTTGATGCCAGAGATCTACAAGTGTCGTATCAGAGTATAGTACTGCGATGTAAAAGACATACCAAAGAGCAGATGAAATCAGATAAACGCGAAAAGGATGTCCTACCCAGGTCCGATACATGGCACGATCAGCATCTGGCGCATCGGAAGTGGCTCGCCACTGGAGCGCGATGATGGGGATGAAGCTCAGCGCATGAATCACCATGCGAAACATGTAGCGAGGCTGAATCAAATAGCAAAGCAGGTATCCGGCAATGACCAGGATACCTGCTATGAGTCCGTATTTTATGGTGCGTGTCAAGGGCAATTATGCCGCGACGATCGGCTGGTCTTTTTTCATCACAGCTGCCATTATCACCGCTTTAAGGGCATTCCATATCAAGTAGATGAATGGCGCTACAAATACAGTGATAGGATTGAGTATCGTGCCCATGGCTCGCTCTGACATATTGATCAAGAACTCTGGTGAGCCTGCTTCTTCCATAGCTTCTCTTGACTGCTCAGCGAGTGCTTGCATGGCTTCTTTCGTCGACTCAGGCATGAGGAATGAAAAGTAGATGAACGAGAACAGTGAACTTACCATATCGGCTACAAAGTACATGAGTAGGCCAATGAGGAATGCTCTCCCAAGTGTCACCCAGCCACCATTAAGCTCGTCCCTGTATGTTTTCACAGAAGCATAGTTGAAATAAAGGCTGAGTCCAAATCCGACTAAGGCGAATAGCAGACTGATTCCAACCTGCCCCATGGATTGGGAGGTCGGGTCTGTGAACATTTGGATGATCACTCCTAAGATACCTACAATAGATCCCAAGATGACACCATTTTTGATGGATATCCCTGTCCAAGAATTGTTTTGTTCTGTCATGATTGTGTGATTATTTGAGGTAAGATATTAAAATTTACGCCTCTCTCAGCCAAAAGTTTTGACCAAGGAAACTTCCGTGGACGAGACCCTTGAGCTCTTTCTTGATTGGAGGATAGTTTTTGGATTTGGACTGAGCGTCCGAAAGAGACCAAGTGTGCTTGCTCCTGCGATCAAAGAGTGTCAAATTCACCGCTGATTTTTCCTCTATGACCGGCGCTGCCTGGGATACGATGGCGCGAGGATTGATCGACAAAAGTTCTACAAGCCGCGTGTCATCCAAGCTGTCGTAGAGGCAAGTATTGAGCATTGCATAGCATATGTCGAGCGTTGCTGCACCAAATTCTGATAAGCCGAATTCGACATCCTTGAGCTCAGATTCTTTGGGCTGATGGTTGCTAAAGACGTAGTCTATGGTCCCATCGCTGACGGCCCTGTGCAGTGCCCTTTGATCTGAAGCTGATCTAAGTGGTGGGATGACCTTAAGACCTGTATCAAAACCCTTGAGATCATCGTCTGTGAAACAAATATTGCTTACACTCGCTCCTAGGCTGAGATATGGATGTGATCTTTTATATGCCTTGGCTCTCTTGAGCGCATCTTGGCAGCTGATACCATGGATAGCCAGTTTAGCCTCGGCGTATTGTGCCAGCTCGACATCTCGCTGCACTCTGAGTATCTCCTCTACAGCAGGCATCGATCTTAGTCCCAGTGCTGTGGTTGCGACTGACTCATGCACCTGAGCACCTTCGATCAGTCTGGGATACGATGGCATGTGAAAGAGCGGCTTGCCGATCTGCGACAGATATAGTAATGCTCTCAAGAGTGTATTGTCATCATCGATGCTCCGATCACCTCGGCCATATCCGACGGCTCCTGCATGATCCAGGTCATGCATCTCACTGAGTTGTCTCTCATCAGTGCTAGCTATGTGGCTGGCAATACAGTCTATATTGAGCAAGCGAAGGCGATCTGAGCTTGCTCTGATAAAGTGTATATCGCTGGCATGCTGGATGAGAGGTTGGGTATCAGGCCATATGGCCAGTCCCGTGTAACCTCCTCGCTTGGCAGTGCGCTCAAGACTATCAAAATCCTCTCTGTGCTCCCTGCCTGGTGCTCCGCTGTGGACAGCAATATCATACCAGCCTGGAGACAAGGACATGCCTTTGGCATTCACGGAAGTCGCAGCTCTGGGCCGGAGCTCTTTACCAATACGCTTGATGATTCCTTGCGAAAGATGGATGTCCATTCGACGCTTGTGATGCGCACTTCTCGGATCGAGAATCTGGACATTCTTCAGGACTAGATTCATGTATGATGCTTGCTTATGCTTTCCAGAATCTCAGGAGCAGAGACTCCAGGACCAGGAAGATGAGCACAAAGATAACGCACCATTTCCACAGCGATTTGATACCATTCTGACCTGTCAGTGAGCTATCCATACCAGCCTCTAGAGTCTGCCCGTCATATACTTTCGCTCCTCCAAACACTCTCGATACCTCTTCCGCCTCGAGGCGATCCATCCTAGACTCTGCACGGTCATAATTGAATGCCATCTTGGCCACCGACTCATCCTGTTGCTTGACATCATAGATGCCTGCCTCCGTGATTCCCTGATCGACTACGATTGACAGAGCACCTGCCTGGCGTATTACTCTTGGGATGATTTCCGTCCTAGCATTGGAAAGTGTGAAGACAGGGTCTTGATTCCCATTTTCTTGACGAAGACGGTAGCTTGCTGCCTGGCCTATGAGGTGACTTGGAGATTTTTCTGCATTGGCACTGACAGCCATTCGATACAGCAGAGGCACGAAGATTTCTGCATTGCCGACGAGATCATTGTACTGCAGATCCAGTGGGCTGTAAAGAGCAAATAGATTGCCCTGACCGCGCTCTGATCTTGTGAGGTAGGGACTGCCGTCTCGATATCGCAAGATAGATCTGACGCCTATGCCAGTACTACGGCTTCCGCCAAAATGCCCTTTTGTCTGTGGCAGCGCCACGTTCTTTTGCTTCCGCAAAAAGACATTGTCAAAGACAAATTCTTGTTCGTTGAGGCTGGAGACCTTCTTCGTCTCTCGTTGAAAGTCGCCGAGTTGCAAACCATAGCTAGCTAAGAGACCCGAGTATGCTGCTGGTGCTGATTCGGCATGAGGTATGAAGAATACGTGTCCGCCTTGTTCCGTGAATTTTCGGAGCTCTGCTGCCAGACCTGATGAGACTTGCTTGAGCTGGTCAAGTATAATCAGTGAATACTTGCCAAAATCATTGTAGCTGATGTTGCGACTAGATTGCCAATCGGTATTGAGGATCGGTGTGGCTTCCAATGCGGCCTCGATGTATTTGTTCTTAGCTGACTCCTGCAAGACCAGCACGTCAATCCGTTCGGGAACAAGAAAGCTCAAATAGTACTTGTCGTCAAACTGTATGGGGTAATCTGTGATCTGTAATACCACATCATACCAGCCCGAGCTGGTTGGGGAAAAACTGGCGAGTTCATCTCGAGATTCACCTGGGGCCAGGCTGATCGTAGATACCGGTTTACTCTGCCCCTGGTACTGTACATTGAGCCGGATATTGTCGATAGTCTGGTCTCCTCGATTACTGATGCGCACTTTGAGCTCGGTCTCTTCTCCTATGGCGATGACAGGACTCTCGATCCAGGCAGAATCTATAGAGATGTTACTTTCCTTCACGGAGGAAAATCGGGTGAGATACCACTGGATCGTAGTGTCGATAGTGATATTTTCGACTGCCTCATCACTTACACCAAAGTCACTCATCACAAAGACAGACAGATTGTCACTGTCTTGATCTTTCAGTGTCCGTGTCATCTTACTCTGCAAGAGTTCTAAATCAAAAGGCTTAGGACTCGTGTTGATTTCTTCAATATAAGCGCTGACTTCGTCTCGATCGAGCATGTATTGATGTCTAGCCTCAAGATCATTGGTCAGCAGTGTGAATTTCTGCGTCTCTGGTGCACTAGACACAATTTCTAGAGCCCTTTGCTTTGCTTGTTGCAATAAGCTGGTCTCAGAGCTGGCATTGGTCATGGAAAATGAGTTGTCCATGATGAGTCCGATGTATGGCACACCCGTCAGGATCTTGTCATCCTGCTTCAGGAATGGCTGTGCAAAAGCCAAAACGAGAAATGCAAGAGCCAAAAGCCGCATGAGTAAGACGAGGAGATTTTTGAGGCGTGATCGAGCACTGACCTCCTCCTTGATTTCTTTCAGAAATGCCACATTGCTGAAGTACACTTTCTTGAATCTCCGGAAGTGAAAGAGGTGTATGATGATGGGTATGGCTAGCAGACCCAATGCCCATAAAAATCCCGGATATAAAAACTGCATTCTACGAAATTACTGCTATAAAGCTCTTTGGTCCCTATCGACCATAATCTCATTGGTCAATATCACAAGGCAACAAACGGTTCACGAGCAAATGACATTGTGATCTTCACACTCATTAGCGTAGACCTGGAAAATACTGACTCAGACCAGACAGATTCTTGTCATAGTCAATGCATGAAATAGGCTTCGAAGGATAGAGGATTTATGCAATAGAATCGGGTGCTTGGTCGACGAGGCATAGCGAGCTATGGCGAGGAGAGTAAGTGCCTGATTATGAAGCAGAAATGCGCTATACACGAAGACTTGACACAGCCCACTTTTCTCGGAGATTTCTCATTTGGAAAGTGGCTTCTTATCCGGAACAAAATGTTGCAAACAAAAATATCATCTAAACATGTACAAGGCATTCAATATCAGTGACTTATCTCTAGGGTAGAATGCTCCAAAAAATCCTAATGCACGAATTGGGTTATATTCAAGGCTTCAATTCAAGTCAAATCCAAAGATGAAAGCTAGACTACTACTTATCAGTTGCCTTTGGCTATTTTGCCTTTTGGCGGAAGCTCAGATTATTGACCTCAAGCAGTGGGAAGAGTACTCCGCTCGAAGTATAGGACCTGCAGGGATGAGCGGTCGAGTTACTTGTGTGGCTATCCATCCTGATCGCAAGAAAAACATCTACGTCGGCACAGCAAGCGGAGGTGTGTGGCTGTCACAAGACGCTGGGCATAGTTGGGAACCAATCTTTGATGATCAGCCGATCCTCGCGATAGGTGCTATCGCGATCCATCCGCTCAATCCTGATCTCATCTGGGTAGGAACCGGTGAAGGCAATCCAAGAAACTCACATAATAGTGGTGCAGGAGTATTCAAGTCTATGGATGGTGGCGAGTCTTGGGAGTACATGGGACTCAAGGAGACCAAACTTATTCATCGACTGATACTAGATCCTCATGACATGCATACGGCGTATGTGGCTGCTCTCGGATCAGCTTGGGGGCCTAGTCCTGACCGCGGTGTCTACAAGACCACCGATGGAGGATACTCTTGGGACAAAATTCTGTACGTCAATGACGAGACTGGCGTAGGTGACATGGTACAAGATCCGGATAATCCGATGAAATTGATCGCTGCGACCTGGGAATTTGGGCGTAAGCCCTGGACCTTCAATAGCGGAGGTGAAGGCTCTGGTTTGCACATCACATATGATGGAGGGGCCAACTGGACCAAGTTGAGCAGCGATGACGGCTTGCCCAAAGGAAAGCTGGGGCGCATAGGACTTGCTATATCACATTCTTCTCCGGAGAGAGTGTATGCACTCGTAGAAGCCAAGAAAAACGACCTCTACCGCTCAGATGATGGTGGCAAAAGCTGGAGAAAAATGAATGCCAAAGGCAATGCTGGCAATCGTCCATTTTACTATGGAGACATCTATGTGGATCCAAGCAATGAAAATCGGATCTACAGTATTCACTCGACCATCACACGGAGCGAAGATGGCGGCAGAAGCTTCCAAAGCTTTGTGCCCTGGCAAGAGGTACATCCTGATCACCATGCTCTGTGGATAGATCCAGAAGATCCTGACTATATGATCAATGGGAATGATGGAGGTCTAGCCATCAGCTATGATCGCGGGGAGAACTGGCGATTTGTCGAAAATCTTCCGGTGGGGCAGTTTTATCATGTCAATCACGATATGGATGTGCCCTACAATGTCTACGGCGGCATGCAGGACAATGGATCATGGATAGGACCAAGTGCTGTGTGGAAGAGAGGAGGTATGCGAAATGCTGATTGGCGTGAGCTATACTTTGGTGATGGATTTGATGTCGTACCTCGCCCAGATAACAATCGATATGGCTACGCTATGTCACAAGGTGGCAATGTTGCTTATTATGATCGTCTCACCGGCAACAATCGATTTGTCAAGCCCCTGCATCCCGACGGCGAGACTCTGCGCTTTAACTGGAATGCTGCCATCGCCCAAGACCCCTACAATGACTGTGGAGTTTACTATGGTAGCCAGTATGTGCACTACAGCAATGACTGTGGCAAATCATGGCGTATCATCTCCCCGGATCTCACGAGTAATGATAGCACCAAGCAAAAGCAAGCCACCAGTGGAGGTCTTACGATCGATGCTACACAAGCAGAAAATCACACGACCATACTCAGCATCGCACCAAGTCCCGTTGATAGCGACGTGATATGGGTAGGTACGGATGACGGCCGCCTTCACATGACACGAGATGGTGGAGACACTTGGACACGAGTGGATATTCGGCTACCCGGTTGTCCTGCTGGAGCTTGGTTCCCTCATATCGAGCTCTCAAAGACAGATGCAAGCGAACTCATCGTCACGGTGAATAACTACCGACGCAATGATTGGTCTGCATATGCTTATCATACGAAGGATGGCGGGACGACTTGGAAGCGCATCGCTGATGATCGACAGATAGGCGGTCATGTAATGTGTGTGGTGCAAGATGCTCAGGAGCCTGATCTTTTGTTCTTGGGCAGTGATGTGGGACTCTACTTCACAGTAAATGGAGGTCAGAAATGGCAAAAATTCACCAATGGAATGCCACCAGCAAGCGTCCGGGATCTCAAGATTCATCAACGTGAAGATGACCTGATCATAGGCACATTTGGTCGTGCAATTTACATCTTGGACAATATCAAGCCACTGAGGGCACTGGCTCAGGATGCCAGCGCTTTCGCGCAAATGAAGGCCTTCAATGCACAGGACGCTTATCTCACTGGGATGCGCAGCGTGGATGGTACCCGATTTATCGCCAGTACATATTTTGTCGGGGAGAATAAGTCTCCCGCTGCTCGTCTGCCGATCTGGCTTCCGTCCAAAGACAAAGTTGATAAGGCAGAAACTGTGCAAGAAGCTCCGCAGAAGAAAAAGAAGAAAGGAAAAAAGGATATGTCTAAAGAGGATTCTTCAAAAGTTGAAGATCACAAGGATTCCACAGAAAAGACTGATCCACGCCTCTACATTCTTGATGCATCTGGAGATACGCTGAGAACTTTGCATCCTGAGCTAGAAGAAGGTATGAACTTCGTCTATTGGTGGATGGATCGCGATGGTGTGCGTATGCCATCTCGCTCTGAGCCCAAAGAAGATGCTGCACCTCCTGGTGGAGTATCCGTCTCTCCGGGAGTCTATAGGTATGTCATTACAGATGGTGTATCAAGTAGCTCCGCCACAGTTGAAGTGAAGATGAGCCCTCATGCCGATATCACCTTGGCCGAGTATGAAGCAGCCGTGGCTCATGAGCAATCCGTAGAAGATATGATGAGTCAAGCCTATGAGGCTCGTGAGCGCCTTCGCGAGATGAAGAAGCATGCTGATATGATCAGCAGCATGAATGAGGCATTCGACGAAGAGTTGCAGGATAGCCTCTCAGCAGAGACAAAGGATATCAAGAAATCTCTTTCACGACTTTTAGAGCTATTCTTTCCGCCAGCGGACTTTAAAGGCATTGACAGCGTGACCAAAAGGCTGCCGACATATCTTTGGACTGCTAGGCGCTATGCTTCTCTTAATGAGCAGGCTACACTTAATGGAAATGCCCAAATTGCAATGGAAGATGCTCAGAGGGAGCTGGCTAAGGTGCTAGCAGAGATAGAGAAATTTGAAACCGAAGAGTGGTCAGGATATAGACAGTTCGTCGAGTCGTCTACTCTTCAAATATTCAAGGACTGAGTACAAGACAAATGATACGATTATGATCAATTTTTTAAGACGTCTTTTTGGACTCGGATCGGCAAGTGCTGGTCCCAGTAGGGCAGAGCTCACAGAGCTGAATGTCTGCCCCAATTGTTGGGGTAAGCAGCAGTACGAGGGTCAATACCAAAAGGCGCTTGCTGATGCCACTAAGTCTAATCTTACTGGAGCTGCTCGAAAGACATTCATCCAGCAATTTGTCGAGACACATGTATCTGGCATATCATTGAAATCTGAGAAGGACAAAGTGCATTGTCCCAAATGTAATTTCAGGGCAGACAGAGGAGCGACAGGCGGCTGGTGAGACTGGTCAGTTTTGAAATTCGACCACGGCAGGTTTGCACGTCTCGACTGGAAGGATCGAGTCATCATTGCTTGCGAAGTTTGATCGGATTTCCCAGCTATCACCAAAGACAGATCGATAGCAGATCTTGATATCTATGTGGGATGATCTCTGGTCGACTTCGTACATGAGCTCCTTATATTCAGAAAGATCTAGAAAAATTAAGTCTTCTCCTGGCCGTATCACCGAATGGTTGATCGTCCGATTGGTGATGTATGTCTGGACACTGTCTGGCAAGCTCATATGATCCAAGAGATCCCACCAGTCTGGG
Organism: Saprospiraceae bacterium; assembly: GCA_020627535.1. Classification (GTDB taxonomy): domain Bacteria; phylum Bacteroidota; class Bacteroidia; order Chitinophagales; family Saprospiraceae; genus JAHDBH01. The sequence goes on from JAHDGU010000001.1 coordinate 70,770, forward strand.
TAGGACTTCTTCTTGTATTGCAAGTCTACTGACTCGATGATTGCTGGGCCACTTCCTTGATTCTTGGCATGGAGCGCAAAGTGTGTAATACCATCTTCGTAGGCTCGACTCACTACGAACTCAAGGCGAGGCCATAACTGAGCTTTCATTGTTTCTCGCTGGAGCTCATTCTGCTGTGTCATGATGCGTGATTGGTACAGTGAGACCACCAAGGCACAGAGACTGATGACACCTACAGCTATTGAGGTAGTCAGTGCTAGCCTAGAGTTGTTAACTTCTGCCATGAGGTCTAAGATAAGTTTCCTAGACCGATCTTCCTAGCCTCTGCCAGCGTCTGGTCCGGTAGGCCGGGACATACTCTGATCTGTACTAGTCGCAATGCGAAACTCAACTCGACGATTGATGTAGTCTTTCTCCTTTTTAAAATCATCTCCAGATGTTTCTGGGATGAGAGGAGCTTCTTCTCCGCCATATTGCAGTACAAACCTGCTTTCGCTGAGATTGTACGTCGCGATGAGGTATTGGATGGCAGAGTTGGCACGCTTCCAGCTCAAGACATTGTTGTAATCCTCTTGATTGCTCTGATCTGCATGCCCACTGACGACGATCCGTATCTCGGGATGATTGTGCATCACAGTCGCCACATGGTGCAATTGTGGATAGTACTGAGGCTTGATGAAGTATTTGTCGAGGTCAAAGTGGATCATCGGTAGGTACCAATCAGCACTAGTGCTCATGGCATTGAGTCTCTGATCTATGATCCTCTCAACATCTTGTTCACTAAGCGTTTTTTCTTTCGGTACGATAGCCATGCCTTTTTCATCGTATTCATATCCGGGTGGTGAGTATGGTTCTGTATCCATCGCATCGATGATGCCATCGCCATCACTATCCAGAGCGACACCACGTGTATCTACCGGAGCGCCCATGGGTGTATTGTTGTCCTGGTCAAACATGTCTATGATGCCATCCTTGTCAGAATCTGTGACGTCTAGTTCTGGGCGCGCCTTGAGCTCTGCCACATCGCGCACGATGGGATCCATAGGATTGACCCAGTATAGCGGCTCGACTGACTTGCCTTTGGGACCGATATTGAAGGCTATGCGCAGAGTGGTTAGATGTAGGAGATCATTGTCTGTCGTAAGATCAGTCCGTGTACGATGCGCAAAACCATCCAGGCGATCATTACCAGTAAAGACAAATCTATGATCCAGAGAAATGTTGACTCGATCGCTGATCTTGCGAGAGATTCCTAGCCCTGCCAAAAATTCCCAGTATCTCTGCTTGTCTCCGAACTCTAGCCCATCATCCTCATATGTGGCCTCAGTTTCATAGACGCCATCGAGTAAGTCTTCAGCAGCCTCACGGATATCTTCTTGACCAGAAATCGAGCTAAAAGCATAAGCTGCCTCATCTGCCGAAAAGACGTCCAACTCAGTGGTGTGGCCATAGAGTCCCACGCCACCATAGAGATATGCGCCCCAGATTGGTCTAGCCCGGTGAAATATGGTGTTTCCCAGATTGAAGACGGCTTGGAGACTCACGGAATTGTAACGGGTACGGAAGGCTCTGACAAAACTGCCTTCATCGTCATAGCCCGTCAAGCTTGGTATGTCTTGTTCGATGACACTAGTCGCGGCGATTCCGTCATCGACGAGGCTTTGCTGGCCGTAGAGATATTCTAGTCTGAGACTAAAGTTGTAGCCGATGGATTTGCGTAGATGTAGACCTACGCCGTATCCTCCAGGGAAATTGCCATCAAGATCACTGGCGATAGCAAGATGGCCGAGATTGATCCCCAGCTCCAACTGAGACTTGGGTTTTTCACTGAAGCTGCTGGGTATGACAGTGACGCCATTGTCACTGCTATCTTGAGCATTCACCTTTATGAGGCTTATGACCAAGACGGCTATGGCTGAAAATTTTAGGATTGTACGGTTCATGTGAGATTATCTTGTTTTCACTCACTACGAATTTAATATCGACAGAGTGCTTATTCATTCATGATATGTGACAAATGACGTGGATTTTCTATTTATCGTGTCGTTCACTGTATGATTCATTTGGACGATAATCCAGTCCTAGTACATCGACAATGAGTGTTGATAGAATAATTGATAATCAGTTTACTATGTATAAATGAAAATCGTAATATATTTGATGAAAATCTAGAATATGCTACAGCATTGGCTCAAACCCGTACGCTTTGCCTCCATCAATGGCTATGACCACCTCGAGAATAGTCAACTGGGAAAGCGTATCAATATCCATACGGAGAGTGAATTTCCAGAATTGAAGGAAGTAAAAGTGGCATTACTCGGGATCGGAGAAGCTGAGGCCCATACCGTAAGACAAGAGCTATATCAGATGATCTGGTCTTTTGGCGATGTCCAGCTGGCGGATATCGGGGATGTGCGCAAGACGGATGCCAATTTTATCATCCCAGTGCTCCTAGAACTGAGGTCTGCTGGCATACTACCGATCATCATCGCCAATAGCAAGACCTATCTAGACATCCAGTACAAGGCATATTTACAGAGTCAGGACGCATTTAAGATGGTGCTTGTCGACAGCAATGGTGGTCGGCTCCTTTCGAGGTCTATCAGGGAGAATATCAGCTTTGATATCCTCAATCGACCTCAGTTTAAACTCGTGGACTATTGTCTACTAGCACATCAAGCACATCTCATGGATCCTGAGATAGTGAGTGATGTTGAGCATCGCCACTTCAGTAGCATGAGACTTGGAGCTGTACAAGAAAATATCAAAGAAGCAGAGCCACTGATCAGAGATGCATCAGCATTTAGTTTCAGTCTGAGCTCCATTCGCTATAGCGAGGCGCCAGGGCAGAGACAAAATTATCCCTCAGGACTATACTCAGAGGAGGCTTGCCAGCTATGCCGCTATGCGGGTATCAGTGACCATGTGGACAGTTTTGGCATCTATGGTTATGTCGGGGGTATTGACTTTACACGTGTCACACAGACGATGGTGGCACAGCTGATCTGGTATTTCCTTGAAGGATATGCTCAGAGAAAGTCTGAGTGGCCTGATCGCCTGCAACAAAAGCAGGAGTATCTGGTCAATATCTCTGCAGTCGATCAGAGTTTATGCTTTGTAAGGAGTCTTCAAAGTGATCGGTGGTGGATGAAATGGAAGGAAAATCCTGAGTCTGATCAATATGTCCATATTCCATGCAGCTCGAGAGACTATCAGATCGCTGCCAAAAATGAACTTTCTGATCGTCTTTATCAGCACATCATACGATAGGCGACCCGCTTAGCCGTCTTCTGATACTGGTGGCACATGCCATAGAGCTTCTAGGCCCATTGATCTTGATGCTTTCACGAGCACCTCTTTTCCTGGGGTGATTAGGCTAGAGTCGTCAGCCTGCAGCGCATCTACATTTTGATATGTTCGTAGAGTAATGCCAGCACTTTTCTCTGGTTCTAGACTTGCAGCTGCAGTTGCCATGGCTGGCCCAATAAGTACCAGCTCCTTGAAGCCTAAATCTATGGCCTCTTCCAAGATCTCTTGATGAAACGCGGCTGATTGAAGCCCTAGCTCTTTCATGTCACCGAGGACTACAACTTTCTTGGATCCTTTCTTATCTGCGAAACTCTTCAGTGCTTCTGACATGCTACTAGGATTGGCATTATACGCATCTGCGATGAACTTGATATCATTTATCTCGATGAGTGTCGAGCGATTGTCTAGTTCATCAAACTGTCTCAGCACATCAATGATATCATCTGCCTCAACAGCGAAGTGCTCTGCCACAGTGACGGCAGTGCTGATATTTTTGATATTGTACAGGCCCTGGATCTTAGTAGCAATGTGCTCTTTCCGCGTACGCCAATGCATCTGGAACTCTAAGTGCTCGCCTTGCTTGACTTCACTAAAGTGACTGTGGAGAGCACTATACTCGTGGCCAAATTGCTGATTGTAGAAGATCTTATTGAATACGCGAGTCGACAACTGCAGCAAATGCTCTTCATTGCCGTCTACAAAGGCCGTGTGGTTGTGTTCGCCAAGAAAATCGTAGAGCTCTGACTTGCCTTTTTTGATGCCTTCAAGACCACCAAAACCTTCGATATGTGCGGTGCCAATGTTTGTGATCAGTCCATGATCGGGTAGGGCAATGTCGCAGAGCTCTGCGATCTCTCCGACATGATTTGCACCCATCTCCAGCACCATTAGATCTATGTCCTTTGTCTTGGATAGGATGCTGAGTGGTACGCCAATATGATTATTGAAATTTCTATAAGTCCCTGAGACTCTGTATTTCTTGGCGAGCATTGCCATGATCAGACTTCTTGTCGTAGTCTTCCCATTGCTCCCAGTGATGGCGAGTACAGGGCAAGCAAGAGTTTGTCTATGAAGTCGAGCGAGCTTTTGCAGGATCTTGAGGCTGTCCTTGATGATGATCAGCTTGGCGTGCTTTCGCGAAAATGGATTTTGTTGACAAACTACCAACTTCGCTCCTTTTTTGACGGCTTCTCTCACATAATCGTTGCCGTCAAAGCGATCACCCTTCAATGCAAAAAAGATCTTGCCTTTGAGCGGTTCTCTGGTGTCTGTCGATACACCTGGGCTGTCTAGGTAGTGTTGGTAAAGTTCGCGTAGTGTCATATGCTAGCACAACAAAAAAAGCCGCATGTAGGATGCGGCTTTTTTGTATTTCTTTGGATTGATATTTTTAGTATCGTCTTTTCTTGGCATTGGGACCGAAGTCAACGCCTCCCGTATCATCGTTGCCCTCAGGGCCTCCGACTCTTGTCATGGCACATCTGAAGCCAATCGTCTTATCTCCACGAGCGGCGTTCTTGAACCTTCTCGTACCAGGACTCAACCAATAAGCACGATCTGCCCATGATCCACCTTTGATCACGCGAGCATCGTCATTGATCAAACTGTACTTGCCGTAAGAGTAAGCAACGATTTCCTCATTATCACCATCCTCAAAGTTTCTTACATCTCCTGTCTTGTAGTTTTCTCTGTCCACAAGCATAGAATCTGTCTGAATGACTTTCTTGTAGTGTCCTAGGCTATCAAGAATACGCTGACCATTTTCATCTCTTTCGTATTCGTCAAAGATGTTTCCGCGGAAGGAGTTCAAGTCTTGATTCTCTGCATCTGACAGCGTAGAAGCGGTCATCGGACGATAAACATCGAGTGTCCACTCAGACACGTTTCCACCCATGTTGTAAAGACCAAAGTCATTTGGCCATCCTTTTCTGACGCCAGTGGTGATATGCGCTTTGTCATTGAGTCTTCCAGCCATACCCATGTAATCACCCTTGCTTCTTTTAAAATTGGCAAGTTTGTAACCTTGGTATTTGTCTCTTCGCTCGTAAAACATTTTATCTCCTGACCAAGGATAGATCCTTCTGTCAGTGATCAATTCATCCTGAGGACTTGCTTGATTGCCGACAAGTGCGAGAGCAGCGTATTCCCACTCTGCTTCTGTTGGGAGTCTGTAGCTCGGTAAGAGTATTCCATCGGTTTGCTTGACTGGTCGATCGCCACCTGTCACAGGATCAGGTAAATTCTCACGTACATTACCGGTGTAGACACCAGACAGATAAGTATCTGTAGTGAATACACCAGTCGTATCTCCAGAGCCTTGGATCGGCGATGGGTTCAAAATGCCAGCCTCAATGAGCTTGTACTCATTGACACGGTCTGTCCTCCAGACACAGTATTCATTGGCCTGAAACCAATTGACACCTACTACTGGATAATCATTGTAAGCTGGGTGTCGGAGGTAAGTCTCGACAAACGGCTCATTGTAGGATAACTCTTCTCTCCAGACTAAGGTGTCTGGTAAAGCATTTCGATGTACCTCTGGATAGTTGGGATATACCCGGTTGAGCCAGAAAAGGTACTCTCTGTAGTTATCGTTGGATACTTCAGTCTCGTCCATGTAAAAAGACGAGACAGTCACGCGACGGGGTACGTTGTTCCATTCGTAAGTCACATCCTGCTCAGTGAGACCCATGGTGAATGTACCACCTTGGATGAGCACGAGATTGGGACCAGTTTCCTGGCCTTTGTATTCAGATCTCTCGTATCCTCCCCATTCCTGGTCGTTGTACTTCCATCCTGTGTTGGACGAGCGATCTTGTGACGTACGGTTACATGCAGCAGCACTTAGGATCAAAAGGCAGCTGAACAGGTACTGCCATCTTACTTTCACGTTCATTATCTTACTGCGTTTGTGTGTAAATTTTCGGTCGCCAAATATAGACAATTTCTAAACGCTCGATCTAGGACTTATTGTCTTACATCCAGTGCTTTTGTTTCGTATTTGACCTCACATGTCTTGATTAGCCTCCTAAACTTCTGAGTTTTTTGATTTCATATAGGTAGTACTTGCCGTGTTTGACGGAGTATGGCTGAGATTCAAGTATCTCCGTGCTTAGGATGTGCGTTGGAACTTTAGTTTGCTCTTGACCCATCATTTGGACGACAGTCCAGTCTTGTTTAAATCTTTCATATGCCTCACCTCGCTCGGTCCATCTGGCTATGCTCTCTGCATCAGTCGGGATGAATTTGGGCACAAAGTAGATGTCTCTCTTTGCTCTCCTGGCAAATGCAGTATACTGATGACTATTGCTTGCTATGCCCCTTAATAGGAACAGAGATCCCGGACCAGTGGTGCTCTTGATGGTGTCGATCATCTCGAAGTAGGCGCTATCGCTGCGAGATTTTTGACTCTTGTCAAAATTCTCTTTTGTTTCAGCTATCAGCACAATACCTAAGGCGACAAGCACTACGACCTTGATATTCTTTTTGATCTTCGAGGAGAGTCGGCCATGCTCATTGATCCAAAGTATCATGACCAGGTTGAAGCACAGAAATGCGATGCTGCTTGATCTGAAGGGGAATAGTTTGAGCCCTAAAGAACAGGACTGCTGGCCGTAGAAAGCGTCCCAATAGGCAACTGCTACGTAGAGAAGATTACACGCTAGGATAGCAATCACGATCTGAGCTAGTCGCTTGGTAGCATGTTTTGAACTTGACCTTAGTACCCAAATACTCATACAGAGGCCAAGGATCGCACCCATCACTTGCCAAAAATGGAAATCATAAAAATAGTCCCACGTCTGAAATAAGCCAAGGTGATGAGGCAAACGATCATAACAAAATATATGATCGGCCTCTGTCGAACCTGCATGATCCATGAAGTAAGAAAAGTAGCAGTAGGCTATCCACGGAGCTGAGATCAGCGCAGCTATACCACCTAGACCCAAACTGTCCCGCCAGTTCTTTTGCCATAGCAACAACAGACAAAGTGCTACAATAATCCAAAATACAACGAGGATGTGCAAGTAAGCGGCAAGGCCCAAGAGCAATCCGCACAGGCGCCAGCGAGACTCGAGAAAGTAGTAAATGGCTGGAAATACCAAAGCATAGGCAAATGTCTTTGGCTCGATCGAGTAAAACAGCCACTCTCCACCAAAAAACGCCTGCCGACTCCAGATGGTGAGCTGAATGAAGATGAAAACCAATTTGCCATCGAAGCTCAATCTGCGTGTGATCAGTGCAAGGCCGAGCGCATAGAGTAGGAAATTGAGCCCTCTGCCGATAAGAACTGTGCTCTCGTGGGATAGATAGAGTCTGATGTGGCCAAAGATCCAGTAAAAGATTGCCCGCGTCGGCTCACCATGACTGATGGAGATAGAATCAGGAATCCAATCTGGGTCTACGCTCTGTCGAGCAAATGTCAAGCACTCTTCACCACTCACTGCATAAATACCCAGTTTGTTGAGACAGAGCACGCTGAAAATAATCAAGACATGGATCCAGTAGATCCTGTTCGATTTCAGATTTGCTGCCCTTGACATGACGCAAACTTAGCTTCGCTAGCATTGTCTAGCGAAATATCGCAAAGCAGTCGTTGTACTTACTCGGCTGGCTACCAGGAAGGATATAGGTCAGACTGATTTCATGCGCTCCACCTGTAGGAGCAGCAATCGACGATACAGTGATATCATAGCTGTAGCCCAGTCGCAGATTGCTCTGTCTCAATCCCGCAGATAGGATGATGGCATCCGGATTGGTCGGTGTGTGACGGTAAGCGATCCCAGCAAATGCAAAATCAAGCCCTAGGTAGCCACCAGCCTGAAATTGGTAAAAGTCACCCTGTTTGATCACAGCTATATTGGGGCTGATGAATGCGTTTTTGAATAGATAGCCATTAAGGCGCAGAGGGATTTCCATACCGGTTGTCATGCTCAGGCGCATCGGCAGTGTGCCGACGCTGTTGAGGTTGTTATTGAAGACTGTCTGATCCCCAGCATTGAGGTGCTTTGCAGAGAGACCTAGGTAGAACTGAGAATTGTAGAGGAGGAGACCTGCACCGAGATCAATATTACCGAAGCCAGTCTGCAGCGGCTCATTTTCTTCTCCCATGACTTGAGCGAGGCCAGAGACAGGATCGATTTGATCTTGGAAGACGAGTCGATCCCAGTCGAGACGTGATTGGATATAGCCGAGGTCAATGCCCAGCCTCACCGACCACTCTCGATCTATATGTAGTCTGTAGGCGTAGTGAACATTGGCCTGTAGCGTCTGGAAGATTCCTGCACCGGCATCATCGACAAGGATCGATAGGCCGATGCCACTATTGTAATTATCAAAAAACTGATCATAACTCAAGGCATGAGTCTGGTACTGGCCAGGTAGTGATGGCCATTGGAGCCTACTATTGAGACCAAATCTTGTCGCCTGTGAGGCTCCAGCGAAAGCCGGATTGAGCAAGACTGGGCTCGCGAAGAACTGGCTGAATACAGGGTCTTGAGCCTTCAAGGATGTGCTGAGGCCAATAGACATGGACAAGGCCAAGACAATATGTCGGAAGGTACTAAACAATGATGACTGTACTCGTATTTTTAAGCCTGAATTAATAGCTCTAAAGTACAATAGCCTGAAGCAATTAACGTTTCATTAACTCTAAAACGCACTTATAGCTAGCAGGGTATACTCTATTTCATACATCGAGAAAATCAACCGCTTATGCTGCGCATTTGTTCTTCCCTGAGGACTCTAGTACTTGGCACTTTTCTGGGGCTCATTTTATCGCTTGACGGTCTTGTGGCACAGCAGACGCTGAGTCACAGCATCGTATGGGACTTGACTGTCCCGAGTTTTGAGGATGCCCTGACAGTTCAGTCTGGCTATATGGCTTTCGCCAAAACAGAGGCCATCGATTACCCTCTTGTCTCCGTAGCCCTCAAGGCTGGTGCAACGAGTGTTATCGATCTTCCTTCCTCTTGGGACGAGGAGTCGATTCCTAAAGATTGGCAATTAGAATACAACGTATCATTTGCGCGAAAGCGCCCATACCTCATACATCAAGTCGTGCCCTATCGGCTACACACAGAGGGTAAGCTAGAGATTCTGAAGGAGTATGAGCTGGTCGTCAAGGAGCGAACTGCCGCAGAAGATCATGAGCTCATGCGTGATCCACCAATATTTGCAGAACAGTCAGTGCTGCGAAATGGACAGATCTATAAGATTGCCGTAAGAGAATCAGGAGTCCATGCTATCGACGCGTCATTCCTTCGTGAGCTCGGTGTGGATATTGATAATATCTCTACGGCTAATATCAATATTTATGGCAATGGGTCTGGTAAGTTGCCAGAGTGGCTCTGTGATAGTCGTAAGGATGACGTGCAGCCAGTTCAAATCATGATTGATGGAGGTGATGACGGACGTCTTGACGATGGTGATAAGATTATTTTCTATGCGAATGGTCCGCATACTTGGTCCTACGATGAGGATGCGGAGATATACAGAAGAAACACAAATATCTACGATGACCTCTCCTACTACTTCATCAAGATCGAGGAAGATGGGGAGCCCGCTCACCGTGTAGGGCAGGTCAGTGAGACCGCTAGTGCACAGCAGACAATCAAGACCATGGATCATATCATCCACATTGAAGATGATCGACTCAATGTGCTGGCAGACTTTGTTTCCACCAATGGATCCGGGCAAAGGTGGCTCGGTGATATCTACACGAATCAGCGCAGCTTTGACTACAGTGATCAAATCAGCGTACCCGATGCAGTGATTGGTGGCGAGGCAACCGTGAATATGGAGTTCCTTGGTCGCGGAAATGTGCAGTCTCAAGTATTCCTCAGGACAGCTGGTCAGGAGTACGTCAGGTCGATGAGCTCTATCGTCCCGAGCAATAGTGAAGCCACCTATGCACGCGTAGGTCGCATCACAGAAAGATTTGAGCTCGACTCTGACAATCCTCAGCTGATTATTGAGTATCCAAGACCATCTTCAGCGACATTGTCAGAGGGCTGGCTAGATTTTGTGACATATACTGCAGAGAGAGAATTGAAGTTTCGCGACGATCAGATGGCTTTTCGCTCGGAGAAGTCACTACTGGCTGAAGTTTCTGAATATGTCATCACGGACCTTCCTGAAGAGGCCGTGGTTCTAGACGTCAGCGGAGACGAGGTCGTATCACTAGAACTAGAACGTAGTGGTGATCAAGCAAGCTTCTCGCGCTCTGCAGAGAATATCCGAGAATATGTAGCATTTCTACCTGGGGCTAGCTTGTTGAGACCCACAGCAGTCGGAAGAGTCGCCAATCAGAACCTACATGCCATATCTGATGCCGAGATGATCGTCGTATATCATCCAGCATTTGAGGAGCAGGCATTGAGACTTGCAGAGCATCGTGCTGAGTACAGTGATCTCAAGGTCTACGCTATTCCGCTGGAGCAAGTTTTCAATGAGTTTTCGAGCGGGATGAGAGATCCTACAGCCATCCGTGATATGTGTAAGATGATCTACGATCGCAATGAGTCCTTCAAGTATCTATTGCTCTTTGGAGATGGCTCATATGATGAGCGAGGGAGGTATGATGAGCTCGCCGATCAGAATTTTATCCCTGTCTATGAGACACCAGAATCCTTGGATCCAATTGATGCATTTCCATCCGATGACTACTATGCCTTGCTAGATGATGAAGATGGAGACATCCTTCAAGGGCTACTGGACATAGCCGTAGGCAGGCTACCAGCACGCACTGCAGAAGAAGCGCAGATCATGGTCGATAAGATCATCCGCTACGATACTGACGAAGAGGGTAAAGGAGAATGGCGATTGAGGGTTGGCTTCATTGCAGATGATGAGGATACGAATACGCACATAGATGATGCAGAAGGAATCGCAAGTCTTACTCAAGCATCCAATGAATGGGTCAATAAGGAAAAGATCTATCTTGATGCCTATCAGCAACTGAGCACACCAGGTGGCGAGCGCTATCCTGATGTGACCAGTGATATTGATGCCAATATTTTTAAAGGACTCCTCGTGACCAACTACATCGGTCATGGTGGAAATCTCGGATGGGCTCAAGAACGGATCTTGGCCATCGGTGATATTCGCAACTGGCAAAATCGTGACAAGCTTACACTACTAGTGACAGCCACCTGTAGCTTCATGGCATACGACGATCCAGCCATCACTTCTGGTGGGGAGCACACTCTTATCAATGCCAATGGTGGAGCTGTCGCTCTCTTTAGCACAGTGAGGAGCGTGTTTTCGTCGAGCAATGAGCGCCTTACACGTGAGGTCTTCAAAAACATATTTGTGCCGATAGATGGTAAGAGGCCCGCTATCGCAGAGATTATGAGACGAGCAAAGAATGCCAATTTCAATACCAGTACTCGGATCAACTCTAGAAAATTTACTGTATTTGGTGATCCTGCGATGCCACTGGCGATCCCGATGTACGATGTCGTGACGACAAGTATCAATGGAGTAGCACCAAGCGAAGCTCAAGATACCCTTTCTGCGCTCGAACAAGTGGAGATCACAGGAGAGGTGCGCACCGCAGCAGGAGAGCTGGCCAATGACTATAATGGAGAACTAGCAGTGACCATTTTCGATAAGAAGACCGTGGTCAATACGCTTGTCAATGACAGCGGTAGCCGTCTCAAGGAATTTGAGACCCAAAAGAATGTGGTCTTTAAGGGGAACGCACGTGTGATCAATGGCATCTTTGAGCTTTCATTTGTCGTGCCACGGGATATCAATCTCAGTTTTGGCAATGGCAAGATCAGCTACTATGCCAAGGCTGTAGATCAGCCAGACGCTAAGGGAGCATACTCTGATATCATCGTTGGAGGCTCAGATCCAGATCCTATCATTGATGATCAAGGACCAATCGTAAACTTGTATCTTGACGACCGATCCTTTGTCTCAGGTGATGAGACAGGGCCAAGTCCGCTGCTCATCGTAGATGTGGAAGACGACTATGGTATCAATGTCGTTGGCAACAGTATCGGACATGACCTCACCGGTGTGCTTGACGGAGATCGTACCCAAGAGTTTGTGCTCAATGAGTTTTTTGTCACAGAACTTGACCTTCCTACCAAGGGATCCGCTGAGTATCCACTCAAGGATCTAGTACCTGGTCCTCATCATATCGCTGTCAAGGCCTGGGATGTCGCCAATAACTCGACGGAGGCAGAGATCGATTTCTTCGTCGCATCCGATTTCGAGCTATTCTTGGACTATGTAGAGGTCTTCCCCAATCCAAGTTTTGAGGGAGCTCAATTTGGCTTTGGGCACAATCTTGCAGATATGCAACTCGACATTCGCCTAGTCCTATTTGATATGGCCGGCAGAGTGATCGATGAACAGGAGACAAGCGGATTCAGTGATGGTGGACGTGTCAGCGGACTGCAATGGGATCGTCCCAGTGCTGATATGCCTGATGGTGTGTACTCTTATCTCATAGAGGTCAGTGGTACACCAGCAGGATCGGACACCACACTGGAAGCTCACAGATACGGCAAGCTGATCTTGCTAGACGCCAAATAGTAGAGCTCCTAGATATCTTGTAATTAACTACACTCTCTACAAAATAATCCACTGCACTTAGACATTATATTTGCAACTTCTTAATACATGCACAATTCCATGAAAAATTTCTTGCTGACTATCCTCCTTGCAAGTGTCACGATATGTTCTCTGCAAGCACAGTGTGTGCTAGGAGATGACGGTACTTATCAAAGCCCAGCTGGTGGTGACTGCGCTAACTTGATCCTTACGGCTGTTCCATTTTTGAGGATCACTCCAGACGCACGCGCTGCATCTATGGGTGATGCAGGAATCGCCATATCTCCTGATGCCAATTCGATTGCGTTCAATGCTTCAAAGCTGGCCTTCGCAGAAGAGCAGAGTTCTATATCTGCTACTTACACACCATGGCTGAGAGAGTTGGGTGTGACTGATGTTTACCTCGCATATCTTGCGGGCTACTTCAAGATCGATGAACTCCAGGCATTCAGCGGGTCTCTGAGATACTTCAGTCTTGGAGACGTACAGTTTACCAATATGGACGGACAGAGCCTAGGAATCGGTAAGCCCAATGAATTTGAGATTTCTGCTGCCTATGCAAGAAAGCTCTCTGATAAGTTGAGTGCAGGCCTTACGGCCAAATTCATTCTCTCCAACTTAGCAAATGGTGTGCAAGCGCCGGATGGTAGTGGTGAGATCAATGCAGGTACTTCTGGTGCGGTGGATATCTCATTCACCTATCTTACTCAACTTGGTGGTGGTGATCTGACCGTAGGTCTTGCACTGACCAATATTGGTAGTAAGATTACCTACATCCAAGATCTCAATAAAGACTTCATCCCGACCAACTTTGGTCTTGGGCTCGCGTATTCGACAGATCTAGATGATTACAACAGTCTGACTTTTGCGTTGGACATCAACAAGTTGATGGTACCCACACCGATCATTCCGACTGACTCTACTCGCTATGATGTGGATCCTGCAGATGGGATCGCTGATCACCGACAGAAAGGCTTGTTCTCTGGCATCCTTGGCTCATTTGGTGATGCTCCAGGAGGATTCACTGAGGAGTTGCAAGAATTCTATTTTTCACTAGGAGCTGAGTATTGGTACAATAAGCAGTTTGCCGTGAGACTAGGATATTTCTTTGAGCATCAGAACAAGGGTAACCGCAAGTACCTGACAGCGGGACTTGGTCTCAATTACCAAGAGTTTGGTCTCAATGTCTCTTATCTCGTGCCGACGAGCAATCAGAGAAGCGCCCTGGACAATACCTTGAGATTTAGCGTGACCTATACGCCGAGCGGAGGAGAAGGCTAAGAAATTTTTGGTTTTCCGTTTTTGATTTCTGATTTGTTGTAGTCTCGAAGCAGCTGAAGGACTTAAGTTCGCTTGGTCCAATTGGGAATAAGGAATTCTGAGTGTTAAACTCGTGAATATGGTCACATTCGCTCATGGGGGTGACATAAGAGAATGTGAATAGTGATATTCTCAAAAAAAGAACAAGCACTCTGGCAGTATCTATAAGTACAGCTCATTGAGCCGTTATGGAACCAAAGGAAATATCATCATATCTCATCACAAGTCTCCAGAAGTTCGACTTCAGTAGCAAGCAACTACCGAGCGGCCTTGAGAGCAAGGAGTAATCGTGAGTTTTATGCTAAGCTATGTATCGTTGTCGAAGAGTGTGATGAGACCTTGTTTTGGCTTGAGTTTATAGCTGACTTGGAGCTTTTACACTCTGCACTTCACGAATTAGAAAGATGTAGATTGTCTTACGAGGAGTTGCTGAAAATCTTTGCCTCGACAAAAACGACAATCGCAAGAAAGGTGAGCGAGCGAAAAGACTGAGCTCAGACCTCAATCAAAAATCAAAAATCGAAAATCAAAAATACCAGAAGTAGCATTGCTACTTCTGGAAAGATTGCCATAAGCCGGATTCTGTCCCACCATGAGGCGGTCTCCATCATTTATCTCTGCTGTCTACCCCTTCTGGTGCCTAGAAGGCTTGAGCGAGCAACTCTTCAGGGCTAGGCCCTACCAGAATGTACATGACATTGCAGCTCGTGAGGTTTATCCATCTGGGCAGTTGCCTGCACAGATCGTGCGCTCTTACCGCACGTTTTCACCTTTACCACTTGCGTGGAAGTCTAGCTTTCTGTGACACTATCTGTTCTTGATCGAGATCAAGACCCATCTGTTAGATGGCACGATGCTCTACGCTGTCCGGACTTTCCTCTCCGACTGATCGGAGCGATGGAGTGGCGTGGTAAAGATATTGATTGATGGAGTGAGTGAGCGAGTCAGTGAAGCCTCTTCGCCAGGTTACTCGGCGCGGGACGGGCATGAGAAGCAAAACGAGAGGTGATCTGCGCCATGCCTGTTGTGAGACTCGCGTCGCCCTGGATCAATCGACAAATCTGACCACTCCGTCAGCCAACAAGTACTTGCTCCCATCTTCTGGACAGCTTGCTAGACCCTCTGTGTCAAACGCCAATCTCAGTCCTCTGCGTGAAACCCAGCCCACGACTTTGGCCGGCATGCCCATGACCAAGGCGTAGTCTGGCACTTCCTTAGTAACAACCGCGCCGGCGGCGATCAAGGCGTACTTCCCGATGGTGTTGCCGCAGATAATGGTGCTATTGGCGCCAATAGAGGCTCCTTTTTTGACGAGAGTCTGCTTGAACTCTTCTTTTCGCTCCACATTACTACGTGGGTTGATCACATTGGTGAAGACCATGCTTGGTCCAAGGAAGACATGGTCCTCACAGATGACTCCAGTGTAGATCGAGACATTGTTTTGGACTTTGACACCATGACCGAGCTTGGTATCATTAGCAACAAATACATTCTGTCCGAGAATGCATCCATTTCCGATTTCGGCTCGGGGCATGACATGACAAAAGTGCCAGATCTTGGAGCCATTACCAATGGAAGCACCTTCGTCTATTACAGCTGTGGGATGTGCGAAGTAAGTCATATGACGAAGATAGTTTATATGTTTTATTACTTTCGTTTGAAAATTTGATAGCCCTTGAGGAAATTTCATAAGGATAGAAACTACTACTATGATATGCAGCGGGAAGTGACTTCTCAGCATATCATTCCCTTCATTGAGAAAGTCCGTCCTCTCAAGCCTGGTGATAAGGTGATAGAGATCGGATGTGGCGAAGCAGGGGTGTTGGAAGCTTTCTTGTCTCGAGGGCATCAATGCACAGGAGTAGATCTGGCAGAGGGGAAAATAGAACTGGGGAGATCGAGGCAGAGCAACTTTATCGAATCAGGCCAGCTCAGGCTCGAATGTGCAGACGTCCTGGCACCAGGAGTCAAAGAATCCTTGGGAGCTCCTTTTGATGTGATTGTATTGAAAGATGTGATCGAACACATCCCTGATCAAGAATCATTTATCCCTCAGTTGAAATCACTCTTGAGTTCTGACGGGGTGATATTTTTTGGTTTTCCACCTTGGCAGATGCCATTTGGTGGACATCAGCAAATGATCACCAATAAATTTCTCTCGAGAGTTCCTTATATCCATCTTCTTCCGCTCAAAGTCTACATGTGGTTGCTCAAAATGAGTGGTGAGAAAGAAAAGAAAAGAAATAGCTTGGCCTTCCACGTAAAAACAGGTATTTCGATAGAACGGTTTGAAAAATGTGTACGGCTTGCGCCAGATTTAGACCTTGCTCACAAGACACACTTTCTTTTCAATCCGATATACTCCCTCAAATTTGGACTACCGACTTTGACCCAATTGCCCATATTGAGGTCAATTCCCTGGCTCAGAAATTTTTTCACGACATGTGTCTACTATCTCGTTAAATAAGTTGACTCATTGATAGTACTTCTTGACAAATCCGCTAGCCTCAGTCTTGCCAATCATCCATTGCCATAGTCCACTGAATACTCCGCATCCATAGGCAATGATCTGTATATGTAAGACAAGCATGGATAAGAGACCGATGTGAATACTGCCGTACATCAAGGAGGCTTGCACAAGTGCAAAAAGACTGAGAACTAGGGCTAACAAGAGCCCTGCGCCGAGGAGCATTTGCGCGAAAGCGCTAAAAATACTCAGCACTCCTACAGCAAAGGCAGACACAAGAATGAGACTCGGAAGGAAAGCAATAGGCTTCCAAAACTCGGGGTACAGACGGCCGATATTGACGCGAGCCACGCCCCAATTAAAGATTTGCTTGAAAAAGCGGCGCATAGAAGTGCGTCTTTTGTGATAAACAAAAGCATCGGGAATCAGACCAACTCTGAAGCCTGCGGCATAAATCCTGATGGAGAAATCCATATCCTGCCCATGTCGTAACTTGCTCATACCGCCGATCTCATGGAAAACTTCCTTCTTGATGCCCATATTGAAACTACGCGGATAAAATTTGGTCAGACTAGTTTTGGATCCTCGACTTCCGCCAGTCCCGATGAATGATGTCATCGTGTAGTTGATCGCTTTTAGCAGCGGAGAGAAATCGGGATGATAGGTGTCAGGTCCACCAAATGCATCCAGATCGTCTTTGCTCAAGTGTTCGTCAATTTGGGATAGATAGTGCTGTGGCACCATGCAGTCAGAATCCATGAAGAGAAAAAACTCTCCACCTGCCTTGCTCATGCCGTGATTCCTCGCAGCTCCTGGACCTTGATTCTGTTGGCGCAGATAGAGTAGCTTGTAGTCGCTGGAGTAGGATGTGATGAAATCCTGGGTGCCGTCAGTGCTGCCATCATCGACGATGACGACTTCAAAAGCGTCCGTATCAAAATCCATATTGTCGACACTCGCCAAGAGCTCTTGGAGCTCATCGAGTCGATTGTAAGTGGCTACGATGATAGAGTACTTAGGCACAACGACAAAGATAGAAGCCAGGTAGCTGGCGTCACATGAAAATAAGGACTAATGTGAGTACATTTGTTAAGCTTATGACCTCGTCAAATCAGAAAGCGAGACAATATGTAAGTCCATGAAAATCAATCGATCTACTCTCATTGAGCACTTGGCCGCCATCGTCATCTTGGTAGGCGTAGTCATCGTATTCTTCTTTCCTCAATACCAAGGACAACAGCTAAGGCAAACCGATATAGCTCAGGGTATAGCCATGCGCGGCGAGATCAATGAATACAAGGAAAAAACCGGCGAAAAATACTACTGGAACAATAGCATGTTTGGTGGGATGCCAGATGGCCTCCTGATCTATGGACGAGATTACAATGTACTGAAGTATACTCGCGATATCACCTCGTTCTTCTTGGACAAGGCGACTGGGAATTTTTTGAGAATGGGCCTACTTTGTTACTTGGCTTTGATCATATTGGGATTGAGTCCTTGGCTAGCCTTGCTCGCATCTTTGGCACTGGTGCTCAACGTAAACCATCTGGTGTTACTAGAGGCCGGGCATAACAACAAGATTCGAGCGATGGCCTATTTCCCTTTGATTTTTGGAGGGATTTATTTGGCCTTCAATCGTGAAAAACTGCCAATGAAGATGCTAGGTGCGGCAATCTTTGGCGCAGGAGTGTCCATGAGCATCTACGAAAATCACCCACAGATGCTCTATTACTTCCTGCTCGCCACTGGCGTGTGGTTCGCGGCCTATGTGATAGCGACAGGGAAGAAGGTCATAGATAGACAATTTGGCTTGACCGTATTGCTACTGGCAGGGGCATTTGTGCTGAGTGTTGGTTCCAATATGGCACAGATACGCAGTACCCTTGCCATGGGAGCCAATACGATGAGAGGCGAACCCATCTTACAGGATGATGTCATGCAGAGTAGTAGTAGCGTCAAGGGGCTAGACTGGGGCTATGCGACCCAATGGAGCAATAGCGTGGTGGATGTTTGGAGCCTCTTTATCCCTCGTGTAGCAGGAGGCGGTAGTGGAGAGGAAATGTCCAAGGACTCTGGTATCGGTAAGTACATGAGGATGACTGGCTCGAGACCTGATGCAGATGGGACCTACCTGGCTCCAATGTATTGGGGTAAACTTCCATCTACGAGTGGTCCCTATTATGTGGGTGCTGTTATATTTTTCTTGTTCGTACTGTCATTCTTCGTGCTTCCCGCAGCTCAGCGCATAGGCTTTGGATTGGCGATATTGTTGGCAGCCCTGATCTCGCTGGGGAACAACTTTGAGTCATTCAATCGCTTTCTTTTTGACCATTTGCCTTATTTCAACAAGTTTCGGGTGCCGAGCAGCTTTTTGCATGCCACCTCTTTCCTCTTTATTCTGCCTGCAGTGCTTGCTGTGAGGGCTTTCGCCCAAATGATTCACGATGAAGTAGACAGTAAGACATGGTTCAACAAGAAGCTGCTACCAGCCGTCATAGTCAGCAGTGGCTTTTGTCTTGTGTTTGTCCTGCTTGGTAAGTCATTGTACGATTTTACCGCTCTCACAGATGGTGGATATCCGAAAGAGTTGCAGGATATATTGGTGGAAGATCGCGCCGGTATCATGGTGTCAGATGCCTTGCGGACTCTAGGATATGTGCTGCTTGCTGCAGTTCTATTATGGGTGTACGCCAAAGGATATCTGAAGAAACCATGGTATCTGTTTTTGGGCCTGATGCTGATCAGTTTTGTCGATCTGTGGCAAGTCGGACGACGCTACATCGACGAGAGCAACTGGGAAAAAGAGAAAGAGTATAGTGAAGTATTTGCCGAAAGGCCAGTGGATAAGCAGATCAAAAATCTGGAACCCAAAGGTAGATATGCATATCGAGTGCTCGATATGAGTGTCAATACATTCAATAATGCAAGTACGAGTTTCCATCACAATACGATCGGAGGTTACAATGCTGCAAAACCTCAGAGGATCATGGATGTGATTGACCGCCTCATCGTCCGTGGGAATCAAGGCGTACTTGACATGATGAATGCCAAGTATGTTATCAACCGTCAAGGGCAACTGCAGACCAATCCAGGTGCACTAGGCAATGCATGGTTCGTCAAAGAGGTCAAGGCTGTCAATAGCGCTGAGGAGGAAATCAATATGACAGGCACGATTGATCCTAGTTCGATAGCAGTGGTCAAGCTTGACGAGTTTGAAGCTGTCCAAGAGAAAAGTTACAGTGGTGAGGGGACAATATCATTGACAGATTATGTCCCTGGAAGATTGGTGTACAGGGTAGAAACGAGTGCAGAGCAATTTGCTGTATTTTCCGAAGCGTGGTATCCCAAGGGATGGTCTTGTACCATAGATGGAGAAGAGACGCCTTTGTTAAGAGCAAACTATATGCTGCGAGCTCTGGAGATTCCTGCTGGAAATCATGAGATCGTAATGACCTTCACACCATGGACTGGTGGGAAAGCTGTGAGTCTGATCTGCTCACTACTTCTATTGCTGGCTCTCATCGGAGCGAGTTATCTGACCTACAGAGCTTCTTCGACATCTGAGATCGAGGCCTCGAGCCCAATGAAATCATCCGTAACTCCTACGAAGTCGACCCAAGGCAAGAAGCATAAAAAAACAAGAAAAAAGTGAAATCAAAAAGATATGCACTGATAGGTGCTGCTGGTTATATCGCTCCTCGGCACATGAAGGCCATCAAAGATACTGGTGGAGAGTTGGTAGCGGCTTTGGACCCTAGTGATAGTGTGGGAATCATAGATAGTCACTTTCCTGATAGTGCTTTTTTTACGGAGTTTGAGAGATTTGATCGACATCTAGAAAAATTGAAGCGAGCAGGTAATCCCGTTGATTACGTGGTGGTATGCTCTCCCAATTATCTGCACGACGCGCACATCAGATTTGGATTGCGTCTAGGAGCTGATGTTATCTGCGAAAAACCAATAGTCCTCAACCCCTGGAATATTGATGCACTGAAGGATATCGAAAAAGAAACTGGGAACAGCGTCTATAATATACTGCAACTACGGCTGCATGATAGTGTCAAAGAACTGAAGGCAAAGGTAGATGGTGAACCATCAGACAAGATTTATGATATTGACCTGACGTACCTTACAAGTCGGGGTATGTGGTACTATGCGAGCTGGAAAGGGGACTTGGCCAAGTCTGGTGGCATAGCTACCAATATTGGTGTTCACTTCTACGATATGTTGATTTGGATATTTGGTTCTGTTCAGTCTTCCACCGTACACCTTCATGAACACGACCGGGCTTCCGGAATACTTCATCTCGAGCGCGCTCGTGTGCGTTGGTTTCTCAGTATCAATTACGAAATGATCCCAGAAGCAATCAAAGCCAAAGGACTTCGGACTTATAGGTCTTTGACAATTGAGGATCAAGAATTTGAATTCAGCGGGGGATTTACAGAGCTGCACACCAAGAGCTATGAGGCCATTTTGGCTGGTCGCGGGTTTGGCTTGTCAGAGGTGGTGCCAGCCATATCCGTGGTACATGACATCCGGAATAGCGATGTTGCAGGTCCTGATGATGGAAGTCATCCTATGGCGCACAAGAGTCGTTCAAGTCATCCATTTGATTAGTGACTTTTTATAAGTTTTAGGAGCTGGCGTGCCATGTTTTGTCTGCTATATCTTTCTGGTGTGCTTGCGCACAAATACCTCGATTTTTTTTGTTGAAATTTTTCTGCGACGAGTTTTTGTAAAGCTATTTTCATATTGACAGTGTCTTCATAATCAAATAGACCTGGGTGCCCGGATTCCCTAAGCACATATTCTGCGCCGCCATCTTTGGGGCCGATGCCGAAGATGGGCGTTTCGCTAGCCATATATTCAAATATCTTACCCGTCACGACTTTTTGTGATCCTGGAAGATTGGCGATAATAAATAATAAGGCATCAGAGCTCATCATTCGATCTATAGCAATCCGGTGATCAGCGAAGCCGTGATAAGTAGTAATTGTTTCAAGCCCTGCATCTTTTAGGCTCTGCTTGACAGCTCCAGAAACGTTTCCGGTGAACTCCAAGCGAAACTTTTCTTTGAAGATTTGATCTTCCGATCTGAGCTCATTGATCACCTGCCACAATTGTTCTTGAATTTCAAGATTTTTGATCGTGCCTATATAACTCATGATAAATTTATCTGTAGATACAGCTGGCGCTACAGAATCAAAATCAGCGTGATCGTATCCGTTAAAAATGATTTTTGTATTGGCATTTCGATCTAGAAATTCCTCTTGCATGGCAGGAGAGACGACCGTTACGAGATCCGCTGTCCCAATGACATCAGATTCCAAAGCAAGATCTATTCTTTGAGAACGGGGTGATTTATTGAGGCTATGATTGTAGTAGGCGCTGGTCCATGGATCTCTGAGATCCGCTATCCACAAAAATTTGGATTTTTTTCGCAAGGACAGTGCAATCAAGTGGCAGCTCTGGGGTGGGCCAGTGGTTATGACAGCGTCATAGCTCGAGGTCTTTAGCAAGCCTGCAAGCTTTGGTCTGGCCGTCCATACCCATGCTCGACGAGCGTCGGGGATAAACACATTCGCTCGCAGATATAGACCAGTTTTTGTGACTAGTCTCTTCCACCAACCAGATTCGGTGCTTGAATTGTCCATTCCTACTACACTCTTCTTGGTTTCTCGCCCCATGAGTCGATTGAAGAGGGAGATTGGTTCAAAACTCTTACACCTGTGGACTGTCCAATCTGAGTGAATTTCCGCGCCCAATTGCTCATCAATGGCAGGATAGCTCCCGTCCTTGGAGCAAATGACCGTGATATTGCAGCCCTCTTGATGCAGGTATTTTGCCATCTTCAGCCACCTCTGCACTCCTGGGCCAGAAGCTGGAGGCCAATAGTATGCGACAATGAGGATGTTCTTGGACATATTCGACCCAGCGAAATTATAGGGTTTCTCGCTACTTTTGTGACTTATGAGCCTTCGTGTCAAGATTGATTTACCCAAACCCATCAGAGGAGCTATCAGGCACGCGTGGTCGGTGTTGGTTGAGTTTCTTGACTTGAGCTGGACAGAATCGAAGGATACCTGCGACATTCTCATTGGTATGGATGCTAGCGCCGACATCAAAGTGTCGGATACATTCCTTCACATGATGGTGTCCAAATCCTATAGACATGAAGATTGCTTTATTGACGAACCAGTCATACTTGATTCGTCGGGAGTTCCGGACTACTTGGGCAGTGCTTTTTATGCAATGAACTGTCTGCAAGAGTATGGTAGCGATAGTAGTGATAAGTATGGTCGATTTCGCTATGTGGATTCCTGGCAATATCGTTTTGACTGTGTGGATAGGCCCGTAGTGATGGACTACTTTCGGAATATTTTCGATAATGTCATTTGTCTAAAATCTTCAGTAAAATGGCCTATGCGACCGTCACAGTTATGTGTGACACACGATATTGACTTTTTGTATCGGATGAAGTATTCTCGACCGATATTTCATTTAAAAAGGGGTGAGGTATTTCAGGCTTGCATAGGATTCTTCAAAGAGCTCCATTCGCATAGTGCAAGAAATATTGATCATATTCTTGATATGGTTAATGGCTTTGGGTATAAATCGATTTTCTTTTGGCTCTTGGACGAGAAATCTAAGATGTTGGGCCATGTCAAAGTTCAGAATTCTGACTATGATTTGAATAGTGAGTACGTGAGGTCTTGTATGCAAAGGATTGAGGCTTTGGGCTCGTTCAATGGATTGCATAAAAGTGTTTCAGACTTAAAATTTCAAGAAGAATTGACTTTGTTTCCGGGAGATATTCGAGTCAATCGAAATCACTACCTGCTCTTCAGACTGCCGAGTCACTTAAACAAACTTGATGAGTCAAATATCGATGAGGATCATAGCCTAGGATTTGCAGAGACATGGGGCTACCGAAATGGATGGTCTTTGCCATACAGGCCATATAATATCAGCGCTCAATCAGCTTACAATGTTACTTTGGTTCCATTGAATATCATGGATACGACGCTAAGAGTCTATTCTAATGATCCTCGAGAAGAATTGGAAGACAAGCTGTTAGATTATGTGACAAAAAGTCGCATCAATTCAGTCATTTCAATTCTCTGGCATAATCCCTATTTTACAGACCTTGAAAGGTATACTGGATATTTGGATGTGTTCGAAAGGATTTTGTCTTTGGCCAAGGAGCTTGGCATTAGAAATTATACACCTACGTTTTCCGGATCTAGTGCGTAGAGCTCCGTAACTTTTTTGATTACTCTCTTTTGTTCTTCTGAGAGTTCCTTGTATCTTGTTTTGGAGTTTGCATTTCGTCTTTTGGATGTTATGCGTTGTATTCTTCGTTGATTGATGCCATGGTTTTGTTGGCAAAAGGTAAGTAGAGAATCAGTTTTTGGAGTGTCAATGAATAGTTCTCTACTTGAAATAGTAAACTGTCGTGCATCAGGGCATGAGCTCATAAAATCTCTGATGAAGTTGTTTGTTTCACAGTAGAGAGCTGCAATCTTTTCGGCTTGACTACTGTTATTCATGTCTATCTTTGTGGGAATGAGGCGTCCATCATCGTACAGTAAAGTACCACTATACCAGTCTCTATTTAAACCACTAAGTACGAACTTGTTGATGTCCCTATAGAGATGGATGAACTTTGATTGAGGGAACAGCTCTTTTATCGCGTAAGCGAAGAAAGTGATTCGATTGTTGGTTTCTATGTAGTTAAGATCGTTGAGAAAGAGTTCTCTTATGGTTTCGTATCTTGTAGCTAGTAGTATGTCTTTTGAGCTCTCATCCTGGCTCAGTCCATACATGCGATCGCTGATGGCGCTTAATTCAGGTCTGCCTCTGTGCTCTACGTGGTGTCGATTAAGAAGGCTGAGAAGAGAAGTGAGTAGCGATGTGCCACATCGTCCTGTAGATAAAACGAAAATGGGTGATGAGTGATCAAGAATGTATTTTTCAAGACTGTTGGAAGGTACAGGGATCTTATGGACTATATTTCTGTGATGTATGTAGCTCTTGACATATAGTCTCGAGTGATGGGCAAAGTTCTTTATGAATTCCGTGATGTTAGACATGCCTTGTGTTGTCTGAGCTCAGTTAAAGTTATGGTCTTTTGGTATCTTTGAGATGTCTATGATGGGGTATGTTGCATTGTTTCAACGAGCAAGATTTCTTGCGAGCGAAATTGAGAAACTCGATATTAAGAATGCTGGTATTGAGGGCTCTGATGCCTATATTGATATTGAAGGCATGCCACGGCTTTTCTCTTACAGGTCTTCAGATCGATTTTCATCATTGGTTTACCGTCTTCTTTCTCCTAGAGTACGCAAAATCGTTCCTGCAGATTGTTGTAAGGTTGCGTTTGATGTAGTTTGGAGATACAAGTATCCCCATCTTGATGTGTTTAATGATGGCTTGAGAGGTGAAACGCGTAGAAGATACTTGCATGTAAACCACATGGAAACTAGGTCGGATATGTCCCTAAATGTTGATGTTCAGAATAAATTCAGTTATTCAACGGATTCGGTCATATTGGACGTTGGTTCCCATATTGGTATGGGAGCTATAAGTACGGTGTTGAATTATGATGTAAAGCAGATCGTTTGTATCGAGGCCGATGAGCGCGCTTATGATCTTCTCTGCAAGAATGTCGAGAGTGCTGGTTTGCAGGACAAAATACATACGCGAAACATAGCTATATGGAGTTGCGTTGGTGCGATGTCATTTTCTAGTGGTCGATATCAGGCAAATTTTATTTCTAGTGATTTGAATGAAGATCTAAAGGAGGTGACTACATTGGATGCGATCTGCAATGATCCTATGGTGCATGATGTAACCAATATTAGTTTGACAATAAATCGCGCTGAGTATGATGCTGTTTTAGGAGCTAAGTCGATTGCGAGTAGTAAGAGTGTGGCGATTTGTGCAGCAGGTTGGTATCGTTATGGTGGTCGCTATGTAAGTGCCTTGCTGGGAGACATCTGTGCTGATTATGGAATGAATACCTATTCCACGTCGAGGAGAAAATTTCTTGCTTGGCACGACTAGTGTGGTCAAGTACTCTTAAATTAGGTTAACTACCAATATGAATTTTCCTAGTCTAACATATTGGCTTAATTGATGTTTAATGTTATGATTCTTGAAATAATTGTTCTTAGAATAGCATAGAGCTGTCTGTATGAAAATTGTAGTAGTTGGTAATTCCGTGGGTTTGAGGGTTAGGCCACCCATTGGTAAGAGCTATGCTGTTTTATTGAACAGTATGGAGAACGTGGACGTAATCAACTTAAGTCAGACCGCGAGACTTTCTAAATACTTTGCTATTAATACGGATCAAATTCTGTGTTATCCCGCCGATGTTGTTATAATTAATTTGGGAGTTGTAGATCTGTGTAGTCGCCCCGTTCCGTATTGGTATAATCGAATGATTAATAGACAAGGGTATACGCTGATAGGTCGTCTTGTTGTATATCTAAACCTAAAGCTTGTGTATTCAATGCGCAGATGGCTAGTTTACTTGCGCCTAAAGATGCCTTGGACTACATTACGAGAGTTTCGTCACAATATGAGTTATATCTTATCACGAATCAAGAAAGAGCAAACCGCTGAAGTCATTGTGCTTTCAATAAATAAGCCCTCTTCAAGGGTTGAGTATCGGCTGCCTGGATCAATTGATCGGATTGAAAAAGGTAATGAAATACTTCAAGAGCTTTGTGAGACGCACAGTTCTGATTATTTGCCATTACATTTAGATCAATTGACGGATTACCCCGACGGAGTTCATTTCAGCGAAAGTGGTCATCAAAAGGTTTTTGATCACATTAGGGACCTACTCAATCTTTGAGCTTTGGTCTCAGGATTTTGATAGATTTAATATGGGACTTATTGATCGACAGGCTACCAAAAGAACTCTCGTGAACTATGCGGGCGTCCTTATCGGTGGTATTGGGATGCTTTCTGTTTATAGTAACTACAAAGAGTTTTACGGACTTTATCAGTTCTTGATATCTCTGGGTACTGTGATAGGCTCATTTGTGTTTGTAGGTGCTACAAACATCCCTGTCAGATTCTTCCCTGAATGGAATTCTGCGAAAGGAGATGCGCCTGGACTCTTTAAGTTCACTGTGCACTACAGTCTTTTTTTTGGGATTCTTATGTCGTGTTTATTGCTATCGGTGTTTTTTATATTTTCGGAATATCTAGCGCCATCGGGAACAGATGAGTTGTTTGAACGCTATTGGATGTGGTCGATACTCGTTGGTTTTTTGCTCGGTGCACGCCGAATTCTCTCTTATTATGTCTCAGTGTTCAAACGCGTTGTAGTGCCGGCAATAGTATCGAACCTTTGGAGTAAAATTGTGGCTTTACTGCTTGTGCTCTTGGTTGGTTTGGGCGTTCTGAGCACTGATCAATTTGTGTTATTCATCATAGTAAGTCTTGCTTTGAGTTCCGTCATGTTGTTGATCTATCTCAGGCATTTGGGTCGGCTTGATTGGAGTGGTTACTCTTGGTACGTTGGCCGCACAAAGTTTAAGGAGATACTCACCTATAGTGCATATGGTTTTCTCGCTTCTGTAGGAGCAGAGCTGGTCCTCAAGCTAGATAGCATTATGATCAGTCGTCTTATTGATCTTAAATCAAATGGTGTTTATAGCATCCTAGTCTTTATAGTTTGTATTTCTGAAATTCCGCTACTGAGCATCCATGCGATTTTGAATCCATTCATATCTGAGAGCATGGCAGCTAGGGACTACCAGAGAGTAAATTCTTTGTACAAATCCTATTCATCGTTGCTACTTGTTGTTGGCTTGATGATTTTCGGTTGTATTCTTTTGTCCATCGAGGATTTCGTTCATTTTCTTCCAAAAAGTTCTGAGTTTACTCATGTATTTGGTATAACTCTTTTTATTGGATTGTCCAAAATGGTGAATATGGCGACAAGCGTTAATACACAAATTATTTTACATTCAGAGTACTATAGGTTCAACCTGTATATCACCTTGGTGCTAGGTTTTCTTAATATTCTTTTGAACTACTTCTTTATCAGCTCCTATGGGATCCTGGGTGCTGCGATGGCAACTTTTTCTGCAATGCTGCTATACAATGGTGCCAAAGTAGCGTACCTATACTATCGGTATACCATGTTGCCCTTTTCCTGGAGGTCTGTAGTTATTATTTCTTTGGCATTGATGATATATTTTGTGGTCACACTTATTCCAGGTACAGGTGAGCCGCTTATCAATATTGTGGTTAAATCAGTTCTGTATTTAGCCCTTTTTATAGGTGTTATCTATCATTTTCGGATTGATGCTAAGTTCGTATCCTATGTTGATTCAGCGCTAAAGACCGTACTTCGAAGGTAAATTGCATTGATCTGTGTTGCTAGGTGAGTGTTGTTAGGTAAGTTTGCAAAGTGAAAATTGCACTAGTCGGCCTAGGATACGTTGGATTGCCAATAGCTTTGGAATTTGCTGGCATCTTTGATGTCATTGGTTTTGATATAGATCAGCGCAAGATTGATATAGCTTCTATGGGCCGAGATCCCAATGATGAGTTGGATCCTGGTGCTTTTGTTGACAAGAATATCACATTTACGAGTGATGAGCGGCTGCTTAAATCTTGCACCATCTACGTCATAGCCGTCCCTACACCAGTTACTAGGTTCAAAGTACCAGATCTCAGGCCGCTCCAGTCTGCAAGCAAGACTGTGGCCAAGTACTTAAAGAAGGGAGACCTCGTTATCTACGAATCAACTGTCTACCCAGGCTGTACTGAAGAAGATTGTGTTCCGATCCTAGAAGATCTTTCAGGGCTTAAGCTCAATGAGGACTTCAAGGTGGGCTACTCACCAGAGCGTATCAATCCTGGTGATAAGGTGCATACTTTGACCAATACAGTCAAAGTCGTATCAGGCTCTGATGAAGCCGCACTCGAGCAAGTAGCGAACCTGTACGAGAGTATCATCACCGCTGGAGTGCATAGAGCACCGTCCATCAAGGTGGCGGAGGCAAGTAAGATCATCGAGAATACACAGCGTGACGTCAATATAGCATTGATGAATGAGCTGTCGATCATCTTTGATCGTGCGGGGATCAATACGGCTGATGTCTTGGCGGCAGCAGGCACAAAGTGGAACTTTCTGAAGTTTTATCCTGGATTGGTTGGAGGACATTGTATAGGCGTAGATCCATACTATTTGACCCACAAGGCCATTGAGCTGGGCTACTCTCCTGAAATGATCCTTACTGGAAGGAAGATCAATGATAATCTAAGCAAGCACGTCGCCAAGAAGGCCGTGAACCTCATATCAGAGCAGTCAGTACCAGTCCATGATGCACGAGTGCTAGTACTTGGCATCACCTTTAAGGAAAATGTTAGCGATATTAGAAACTCAAAGGTGGTGGACGTTGTCAAGGAGCTGCAATCTTTTGGGATTTCAGTGGACATCATGGACCCTCACGCTGCTTCATCAGATCTAGAAGCAAGCTATGGATTGAGCCTTGTCTCAGAGCCCAGAGCGCCTTACGATTGTATCATTCTTGCTGTCAAGCACGATGAATACCTCTCTTTTGATGAAGACTACTTTAAGTCACTCAGTCGAGGTAAAGGCGCTCTCATTGACATCAAGAGCCAATTCACTACACAGATTCATGACATGCTATACTGGAGCTTGTAGATGAAGTCGATCGTTGACTAGCACATCAGTATGGGGATCATCGTACGTCAATCAGCCAAGTCTAGCATCATCCTATTGGCTGGGGTCCTCGTAGGAGCTGTCAGTACGCTATTCATATACCCATTGTCGCTTGCATTTTATGGGAAGCTCAGATTTATTTTGAGTACTACTTCCTTGATGCTTCCTTTCTTAAATTTAGGACTCGGGGCAGTCGCCATAAAGTTTTTCCCAGAATTCAGGACTAGTGATTCCAAAACCAATCATGGCTTTTTAGGCTTTCTTTTTCTAGTGCAGCTGGTGGGATTGATTCTGATTTCTGCGCTCCTTTGGCTCTTTTCGACGGAGCTATTCACGGCTGTTTGGCTTCTCAAGCTTGATCCTGATGTGTTCTTTGACCACAAGTATCAGATCTATGCCCTGATCGTCTTGACTTGCTTTATTTCTATCATGAATGGCTATTTGGCCAGTCATAATAGAATCGTGGTGCCAACGCTATTCACGACATTGAGCAATAAGATTTTCATTCCTTGTCTGGTGCTTCTCTATGTCGCTTTGGGTTCTGGTCAGGAATGGTTGACTTGGCTGCTGGTAGGCTTTAAGTTTGTTGTGGCGCTAGGTCTTCTGGTCTATTTGTGGTCTCTTCGGGTGCTCTTTCTGAAGATTGACTGGTCTTTCCTTACCAGATCAAGGAAGAAAGCCATTCTGGACTATGCAGGGATTGGCATCATTGGATCTATAGGTGGTCTTATTGTATTTAGGATTGACACTGTCATGATAGCCGCTATGACCTCTGATTTTGTGAAGACGGGTATATATAGCATCGCGCTGTTTATAGCTGGGATTATGACCATTCCATCTACTTCTGTCTTGCGTCTATTGGGTGTGAGGGTTGCTGAGCACTTTCAGCAAGATGAGTATGCGAAGATTGCTGTTGTGTACAAGAGAGCTTCCTTAGTTCTTATGACCCTAGGCCTCGTTATTTTTCTTCCGATATACTTCAACCTGGAAGACCTCTTTGGATTCTTGCCAAAGACAGAAGAGCTTAAAACTGGTATATCGGTAGTGCTCTATCTCGGCGTGGCCCGTCTGATCCACATGACGACAGCGCTGAATGGTCAGATTATATCTTACAGTGCCTACTACCGATGGAATTTGCTTTTCGTTCTTCTGGTAGGTCTACTCACTGTAATTTTCAACCTTTGGTTGATACCAAAGTACGGTATCAACGGAGCTGCGATCGCTTCCCTTCTCTCTCTTTCATTCTTGAACATTCTGAAGAGTTTATTTATCTGGTTTGTCTTCAAGATGCAGCCTTTTCAGATAGAGACTGCCTACATTCTCGGGCTCGCAGGTCTGAGCACATTGGTGTTGCAGATTCCCTTGTCCCTTGGGCCGGTGGTCAACATCATCTTGAGGTGCGGTGTGATAGCTGCAACTTTTGTATTGCCACTCTATTATTGGAAACTTTCCCCAGATTTCAATTATATCGTAGACATTGGACTCAAGAGGATTAAGACACAGAAGAACTCTGAATCGCATTAAGACCAAAAGCTGACGATATCTTCTAGCGTCTCCTTTTCCTTGCCGATCTGAAGCACTTTATTGCGCTGTGAGTAGACAATTACTTTAGGCATTCTGCGGCTACAGTGCTTAGACCATGTAGACAAGCTATTGGCCCCAGTATTTCTAATGATGACTCCATCACCGCGCTGATATTTTGGCAAGAACACATCCTTTTGCAATACATCTCCAGCAAAACAGAGTGGTCCTGCAAGATCATACTTTTCTGTGTCCTGGCGAGATTTCATCTTGCCTTGCGGATTTACAAGTGAATAGGCGTGCTTTTGAGCCGTCGATTGGTATACTTCTCTCATGAAGCCGTCAGCTCCGATTTGCAGGATGAGTGTATGATACCCTTCATTTTGGCGAAAGCCAGCAACGCGGCTCCAAGTCCAGCCAGCATGTGCGTAAGTCCAGCGTCCAAATTCGGTGATGATTCTTGCTCCTTCTATCAATGATCGGCAGTTCTCCTCGATAGCCTTAGAATATCGCTCCAAGACAGGAGCCTGAGAATCGTCAAGTCGAACGGATGCGCCTCCACCAATATCAAAGTACTCCAAGGGCTTCAGAGAGTTAGACTTGCGCAATTCGTTGATACTGGCAAATAGCTCAGCTACTTTCTTTAAGACGACGACGTTTCTCTCGATGCCATCGATGTCAGACCCAGCATGTATGTGCAATCCGACGATGTCAGGGCGGTGGCCGCAGTATCTTACAATCTCATCATATCTGGTAATTGCCTCACCAAATTTGCTTCGAGCGGCCCCAACATCAAAGATCTCAGGAGCGCCAGAGTTCATCATCGGCAAGATTCTAAGACCCAAGTTCAACCCATGTCCAACTGGAAACAGGTCTAGCTCTTCAAGAGAATTGGCGTTGACATATGCACCTGGGAAGTTCTGTATGCAGTACTCGATCTCATCTTTGGTCTTAGCGGGACTATCCCATACCATGTTTTCGCTCGGGAATCCGGCCTTCCGAGCGATGACGAGTTCTTCCAAGCTGGCAGCCTCAGCACCAAATCCTTGACTTGCGATGTGCTTGAGCGTGCAGAGAAGAGGATGTGTTTTGATGGGAATCGCATGCAAACTTCCGACAGGAAATACCTCCCGCAAGTGATGGAGGCGCTGGTCGAGTATGTCAAGATCTACAAAGAAGATGCACTGATCGTCCTCCGAGAGATGGCCGAGCTCTTGAGACTTGTGTAGAGCCCATTCGATGGTCGAATCGCTAGTGAGTAGAAGAGACGGCATCAGGCACCAGTTTGTTAATCAAAAAGATGAGGTGCCTGTCATTGTGAAAATCAATACCAGTCTTGAGAAGCCGCCTGACATTATAGCTTCCTAGAGCGATTCGCAAAAATGCCTTGTCGCCATATATCACGGGTTGACCGATAAATACTCGAGCAAATTTCTTGAATCCTTGATGCCTAGAGGTAACCACAAGCTTGAATAGCTCTTTCATCTCCTCAGGTGTCAGATATCTCTCATCGTATTTGGCTCTGAAGGAGATGATACTATCATTCGTCTGATCTTGATTTGGCATCAATTCAAGATTATCCTTTGCATTAATCTCTGAAGTACACAGCTCAAACCAATCGCGTATCAATCCTCCTGTATCCTCATGAGGCAATCTGTCAAACTCTCGCATCTCGTGAAGGGCACAGACCCATCGCATTGCAAGACCTCGATTTTCAAATGGCTGAAATCGGCTGCGCAGTTGAGGCAGACTGGGCGGTATATCATTTTGGCTGAAAAGCCGCTGATAGGGTGCGAAGTCAATGTCTTTTACAGACTCGAGCTTTCGAGATAGCGCTTTGGGGACCAGAAGCGCCCCGCAGAATGGAGGCGATTGATAAAACTTGCTTCCCGTAATCATGACCGCACATCCCTTGTCAAGAAGGTCATTGATTAAGATCTTACGATTTCTGAATTGACAGAGATCGACGACCCAGAGGATGTCTTTCTTGGTATCCGTCACGACCTTGATATCATTCTCGATGCCGGATTTACTGCCCACGACGAGATAGCCGATCATGGCACGGTCATCGATGTCCTTGACGTATCTAGAGATCGCAGTACGATGGTCATTGATCTCGCCATTTTCTGCTCTTGCTGGGAAGCTCTTGGTCTCAATGATCCCACTGTCAAACAGCTGCCCTTCTTCTTGCACCGACTCACCAAATTGATTTTGGGACATGAAATATTGGCCCTTGGCTGCCTTGATGGTGCCACTTCCCAGCTCTTCCGGACAACTCACTAGACTAAGAATCTCCTTGTCAGGATGAAGCAATTGAGAAAACAAAATAGGGTAGTAGGTCAGATCACTGCCACTGGGCGCGAGAAAGACGTCAAACCGGTCCTCTCCAGGGAAGTTGAGCAACTTCTTGAGACCAATCCTGATCATTCGGTAGAGCTGATGGATTTCACGCTCCATCGCTTCATGCAAGATCGCCTCCGTCTCCTCGTTCAGCGCGCTGCACGTGCAAGAGCCACGATTGAGCAAACCTTGATAATCTGCAGGATTGACGAAGTACTTATTGGTCCCAAGTTCACTGAGTATCTCTATCCGCTTATCTCCTCCCTGTGTGATCAAACTCTCCAGATCCACAGCTGATTTTGGCTCTTCTATCATAATCGCTTTGTTCCTCGCCGGCAAATTAAGCAATCTTGCTCATTCACACATGCAAAGGTAATTCACGGCGGTCTGAGGAGCCTTTCGGCAAAATGTGCTGTTGAGCTCAGATTTCTTCTGATCTCTTGGTTTGCTTGTCTTTTCTGACCTTTACGGCATGAAGTACAGTAGTATCATCCTTTCTAGACAAGAAGCTTGGTTACGCATTATTATCAATCGCCCCAAGGCCCTCAATGCACTCAATAAGGCAGTATTTGATGATCTTGATCAGGCGATCGCAGAGATTGAAAGCGATTCATCGATAAGAGCTGTCAGCATAGAAGGCTCTGGCGACAAGGCCTTTGCGGCTGGTGCAGACATCACGGAGTTTCAGAGCCTCGATGAGGAGTCCACTGTAGCGCTTTCGCGCAAAGGGCAGAGAATCATGCAGAGACTGCAGGATTTGAGAGTACCTGTTTTTGCTCTGATCAAAGGATACGCACTCGGTGGAGGTCTTGAACTTGCATTGGCTTGTCACTGCCGTGTGGCGAATGTTTCGGCCAAATTTGGACTTCCAGAAATCAACCTTGGCCTGATGCCCGGCTATGGTGGTACCGTGCGCATGAGCAATCTGATCGGAACGACCAAGGCGATGTACCATACTCTCACGGGAGACATGCTAGACGCTGAAGCGGCCCATCACGCTGGCCTTATCGCCAAGGTTATACCCGATGAAGACTTTGAGGAGCAGACAGCCAAGATGATGAGAAAGTTGGCCGCAAAAGCACCCATAGCAGCTTCAGCAATTATTCAAGCTCTTAAGCCTGGTTACACAGCGTCAGAAGACGCAATGGCTTACGAGTCCAAGGAATTTGGCAGACTCATGATGACACAAGACGCTCAAGAAGGTGCCAGTGCATTTGTCGAAAAAAGAAAACCAATCTTCACGGGGAATTAGGCTATTTCACAGCTCTTTTAGTCAAAAGTTCGCACTATTGGTTTATCGGATGATCTGGCGCAATGCGTTCTGCTTTTCAAGCGAGTTCCCGAGCTAAGCAAGGAGGGTATAGACCACTCCTTCTTGTGCTTCTCGAGGGCGCACCAGCACCAGATCATGCAGATTAACTCTCTACGGAGCAAGCTGAGACAGAGACGAGCTCAGCAAGCAAAGGAGCCACGAGACGCCATAAGTCAGCATTCTCAAATGGCAACCGAAGACGCCAAGAAAATCGATCGCTCAATCGATCACCCACTTTGTGGCCCACTACCCACCAGTAGCGATCCTGAGCCGAGCGATCTGACTATCCCAGACTTGTTTTTGGTCTTCAATCTCATCTTCATCGCAGAAGTCTGTGATCTCACAGATGGTTTCTTCGGTGACTTCAGACTTGTAGAAGCGAAATTCCCAGTACTCTTCATCTCCTTCTGCCTCTTCCCAGACAAATCGAAGACGTTCTTCCTCGATGTCATGAATTAATGTGGCTTTCTCCTCGTATCCTTCCCATGAGAATGTGTACAGATCATCATTTTCGACATCCACGCCATCGCAGTACCATCTGATAAGGCACTCAGGTGCAGTGATGAATTTATATAGTATAGCAGGAGAAGCCCTGAAGATATATTCTAGTTCAAATGAAACTCTTTTCATAATTGCGCATCAATACCGGCTTGTTGTTCAGCCTCAAGCCTATATTACGATTTTTTCTTTAACCAAAAGCTTATTTTGGAAATTTCGGCAAATGTGGCTTTTTTTTTCAACACATTGTATGAATTTCTTTCATACGTAATCTTCAGACTACCTGCCTCGTGTCATTTAGACACAATGTTTACTTTTATGTCACCCATCAGGGCGATAATCAATCAAGTTAACAATCGAGCGAGGAATTTTAGGGGTAGATGAGACAGTTGAAAATTACCAAATCTATCACCAATAGAGAGAGCCAATCTCTAGAGAAGTATCTTCAAGAAATCGGAAAAGTTGATCTTCTCACTCCCGAAGAAGAGGTCAAGTTAGCCCAAGCTATCAAGCAAGGAGATCAGCAAGCGCTAGAGCGCCTCACCAAGGCCAATCTCAGATTCGTAGTTTCAGTCGCTAAGCAATACCAGAATCAAGGTCTGAGCCTAAGCGACTTGATCAATGAAGGTAACCTTGGTCTGATCAAAGCTGCTCAGAGATTTGATGAGACTAGAGGCTTCAAATTCATCTCATATGCCGTATGGTGGATCAGACAGTCTATCCTTCAGGCACTGGCAGAGCAGTCTCGGATCGTCCGTCTACCACTCAATAAGGTAGGATCGCTCAATAAGATCAATCGTGCCTTCTCTGAATTGGAACAGGCCTATGAGCGTGAGCCTTCTTCGGATGAGCTAGCGGATGCCTTAGATCTCGCCTCCAAGGATGTGGAAAACACTCTCGGCGTAGCTGCAAGACATGTTTCCATGGACGCTCCTTTCGTCTCTGGAGAGGATAGCTCACTTCTCGATGTACTGGAAAATACCAAAACACCCACGACAGATAAGGACCTGGCCTATACTGAGAGTCTGAGAGGCGAGGTCGAAAGATCACTCGGAACCCTCACAGAGCGCCAAGCATCCGTCATCAAGCTTTTCTTTGGTATAGGCGTAGAACATCCGATGTCGCTGGAGGACATTGGATTGCAATTTGGACTGACCAGAGAGCGTGTAAGGCAGATCAAGGATAAGGCTATTGGTAAGCTGCGAGCCACCAAAAGAAGCAAACTACTCAAGCACTTCCTGGGAGCCTAGTGCTCTTCATGAGTGGCGTGAATCCCATTGGTCGGATTCAGCAATTCCAAGGGCTTTACAAAGTGTTCTTCCAAACTGAGAAACGTTTCTAACTTCTCAATTCCGGGAATCTGTGAGATTCTATTGAGCAATACTTTTTTGAGATGCTTTGCATTTTTGGAAGCGACATTTACCAGCATGCTGTACCTACCTGTCGTGCTGTAGCAACTAAGGACCTCTGGGATTTCCTTGAGTTTTTGGACGATTTCATCAAGATTGGCCTGGGCGTGTATATCCATGCCGATAGTCGCACGGAGGTGATATCCCAAGGTTTCCATGTCCAGATTGATACCGGATCCTTTGATGATGCCCATCTCTCTGAGCTTCTTCGTTCTCACATGGATCGTACCACTTGATACATTGAGCTCCGAAGCCATATCGGAGAATCGAGTTTGAGCATTTTCCTGTAGGATTTCCAGAATTCTTAAATCAACCTTGTCGAGGGAAATCCCATTTTTCATCTAATAAGTGTTAACTGAGCTAAAATCTCGTTAGGCTAAGGGCTAGATCGCCGATAACTTTCTAATTTGACGGTAACAAAGCATTATGGTCACAAACAAACTGAAACCTTCGCGCTCCAAATCGGATTGGACGCCATTGATCTACGCCCTCATATTGGCATTAGGCATCTTTATAGGAAATACACTGAGTCAAAAATCTCAGGCTAGCATCACATCAAAGGATCTTAGCGATGACAAGGAGTTGTCTTTGATCAAATTAGAACAGGTCTACCAGTATCTGGAAAACCGATACGTCGACCAAGTGAAATTCTCTGATCTCACTGATGAGGCTATTTCTAATGCTCTCAAGGCTCTAGATCCGCATAGCTACTATGTGCCAAGTCAGGACGTCAAGGACTTCAATGATCGGCTGAATGGGCACTACTATGGCCTTGGTGTTGAAACCACCTTGATCAATGATCGCTTATTTATTACCAATGTACATGACGATACCCCTGCTGAAGCCAATGGACTACAGTCAGGAGACGAGATCCTCAGCGTAGATGGCGTTGAGGTCAATCCCGAAACAGATGTTGCGCTCCTTATGTCCAAGTTCAAATCTATGAGACACAGAGACATACAGCTGCAGCTCAGATCCAGAGAAGAAGAAGAAATCCAAACAGTTCGCATTTCTAAATCTCGTATTGAAGTACCAAGTGTGACGGCTAGCTTTATGCTTGATGAGCAGACAGGATATGTCAAAATCAAGCGATTTAGCCTAGATACTTACGCTGAATTTATGGGGGCGCTAGAACCGCTCATCGAAGATCAAGAAATGAGCAATATTGTCATTGATCTCAGAGGCAACCCAGGAGGTTACCTCAAACAAGTTGTTGATATTCTCGCGCAGTTCTACACCGAAGAAGATATCGTCCTCGTCTCCACAGAAGGGATCAATAGCAAAAAGATTGAATACAAGAGCACTGGAAAAAACTTCTATCAGATTGACAAGATCGCCGTCCTTATAGACAATGTATCCGCGTCTGGTAGTGAAGTGCTGGCAGGAGCTATTCAAGATACAGATCGAGGGATCATCGTCGGTGCCAGCTCATTTGGCAAGGGACTCGTACAAGAGCGCTATGAGCTCATAGATGGATCAGAGATACGATTGACGACATCAAGGTATTTTACACCATCTGGTCGCTCGATTCAGAAAATCTACGAGTCTAGCGCCAATGCAGAGTCTGACAGCACCCAAAAATACACCAGCACGAATGGGAGACCATTGGAGACGCACTGTGGGATTGTGCCTGATATTATGGTTGCAGACACAGCATGGACAGAGGTGATGCGTGAGGCATTCATGGAGTGTTGGCTCTTGGAATCTGATGGCGAAGAGACTGTGCAGGATCTCGTGAGCTGCCTCCAATCCAAAAATCTCAAACTACCAGACTCCTTTATAGAAGATAAGCTGCTCTTATTGTCAAGAAGCCCACAAGACGCACTATCTCAGCTCAAGGATAAAGACGAGGCCATACTCAAGGCTCTCGAGTACATCCGATCTGATGAACTCTTTCAGACTGTGGTCAGACATTAGTCGCTGTCTCCTTCAAATTCCAACTGGCCCTTCGCACCATAGGAGGCGTAGACGGGCGAAGGAGATAAAAATGACTCTGCCATCCCATCGATCACGCAATCTACATATGATTTTAGACCCTGAGCCTTTTGCTCATAGTCTTCCGTATCGCCTAGCGGCAGACTGATGAGGCTTTCGCCCAAATGTCTCAATACGGTCAAAAGGCTCTCTTCACGGACCAATCTGATATGATACTTAGTCCCTAATTTTTTTGTGTTGATCGCGTACTCAGGATGTCGCAGTGCCAGTGCTTTTTCATGGATACTGATCAAAGTATCCACTCTTGGGTGTATACGAGGAGCGAATTGTTTGAGATCTTCGAGACTTGCCGTCAAAATGGTCAAAGGATCGGCAATGTCAAATCTCGATTTGATATCCTCAATGCGGTCGATATTACTTTGATCCACTCGTGCGAGTATAGCGTAGTGGTAATCTATAGGGCAGATGAGCAGTTCCCCATTTTGCAAGGATTGCAAACTAGAGCTCATTAATTGCAGCATGCATTCAATATTTTCTGTCTGGGCAATGTTATGTACTAAGGGTGAATCATTCTTGTAGCTGATCACATGTCATTGACATATTTTTACTCAGCTATATCAACAGATTATTGGCCAATATGGTATGTAAGCACAAAGGAACTCTTCTTAGTCTCTCAATTTTCTTGGCGATTGGTGTCATATCACCACTATCTGCGAGGCATATTATTGGTGGAGAAATTACCTATATCTGTCAGGGAGAAGGAAACAGTCCTGATACGAGAAACTACCAGTTTGTCATGAATATTTACAGAGACTGTAGTTCCAATGGTGCTCCTTTTGACAATCCTGCAGAGCTCGGTATCTATCGACGCACCATAGGCGGGAGTTGGGAATATGTGGAAACCCTCACTGTACGTATCAATACCAGTTTCCCGATCGATCCCACTAGGGATAATCCTTGCTTGATCGTGCCACCAGACATATGCGTAGAAGAAGCTACATATGTCTTTGAGGTATTCAATCTCCCTGTGATTGATCAGGAATACATGGTGGCCTATCGCCGC
This sequence comes from Saprospiraceae bacterium, assembly GCA_020627535.1. Lineage (GTDB taxonomy): Bacteria > Bacteroidota > Bacteroidia > Chitinophagales > Saprospiraceae > JAHDBH01. The sequence continues at coordinate 110,223 of JAHDGU010000001.1, forward strand.
TGTTGTCGTAACAATAGTATCAACAACATCATAGATCCTGGAGGCTCAGGAGCGACGTACTCTGTCACGATCACACCTGCTGCACAGCAGTTGTGCAATAGCAGTCCGATCTTCAATGACTTTCCACCCATTGTCATCTGTGCTGAAGAAGATATCAATTTTGACCACAGCGCTTCTGATGCAGAAGGAGATCAACTCGTCTATGAGTTTTGCAGCCCATTACTTGGAGGGGGTAACCGAGGATCATTTGAAAATCCCGGCTCTGAGCGTGCCTGTGATGGAATCACACCCGATCCAGCAGAATGCCCTCCGCCATTTTTTCCGGTCAACTTTATCGTGCCTACCTACTCACCTACAGCTCCCATGGCAGGGGATCCTGTCGTGAGCATTAATCCGATTACTGGTCGTATCTCTGGAGTACCTGAGATATTGGGGCAATTCGTAGTAGGTGTGTGTGTCACTGAGTTTCGTGATGGGGTTGAGCTTAGCCGGATACAGCGTGATTTCCAGTTCAATGTTGCATTCTGTGAGCAGAGCGTCTTCGCTGGTATCTCTGCTGATTCCATGTTGACTACGAGGCTCTTTCAGATCAATAGTTGTGGGAGTCAAACGGTCAACTTTGAAAATCAAAGTGGTAACATCAACTTCATTGATAGCTATATCTGGGAGATGCTGATAGATGGAGATACAGTGAGGCAAACCACTCGAGATGCAACATATGAGTTTCCGGATATTGGAAATTACCAAGGACAGATGATCGTCAATCCAGGGACAGACTGTTCAGACACAGCATTCATTGATGTCAATATTTTTCCAGAGATCATTGCCAGCTTTGATTTTGACTATGACACATGCATAGCGGGGCCAGTAGACTTTACAGACCTGAGTTCTACAGGTGCTGATTCCTTGGTCCGGTGGCTCTGGACTTTTGGAGATGGCAATAGTTCGTCCGAGCCAAGCCCAAGCCATTTGTATGAATCTCCTGGATTTCAGGATGTGATGCTCACTGTCGTGGATAACAACCGCTGCTCTGATGATAGTGTGGCGACCATTCAGTATCAGCCCGCTCCAGCGATCATTGTACTGGAACCAGACAGATTTGTTGGTTGTGCGCCTGGCGATATCTTTTTCAATAATCTTTCTACGCCGATAGATAGTACCTACGATATCCTTTGGGACTTTGGGGACGGGAATATGAGCGATGAAATCAGTCCGACCAATTTTTATGAAGAGCCTGGAATCTACTCGATCAGTATTGACGTCACTTCACCCATAGGCTGTATGATCTCTGCACAGTTTCAAGACTACATCCGAGTACTCCCAGGACCTATTGCAGCATTCACTTTTGATCCAGCCAATCCTACTAGTTTCAATAGTCTAGTACAGTTTACTGACTTGTCCACTGATGCGATCAATTGGCAGTGGTTTTTCGGCGATGAATCTGTGAGTTTTGATCAAAATCCGAGCTACAATTTTAGAGATACAGGTGTCCAGGAGATCATACTTGTAGTCGGACATGAGAGTGGATGTACGGATAGTGCATTTGCGACACTTGATATCCAGCCCATCGTCAACTACTACTTACCCAATGCCTTTAGCCCCAACAATGATGGTATCAATGACACTTATCGAGGCATAGGCGCGATAGAGGACATTGTCCAGTTTGAGCTTACGATATGGAATCGCTGGGGCGAGAAAGTCTTTGAGACCAATGATCCCAATGAAGGATGGAATGGTAGAAAAAACAATGTAGGGGTCGATGCGCCACTTGGTGTCTATTCAGTCATTGTCCAGTATACTGAGCCAAGGGGCAAGGCTGTCACTCTTGAAGGAATCGCTACACTGATTCGATAGGCATTGCTATCTGATACGTCGGCCTAGACCGACAATCAGGATCTGATCATCTCGAGATATATGATAGCTCGCCGAGATTTTGAGCATTTTCAAGAGATCTAGACTCAGTCCTCCGCCCACAGCTGGATGCCATAGTTCACTTTTTTCGCTCTCGACCCATACACGGCCTATATCGGCACTAGCGATCAGACCTAGTTCAAATGGTAGTCCGACATTCATTACGGAGAGCAAGTCAAAGTACAGGTCATTGGTCCAAGCGAGCGAAGCATCTCCACGATACCTGCCTTGTCTCAGACCTCTTACGCCCTCCAAGCGGCCGATGGCCGGTGCTTGGAAAAACTCATATCCATCTCCCACTGCGTGATAAGCCAATTTGCCAGCATAGCGCAAGCGCTGATCTAGCGTCAGTGGGTGATGTATGGTCAATGAAGTTTTGATATCTACAAAGCTGCCACCTTCTTCTCCTAGCGCCGATATGTATGAAGGGCGAATCACGAAGCCGATCCCTCTTTTGGGCCGCAATTCATCATCTATGTAGTCAAAGATTGCCCATGTGGAAGCGGACAAGTAGCCTTTCCACTCTTCTAGATAGTCTGGAATCTGAGCTAGCGGCGTCTCGATAAATCGACCATCATTTTCGCGTAAGCGGTAGCTATCATAGCTCACCCCAAGTCCCAGACGCCATGGCGATATGTAGTCACGCTGTAGTCCGAGATCTCCGTGTATGCGCTCTTGGCGTACCCTGTGAAAAGAAATATCGTCTTCCTTTGGATCGTATGCTGACTGGTTGCCGAGACCAAAAAAGTTGAGATTCCATGTCGGCCCGTGATAAGATAACCCATACAGAAGGTCAGTCTTACCGATCAGATGATTCCATTCTGTCTCATAAGACAAACTCCAGGCACGTGTCTGAAAGATATAGGAGGCCTTGACCTGATGCTGACTTTTGTAGGGGGCCTTCTTGAAGCCATAGTCAGTATAGGTATAATTGTAGCCAAGTCCAAATCCATCTTCATTGTTGGCAGCTGGCAGAGGCAGTCCGAGTCCGTAGTCGTATTGCCTCTCATTCCAGTCAGGAACATAGTAGGACTTATCGGGTAGTCCTCTCAGGCTGATCGATGCTTCTGGGTGAATCTGACTGCTTGTCGTCTTGTCATATACGCGCACAGCCCTTGAAGAGGGTGGACGTAGGTCCTCATAATCGTCTGGATCTCTGCCGCCCAATATGGTCAATTTCGGTCCTTTCCCCTCACCTTGGATCGTAAATAGATCCTCTCCCTCTAGGCCCCAAAGGAAGATTCGCTTCGTCTCGTCATCATAAAAACGTCGAGAGTACAGCAGCTCCTTGTCTTTATCACCCTTGTATTTGAATCGCTCCACCAGTGTGAAGTCCTCCGCATAACTGATGACGAAGTGATCCTTCTTCTCTGTGCCTAGGACATCGACATCTCTGGCCAAGATTTCATAGTACTTGCGCGCCATGATATCCATATTTTCCTGACGCTTCAGCAAAAATTCCTTGATCTCTGCTCCATTAAAGTCTTGAGCATTTTGAGGCAGGCGGCTGAGACCTGCATCGATATGTGATTCTTCTAGCTGGGTTTCTATCTCCCTGATGGCCACTTCCCAGTCGGACCACTCTAGGCTATTGAGATACCAGCGGTCCACATGTCGATTATTGAAGTTAAACCACTTGAGTCTCTTTGTCTCAGGCGAGAAGCTTTGAAATTTACGGACTGTAGGGATGGTCCGCTTGACGATGCTTGTGAGCAGCCCGTCAAACTTACTATAAGCCTGATCTCGATCTCGTGGGATGGGGCGATACAAGGTCTTGTCATCTTGCTCGATACTTGCCCAGCGCCACTGATCTTGGTGTCTATCCCAGTCTCCGATGAGATGATCAAAGAGTCTTGCCTTGATAGTGAAAGCTCCATCAACTTCATGGCTATACTTGGAGGTGATGGCCTCCGTCATATCGGTGGTTGAGACGATTTCTGGGCTTTCGCCAAAATGTACTGTCCCATTCCAGAGCTTTCCATCAGGGCGCTCCTCCAGAAGAAAGAGTTGGTCGCCATACTTCGGGTTGTAATCACCGAGTGCCTTTTGTTGAGGTACATAGTATAGCTCTGGGGTCGTATGATAGAGACCAAGTGCATCTGCCATAGGTGAGATGCTGAAAGCCGCATATGGATGTGACACCGTGAAGAAGTCTTCCACAAGCCCAAGGACTACGGTCTCATCAAAGACACCACCCGTGAGGCGATTGGCATCCTTGTGCAATGCTCGTAGTGCATATTCCCGACCATCCTTGGCTTCTAGTCGAAGACTATTGGTCTGGAAGCCACCACCTTTTCGTACAGGTGTGAGTCCACCTAGATGCGAGCTCAAGTCAAGTGTAGGCGCTACGATCGGCTCGTAGTATAGGCTCCTATACCAATCGCCAAAGATGCTGCGGTGAAACTTTTGTTTGTCATCACCGCTATAGATGCTTGTACGATAGTTTTCTTCAAGTGCATCGGACAAATTTGTGATATCAAAGTGCTCGTCAGCTTGAAATAGCATTTTGGCGTAAGCCTCATGCACACCATCCTCGCCGACAGTCACAAACTCTACACGGACAGAGCCATCGGTGTAGCTCTTGAGTCTCGCATAGCCCATCTGGCCAGTAGTAAACTCTGCTTGACCGCCAATACGGGTAGGCGTCTGCTTAGTACCTGCGCCACTGACAATCTGATGTACACCATCCATATCGATCAACTGTAGATTGTGATCATGTCCCGAGGCGAGTATGACTTTTCCGTGATTTTCAATGAGTGGTCTCAAATGTTGCTGGAGCCACCTCATAGCCTGTCCTGTGACATCTTCTTTCTGACCACCATCTATACGAAGAAGGTGACCCAAGGATCCCAATATCGGAAGAGGAATCAGTGCTTTTTTAGAGAATTCACTAACTGGAAAAAAATGGCTTTTGGCACTGAAATGCCCGCCATGTGAGCCGTAACTTGCCATCGGATGGTGAAGGCACACAAGTACTGTCTGAGCTTGACTTTTATTGAGCAGCTTGTTGAAGGCTGCCGGAAATTGATTATAGTGACTTACCTCACATGATGGATCTAGCTCTATACGCCCAGCATAGTCTTCGATGAGCCATTCTGTATCAAGTATGATGAGATGAAGGTGCTCTGAAAGTTTGATCAATTCCGGTCCGGGACACCCGTCCTCTGGTAGGAAGACATTTTTCTTGTCGAGATGCTTCTTGACATATTTTTCTTGTCTGGCTAGACCTTTGAGACCATCATTGTACCAATCATGATTGCCCGGGATCAGCACTGCTGTCCCCATCATATCTCGCATCACTTCGATCTGCGCATCAAGATTGGCCTCTGCAGTGCTTCGATCTGGGTCATCTTTTGTCGGCATGCCGAGGGGATAGATGTTATCTCCTAGGTAGACCAGTGAATGATTGAGGGCAGACTTGTCGATCTCGCTTGCTACTTGCTTGAGTACTGGAGGTGCTTCTCCTTCATGCAGTTTACCAGCATCACCGATCAGGAAGACTACTTGGTCAAGTTGAGCTGAGGGTGGCAATGCTGCTGATTGATGCGCAGCTTTTGGTGAAATCTTAGTCTTGTATGTGGCGCATGATCCTAGAAGTAGAGAGCAGCAGAGAATGGGGAGCCAGGTTTGGATATTGGGAAGTTTTGACACTTGACAAATCTACTGAGATTGCCCTATGATAAAGCTATCTCCAGGAGGCTTTCTTGACTCAAAAACTATAGCTCAAGCCAATATGAACGACTGGAGCAGAATTCATCAGATCTATATCCGAGCGGATCATAGGAGATAGACCGCTGAGATCTTCCGAGACGTCAAAGGTGCTGAGATGAGCATCCACGAATGCATCTACACTATTGAGCAACCAAGCAACTCCGAGGATGACCCCGCTGATCTGTTGATTTTTGCGTGCTTCGCGCCTTAGGCGTTGAAGCTGATCTAGACTTAGTGTTCCCGTGTATTCACCACGAAGGCTTTCATTGATATCATTGGTCAAGACTTTGAACTGCTTCCCATTGAAACTCAAGAGGCCAATAGAGCCTCCGATGGCTCCGTAGACTAGTGGAAGCTTCCAGTACTTTTTATTGTAGACTTGTCCGGCTCCGGGAAGTACTAGACTGTATAGAGCAGCCTTTCCAGGTCGCCCAGAGAATAGCTTGGCTTTTTCGACGGGAGCCGCCGCGGTTGCGCCAGTATTTACAGTTAAATCTTGTGTCGTATCTCGTATGATCTCTGGCCTCTGGGCTGATAGGCAAGCAGAGGCAGCACAAAGAAGGGCGATTATGATTGATCTAGAGAGCATGATCTACTCAATGAACGAGAAATTCTGACAAATCGTGTCAGTCCTGAATCGCATCGATGATGCTATTGAAGTGGTCCAAGTCAGAGAAAGCCACGATGATCTTACCACTACCATTTTGAGACAACTGAAGATCCACCTTGGATCCTACGTAGTCACTCAGTGCCTTGCGAGCGGATTCCCATTCTGGTGATAGCATATTGGATGCTTTCGTAGCAGCTTTTACATTGGGTGTCGTGGTGCTTCTGATCAGCGCCTCTAGCTGTCTCACACTGAGCTGCTGGCTGATGCATCTCTGGTAGAGTGAGAGTTGCTGATCGACATGATCTACACCCACCAGTGCTCGCGCATGACCCATGGTGATCTGAGCTTGTCGGAGTCCATTTTTGATGGAGGGTGGCAGTTTGAGGAGCCTAAGGTGATTGGTGACGCTGGTACGATTTTTTCCTAGTCTTTTGGAAAGCTGATCATGTGTGAGCTGGCATTCATCTATGAGTCTCTGATAGCCAAGGGCTACTTCGAGGGCATTGAGGTCTTGACGCTGGATATTTTCGATGATCGCCATCTCGAGCATGGCCTGATCATCTGCGATACGGATGTAAGCAGGTACTGCTGCGAGTCCTGCCATCTTACTCGCTCTAAATCGTCTCTCACCGGAGATGAGCTGAAAACGATCACCTCCCATACTTCTTACAGTGATGGGCTGTATGAGACCGTGTTCTTTGATCGAGTCGGACAACTCTTGGAGGGCCTGAGGGTCAAAATCTGTCCTCGGCTGCATAGGATTTACCTCAATCTGTTCGAGGCTGATTTCTGCTATGCTGCTCGCCAGTTGCTTGACTGTCTCGGTCTTTTTGTCGATATCGATGTTGTCGATGTCGGATATGAGCGCTCTGAGCCCTTTGCCAATTTCCAGTTTTCTATTGCTCATAGACTATAGGCTAGGTTGTAGCTCTGCGGTTTTATTGTCCTCGAGAAATTCTGTTGCAAGTTGCAAAAACATCTTGGCTCCAGTGCTCCTTGCATCATACAGAAGTACAGGCATCTTGAGACTAGGGGCTTCACCGATTCGTGAGTTTCGGAATATGACTGTGTCATAGATGCGGTTTCCACTAGCCCTGAGTTCTTGTTCCACCATCTTGGCAAGTCTGAGCCTGCGATCATACATGGATAGAAGTATGCCTTCAATCTTGAGCTCTGGATTGAGCTTGTTTTTGACGAGCATGATGGTATTCTTGAGCTTGCCCAGTCCTTCTAGTGCATAGATTTCGCACTGGATAGGAATGATCACGGCGTCAGCAGCTGTGAGTGCATTGAGCGTCAGGAGTCCAAGTGAGGGTTGGCAGTCAATGAAGATGAAGTCATAGTCATCTTTGATTTTGTGCAGTGACTCTCGCATGATGAATTCACGACGCTCGCGCACTGCCATCTCGAGATCTGCACCTACCAAGTCAATATTGGCCGCAATGAGGTCGAGATTGGGTGTGGAACTGTGATGGATCGCTTCTTTGGCAGCTAGACCTTCGACCAAGCACTCATAAAGTCCGGATTTGTAATCCTGCTCCAGTAGGCCAATACCACCACTTGCATTCCCTTGTGGGTCCGCATCTACGATGAGAACTTTGTATTCTAGGATGGCCAATGACGCCGCTAGGTTGATGGTCGTCGTGGTTTTCCCTACGCCGCCTTTTTGATTAGCTACAGCAATGATCTTTCCCATATCTCAAAATTCCATAGTGTCACCGATGGCCGGTAAGTGCAACTCTATCTGATGCTGTGTAAAGTAATTTTTGACTTCCTCTTTGTCTTCAATGACAATATATCCAAAAGTGTCATAGTGGCAACCAATCACTCGCTGAGCTTCCACAAACTTGGCAGCTATCGCAGCTTCTTTGTAACCCATAGTGAAATGATCCCCGATGCAGAGTATAGCCACATTGACCGGTGGGCAAGTCATCGGTATGAGCTTCATATCCATGGTGAGTGCAGTATCGCCAGATAGGTATATGCAATGCTCGTCGGTATAGACCACAAAGCCCGCTGGATTGCCGGCATAGCTTCCATCTGCAAATCCGCTAGTGTGGATGGCATTCACCATCTTGATGTGCAACCCATCAAGATGCACGGTACCTCCGTGATTCATCGGTAGGGTGTCAAGACTTTTGGCCTTGAAGTGATTCGCGATTTCATAGCACGAAATCACAGTGGCAGATTGCATTTTGGCGACAGCCTCGACATCCAATGTGTGATCCTCATGACCATGGGTCACTAGTACATAATCGGCTGGGATCTTTGAGATATCAATGGACTTGGCAAGTTCATTGGCGGTGACGAATGGATCTACAACCAAATGCTTGCCAGCAAGTTCTATATGAAAGCCGCCATGTCCGAGATATCTGATCTTCATAAGCGAGGAATCTCCTGCAAAAGTAGCAATATTTGGAGGCTCATATTGTTAATTACACCATACAAAAGCAGCGCTGACGCGCAAAAGTATCTCGCGAATGATCACTATCATCAATGGAACAAATAGGGCAAGGGCGTTGACATCTCTGGTCACCAAAATGGTATCAGAAATTCTTACTGAAGAGGGCGTAGATATACGTGTCATCGATCTCGCTGAACTGCCATCTGATATACTGCATAGCCACATGTACGACGCTTCCCAGATGAGTCCAGCGCTCAAGCAGATACAGGAGTCTTCCCTGCTTCATGTACAGAAGTGGATCGTGATTTCACCAGAGTACAATGGAAGTGTTCCTGGAGTCTTGAAATTGTTTTGGGATGCTATATCCATCAATGAATACAAAAAGACATTCAAGGGCAAAACGCTCGGTTTGATTGGTGTGGCAAGCGGAAGAGCAGGAAATCTCCGAGGTCTTGATCATTTTGCCGCGGTTGCCAATCATGTCGGCATGACGGTCTATCCAGACAAAAGGCCAATCAGTCAGGTAGGAAGCTTTCTCAATGATGACAAGACTGCAGTGGTTGACCAGGGACTGATATCGGGCATAAGAGAATGGTGTAAGTCATTTATAGCCTACAGCGCTTGAATAAAACTCAAAGTAGTTTGCCAAAAGTCCTTGTAGAAGATCTCGGTCTCATTGATTACAAAGAGGCGTGGGAGTATCAGACGGCTGTTCACCGGGCTCTTATTGATGATAAGAGGAAGCATCGAGATGATGAGAACTATGTCCCAGAGCACAGATTACTCCTCTGTGAGCACCCTGCTGTACTTACATTGGGAAAGAGCGGCAAGGAAGATCATCTGCTCACGAAAGAAGTAGATCTATCTGTCGCAGGTATCCAATACTATAAGATCAATCGCGGTGGTGATATCACCTATCATGGTCCTGGCCAACTGGTGGTATATCCATTGCTAGATCTTGAAGATTTCTACAGGGATGTACACCGCTATGTGAGAAGTCTTGAAGATCTTGTCATCCGGAGTTTGGCTGACTATGGTTTGAGAGCTGAGAGGCATGAAGGATACACTGGTGTGTGGATGGCCGATAAACCGAAGCGCAAGATCTGTGCGATCGGTGTACATCTGAGCAGGTGGGTCAGTCTTCATGGCTTGGCCCTCAATGCAAATCCAGAGCTAGCGCACTTTGAGCACATCGTGCCCTGCGGTATCAGTGATCCTGATAGATTTGTTACCAGCATACAAAAAGAGCTCGGCCGCCAGGTGCCTATGCCTGAGCTTAAATCCAGAATCTTGGATCACTTCGCAGAAGTATTTGAGGCTGAACTCGTCCATAAAAATTGATGACTTTTGTGCCATGAGTGAAGATGCGCAACTAGCAGGAAAGAGAGTCGAAGAGTCTAAAACGACCATGACAGAACTCATCATGCCAAATGATACTAATCCACTGGGTAATCTTATGGGTGGGAATCTTATGCGATGGATGGATATAGCTGGTGGAATCTGCGCCAGTAGGCACTGTGGCAATCAGTGCGTCACAGCTGCTGTGGATCATGTGTCATTTGAGTCGCCCATACATCTTGGAGATGTCATCACGATCACTGCTCAAGTCACACGCGCTTTTAATACCTCGCTTGAGGTCTATCTGGAGGTGTTTGCCAGCAATGCCAAAAACACCAATCCGCGAAAGTCAAATCACGCTTATCTGACCTTTGTAGCATTGGATTCTGACAAGATGAAACCGACAAAAGTGCCACCAGTCATACCTCTATCAGCGCAAGAGAAGGCTCTCTTTGATGCAGCTGTCAGAAGGAGAGAAATTCGCCTGATTCTGAGTGGTCGCATCAAACCGGAGGATGCGACAGAGATGCGCCAGTTTTTTGATGCCATGTGATCATTGGAGCACAATCCGCAGGCTAGGCGCACCGTGTTGATTTAGAAGCCTGAGAAAATAGATTCCAGGAGGTAGTTCTGACAGATTTATGTCGGAACCAGCACCTAGGGCTATCAAAGTACCTTCCCATCCAGAGAGCGACCAGCTTCCGTCATAGCCGTCAAGTTGAGATCGTCCTGTAGTGGGATTGGGAAAGAGTCTGTAGGATTGACGACTTCCTTGATAGGTCGAGCTCAGGAAGTCTTCGCAAGGATCTACTCCTTGATCAAATCTAAGCTTGGCGGGTATGGTTTTCTCTGGTGATTCGGACTCTAGTCCAAGACTGGGCCATGATAATTGCGCATGGACATACTCCATGGGCTGCTTGTCGAGATAGAGACTGGCAGTCAGTAGGGAATCAGTACCGCTTGGCGTGATGTCTCCCTGGACACTGTTCCCCCATTCGAAATGATCTTCTCCTTGCAAAAAATAGAGCCCTTTAAGAAACTCAGTACTAGTGACCTCATTCCCGACAAAATTTTGTCCATCACTAGGTGGATTAAAATTCATGAAGATGCCAAATCCTTCAGCTCGGTTTCTGAAGAAGGTATTGTGAGGTCCATTGCGACCGTGAGAATCATCAATAACAATGTTTTGAATAAGATTACTCTCAAAGAGATTGAGATACGGCCAATTTCCATGAAGTACAAGTTCACCAGCACTGTCATCAGGCAAGCCAGCTTGCTCCCAAAAGGGATCAAACGAATAGTTGTAAGCGATGACATTTCCGTTGGCGCCGGCTTGGAGCAAGATTGAATGCCTCAAATGCTCTAGGACATTGTCATATATATGATTTTGTCCAGAACCCATCTGCAATACGACGCCATATGCGCGTCCACCACCACCGTAGTCATGCCCATCTACCATATGGCTCTTCTGGACGAGGCAGCCATGCGAGAAGCTCAGTGCGACATGTGCGAAGTTGCAGCGCTCAGAATGAACTCCGCTAATCTTACAGCGCACAGCCCACCTCAAGTCGATATTTCGTCTTTGGCTACTCGAAGGACTGTTGTTTTGTAGAGACAGACAACGAATCTGGACATTCTCTGCTGGTCTGACCTCTCTCAGAATGAGCTCAGTGGTGTCATAGTCACGCCGGAGAGGATAGGCAATCCATAGAGAGTCTCCGTTGACACTGTCTAGTTCAAGGATCTGGCCAGTGCTGTTGATCGCCCAGTCATTATGGACCTTGTCAAGATCATTATTATTGACCCACAGATATTGGGATTGAACTTGAGAAAAGTCTTGTTCAGCTTCTAAAATGAGTAGGCTGTCGCCTCTTTGCAGCGCGTCATGGAATCGATAGCGTCGATCGCTCAAAACCGTGCCGCGGATCCTGATCAAATCACTATCCATCTGCTCAAACTGGAGGATGGTAGCCCTTCCATCACCCAAGAGAGATGTGTGAGAATTCAAGACTATTGTTTCTTCAAATCGATAGGTTCCTGATGGGAAGTAGTACTGCACTGAGTCTGGATACATCTCTTGCAGGTCCCTAAATCTATCACTATTGTCTAGGCCGAGAGTGTCTAGACCATGTTCCAGGACATTCACCATTTCAAAGTTGTGATCCTCGATATCGCTCACAAGATCCTGCCAGGCTATACTCCGATCAGTAGGCAAGTCCTGCGCTGCGAGGACAGTAGCACATATCCAGAGCAATAGTGTGGACTGCGATCTAGCCATCATATTTTCTGCCGCTACGGTCCAGGTGGTTACTTGATGCTTGCTGGGTCCCCATGAGCAGAATATCTTGGACATTGACGTGGGCAGGTCGAGTCGCCATGTAGACAATGGCTTCTGCCACATCACTAGACTTTAGTGGATTGAAGTCTTCGTAGATCTTGGCTCTGCTCTGATCACCAGAAAATCTCACCAAAGCAAACTCGGTTTCCTCGACATGAGCTGGACTCACCTGGCCCACTCTGATTCCATGCTTGTATAGGTCAAGGCGCATGGATTTTGTCAGGGCATCGACGGCGTGCTTTGTGGCACAGTAGACATTGCCATTGGGGTAGACCTCGTGTCCTGCTGTGCTGCAGACATTGATGATCTGTCCACTTTGACGTTTGACCATCCCCTGACTGACATACTTTGTCATGTAGATCAAGCCCTTGATATTGGTGTCGATCATCTCATTCCAAGCCTTGCTGTCACCTTCATGAATTGGGTCAAAGCCTCTGGCGAGTCCTGCATTGTTGATCAGGAGATCAATTGTGCCCCATTCTGCTGGCAGCTCCAAGATCAGTTTCTGGCAAGCCTCCTCAGATCTGACATCATAGCTAGCTACATGTACACTTGATCCGGTGGCTTGGAGTTCATTTTGGATCTGCTTGAGTCTCTCTTGCCTTCTTCCCGTCAAGATGAGTCTCCAGGACATTTGGGCGAAAGCCCTGGCAGTCGCTAGACCGATACCGCTCGTGGCTCCCGTGATTAGTACCGTCTTGCTCATGGCTTGATATCTTGTAGCATCTGCTCAAATTCTGCTGGCCACTGCTCATAGCCAGGTGTCGCTGGCCCGTTGAATCCCGTATGGATATGTTTGACCTGATTGTTCTTGTCTAGGAATATGAGAGTGGGGTAGGAGATGATGGCATTTAGCGCTGGAAGTGATTTGGCCGCTTCGGATTTTCTGTAGGAGCCTGCGACGGCAAATGGATACGGGACATCTAGTTTTTCTCGATAGCGCTTCACTGCCTGCTGGGCAGCTTCATCTGCCTGCTTCTCGAAGGCAAGCGCCATGACGGCGATGTCATCTTGTGGGTTTTTCTTCAAGAATTCTCTCAAAAAGAGCGTTTCGTCCTTACAATTTGGACACCAGGTTCCCATGATCTGTATGATCTTGCCCTTTCCGCGATATTCCTCACTGTCGGGAGATAGTATTTTGCCGTCAGGCGTCTCAAACTCAAATTCCAATCTGTCATATCCTTCCTTGAGATATGTCAGCTCACTTGCTGATTTCAACCAGTTTTCTTCACTGCGCTTCGCTGTCCAATTGCTCAGATAGTGCTTCCCAGAGCGAAAGATTCCTGTCGCCTTGCCCTCGTCATCCTGACTGGCACGGAATAGGAATGCATGACTTCCGTCAAATACCGAGAGGAACAATTGATCTTCAACGACATTACCCTCTAGATAGCGGTAGTCACCAGTCTCCGTCTGAAATGTGCCTGTGACGATATTTCCTTCTTGCTCAAATCGTCCCATAGCGCGATATGGATCATCAGTGTCGTGGTCAAAAAGCACTTGCCAGCTTCCGCTCCAGTCAGTCGTCCCTGCTTGACTCTCATGGGTGAATCTGTAGTCTTGGCCGTGAATCGCCTTGAAGGGTATCCGGTATTCTCCACGATTGAGATCAAACCAGTTTCCGTCTAGATATCTCTCATTGAAGGTCGCGGTGATAAACGAATTGTACAGTGGGAAGTCTATCCGTACAGTATCGTTACCACCGTTGAGCTGGGCGGGCATCCAAGTGATATCATCGACTTTGATACGCTCTTCACCGTTGTGGATGAGAGCGTACATGTCACCGGCATCGTCATACTGGATTTCAAAGACAAAAGGCAGTTCCTTATCACGAATCTGATGGATGCTCTTACTTGTTTCTTTGCTGAAATTCCTCACGCCTTCATCTAGGAAGAGTACTGCACGCCACTCGCCAGGGGGCAGTTGTGTGTAGGTGTTTGCCATTTCCACACAGGAGCTTAAGGCTGTGGCTGTCGCCAAAATGAACAGCGCTTTTCCCACGAATTTTTTCATCTAAGAAGATTTTGATTCTCCACGAAACTGATCATCCTTGTACTTAAAGAGGACATTGAAACTTGTGAGACTACCGTAAATTCTGGTGATGTATTGTTGAAGATTTACTTTCTCTTCATCGGTGAGCTTGCTGGAGTTGATGCGCTGTTCCATCACCCTGAGTCGATCTCTGACCATGACGATTTTGTGAAAGAAAGTGTCGATGGGCATCTCCTTGGGCTTGAGCCCGTCATCATCAGGACGTAAGATGAGGGTGCCTCCTTGCCACTTATCACCAAGTTCTACTTTGGAGTCAAGCCCATTATAAGATTGCAAGATCTTGATCAGAGCTTTCTCAGCTTCTGTGAAGCTCACTGCATCAGAGGGCTCAACGGCTTCGATGATGTCCCAAGCTGTGTAGTCCTTGCCGACAAGCTTCTTTCCATGCATGTGAAAGACGACATCATAGGCGGCCCCATGCAGTTTCGTGACGACTCCAGTGCCATAGGATGGATGATTGACTCTACTTCCTACTCCAAGTATTTCTGACATTCTCGTGTGTTATTCTGATGTTATTTGATAAAAGTCATCCAGTTCATTTGGTTGAGGATTTCCAAGCTTATCTTCTGACTTGGCTACGACAAGAGAGACTGTTGCGTCTCCTGTCACATTGGTGACGGTCCGCATCATATCAAGTGGTCTGTCCATAGCAAAGATGAGGGCTAGACCTCCTTCGGGAATGCCTACCGCGCCGAGCACAATGACCAGCATCACCATGCCAGCACCTGGTACAGCGGCACTACCGATTGACGCTAGGAGAGCAGTCGCCAGTATGGTCAATTGATCTCCAAGGCCTAGATCCATGCCAAAGGCCTGTGCGATAAAAACTGCAGCTACTCCTTGATAGAGACTTGTGCCATCCATATTGATGGTAGCCCCGACAGGCAGCACAAAGCTGCTGACCTCATCATCGACGCCGAGATGCTCGGTGACACGTTCCATAGTGACTGGAAGCGTAGCTGCACTACTGCTGGTGCTGAATGCCAAAAGCTGCGCAGGAGAGATTTCTCGAAAAAACCTCCCTATGCCCATGCCAACATATGATCTGATGACAAGTGGATAGACGACAAATATCATGATCGCCAGACCGATCACTACACACAAGGCGTATAGTCCTAGCGCAGCGAAGAGGTCCGCAGTAGGTGCATTGGCCACTAGGTCAGCTAGCAAGGCAAATACACCATAGGGTGCCATCAGCATGATGATATCTATGATCTTGAGAATCACATCGTTCATGCCCTCTACGAGCCTCTTGACAGGCTCGGCTTTGGCCGGGTCGATGAGGAGTAATCCGATCCCAAAGAGTATCACAAAGAATATGACCTGAAGCATGTTTCGATTGTTCCCTGCAGCAGCAATGAAGTTGTCAGGTACGATATCGACCAATGGCTGCAAGGGACTGGTCTGCTTCCTAGCGCTGGCAGCATCAATTTTCTTGATGGCATCGCTCTCATAGTCTTTCATCAGACTGGATCTTGTCTCCTCTGTGATTTTTTTACCTGGTTGTACAGTATTGACGATCAGTAGTCCTACGGTAATCGCCAGGATTGTGCTGAGAATGTAGAGACCGATGGTCTTGCCGCCCATCTTGGAGAACTTACGGATGTCCTTGAGATCGGCGATGCCTTTGATGAGTGAAAAGATGATCAGAGGTACAGCGATAAGCTTGAGGAGATTGATGAATATTTTGCCGAAAGGCGCCACCCAGTTATCGACAAATGTGGTCCATCCAGCCTGTGAAGCAGCGTAGCCAAATACTGCTCCAAGAGCCATACCGATCAAGATCTTCCAGTGAAGTGCGATTTTCATGGAGACAAATTACGCAATCTCTTGGCAATCTGCCTTGATCATTACGCGCTCTCATACCTATCTTTCGGGTCGAATCAAAGATGATACGAAGATGACATTGTCCGAGCTGCTCCAGATCCTTGAAGGATCTACCGAAATCTCTTTCCAGCTTCCAGATGGTCGCTTGGTCCCACGGCACTTCCACGTGACAGAGGTTGCTAAGCTTCGCAAAGAGTTCATTGATTGCGGAGGCAAGATGCGTACAGAGGACAAAATCAGTCTGCAGCTATGGGAGGAGCAGGACTATGACCATCGCCTCCATCCAGACAAGCTCGTCCATATTCTCAAGCTGTCTCAGGATCGTCTTGGTCTTGAGGACAAGCAAATTGTGGTTGAATATCAAGGTGAGAGTATCTCGACCTACGATCTTGACTACGAGGAAGGCAAGGGTTTTCTCCTTTTGACCAAGCAGACGGCATGCCTTGCGAGAGAGTCATGTGCCATCCCCATTGCACAATCCAAGAGTAATTTTTGTGCACCCGAAAGCTCTTGCTGTTGAAGATAGTGCTTGGTATTCAAGAAGCTGACTATCCTGCAATCTCTGTGATTTATCAGCAGGGTATAGACACTGGAATGGCGACTTTTGAGACCAGTGTTCCGCAATGGTCTGACTGGGATCGATCACATCTTACGCACAGTCGACTTCGTGCAGTCTCCGAAACTGAGACAGTAGGATGGGCAGCGCTCAGCCCTGTATCCAGTAGGTGTGTATACGGAGGTGTAGCAGAGCTGAGTGTCTATGTGCATGAGAATCATCGAGGATACGGAATCGGTCGTGCTCTTCTAGAAAGACTGGTGATCGAAAGCGAGTCACACGGCATCTGGACCCTACAGGCCGGAGTCATGCGTGGGAATACCGCGAGTATTAGGATTCATGAGCAGTCAGGTTTCCGGCAGATAGGCTTTCGCCAAAAAATCGGTCAACTCAATGGTCAGTGGTTGGATAACGTGTTGCTAGAACGACGAAGTAAAGTCGTAGGGGTCTAGTCATTCTGCTTCGTGGCGCGGAGCATCTCGCGTTTTCCAGGAGGGCCTGGTATGCGCTCTACTTGGAATCCGCATCGCTGCAATCTCCGTCGCACCTCGCCCTTGGCACAGTAGCTCACCCATACACCCAGCGGATGGAGTCGATCGTAGCACTGCTGCAATACCGATTCTTCCCAGAGCTCTTCTTGAGCATTAGGCGCAAATGCATCAAAGAAGATGACATCATATCTCCTCTGGATATTTACCTCTCTAAAGTCTCCGTTGATCTTGCAAAAATGGAGGTGATCATGTAGCTCTATGAACACCTGATCATCGTCTTGCCATGTTGTATTGTGAAAATCATTGAAGAACTTCTGATTTCCGGCAAGATCTCCTTGTAGATAGTTGAGCTGGGTCCAGTTGTCAATAGGATATTTCTCGATGCCGGTATAGGACAATCTGAGATCACTACTCTGAGCAAAGTGATGACTGAGTAGGGCATTGAGACCAGTGCCAATGCCGTATTCCAATATGCTGGGAGAGTTCTGATCCACCGTATGTTCTAGCCAATACTTGAGACCAGCCTCAATGAACACATGTTCGCTTTCCGTACGTGCACCGTATCGACTGTGGTATGGCACGCCATACTCTGCTGATTCTATGCTGTGGGAGCCATCTCCCGTCACGAAGATGGACACTGCTTAGGCTTGGGTAGGGCTACTCAGTCGCTCCATCACCTCTTGAGGAAAGATAGAGAGATGACTTGCGTCATAGATTGATTGACCTCCATGGATGACTAAGACCTGTGGAGACTCATGACGCACTCCATAGCGCTCAGCAACAGCGAGCGATATGGGACGCTGTGCCACGACGTCGATCTCATAGACTTTTACATCATTCATTGCCTTGTCATTGACAAGACGATTCTTCGCTACAGTTGCGATGGAGCAGCGATTGCTATGCTTATAAATCACGACTGGACCCAGCTGCGAAGCTGCGTCCAGTGTCTGTAATTGTTCTATATCGGTAATCTCAATCCAATTCATACAGTTACTAGAAGATACTAGCAACTACTACAAAAAGATTGGCCAATTGTTCAAGGACTTCTGTATCTAAGCTGAAGTTGTTGGGACACCCAACACCTTTATTACAGCTGCTAAGAAGGAACATGGAGAGGATGGCGAATGGTAGAAGGACTTTTTTCGTTTTCATGAGTCTCAGATTAAATGTGTATTAGGTATAGGTTTGTGTGTTTAACGGTAAAATTACGAGGAAATTATCCATCAATCCAGTCAGAATCGTTAGATGAGCAGAAAATACCATTTTATCGCTATAGGCGGCAGTGTCATGCATAGCCTCGCCATCGACCTCTCCCGACAGGGGCACGAAGTGACAGGCTCCGACGATGTCATTTTTGATCCATCGAGATCTCGCTTGGAGAGAGCTGGTCTTTTGCCTCATCGTTTCGGTTGGGACGCTACACGAGTCACTAGTGATATTGACACGATTGTCCTCGGCATGCATGCACAATTGGATAATCCGGAGCTCTTAAAAGCTCAGGAACTCGATCTGCAGATCATGTCCTTCCCAGAGCTGATTTATCAGATGAGTAAAGAGGCGCAAAGGGTCGTGATAGCTGGGAGCCATGGAAAGACCACCATCACGGCTATGTTGACCAAGATCCTGCATGACAGTGGTCGAGCCTTTGACTATGCACTCGGTGCGATCGTTCCAGGTATCGAGAGTCCAGTGAGTATCAAAGGTGAGGGGACCATTTTGATCGAAGGAGACGAGTACCTCAGCTCAAGATTGGATCCCAGGTCCAAGTTTCTTCACTACCATCCTGACATCCTCGTCGTCACAGGGATTGCATGGGATCATGTCAATGTCTTCAAGACATTTGACGAATATTGCGCCTGTTTCAGACGCTTAATCTTAAGTCTTGGACCTGAGTCCTTATTAATCTATTGCGCTGAAGATGATACGCTTGGTGAGCTCATCAATGGTTGCAAGCCTGTTTGTAAGCTTCAAGCGTACCACACGCTACAAGTAGAACAAGAGACTGACTTGCTGCGACTCGACGGGGAAGAGATACGCCTTCAAATTTTCGGCAAGCACAATTATCAGAATCTCGGGGCGGCACTTGCCGTATCCAAAGCTCTAGATGTCACCCGAGAAGAGTTTTTACGGGCTATGTCGGGCTTTCAAGGTGCGAGTAAGCGATTGCAGCTCATTTCTGAGAGCCCAAAAGTTTATCGAGACTACGCTCATGCTCCGAGTAAGCTAAAGGCCACGGTGCGAGCTGTGCTCGATCGTTATGGTGCTGAGAGGGTAGTGGCAGTATACGAGTTGCATACCTATAGTAGTATGGACGCAGAGTTTCTGAGACAGTACCAAGATTCATTTTTAGATTTGATACAATGTGCGGTCTATTATGACTTGGAGAGTGTCAAGATCAAGAGACGAGTGCCACTAGTGGATTCACAAATTCAAGATGGATTTGGTCGGGCTTCGTTGCAGATACTCAGATCTTCGGACGAGCTACAATCTTATTTGGATGGGCAAGATCAGTCTTCCGTTTTTCTCATGATGAGCTCTGGCAATTTTGGAGGATTTGATTTGCAAGCTTGGCTAAGTCCTACAGCGGGATAGGCAGACCAAAAATAGAAA
This sequence comes from Saprospiraceae bacterium, assembly GCA_020627535.1. Taxonomy (GTDB): domain Bacteria; phylum Bacteroidota; class Bacteroidia; order Chitinophagales; family Saprospiraceae; genus JAHDBH01. The sequence goes on from JAHDGU010000001.1 coordinate 130,068, forward strand.
GAGGGAAGACCTTGCGATCTTCCCTCCATGATGTCTTAGGTGTCGATGTTGTTTCTTACTCGCCTTTGGAGACATCAGATGCTCCTGATGTGCTCACTTCGACGCGACTCGGACTGCCGTAGTACTCAAGGTCAGAGCTACCGCTCAGGCTACCTTCGATAGACTTGCTCGCGGAAATACTGATATCGCTCGCTCCGCTTGCATGCACTTTCGCCATGACAGACTCTATACTCCTAGCGACGACATCGCTGCTTCCACTGGCATCGACTCTGATCATTTCACAGCTGCCTGAGAGTGTGATATCTGTGGCACCAGATGCTTTGGCGACAATACTTTTGGCCGACAGGCCCTCAGCACTAATGTTGCTCGCCCCACTAGCACTGATCTCAAATTCGTCACTCTCAAAACCATCTTTGATCCACATATCAGTCGCGCCAGATACTTCAACTCTGTTGAGCTGAGGTGTGTATACATTGACAATGAGTTGTTTGTACTTTCTGAGATTCGCTTCTGTCTTGATGACCAGTCGATCTCCTTTTACTTCCGTCTTCACGTACTCGACGATATTTTCATCTGTAGTGACCTCTACGCGATGCTCGGTTGAGTGGTGGACGTATACATCTACCGCACCACCCACATCGATCGTGTGAAACGCATTGATATCCCTGTCCTCGGTCACGAGTACTCCATTTCCCTTGACAGACTCTGCCTTTTTGTACCATTGTGCATCAGCTTGCGTAAAAAGAAAGGCAAGAAAACTGAACAGAACTAGCTTTTTCATTGTGTGTTATTTGCTGTCATAACGGACAGCTATTGAAAGAAGTTACAATACCTTTGAGAAAAATAACAGAAACTGTATGAGCCGAGTCATTACACTGCGCGAAGCACTGGGAGAAGCCATGTCTGAAGAGATGCGAAGGGATGAAAATGTCCTCCTCATGGGAGAGGAAGTGGCAGAATACAACGGCGCATACAAGGTGAGCAAAGGCATGCTGGATGAGTTTGGTGCAAAGCGAGTCATTGATACTCCTATTGCCGAACTTGGATTTGCTGGTATCGGGGTCGGTGCAGCCATGAATGGTCTTCGCCCGATCGTGGAATTTATGACTTGGAACTTTGCCGTCTTGGCCTTTGATCAGATCGTCAATAATGCGGCCAAGACACTCAGTCAATCTGCCGGAGACTTTAAGTGCCCCATAGTTTTTCGTGGTCCTAGCGGCAGTGCAGGACAGCTTGCTCAGCAGCATTCTCAGACATTTGAGAGTTGGCTAGCCAATTGTCCTGGACTCAAAGTCATCTCGTGTATTGATCCATACGATGCCAAAGGACTCTTGAAAAGTGCCATTCGGGATGACGATCCGGTATGCGTGATGGAGTCTGAGATCCTTTATGGTCTCAAGGGAGAAGTGCCCGAAGAAGAGTACCTCGTACCGATCGGCAAAGCAGCTGTGAGACGAGAAGGTACGGATGTGACCATCGTCAGCTACAACAAGATGATCGAGGTGGCCAAAGATGCTGCTGTAGAGCTTCAAAAAGAAGGAATCTCAGCTGAGGTTATTGACCTCCGTACGATCCGACCACTCGATATCGAGACGATTGTGACTTCCGTCAAAAAGACCAATCGACTAGTTGTGGTCGATGAGTCTTGGCCATTTGCAGGCGTATCATCAGAGGTGGCGTACACGATACAAAGGTTTGCTTTTGATTACCTCGATGCTCCTGTCATCAGAGTCAATGCTCAGGACACAAATCTTCCATACGCCAAGCCACTTGTGGACGCTTGGTTGCCAGATGTGAGCAAGGTGGTCAAGGCCGTCAAAGAGGTCGCATACGTAGGTGCTTAGCAAATATTTGCACAGCTTCACTGAGCCTAGCACAGGATAACTCATCTTGTGAGACGAGCTTGAGAGCTTTGAGTCATCAACATGATTCAAACACTAATCAAAACTCTCTCGAGCATGAAGCAACTACTGATCATCCTCATTTCAGCACTGAGCCTTTGGCCTGGCTTTGGTCAAGACTATCAGACTTACACCGACAAAAAAGAACGTACACAGCTTTGGGGCCAAATCCCTTACTCGGCCTTATCAGCCGGGAACTTCGCCGAGGCATTCAAGCGTCCCAGTCAAGGAGACCTTGATAGCATGATACAGCTCGATCTTCAGGATCGAGAAGTCCTTTCAGAGCTGCGTCTCAAGGTCTTTATAGGTACATGGTGCGGTGACTCCAAGAAGTGGGTACCACAAATTCTTGACTACTTGAAATCACAGGGTATGTCTGAAGATCAATGGGAGATCATTGCCTTGCACAATAGTGATTCTCTCTACAAACAAGGACCGCAGCAAGAAGAACAAGCCTATATGGTTCATCGCGTTCCTACATTCATATTTGAAGAGGAAGAAAGCGAGATTGGTCGCATTGTAGAATCGCCGATTACCTCAGTAGATATCGACATTGCTCAGATCGTCAAGGGGATTCCAACCAAGCCTAGATACAGTGCTGCAAACCACTGCATGAAGTTTTTCTCAAAGAATCCCGTATGGAAATTTGACAAGGAATTTGAAAATCTATATCGTACCTGCTACGAAGAAGTGCGCAAGAGTAATGAGCTCAATACGCTCGCATACGTCTATAAGGCCCGAGGTGAATATGACAAGGCACTCAAAGTTGCCAATTTGAATAGCTTTCTCTTTCGCCATGAGCCCAAGGTCCATGATACACTTGCTGAAATGCATGCCTGTGTAGCAGGTCAGTGCTATGAGAAAGTACTCAAGATCAATCCTGAAGACAAGCATGCCTCTCGACAACTTGAGCGGATCGAGACTGTCATTCATCCATCAGAAGAAGAAAACCCTTAGTCTAGATCGTCAATTTGGATTGCCTGGACTTCTCCTACTGCCATATCGTGTATTGTGACATTTGATATGGCTCTTCTGACAAGGCGGAGGACAGGCAATCCTACCTTGGCGCACATTCTACGTACTTGGCGATTCTTTCCCTCCGAGATGCAGATCTTGAGCCAAGACGTTGGTACATTTTTGCGAAAGCGAATCGGAGGATCTCGCTCGGGTAGTCCAGGTGACTCACTCATCTGCTGCACCTGACATGGGCGACACTTGTGTGTTTTTTTATTGACCCTGATCTCTGGTCCAGATCTTAGGCGTGCCAGTTGATCTTGTGTAGGACTACCTTCAACTTGACACCAGTATTCCTTGGAGATTTTATGCTCTGGAGCGAGAAGGCGATGATTGACCGACTTGTCATTGGTAAGGATGAGTAGACCCTCGGAGTCCTTATCAAGTCGCCCGACAGGATAGACATCTTTGCCAAATCTCTGATCGAGATCAGCAAGTGTCACATGATCAGGATGCTCACGCGTAAACTGGCTGAGCATGCCATATGGCTTATAGATCTTGTAGTACTCGAAGCTTCTAGACATTGAATCTGAAGTGCATGACATCACCATCCTCGACGATGTACTCCTTGCCTTCGATGGATAGCTTCCCTGCATCACGCACAGCAGATTCACTTCCGAGTTCTTGGTAGTCAGCATACTTGATGACCTCAGCACGGATAAATCCCTTCTCAAAATCTGTATGGATGACACCCGCGGCCTGTGGTGCGCTTGATCCTTTGCGCACTGTCCATGCGCGTACCTCTTTCTCGCCAGCGGTGAAGTATGTGATCAGGTTGAGTAGGGCATACGCGGCACGAATGACACGGTTGACGCCTGGTTCATCTAACCCCATCTCCGCCAGAAACTCCAGCTTCTCTTCCATACTTTCAAACTCCGTGATATCCGCCTCGATGCTGGCCGATATCAGCACGATTTCTGCAGACTCGTCCTTCACGGCTTCCGCAAAGCGCGCTGTGTGTGCATTGCCATTGATGACAGACTCTTCGTCGACATTACAGACGTACATGATAGGCTTTGAGGTCAAGAGCCACAGATCTCGAAACTCCTCCTCGGTCCCATCAGGATAGCTGAAGCTTCTAGCAGGCTTCTCGGATTCGAGATGGTCGTAGAGCGCTTGTGCGATCTCGACTTTCTTCACATCCTCTTTTTTGCCTGTCTTGGCTTGTTTCTTGAGCTTGTCGATGCGCTTTTCGACGATCTCCATGTCTTTCATGATCAGTTCGAAGTCGATGGTTTCTTTGTCTCTTACAGGGTCGATGCCACCGTCGACATGGACGATATTTCCATCTTCAAAGCACCTGACCACATGGATGATAGCGTCTACTTCACGGATATTGGCCAGAAACTGGTTTCCGAGTCCTTCTCCCTTGCTCGCACCCTTGATCAGGCCTGCAATGTCTACGATCTCTACGGTAGTAGGAATGACCTTGTTGGTATTCACGATTTTTTGGAGTACCTGCAAGCGTGGGTCAGGTACAGTAATCATACCCACATTAGGTTCCTTGGTCGCAAACGGGTAATTTGCGGCAAGTGCGCCCGCTTGTGTCAGGGCATTGAAGAGTGTGGATTTTCCCACATTGGGTAGTCCGACGATTCCACATTTGAGTGCCATAGGTCTTATTTGCTTCGAATAAAGGGCGCAAAGTTATCCGCTCATAAGCAGACATTAGGATTTAGTGTCGCATGATGTACTTTCGATTGATGAATTACTTGGCGCACGCACTCTTGTCCTACGATGATGCTGATCTTATGATTGGCAATCTGATGGCGGACATGATCAAGCCCAAGGATATGACAAGGCTTGATGAGCGATGGAAGGCCGGTGTTGAGCTTCACAAATTCATTGATCAGTATGCAGATGCTCATGATCTCAACCGGCAGGCTGTAGCTCTTTTTAGGGCTGACCAAGGCAAGTACGCTCCTGTGACGCTGGACATTTACCAGGACTATCTGCTCTACAAGGCCTGGGATGATTTCTGTGATCTAGAGTATAGCGCTTTCGCGCAAATGGTCTACGGTAACATCCTTGAGGTGGACGACGATGGATTTACTCCATTGATCCGACTCAAAAGGATGTCTAGCGGTCAATGGCTAGAGAGCTACCGAGGGAAAGCTGCTATTCAGTCCGTCTTTGAGCGAATGGATCATCGAGCCAGATTTTCCCATGCCTTCTCGCAGGCGGTAGAGCAACTAGACCCTTATGAAGCTCAACTGACTGAGCTATTTGGGCAGTTTTTTCCGCAAATGGTAGTGGCTTGTGCCAAAAAGCGAGCTAGCCTTCTAGGTTGATCGAAATGGTAAATGCTCTGGATAAGATCTTTTGGAGCACTTTGGTTTCCTCAAGCTCGTCGTCAAAAATGAGGATGTTTTGCAATCCTTGACTCACTTTGAATTCTGGACTGAAAATGAAGAATGGGGTAAAGATTTGAAATCCTGCTCCCACTTCAAACTGAAAATCGGTCGGTGAAATCCTGACGATGTTGTTTTCTGCTGCTTTGATACGGCTATTACTGGCCACATCCCAAGAGTACTTGATGCCACTCATGACGAAGATTCTGACATCCTTGTATGGTGCAGACTTATATCTCAATTGGAACGGAAGTTCTACAAATACGGACTCGATCTTGGTGCGACTCTCCTGTCCAGCGAAGTCTGTGAAAAGTAGACTCCTCTCACCAAAAGAAAAGCCAGGTAAGAATCGAAAATCAAAGTACTCTCCGATCTTGAGATTGCCGATGACATGGACATTGAAGCCAGGTCCAGCTACACCTTCTGCTAGGCGTATGCTATCGCTTTGGTCAAACTGTGTAGAGCGAAATACCTTGTAATTCCCACTATTGCCTCCAAGAGACATCCCATAATAGATGGGCTTGCTGCGAAATTTGAGATAGTTATTGTTGCCAGACTGGTAGGACTGGGCGTCGACTGAGAACGTCCATAGACAGCAAAGTATCAGGGCTTGTAGGCCTGATAGATAGCGCATACGCCAAGGGTGAGAGCTGTGTACTGACATTTTTGGTAGCCAAGCTTTTGTAAGATTGCCGTGAAGTTTTCAAAATCCGGAAAGGCCTGTACCGATTCAAATAAGTACTTGTAGGCCTTGGGATCCTTGGACTTCCATCTTCCGATCTTCGGCAATATGAAACGAAAGTAAAATTGAAACAATTGCTTGAAACCAAAGATTCTTGGCTTCGTAAATTCAAGTACGAGGAGCTTGCCTTCTGGTTTTAGGACTCTCAAGATCTCTGAGAGGCCTTGCTCGAGGTCTTCGAAATTTCGTACGCCAAATGCGACCATCGCGGCGTCAAAACTGTCATCTTCGAAGGGTAGGCTTTCGCTTTCTCCCTTGACCAAGTTGATACGATCCGTGAGTCCCTTCTCATCGATCTTCACCTGTCCGAAGCGTAGCATCTCTGCTGAGACATCGAGACCTGTGATCTTGCGAGTCTCGTGATTTTTGACGGCAGTCAGAGCCATATCCGCAGTGCCTGTGGCAATATCTAGCACGATCAAGTCCGTCGGCTGTAGTCGTGCAATTGTTTTTTTGCGCCAGGACTTATCGATTCCTAGTGATAAGAAGCGATTAAGCTCGTCATAGCCAGAGGCAATGTTGTCAAACATGCTCTCGACCTGCTCTTTCTTGGATCCTGACTCCTGATATGGTTTGACTGTTTCACTCATGATAAGAGCATAAAAGATGCTGGGCACAAAGGTTCATCTGAGAGGATGAAAAAATCTCTCAAAATGAGAGCTATATGATCATTTTGTAAATATGAAAACGCCTGATTTTGCGTACTTTTGCGCCGTAAAACGACTATATGGCGGACGATAGAATAAGGCTCATAAATATAGAGGAGGAAATGAAGTCGGCTTACATCGATTACTCGATGTCAGTCATCGTGGCGAGAGCGCTTCCTGATGTAAGAGACGGACTCAAACCTGTGCACCGAAGAGTGCTCTATGGTATGTCAGATCTTGGACTCGCTTACAACAAGGCTCACAAGAAATCTGCAAGAATCGTAGGTGAGGTCCTTGGTAAATATCACCCGCATGGTGATACAGCTGTCTACGACAGTATGGTGCGGATGGCTCAGGACTGGAGTCTTCGATATCCACTAGTAGATGGCCAAGGAAACTATGGCTCCATGGACGGCGATAGTCCAGCGGCCATGAGATATACTGAGGCACGTCTAGAGAGAATGTCTGATGATATCCTTACCGATATCAAAAAAGACACAGTCGACTTTACGCCAAATTTTGACGACAGTCTAGAAGAGCCAAGTGTCTTGCCGACAAGGCTGCCGCTCCTGCTCCTCAATGGAGCAGCAGGTATCGCTGTAGGTATGGCAACCAATATGATGCCCCACAATTTGACGGAAGTCTGTCAAGGGATCATCGAGACCGTGAAGAATCCTGATATTACCATTGACCAATTGATGGAGTATATCAAGGCTCCTGACTTTCCTACAGGTGGTACGATCTATGGGTACAAAGGAGTCAGAGAGGCCTTTGAGACAGGTCGGGGTAGAGTCGTAGTGAGAGGTAAAGCTCGCATCGAAGAAAACGGATCTGGCAAAGAGACAATCATCATACATGAGATTCCCTATCAGGTCAACAAAGCCAATCTTGTCGCCAAGATCGCTGAGTTGGTCAATACGGAGAGGGTGAAAGGTATCAGTGATGTTAGGGATGAATCGGATCGCAAAGGGATCCGTATCGTCGTAGAGGTCAAAAGAGATGCCATGGCGCAGGTCATCTTGAGTCAGCTCTACAAGTATTCTGCCTTGCAGTCATCATATGGTGTGAACAATATCGCCCTGGTAGACGGACGTCCTGTGACGCTCAATCTTAAGATGATGATCGAAGAGTTCATCAAGTTTCGGCAAGAGGTCATCATCCGTCGCACGGAGTATGACCTCAGGAAAGCAGAAGAAAGAGCCCATATCCTCGAAGGCCTCATCATCGCACTCGACAATATCGATGAGGTCATAGATATCATCCGCGCATCCAAGACAGTGGATGAGGCAAGGGAAAGACTCATGGAACGCTTTGGCCTCAGTGAGCTGCAAGCCAAAGCTATCCTCGAGATGCGTCTGCAAAAGCTCACAGGTCTTGAGCGGGATAAGCTCAAGCAAGAGTACGACGATCTCATGAGCGAAATCGCTCGCCTCAAAGGCATACTTGAAAGCGATGAGCAGCAACGCGCTATCATCATCGATGAGATGGAAGATCTGATCGAGAGATATGGTGATGAGCGACGCACAGATATCAACTTCACAGCGGACGGTGACATCAGCATCGAGGATATCATCAGCAATGATGAGGTCGTAGTGACCATCTCACACCTCGGATACATCAAGCGCACCAAGTCGGATGAGTTCAAGGTCCAAGGACGTGGTGGAAGAGGAAGCCGCGGAAGCAAGACCAGAGAGAGTGATTTTGTGGAGCACATGTTTGTGGCCAATAATCACAACTATCTCTTACTCTTCACGGAAAGAGGTCTGTGTCATTGGGTGCGGATCTTTGAGATACCGGAAGCGAGTAAGACTTCACAAGGCCGTGTAATCCAAAACTTCCTCGCACTATCTAAAGACGATAAGGTCAAGGCATATATCGTAGTCCAAGACTTGACGGATCAGGAGTTCTTGGACAACAACTTCATCCTATTCGCCACCAAGAATGGTGTGGTCAAGAAGACCGCCATGCGCGCTTACAGTAGGCCAAGGACAAATGGTATTATTGCCATCAATATCCGCGAAGATGATCAGCTCATCGAGGCAAAACTCACTGATGGGTCCAATACAGTCATGTTGGCCAATAAGAGTGGATATGCGATCAGGTTTGATGAGAATGATGTCTCTGCAGTAGGGCGTAACTCTATGGGTGTAAGGGGTATGAGACTGAAGACTGATGGAGACGAAGTGATCGGCATGATCATATTGAAGCCAGAGGATGATGCTCGTACTGTCATGGTGATCTCTGAAAAAGGAACTGGAAAGCGGACTGAGCTAGAGCAGTACTCTCAGATCAAACGTGGCGGGAAAGGTGTCAAGACCTTGCAAGTCACAGATAAGACCGGCAAGCTAGTCGCGATCAAGTCGGTCGCTGAGGAAGATGATCTCATGATCACAAGTAAAGAAGGTATCGTCATCAGACTTGCGGTATCGGATGTGAGAGTGATGGGCCGAGCTACTCAAGGGGTGCGAGTCATCAAGCTCAGTGACAAGGATGCCATTGCCGATGTGGCGGTGGTCCATAAGGAAGAAGGAGCCGATGAGGAAGAGTAAGTTCTTGGCAAGAAGAGATGTATTAACAAGAGCATAACTAATTTTAACCATTCCTAAAGGCACCTTTGAAAAGAAGATCGTCTTATAGGTAGTGTCCAACAATTGACACAGGGATATTCCGAATAAAAGCAAATAATTATACTCTGATGAAACGATTTTTTCTACTACTGTTTGCAGCTGCGATCGGTCTTGGTCTGCAAGCCCAGGAAGGCGCAAAAGCATTCAAAAAAGCGAAAAGCTTGCTCAATAGCTACAATCTTGATGATTCCAAGGTCGATGATCTTGCAGAAGCTGGTGGTCTTCTAGAGACGATGCTTGGTGATAGCGAGATCGGTGGCACATTTAAGACACTCAAACTGGCTGCGCAGGTCTACGCCGCGATGTCAGTAGCAGATCAAAAAGGAATGATCGCTGGTACCATTGACAAGCCAAGATTTGCCGAGTCCACACTGCAGGCATACGATCACTGGGTCAAAGCTCACGGTGCAGCTGAAAAGAAGTTTGAAGTGAAAGAAGGTCTAGCTGGAATCGCAGAAAGCGCGAGATACTTGAATAACCTTGGATTTAATAAGTATGAAGCTGGAAATGCTGAGGGAGCCTTGAAGCTCTTTGAGAAGACACTGGCAGCAGACAAGTTGCTCAAAGACAACAGTATGGATGGTGTGCTTGCCACGGATAGCGCATACCACAATCAGCTCTTCATCACAAGTGCGATGGCTACAAGTGCTGGTCAACTTGACAAAGCTGAGGGTTATCTCCAACAGTTGATCGAGGTAGGCTACCAAGACCCACTGGTCTACAGCAATCTCTACAAAATCTATGAGGAGAAAGACCCAGAAAAGGCAGTCTCATATCTTGAGCAAGGTCGGAAGGCCTTCCCCAATGATGTCAATATGCTCTTCACAGAGATCAATTACTACCTGAAGCAAGGTAGACTTGAAGAGCTGACCGGAAAGCTGCAGAAAGCCATCGAAGCTGAGCCGAATAACGCCAGCGTGAGATCAACACTTGGCAATGTCTATGATCAACTCTACCAAAAAGAGCACGAAGCTGGTAATGGAGATAAGTCCATGGAGTACTTTGGTCAAGCAGAGAAATACTACAATGAAGCATTGAGTATAGACCAAGGTGCACTAGAAACGAACTACTCACTTGGTGCACTTTACTATAACAAGGCAGTCATCCATGTCAAAGAGATGAATGAACTTGCCGATGACTACAGCAAAGAAGGTACAAGAAAGTACGAGGCGAAGAAAGCAGAAGCCATGGTCGAATTTGATAGAAGTCTACCTTATTTTGAAAAAGCTTACTCGATTAATCCAAAAGATCGAAACACTTTGATAGCTTTACGAGAGATATATGTTCGTAAGGACATGTTCGACAAGTCAAATGAAATGAAAGAACAATTAGAGGCCATCGGTGGTTAATAATTGAAAGAACTATTCTAATAGGTTTTTTGGGGTTATTTTGAGAGACTGTCTTGTGCAAACAAGGCAGTCCTCTTTTTTTAGACACATTTGCTAGGCATGATGAAAGAACCAACAGGACTTAATTCCGTCGCTGAATTCCACAAATTATTTGATCTTCCAGTACTGACTGAGCTGACGATTCCGGCTCAAGATCGCATAAAGCTTCGTATCAATTTGATCCAAGAAGAGCTCAATGAATTGAAAGAAGCTCTAGATCAAAAAGACAAGGTGGAGATGGTCGATGCACTATGTGATCTTCAGTATGTACTATCTGGAGCGATCCTAGAATTTGGTGCTGGAGATGTCATCTCTGACTTGTTTGACGAGGTGCATAGGTCCAATATGAGCAAGGCTTGCAAGACCTACGAAGAGGCGCTTGCGACAAAAGCGAAATATGATGCACTCGATCAGCTCAGCGAAATCAAGGAAAAACAAGGCCAATACCTCGTATATAGAAAGGCCGACGGTAAAGTCTTGAAATCAGTCAACTATAGCCCGGCAGCACTGGCGGAAATGATTGAGTGATTGAGTCCGTGATTGATTGTTGTCTCACAAACTGCTTCTCGAGCGCGTCTCGCGTAGAGCGACTGACTATATCTTCTTCATCAGAAGACTTCTCTTGGCCTCTTCGAGTTCTTGTAATTGTCCGTCAGCACTGTCATTGAGATGCAAGAGTTCATTTTGAAACTGCTTCACTTGTTGGGCCAGAGGCCTGATTTGCTGTATCGTTCCTTGGACTTTGGAATTGAATATCCAGTCAGTGATCAGATTATTGAAAAACATATCTGAGAAGCTATTGAAATTGGGGAACTGCACATGAAGTTCTACCCGCGCTTGGCCAAAGACATCTCTAAGCTCTGCTTGATAGACTTGCATGTATCGCTTCGTATGATACAATAGTTCTCTGGCCTTGTCAATGTGGCCATACTTGTTTTGCCGAGCCCAGTTGGAACCACCTCCTTGATATCGTCCCCAGTCGATGGCTTTCTTGAGGTGATGTTGTATTCGTGCCAGGACATTGGACAGTTCTTTTCCGCTGTTAAAGGCTTCTTTGATTTCCTTTTTGAGCTTTTTCAGGTCCTTCCTTTTGTGCGCAAGCGCTTTGAGATCAGCGGAGTGAGGATGTCCGGAAAGGACAAGTGATTTTTCTTTTTGGTCGAGAAGGTCTTCGATCTTTTCTTCGATTCCTTCTGTCTCCGTCCGCTTGCGTTCTAGTATGCCAAGCTCGTACTCGACGAGCTCTATATCCTTGACGCATTCATTGTATTTCAGCACAGCGTCGAGATACTCTTGGCGCTCTTGCTCCAGCTTTTCTTCTTCATTGCCCAGGACCTTATGAAACAACTTGGACAGAGAGGCCTTTTCAAGTCGCTCGTATTCCTTTTGCTCTTTCTTGACTTCTTTGTCAAGCTTTTTTTGGCGCTTTGTGAGCTCCTTGAGATTTTCATTGATCTCTTTGAGCCGAGCATTGACCTTTTTGCGATCTTGGAGTCTGTTGATGTTACTTTCGAGCTCCTTTTGAATCAGCGTGAGACTCATCCGCTTACTTTACGATCTCTGCATCATCGATGAGCTCATCTCCGTCACCATCATTGTCATCAAATCCTCTGACCGGCGTATCATCGCCTTTTTCTGATTCAACTTTTCCCACGACTTGTGGGTCATCCTTGAAAGCCTGGTGATCACCATCGGCATAGGCTGATGCTTTCGCAAAAAAGTCATCGGTTCCCTCCAAGGTCGACTCATGCAACTTGCTCTCAGTGAGAGGAGTATCTGCAAAGTCCTCAGGAGAAGTGGTCACTTTGTCCTTGATCTTGTCGATGACATCCTGCGCTTTTTTACCGACAGCATCTACGCTCTCCTTAGGATTGTTGAGTACCTCGTTGGTCTTATCTGCCAGTTTTTGACCAGTATCCATGAGTTTTTCTCCAAGATTCTCGGCAAGATCTTTTCCTTTTTCCAGCAGCTCGCCACCGGTCTCTAGGACCTTTTCACCCACGTTTTCCGCAAGGTCTTTTCCTCTTTCCAGCATTTCGCCACCTGTCTCCATGACTTTGCCTCCGATTTCTGTGGTTTTTTCGGATAGTTTTTGACCAGCATCCATGAACTTGTCACCTACGTCACTCACAGTCTTTTTGGCGGAAGCCATAGCGTCCACTCCTGCAGAGGTGTCGGTTTCACTTGGCTCATCCTTATCGATGAGATCTTCATACTTATCCTTGGCCTTATCCCAGAGATCTGATCCTTTTTCTTTGGCGCTATCCCAGGCTTCTGATCCTTTTTCTTTTGCCACATCCCACGCATCGGCACCTTTTTCTTTGGCACTATCCCAAGCATCTCCGGCCTTATCCTTGAGGATATCAGCTTGTTCCTTGATTTCTTCTACAGCTTTGTCTTTCTGGTGTTTTGCTACTGATTTTTTCGCGAAGAATAGTCTATTGAGCCAGCCCATATTGTCTTTGATTTACTCGTTTGTTGATAGATGGCAATATCCGACATTTCTGGATATTACTGGAAGCTTTTCGTCCATTTAATGCGCTTTATCTACCAAGAGGTTCAATCTCGCTCTGGATTGCAAGATTTTAGACTCTCGGAGACGACTCCTGGACTCACGAAGGCACGAGGCGTCTCCATGATGTTGCGCGAGATGTAATTGATGATATTGGCAATATCCGATTCGCTGAGGCCTTCGACACCATACATTTTTTGATTGTATTCTCGACCATTGACGAGGATAGGGCCATCGATACCGTTGACAATGATACAGCTCAGTTGATCCCAATTCTCTGCCAGATAGTCTGTACCCGCGAGAGCCGGGTAGAGCGATTTCAGTCCTTCACCTTGCTGTCCGTGACAAGCCGCACAGTGAAAATCGTAGAGTCGCTGACCTTCTGGTGGAGGATTGTAGCAGGCTGTCGCCAAAATAAGGATACTACTCAGCTTGAGGAAATTCTTCATCAAGCAAGGATTGAATGTCAATGATCAGCTGGTCGACGTCTTCCGGATCTGTACCCAAGGCGAAGGCTCTGATGTGTCGTGACCTGTCTACGAGTAAGATATTGCCCGTATGGTCAAAGCCTCCAGGCGCAGATTCATCGGCGTAGGCAACACTGAGATAATTGGCAGTCAAAGAATCCAAGAAATCCTCAGAGACCTCGACCAAGTGCCATCTGTCATCAAGTTCCAGATTGTCACGATATTGACGTAGTCTAGGTACGCTATCACGGATATAATCGATACTGTGACACAGAAACCTGATCCGATCATCACCTGCGAATTTCTCGTCGATGCGCATCATTTGCTTTTTCACTTTGGGACACATCGTCGGGCAGCTGGTAAAGAAAAAATCGGCCAAGTAGATGTAGGGGTCTAGATCCTCATTTGTGATCCAACTAGAGTCTTGATCCAAGAGTCTGAAATCCATGATGTGATGAGGCATGGTGTCATTCCCCACGATATTGGCCCTGCCAAGGATCGGAAGTGGCTCATGAGGCTTGTCTTCACAGGCAGTAAATGCTATCGCGAGGAGTACCAGTGCGGCAAAGTAATTCCTCATTGTAGTTCCTTTTTCGCCATGTCAAGGGCATCGATGATTTGTTTATCGACGATTTCCATTTTCTTTTGCCATTGGTCGTAATACGCCAGTTTTTCCTCCTTAGACAAGTCGGCATCTGGGTCTTTCCAGTTGTGCATCCAATCCCACATATCCTTGTCTGCCTTTACCACCAGTGTTCTCAATTCTCTGTGTTGATCGGGTTGGTCAAGTTTTTTGAGTTGTTTCTTGATCTTTTTGAGTTGACTATGCCGTGCCATGCTTTCATCATGAAGAGTCATGAGTGTCTCATGAGCATTTCTGATGTCAATATCGGAATCTGCTGAGCATGCTGTCATCAGACCCAGTAGGGCGATCAATAGTGTACGTGTCATGTAGATTTGGTTTGCTAGTATCAACTTTGGGGCTAGCTGAATGTTGTAAAGGTATGTCCAAAAAGAAGGCGATTGTATGGTTTCGACAAGACCTCAGACTCCATGACAACGAGGCATTGACTGATGCACTGTCAGCAGCAGAAGAGGTCTATCCGATCTACGTATTTGATGAGCGGCAGTTCGCTGGTTATGGCCGGAGTGGTCTGCGGAGGATCGGTAAGTATCGATGTCGATTCTTGATTGAGTCTATCATAGATCTGAGAGAGCGCTTACGCGCAAAAGGATCGGATCTTATTGTCCGAGTAGGGAAACCCGAAAATGAAATCTACAAGCTCGCAGCTAAGCTCAAGTCTCAATGGGTGTTCTGTAATCGGGAGCGCACCAAGGATGAGATCCTGATGCAGGATCGACTAGAGGAAAAGCTTTGGACCATCGGTCAGGAAATCAGATATTCTAGAGGCAAGATGCTCTACTATACGCAAGATCTTCCATTTCCCATCACACATACACCAGATCATTTTACGGCCTTTCGTAAGGAGGTTGAGAAGGTTATTCCAGTGAGACGGCCATTCGATACAGCGAACTTTATACCATCTTTTGCCGCCGAAATCAAGCTGGGTGAGGTGCCAGAGTTAGAGGATTTTGGATGGGAGTCGTTTGAAGTAGATGATGAGAGGTTTCATCACTTCAAGGGAGGTGAGTCTGCCGGGCTACTTCGCTTATCTCATCATCTAGAGGACCGAGGCTGTCTTGCCATGAGCGAGTACCGGATCGATACCAAGAACAGTTATCTCGGAGCATACCTAGCGCAAGGCTGTCTATCTCCCAAAGAGGTGTACTGGCAGATCCGCGATGGGGACAAGCGAGAGCAAGCCTATCAGCACATTTTCTTTGAGCTGCTTGTAAGAGATTTTCTGCGCCTTCAAGTGAAGAAACACGGCAACAAGGCATTTATCCAAGGTGGTTTGCGCGGGAGAGGTGACGAACACCTGATAGATGACAGACGAGGATTCCAGACCTGGACACAGGCCAAGACGGATGAACCGTACGTCAATGCGTTTATGAATCAGCTGAATGCCACTGGATACGTACCGCAGATTGGCCGTTTGTCACTTGCGTGTTATCTCGTGAATCAGCTGGGCATTGACTGGCGTCTAGGAGCGGAGTACATGGAGATGATGCTCATTGACTATGATCCGTGCAGCAACTGGGGCAATTGGAATCTCGTTGCAGGTGTTGGCGGTGAATTCAAGGACTTCAGCCAGTACAATATCTCCTACCAGTGCAAAAAGCTCGATCCAGAAGGTGTATATCTGGAAAGATGGGGTGGTTGACAATGAAGAAAAGTGAGTGCTTTTGACGTTAAGGGACGATCCGGCTAGTAAGCGCTAATTAATACGTCTTCCCAGTCCATGCGCTCCTTCAGATAGGCTTCAAGCTTCTTCTCTGAGGCCAGTTTCGCAGTGTAGCGCAAGTTCTTGTCCCAGCGCGCGATCACGGCAGGAGTCTGCCGGTAACCACCTTGACCATCTTGGGTGGATACCTGGCCGATGGATATGCTCTCGAGATCGTCAACGACAATAAGACATTCTTTATAGATTTCGCTGATCAGCACGGAGTCAGGCACGTAGCTAGAGATTTGGCTTTTGAGAGCATCTATCTCTTCTTGCTTGGAGTCCACTTCGTTTTTTGTTTCGTCAAGCTCGGATATTGCCGCTTTGACATTGTGATATTGACTCTGAAGCAATGCGAGTTTCTCGGAGTCAAGTTGTTGCTCTTGGACCACGTTGAGCAGGGTATTGGTGTGTCTTGGCTGAGATGACAATTCTCGCTGCAGTCTATTGAGTGTGCTGTCCGAGAGGACTGAGCCAAAAAGCCTGATGATCAATACACTATCCGCTGCCATGACGTCATAGTCGATCAGGTTCTCTTGCTCAGAAAAATTGGACTCTACAAACCTTTTGGCGGAAGCCATATACTCATTCTCGGCATACACGCGAATACCTATGAGGATGGATGGGACGATGATCAGTACCGCGACTGCCGCCATGAGCAGATTGGTTCTTCGTCTTTCCTTGCCTTCTTGATAAGCCACGGTATCAAAGTCGAGGATCTTGACGATCGTGAAGGTGGCAATGGCGATGATCACGGAGTTGAGAAAGAATAGGTAAAATGCTTCTTGGAATATGGACCACTGCCCATTGGCAATCCCATATCCTGCCACACATAGAGGAGGCATCAATGCCGTCGCGATGGCGACACCCGGTATGGCATTGCTCATCTCTTTACGCGTGATGGAAATGATGCCGGCTAGTCCTCCAAAGAGTGCCACTGACGCATCGAGAAAATCTGGTCTTGTTCGTGCTGCCATCTCAGAGTTGAACTCCCCGAGAGGCGTGATGAGAAAGTAGATGATACTCGTGAGCAGTGCGATCACAATGGCAATCCCAAAATGCCTGAGACTAATCATCATCGTACGTCGATCATTGATCGCCACAGATAGTCCTACACCCAAGATGGGAGACATCAGAGGTGAGATCAGCATGGCGCCGATGATGATGGCAGGTGATTCTTTGTCCAGTCCTAGCGACGCGATCATGATCGAGCACATCAGGAGCCAAGCATTGGCACCGCGCATGCGTTTATTGTTCTGGATGAAGACGACCGTGCCTTCCTTGTCGAGTCCCTCACGCAAGTCGATGAGCTGCTTCCAGAACTTTCCTACATTCCCTTTCAATTCAGTGAGATTCTTCTTGATCTCTTCTGCGCTTCCTTCGCTCTGCGGTGTGGTTGGATTGACTGATGACATACTATTCTTCGATCTCTTGGATGATACCATCTAGCATCGTGACAGTGCGGTGACTGATCTTAGCCATCTCACTTTGGTGAGTGACAATCACGAAGCTTTGTCCTAGCTCCTTGTTGAGCTTGATGAATAGGTCTTGGATCTCTTCTGAGGTCTGGCTATCAAGATTTCCTGTAGGCTCATCAGCGAAGATGATCTTAGGCTCATTGATCAGGGCACGTGCGATCGCTACACGCTGCTGCTCTCCTCCAGACAGCTGGGTCGGCTTGTGGTCAAGGCGCTCTGCAAGTCCAAGATAGTCCAAGAGCTCTTTTGATCTACTCAGAGCAGCTTTTTTCTCGGTCTGACCGATCCACGCTGGCATGGCGACATTTTCTAGTGCCGTAAACTCATTGAGCAGATAGTGAAATTGAAAGATGAAGCCAAAGTGGCGATTGCGAAAATCTGCCAGACGCTTTCGCGAAAATGAACTGATGTCTTGATCTTCAAAGCTGAGACTACCTTGATCTGCCTGATCTAGGGTGCCCAGGATCTGTAGCAAACTTGTCTTGCCTGATCCGCTTTTGCCAACGATACTCAAAATCTCAGCGTCTGATACAGAGATGTCGACACCTTTGAGTACATGAAGACTCCCAAAACTCTTGTGTATGTCACGGGCGGTGAGGATCACAGCTCAAAAGTACTTCAATATCGTCTCTATTACCATTGTGTGAAGGGATGATAATTTTCACAATATGATATACAATAAGTCTTAAAATTCCGTTAAGACTACCAACAACCAATCCAAAACAAGCCTGCCAGGTGACAATGCCAGTTGCAATAAAAAACTATTTTTGCCACCCCAATACGACAGGGAAAACACCTCTATGAAGATCCTTCAGCTCTGCAAAAAATTTCCTTACCCCTTGCGCGACGGTGAGTCGATCGCAGTGACCTATCTGAGCAAAGCCCTGCATTCCTTGGGTTGTGAGATGTCCCTGCTTGCGATGAATACCAAGAAGCACTTTGTAGATGTCAGCCAACTTCCCCCAGACTTCAGTCACTACAAGAGGATAGAAAGCACAGAACTGGATACAAGTATCAAGCCGCTCAAGGCTTTCGCTAATCTATTTAGCCGTGATAGTTACCATATCGCGCGATTTGTAAGTCCAAGCTTTGAGGCCAAGCTGATCGAAATGTTGCAGCAGGATGACTATGACATCGTGCAGATGGAGACACTGTACTTGGTCCCCTACATGGAGACTGTCAAGAAGTACTCAAGAGCCAAGGTGGTATTGAGAGCGCACAATGTGGAGCATGAGATTTGGGAGCGAATCACAAACAATACATCAGTACGATTCAAAAAGTGGTATCTAGGTCATCTAACCAGAAAGCTCAAGAACTTTGAGCTGGAGCATCTCAATGACTATGATATGCTCGTGGCCATCACTGATCGAGACCTATGCAACTTCAGGCGCATGGGCTACAAGAATGGTGCTATGGTATCGCCCATAGGCATCGATACCAGCTACTATCATATACCAGTGGACAATTCCAAGTCTTCATCGGACTTGAGCATGTGCTTCATCGGTTCACTAGATTGGATGCCCAATTTGGAAGGCATCTCTTGGTTTCTAGAGGATGTATGGCCTGAGCTACATCGAAAGATGCCTGAGCTTGCATTGCACATTGCTGGTAGGAATACACCTGAGTCGATCTTGTCCATGGATCGCAGCCAAGTGCATATTCACGGAGAGGTACAAGACGCCATCACGTTTATTAATGACCATCCCGTCATGATCGTACCGCTTTTTAGCGGAAGCGGTATGAGAGTGAAGATCCTAGAAGGCATGGCGCTGGGTAAGTGCGTCATCACGACTCAGATGGGTCTAGAAGGTATCGAAGCAAAGCACAAGGAGCAGGTCTTGATTGCCAATAGCAAAGATGAGTTTCTTGAAGCCCTGGACTTCTGTCGTAGAAATCCCTCTGCAGCCAAAGCGATAGGTGATAGAGCCATCAAGTTTGTAGAGGAGCGATACGACAACAAGTTTATCGCGCAGAATCTTTATGACACCTACGAGAAGTACCTGCTAAAATCCTTAGAGAAGACTCCCGCATCCTAATCTTTCCTTCAATTTCTTGGATCTGTCGACCTTTATGATCGCATGACGATCTTTCTATTGGTCATCTTCATTTTGTCTTCTTTGGCCATACTCCAGAGCTATGTCCTCTACCCGCTGCACTTGAGTTTGTTGGCTGGGTCAGAGGAGCCTGTTCAAGATAGCTCTCAAGCCGAACTACCACGTGTGGATGTCATTGTTGCTGCTTTCAATGAAGCTTCGATCATCGAGCGAAAGATGCAAAACCTGTTGGAGATCGATTATCCAGAGGCCCTGTTGAGATTCTATATCGGAAGTGATGGGAGTAGTGATCAGACGGTCGAGATATTGGAGGCTTTCGCCAAAAAAGACAGTAGAATCCGCATACTTGACTTCAAGAAGCGCAGAGGCAAGAGTGCTGTAGTCAATGATCTTGTCAGGATCAGCGAAGAAGAATCCCAAGCAGAGGTCTTGCTCATGACGGATGCGAGTGTCATGGCGCCTAGTGAGATTCTGAAACTGGCTGTCGCCAAAATGCAAGCTAGCAAATGCAGCTTTATCGATGTGCCAATCCGCCCCCAACAAAAAGGCATCGCCAAGAGTGAAAATGACTACCTCAGCTTTGAGACTTGGATCAAAGACAAAGAGGCACGTATTTGGCAGAGGCCTATGGGTGTGTACGGCGGTTTTTACCTCTTGAATAGGGCCAGTTTTGAACCCATTCCTCAAGGATTTGCAGTAGATGATTTTTTTCTGGTAATGCAAAGTATGGAAAAGGGTGGACGAGGAGATATTCTCACCGAGATGCACTGCTGGGAGCCTCATTCTGGTTCCATCTCAGATGAGTACCGTCGCAAGCGAAGAATAGCGACAGGCAACTTTCAAAATCTCAGAAGGTTTGGCTATCTACTCTTTCGTCGACCATGGTCATTGTCATATAGCTTTCTATCGCATAAGGTACTGAGATGGTTGACTCCAGTGTCTTTCCTCTTGATGATGATCAGTGCGACAGTACTGGCCCTTATGGGAGTGTTCCCATTTGTGCTGATTGTGATGTTATGCCTGAGTGCGGTGGTTTTTCTACCTCTTTTGGATTTTCTTTTGAGTCGATGGGGAATTGACCAACTTTGGATGCGCAATCTGCGTTACTTCGTATGGATGAATGTGGCACTAGCTGCGGGACTCATAAACTACATCAATGGTATCAAAAACAGTATCTGGGACCCACCCAGCAGAGACTAGTATAGAACTCGATACGATCGCCTCGGCTGTCCAGGCGATCAGAAGGGGAGAAGTCATCATCGTGGTAGATGATGAGGACCGTGAAAATGAAGGAGACTTCATCTGTGCGGCAGAAAAGATCACGCCGGAAATTATCAATTTCATGGCGAGTGTGGGGAGAGGACTGATTTGTACACCGATCGAAGAGTCGCATGCAGATCGTCTTGGACTGAAGATGATGGTCTCCGATAACACCGCATTACATGAGACTGCATTTACAGTCAGCATCGATCTTATTGGTCATGGCTGCACTACGGGTATCTCGGCCTATGACAGAGCCACAGGGATCAAGGCCATGATAGATCCGGAGATCACGGCCAAGGATTTTGCCCGACCAGGACACATATTCCCTCTACGTGCTAAGGCAGGAGGAGTCCTGAGACGCACTGGACATACAGAGGCTGCCATCGATCTCGCAAAGCTTGCAGGATTTGAACCGGCTGGAGTCCTCGTAGAAATCCTCAATCCTGATGGCACCATGGCTCGTCTTCCACAGCTCAAAGAGATCGCCAAAGAACACGATCTCAAGCTCATCAGCATCAAAGATCTGGTCGAGTATAGACTGCGCAATGAGCTGCTCATCCGGCGAGAGTATTCCACCAAAATGGCGAGTGAGTATGGTGAATTTGATGTCACGGCATATCGACAACTGACTACTGGTGATCTGCACTTAGCGATCACTATGGGAGATGTTTCAGCAAGAGAGGAGATACTCGTCAGAGTCAATAGCGCGAGAGAGTCGCAAGAGGTCCTTGGGATGCTATTTGGTGACCATAGTAGCAAGCTCAAAGCTGCATTGAAAAAGATTGCCGATGAAGGGAGAGGAATCCTGCTGTACATGAGACATGCTGACAAAGAAGATAATCTACTAGCACATCTCAAAGGTGAGATACCGGAGCAAGTGACGAGTGAAGCACAAAGAGACTTTGGTATCGGGGCTCAAATTTTGCGTGATCTAGGAGTCTCTCAGATTAGACTCATCACCAATAGTCCCAGGAAGAGGATTGGACTAGATGGCTATGGTCTTGATATCGTGGGGCATGTCTCCTATGGCGAGGAGTAAGAGAGCTCGTTGCTAAAACTTGGGGCAGGCGAGCTCGTCAGTCTCATAATTACCGATATAACTCAAGCTGATCTCAAATGTACCTGGTCTACTTCCAGATGCACTGAAGCTCCGTATATTGACGTCATAGCTCAGTCCGACATTGAGACCTTGTACTTCAAACCCCGCGAGCAGCTGAAGCTCCGTGGGCGCAAGGCCATCATCAATATTGTCGACTTGTCTGAGCGCTGCACCCAGCTGCACTGCTTGATCTCCATACTGGCCCACAGCAATACGCACATTAGAGCCAGCTTGGACGAGAGTAAAGGCCTCTTGAATACTTACAATCGCACGTGGTATCAATCTGAGATACTCATTGAGATCAAACTCAAGACTGCCTATGGCATTGAGTCGTCGCAAGAGAGGATTGTTTCGTTGAATGATGCCTGTGGGATCGTCAATATTTTCATAAAATGAGACATTGGGCTGGATGATATGCTGGGCGGATAAGCCTAGCTGAATCCATCGGATGCTCTCCGTACTCATGCTGTAGTTGATACCTACATTGACATCGCTGTAGGCGAAGGTGTTTTCTGGCCGATTCTCAGCCGTCACGCCATCAAAGGCATCCACACCGTTGAACTGATCTGCAAAGACGATGTCCTCGTAGATGAAGTTGCGCGTATTGATTCCGACCTGAGCTCCAGCAGAGAGATATTGATGGTAATCACCATTAAGCGATTTGTGAAATGCAGCAGCAAACTGAATGCCATTGGTGCCAAAGTCAAAAGCACCAAGCTCATCGGAGCTGAAAATGATGTTGGCAGAAACACGATCTGGATATTTCCTCTTGTGATATGTCATATCAAAGACGACATCACCACCGACGGCAAAGTCCACAATGGGCTTGTCAAGGATACTTCCCCATTGACTCCTGTATTGCGTGAAGACCCGATAGCTGCCCTGATAGTTACCGGACATGGCTGGATTGAGCAGGGAAGGATTTACATAAAATTGACTGAAGTAGATATCTTGCCCAAATGCGGTGAGTGTCGCGCATATGGATAAGATAGTAAGTATGGATCGCGTGCCTCGCTTCATGCGGAGGCAAAAGTACGGATTAGATCTTCGCTTTGAAATGTGGCTCACAGCACATTAAACGTACTTTTGGCGGCTCTATTTTTCAATGCTCTATCAGAGTCACGACCTATCGAAAAGCTTGATTACATATGCCCACTCAGCATGGCAGCTCT
The DNA here is from genome assembly GCA_020627535.1 of Saprospiraceae bacterium. GTDB lineage: Bacteria > Bacteroidota > Bacteroidia > Chitinophagales > Saprospiraceae > JAHDBH01. The sequence continues at coordinate 153,128 of JAHDGU010000001.1, forward strand.
ACGGACGAGACCTGCCCATCGGGCGGAGATGAGTTCTCAGATTCTATTTGGTGAATATGTGAGACTCATCGAGCGTCACAAGGATTGGTGTAGGGTAGAGTGTAGCTGGGATAAGCACGTCGCTTGGGTCCATCAGAATCAGATCCTTGCACATGAGCCCTCACCGGGTGAAGAGCAATACTTCAGTTACGACTGGTCGGTGCCTGTCCAGCTGACAGATCAAACAGGCCTCGTGCCTATGGGAGCTCCTCTGGCACACTTTGACGGTATGAGCTTCAAGATCGGCCGCAAGAAGTACAGTTTCGGTGGTAGGGCAATCAATGCCACTACCAATGAGTGGCAGCCAGAGAAACTCATCAAGCTGGCTCGGAAGTACCTCAATGTGCCCTACCTGCTCGGTGGGCGTAGCCCACACGGTATCGATGCGAGCGGTCTGAGCCAGATGGTCCTTCGATTTTTTGGGATAGCACTACCTCGATCAGCTGGTATGCAAGCACGCAGAGGGAAAAACATTGGCTTCGTAGAGCAAGCACAACCAGGAGATCTCGTCTTTTTTAGCGAAAGCGTAGACAAAAAGGTCATAGACCATGTCGGGATCGTCATAGGAGATTTTCAGCTGGTGCATGCTCTCGGTAAGGTCAAGATTGATCGCATCAACCATGAGGGACTCTTTAGTTCGGTAGACAGTCAATATAGTCACTACATCCGATGCATCAAGAGATATCGATAAGAAAATACTTGTCAATTTTTCGGTTGCGACAGGAATCTCTAGTAAAGATCTTCGTGACATGAAGAGAATACTAGAGAAGCAATTGGAGAGTGACATTCAGGGACGCAAAGAGGAGTTCTATCAGGCTCTAGTCAATCGAGATTCCAGTTATCTTGGAACATTTTTCGCTGCCGTCAAGACGACTTCTGTCTTTTGCCTGCCGACCTGTAGAGCAAGGAAGCCGCTTCCACAAAATGTGGAGTACTTCTCTAACTTTTACGAGGCCATGACGCACGGATACAGGCCATGTAAGATATGTAGGCCGACTGAGAATGCCCACGCTGCTCCATCAGAAGTAGAGAGGTCTATTGATCTTGTGAGAAACAATCCCAAGAGAAAAATTCCTGATGCAGAACTCAGGTCTAATGGCATCAGCCCTTCTGCTGTAAGGCGCTGGTTTCAGAAGCACTATGGCATGAGTTTTCATGCCTATCAGCGGATGTATCGCATCAATCAGGCTTTCTTAGAACTGAAACACGAAGCAAAAACCACCGAAATTGCCTACGATAGTGGCTATGAATCTCTCAGTGGGTTTGCTTATGCCTACAAGAAATTGACAGGGCAAGCACCCAGCGCGGCTAGCCGGCAAAATCAGATCTATCTGAAAAGAATCACTACACCCTTGGGTCCTATGTATGTTGCGGCTACTCATAGTGGAATGTGCCTCGTGGAGTTTACTGATCGCAGGATGCTCGAGACAGAATTTCGAGACTTACAGCAGAAACTTCGAGCGCATGTGGTACTGGCTGAAAATGAGCACATCCTGAGAGCCGAAAAGCAGCTCGAGGAGTACTTTGCTGGCACAAGGAAAGACTTTGATCTGTGCCTCGATGCGCCAGGGAGTGAGTTTCAGATATCCGTCTGGTCGGCTCTCAAGAAAATAAAGCATGGCAAGACATTGAGCTATCAGGACTTAGCCAGGCATATCGGCAATCCAAAGGCAGTTCGTGCCGTGGCCAGAGCCAATGGTGCCAATCGGATCGCGATCATCATCCCCTGTCATAGGATCATCGGGAAAGATGGAAGTCTTACAGGCTATGGAGGTGGACTAGAGCGAAAGAGATGGTTGCTGAATCATGAAGCCGAATTGGCAAGAGCTCTACATTGAAATCAAGCATTGAGTTCTTGCTCAAAAGTATCAGCAACGACTCCTGCACCGAATATGAATAATCCCTCTAAGATCAGAAGCATCACACCGAGTATGACCAAGATGAAAGCCACGAATTCATACTCTGCAGCTTGTATCGCGAGGATCACCATTGCTACAGCAAATAGCACAATCAAAGTCTGGAAAATTCGAAAAACGATGCTGCGTCTCACGAAGATTATGGGATAAAGGTTTTCAAGGGCATTGCGGTCAATAATGATTCTGGTCAGGTGGATGGCCGGACTACCAAGAAATGTGTAAGGAGATCTTGAACCTATTAAGAGATGCCCTACAATGCGCTCTCCTTGTATGGAAAAATCAAAGTGTGAGTCGCTCCGCGAGAATGAATCCAGAAGTTCCTCTAGTGTATCTACTGGCTTGGAGACTGCAAGCTGAATCTTCATCTCGTTTACAGACGACTAGGATACCACCTTCGCTGTCCTCAAGATCTGCTTGTTGTGGCGCTTCTGATGCTGATCAAAAAATCCTAGTGCACCTGCCATGTCCATGCGTCCCGCAAGAGGATGTTTGTAGACTTGTTTGGCAAGGATGACGGGATCGGTGGTGTTGATAAAATCTGAGAGCGCGGCACGCGAACGCTGCCATTTTTTGTTGATCTCTTCAAGACTCACCTGCTCAGGAGGTACACCAGCTGCAGCTGGCGCCTTGACAGGAATCGGGAATTTCAAGTAGGTCTTGACCATCCAAGCATTTTTGCGTGCAGCAAAATCGGCACTCTGTAATTGGTCAGGATACTGGCACTTCTTCTTGATATATGCTAGAGAACCTCGCTCTGCATTGTACAGATGCCACATGACTTGACCCACACTCCATTTGCCTTCGGCCGGTGCTTGGATAAACTGCTCAGGACTCAGCGTACTGATTGCCGAGAGCTGTAAGCTCCAGTGATCGGTAAGAGATGCGAGCAATTGATCACACTTTTGCTTGATCTTGCTCATCTAGAGTGCTTGCAGGATATCATAATTGGTGATGATATGGAGGCTTCCTATCTGATCCTTAGCGAGCACTGCTGGATTCTCTTTGTCAATATATCGACGCAGCTCCTTGACAGTCAAGCTGGACTCTACGATCGGGAAGCCCTCTGTCATGATCTTGTCTACAGACTGATCAGAGTGTGCGAGAGGCTGCTCGAGGATGTAGTTGAGCACGGCTGTCTCAGTCACAGACCCGACGACCTCACCATCTCTGGCCACTGGAAGCTGCGAGAGATCATTGGACTTCATCATGTGCAGTGCTGTCTTGACGGTCTCCTGATGATCAATGGACATGTATCCTTTGCTTGCTTTCTGATCGATGAGATCTTGCACTTTGAGATCATCTTCGAGGAAGCCACGCTGACGCATCCAGTCATCATTGTAGATCTTGCCGACGTAGCGGCTGCCGTGATCGTGGAAAATGATGACGACAACATCGTCTGGACCAAACTGCGATCGCAGCTGATGCGCACCTGCCATTGCAGATCCGCAGCTGTATCCTAGCAAGAGCCCTTCTGATTTGGCTAGCTTGCGCGCGAAGACTGCACCGTCTTTATCCGAGACCTTCTCGAAGTGATCGATGAGGTCAAAGTCTACATTTTTCGGTAAGATATCTTCTCCGATACCTTCTGTGATATATGGGTAGATTTCCTTTTCATCAAACTCGCCTGTTTCCTTGTACTTCTTGAAGACCGATCCATAAGTGTCGATGCCCCAGATCTTGATATCAGGATTTTGTTCCTTAAGGTACTTGGCTGTACCTGACACAGTCCCACCAGTACCTACGCCTACGACAAGGTGTGTGATCTTGCCGTCTGTCTGTTCCCAGATTTCTGGTCCGGTTGACTCATAGTGAGCGAGTCGATTGGCGAGGTTGTCGTATTGGTTAAACCAAAAAGAGTTGGGTATCGTCTTGCTCAGTCTCTCCGCAGTGGAGTAGTAGGACTTAGGATCATCTGGTGTGACATTGGTCGGACAGACGATGACCTCTGCGCCGACAGCTTTGAGGATGTCTATCTTCTCTTTGGATTGCTTGTCAGTCGTGGTGAAGATGCACTTGTATCCCTTGACGCATGCGGCAAGAGCGAGACCCATGCCAGTGTTACCAGAGGTGCACTCAATGATAGTGCCTCCTGGCTTGAGTTTGCCTTCTGCTTCAGCCACTTGGAGCATCTTCAAGGCCATGCGATCTTTGATGCTGTGACCTGGATTGTAGGTTTCTACCTTGCCAAGTACCGTACACGGGAAGTCAGAGGCTATCTTATTGAGTCTGATCATCGGTGTATTTCCGATGGTCTCTAGGACGTTATTGTAGATCTTCATGTCTTAGGATAATTGAGACTCAAAGTTCCTCATTATCTTTTTGGCGAAAGCCAGAAAATCTCCTGCGCTATCAAGGCAGGAAGTCTACTGGAGATAGCGTATGTGTAGGTAGAATTTCTGGTCCATCACACGCAATGACTCTGCAGCCTCTGGTGATATGATAGCTATGATCTCGTCCGGATAGATGCCATCTGGGATATTGGACACCACTGTAGCGAAGACGGATCGTCTAGACATTGGATTGAATAGTTCGACATCGGTGCCAGCGGGAATGGTGGAGCTTAGGACAAAAAATCCGGAACGATTGCGACTGTTCTTGTTCCAGTAGGCAGCTCCTTTTTCTTCGACGAGTTCGAGGCGCTCTTCTACTGCGGGTGTGTCTGTGGATATCTCGGATGTCGGTAAACCTGTATAGGGATGTACTGGCGTGCTGGTCGGTAGCTGAGGTTCATCGATGGATACGACGACTGGCGAGCTGGCTTGCGGGTCAAGATTGATCCATCCGATAAGAAGCCTGTCGCCTGGAGAGATGCTCTGATCGCTGACATCATTATTGTAGCTAAGATCAAAGAGCGGAATCTTGAAAAGTCTGTGCGCAATGTGAAAAAGAGTCTGACCTCGCTGCACCTGATAGTAAACGCTGACAAAGCGATCCGATCGATCCTTGAGTCTTGTGACAAATTTGTTGGCACTCAAGGGTATCCGTAGGATTTCATCTTTTTTGAGGCCACGTCCCTGGAGACCGATATTGTACTCGAGCAGCTCTGGTATCGGTGTCCCGTAAGCCCTTGCGATGGAGTAGAGTGTCTGTCTAGGCTGGACTTTGTGCAGGAAATATGGATATTCGTGCTCAGTAGCCTGTATCATCAGTCGCTGGCCCGGTGTGAATACATCTGGTGCATAGTACTGTGCGATGATCGGGCTTTCGCCCAAAAGGAGAAAAAGAGAAAATACAAAGATGATTCGCCTCATATTAAAAAAATATGTCAGGTGTAAGTGTCATAAAATTAGGGTTTTATATTGAAAAATACGGTTTCGGTCATCATTCCAGCACGTATTGGAAGTTCGCGCTTTCCGCGAAAGGTCTTGCATCCAATCTTGGGCAAGGCAATGATTCACCATGTATATCAACGCTGCAACAAGAGTAGGCTAGTATCTGATGTCATCATCGCAACCGATAGTGATGAGGTCATGAGATATTGCGTGCAGCACGATCTCAATGCTCAGATGACTTCTGTAGAGCATCAATCTGGGACTGATCGCTGTGCCGAAGTGGCTCAAAGACTCGACACTGACTACATCATCAATGTCCAAGGTGATGAGCCCTTAATACATCCATCGCATCTTGATACGCTGATCACCAAGCTGAGTCAATCTAATGTCTTAGGCATAGCGACCTTGGGCATGGAGATAGAAGATCTTGACTTGATTACTGATCCTAATGTGGTGAAACTTGTGGCCTCACCATCGGGAGTGATTCATTACTTCAGTCGCTCCGCGATTCCCTATACACGCGATGCCGAGATCGCCTATCCTCGAGCGATCAAGCATCTAGGTGTCTATGCATTTGAGCGAAAGCTCCTCTTAGAGTTGTGTAAACTGCCTCCATCGATCAATGAGACCACGGAGAAACTCGAGCAGCTTCGATGGCTGGATGCAGGATATCGTATCGGTCTAGCGCTGACGGACCGAGATACAGTCGGGGTAGATGTGATTGAAGATGTGAGTAGGGTAGAAGAAATACTCGCTAAGGATGCATGAAATGCCCTCCGGCAAATCCGAGTGGCAGGAGCGACTTGATAGAATCAAATTGATAGATAAAATCCTTTCCTTCAAGGAGAATTACGATTGATGAGTCTTGACGATTTTCAAATTCTGCAATAACCTGTCGGCAGTTACCACAGGGAGCTGCTGGTTCATGCTCGAGACTGCTAGTGCTGATCAAGGTCTTGAGGATTTTTTGTCCAGGTGCTTGAGAGGCTGCGGCAGCAAAAGCAACTTGCTCAGCACACAAGCAGCTCGGGAAGGCCGCATTCTCTTGATTGGCGCCGGAGATAATCTCTCCGCTATCCAAGAGTAGTGCGGCCGCCACCCGAAACTTGCTATAGGGACTATAAGAGTCGGCCAGTCGGCCTCGAGCCGCTGCCAAGAGTCGACGAACATCCTCGTCAAGAATGTTCTGTTTGTCGATCTTGTCGTACTCTATGAGCAGCTGCTCTCTCATCATTCAGGATGTATGGTATGGCAAGAGTTGTGCCAAAGTCCTTTTTGTTGATGGTTGAGTGATCGTGAACCGAAGACCGTTGACCGTAAACCGGTGATAGTTTGGAGTTGATGGTTGGGAGTTGATGGTTGATGGTTTCTCCATTGTAAATCCCTGAAAGAGGTTTAGGCCAGATTAAGAATAATAGTATGTCATATCGGACAGATGTGTGCATTGATTGACTCTTTGTCTAAACCACTCAATCTGTACTTATTCATTCTATGTTCTGGTCGTTCATTGGTGTTTAAAGTTAGCAGTGCTCGTTCAAAGCTCTGAGGACTTTGTCTTCCGGGTAATCCTTGATGGAATCTTTCATTGTTGTATTGCTTGACAGCCTGTCGGACCCATTTGCTGAGCTGTGCCATATTGGCTATGCTTCGAAAGATGAGATACTCATTCTTGATGATGCCATTGATGCGTTCTGCATAGGCGTTGTTTTGTCCTTTTACACCCATGCTTGGTATGCATCCGTGCTGAGCTAGAAGCGCAAGGTATGCTCTTGAGGTGTATTGACATCCTCTATCAGAATGATGAATGAGCCCTTGAAGTTGATCAGAAGATCTAGACTTAAAAGCTTTTTTCAGAGCTTCGATATTGGCTTTTGATTCTAGAGTAGAGCTCACTGCATAACCAACAATTTTACGACTGTACACATCAAGAATAAATGTCAGATAAAAGAACTTCTTGCCTACTGCAAAGTAGGTAATATCACTCTGCCATACTTGATTGATTCTAGAACTTAGCATGCCTTCTATGAGATTGGGCCATTGATAATGTCCTGATATTGTGGTCTTTGTGGCAATTCTATACCGTCTGACCTGATAGCCCATTTCCTTGCAAAAGGAGATGAACTTATCGCGTCCCATAATCTGGACATCGAGCTGGTAGTACATCTTTTCGATACCGCATCCAGGATGACGTGATCGATATTGATCTATGGCATGCATGAGAATCACAAAGTCATTACTGGCCTTAAGCATTCGCTTACGATACTTCAAAACAGCTTGTTCACTAATCATAGCCACAGCGTATAAATCACGCATCGAGTAGGAAAGTGATGAGCTTTTGAGGCGAAACTGCTCTAAGGCTTGATGTCGAAATTTTTTTTAATGTCCACACCAAAGTGTTCACTTGCCTTGGCGAGCAACATCTCCAGATACTCGATGCTGATCTGCTTTTGTCCAAGAAGCTTCTCAAGACTCTCAATCTTGTGATCCTTTTGCTTGAGACGCTCAGAATTACTACTTGCTTGTTCCACGACAACGACCTTGTTTTGATAAAAGTAGGAGTACTTGCGTAGCCACTTGTAGATCGCTGTAGCACTGACATGGTACTGCTTGGACATTTCGCCAACCGTGACAAGACCTTTTTCGTACTCCTTGACACGTGCTTTTTTAAACTCCGTGGAGAAGCGTCTCCGGCTTGAATGTTTGGATAGTTTATGCATCCTCTTGGTTGATTCAGGCCTAAACTTTTTTCAGGGACGGACAGTTGACAGTTGATGGTTTCGTGGACCGATGACCGATGACCGTGGTCAATGGCTGGCTTCAGCTGTGAAGTTACCTGAGGTGCAACCGGCCTTCCATTTCAATGGAGCTTGCCGACCTGCGGTTGGGGTTTGGGAGGGTTCTGATCCTTATCAGAGGAGCCTCCCGACCTCTAGTCAGCCTGGAGCTCATTTGATCACTCTTCATTGCGCTGCCCACATCTTCTGGACTGGCGCTCTAGTCTCAGGTTGTTGTTGATGTCCTCGAAAAAGTTTCCGACAGACTGATCAGGATCGGTCAACCATCTTTGGCGATTGTCTCGTATGCACTTGTAATCATCATAGTGACCTGCCCAGATCGCACCACCATAGGCTCTGTACATGTCATGCTGGTCTACCAGCTTGATGAATTGGCGAAGTGGCATCTGTTCATCGATCTCAAACTCGATCTGATGGCTCTCAACATCATCGGCCATACACACACTGTCACGATCTGCTGTAATGATCACTGTCAATATTTTGAGCTAAGAACTCCATCCAAAATGCAAGACAAGACTGCCTTGAGCTGAATGAAAGATGATGTCATCACCGACTTGATCTCCTCCTAGCTCCTTGGCAAGAGAGGTGTCTATACCTGAAAGTGCAAAAGATCGGAGATCTGTCAGTGTATTCAAGAAGCCAAACAAAGCTTCTCGGAACTGAGTTTCCTTTTGCTGATAGTCTGGGTCCAGATGATCTTTGGTGTCAAGATTGGTCCGATGATCTCGCCAATATTGCAGTTTGTCGAGTACAGTCTGATGGAGATTCTCTATTGGCGTGAGTGCCAGGTATCGTAGATCTCGTTCTTGTATATAGTGCCGTATCTCACCGACTTGTAGATATGGTTCTTCATAGTACGATATCTGTGAGAAGTATGATCTCAGTCGCTCCAGAAGTGATTTTCCTACTGGGAGCTCAAGCCGAGTGAAGTGATAATAGCCGCCACTATTTGTCGAAGCTCGACGCATAGCGTCTAGTGCTTAATCAATTTGTGCGATGTTCGACGGCTCCATATCAATGAATCGAAGGTATCGCATTTTGACCGATGATAGTCCCTCGGTCAAGTACTTTTTAGGGTTCTCAGACCTTAGCTTTTCTTAACTGTCTATTCTCTTGCTTACTGAAATTTCTTGGACGTCTTGAACCTCAGTCCATATTGGGCGTTGCAATTATTGCAATGTATGATGAAGCTATTTTGAAGATCAATGGCCAACTAATGTGGTCTTAGTGTCCTAGTTGTTCCTAGTTGCTTGACATAATTACCACTTCACTATGAGGAGATCTGTTATTTCTGCAGAACAGACTCTAATTTAGCCACGCGTGCCTCGAGAGATTCCATCAATTCCAATTGCTTGTTTTTCTCTTCAAGTTCGGCTTCCAAGCGATCCACTTTTTCATTCAACTCTTGGATTGCTTTGACAGCAATTACACCCATATCTTGATAGTCTAGTCCTAAGTATCCATCTTCATTGTCGCCTTCTCTGACCGCATCTGGGAATATTTTTAGAACATCCTGAGCTAGATAGCCGAATGTTTTCTTCGTCATCTCCTGATCGTGGTTGTAGTAGTATTTCTTTGGAGACAGCTTCATCAATTTGTCAAGATATCCATGTCCCAAAGTAGTAATGTTCTTTTTTAATCTCTGATCTGAAGTGGCCACATAATTTCCATTGGCATCGTCCCATTGACCTACATTGGTGCCGTTAAAATAAAGGAATAAATCATTCCCACCTATTTCAAAAGACCAGGTGTCGGTGTCGCTGTCATTTTCGATTGCTAGCCCTTCTTCTCCATCTCCGAGCTGTTTGATATGTAGCATGGCAGAAGGGGCGACATCATTGATCCCGACCAGTCCATCTTCTGCGATAGACATACGATTATTAGCGCCCCCTGTTCTGAACATCAGGCGATCTGAACTGTGATCAAAGAGGTAACCTGCACGAACACTAGCATTGTCATCATTAAATGTCAAACCTGACCAGGAAGTACCGTTCAATTCGATATAACATTGCGAGTCATCTTCTAGATAAAAATCCACAACTGAACTGGGAGGCGCAGTGCTGGAGCCTGCTCCATTAAATATGTGAAGTTTGGTCTCTGGGGTTTCAGTACCTATCCCAACATGATTATTTGAAAAATCGAAGGTTAAACCAGGCAATAAACCATTGTTGGTGAATTTAACATAGTCTCCATCGCTTTGATAAATCAGCATGCCGTCAAATAATCCATCTCCGCCATACCATCTGATCGCATGGTTCCCTGCTGATTCACTGCGAAAATTGATGGAACTATTCGCATTGTAAATCTCTACGTTATCAAAGATGTGAACGTTGCCATTGAGTTCGGATGTGCCGACTACATCTAGCTTTGCACTGGGCAATGCCACACCTATACCTACATTGTCATTGACAATCAAATCTCCATCTACATTGGCATCACCTTCGACATCGAGCTGGACCTGAGCATGGACCTGACAGAAACAAAGTGCAAGAGCAGAGATCAGATAAAGAGCTACATTTTTCATGGTTTTTTGGTTTTGTGGCGTGAAGATCGTGTACTATGAAGTTAATACGGTTTTGACAAGTTTTGATACAGGAATGCTCATTCTGAAGTCCTGAACGATTCATGGCTCTCACCATCCTAGTTGAATCCAATTACTGGCTATAATTCATCATTTTCAAGGACAGATATCCCTGACGGGGTCTTGCCATTTGTTAGTTGCCAGGGAAGGCTGAGCCTTAGCTTCTTGCCTTCCTCCATACATCAATTGCCAAGATGAGCGGCAGCCCTTGGTACTGAAGCTGCACTAGCGTTGGAAGATGTCCCGACAGGGAGCCCGAAGGGCCGAGCATCTGACATAGCGGCGCTTGCGCAGTGCCCTAACGTCTGTCAAGGAAATCAGTAAACCATTATGATCTTTTCGAATGGCCTTCATGAATATGATCGCCTCTACATGGATCAGGCACAGTGAAGAAGATGACCCATCCTCTACTTATCTCCTTCAGTCTCCTCTCCCGCATACACACCTCCACATCCATCTGGCACTGCGAGAAACTCTGCACCTGCCTTGACCTCAAAGCCTGCTTGCAGATCTATGCTTGTCGCACCATCATAGATGATATCTGCTCCTGATCCGATGAGATTTGTAGCCTCGATCGTCTGATCGGTTTCTATCTTGTGCACATCTCCACGGATGAAGTCCTGCGGACTAGAGTACACAAGATCCTGCGATCCGCAGTTACAAGCCATACTGAACGTATAGTCACCTAATATGAGAGTAGGACTGCTGAAAATTGCAATCATTATATAGTAAGTACTGTCTTTATGCGTCTGGATGCTCAGAGAGCTTGGATCTGGTGAGGAGAATTGTACATGAGCTTCACACTGAAAATTGCCACAAGTACCGCTATAAATCGTCATCTCTAAGTTCGACATAGCTTGGTAGTCAGAAAGAGTGACTGTGATGCTATCTCCGGTGCCCTCAAAGGTCTTCCAAATAGAGCGATGAAAAGTAACATTAAACCCTTGATCATCATAACAATCCAGGAGGGACTCGGCTTGATCCGATTGAAAGCTTGCTGTGCCTTGGATTGTATCTCCACAGCTCACACGTGTAGCAGTCTTACACTCTGACCCGGAGAGCTCGTAGGCACCGATATCCACATACTGATCCATGATGCGGAATGAACCTTGGAGGTCCGTCTCTACGTCTGACGGAATCGCATCATTGTTGCCCTGATTGATGGCAGGTGAGCCTGTGGAGAGGCGAAGATCTCCTGTGAGCGTATCTAAGAAGAGTGGATCAGCGTCAAGATTATTCCCGCCGTCAGTGACATTGGGAGGCATGATGACCATTCCATCTTCTGTGTCATCTTCCAAGATGGAATATGCTATGGTGACACTTTCTGATGATGTACTAGCGATCTGAGCTCCAGAACTATTTGGGGCAGTATTTCCCCAGAAAATTGATCCCTGAATATCCAAGGAGCTCATACCTTCAGAACTAATGGCACCTCCTTGTTGAGAGGCCATGTTTTGTGAAAAACTACAGTTGATAATTTCGTGATCATTCTGGCCTACGCTTCCTGTACTAAATATTGCTCCACCGTTGGCACAACTATTTTTGTAAAAAGCACAGTTGATCATCTCCGTAGAGCAACTTCCTGTGGAGCCCCAGTTATATATAGCAGCTCCTGCCAGGCTTGTTTCGTTTTTTGTGAATGCACAATTCAAAATTCTTGTGCTATTATTCCCCAAAGAAGCTCCATCGTTGAAAATACCAGCGCCAAAGATTCCAGAATTGCTGCTGAAAGAACAATTGGAAATCGTGGGACTGCAAATGTTTCCTCCTTCTCTACCTCTCGTGTGGATGCCTCCCCCGGCACTTTCCGGGAAGGGGCCATCGCAATTCCCTCCTCTAAAGCTGAAGCCATCCACCACGCAGCTCGAGTCTATATTTCCACGCACACTTTCACCATGGATGATCATGATGTGATAGCTATTGTCAGTGCTATCCCCGGTGACACCTATATCTCCTGAGAGTATGGTCTCATGTGCACGGAAGTCTCGATCTGCCCGAGCTGTCTCTGATCCATCAAAGCCTCCATAGATGGCAAGATTCTTTGGGATATAAAAAGTCTTGTGTCTGTCACTGGCAGGTAGAATTCCCAAACTCACGGTATCCGTCGGAAGATATGTCCCCTCTGCCACCCATATCTCCCCTGCGAGACTATCACACTCACAGGCGAGGTCGATAGCGTCTTGCAGATCTCTGAATGCACCAGACCAGATATTGCCGTGCTCAGGACCAGTCGCATCGATATCTACGAGCAGGGCATTTTGCGCGCCGGGACAGAGATTTTCGTATGCACCCATGTCTACGGTATCTCGTATGATCCGAGGACTGCCTGCAAGATCGGTCGTGATGCCATCTGGAATGCTATCATTGTTCCCTGCATTGATGGCAGGGCTACCTAGCGTCAGACGCAGATCGGTGCTGTCTCGGAAGAGCGGGTCGCTATCTAGATTGTTACCGCCGTCGATGACATCAGTCGGGACTCCACCTCCTATGATGGAGTGGCTGAGAGTGGTATGGTTGAGTGATGAGCTCTCATAGATTTCGTTTTCTAGGTTGGCTTCATTCTCCCAGAAGATGCAATTGCTGATAGTGATTGAATCTGTTACAGAATTGTAAATAGCCCCTCCATTAATGACAGCCAGATTTTTTGAAAAACTACAATTGGTGATTGAGGCGTAGCATGCATTATTATATATCGCTCCACCAATATTGGCCTTGTTATTCAAAAAGACAGAGTTGCTCAATTCATATCTGGTAGAAGCTGTATTCCAGGCGTAGATTGCGCCGCCATCATTTGAGACTTCATTCTTCAAGAATGAGCAGTTAGCGATCTTGGCAGAAGTTTCACCTAATCTGCCATCTAGAAAGATTGCACCGGCATACCGGCCTTGATTTTCTCTAAATGTACAGTTGGCAATGGTCGGATTACAGACATTCCCTGCATTTCGTCCTCGCACATATATCGCTCCTCCAGCATAGGCAGGATTGGTGCCATTACATAGGCCATGCTCAAATATAAATCCGTCGATCTCACAGCTCCTATCGATATTGCCTCGCTCCAGCTCCCCATGGATCAGCATGATATGATAGCTATTGTCAGTGCTATCCCCAGTGACGCCGATGTCTCCCGAGAGTATGGTCTCATGCTCTCTCCAGTCTCTCTGAGATCTGGCATACTCTGTCCCGTCAAATCCACCAAATAGCTTGACATTCTTTGGGATGTAAAATGTCTTGTCTCGGTCTGTAGCAGCGACATCTGGATTGAAAGTGAGCGTCGGCAGATAGGTGCCTTCTGCCACCCAGATCTCACCCACCAGAATATCACAGTCGCAGGCGAGCTCTATGGCGTCTTGTAGGTCTGTGATGGCATCGGACCATCGAAGGCCATCGTCATTACCTGTGGCATCTATATCTACCAATAGCCTTGAACCAGTGCCAAGTGGACAGAAAAACTCATAAGCACCCATGTCTTGTACTTCGTTGATCATTCTTTTTCTTCCTCGGATGTCTGTGGGCTCAGATTGATCTATATTGGTCCCAGTGTTGAGACAAGGACTTATGTACTGCAGGCTGTAATCACCTCCTCCGACAAATCGTGGATTCTCAGAAATATTTCCGTTGCTACCATTGGTCAGACCGCTCCCAGTATATTCTTCTAGGCTATTATGATGGCCCACTGTTATATTGCCTCCACCCGCGATATCTGAGGGCGTGCCATTGTCAAGGTTGTTATAAAAGATGCAGTTGATCAGTGAGTCAATATTGGCGGCTTTTTCTAGGGCTCCACCCGTTCCATTGGACTCATTATCGGCGAAAGTGCAGTTGAATATATCCATGCTTCCCACCTCATGTGCCAGTGCTCCAGCTGTGGTGCCAGATGTATTCCCAACAAATAGACAGTTGGTAATACGATTGCTATCTGCACGGCTATTGACTGCACCACCGACGATGGCTGATCTATTGCCCCGGAAGCTGCATCGGTTCATGAACAGCTCTGTGCCCTCGTTGAGTCGGATGGCTCCTGCGAGGAATGAGGAGTTATTCTCGAAGTTGCAGTCCTTGAGTATGAGAGCGTCCGCTCCAGTGGTAATTATCGCCCCTCCAAATCCTGTCGCAAGGCTTGTATCACCGCCATTAGAAAAGGAAATTCCAGTGAGTCGTAACTCTCCGCCAATATGATTGATAAATCTGCTGTCACGATCGACATCCTGCGAACCATCGACGAATGTGAGTCCTGGTCCATTGCCCAATATAACCAGACTCCGGTTGATGGTGATCTGACCACTCGTCAAGAAGATGGTGTCCCCATCCAGAGATGTATCAAATCGTATGGTGTCTCCACTACTTGCAGAATTGATGACATCTCGTAGACTACCAGTGCCACTGTCATTGAGATTGATGACTGTATCCGCTTGCGCGAAAATGCAAAGTGCGGTGAGGCTAAGTGCTAGGGTGAAAATGGTCCTTTTCATGAGGGTATTTTATGATTGTTACAAAGTTGGAATCGTGAAGGAGTCATGTCAACTACATGATGATGTGGTGGTTGATGGTTCGTAGTTCAGAGTTCGTAGTTCAGAGTTCAGAGTTTCTCCATGCCTGAAATACGTTGACCTTAATGGAAAATGGCTGATGAGACTTTGGAAAGAAACTCAATCACACAATCAGTCGCCGACTACATGATCATGTAGTTGCAGCTCGACTTGAAGCGCTGTACCTTGGTACTTCATGGAAGAGATAGCCGTTGCCATTATAGAAGATGATCCCGTGATCAGAGCCAGCTTGGTCAAGAGTGTGGAAATGTATCCTGCGATGAATCTGGTCTTTGCCGCTGGAAGTGTAGAGGATGCCCTTGACCATTTGGATGACAATCCTTCTGACATCCCAGATGTGGTCATGATGGATATAGGTCTGCCTGGCATGGATGGCATCTCTGGGATACCACAGGTCAAGGAACGTCTGGAGAAAACCAATATCATCATGCTCACCACCTATGAAGAGCAAGAAAAGATATTCGCGGCGCTCTGCGCTGGCGCCTGCTCCTATATTTCTAAGCGTACATCTCTCAAGCAGATCATGGATGCCATCTTCACCGTGTATCGCGGAGGTAGTTACATGTCACCTTCTATAGCGCGCAAAGTCGTCGAGCACTTCAAGCCGATCCAAGCCGTCAATCATACGGAGAAGCTGTCAGATCGGCAACTTCAGATCGTCGAGCATCTCAGTGATGGCAAGAGCTACAAGGCGATCGCTGATGTGCTTAAGATCAGTATCGATACGGTAAGATTTCACATCAAGAAGATCTATAAGCTCCTTGAGGTCAACACCAAGCTGGATGTCATCAATCTGTATCGAGATGGTAAGCTCTAGGGATTGACCAAGAAGCTAGCGGAGATTTTAAATCCTCCATCCATCTTATATTCAAAAGATCCACCGCACTCTTCGGCTCGTTGACGCATGCTTTGAAGACCAAGTCCAGAGGTCTTGATTTGTTGTGGATCTGGCTTGCCATTGTCTTGGATGGTCAGGTGTAGCATAGCACCTTCATCCTTGATTATGGCCTTGATTTCCGATCCGCCGCTGTGCTTAAGTGCATTGGTGATGGCTTCCTTGTAAACTAGATAGACGTTTTGTCGAGTCTTGGGATGGATTTTCCTATGCTCTTTGAGCTTGCTTCTCAGGCTGATACTCTGATGGCTGAGATTGTCGCTCTCCGCGGTAAAGTCTCTCATGCGATCGATGAGATCCGAGGTGTTGTCTTTGCGAGAGTCAATCGCCCAGACTGTGTCTCGCATGCTTTGCATGGCTTGACGGCTCATCTTGGCCAAGTTTTCTGTGGCTGCCTTGTCTTTTTCACTACTGAAGTCGTTGAGCAACTCTGACTGCATGGCTAGACCTGTCAGCGTGGAGCCGACCTCATCATGCAAGTCACGCGAGAGCTGAGATCTGAACTGCTCTCTCTCTGATGCTCGTTGCTTATTGATGCGCTGTCTTTGGAGTTGATTTCCGAGATAAACCAGCAGCCCAAAGAATATCAGGGTGGCGATCGTCAGCCAGCGCCATAGGCGTTTTTGACTACTTTCTTTTTGGCTCTGGAGCTCAAGACTGAGGATCTCCTTATCTTGCTCCGCGGTCTTATATTTGGTCTCCCACTCAGTGATGGCTTGCGTGCGCTCAGATCGATACATGCTATCGCGGAGTATAGCATAGTCTTCTAATGCTTGAGATTGGGCTCTGGGATTGTCATAGCGCTTGTAGAAGCTACGCATAGTCTTGAGAGCGAGTAGCTGATTTTCCACATTGCCTTGCTCCTTGCTCATCGCATATGCCTGCTGCAGCTGCGCTTCGATTTCTGCCAGTGAGACAGGTACATTTTCAGTCTTGGCACTTTTATCACCGTCGCTTTGGTCGTATAGATCTGCGTAAAGCTCAGCCAGATTGATGAGGATCGCAGCTTGCTCGGGCTTCAGGCTAAGCTCGATGGAGGATGCCAGTGCATCTTGCAAGATCACATATGCTTCTTGGTGTCTCTCAAGAGAGATGAGATCTTGACCAATTGCTTGATTGATTTCTAGAACGAGCTTTTTTTGCTGGAGTGGAGTTGCAAGTTTTTTGGCCTTGAGGTGAGATTGGAGTGCTTCGCTGTGTGCTGTCTGCGCCCGATGACAGTTGCCGATGCGTAGAGCATTGTATGCTTGTAAGAATTCATACGAGAGCTCTTCGGCTATTGCATTTGATAGACCAAAGCTCTCCATGGCCGACGGATAATCCTCCAGATCATACTTCACAGCGCCAATATTGTGATGCGCTAGCGCTGCACTACGTCGATTGCCTAGTCGCTCCTTGATCTCGAGGGACTGATAGTAGTACTGAAGTGCCTGGTCATACAGGCCTTGAGTGTGAGCTATATTCCCCAGATTATTAGTGACGACGGCAATCTGTGTTTCGTGATCGACCAGCATTGCAAGATCCAGTGCCTGGCGATAAGACTCGTATGCTTCTTCATATCTGCCAGCACTTCGATGGAGTCGCCCTTGTGTGCTGTATGCTGAAGAGACCGCGGTAGTCATCTCATGCGACATCTCATTTGCACGAAAGTGCAGTGCTCGATCCAGTACCCCAAGTGCAGAATCAGGCTTACCATCATCTCTGAGTTGCTGTGCTTGCTCTACAAGTGTGTAAATGATATTGGCGCTATCGTTAGTATTCCGATAGATCATTAAGGCAGAATCTGTCAGGCTTTGAGCCAAGGAGTGTTCTCCGCGCTCCTTGGCGAGCTCGCCAAGGCCCAAGAGAGCTTTGCCTTGGAATACTGTCAAGCCACTAGTACTTGCCATGTCGAACAAGACATAATACATCGACCCCGCCATCTCGACTTCTCCAAGCTGCACCAGTCGACCTGCCGAGAGGTGAGTCAATCTATGGGTACAGCTATCTCCCGTACATTTTTTTCGGGCTTCCGCCAAAATGACCTCAAGGTCCTCTGGAAATCGAGTCTTGCCAATGAGTCTCGTGAGGGACTCTTCCACATTGACCACTTCTTCATCTTGATATGCTGCCCAGTGATCCTTAAATGTGATTTGTCCTGGAGGCGCTTGTGCGTGAGTCACAGCCAGAAAAAACACCTGACAAAAAATGACGACAACAAGATGCGCTGGTCGGAAGAGGGGTAATAGGAGAGTGACTTTTCTCCTGATCATAGGACTACTGGTTCAGACCTACAAGATAGTTTTATTATTTGGAGTGCGAAACGGTGTTCTTATTCCTCAATTGGCCAGCCCGATCCTGCGAAGGCGACTATGAAGCCAAAGAATACTTCGCCAATAGATTTTGTAAAAGGGCTTCGCGTACGATGCCTGCCACATTGCGTACCTGTAGTTTTTGCATGATCTTCTTGCGATGCGACTTGACGGTCTCGTCACTGATGTAGAGTCTCTGTGCGATTTCCTTGGTGCTACACTCTTGGACAATGAGCTCAATCACCTCTGATTCTCTTGTGCTTAGGCGGGTTTCGTGATTTTGAATTCTCATGGTGATTTTCTTTTCTCAGGATAAAGGTTTGATTCTCTGACTTGTCAATCAACTACATGATGATGTAGCGAGCGCATCAGTCCTTGACGCATCTGACGCTGAAGTCTGCCCGAAGTGCGGTTGGGAAAAACTGTCTAATGTCAATCGTGTTGAAAACGGCGAATGGTGCAAGATAGATAGCACCAGGAGCATAGGTATGCCAATAGGACGCTAGTAAGAGATCTCCAAAGAGTCCTGAAACCTCCATCTCGGGTTATAAATCCAGAAGAGTCTGTTGCATTAGTTCTGGAATAGATTTGTCCAAAACTATCCTAGCCAAGTTCAGTTCATAAGAGCTTCTGATGCATCGATTCTCATGGTCAGACCGACGGTTTTTGAAGCATACATTTTATCCCCATCTATGTCTGTAGAGAGTCAAGAAAAAGCGGCATCTTGATGCTATCTTTAGAAGTAATGAGATACGCTATTGTTGCTATTTTTCTTGCCTATTTTTCTGACCTCAGTGCTCAAGAAGAACTGCTTGTTCATCGACTCAATCAAGAGCTTGCTTCAGGAGTTTGCTCAGATTTGCAGTTTGAAGTTTCTTCCTATTACCAGAATTCCAAGAGCAAGATCCAATACTTGTATGCCTATCCCTTTATTCAGGGCATACGAATTGCCAATCACCAAGTCCAGTTGGTCGCTGACGAAAAAGGGCAGTTGATTCACAGTCATCTTCTCACGTGTGATTGGGATGATTCTCAGTCAGAGCATCTGAGAGGTATGGAAGAGTCTCTGTGGCAATATATCCAGTCGAAAGAGTATGATGTCGATCTGAGCGCGTATTCAGCTCAGCTTTCACAGGCCAAGTGGGAAGTTGAGAATCCCTCGGAGATCCTAGAGGAGATGCAGGCAGAAAAGGTCTATTATTTGACATCGACAGAAGTACGAGACTCAGACGGGTCTAGTTCTTTGCAATTTTCATTGAGAGCGGCCTACGAAATCCATATTCGTGAAAGCTCAGGAAATCACTGGTGGAACGCGATCGTGAGTGCTAGCGATGACGAAATTCTGCAAGATCAAGATCTTGTCTTGCACTGTGAGTTTCATCATGTCAAGGCTCCGAATCATGATTGTGGCCATGATCATTCAGAAAATCTTCAGGCGACGATCCCCAATTCATACAGAGTTCTACCCCTATATGTGGAATCACCATCACACGGTGATTTTACCTTGGAGGTGGATCCAGCAGATTTGGACGTAAGTCCCCTAGGATGGCATGATGACGGTACGACGAGCTACACGGATACACGGGGCAACAATGTGGACGCCTACGAAGATCGAGATGCCAACAATGCTCCTGGATACAGACCAGATGGTGGAGCAGACCTTGAGTTTGATTTCTCTTTTGATCCCAATAGCCCTCCGATCAACAGTGAGGATGCGATTATCACCAATCTCTTTTATTGGAACAATCTGATGCATGATGTATGGTATCGATATGGTTTTGATGAGGCATCAGGAAACTTCCAAGAGGACAATTTCGGCAATGGCGGGATAGCAGGAGACTATGTAAGAGCAGAAGCTCAAGATGGATCCGGTACCAATAATGCCAACTTCAGCACACCGACAGATGGTGGCAATCCTAGGATGCAGATGTTCCTCTGGACTGGCGTGGCCCAGCTCGAGATTACCAATCCTTCGAGCAGTGCAGGATTCTACAACTACAGCGCAGCAGGATTTGGCCCGTCAATCAATAGCAATATATCTGGTAACATCATCCTAGCATATGATGCCAATCCGGACAGTTCGCAAGCTTGTGGTGCAATTGTAAATAGCGCGGAGGTCAATGGAAATATCGCCTTGGTAGATCGTGGAGCCTGCTTTTTCGAGACCAAGGTCAACAATTGTGAAGCTGCTGGTGCGATCGCTGTCATTGTATGTAATAATCAGCCGGGTGCAGGGACATTCGGTATGGGAGGTGTGGATACGATACCTGACCCAGGCATTCCGTCTATAATGATCAGCTACGAGGATTGTCAGACTATCCGGATGGATCTTGACAATGGACTGGCCGGGACGATTGAGAGTGAATCCATTGCTTTTGACTCGGATCTAGACAATGGGATTATCTGCCACGAATACGGGCATGGCATCAGTATACGTTTGACGGGTGGTGCGGGGACCAATAGCTGTCTAGGCTCTGCCGAGCAAATGGGTGAAGGCTGGTCAGATTACTTCGGTCTTGTGATGTCCCAAAAGCCTGGTCATACTCACGATCTGCCTCGTGGTATCGGTACCTATGTGCTCGGGCAGGATACACTGGGATCTGGAATCAGGCCGGCAGAGTACTGTACGGATTTTGCAGTGAATGACTTTACCTACGACGATATCGACCAGGTCTCTCAGCCACATGGTGTAGGATTTGTCTGGTGTACCATGATCTGGGATATGACATGGGCACTAGAGAACCACTACGGCTATGAGCCCGATATCTTCAATGATTCTAGTAGTGCTGGGAATATTGTTGCTTATCACCTAGTAATGGAAGGACTAAGACTACAGGCATGCAATCCTGGATTTGTGGATGGAAGAGACGCTATATTGATGGCAGATTCGATTCTCTACAACAAGGAACACGAATGCATCATATGGAATGCGTTTGCACGACGTGGACTAGGCTTTAGTGCAGATCAAGGCTCAGCGAATAATCGGAGCGACGGGGCGGAAGCTTTTGACCTGCCAACTGGCTGTGATGCTTTGAGCTATGAGGAGCTATTTGTCATTGGTCCCAATCCTTGTGATGGCGACAATCTAGTAATTGAAGATCCCATCACGATGGATTCTACTTACAGAGCCAAGTTTTTGATAGAGAGTAATGCCACCATCGGCTCTGGTCTAGATATTATCTATCAAGCTGGGCAGTCGATAGAGCTAGATACCAATTTTACGGTAACTACTGGTGCCTTGTTTGAGGCGAGGATCGATCCTTGTCAGGATTGAGTATATTATCTATAGAGTTCGAAAATACTCGCATCCACCCAGTACAGATCTTGATCACTCGTGTAAAAAAAGTACTTACCATCCGGTGTCACGTAAGGACATAGTTCATGCTTGCTTGTATTGATGAGAGGACCCATCGAAACGGCTTCAGACCAGAGGCGATCTTCATTTCTGAAGCTGATGTAGAGATCGCCTTGACCAGAGCCATCTCTCCGTATCGAGCAAAATATGAGATATGATTCATCAGGTGCCACAAACACATCTGCCTCATACCGCGCTGTATTGATACTGTCGCTCAGTCTCTCAGGTTTTAAAAACTTGTGTCCGTCCCACTGGGAGCGATAAATATCCATCGCATAGCTGGGAGCCTCAGGTGCTAGATCTCGAGACGAAAAGTATAGGCTGCCATCACTGGTAAAAGAGCTGTAGTATTGGTCAAGATGATTGTTGATAGGAGCACCAAGATTGATGGGATCGGACCAGTGATCTCCTTCTCTGGTAGCGTACCATAGATCGATATCACTTTGCCCCTCCTTGGCTTCCTTTGGACGATTAGAGATGAAATATAGCCGATCTTCTTGAGGAGAGAGCATCGGGTCATTGTGCCCAAAATTTTCCAGAGCAAAAAGCTGAGTTTCTTCAGACCAACTGCCTTGAGAAAATCTCCGATGATATATTTCAGTCACACCGTTATTGTCTACGCCGAAGTAGAGGTCTTCTCCATTTTTCGAAATGGTGCAGCCAAATTCATATCGATCAGGTAACGAGATGATTCCTGGGGCAAATATCATAGGGGTATCACGTGGAGCAATTTGACCTAAGTATTTTACCTTCTCTGTTTTGTTATTTTGCTGGACTTGATCTTGACAGCACAATGTTGCTATCATGCCTAGAATTAAAAGAAGGAATAGAGCAACTCTCATCTTGGTTTTGATTTATATTGCAGCAAAGCCCCTCTCCAAATCCTCAATAATCACCTTCACATCCTCCAGCCCAATACTCAAGCGATACAGATTCCAAGGATGCTGCTCCTCTGCTGGTGCAGACGCATCCCAGAAGGTCACCAGCGGTATGATCAAGGATTCATATCCTCCCCAGCTCACAGCAATCCGAATGTGCTCGAGGGCATCAGCAAATGCTTCTGCCTCCTCTCGCGTGCCTAGTTGAAGCTCAAAGCTGAAGAGTCCTGTGCTTCCAGACATTTGCTGGCAGGCGAGATCATACTGAGGATGAGAGGAATGTCCTAGATGGTGCACCGCAGATACCTTCTCATGAGATACAAGGTAGTCTACCACCTTCTCAGTTGTTTCTTGTATCCTTTTCATACGCACAGGCAAGGTCCTGAGTCCTCTCAGGATCAGACTCGCGTCATGAGGCGACATCACTGCACCAAATGTCATATAGCCCTTGTAGAAGATGTGATCAATGAGCTCCTTGGATCCCATCACTGCTCCAGCGACCACATCGCTATGACCTGCAATGTACTTGCTGATGCTATGCGTCACAAGATCCACGCCAAGCTCTGCAGGATTTTGGAAGAGTGGAGTAGCATAGCTATTATCGAGCGTAGTGAGAATGTCATTTTTTTTGGCCCAGTCACAGGCAGCCTTGATGTCTTGCAGATGGAAGTACATGCTATTGGGGCTCTCGAGGATCAGCATGCGTGTGTGATCAGTCTTCGCCGCCATGATTTCTTCCATAGATCGGCCATCGACGAAGCTATGGCTTACGCCAAAATCCTCAAGAATATTGATCAATAGCTTATTGGTCCATGAGTATGCTCCTTTGACACAAATCACATGGTCACCCGCCTTCAGAAAACTGCAAATCGTCGCACTGATCGCAGCGATTCCACTGCTGAAGACTAGACAGGACTCCGTCTTCTCCAGAGCGGCAAGTTTTTGACACAATAGCACCTGACTGGGATTGTTCCCTCTGGTGTAGAGTGTACTATCCGCTTCCGCTAAAAAAGCCAGTCGAAAACTCTCGACACTGTCAAAAGCAAAGTTGCTCGTCTGGTAGATTGGCGGTACGATGCTGCCATACGGATCAAGTGCATTTTCCTTAGGATCAAAGAGGCCGGACATAAGATTCATATTGTGGAACCTAAATCTAGCAGATTCTCAGGGAAGGGGTGTTGGTTGATAGTTAAGGGTTTCGTGAACCGAGGACCGTGAACCGTGGACCGAAGTGATGTTTGCTGAGCGCGCCCGCCTGCCTTTGGTAGGTCTCGCTAGAGCTTTATGCGTCCTCGTACTGAGAAGGATGAACTGGAGTTGGAACTTGGGACAAACCGTTTCTCGAGTGAGCTAGTCAATCGATGCACAAATTCATAAAAGCAATGAATCTCTGCAAAAGCCCTAGAATTCAACGAAGCCAAAGCCCAGCGTATAGCATGCAAGAGGTACGATCAAAAAGCTGCTCTGCGAACGAACAATCGTGGCACGAATA
This sequence comes from Saprospiraceae bacterium, assembly GCA_020627535.1. Taxonomy (GTDB): domain Bacteria; phylum Bacteroidota; class Bacteroidia; order Chitinophagales; family Saprospiraceae; genus JAHDBH01. The sequence goes on from JAHDGU010000001.1 coordinate 177,189, forward strand.
ATAAACAACTGTCACCTGTCAACTATCAACTGTCAACCGCTCGACGGTTTACGGTCCACGGTTCACGGTAAACCTCCCTCACTCCACCTTCACGATCTTCTGCACACAAAGTGCACTATTGCCAGGGTCATACACCTTCACGAAGAACAATCCATTGCCCAGTAGTTCTGTATTGATATTGACCTCTGTTCCTACATTGGGGAGCTCTTGGATGAGTGTACCACTCGCATCCAGTATTTGAAGTCGATATGATGGAAGATCTCCTTGGATCCTGAAGTAGTTGTCCACAGGATTGGGGAAGACTTCGATGCAGCTAATTGTCGCCTCTATCTGTCTCGAACTGGTAGCAACTTCACTGCAATCATAATCTCCACTGAGTGCACCGTAGACGACAGCTGCTGTGACACTGTTTTGGTTGATGGTAAACTCGCCGGTGAGAGGACTTGGGCGCTGTTCGAAGAATCGCTCATGTCCTGGCCACTCTTCGATGGCAGGATATACATTTTGATCAGGCCAGTGATGCTCCCAGGGACCGACATTGAAGAGTCCTCCACGTCTCCATGGACCATATGGTACAATACCGGCTTTGATTTCGCCTTCTCCCGTAGCCCAGCTATCGAGATGCAGCAGACCTTGAGGGCTTTTTTCGCCGATACCAGTGATCCAAGTCATACCTAGAGGATTGGTCCCGAGGAAGTAGTCTGCCGTAGTGTGTATGTACTTGAGGTAGTCAGCTGCCTTGGTAGGATCAGTGCCTTGCAGTATGGCGGACATAAACACTGCTTCCGCGACAAATGGCGTCGTGCCGTGCCCTACGAGCATAGGGAAGTAGTGGTTCCCTCCCCAGCGACAAGCGCGGAGATCAACATTGTCAAGAATAAGGAAATCCGCAGTCTGTATCATTTTGTCGCTGACGATCGTGCGTTGACTGGCATCTTGGTTGTCTGCATCGGTCATGAGGTAGATCAGAGCACCGTAGGCCTGCTCACCTTGGACATTTTCCCAAAACTCGAGCCCCGCCTGATCCCAGCTCTGCTCAAAATCTTGCTGATAGAAATCATTTTCTGTGAGTCTGTAGAGAGCCGCGGAGGCGAAGCTTCGCTGCCAGATCATCTCGTAGATATGACAAGCAAAGTCAGGGTCATATTGCGCATTGGCCCAGGCATATGCATCGATGGCTTCTTGCTCCCAGTCGATCTCCTCCGGATCAGTCCAGCCATTAGTCTCTAGGAGGTAGGCGATCTGCGCGGCCACGCCTGCGTAGTAGTAGCTCATGATCGGATCAGGAGCGGATACGACCCAGATGCGATCTGTATCTTCCCAGCTGCCTCGGATAATATCATCATCGCCGAGATCGTAGCCCCAGAGATCACCAAATATCCGTCCACCTGGCACACCTCCTGTCGTGTAGCCTTTCTCCTCTGTTTCTTGCTTGAGATGATAGTAGAATCTCGGCAACCATCTCGCTTCATCAAAGACATCTGGTAGTCCATTGCCACTCTCTGCGATCTGTAGCTGGCCATCGACGAAGTTGTCTCCGTACAACTCTAGCAGTATCAGTAGCTCCACAGGGACTTCCATATGTCTGATGTACGCGTCCCAGTCGCCAGCGTCCTGGTACCACCCAGCAGTCTCGATATCTCCGAGGATGCCAGCATCCCAAGTGGCCTTGTCATCCTCTGAGGCATCCTCGTCTGTCACATCGCAGATAGATACGTCACTATACTTCAGCTGCCCTGCAAATCCGGGTGTCACAGCAGGATTGTGTGGCGCTGGACGTGTGGCTTCCGTGTGCGGATGATCCAGAGCAATTCCACTGCGCTGATTGTAGAGGCCCTTCATCACCAGTTCGAATGCAGGCCTGAGACCATTGCAAGCAAGGTCAAACTCATGAGATCTGCCGATACCATCAACCACGAGGTAGTAGGATCCAGGCGTATTGTAAGCACTAAAATCACACTCGTATACCTCAGCACTATTGAAATTTTGATTCGGGGTTTCATCGCTATCATCGACAAATGTCTCTTGCGTCATCTCATCCTTGCGAAAAGTCAGATTTCCTGTGAAGACTGCATCGCCTGATGTCGCATCGATAAGACGAAATTCATTGCCAGCGTAGCTGCTAAGATCCAACTTGCCGCCGTCTCCCATCCAATGATATACGTAGGCATACTTGAGCTCTGCATTGGTAGAGTAGGCTAGATTGTTGACGTGTATAGCAGGAGAAAGGAAGCTGTTTTCATCATATTTTAAGATCCATTCTGTCTGATCTGGACTGATGGCTTGATCTATGTTGATCTCGTAGGTCTTACCCGGTTCTAGTGCAATAGGTAGCTCCAGATACAGCCAGTGTTCCTTGGCATGATCAGGCTCTTGATTGGCACATCCCCAGACACCATAGTAGTCCAGGAGCTCCCAGCCTTGACACACATCTAGGAATTCTGTAGGCTTGCTTTTTCGCGAAAGCGATACTGGACTCTCCCCACTGCCATAAGCTGCATCATCAGGCGAACTGATCATGTAATTGTTGAGGTCTTCGGCAATGGGTATATCCAGCAGATCTACGAAGATCTCTCCACTATTTTTAGGTTCACCGGCTTTGGGCTGTAACACATAGCCTTCATCGACATGGATCAAGAGGATCTTATCTGTGAGCATGGTCAGCTCCACCTCACTTTGGGCCATGATCTGGTCGGTCAGGCAGGTCAATAGGATAAGGACTAGAGCAGATTGTAGGACTTTCATTGTTGCAAATGATTTGAACTTCACTTGCATGACGCATTGCTCAGATCATACCCTACGACAAGTCAGGAAAGATTTATTTTTTGATGGAGACCTTGCCTCAAGGATTGATCTAGGCAAAGTAAAACTGCGAAAATGCTCTGGGTTATTTTCCGTGATTCGCCTGCCAGTCTTTGACAATCTGTGGTGGCTCTTCTCCTTCCGCGACAAAGATGAGTGACGCAGAATTCATACAGTATCTCAAGCCTGTGGGCTCTGGCCCATCTTTGAAGACATGCCCCAGATGAGATCCACTTCCGCTATCCACTACTTCTATCCTGACCATACCGTAGCTTTTATCGACGACCTCGACTACGGCATCTTCCTCAATCGGCTCGTAAAAACTTGGCCAACCAGTACCTGAGCGAAATTTCGTCTCTGAGCTGAATAAGGGCTGACCAGTGGCAGCAGAGTAGTAAATGCCTTTCTTCTTATTGTCCCAATACTCACCTGTGAATGCACGCTCAGTACCATGCTTGCGCAAAATGTAAAACTGCTCATCCGTCAGCTGTTGCTTCCACTCTTCATCCGTCTTTTGGACTGGGTAGTTTGTATGATCATCAGACGAAGTGCTTTTTGTCTGACAAGACACGGGTAAGAATGCAAGACAAAGACCAAGAACCAGTGAAAATCTCATAATACGCTTGTTTGACATCATAATTCGAAAAACCAAGTTTTTGTTGTCCAGTCCCATGGTAGCACCAAGACAAAGTCTCCAATCTATCCATGCTTCGGTCAACGTATTTCAGGTATGGAGAAACTATCAACTATCAACCAACAACCAACAACCAGTCCACGGTCTACGGTCCTCGGTTGACGAAACCAAATACCGAACTCGGGGGATTGCGCCCATCTGATTCCACTCAGTTCTTTGCGTCATAAATCAAAGCTACACTATGATGTATTCTAGATTCAATCTCATTCTTGCCTTATCACTCTTGACCATTGGCCTTTCTGCACAGGCTATCGACGACGCTGAGATCCGTGGTGACGGTATCGTCGTGCCTGCTGTGGATCGGCTGGCGGTCGTTGCCCCATCCACTGGTCAGCTCGTCTTCGATGTCAATACGCTCAGCTACTGGATGCACGATGGTAATGTGTGGCGGGCTGTAGGAGACAATATTGTCGGTAACATGATTCAAGACGCGGATGGAAGCACCAGTGTGCAGACAGAACCTGGCGGACTAGAGCAAGTCCTGATCGAGGTCGATGGTCGAGATCGGTGGAGGTTTTTGGGACATGCGCTAGAGCCTCTCATTCCCAGTAGTTCCATATTCATGGGACAGTCAGCAGGTGCCGCTAGTTCTGATACAGCTTACAACAATGTCGGCATCGGAAATTTCTCGCTGATCTCGGTCAGCTCAGGAAGATGGAATGTAGGCATCGGCCATAATGCCCTGAGCGACAATACATCAGGAGAAAAAAATGTTGCCATCGGTTCTTCCGCAATGCTTGGCAACAAGGCGAGCTCCGACAATGTCGCCATAGGTAATAGTGCATTACTCTCGGTCGACTCCTCACAGTTCAATGTCGCTATCGGCTCTTATGGACTCCATAGCCTAGACAAAGGTCTTCGCAATGTAGCCATCGGAACCTCTAGCCTCTATGAATCCGAGACAGGAAAGCTCAACACCTCCATCGGCTATGCTGCAGGACACAATACCCTCGGAGATGGCAATGTATTTCTCGGCCACGAGGCTGGTTTCAATGAACTAGGAAGTAACAAACTCTACATCGCCAACTCCAATGCCGATAGCGCCGATGCGCTGATCTACGGTGACTTTTCCAGTTCTGAACTCTACATCAATGGAGATCTGCAGTCTGATCAGTTCACCACAGATCAGATCACGACCACTACCATAGACGTCGACGACAAACTCACCGTCAAGAGCGACTCTCGCCTGTTTGGTCATCTCTTTCTACACGCCCTCCAGGGCCTAGGGCAAAGTGGCACAGCCTATATCCAAGCCAGAGATCACACTGCTGCTACGAGTGTTGGTCTACAGTTTCGCGTGACGGACAATGGTGTGGTTGATGACGCCCTCGCGATCAATAAAGATGGTCAAGTCCTGTTTCAGAACAAGGAGATCTACTTCGGTACGAGTCTCTTGATTCACACCACAGGTAGCAACAACTTCTTTGCAGGATTTGCTGCTGCCCCTTCAGCCTCGGGTTCCTCCAATACAGCGGTCGGTTCGCAAGCAGCTCAGAGCCTTTCTACGGGCTCTCAGAATTCAGCAATCGGCCGGCTTGCAGGTCAGGACCTCTCCAGCGGATTTGGAAATACACTATTGGGTTTTTCTGCGGGTAAAGACTTGACGACCACGACTGGCAACACCATGATCGGTAACAATGCAGGTGCTTCGATCAATAACGGGGGCTCCAATACCATCATCGGTAGCCAAGCAGGATGGAACACCAGCTTTTCGTCAAGCAACACCTTCATAGGATTTGATGCGGGCAGGTACACCGCTGGAAGCAAAAACACATTCCTTGGGACCAATGCTGGTGAGACCACTTCTGGTGGTCCCAGCTACGATAATAGCATAGCTATCGGATACAGTGCTGTGGCCAATTGCCATAACTGTGCAGTGATCGGCAATGATGGATCAGAGGATGTTAATCTCGGTATCGGTATCTCGGCTCCTCAGTCCGTCATCCATGTCAAGCAGCGCAACTCAGGCACAGATCGCGGTATCCGTATAGAAGACACCGATGGGACATACTGGAATACCTACATCGACGCATCTAATGATTACAACTTCGCTCACGACGGCACACTTCGTGCTTACATACAGGATGGTGCTGGTGCCTTTGTCATCACTTCTGATCGCAGCGTCAAGACAGCCATCAGCTCTGTCGGAGACGTATTGCCACGGGTGATGGGGCTTTCGCCCAAATGGTACAGATACAACAACATGTCACCCGATCAACCCAAGGTCATGGGCTTCATCGCACAAGAAGTGGAGGAGCAGTTTCCTGGCATCGTACGCCAAAAAGGAAAGCTCAAGACCCTCGCATACGATGACTTTGCCATCATCAGCATCAAAGCCATCCAAGAACTCAATGACAAGGTCAACGAAAAGGATTCAAGGATCACAGAACTAGAAGAGCAAAATGAGGAATTGGCCAAGCGACTAGAGAGATTGGAAGCGTTGGTACTCAGTGATCCATTGACTGACTAAGTGATACTTCTCGCGCGCGTTCCTTTTTTCTTGCTGTGCCTGTCTACCTCTGGCAGGCGCGTCCCCGCGCCAGCCACTGCGAGGCAAGTCCCTCATGTCAAGAGGGATTTAGGGAGTTCTCACTACACAGTTTTCAGCCAGCAAGGAACCCACCCAAACGCCCTCAAGAAAAAGGGCTTACACCAATTTTTCTATCAACGCCCAACTCCCAATCAGTCCTGAATTCACGGTCCACGGTTCTCGGTCCACGGCTCACGTCCTCGCTCTCCAGTCCACAGTCTTGATAGCTATCGGGAACGATTTACGACCGTCAGCCATGTCATTCATCCAAAGGCATTACTAGTCTTATACGATAACCATCTTCTCGGTCAATCTTCAGAGTGCCTCGGATCTGCTCAGCGCGCAAGCGCATATTGCTGATGCCGAGACCATCTGTGCTGAGAAGTTCGTGCTTGGAGCCATTGTCATGGACAGTATAGGATAGTCGAGGGCCTTCTGCTACTAGACGGATGGCTACTGCATTTCCGTCTGAGTGCTTCTGGATGTTGGTGATGGCTTCTTTGTGGATGAGATAGAGCTGCTGCCGCAGGGTGGGGCTCATGCTTTTTGAGCTATCGATACCTGTGACCTGAAAGTCTACGGCCCAGCGCTGTTCTGGCAGTCGCTTTTGGGCGAAAGCTCGCATCCGATCGATGAGATTCTCGTACTTGTCTTTGCGAGAATCTATGAGCCAAACGGTATCGCGCATCCTCTCCATCGCATCACGACTCATCTCATTCATCTCGGCGAGTGATTCCTTGTCTTCTTCTTTGGCCGTCATGCTCATGATCTCGGACTGCATGGCCAGACCTGATAAGATGCTACCTACATCATCATGCAGATCACTGCTGACTTTGACGCGCCACTGATTGAGCGCTTTTTCCTTATTCACTTTTGCGCGAAAGCGCGCATAAAATACACCAAATACGATCCCACAAGCAAGTAGCAAGCCCAGCGCCTGTACCCAGCGACGATGATACCAGACTGCAGGTCGATAAAAATCAATATGATGCTCAGCGTACTGCTCACCCTGTGGATCTGCACTGGCTCTGAGATGCACAGTGAATGCCCCTGTAGGTAGTGAGATCAATTCCAGCTCCGATCTCGTATCGTATCGACTCCAGCTGCCTTCTTCGCCATTGAGACTGTAAGCGTACCAGCGATCGTCAGTGATGCTGGGAGAGCTGTACCTCATGGTCAAGAGTTCGTCAGATGGGAGTAGTTTGATGGGCTCAGTCCGAGACATGAGATCCGAAAATACACTGCGGTACTCATCGAACTTACTGTTGTAGATACTCACATTGTGCACAAATAGATCGGATATACTTTCCTTCGGCGAGGCAAAAGGCAATATATCTGGATTGATGCGGAAGAGCCCCTCTACGCTCCCAAGATACGTATGTCCATCGCTTGCGCTAAAATGTGCATTGCGATTATATTCTACTTGACTGAGAGGATGACCATCGGGAAGTCGCTCGATGAGACCAGTGTCCATGCGATAGATCAATAGTCCTTGCCCCGTACCAAGTAGCAGCCTAGAGTCTGCCAAAGGATGGATGAAATAAATGGCGTCGTGTACATCTTCACCGTCCTGCTTACGGGCAAATCCCGGCAGGAGCTCACCTTGATTTTCTCCTTCTCGGATGACAGCTAGGCCAAAGTGTGTACCGTAATACAGATCACCTTTAGCTTGATGCAGGGAGGTGACAATCGTATTTTTTCTGGTCAGCCCTAAGTCCTCTCTGATCATTTGCTTGGTCATATGTCCACGACGATCTAGCCAGTGGATCCCTCGCAGGTCTGTAGCTAGTATGAAGGCGCTCTCGCTTTGATCCTGATTGCGAATGAGTGCATTCCCTATGATCGGTTTGTCAAAGAGGGCTTCTTGGATAATGGTATCCCTCATACTCTCGAGCTGTGTCTTGAATATCCTGGCATTGCGATCATAGGTCCAGAGAGTGTCCTTTTCGTGGAGATGAAGGCTCATAGACTTCTTGAGAGACCCAGGGAGGCGACTCAGCTGGAGGTCGCTGAGTCGATACCTGTAGTTGTCCCAGATGAGATGTGTCGCAGAAGTCGACAGGCTAAAGGCTTCATTGTAGGTGTTCTGAGGATTCAGACGCAGTGACCTAAAGCTCTCTGTGCCAGCTTCGCATACGCTGACATCGGTATAGTAGCTCACATATACATTTCCCTCGGAGTCCTCACATATCTGTCGCACGCTCGGATATGGCTCTGTCTGCGATACTGGAACTCGCCAGTCATCTAGAGAAGCTGCCACTGGCTCTGCCAGATATAAGGTACTATTGAAGACTAGAATGTAGGAATCAGCACCATAGCTGATGACCTGCTGCAAGGTCTCATTCCTTTTTTTGAGATCAAAGCGATCATTGAGTTCCGCGAGCTCAGATGTATAGTCCTCTGTGGTTTTTGTAGTGCTATTGTACAGCCAGACGCGCTGTTTGAAGTCACTGAGCCAGACCTCTTGTGGAAAAGTGAATGTGTTGTAGCTGCTTCCTTCAAATTCAGCGTTTTTGATCTCGATAGGTTTGACGATTTGGCGGATCGGATCTACACTGAGGCTCTTTTCTTCGCTCGCGCGCATGATGTGCAAGCCGGGTTGATTGGTCAATTCAAAGCTGCCATAAGCTGGCAACGTCATCAGCTCGTTGCCCATGCGATCTAGAGCGATCAAGGAGAGATCCTTGAAGATCCAAATAGTGTCCTGGAGGACTCTCGGTGGAGAGGAACTTCCAACTGGTAACTTCGTCTTGAAGAGTAGCGAGGTATCCTCAGTCATCTCATATACATGGCCAAGGTCGGACTTCCTATGACGGGCAATGAAATAGGATTTTCTTGTGGCAATATCCTGGCACAAATAAAGCAGAGCGAATTTGTCCTCCAATCTTATTTCCTTCATCACCTGCCGTCGATCTGTGTCCCAAAGACAGAGCTTGTAGTGGAAGTTGATGTTGTCAAAGAAGATCAGCCATATCCTTGAGCTATCAAGGCCTGCCATCGACAAGAATCCATAGCCGTCTTGATTGATTTGCAAGGTGTCGCCTGCTGCCGTGAAGTTGTATCTCGTCGCTCGCTGACCGTCAAAGCAGATAAGATTTTCTTGTGCAGCATACCACAGGAAACCATGACGGTCCCAGTGTGGAGGATTGGACGAGACGATCCAGAGACCTTCATCCTCAGGACTACTGAGTAGGCTGATATTATAACTGAGCTCTTCATCATTCTGCGCGTGTGCAATCTCTGGGATCAGAGACAAGACAAGTAGGATCAAGATGTAAGGACTGAGTCTCATGCTGTAAGAAGCGGTGTGAAGATATAGTGCAGTTCCCAATCACCCCATCTCGGTATGGTGTCCGCGCTAGAGAAGCTCTACATTTGAAACTGAATATCTCCAGATGAAGCTACACATCATAGAAGACAATCTCAAGATCAGAGCTCACCTCGAGACCTTTCTTGGCCATCAAGAGGATATCGCCTGTGTGCAAAGCCACACAAGTGTAGAGTTTTTCTTGAGTGCTGTGGATTCTGGTCAAGCCAAGCCAGATGTGATTCTATTGGATATCGGGCTTCCTGGGATGTCTGGTGTAGAAGGTATCCCGGAGATCACTCAGCGACTTCCCGAGACAGATATCATCATGCTCACCACCTATGAGGAGGAAGAAGTCATACTCAATGCGCTCTGTGCCGGTGCTCATGCCTATCTCAGCAAGAAGAGTAGTCTGCAAGAGATCCATACTGCGATCAAGGTGGTACGGGCTGGAGGAAGCTATATGTCGCCCAATATTGCTCGCCAGATCGTGAGACATTTTGGCGGAAGCCGTACACCTAAAAAAGCCGAAATCCTCACCGAACGCCAGCTCAAAGTCCTCAAACTACTTGTGGATGGATTGACCTACGGAGCGATTGCCAAAGAGCTTTTTATTTCTGCAGAGACGGTCAAGACGCATGTCAAGAACATCTACAAGAGTCTCCACGTGAGCAACAAGGCCGAAGCCATCCAGAAGTATATGCGAGGAGAGATCTAGAGGTAAATCGTACCCTCTAGATACTTCTGACATCGTCCACTGATCAAGACACGATCTCCGAGGAACGTGCTTGTGAATTCCGCGCCTCTCGTAGAGAGCTGTCTGGAACTGAGTCGATCCTTGCCCAGTCGATCACTCCAATAAGGCACCAATGGTGTCTGCGCGGATCCAGTTGCTGGGTCCTCATCGATACCAGCCTGCGGGAAGAATCCACGATAGACAAAGTCGCTCTCCCTACCAGGCGCAGTGGCCAAAAATCCACGTCCATCCGCAGAGCGAAGTGCTGAGAAATCGGGAGACAGATCGGCTACAGTCTCTTCTGTCTCATAGATGAGCAAATAGTCATCTCTGCCCGTCCATATCTCGATTGGCGGAGTGCCAAGTGCCTCGATGAAGTGCTCATCAAGTGATGATCTAGATGGCGGATCAGCCGGAAAATTTAGCTGAATATCGTCACTCTTGATGTCCACACTGAGCTTACCACTCAAGCTGTCCATCTCTATGTGTCGCTCGCCAGTCTTCTCTTGGATCATATAGGCACTCGCTAGGGTAGCGTGGCCACAAAGCCTTACCTCCACCGCAGGTGTAAACCATCTGATGTGCCAGTGATCTTCTTTGCGTACCAAGTAGGCGGTCTCAGATAGATTGTGCTGCTCTGCAATCTGCTGTAGTCGTTGATCGTCTAGCCAGCTCTCTAGTAAGATGACGGCAGCCGGATTACCACTGAATGCATGATCAGTGACGAAGGCATTGACGATGTCAACATGTAGCATCATTAGTCTTTGATGACCAAGAGATACTTATTTTTCTTGCCATTTTCTATCATGATATACTTGTTGTGTATCAGATCAGTGGACTCGATCAGGCGATCCGGATCTAGCGTCTTGACCTTGTTGATAGAGATGGCATTGCCCTTGAGAGCACGCCGAGCCTCGCTACCGCTACTGGTGATATCCGTGGCTTCCGCCAAAATGTCTACGATGTTTTTTCCGATCATCTGATCTGATGACATCTCGTAGTGTTGGATCTCGAGCTTGATGATTTTGAATGAGTCTACACTCAATTCTCTGAGTTGCTCTTCGCTGCTTTTTCTACTAAACAATAGAGACGTCGCATCCATGGCCGATTTTGTCTCATCAGCGCTATGTACCTGAGTAGTGATCTCCTCGGCAAATTGCTTCTTGATTCCAGCAGGATCATTCTCTAGCTCAGCGATCATCTCCTCCATCTCAGATCTGCTTCGATCGGAGAAGTATTTGATAAATTTTGGGATGTCCGCATCCGCTGCGTTGATCCAGTATTGGTAAAACTTGTACGGACTTGTCAAGCTTGGATCAAGCCAGATATTTCCTTCTGTAGATTTGCCAAATTTGCTACCATCTGCCTTGGTCAGCAATGGGGTAGTCACAGCGTAGGCCTTGCCTTCATTCATCTTTCGCACGAGCTCGGTACCACTCGTGATATTGCCCCACTGATCCGATCCACCCATTTGGAAGCAGCAGTCATATCCTTTGTGAAGACAGACGTAGTCATAGGCCTGTAACAGCTGGTAGGAGAATTCTGTGTAGGATATTCCGGTCTCGAGACGAGTCTTCACCGAGTCCTTGGCCATCATGTAGTTGACCGTGATATTCTTGCCTACGTCGCGGAGAAATTCCAGCGCACCAAGGCCTTTGTAGAAGTCATAGTTGTTGATCAGCAACGCTGCATTCTTACCGCTATCAAAGTTGAGATACTTGGATGCTTGTGCTGCTTGATGCTTGAGATTGTGGTCTAGATCCTCATAACTCAATAGAGATCTTTCTTTGTCTTTGCCACTAGGATCTCCGATGCGACCGGTGGCTCCACCCATCAGCACGATCGGTCGATGTCCATGCTGCTGAAAGAGCTTTAGGATCCTGAGCTGCACATAGTTACCTATGGTCAAAGAAGGCGCTGTAGGATCGAAACCTATGTAACCCGTCTGCATCCCTGATGCCAACTTCTCCTCCGCTCCAGGAGACTTGTCGAAGAGCATTCCTCTCCACTCTAGTTCTTCTATAAACCCCATGTGATTGACTGCGCTTTCGCGCAAAAGTAGAGCTTCTTCTAGATCAGATCGAGAATTGGGGTGCTCAAGTGATATGATTCATTCTGCTACCACTTCCACGTATCTTCACATCGTGAATCTACCTGCATTTATCGCGAGACGTACCATCTTCCCTAAGGGAAAAAGTTTTGCAGGTTTCATCATGCGCCTGGCCATCATCGCATATGCCCTGAGTATCGCTGTGATGATCATTGCAAGTGCACTCATTCGAGGGTTCAAGAAGGAGATTAGCCAAAAGATGTTTGGCTGTTGGGGACACATTCATATCGTCAAGACGACCAGCAATCGCAACTTTGAACAAGACCCTATCAAGCTCGACGATGCTTTTTATCCATCTCTTGAAGAGACAGAGTCTGTGAGATATGCGGAGGTCATCGAGGATGACCTCGAAGCTGATCCCATCTGGCGAGAGACCAAAGGAGGCATTCGAAAGATCCAGGTCTTCACCAATCTTCCAGGAATTATCGTCAGGGGTGATCAGTTTGAAGGTATGATCTTGAAGGGCGTGGACCGTGACTATGACTGGGAATATTTTGAGCGACAGCTAGTCCATGGGTCTACTCTTGAGCTGCCTCGAGATAGCCTTACAGATCAGTTGATGATCAGTAAGACCACGAGCGATCGGATGCAAATCGACACGGGAGATGCTGTTGTCGTACACTTCATTCGCAATCGCAAAGAAGTCAGGAAACGCTTTCGAGTATGCGGCGTCTACAGCACAGGTCTCTCAGATTTTGACAGCAAGTTTGCCTTGATCGATATGCGCAAGGCAAGAGAGATTTTGCAGTGGGAAGACAATTGGATCGGTGGATATGAGGTTTTTGTAGATCACCTTGAAGATGTCGAGCCGATCAATGACTACATCTATGGTGATGTCATACCTCATGATCTGTACTCGGAGAGTATCAAGACGAAGTTTCCCAATATTTTTGATTGGCTAGAGCTGCAAGACATCAATGAGTGGGTCATCATGGGCCTCATGCTCATCGTAGCCATGATCAATCTGGTCATCATGCTGCTCATCATTATCCTAGAGCGCACACAGATGATCGGTGTGATGAAGTCGCTAGGTGCACGGGACACAAGTCTGAGACGAGTTTTCCTGTACAAGGCTGCCATTATCATGGTGATAGGTACACTCCTAGGTAATGTGATCGGTATCGGTCTTTGCAAGATTCAGCAGTGGACCAAGTGGATCAGCTTGAATGAAGAGAATTACTTTTTGGATTATGCACCAATTTATCTTGATCCCTGGATCATCTTGCTGATCAATGTGGGAGCCATGATACTCTGTTTGTTGATTTTGATCATACCGAGCACGTTGATTTCGCGGTTGACACCGAGTAAGGTGCTGAGATTTCGGTGAGATTCTACTCTAAGTTATGTGTCTGTCAGACTTGCATGACGACTTTGTATAAGGTCTGATGAGGTATTTAACAGAACCTTTCGAAGGTCATATATTAATCGATGGCCCAATCATGATTAACTTGGTCAATGGTGACTAGAATTTTCTTACTGCTGTCTTTTTTGCTTGTATCCGGATTTGCTAATTGCCAATCTTCTATCGAGGCATCAGTTTCAATTTGGTGTGAGATCATGAATCCTTCTTTTGAAGAGGCAGGTAGCGACTCAGGTCAATTTAATATGACTGGGAAGTCAGGTGAGTTTGGTCATCTCTCAAGCTGGACAAACTGTGGAGATGTCAATCAGTCACCTCCTACCTTGCATACATCTGAGGACGGGATATTTAATGTAAAGACTACTGCAAGTCACGGAGACCACTTTTTATCTATGGTTGTGCGTGATATAGAGAGCGTAGAGCGAATTTCTCAAAAGCTGATAAAGCCGCTTGAGGCGCAGATGAGCTACTATCTAGAGCTAGATCTGGCCATGGCCGCTAAAATGAAGAGTGCAACAACCAGATCACAAGGCAAGGAACTTTCTTTTGATAGAGCCTGCATACTCAGGGTCTATTGTGGTATGAGTGATTGTGATAAAGCAGAACTACTGACACAGACCAGTTTGATTGAGCAAGAAGATTGGACAAGGGTACGGTTGGAATGGAGCGCAAAACAGGCGTGCTCACATCTTATTTTTGAAGTCTTCTACGACATCCCAGTCCTCCAAGGCTACAACGGAAATATGCTCATCGACAATTTGAGTCCGATTTATGTCATTGAGTAGCAGGACTAGCGAGCATTACTCTTCACAGTCTCCATAGCACTGATCATAGATGGAGCAATAGCAGATTTCGATATTTCCCAATAGCTCCGCAAATACTTCATGTGGTATGGGGACGGGTAGTTCAAGTTTAAGAATATCGAAGCTCTCTTGAGGTGCCATCACCCTGTTGGAAGCATCACCGAAGGAAAGATTTTCTGGTTGATACTCTACGAGTTTTTGCAATAGCGTCTTGTAGTCCGATAGAACGACCCCTTCCGAGATGATATTGCAGCTTTTGATTTTGGCTGGGCCAACGCCCTTGTTTTCGATGGCAATATGGATCTCTTGTCTCCCATTTTTGGTAATGAGTCTGGTGGCTGTAGTGACATGTGGCCACACAGATCCCTCCTGCTGAGAGGCCATGATCTCTTGCTGTGACTTCAATATCTGCGTCTGCTTGACTGCAATGATCACAGCACCGAGACTCATGAGCAAGGCCATGAAAGCTATGAGATCTGATCTGCTAATTCCTTTCTGATTTGTCATGATCAAATAATATGAAATGTGCCTCTCTTGTTTGCAGATTGTCAACAAACACTATGCAAGTAGACCATCTCTTTGATAGAGTTTAATGGCCTTTTCAATCATACTCTTGATCTCAGAATGCAAGGCATCATCCAAGTACTTGATATGAAAGCAAGACTTGCCTTTCTTCATTTTGCTGAGTTCACTGGATAGATTTTCAAAGCTATCTGGATTTGTATAACTCGGGTAGAAGTAAAATCTTACATCCTTCTCCTTTGGCACGAGATTGGAAAATAAATACCCTCAACCATTTTCTTACCCTGTGGAGCCTCTATGGTGCCATGCACTTCAAAATTTGTGGGCTTATCTACTCTCACTCTGAGGCTACTGGGATGGCTCAATAGCATCGCTTTGAGGGCCTCGCGTATCTCTTGCAGATCTTTTGTCATACGACGAATATAGCCCCAAAAGTCTTGAAGCTTACTGACAGCCCAGATCACTCAGACTCTGGAAGTCTGCATTGGGGAAGCAGTTGCCACTTGGAAGCTCCTCTGGTACAAATCTGTCTAGCTCGTGATCGTAGAGTGCTTTCTCTATGAATGTCGTGAGATCACTGATCTCTGACTCTGTCAATCCAAGAGGTGTAAAAAATGGACTGACATGATCAGATGGTACACGATCATTGTCTATCTCGGCATCATTGAAGTAACGTACCACACTTTCTATATCTGGGTGACTTGCGCCATGAAAGAAATGGTCATTACCAAACAGGTTGTAGAGTTGTGGAACACGAAACTTGAACATGTCCTCCGCTCTGCCAGTGAATCCTCCTCTACCGAGGTTCTTTTTGTCATCAGCATCTGTGAAAAGTGCGTCAGAGTTTTGCCAGAGATCATTGACTCCTAGCGCGTGGAAGCCATCGCTTCCGAGATTGGGCCCATTGTGGCATCGTGCACATCCCGCCTTTCCAAAGAATAGGGTGGCACCTGCTATTTCCGTCTCTGTCATGGCATCTTCGTCACCTCGAAGATATTGTTGAAAGCCTGCCCTTGATGTGGTGAGACTTCTGATATATGCACTGAGTGCATGACTCAAGCTAAGATTGTCATATCGCTCACTCACGGGTACATCAGCAAAGGCCAAGTCAAATAACTCCTTGTAACCAAGTTCTGTGATAAGCTCTTCATCAATGCTCATTCTATGCAACTTGATGCCTTCAATATTTTGAGACTCTATGGCTTCAAAGCCAAGATCATTCACCTGTGTCTCTTCAAACTGTCTCCAGACATCTTCGAGTCCTGTGTTCACACCGCCACTGCCAAATTGTCCATTCCAAAGGGTGTTGCTCACAAAGGCACTATTCAGCACTGAGAGTGGTCTGATGCCTTGTGCATCGATCTGATTTTCAGCGTAACCGCCATTGAGCACTCGACCGTCTCCGTCATCACCAAATCCTAGTCCTCCATCGGCAATTCCTTGTGCTCGACCAGGTCTGAAACCCTTATTGGCCACATGACAGCTAGCACAGCTGTATGTATTGAGACCAGCGGTGTGAAATGCTTCTCCTCCTATACCAGTTTCATGGAACAGCATCATGCCGAGTTCTACCTTCGCAGCATTGAGCGGATTCCGGTCATCTGCAGGGATGGCTGAGAGATCGACGTGATCTGGAAGGATATAATCATGATAATCACCGCTTGGAGCGGTCGATGCGATGAGGGCAAGTAAGCTGTCATCTTGTACAGACACCGATTCATGGGTGCATGAGGATAACAAGAGCAGACTTGCAAGTGTGCTTAAGGTCAGATATTTCATGGTCAAGACTAAACGTCCTAACGACAAAATTAAGACCAAAAATCTACGCGTCGAATTTTAATAGCACTTTTTCTATAATATCGCAGCACTCATGCAATTGCTCTTCCGTCATCACGAGCGGTGGTGCAAATCGTATGATATTCCCATGAGTAGGTTTGGCCAGGAGGCCTTGATCTCTCAAGGCTATACAAATATTCCAGGCAGTCTTGCTCTCAGGGGAGTCATTGATTACCACAGCATTGAGCAAACCTTTGCCCCTGGTCAGCGAGGCAATATTGGTCTTGTTCACTACCCCTTGCATCCTAGCACGGAAGATTTCACCTAGACGCTGTGCATTTTCTGCGAGTGCTTCATCTCTTACGACTTCAAGCGCTTCTTTGGCTACTGCACAGGCTAGTGGGTTTCCACCAAATGTGCTGCCGTGCTCTCCGGGCTTGATGCACATCATAATATGATCATCTGCTAATACAGCACTCACGGGCATCATGCCACCGCTCAAGGCCTTGCCCAAGATCAAGATGTCTGCTTTGACTTCGGGGCGCTTTTCGCAGCTCTTGTTACAGTCGCAATTGCCACAAGTGGCTAGTAGCTTGCCGGTTCTTGCGATTCCTGTCTGAACCTCATCTGCGATGAATAGAGCATTGGCTTCTTCGCAGAGCTTTTTGGCGGAAGCCAGATAGCCCTCATCAGGGACGACCACACCAGCTTCTCCCTGTATCGGCTCCACAAGAAATCCTGCGATATGAGGATCTTGCAGCGCAGTGCGCAATGCTTCAATATCATTGTAAGGCACGAGCTCGATCCCTGGCATGTAAGGACCGTACTCATTGCGTGCATCTGGATCGACGCTTGCACTGATCACTGCCAGGGTGCGGCCATGGAAGTTTTGCTCGGCAAAGATGATCTTGGCGCTGTGCTCAGGGATGCCTTTCTTTTGGTAAGCCCATTTGCGGCATAGCTTCATAGCGGTCTCTACAGCTTCGACACCAGTATTCATCGGAAGAATCTTGTCATAACCAAAGTACTCGCTCATATACTTCTCATACTCACCTAGCTGATCATTGTAAAATGCTCTGGAGGTGAGTGTCAGAGTTTCCATCTGTCCCTTCATGGCTGAGACGAGTCGAGGATGACAATGCCCTTGATTGACGGCCGAGTAAGAGGACAAGAAATCAAAGTACCTCTTGCCTTCTACATCCCAGACATAGACGCCTTCTCCACGGGATAGGACGACTGGAAGTGGGTGATAGTTGTGCGCTCCGTACTTGTCTTCGAGCTGCATCAGTTCTTGGGAAGTCTTGGTCTCAATCATAATCTTAAAAGTACAAAGTAGTCTTGCATACATCCCTGTGAAGTGTATCTTCCTATCAGATTTTTCCTCAACTCGATCAACTACTAGAAATCATCGACCAATCAAGCCATCCGCTGAAACTTAAAACCATAGAAATGGCATTGATTTTAGTAATCCTTAACACTTTTTCAAAAAGCTAGAAACCATGACAATCATCGATATTCTCTTTTGGATCTCCATCTTCAGCGGTGGTTTACTTGTACTGATGCTCTTGCTTTCTATCTTCAGTGGTCTTGATCTCGACATGGATGTTGATCTGGATACAGGTGATGGAGACGTCAGCCCAGGATTTGGTTTGACCAAATCGATATTGACACTACTCTCTGTCGGTTCCTGGGTCACTAAAATCATGATCGCCAAGGAAATCAATGTCGTAGTTGCACTACTGATTGGATTGGCGGCCGGTGGTATAGCCATCGTTCTTTTTGTCCTGGTCTTCAAATTTTTCTTGAGCCAAGAAGAGGAAGTGAATTGGGATGTAGCCGATGCCATTGGCCAGAGAGCCAAAGTCTATGTCACAGTGCCTGCTGACGGCAAAGGGATCATCCAAGTCATGCTCGGCGGGACTAAGAGAGACCTATCGGCAGTATCACTTGATCATCAAAGCTTCCCTACAGGCGCAGAGGTCCTCATTGTGGATCGCAATGATGATCAGATGGTCGTCACAAATACAGATTCTTAAATCCTATCACTATACCAAAAATCAATCATTATGAACACACAACTGCTCATTCTCTTAGGAGGCGTCCTTTTTCTTTTCCTCCTCGTAGTTATCTTTTTTGTCAGCAGATACAAGAGATGTCCATCAGATAAAATTCTTGTAGTCTATGGGAAGACCGGAGGTCAGCAAAGCTCTAAGTGCTACGCTGGAGGCGCCAAGCTTGTATGGCCAGTGATTCAAGACTACAAGTACTTGGACCTCACGCCTCTGAGTATAGATGTCAATCTGCAGGATGCTCTGTCCAAGCAGAATATCCGGGTAAGCGTGCCGTCGCAGTTCACAGTCGGTATCAGCACCAAACCGGATCTCATGCAAGCTGCTGCCGAAAGACTTCTCGGCCAAACGAGATCTGATATCTCTAGACTTGCTCACGATATCATCATGGGACAGATGAGACTCGTCATCGCCAATATGGATATCGAAGAACTCAATACTGATCGCGACAAATTTGTCCACAGTGTGTACGATCATGTCGGTGCGGAGCTTCATAAGATCGGTCTGGATCTGATCAATGTCAATGTCACGGACATCCATGACGAATCTGGCTATATCTCAGCTCTCGGAAAGGAAGCTGCGGCAAAAGCCATCAATGATGCTAAGATCAAGGTCGCCAATGAGGTCAAGATCGGTAGTATCGGAGAAGCTCAAGCCGTACAGGAGCAGCGTATCAAAGTCGCAGAAGCGAACACGCAGGCAGAAATTGGTGAAGCCAATGCCGAGCAAGAGCAACGTGTGCAGGTTGCTGGTGCCAATAGTCGAGCTGAAATCGGTGAAGCTGATGCCCTGCAGAGCCAGCGTATCCAAGTCGCAGAAGCCAATTCCAAGGCAGAGATCGGAGAAGCAGACGCGAGAGCCAATGCTACGGAGGGTAAGAACTCTGCAGCCATCAAAATTGCCAACTCTGATGCTGCCCGCGATATTGAGATGGCAGAAGCACAGCGAAAGGCAACGGCTGCACGCAAAGTCGCTTCAGCAAAGGCGCTTGAGGAGGCCTACAAGGCAGAAGAAGCAGCTGAAGTTGCTCGAGGCTTGAAAGAAAAGGCAAAGCGTGAGGCCGATGAGGTCGTCATCGCAGACATCGAAAAGCAAAAGGCTGTGATTGCTGCACAGGCAGAAGCGCAGACGCAGAAGGAAATCGCAGAGGGAGAAGCTGCCGCGATCCTCGCCAAGTTCAAGGCACAAGCAGAGGGTACAGAAGAGCTGCTCCGTAAGCAGGCCGAAGGATTTTCCAAGCTCGTGGAAGCTGCAGGTGGAAGCGCCAAAGATGCAGTAGGATTTCTGTTGATCGACAAGCTCACTGAGTTGGCGAGTATCCAGGTAGAGGCCATCAAGGAAGTAGACATCGACAAGGTTGTCGTCTATGACAATGGATCTGGAAAGGGTGTCGGCAATTTTGTCCAGGGACTATACTCTATGATGCCACAGCTCAATGACTTCCTTAACCAGGCAGGGATGAGTCTGCCAGATGGCTTGATCAAGCAAGCTGAAGAGGCAGAAGAGGACGAAGAGTCTGAGGCAAGTGCACAGACACAGCAAGGATAGAACACAGTCGATGCGGACGTGTGAGGTCGGCGCCACTAGGCGTCGGCCTTTTTTAGTTGAGTCAAGAGCCACACGTGGCACTCGAGTACCTGCTGGATGAGACCCTGAGTGCCATCATTGTATATGACCCAATCAGCAAGTCGATCCTTTTCCTCTTGTGACATTTGTTGGGACATCCTTGCTCTGACCTGCTCTTCTGATAGACCATCTCTCGAGATGACCCTCTCAAGTCTGACCTGCTCAGGTGCAGACACAGATATGTTGTAATCCATTCGCTCGTGACCGCCTGTCTCAAAGTGCAGGGCTGCTTCATTGATGACATACTTCGAGGTCTGGGCTTTCGCCCAAATGTCAAAATCTCTGCGCACAGCTGGATGCACCAGCGCATTAAGCCCTACAAGTAATTCTTGATTGCCAAAGACTTGCTGTCCAATGTATGCTCGATTCAGCTCTCCATTGTTGTCATAGGCATCGTTTCCCAATAGACCAGTGATCGCTCCTACAAGCTCAAGATCCTTGGTCATCAGCCTCTTGGCCTTTTTGTCGGAAAAATAAATGGGTATACCCAATACCTCAAATACTCTGGCAACTGTAGACTTTCCTGCTCCAATACCTCCAGTGAGACCTACTCGCATATCAAAAGACTACTGAAATAAGCCGATGATCCCAGCTCCAGCTCCAAATAGTATCATGATGAGAAATGTACCTCCATACAGCGCGAGGAAAATGATGAGGAGTACGCCTTGAAACTTGAAGTAAGATTTGAGATTTTTGAATGATTCGGTGAGGCTCATATCATCTTCATGCTCTAGTGCCATTCTCATCTTGGTAGCAAACTTGTAGAGGTACAGATAAAACCAGATGAAAAGCCCTATGAAAAGCAGCATCGGGATTACCATCAAGATGGGAGCTACACCTAGTCCTAATTCACTAGCAGCACTGGCCGTGCCCATAATCGCACCGAAAAATAAATAAATGATAGCGATGAGACCGAACAATACAAAGCCCGTAATGGCAATAAACTTGGACCACTTGGCTGCGGAGTTGAGATATGTGCGTTTTTCTTGGTCGAGAGTCAGCTGTGACTCGTAGGAGGATTCTACGTTTTCCATTATTGTTTGTTTAGTGAATTATCAGTGATGGGACATTAAATCATTGACTTGGACTCGTGCCGCCACACGCAAGGTAAGCAAATCACTCGTCAATAGGCAAATATCATTGACTTGACATCAACCTTCTCTCCATCGATCCAAAGTCCATAGTAGTAAGTACCTGCTCGATTGTAGCCATGCCTAAAAAGGTATTCATTGAGTCCAAGCTTGAGATCGAGATAGTCTCGCTTGATCTCTCGACCTGTATGGTCAAATATTCGTAGAAGCGCTTCGTCATGTGGGACTTCTTCTTTGAGAAGTACATTGATGTAAGTGGCTTCATCAAAGGGGTTAGGAACATTTTGCATCAATTCAATTTTGGACGAAAGTCCTATGAGATCCTCGGTGCTCGTAGTCCTAGCAAATTCCTCTTGACCAAAGCAACTCTCGACTCCTGCGCTATCCACACTCGCTACACTGATAAATCGTATCCCTCCAGTGCTGAAAGGAAGTAAAACCTCTCGTTCCGTAGTCTGGATCAATGTGTCCCATTCTGTACCCGTTTGTCTGACACTGACCAAGTAGTTGTCATAGTCTAGACTATCATAGATGCGCAGTAAAATATCAAAATTATCCGTCCGGAAAACTTCAAAATCAGGGGTGACCGGAGCACGGCTAATCATGGCAGCTGCATTGGCATTGATCGTAGCATTGCGTCTCAGGTAATTGAAGTCTACAAAAAAGCTATCCACCATACCGTCTCCATCCAGATCTACACCGGCGACATCTCTGTGCGAATGTTGGCGATCCGTATAGCCGGGTGTGGGATTGGCATTGCCGTGCTCATGTGCAGATGTAAATCTGATCGCCGGGAAGCCTCTCCTTCTGAAGGGGATATGATCACCACCACGCCCTGTGCGATCCTCCGCGCTCATGATAGAAATATTCATTGGTACCTTGGCCTCGTCGATGAGCATGTCTCCGTACTGCAACTTCACATAGCGCGCCAGTTGCTTGTGGACGGATCCACCACCACTAGAGAAAATCCTGACCTGTGTGGAATCAATGAGATTCTCTCCAGGACAAGATGGTGGTGAGCTCGTCGCTCCGCAGATGATGCCACCAATGACATCATTGTTCAGAACTGCTTTGATCGGTAAATTGCGCTCTTGAGCATAGAGCGCCATGGCATCTGCTCCGATCAGGCCTTGCTCTTCGCCAGTGGTGCACATAAATACCATCGTATGCTTGAAGCTCAGTTGACTCATCACACGAGCTAATTCCATGACCAGAGCCGTACCTGTGGCATTATCCTCCACACCTTGCGCTATACAGTCTATGTCACAAGGATCCTCACATCGAGAGTCAATATGTCCCTCGATGAGTATGATACCATGCTCTTCTGGCGCATATCCTGGTAGTACTGCAATCATATTGCGATGTGCAGACATACCACAGACGTCGGCATCAAAGTCTACATAGCCTGTAAGCAATCGACCATTCACTCTCCTGGCATAATCGTCAAAGACTGATTTGGCCCACCTTCTAGCAGCTCCCATTCCCCAAGTATTGCTCACTGTATCCGCGCCAGTATTTCGGTTGCCAAAACTTGCAATTTCCAAGACGAGCTTCTTGAGAGTGTCTGCCGATATCTCGTCATTCAACCACTCAGTGATCTCTTGCGGGTCATCGATTCTCATACCTCCGGCATAGTCTTCTGACACGAAGTCTCCATCGAGGACTTCGGCCATGATTGGATTTGACAATCGGACATTGGTCTGCGCTGTAAGGGAATTGACCGTGAGAATGAACAGGGTGGAGGCCAATAAGTGTTTCATGATTGCAATAGCTTTGAGCTCGTAAGTATAGTGCTGTGAATCTAAAGAAATCTGTCGGAATTTGGCTATCTGCCTTGAGACTGAGGACGATACCTCTTGCGATCAGTAGCATTCTGATGGGTAGTTTTCTCGCTGCGCGAACTGGAGATTTTCGCTGGGATGTGATGATCCTGGCTTGCCTGACCGCGATCTTACTGCAATTGCTCTCAAATCTCGCCAATGACTATGGAGATAGCATTCACGGTGCGGATAGCGACTTGCGAAAAGGACCATCACGTGCTGTCCAATCAGGCATGATCACGGCAGATCGTATGAAAAGAGCAATCTACCTCTTTGCTGCACTGGCGCTCGTCAGTGGTGTGACATTAGTAATCATGGCATCCATTACGGTGAAGATGAAGCTCCTTTTCCTTGGGCTCGGTTTAGTTGCTATCGCGGCTGCCTACTACTACACCAATGGGGCTCGACCATACGGATACGCTGGGCTAGGAGATATCAGTGTTTTCTTATTTTTTGGACTATTGGGAGTGATGGGTAGTTACTATTTGCACACTGCACGATGGGATCAGGCAGTGATCTTGCCAGCCGTCTCAGTAGCAGCTTTCTCTGTCGGTGTGCTCAATGTGAATAACATCCGAGATATGATCTCCGATCAGAAAGCTGGGAAGTACAGTGTACCCGTCAGACTAGGCTATACTGGAGCGCGAGTCTATCACTCACTCCTCATATTGACAGGTATATTGGCGGCGATGATCTATAGTGGTGCTGCACAAGGCGTCTGGACTACGTACCTGTACGCTGCTCTTTTACCGATATTTTTTCTGCATCTGCGTGCCATTTGGTCGAAAGACCGTGAACAGCTAGATCCACAGCTCAAGCAGCTCGCCTTGCTGACTTTCAGTTTTGTCATCTTATTTGGTGTAGGGCTATTAGTCTAGCCCTTTGTGACTGCAGTGTAGATATACACTCCACAAAATGCTATGCCTGTCACAATGATACCCGTGATAAAAATAGTATAGCAGATCCGTAGTCTTGAATACTTGAAGCCAAGACTCTTGCCCAGATAAAATAGATCCATCAAGGCGGCATTGTCCAAAACGACGTTGTCCTCAAAGATGGAGAGCATACCTTCCTTGAATTTGTTGTAGTCCATACGGAAGAAGTTGCCAAAGAAGAATAGATTGAGATTTTTTTGTGCCTCTTTAGATATCTCTGATCGCCCTGTCATGGCGATGGGTCGAGTGACCATCGTAGCATAAAACATGGTCGTCAAGCAAGTGAGGGTCAAGGGTATGATGCCAAAGAGCAACAGGCTGTTTTCATTGACATCATCTGCCAATATCGGTAGTGCCACCGATAAGATGATGGCATTGATACTGAGCATGATATT
This sequence comes from Saprospiraceae bacterium, assembly GCA_020627535.1. Classification (GTDB taxonomy): domain Bacteria; phylum Bacteroidota; class Bacteroidia; order Chitinophagales; family Saprospiraceae; genus JAHDBH01. The sequence goes on from JAHDGU010000001.1 coordinate 201,765, forward strand.
TGCCTTGTTGTCTGCGATGGCGGTAAGATCAATCTGATTGCGCATCGTAGTCTTGAACATCATCTGAGCGCTCTTCTTGTCAAGAATGGCATCTACATCTGTGGCAGGTTTTTTCGCCATTTTCTTCTTCTTTTTTTTCTTTTTACTGCTGCCATCAAGTTGAGCCTCTTGATTTTGGATCTTGAGCAAGTGCTCGGCCTTTGAAGGATTGTAGATTTCTTGCGCTGAACGGGTGTAATACTTGTGTCCGAGGAGAAAATTAAGATTAAGCTCTCGCCATCCTTCATCGGTAAACTGATGACCGAGTGCCGACCACTCTTCGCGGAGGCGATGATTGCATGGGCCAAATCTCTCTGTGCCCAGATGGGACAGGTCAGCATCACACATGATCTGAGATAGGTGATCTTCCGGCTCTTTGCCCATGCGTGTTGATTCTATGATCTTATGGATCTGCGGTAGTATTGCTGCTTCCAAATGGTGTGACTTGACATAGGCGGTTAAAATATTTTTGCTATGTGTCTCGTGATCTTCTGCCTGTACCGTAAATCCTGTGTCATGAAAGAGCACAGCTAGCTCCAGGAGCCTGAGCTGGTCTTCCTGAAGCCCTTCTTTGGCCGCCAGATTTCTGGCAGCCTCCAGCACATTGGCAGTGTGTCGCCAGTCGTGATAGATGATCGCAGGATCAAGTTGATCACTCAAAAGCTTTTTGACGTAAGTCTCGGCTTGGGATATGTCCTGCCTTGTCAGCATAGTAGAATAAAGTTAGCTCGTCTGCACTTCACTTCAACAATCTGGCCATACAAGCATTGTGATAGCTAAAAGTGCCTGCCCTATGATTGAGATTACAAAGAAGTCTGGTATCTATCAGTTGGTTTCGCGTCAAGCTCTCGCGGCTAGTAGAGAAGAACTTTGGGACTTTTTATCGGATCCGGGAAATCTCAAGGTCATCACACCTGAGCACATGAACTTTGAGATCACCACTGACCCTATAGATCGTGTCTATCCAGGTGTGATGATCAGTTATCGTGTGAGCCCTCTTCCTGGTCTGAGGACCAACTGGGTCACGGAGATTACCCATGTTCAAGAGGGGCAGTACTTCGTTGATGAGCAAAGAGTAGGGCCGTACGTCATGTGGCATCACGAGCATCATATCCTCGAGGAGGATGGCCAGATGTGGATGCATGACATTGTTACCTACAAACTTCCTATGGGTGCCTTAGGTAATCTTGTTGGAGGTGGATTCGTACAAGGACAACTCCGTCAGGTCTTTCAATACAGAGAGGACCAACTCGAAAAAATATTCAACCAAAGAGAGGTGCTAGTCTGAGACTCAGTAGTCTTGCTTCTTCGCGAATGGAAGATGTATCGGAGCTCTAGACTTAGATTTTATTCGTCGCGACCACGAAGTAGGTCAGGACAAAGGGTAGTGGTACCCAAAACCATTCTGGCTTGGTAAATAGAAGCCATAAAGTGATTACAAGACTGACCAAAAAGATGACCCAAGGGATGAGGGTAGATTTGTTTTCTTCTTGCTGTGTACTTGACATGTGTCTGCGTGTTAAGATCTGAGTGCAAAAGTAAGCTTTCAGTCCTGATCATCTGGAGATATCATATCATGATCTTCGAACATATCATCTTTGAAATCTGATATCGTTCGACGTTCACGCTTGGTTGGCCTTCCGGCTCCTTTCTCCCTGATCTCGGATCTGCCTTTACCGACAAACCAGCTCTCATATTTGTTCAATTCTTCTGCGGAGGTAAGGTCGGTGTAGCACTCTTGAGCGAGTGGGGCAGAGACGCGCTTGGCGATGAGCTTATCCACTTGGATCTCATAGGTAAAGCCATTCTTTTTGACATAGAGTAGATCACCGACTTGTATGAGGTATGAAGGTCTCAAGATCTTGTCCCCGAGGATCACCTTGTTGGATTTGCAGGCATCTGATGCGATAGATCTTGACTTGAAGATTCTCACGCTCCAGAGCCACTTGTCGACGCGCAATTTTTCGATCATGACGGAAGCTCCATATCTACGATCGGCCAATCTTGAGGTAAAGCTTCCATGGCCTCCAGGACCTTGCTTGCGATGAAGTAATTCCTATACCATCTCTGGTCTACAGGGGCGATGATCCATGGGATCTCGCTGCGATTGATGGCATCTTCGTAGCACCGGCGATACTCGTTCCAGTGCTTTCTTGCTTCCCAGTCACCGACATTGTGTTTCCAGTTTTTTCGCTGCATATCGATGCGCTCTTGGAGCTTTTCTTGTTGGCGCTCTTTGGAAAGGTGTAGATAAAATTTGAGCACGATGGTATTTGCGTCTTCTGAGATGAGTCGCTCCCAATCATTGATCGCTCTGATACGACGGAGCGCTTTCTCTTCACTGATCCATCCATGCACCCGCTGGATCAACACGTCTTCATAGTGCGATCGTACGAAGATCTTGATCTGCCCCTTACCTGGTGCATTTTTGTGGATGCGCCACAGGAAGTCATGGGCAAACTCTTCATCTGTGGGCTTTTTATAGCCTACGGCCGATGCGATCGACGGACTTACTTTCCGAAAGACCTTCTCGGTGGCTCCATCTTTTCCGCTGCTATCCATACCTTGGAAGACAACCAGTATACTGTGTTCTTTTCTTGCAGCGAGTATCTCCGAGAGCTCAGCGATACGATCTGTGATCCGGTCGAGTTCTATGCTCGCGGTCTTCTTGTCGAGACCTTCTGGAGCTCGTGTGGATATTTCTGAGAGTTTGATCATGATGTGAGCGCTTTCGCGCAAAAGTAACGCTTGATCAGACTATGTTGCCATCCTGGAACGCTTGACCAAATAGGCTTGCAAGACTTGGTCAAATCCTCGATTGATATCGCAATCCACAAAGTCAATCCGATATTGCAGACACTTGGCTTTGATCGCATCGAGATAGCCGCTGACTTGTGTCTGGTAGTATTCTTGGATCTGGTTGGCCTGGAGCCTCACCTTGTCCCCAGATTCCAAATCTATCAGCTCGTAGGGGCGATTCTCAAATTCAAAGTCAAGCTCTAGCTTTTTGTCTGCCACATGAAATACGACGACTTCGTGTTTGTTGTACTTCAGGTGTTGTAGCGCAGCAAAGAGATTTTCGAGCTCGTAGTTGTCTTGGAACATGTCACTGAAGATCATGACGAGAGATCTCTTGTGCACAGTCTCAGCGATTTGATGCAGTGCCTCAGCCACACCACTTTTCTTGTTCTCTTGCATTTGCATCACATATTTCTCGATGTGACTCAAAAGAAGACGGTAGTGCGCTGTGCTCGATTTGCACCGCGTATTGATATGTACTTCCTCATCAAAGAGACTGAGTCCAAAGGCATCTCTTTGTCTGCGAAGCAAATTCATCAATGAAGCAATGGCCAATGCCGAAAATCTGAGCTTATTGATTTCTGTGTAAGCATCAGATTTGGGAACAGGGAAGTTCATGGAGGAGGAGATGTCTAGGAGCATCTGACAGCGCAGATTGGTCTCTTCCTCAAACTTCTTGACAAACAACTTGTCCGTACGAGCATAGACCTTCCAGTCGACATTCTTCGTGCTGTCACCTGGATTGTACAGACGGTGCTCAGCAAATTCTACACTGAATCCATGAAACGGACTTTTGTGGAGTCCAATGATAAATCCCTCAACTACCTGCTTGGCGAGTAGCTCGAGATTATTAAGATTGCGGAGTTCGTGTTGATCAAAAAAACTCATAGATGCTAAAACAACGCAGGAGAACCAAGTAGATTATGGTTCTCCTGCGAGACTTATTGGCTAAAATAAGTATTCTCTTAGTTGAGTAGGGCGTCGATTTTGCTCGCAAGAGCTTGCTTGCTGGCTGTGCCGACATGCTTGTCCACGACCTCTCCACCTTTCATAAAGAGGATGGTAGGTATGCTTCTCACACCAAACTGGAGTGATACTTCTGGATTGTGGTCCACATTGACTTTCCCAATGAGTGCTTTCCCTTCGTATTCTGTTGCTAGCTCTTCGATGATGGGGCTGATCATTCTGCATGGTCCACACCACTCTGCCCAAAAATCAACGACTGCGACGCCTTCAGTCTCGACTGCTGATTCTTTAAAGTTTGCGTCTGTAAATTCAAATGCCATGATGCTTCTTTTGTAGTAATAAATTCAATCTCTATAACTCCAAACAAAGATATAGGTTCCACAAGAGCCTCGACATCGTGACATTTGTCTTGTGAACGATGTACTGAGATTAATGAAATCTTATCATGGGGTGGTTTTGGCTGCCTTGGTGCTCGCAATATCATCGCTGATAGGACAGGAGTCTGCCTTGGTTGAGCGATATTATAGTCGAGGATTTTACCTGTATTTGCGTAGGCTATATGATCTGATTGATCCAGTCTTAGTGGTTCCGGGAATCTTGATCGCGATTGTGCTGGTCATCATAGTCCCACTATGGCGGGCTTTCGCCCAAAAACGCTCTTGGAAAAGCAAGCTCAAAACGATCGTCAACATCATTGGCTGGATTGTTTTCCTTTTTTACCTGCTGTGGGGATTTAACTATCAGCGCATCCCATATGTCAAGCAGACCAATCTTGGAATTGTTACACCTAGCGACAGTCTTCTCCGTGCTGAAGTAGTAGAGACAGTGATGACATTGACTGAATTGCGACACAGAAAGGTGTGGTCGAGAGATTCTGCCATCAATCTGTCCGCTCTTCAAGGTCTCTTGTCTGATGAGATGGGAGTCTATCTATCTTCCGTAGATTATCCAACAAATTTTGATGTACGAGTCCGGGTATGGAAGCTCAAGGGCTTGCTACTTAGATTCAGTACGGCAGGAATCTACATCCCTCACAGCTTGGAGGGGAATGTAGATGGTGGCTTACACCCTTTGCAATTGCCATTCACAGGTTCTCATGAGATGGTTCATGCCTTTGGCATCACGCATGAAGGAGTCGCCAATCTCTGCGCATACATGGCTTGCTCCAAATCTGAAAATATCTATGTGCGCTACTGTGCCGAATTGGCATACTTCAGATATCTCCTGACAGATCTCAGACGAAGTGATCAGGCGGCCTGGGAGGAAGTATGGGCGGGGCTAGACCCTCTGATTGTGAAGGATCTTCAAGACATCCGACAGCAAATGGATAAATATCCAGATTTCATACCCAAGATCAGGAACAAGGTCTACGACAGTTATCTCAAGCAGCATGGAATGGCAGATGGCCTGAAGAGCTATAGCCAGATGGTCAAACTTGTCATGAGTGAGAAAGCACGAGCTTCAACCCATTTCGTCCATTAGGACTTATGTGCTCGGATTGAGCATTCTATTTGTAATTTTTACTTAGGGTAAAATTGATACTTTCCTTTCAAGAAACTGCGGTTTTGGGTTGACTGTGTCAGGTTCTTCGCGCATTGCGTATTTCTGCTTCACAATCAAGCACTTCCTCTCCTCGCCATAGATTGCTATGCCTCATCGACTAAGCAGCTGATTCTTTTGCAAGAATCCACTATCCATCGAAGCCCAATGCAGGAATTGGGTTTAACCAACCAAAAAAGCCTGTCTCTCATTGAGAAACAGGCTTTCTAATTTCTAGTTGTCTTGACTTGATGATTGATTACATCATGCCAGGCATGCCACCTCCATGCATGTGGTCATGTCCACCAGCACCCGCAGGCTCAGGCTTGTCATTGATCACACACTCTGTGGTCAAGATCATTCCAGCGATTGAGCCCGCGTTTTCGATAGCGATTCTCGTTACTTTGGTAGGATCGATAACGCCCGCTTTCTTGAGATCTTCAAATTCTCCTGTGCGAGCATTGTAGCCAAATGATCCTTTGCCATTCTTCACTTCTTGTAGGATTACAGATCCTTCGACACCAGCGTTTTCAGCGATAACTCTGAGCGGCTTTTCGAGTGACTTGCGGACGATGTTGATTCCGATCTCTTCGTCTTCATTGGACCCTTTGACCTTATCCAAAGATGAGATTGCTCTGATCAGAGCAATACCTCCACCAGCTACGATACCTTCTTCTACAGCTGCGCGAGTCGCGTGAAGAGCATCATCAACTCTGTCTTTCTTTTCTTTCATTTCGACTTCAGTCGCGGCACCTACATAGAGTACTGCAACACCACCTGCAAGCTTGGCGAGACGCTCTTGGAGTTTTTCTCTGTCGTAGTCAGATGTTGTCGTCTCGATCTGTTGTTTGATCTGGTTGATACGTGCTTTGATCATGTCTTCGCTTCCACTACCATTCACGATGGTCGTGTTGTCTTTGTCGATCACAATCTTCTCAGCCGTACCGAGATGGTCGATTTCAGTACCATCTAGTTTGTAACCTTTCTCCTCGGAGATGACCGTACCACCTGTAAGGATGGCAATATCCTCAAGCATAGCTTTTCTTCTATCTCCGAAGCCTGGAGCTTTGACAGCACAGATTTTGAGCTGAGCTCTCAGTCTATTGACGACCAATACGCCTAGCGCTTGGCTTTCGATATCTTCAGCAATGATCAAGAGAGGACGACCAGCTTGGACAGCTTTCTCCAAAATCGGCACGATGTCCTGCATGTTGGAGATCTTCTTGTCATGGATGAGGATGAGAGGATTCTCGTACTCAGTGGTCATGTCCTCTGCATTGGTCACGAAGTATGGTGACAGGTATCCTCTGTCAAACTGCATACCGATCACTTCATCGACATATGTATCCGTTCCTTTTGCTTCTTCTACAGTGATGACACCATCCTTTGTGACTCTTTTCATTGCATCAGCAATGAGACCGCCGATCTCATCGTCGTTGTTGGCAGAGATAGATCCTACTTGCTTGACTTTTTCATAGTCGTCGCCGATGATTTCTGTCTGCTCCTGAAGATTGGAGATGACGGCTTTGACCGCTTTGTCGATTCCTCTTTTGAGATCCATCGGGTTGGCACCTGCGGTGACATTTTTCATGCCTGCAGCAACGATTTCTTGTGCGAGTACTGTCGCTGTGGTCGTTCCATCACCAGCAAGGTCTGCGGTCTTGGAGGCAACTTCTTTGAGCATTTGTGCCCCCATGTTCTCTACCGCATCCTCTAGCTCGATATCTTTTGCTACTGTGACACCATCTTTGGTGATCGCAGGAGATCCGAAGCTTTTTTGAAGTACGACATTTCTTCCTTTTGGTCCTAGCGTCACTTTGACGGCATCAGCTAGTTTGTCGATGCCCGCTTTGAGTTTGCTACGAGCATCGCTATTGAAATTTATTTCTTTTGCCATGATTGTATATTGATTGTAATTGTATGAATGATTGCTTGTCCTTGAGACGATATTCTACTCAATGATGACGAGGATGTCATCTTCTCTCATGATGAGATAGTCAGCACCTTCGTAATTGAGCTCTTGTCCGCTGTACTTTCCGTAGAGTACGACGTCACCGACATTTACTGTCATCAGATTGCCGTCTTTTCCAGGTCCCACTGCGATGACCTCACCTCTTTGAGGCTTTTCTTTAGCCGTGTCAGGGATGATGATTCCACCTGCTGTCTTCTCGTCTGCAGCTGCTGGCTTGACGACGACGCGGTCATTGATTGGTTTGAGCATATTTCCTTTGATTTTGTGTTAGTTAAAATTGGATATGCCTGCAAGATCATACTCCGTGCCAAGGCATGTTCCATGACATTATTTCCGATCATCAATGACACATGATTCCATTGAGACTCACTTGTCAGCTTTCACTGGACAATCTGTCATTGATGGCCTCCGCATTTTGGCGAAAGCCTAGAAATAAAATGAATGATACTAGGACGCGACCACGTGTGTCGTCACGATACAGAGCGCAAATAGAAGGACTGCTAGTCCCCAAGTGACCTTTTCGATGAAGTCCGTGCTTCTTGATGCCCCAAACATCTGGTTGGCGCCTTGACCACCGAAAGTTGAATCGATACCACCTCCCTTAGGATTTTGGATCAATACGGCTAGAATCAACAAGATGCTGATGAGTGCGATGAGTATGGTAAGTACAGTAATGCCCATGATTATCCTCGGAGCTTTTGAATTTGGTCTGCAAAGATGGAGCTTTTTTCGGGATTGCGCAATGTGAGCTCCTGATACATTTCTATGGCTTCCTTCTTATAGCCCTGATTCGCTAGTAGAGCCGCTAAGGCTTCACTTGCAGGAGCATTGGCGGAGGCTTCATTGCTGATTATAGCTGGCTTCGGACTTATAGACTGAGCTTCTGCTGCTTGATCCTTAGTAGGACTCTCAGTGGGTATAAGCTGCTGTAGCCAAGATACGAAGCTGTCAAGCTCCTCATCTTCTTTGCTCGGACTTCGCTCAGCATGTGCCACTTTATCCGGTATGGGACTCGTCATTGCAGCCGTCTCAGTATGGTCGGATTGAGCTTCTGATATGGCTTTTGGCGATTGATCAGACTCCTTTTGGGCAGCTGCGAGCTCCTCAGTCACTTTGGGACTCGGAGTAGCCTCGCTTTTTGTGGCATCAGTGACGATGTCAAAACCCAGCGTGCTAGCGTCAACATTGTCTGTGGGAAGGTCTTGAGAGATATCAATATGCTCGTCGATAGATATGGCCTCCAGAGGGACGACCTCTTCAAGAACTTTGTCCTGCTGCATGGATGCTATATCATCCGCTGTCTCTGTCATCAGATGATAATAAAGCGGATTTCCACTGAGATCGGCGGCAGAGGGAAGCGTGCCTTGCTTGGCGAGTAGGGCTTTCGCCCAAATGGAATTTGACTGCTCCTTCAAGATCTTATCAGCCCACTTGTCCTTCTTATCCATGTCTACCAGTTTGAAAAAGCCTTGTTAAAGATATCTTCTAAGATCTGATCATACACTTCCTCGATGAGCTGATCCTCGACATCTGCTAGGTTGGTGTTGCGATCAAAGTCTGTGTAAAATGTGAAGGTATTCGTCCAGCTGTCTTCATCAATGACGTTCTCATAGTCTACTTTGACGGCGACCTCAAGACGATTGATGGCACCTCCGAGACCTTGCTGAGGAGCAACTGTCTCGACATCATATCTCGTGATGCTACCTGTGAAAGACAGGTGAGGATCTACTTCCTGGTACTCTAGGCGTGTCTCCTGCAATAGTTTGTCCCTCAGACTTTCGCTAAAGATGATACCGATAGTCGGTGGGGCCGAGAATGCGTCAATCTCAAATGTCCCGATGTAAAAACTCTTTACTGCAGGTGATATGCTGGTGTTCTTAAATGACACGGTGCATGATGAGAGTACAATCACGATGCTTAGGAGAAAGTATGAGAGAGGACTTCTCATATCAAATGTTGTATTGCTTGATCTTGCGATAGAGCGTGCGCTCTGAGATACCGAGCTCGGAGGCTGCCTCTTTGCGCCTTCCCTTGTACTTGCTAAGGGCTTTTCCGATCATCTCTTTTTCCATATCTTCTAGGGACAATATCTCCTCTACGATCTCGGCATTGCTCAAAGGCTCTGCACTGTGATCGATAGTAAATGACTCTTCTTGTCCGCCATAGAGGAGTGACTCATCCGACGAGTAGTCTGTTGCTGGCGAGCTGGCGCTGTAGTCTCGATCATTTTGCGGAAGCAGCTCCGTGATGGAGGTAATCTGCGATCCATTTTGAAATGACGGGATATCGAGATCATTCTTTTGGATCAGCCCAAAGACTAGGCCCTTGAGGTCATTGAGGTCGGACTTCATATCAAAGAGGAGTTTGTACAAGATCTCTCTTTCCTCCATGCTTCCAGATGCCTCGCCTTGCTCTGTTTTTGCTGGCAGATTTCTTTTGAGTAAGTAAGGGAAATTGTCAAGAAGGATTTGCGCATCAATCTGCTTTTCTTCAGACAGAACGCTGAGTTGCTCTACAAGATTTTTGAGTTCACGGATATTTCCTGGCCAAGCATAGTTTTGGATCACAAGTTCCGCTCTCTCATCCAGCCGGACCGGACTTGTGTTGTACTTTTCAGCAAAGTCAGAGGCAAATTTTCTAAAGAGTACAGTGATGTCTTCTTTTCGTTCTTTGAGAGCAGGTACTTCGATTGGCACTGTACTGAGACGGTAGTATAGATCTTCACGGAACTTGCCTTTTTTGATTTTTTCAAGCAGATCTACATTGGTCGCTGCAATGATTCGTACATCTGTCTTTTGGACTGTGCTCGAGCCGACTTTGATATACTCACCGTTTTCTAGGACTCTGAGAAGATAGGCTTGGGTGTCAAGTGGCATTTCTCCGATCTCGTCTAAGAAGATCGTCCCCTTATTTGCCACTTCGAAGTAGCCTCGCCGATCCGAGGTGGCTCCGGTAAAGGCTCCTTTTTCGTGACCAAATAACTCAGAATTGATGGTGCCAGCCGGAATCGCTCCACAATTGATTGCGATGAAGGACTCGTGCTTACGTGCGCTCTGCTGGTGAATGATCCGTGAAAAAACCTCCTTACCTACACCGCTCTCTCCCTTGATGAGGACAGTCAGATCTGTAGGCGCCACGCGCACAGCTGTGCTCAGGGCGCGATCTAGTAGCTCAGAGTGACCGATGATGTTGTGGCGAAGTTTGACGGACTTTAGATTCATAGCTAGGCGTGAATCTTCTCTTGTACAAATACCTCTCCGATGAGGGTGACGGAGTTGAAGTCAGTCACTTTGACATGGCAATAGTCACCTGCGCTGAGACCAGGAAGTTTTGGGAAGACGAGCATCTTGTTCTGGCTATTTCTTCCTTTGAAGTGCTGGGCACTTTTTTTGGAGTCGCCTTCTATCAATACTTTGAAGACCTTGCCAAGATCGGCCTTATTGTGCTGATAACTGACTTGTTGTTGGATTCGGATGATCTCTGCAAGTCGACGTTTCTTTGTCTCCAAGGGGATGTCATCTTCGTACTTTCTAGCTGCAAGCGTTCCGGGTCTTTCGCTGTAGAAAAACATGTAGCTCATGCTATACTTTGACCACTCGATGATGCTCAGACTGTCTTGATGCTCTTCTTCCGTTTCACTGCAGAATCCGGCAATCATATCAGAGCTGATAGCGCAGTCAGGTAGGATGCGATAGATGGATTCAACTCTTTCCATATACCACTCCCGATCATAGGTGCGGTTCATCTTTTTGAGGATGCGGCTATTACCTGATTGCACAGGAAGGTGTATGTACTTGCAGATATTCTCATAGGCTGCCATCGTGTGCAGCACCTGGTCTGTAATATCCTTAGGATGACTCGTGCTAAATCGCACGCGCAGCTGCGGATCTACAAGAGCTACTCGCTCAAGGAGCTCAGCGAAGTTGACCGACTCCCCAGATTCTTCATGACTCCAGTGGTATGAATCCACATTTTGGCCAAGCAATGTGACTTCTCTATATCCACGATCAAAGAGATCTGTTGCTTCGGCAACGATGCTGTAAGCATCACGACTCCGCTCTCTCCCTCGTGTAAAAGGGACTACACAAAATGAGCACATATTGTCACAGCCACGCATGATACTGATAAATGCTGTGACGCCATTGCTATTGAGTCGGATGGGGGATATGTCAGCGTAGGTTTCTTCACGACTGAGGATGACATTGATTCCTTTCTCGCCATCATCGGCTTCTGCGACGAGCTTGGGCAAATCTCGATAGGCGTCTGGTCCTACCACGATGTCTACCAATTTTTCTTCTTCTAAAAACTTCTTTTTGAGCCTTTCTGCCATGCAGCCCAGCACACCGATGATCGTTCCCGGGTGCTTCAGCTTGATCTTGTCAAATTCTCGCAGACGCTGACGCACTGTCTCCTCGGCCTTCTCTCTGATGGAGCAAGTATTGATCAAGATGAGATCCGCGATGTCCATATTACCGGTGGAGCTATAGCCGATCTCGTGTAAGATGGAAGCAACGATCTCGCTGTCGCTAAAATTCATCTGACATCCATAGCTCTCAATGTAAAAGCGTTTTTTGCCTTCGACTCTTTCCATATCCGAGGCATATACCTCGCCTTGTCTTTCTCCGTCGATTTGATGATCGCTGAGGCCTCGTGATTTGCTTTTCTTTAGCATAGTGCAAAGGTAGGCAGGGTGACAAAATGTCATAGAGACAAACTTGCATCAATTGTCATCTTTGTTTCCCTTCTTTTGTTGAAACCAAAAATGAACAGCTAGCCACTTGAAGACTCAGCTCAACTTTGAAGATTATCAGACTGCTTTTGCTCATCTGAGCGATTCAGACCTGAGAGCCGCGCATCGGTTGTTTTCCCTGATGAATCAATCATGGCTGGTCAATCTAGCCAGTCCTCTCGGATTGGCAGCCTTGCGTCTCAGAGTGCCACTGACGCGATACATGATCGAAAAGACCATGTTTCGGCAGTTTTGTGGTGGGAAGACACTAGATGGCAGCAAGCAGACCATTGCCGGATTGTGGGAAAGTAGAGTCGCCACATTACTTGATTTTGGGATGGAAGGCAAAAATCACGAAGACGCCTTCGAAAAGACACTTGCAGAAAATCTCCGTGCCATCGAGTTCGCAGCTTCAGAGCAGTCAGTGCCGGTAGTAGTCACCAAGATCTCTGGGCTAGCAGCCAATGAGCTGCTCGAAAAGTCAGATCGAGAAGAGGAGCTAAGCGATCAAGAGCTGATCGCCTACGGCAAACTAGAGAACCGACTGCATCTACTGGCCTCCAAGGCCTCAGAACTAGGGGTGTCATTGTTTATCGATGGAGAAGAGAGTTGGATGCAGAACACGATTGACCGTCTGACAATAGATCTCATGGCGGAGTTCAACAAAGACCGCGTAGTGGTTTACAATACTTACCAGATCTACAGATGGGATAAGCTCGCTGACCTGAAGTCAGATATCGAAGAAGGGCAAAAGAAGGGATACAAGATCGGCGCAAAACTTGTCAGAGGAGCTTATATGGACAAGGAGCGCAAAAGAGCAGAACTGCTAGCTTATAAGAGTCCTATCCATGCCAATAAGGAAGCTGTGGATGCCGACTATGATGAGGCCTTGATCTACTGTGCGGATCGCTACGAAGATGTCGCACTCTGCTGTGCATCACACAACGCGAAGAGCAACAAGTTACTCGCAGACTACATTGTCGAAAAGAAGCTCCCCAAGGATCATCCACATCTCAATTTTTGTCAGTTACAAGGCATGAGCGATAATCTCACATTTAACCTTGCCTCACAAGGCTACAATGTCGCCAAGTACGTGGTCTATGGTCCTGTCAAAGAAGTATTCCCCTATCTCGTCAGACGTGCAAAGGAGAACAGCTCTGTCACCGGAGATGTCAGCCGAGAGCTATCAATGATCAGACATGAGATGAAGAGAAGGGATCTCTGCTAGATTACTATCTGCCAAATAAGATCAACTTATTTCGACCAGTACATGTGGTTTTGGCCAACTTTCCGAAAGCATATGTCAGTTCGATATTGAACTGAGCCGAAAGCTCCGTAGTCTTAGCGTATTCTGGATATGTCACAGATGCAGTTTCAGGAACACGAGCGCCTCGGCCATCATCGGCCACCCAATCCGTGAAAGCATAGTGAATCCTCATTCCGAGACTCAATGTCACCACGTCCGATCCAGCAAGATAAGACCCGAAGCCAAATACTCCAGAGATGTTATCTCGTAGAGCTCCAGAAATATCTATGTCTGTTTGGTTTGCAAAGTCTTGGGTGGCAGCTGAGACGATGGAGTACTTAGGGCCAAGTTCGATATAGGCACCTCGTCCGCTATATCGATACAATAGCATCAAGTCATGATTTCTCCAGTTGTATGCGACTGGCTGATCTCCCACGACAAGATCGGATCTGAATGTAAACTCTTGGTTGGAATTGGCGAAATTGTAGAGAATATGGAAGCCAGAATACTTGCCATTATTAATTCCCAATTTGACGCCAAATCGCTGACCACTGTTGATTTTATAGTCGAAGTCACTGTCGTTGAGGAGGTTGCTATTCAAGAGGGCCGTAGGACCGTACGAGAAGTTCACACCTATGTCAAACCATGTAGACTGCGCATGGGCCGCCGTGCAGATTAGTCCAAGTGCCAGGAGAGTTGTTGTAATTCTTTTCATATGATCTAAGTAGTGTTAATCATCATTTAAGACCGAAGGTATAGGCTTTTTGTTGTACTCTCGTCAAGGACTCATGTATTCCCATGCCGATCTGTAAGCATTGACTGACTCAGCGAGATCGAGCAATTTGTCATAGGGGTAGTGTCTGCCAAGAGTGGAGAAGTCACCAATGACGACAAGTTTTTTCTTCGCTCTTGTCAATGCAACATTGATCCTGCGGGCATCAGAAAGAAATCCTATCTCACCCTTGTCATTGGACCTGACGAGGCTGAGATAAATGACATCGCGCTCTTGACCTTGAAATCCATCAATACTATTGGCCGTGACATCTATGCCGCGAAAGAGATCCTCGGATTCGAGCTTTTCTCTGATCAGTTTTACTTGACTCACATAAGGGCTGATGATTCCGATATCTTGCTCCTCGTATTTTGAGATATTTTGACGGAAGTGCTCTTCAAGGATAAAGTACTCTCCTGGATTGTGGCTACTTGTGCTATCATAGTGCCGTGCCTCGTCAAATCCACATCCACTGGTATCGATCACCACCAAGGGTTGATCATCCAGAGAGCGCTCCGCGACAGATGTGTCAGAGACCAACTTTCCTTCATAAAACTCTCGATTGCTAAAGGCTAAGATCTGGTCATGCATACGATACTGCGTGGTCAACAAGTGACTCTTTGAGATGCGTCCCATGAGGAGATCGAGCATCGTGACACCGAGCCCTAGCTTCTGAGCTTCAGCTGATTTGACCGTAGGAGGCAACTGTTTGTGATCTCCTGCAAGGATGATGCGCTCGGCTCGCAGCATAGCATTCCAGCTTTCTGCTTGCAGTGCCTGAGATGCTTCATCGATAACCACTGTACGAAATCTCATGTCTGACACATCTGGATGGCTCAAGCCAATGAGCGTGCTACAAATAACTTGTGCACCGTCAAGCACAGACTGCGTGATGCGCCTCTCAAGATCTCTCGCCCATTTATTGAGTTCTCGGGCTTCTTTGTGCAGCATCTTTCTTTGCTCTCGCTGACTGGGGCCGTATTTCCGTTTGAAGACCTCTGCCTGTCTCTTGGCTTCTGCCGCCTCTATTTTGATCTTTTTGATGTGATTCCAGTCTTGGTGCCCACGGGCTCTTTCTGCCAGACTCAGTGAGATGGCACGCTCGCTGACTCTGGTGACATTTCCGACGCGTACGACATCCAGGCCGATTTCTTGGAGCCTTTCGGCCAAAAGATCCACCGCATTGTTGCTGGCCGCTGTGACCAGGATTTGCTTCTCTTGATGCGAGAGCTCTTTGATGAGCCTTGCCAGGGTAGTCGTCTTGCCAGTGCCTGGTGGTCCATGTATGATCCCTACGAGTTCGCTATCAAGCATACCTGCTATTGCCTGATTTTGGGAAGGATTGAGTCCATAGTGTCCAGAGGATGCAGGAGCCTGTTCTTGATGAGTGATTTCATCAGTTGCTGAGTAAAGCAGTTCTCGGAGACGGGCGGCAGGTCCAGATCGCAGAGACATGGCTGTCTCAAGAGCTTCTTTCATGACGCGATAGGGGCGCTCGTCATAGATCCGCTCTACAGATGCTCTCGTTTTCCTGGAGACTTGTTTAAGATCATAGACTTCTTTGCTAAGGATGATGCCCATAGTGTCCCTTCGGACAAATGAGACTGTGCCACTATACTGTGCTCCGTCTTGATCTAGGAAGCTCAACTGGCATCCAGTGCCTGTTTTAAAACTATGAGAGCCTTTAATGGCGGGTCTTTGGATGACCACTTCGATCGCTTCTCCCAGTGTGTAGTGTGCCTTAGTGATCTCTATCGGGTACCAAGCCATACCAGACTCGACCTTTTCCTTTAGACTCTTTTTGGCCGAAAGGCCGCGAAAATACTCGAGCTCTGCAAGCCGCTCTGCCTCAGTAGCATCGATCAACCTCTGTATAGAATCTGTCATCATGAGCTGCAAAGGTGCATGCAACAATCGTCAGTATTTAGTCAATCTTCCCAACATATACAAGTATTTTTTAATATGTAAGGAATTAATCTGAAATTTGTCTTAAGAAAGTAAGATCTAGCAAACACGGCACGTTACAGCCACATATAAATCGAAAAACTCATGTATTCTCTCTTCTTTTCTCTCTTTCAAGACGCCACTCCCACACAAGAAGAAGGTGGATTGGCATTTGTCAGTTTATTCCAAATTATCAAGGATAGTGGAATCCTTGGTCAGATCATCATTGCCATATTGTTCGTACTGCTTTTGATAGCTCTCTACATCTTCATCGAAAGATATCTCACGATTAAGAAGGCGGGCAGAATCGATCAGACATTCATGAATCAAATCAGGACAAGTGTGCTCGCGGGCAACATCAAGCATGCAGAAGGCCTCTGTGCTGATGAGGATTCACCGATTGCGCGACTTGTAGAGAAAGGAATTCAAAGAATCGGCAAACCGCTAAGAGACATTGATGCAGCTATTGAGAATGTCGGTAATCTTGAGCTCTTCAAACTGGAGAAGAGATTGTCCACCTTGGCCAGTATCGCAGGAGCAGCACCTATGATCGGCTTCTTCGGGACGGTCACGGGTATGATCCTTGCATTCTTCCGGATGTCTACAGAGCAAAATGTCACGCCACAGGTCCTAGCGGGTGGTATCTTTCAAGCGCTACTGACCACAGCCGCTGGTCTACTCATAGGTATTGTCGCCTTCATAGGATACAATTTACTTGTGGCCAATGTCGAGAAGGTCGTCTTTAAGATGGAACGCTCGACGATGGAGTTTATGGATCTCCTGCAGGAGCCCTCTTCAAAGTCATAGATCAATCAATCACCAAATCATAAATCGTAAGCCATGGGATTGAAAAAAAGAAATAAAGTCAGTGCAGAGTTCTCGATGTCCTCATTGACTGATATCATTTTCCTACTTCTGATTTTCTTCATGTTGACCTCGACGCTCGTGAGTCAAAATGCGCTCAATCTGAAACTGCCAAGTTCTAGTAGCAAAACAGTCGCTCCTCAGTCCATCGCTGTATCAATCCAAAAGAATGGCCGATACTATCTCAATGGTACCAGGACATCATATGCCAATCTCAAGACCGCTATCAGAAACAAAGCTCGATCAGAGCCCAATGCGTCTATCACAATTTTGTCAGAGCTTGGCACACCGATCGAGTATGTCGTACAAGTGATGGATATCGCCAATCAGCTCAAGATTAGTGCCATCTTGGCTACCGAGCCAGTGAAGTGACCCACCTGTTAAAGATTGAATAAGAGACTTGACAATCTAGCCGTCAGAGGGTAGATTCATACCAACTACAGATCATGTATACAGATATACTCATATACGAAGAGAAGCACAAGAAGATCGCACGGGTGATCACTGGAATCATTGGCGTCCTCTTGTTGCTATTTCTTTTTTTGAGGATGATGAGTTATCCTGACCCTCCACTGGAGCAAGAAGGCGTACTTGTGAGTTTTGGGGAGCCAGACAAGGGTAGCGGTCAATCCATGCCAGATACGCAGCAAGATGAGCCAGTAGAAGAAACCGGTGCCGAAGAAGAGGAAGCCGAGGCAGAAGCTGTCGAAGAGGTCGTCGAAGAAGTGCCAGAAGAGACAGTAGAAGAAGTCGTTGAGGAAACTGTGGATGCCTCTCCTCCAGAAGAATCAACGCCTACAGAAAGCTCTGAAAAAGAAGTCGTGACCCAAGAAGATCCGGCTGAGGTCGCTATGAAAAAAGCAGAGGAGGAAGCCAAGAAGCGAGCACAAGAACAAGCCGAGAAAGAAGCACGAGAAGAAGCAGAACGTGAGGCAAGAGAAGAGGCTGAGAAAAAAGCAGCCGAGGAAGCCAAGCGGAAAGCGGAGGCCGAAGCCAAGCGAAAGGCAGAAGAGGAGGCCAAGCGTAAAGCCGAACAAGAGGCAAAGGAAAAAGCAGAGTACGATGCCAAAAAGAAGCAGTACGGAGATCTCTTTGGCGATGGTAAAGGCGAGACAGACACAGATGGTAATCAAGGAGACCCTAATGGAGATCCCAATAGCGATATCCTAGAAGGAATCAGCACTGGAAGTGGTAAAGTCGGTGGTGGGCTCTCTGACCGAGGACTCAAATATGAGCCAGAAGTCAGCGACAATACGCAGAAAACCGGTAAAGTTGTCATGAAAGTCTGTGTAGGTGCCAATGGCAAGGTGATCCCTTCAAGTGTGCAGTACACCCAGCGTGGTAGCACCACAACAGATTCTCACCTCATCGAGCTGGCCAGAAAGAACGCTCTCAAGTTTGAGTTTGATGGCAGCACGATTGACAAGCAGTGCGGGACAATTACCTTTGATTTCAAGGTGCAGTAGCGATAGGCGATGAGTGCTTTGCAGCGCGAGTATCAAGAGACCATTGATTACCTTTTTAACACGATTCCTGCTTTTTTCAGAGCTGGAAAGACTGCCGTCAAAAAGGATCTCAGGAATATCAGACTCCTTTGTGATCGTCTAGGCGACCCACAGTCAGATCTTAAGTGCATTCATATTGCTGGTACCAATGGAAAGGGCTCCGTGAGCCATATTCTAGCTAGTCTTTATCAAGCCTCAGGGCTCAAAGTAGGGCTCTACACCTCACCGCATTATGTAGACTTCAGGGAGCGCATCAAGATCAATGGTGAGTGCTGTGATCAGCAATTTGTGATCGATTTTGTGTCTGCACATCGTGATCTTTTTGAGGAAATCATTCCGTCATTTTTTGAAGTGACCGTGGCCATGGCCTTTCAGTATTTTAAAGAGCAATCAGTAGATCTTGCGATCATCGAAACAGGGCTAGGTGGACGACTAGATAGCACCAATATCATTGAGAGTCAACAACAGATCATTACCACCATCGGCTTCGATCATATGGATTTTCTAGGAAACACGCTAGAGGAGATCGCTGGTGAAAAGGCGGGCATCATCAAGACAGGTGGATCAGTGGTCATAGGGGAAACTATCGTGGATAGTGCTCGAGAAGTCATTTTGGCGAAAGCCTCTGAGAAGAGAGCCGTGGTGGAAGCCACAGAGAGTGTGGTAGATGTGACGCTGAGTGATGCGGGGGAAATCCAGATCTCGACAGGAGGAGTAAGCTGCACTTGCCCATGTGACCTCTCAGCGAGCTACCAAGCTGATAATTTGAAGACAGCATTGGCAGCCTACATGATAGCCAATGAACCTTGGGAGGAGTCTGTCCTGGTGAGTATCTTGAGGCGTGGTCTGGCTGACATATCTCGTCGCACAGGCATGATCGGACGCTGGCAGCAGATACAAGATTCTCCTGTGGTGATTGTCGATGGCGCTCACAACGAACAGGCTTTTGAGCATCTAGTCAAGGAGATCGAGCGCAGAGGCCCCGACCACTGTATCGTCCTCCTCGGCTTCAGTGCCGACAAGGATGTGCAAGCACTGATTGATATGCTGCCAGCCGTCAAGCGTAAATTATTCACCTCAGCAGCAATGAGTCGTGCCATGAGCAAGGAACAATTTCAGGAGATTTCTGGCTCAGGAGACTTTGAGATGATAGAGAATTCTTCTCTTGCCTTATCTCAGGCAATTGCTTTAGCCGATGAGGATGATGTTGTTATCTGTAGTGGCAGCATTTATCTCGTGGGAGAGCTGCTGGCTAGTAGAGTATGAGCGGAAACTGCTGTCGCGTTTCGCCGTCCAGTAATTCAAGAATGTAGTATCCCGAAGGCAAATGCGCAAGATCTTTCGTAGTCCTGAACATTCTACCTATCTCTGACATCTCTGTCCATCTTTCAAGGCTTCTTCCTTGAAGATCCCAGATTGTCAGTTGCACCAACTCACTCTTGGCATCAGGATACCGAATTTGAATATACCCTTGTGTTGGATTTGGAAAGGCCGTTAGTCGTTCAAAATTGGGAAATTCCTCTGTATAGACTACGTTACTGACCAGGTGCATTCGATCCTCAGCGATACCCTTGATGAAGTAGAAGCTCTCTCCAAAAAGTGGCTTATTGTCTCTGGCGGTTCCTTCGCTACCAGAGAATCCATCCAGCGCATCATAGAATTTGAAAGGCTCATCTTTAGGTGCTCTCCAGAGCTCAACCTGAGTGATTCCTACACTAGATCCGATGAGCTCAAATGGCAGATCAATGTAGGTGTTCTTAACGTCAGCGCTCAGAACGAGACTTCGATCTTCATCGAGCAAGCAATTTGGGTAAATCTCCACTTCATCTATGGTAGACAGACCTTGTGGATCTGTCACAGTCAATCTGATGCGATACCAAAATGTCTCGAGATTACAAGGCGTAGGTAAAAGGTCGGCCACTGGTGACGTCGCTCGGATGACCGGTTCCTCATGAAAGTGAGTATTGTGATGAAAAAAGACTTGCCACTCGTATGTCAGTTCGTCTTCGAGGCTTTGAGCATCTGATACCTCTGCTCTCAGCTTGTAGAAATGGTCATCATCCTGGTCATAGATGTCTCCGTCGAGAGGAGCGGTAATCCTGACTTGTGGAGGCGAGTTGTCAAGGTGGATAGTCGCTGTTGCCGTATCTGAGCGATCAGCACTGTCAGTGACGACCAACTGCACATCTTGTGTCGATGGGCCGTTTGCTGCACTAGTGAAGGTCCTCTGGAGCGATACCTCGGTCGATCCGCTTCCATCTGGAAGTAGCCACTCATAAGTCAATGGGAGATCTAGAGGATGAGAGCTGCCACTAGCATCAAGATCGATGGTCAGTGGGCTTTCGCCAAAATGAGTTGAGAGCTTGATCTCTGCTCTTGGAGGCTGATCTGTGCCAAAAGAGATGCGCACGATCGTGTCTTGATAAACCCTTGTATAGTAAATGTCTTCGGTGATGGGATTGATATTGACCGTGACGACATCTGGCGTAGAAGTGGCGAAGCTGTCAATCTTTGTCACGCGGAATATCTCATCCTCTTCTTCAATCACGACTGAGTGGATAAAGCCGTAGAAGTCCGAGAAGATCACGCGCCCTTGATACTCCTCTGGGAGCTTGCTGCCCTGATAGACGAAGCTAGGGATGCAAGAGAAGCCTGCCATGGTAAAGCCATCAATGATCGCCTCTTCATCCTCGAGATTATAACTGATATCATTGCCATTATCATCGAAAGAGCCTGCAATGGTTCTCGGCGGATTATTCCAGTTGATATTGGCATAGTTGAACTGAGGTCTAGTATGGATGTGCTTGTACTCCTCTGATATCTCGATTTCTGGATTGCATTGGTTGGGGAATGCTCTAGGCGAAAAGAGCTTGGGTTGGCGGACGAGTTCATCATAGCTATGAAGGCGCTGTGTACAGGAGGCTCCGTCATAGAGTGGGTTGGGCGCAAGGTAATTGGTCGTATCTAGCGAACGGAATGTCCAGCTGAATCCTTGGCCTTCATATTTGGGCCAGCCGAGATTTTCTCCCGGGCCATGGATGATATTGAATTCTTCATACTGCCAGCTTCCTACATCTCCCATGATGAGAGTACCAGGGCGACCGGCATCGGGATTTGTAGATCCAGTGTTCGGGATCTTGATGAACTTAAAGGGATTGCGCATGCCCATCGCATACACCTTTGATCTCCATGAGTCTGGCTTTTCTGCGTCATACCAGGGATTGCTAGGAATACCCAAGCCAGTTTCTGGATCAAAGCGTAGGATCTTTCCGCTGGGCGAGTCAATATTTTGAGCGCGCCAAGCACCGACATTGAGCTCAGGTTTGAGGATGCCATCATCGATTGCCTGCGCATACCAAGTCTCTGGTGAAGAGCCCACATCGCCTGACTGGAAGCTGGCAGCATCTCCTACAGAGAGAAGGAGAGTGCCATCAGTCCCAAATACTAGGCTACCCATGCCATGGGATATCATCAGGATGGGGATTTGATCTGTGATCTCTTTACCGAGGATGATTTTGCGACTATTGGGGACAAGTGTGCTGAAGTTGGTGGTAGGATCGAGTGTGTATCGTGTGACTCTGCCGATCGTAGCTTCACTGTTTTGATTCACTTCTGGGTCATATTCAGCCGTACCGAAGTAGAGCAAGTGGTGGCGATCAACGACATAGGCTAGATAGATATCTCCACTTGTCTCAAAGTCTGGAGCAAGGGCCAAACTTGTAAGACCGTGATCAGCATAGGCAGCGACCTCTTCCGATATATCCAGGACCGGCTCGGATGTGATCTTTCCATTGAGAGTCATGATGTAGACCTTTCCATCTTTGGAAAAGACATAGCCTTGACCATTATGGTCAAATTCGATTCCCAGAGGATTGGAAACCTCATGTTCTATTACCTCATGAAAAAAGCCTTCCGGCAACTCTGGACTTTGTGACCAAAGACCCCAAGATGAAATGAATAGCGTAGCAATCAGCACATATCGAGACATGGACTCAAAGCTAAGGAGTATCCACATCTTGAGCTACTTCTTCTGCTTCCATCAGGCGATAAGTGTCTTGGTTGACAATGATGCTGGTATTGAGCTCAAAGCCGATCAGGAGTATCAAGGAATTGAGCTGAAACCACACCATGATCAAGACCAGAGATCCGATCGACCCGTAGATCTTATTCCATGCCCCAAATTGATTGGCTATGTAGCTCAGAATCAAAGTGCACAGTATCGACAGTATTGTGGCGAGTATCGTCCCTGGACTGAAGAAACTCACCTTGCGACGGAAAGATGGCCCCAATTTATAGATGACACTGATGATGCTGTAGAAGAGAAAGAGAATGGCCATCCACTTGACCACTGTCAGCATATTCACAGCAAATCGAGAAAGATTGAGCAAGTCAAGGGCAGCCAGTGTCAGTCGATTGCCAAGGAGAATAAGTATGACGCTGGTTGCACCTAGCAAGAAAAGAAAGAAGGTCAAGAGTATAGCAATACCGCGCTTCTTAAGACCTGATCGACGCTTGAATGAGATCTTGTACTCCTTGTTGAAGCCTCGCATCATATTGATCATTCCATTGCTGCTGAAAAATAGTGCCGCCAAAAAACCTATGCTCAGGAGACCACCTCTTTTGATATTATTGAGTTCACTGACGAGGTCAGTAATGAATATTTCAAACTCATCAGGGAAAAACTCTAGAAGCTTAAATTCCAAAAAGCTCTCGGCGCTACTATACGGGATATACGTAATCAGAGTGATCCCCACGATGATCAGCGGAAACAGAGAAATGAAAAAACTGAAAGCCATCGAGTTAGCCCTCATCATGACATTGTCCTTTTTGATCTCTTGCCAGATGAAGCTCATGACCTCGTAGATGCTTAAGCCTTTGAAGCCAGCAAAACTCCTTGACTTACTCCATTGGATGAGGGCGGATCTGAGACTGGATATCATGGTCTAAGGCGTGAAGTGCCTTCCGATTTTATCGATCACAGCTTGAGGAAGAGTGGTTTTTTTGCGCGAAAGCGCTTCGACATAGCATAGCCTGACCTTGGCTACACTCAGGAGTTTGTCTGCTTCATTTGTGATTTCAGATCTTACTGAGACCTTCTCATGATCAAATTGTCTGAAGCTAGTCTCGATGGTCAGTAACTCGTCATATTTGGCTGGGCGGAGATATCGACACTCAAAGTTGAGTACTGGCATGAGGATATCATACTCTTCCTCAAGCTGCCGATAGGAGAGTCCTACTTCGCGTAATGCCTCTACACGCGCTACTTCGCAGTAGCTGGCATAGTTGCCGTAGTAGACATAGCCCATCTTGTCGGTCTCTGAGTAGCGGACCCTGATCTGGGTCTTGAAGCTATTTCGTATTGCTGTCACAATGCTCTATCTTGGGTACAAAGATCAGTACCTTCTGGAACCACCAAGGATGTTTTGATGTAAGATTAATTTTGTAGTCGAATCTACACAGATGTCAGGCATACTCAATAAGATGAAAGGTCTCTTTGTCACAGAGACCGGGGGAACCACTTCAAAAAGCAAATCGACCAAGGACGAAGCTAAGCCTGAAGAGGAAGTTGAACAAGTATCTCCACAGTCACGCCCATCAGAGGTCACACTAGAGATTGCCGATGTAGAAGGGCAAGTTGATGACAAGTTTCTTGAAATCTTGCTCAATGCGATGAATGAGGCCAATACCCCGGGTTTTGACTACCTCGAGTATAAGAGATCTCTTGTGAGCTTGCGCGAAATGAACATGGATGAGCCCACTCGCTATAAGGCGGCCTATGCAACAGCAGAAGCGATGGGGGCCAACCCCGCAGCACTACAAAACAGTGCAAAGTACTATCTCGATATACTCGGCAAAGAAGATGCGAAGTTTCTGGACGCACTCAAGGCTCAGTCGGTAAAGCGGCTATCTGGTGCTCAGGAGGCCATACAAGATCTTGAATCTGGAATTCAAGATAAGATCTCTCAGATCGAAAGACTCTCTCAGGAGATCGAAGAGGCAAAATCTGAGCTTTCGCTCAAAAAACAAGAGCTAGAAGCCAGTCAAGAAAAGCTTGGAAGAACCAAAGCAAACTTTGAAGCCTCCTACTCAAATCTCAGAGATCAGATTGCAAGTGATCTCCAAAACATATCAAAATACCTCGCCGGCTAAGGAATATGGCAGAACAAAAACCTAAGACATTTTGGCGAAAGCCTGAAGGAAAACTGGGAGCTATAGTCCTCGCAGGTCTGATCATCGGCGCAGGTGCGATTATCACAGCAAGCCTATCGGCCATAGCTAGTTTCGTAGCGACTACGCTGGGACTAGCGCTAAGTCTGCTTGCTCTCGGTGTGATCATTTTTGTAGCACTTGATAGCAAGGCACGCAGCCTCATCAGCTATATGTACAAGAGTGTGATGCGATGGATTACTGGACTATTTATCGAGATGGATCCTATCGCAATTCTCAGAGGCTATGTCTCTGACCTCAAGGCCAATCTGCGAAAGATGAATCGCCAGGTGACGCAGCTCCGCGGCCAGATGCACAAGCTCAAAGAGCTGATACTCAACAATCAGAAGCAAATCCAATCCAATCTAGAGCTCGCTTCACAAGCAAAGGACACCAACCAACAGAAGGTCATGATCCTCAAGTCTAGAAAGGCAGGACGACTCAAAGAGTCGAACATGCGCCTTGAAGATCTCTACAAGAGGATGGAGGTGCTCTACAGAGTGCTCTTCAAAATGTATGAGAACTCGGAGATCATGATGGAGGACATCAAGGATCAAGTTGAGGTCAAAGAGCAAGAGCGAAAGGCCATCAGAGCATCACATGGCGCTATGAAGTCAGCGATGAATATCATCAACGGCAATCAAGACAAGCGCTACATGTTTGATATGGCTCTCGAGGCTATCGCCGATGATGTCAGTCAGAAAGTGGGGGAGATGGAGCGCTTCATGGATATGAGTGAGGGCTTCATGAATAGCATTGATTTGCAGAATGGTGTCTTTGAAGAAGAAGGCCTGAAGATGCTCGAGAAATGGGAAAAAGAGGGGACGTCACTCCTGCTCGGAGAAAGCAAAGAGACTCTCTTGCTACAAGCCAATGACGACAGCGACGTCCTTGATCTTGACTCACCTATCGCCAAGCCTGAGCCCGTCAAAGCACGCGGTGGCAACCAGTACGACACATTTTTTGAATAAGCAAGCATAGCATAAACAAATGGCACGTAGACTCACGACATTCTCCAAACTCTTGATCACACTTTTGATCTTGGCGCTGATCTTCTTCGGTGGTAGATTTCTCTTGCAGAAGACAGGGCTAGGAGATAGCATCCTCAAAGGCGAACAAACAGAACAGAGTTCTGGCACATCAAACTCACAAAATGGGAGTAGTTCCGCGACGGGAACCCAAGATAAGAAGGGTGGCGGACTATTCGGAAAGTCGGACAAGGAAAGTAGCAGCCAGGCTGATGGCAATGCGGTAGGAAGTGACGATACAGACGCTATTGATGTGCATGTTGTAACATGGGGCGGGTTTGCTCCGGGTATCTACTTCAATGAAGGTCTCAAGCACAGCGAGTATTCACGCTATTGGAAAGAATATGGTCTCAAGGTCAATTTCGTCTTGATGGATGACATGGTCTCCTCTTGGCAGGCTTGGAAAGGAGATCAACTCGATATGAGGGCCAATACATTTGATGGGATGCTCCTCGAGTATGAAGGTATGACCAAGGATGAGCCAGTGGTGGTGCTACAAACTGACTGGTCACGTGGTGGAGATGTCTTGATAGGGCAACGGGGTATCAATAGTATCAATGATCTGAAAGGTAAGAGAGTGGTACTCACACCGATGACGCCTTCTCAGACTTTTTTGATGATGGCGCTAGATGCGGCAGGGATGAGCTTGGATGATATCACAATCATCGAATCTGTAGATAATCCCACAGCAGCGACTATCTTCAAAGCCGGAGAGGCGGATGCAGCTGTCGTATGGAGTCCTACACACTTTGAGATCATGGAGACAATGCCTGGTTCCCAAGTGATCCAGTCGACCAATGATGCGGCCTACGCCTTGGCGGGTATTCTCTACGCGAAGAAAGACTACGTCGACGCCAATCAGGACAAGGTGCAGAAGTTCTATGAAGGCTGGATGAAAGCGTCAGCCGAACTCCGCAATGAAGCTAACAAAGAAAAAGCCGCGAAGATCCTAGGTGAGGCCTTTAACCTACCCGTCGAGGCGACAATGGGGATGATGTTTGACGCCTACCATGCGACACATGGTGACAATAAGAGCTTCTTTGGCCTGCGCAATGATGGAGCCTTCAGTGGACAAGCACTCTATGACAATGTCAATCGACTTTTCACCAAGCAAGGGATCATCAATGAGGCTCTTCCGTCCTACAGAAGTATATTGGCGAGCAGCTCAGTGAGTCGGACCTCGCTCACTGGTGCCTCTCATGATGGAGAGAAGTCGAAGAAGTTTACAGCGGCCACTACAGAGCAAAAGAAGGCCAAGGCCATGAGTACGAAGCCAGTCTCCATCAATTTCGCGACTGGTGTCTCATCCCTGTCAGAAAATGCCAAGACGATCATAGATCTAGAATTTGCAAGCGTCATGAAGACCTATGCCAACTCCCGGATACGTATCGAAGGGAATACCGATAATGTGGGTGCTAGAGATATGAACATGCGCTTATCTCAGTCAAGGGCCAAATCAGTGGCTGATTATCTTGTGAGTACTTACAAGATTGATCCCAATCGGATCATCACAGTTGGTAATGGTCCTGATAGACCGACCAAAGGCTGTGAAACAAACGCTACAGATGCTTGTAAATCAGCCAATCGCAGAACTGATTTCATGCTGATCGCCGCTCAGTAGATGTTTGGCTCCAAATGGGCAGACACAGGTCCACTCGGTAGGACAGCCTTCATGATCGGAGGATATCTCGCTGTGCTTCTGCTGTGGTATATGGTCACTGCTGGGAATGAGCCGATGATCTCAGATGGAATTTTGCCCAGTCCTGGAGCCGTCTTCTCTAGTTATGGAGAGATGCTGGAGGAGAATGATCTATTGCCGAGTATATTTTACAGCTTAGGGCTCAATATGGGAGGCTATATTGTTGCCATCGCACTCGCAATACCGCTCGGTTTTTTGTTGGGGCTGGTAATCCCCATACGCCTTTCGGCAAAAGGAATAGTAGAGTCACTTCGATACATCAGTCTCCCAGCGATTCTAGGACTATTTATCGCATGGTTTGGCATAGGAAGTGCTATGAAAATCCAATTTTTGGCTTTTGGTATCCTGATCTACTTGTTGCCCGTGGTGGTGCAGCGGATTGATGAGGTAAGGGAGGTTTATCTTAAGACAGTCTACACCCTTGGAGCCACAAACTGGCAAACGATTCGGACAGTTTACTTTCCTTCTGTGATCTCAAGAATCTCAGATGACATACGAGTATTGACGGCGATCTCATGGACCTATATCATCATCTCAGAAGCGATAGGTGGTGAAGGTGGACTGGGAGCTCTCATTTGGCGTGTAGGTTTGCGACGCGGCAGGTTAGACAAGGTCTTTGCACTACTTCTCATCATAGTAGTTATCGGCCTTTTACAAGATCGACTTTTGCGAAGACTTGACAAGCAGTGGTTCCCGCACAAGTATATCGAGCGTCGAGAGCATGCAGTGACTGCCAGCAATGAAAGTCTATCACTTATCCTTGGTTATATCCGGAAGGTCCTTGGCTGGATTGTATTTGGTATTCTTGGAGTCTTATTGATCAATGAACTGATACAGATACTTCCGGAAAGATACCTTCATCTCTTGTTTCAAGATACGGTCTGGACGCTCTGGTTGGTATTTCTTGGCATACTTGGGAACATAGCCTACAAGTACTGGATGTCCAAACAGTTTCCATATCTCAATCCTAAGAGCGATGCTTGAGTTTGTCAATCAGTCGGGTCAAGCAGACATCATCGAGATGCGAGGTGTATTTCAAGAGTACGATGAAGGACGTGTCAAAGTACTCGACAATCTCGACTTCCTTGTGGAGGACAAACCTGATCAAGGCCAATTTGTCTGTATTCTTGGACCATCAGGCAGCGGAAAAAGTACCTTGCTCCGATATATGGCCAATCTTCAATCGCCTACGGCAGGCACGGTCAAAATTTTGGGCGAAGACCCCAATCCACAACAACGTGTGAGTATGGTCTTCCAGCAATACAGCAGTTTGCCGTGGATGACAGTGCTCGACAATGTTTCACTTGCTCTGAGGTATCAAGGAGTGTCCAGAAAAGAAAGAGATCAGCGAGCTTTAGAACTCATCAAAGAAGTAGGACTCCAAGGACATGAACTCAAGTACGCCCAGTATCCTACGCTATCTGGAGGGCAGTTGCAGCGTGTGGCCATAGCCAGAAGTATGCTCGCCAATCCATCTATATTGTTGATGGACGAGCCATTCGGTGCCCTGGATATCAAGACCAGATTGCAGATGCAAGACCTACTCGCAGGTCTGTGGCATAAGTTTCAGAGTACCATCATCTTCGTCACACATGATATTGCTGAAGCAGTTTATCTAGCAGATGATATCTATATCTTGAGCGGCCCTCCTGCCAAGTTTGTCCACCATGTAGATGTGACCCTCCCATTACATCGAGATCGCAGCGTGAAGAGATCCAAAGAGTATACTGAAATTGTACATCATGTGGAAGATTTGATGGTGAGTGTGAGTAATCATATGTAGGAATTGTGATTATGTAAATCTCTCAGCGCCCGCCCTTACACATGATGGAAAGCTTTAATGTGTAAATTATATCATATCAGAGCCAATAAATCGTATTTGGCTCTTTTTTTGCCAAATACTTTACTACTTTCGTAAGTCTATTGCCTTGATCGGTATCGGTCGAGCTATGGATTATTGTAACCGAATGATGATGTTTTTTTGGGCGGAAGCCCGAGAAAACAAGAAGAACACACACTCATGGACTTAAACGTCACTTACCTACGTGCGCTGAGATTGCCTGTCGCAATTCTAGTATTTTGTCTTGGATTCATTTCTCAAGCAGATGCTCAGGTCTCAGTATTTTATTCAGATTTTGTTGGAGATGAGTTGCCGAGAGAGGATGTCACTGCTTGTCTGGACTCAGCAGCCGTCAATGCTGCGAGACTGGTCTTTACGGTTAGCGATCCCACTGGAGATGTAGAGGTTGAAATTCAACTTCCTCCTGGAATTACTTATATCCCGGGTAGTGTTGCGCTCATCGATGATCTAGGAAGCCCATTCGCTGTGACCGAGTTTGATATCTCCGACCCCAATGCGCCGATCTTTTTGGTCTCAGCGACAGATGGGACTATCGAGTTTGGTAATCAGGTAATCTTTGAGTGGTCAAGAAGTTCGGTGACATGTGATGCTTTGTCCTTCCAGATGACAGGAGGCACATTTAAAGATGCTTTGACGATTGAGCATAGTGCAGGAACAGTTTTGGAAAATGATCCAAGTGTCAATGCCTATGACCTTCTTGTAGGTTCACTCTCGATCACGGAGCCAGAGAGTATTGAGGTAAACTTTGGTGATACGATTACCAAAGACATCAATATTGTCAATGGTGGTCTTGGCTGTGTCGATACCTTCACTTTCTGGATGGTCGAGGAGTCGGGTATTGTTACCACTGAGTTGATTCATGCCGGTGTAGTTATCATGCCGACTGTAGTTGGTGATACCCTGTTTTATGAGTTCAATACACAAAACTTTTTGAATGCTGGTCTAGGAGGATGCTTAGACAATGGTGAAGTGATTGAGCTGCAACGCACAGTGGCCGTCATCGAGTGTAATACGGATACCGAGATGCAAGCTTATTGGGGCTGTGCTGGAAGCATATGCCAGGCTTCGCTAGTAGTTACTTGTGACCTACCGCTAGAAGGTGGCGTGCCTGAGATTTTATACACAAGAGGAAGTATCATACAAGCCACTAACTTCTGTGATAGCATCATCGTGCAGCACAATTTTACAAACTCTGGTGGTGCACTCGCCTACAATTTGCAATACCTTGCCGGTTTCAATGCAAGAGGTCTGAGTTTGTCACAGACTTCTGGTACACCGACCAGAGATTTTCCACCTGTTGCGGTATGTATTAATGGTGTGGACGTCCCATTTATAGTTGACGAGATAGGTCCGACAGAAGATACTGGACTCGTCGTCATCTTAGATAGCTTGATGATGGATCCTGATGGTCCTGGAGGTTTAGAGGATCTAGATGGAGACGGCGCTTTTGATGACCTGGCACCTGGAGAGAGTTATTCTATCACGATAAAACACGTATACAACGTTGATGTCACCTGTCCCTCTCGACAAAGCACGGGCAGATACAAAGTGGCTACAGCCTACTCG
This sequence comes from Saprospiraceae bacterium, assembly GCA_020627535.1. Taxonomy (GTDB): domain Bacteria; phylum Bacteroidota; class Bacteroidia; order Chitinophagales; family Saprospiraceae; genus JAHDBH01. The sequence continues at coordinate 232,501 of JAHDGU010000001.1, forward strand.
GACGAGTGTGGTGATTTTCTTGACCTTGTCATCCAAAATGCCACAGGAAACTTATTCAACTTCACATTAGATGGTGAGGGTACTGTGTTAGGACCAGCAACAATCTATAATGGTGAAACATTTGAACTCATGGTGTGCGGTTCTCAGAGATTCGGCGGTAATATGCTCAATTGTCCCACCAATAGTCTAACACTCAAGGGGGAGATTCCAACCGGTTTCAGCTTGTTGGGCTCATCTATGTTTGGTACCACTGAGATAAGTCCAGCAATACAGGTCGGTGATTCAATATTCTATGAGGCAGTATTTGATGACAATGATGCGATTTGCTTCAATCTAGAGCTTGTCCTTGATTGTGATATACTGGAAGGGTCTAGAATGTTTGACTTTGAAATGGAATACCTCTGTGACGAGGCATGTGGCGAAGTCGAAATATTTTCTTGTCCGCCTTACACGCCAGTCGTAGTTTGTGGAGATCCATGTCCATACGGTGGTCTGACAATCACAAGTGTAGAAGCTATCAGACAGACAACTGGTTTTTCTTCTCCTACGACCTGTGACACATTTGCAGATGCTTCTATGATCTCACCAGTGCAATTGCGTAGAGGTATGCCGCATGATACATTTTGCATCGTAGCAAAGAGTGAGCAGAAAGGAGGTCTCAGCGGAGGTCCAGATCAAGAATGGGCCAATGCTTACTTAGACATAGAGTACGAAGCGAATAACAACGCTGAAGTTCTTCAGTATACGGGCGGTACATTCGAGATATGGGACGAGAGTGCCATGACGTATACGAGCTTCGATCTTCCTCCGCCATTCTTTGATCAGAGGGTAGGAAGAGTGCACACCTTCAGTTTTGAGTTCAATGATAGCCTTCCGGCAAATGGACTGGAACCCATGGATAGCGTCAATGTAAACCTCAAGGTGATTGTCTTGAAGAATACTGCTCTGAGCAGAGAAAACGCTGCTAGACTTGAAGGGACGAACATCAGATTTTACAACCTTGTAGATACGATTCAGGACAATGATCCTGATCTTGATATGGTACGCTGTCTGGATAACGGTCTGGAAATGTACTTGCACAGACCTGAATACTCGACCACTGGAATCAATCGTCCGATAGCAAGAGGATGTAATGATTATCAGTTTAGAAGTAATGCCAGTTATGATGGTGGACCTGGAGATTTATATCCAGGTGAGATCCGACCTTATTATTTGGTGGACTCAATTGTTCTAGAGTACACAACTTGTGATGTATTAAACGTCGATGCGACATTCTTAGATTCCGAAGGAAATGCCGCAGATGGCTATCCTAGTTCAAGACTGAGGACATTTGTTGGACCGCCTACGAGTAGTGTATTCACGGACAGTGTCATACGCCATGTCTGGGTGAATCCCGGCACCTGGCCAAAAGGTGATCAGAATGGTCTAAATGCACTTGAGTCAGGCTATACTTTCTATCCGACTTTGACTCCGACTTGTCGCTCCAAGAATGGGACAATCAATATTTCTTTCTTTAACCAGAGATTCGGCTATGCGCATGATACAACTTGCTATGAGCCAAGTACAAGAAGCAGTACAAGAACCATTCTCCAAAGGCCTCCTCGGTACTCCATAGAGGACTTATCTGGTGAGGTACTAGCCTCCACGGATACTGTCGTATGGGATCTCGATATCAGAAATATCTCAAATGAGGATGGATTCTTCCTTTGGATGGCATTTGAAGATCGATTGTCGAGTTTGACACTGCTTGACATCCGATGCTCAGACGCCGACACCTTGATTCCTCTCAATCCTTACATCAATGGTGACTGGATCAGGTTGACGGATGAACTTCTTCGGACTAGAGAGAAGGAAATACAAGTCAGAGGTCTTTTGTCCCAATGTGATGGGGACAGCATACGTGTGACACTAGGATGGGAATGTACAGGATATCCAATGGATCCGCCATCTGCTCCTTGTGTCGAGGATACAATATATATCAAGGCGAAGCCACAGTTGTCAGAGGTGCAGCTCGCTATTGATCGTGACCCCGAATTACCGATTGACCTCTGTAGTAGCGATACATTCCAGGTATTATTTTCAAGTGCGCAAGCAGCATTCTTGAATGATCCTGTTTTCCGGGTCATTTTGCCTCAAGGTGCCATTCTTGGTCAGCCTATCACCATGGAGTATCCTGCTAATTCCGGTAACACAGAGTTCGTGATGCCAGTGGTCACAGGTAATGTAGTTGACATCTTTATGGAAGGGCACTCCGGTATGAGTGGAAATGGTCTTCCTGGTACCATCGATGAATTGGATCCTGACATTCGATCCGCACTCTTTGACGTGGTCATTGAGACGGATTGTGATTTTACTTCTGGAGATAACTTGAGATTTATTGGTACGGGTCTGAGACCATGTGGAGAACCCGCGATCAACGATGAGATCCAAGTGCGATCTGCGGATATCCGTGTAGATGGAGCAGATCCTCCGTACCTCGTAGAATTTAATATTGGTGCAGATGGTGACAGTATCCTGGCAGGATGTGATCCTAACACAGTTGCTGTAGAGTTGACCTTATCTCCCTTCTTGGAGACTGCAACTAAACCTGGTGACACACTCACCGTTACCTTGGATCCAGGTCTTAGCATTGATCCGAATTCAATCGTTTGTACTGCAACAGATGATAATACTTGTCTTGAATTTGCGTCATCAGAGACAGATCCACTCACGGGTTTCACTACGGTGAAGTTTGCTTATCCTGAGACACCTATTGACCTGTCTCAGGACATCGTTGTCACATCCTTTGAGTTTGATATTATACCAGATGTCAGCCTGACTTGTGACATCTTGACCATGGTGGATTTCAGATCAGTGTCTACTGTAGAGAACGTGCCCTGTCAGGATGAGCCAGGTGGATTTTGTCTCTCACTCAGAACGACTACAGGGTTCGTATCTCAAGGGTTTATCCTTAGAAGGATCGTTCCGACTTTCTCTGGCATATCTGTTGGATATTGCTCGGAGGCAAATGAGTTCTTATTCTCAGGTCAGTTGAATGTTGATTCACTAGATCTTGAGGATAATGAAGAGCTTGTCATAGATGTATTCTGTGCTGACTTGTTTGGAGAGCCAGTAGGAGAAGAGATTTCCAGAATTTTTATCCCTGGTCCAATCATGGCGGGTGATAGCACCTTGTTTGAAGGAGAGTTCTCTGGCATATGTGATGTAGAGAACGGTGTAGTCTTCTCGGTGAGGCAGACTGCAAGCAACGGTGATGAAAATTGTGTCTGCGAAGATGTGCTGCTCAATCTTGAAGTAGAAGAGTGCCCTGAAGTAGAAGTAGGTACCATAGGGAACAACTTTGTTTGTAGCCCAGATCAAACCACAGAGGTTTTTGCCAACATACTCTCAGATGATCCGACCGTAAGAGGTCTTTGGAGCACAACAGGTACTGGTTTCTTCTTTGATCTCGCATCTACCGAGACAGAGTACTTCTGGAGTGCTGACGATATTGCGAATGGCGAAGTCTTCTTGATCTATACTCTGAGACCTACAGTGGATAGCCTTTGTGCTAAAAATGATAGTGTGAGAGTGTTCTTCCAGATAGACGACACGCCTCCGAATATCATCTGCCCTCAGCACAAACATGCTGATTCAGATCCTGGACTTTGCGGGCACTTTGTAGATCTTCCAGATCTCGAAGTGATTGAAGACTGTACCGATCCAAGAAACCTCCTGGTTGAGTTTGCGATCAATGACGACACGCTTTCGATAGGTATTCCTGATACCGCCTTTTTCCCCGTGGGGACCAACACTGTGACAATAGTTGTCTCAGATCTTTCTGGTAATACAGATACCTGTAGATATGATATCATCATAGAAGATGTGGAAGCACCTCTCGTGGAATGCCCAGATCTTGCGGCACTTCCGGAATTGCCTTGGATCAATGAGATCGGATATGAAAATAGGCTTGGAGATGTCGGAGAGTTCATTGAAATCGCAGGTCCTGCAGGTTTTGATTTGTCCAATTGTATCGTCTTCCTTTATGACGGTGCAACTGGAGCATTTTATAGAACAGATACGCTTACTGGTCAAGTGATTCCGGACGAAGGAGCAGGCTTTGGTGCGGTCGCATTGAGCTATCCAAATAATAGTATTCAGAATGGTCCTGATGGAATTGCCCTGGTCTGCGATGGCGCTGTACTACAGTTCTTGAGCTATGAAGGCAGTTTCTCGGCCAACGATGGACCTGCCGCGGGTATGATGAGTACTGATATCGGCGTCTCAGAACCCATCACAGATCCTATTGGAAATAGTCTTCAGTTTACCGGAGCTGGATTTGTCGGAGCTTGGAATCCTCCTGCAATAGAATCTCCTGGTGTATTGAATGATGGCCAAGACATTTCAGAGATCATGGGACTTGTTGAATTCGAGGTACTACCAGGTACTTGTGTTGCTCAAGTAAGTGGTCTTGGCATCACCATCATGGATAACTGTGATAGTAACTTGATCGTGACCAATACTAGCCCATACGGCACTGATGATGCCAGTGGAGAATATGAAGCAGGTGTGCATACAGTCACCTACACGGTCATGGACAGTGCTGGAAATGTGGCTAGTTGCAGCATTAGCTTCCTCGTCGTCGATACAGAGCTTCCTACACTAGAGTGTGGTGGTATCAGACAAGCTCAGGACTCAGATCCAGGGGTGTGTACATTCACAGCAACTGATGGAGAGTTAGATCCGATCTTCGATGATAATTGTCCAGGTGCGATGATATTTCATAGCTATGATGTAGCACCTGACAGTACCTCACTTGACGGAGCCTCCTTCCCAGTAGGAGAAACTGAGGTGATTTGGGTAGTCATGGATGCTGCTGGTAACAAAGATTCTTGTACCATCGTCATTAATGTGGAGGACGTAGAGGATCCAGTCTTTGTCAATTGTCCTACATCGGATACTGTGTTTGTTGGAAATAGTGTGGATCTCTGTATGGGATCTGCCATCTTCAGCACACCAATCGCCAATGACAATTGCGGTCTAGCTACGGTGACTCAAATATCAGGACCTACTTCAGGTGAGCAACTTGATCTAGGAATTTATGATATCAGTTTTGTGGCTTCTGATGAGGAAGGCAATACAGACACTTGCTCATTTGTCTTGGTTCTTGAAGACTCTGAGCAGCCTACCATTATTTGCCCTGGAAATATGATCTTGGCACAGACAACACCCGGCGAGTGCAGTTGGACTGCACCGGCAGGGAAGTTATCTCTTCTTGGTAATTTGGAAAATTGTCCTGTTGAAGTAAGTTATCATCTCCTATCTCCAGCTGGAGACACTTTGAGTTCAGGAATGGATGATGCTAGTGGAGAGACATTCGGACTTGATAGTACAGTTGTATGCTACGTAGCTACAGAGACTGAAGATCCGGATCTCAATGGAATACAGAGTGATACGTGTTGCTTCTGGGTCGTAGTAGAGGACGTAGAGGCTCCTGAAATTACATGTCCTACAAGTCCTATTACACTACCTACTAGTGATATGGGTGACTGTGCTGCTACCAATGTGGGTACAGCCCTCGATGCCATGGCATCGGATAACTGTGGAGTTGCTATGCTAAGTCATGATTATGCTGCGCAGGCTGATAGCTCGACGCTTGATGGAGCTGTCTTTGAGGTAGGCGAGACTTCTGTGATCTGGACAGCAGTGGATACTGCGGGTAATGTGAGCACTTGTGAGATTGTGGTCTTGGTTCAAGATTCTGAGCTTCCGACCATTGATTGTAGTGCTATCGATGGTGATCGTACGACTGATCCAGGAGAGTGTAGTTTCACCATGCCTGGCTCAGGATTTGACCCAGTATATGCGGACAACTGTCAAGACAGTATCATCACGCATGACTATGTCACAGCGCCTAATGAGAATACACTTGCCGGAGCGAGCTTCCCTGTAGGAACAAGCACTGTGATCTGGACTGTCACTGATGCTGCTGGAAATTCAGCGACCTGTGAGATTACAATCACTGTAGAAGATGATGAGAATCCGACATTTATCAATTGTCCTTCTGACACGATCAGTGTGGCTACTAGCCCTGATCAGTGCAGTGCGAGTGTAAATTGGGTAGTGCCGGTGGCAACAGACAACTGTATTGTAGATACTGTGGAGCAAGTTAGCGGTCCATCTCCTGGTAGTGATCTACCAGTTGGTTTCCATGAAGTGGAGTATCAAGTTTCTGATGAAAATGGTAACAGTGCGAGCTGTGTCTTTATCGTGGAAGTCATGGATACACAGTTCCCGACCATCACCTGTCCAGGTAATATGGTCACAGCGAGCACAAGCCCAGGCGAATGCTCTTGGACCAGCGAGGATGGAAAACTGAGCCTTCTCAACAACTTTGAAAACTGCCCTGTCGAGGTCACATATTCTATTATTTCCTTAGACGGCGACACACTTGCTACTGGTATGGATGATGCCAGTGGAGAAGTATTTGAACTTGGTATGACACAGGTTTGCTATGTGGCGACGGAGATGGAGGACCTTGATTTAAATGGTATCACGACAGATACTTGTTGCTTCATGGTTCTTGTCGAAGATCAAGAAGATCCTGTCATCACTTGTCCTGCTGATGTGACGCTTGTGGACTCGGAAGATAATCTAGCCGACTGTGGAGCAAGCATAGAAGATGCGAGTACGGATGCAACGGCTACTGACAATTGCAGTATTGTCAGCCTCAGTCACAATTATGATGCTGCTCCAGATAGCACTACGCTTGCAGGAGCACTTTTCCCTCTAGGTACTACTGAGGTCATTTGGACGGCAGTCGATACTGCAGGAAACACCGTCATGTGCATGTACACAGTGACAGTCAATGATGATGTTACACCTTCGATTATATGTCCAGTAGATACAGTCCTGTCTAGTGATAATCAGGATTGCGATGCCCAGTTTACTTGGTTGCATCCAGTGCCAAGGGACAACTGTCCTCTGGGATCATTGATTGATTACACTGTCAGTTTTACCAATCCTGATGGAAGTGTGGATGGTCCTAATGATATCAGAAGTCTATTGATCAATAGTGATCTTGAGACTACACGCAACTTTGATGTAGGGACGACTGTCGTCGAATACTTCGTCAACGATCCAGGTGGTAATACTGTCAATTGCACTTTTGAAGTAACTGTAGAAGACTTCGCCCTTCCAATTCTCATCGGTTGCCCAGATAGTGCCATCGTAGTAGATAATGATGCCGGATGGTGTGGTGCAATTGTTAATCTTCCCACAATCTTCGCCCTAGACGGATGTACACGCACGGATTCACTAAATGTGGAGTTTAATGTCAACGGTGCTGGGTGGTCTTCACTTGATCCAAGTGGTCAGTTCTTCCCGGCTGATACGACAATCATACAGGCAAGAGCTATCGATGACGCAGGGAATATTGATAGTTGCGAGTTTAGCGTCATTGTGCTGGACAAAGAAGTGCCTGAGGTGGTATGTACCAATTTGTTCTTCGAGCAACCCAATGACATCTGTAGTGTAGATATATCTGCACTAGACTTGGCAGCACTGAGTACGGATAACTGTGGTGTAGAGTCAATCCAAATCTCTACTGATACTACGAATTTCTTCGATTCATTAACACTGACAGTGGTCGGTCCGACATTCGAGGATATCGCAGTCATTGTACGAGTCGTTGATAGCAGTGGCAATGAAGCATTCTGCTTTGCTGAAGTTTCCATCAGATGCGGTATTACTGATTTGTGTCCATTTGTAGATGTGGAAATCTTGTCGAGCGATATCGCTTGTGGATTTGATACAATCACAGTGGGAGCGACACTTGATGCCACTGAGCTAAGTGGTCAGTGGAGCACTACAGGTGACGGTGTATTTATCAATGATACGCTGCCAATTACTGACTACTTCCCTGGTCCTAATGATAGAAATGGTGATACGATCTTCATCATTTACACGCAGGATTCAGTGCTAAACTGTCAGCCGATCGATTCAGCGATCTTGATTCTTGCGCCTGATACTGAAGCACCGAACCTTGTCGGATGTCCTGGGAACCCGATTGAAGTAGAGAATGATGCTGGATGGTGTGGTGCGATCGTGAATTTCCCGACGATCACGGGTATTGATAATTGCGATAGAAGTGAAGACCTCATCTTTGAGTATAGTCTCAATGGTGGACCCTACAGTACGACGAATCCTAGTGGTTCATTCTTTGATGTCGATACGACTGGCGTCGAAATACGTGTCAGGGTCATGGACTTGTCGGGCAACTTAGATAGTTGTTCCTTCCTCGTGCTCGTGAGAGACAAGGAAGCTCCGCAGGCAGTATGTCAAGACGCCATATTTAATCTCGGCTTGCTTTGTGAGGGAGCTATGGATGCCGCATTTATCGATGGAGGATCTACAGATAATTGCGAGATTTCCAGCATTCAAGCGAGTAGAGATGGTGTCACATTTACAGATAGTGTAGAGATTACTCAAGAAGATATCGCAGAGCCATTCATCAATGTGACCTTGCTGGTCACTGACGAAGCTGGCAATACGAGCATTTGTGTGGCTTCCGTTGAGATTGAGGGTGCCAATGTCAACCTTGATCTATGCGGTGCAGATACGACGGTGAGTACAGAAATCGGTAGTTGTGTAGGTCGAGTACCTGACATATTACCTCCTTTCGACTCGACCAACATCTGCGGTGAGATTGTCAATGTCAGACAAGTTCCTGCCGCTGGAGTTCTCTTCGGTGGGCAAGTGGGAGACAGCATCGTCATCCAGTTGATTTCATTGAGTACTGGTGGTATTGTAGATTCTTGTGAGGTAGTCGCCTACTTAGTTGATACTGAGGCACCGACTTGGATCAATTGTCCAAGACCGGCGATCGTCGAGAAAAGTATGCCAAATCAGTGTGGTGCCTTTGTCAACTTCTCATTGCCTACGGCAATTGACAATTGTGAGATGGACAGCATTGCACAAGTCGATGGCACAGGTCTTACCAGTGGTGATATGTTCCCTGTAGGTAAGACTACTCTAGAGTACATCGCCTATGATGCTAGTGGAAATGCAAGTGAGGTATGCGCTCTCGATATATTCGTCAATGACGGCGAAGCGCCGATCATTGAGTGCCCAGAAGGTGATACCTTGTCTACAACGGCTGGTCTCTGTGGATCTATTCCTGGATCAATCAGTCTTTCTTCACCAGTGAGCTTGAGAGACAATTGTCCTCACCTAGCACTAGTCTACGAAGTGACCAATGAACTTGGTGAAATCGTCGACTGTGGTGTTGGTGATTTGACTGAAGCCTTTTTGCCGAAAGGCAACAATACAGTGACGTATAGAGCACAGGATCAAGCACTGCTTCTGATCACGGAGGTCGTACAAGATCTCGGTGCAGTTGAGGGTGGTCAACAAGACTTCCCATCATACTTGACAAGTAGCTCTGAGGACTACATCGAGTTGACAAACTTTGGTCCATGTGCTTTGGATCTGAGCTGCCTGACGATCGAGAGAGAAGGATCTGATAATTCAATCTTCACACTTCCAAGAGACATTGTTCTTCCTGTAGGAGCCCAACTTGTCCTGCATTTTGGTGCTGGTACGGATGACGAGGCCAATTTCTATTTCAATGATAGCACTGCTACTGATATAGGAAGTGCTGATCCAGCAGGCTACACGATTAGCGTGAATGGTGTTGTCCTCGACGCTGTCGCGACCAATGGTTATGATCTTGGAGAAGACTTTGTCGGTTCTGTTGGAAACCTCAACACTGTTTCTGGAATTCAAAGATTCCTAGAATGTGATCATGACAATGCGCAGGACTGGGTGGCTTCTTCAGGAGACAATCCAGCGAGTATTGGCTTCTTGAATACAGATCTTAGTGTCCTTCCTGATAATGGTGATACTTGCAGTCTGCAAGCGGCACAAGCAAATGTGGCTGAGTGTTCCTTCCCAGTCGTGGTGGTGGACAATGAGTTGCCAAGTTGTGATGATTCTGCGATGCCACTGGCTGATGTCGTATTTGATAATGAACCAGGTATCTGTGGAGCAGCTCACATATGGATTCACCCTTGTATTGCGGACAACTGTCCGATGGGAACAATCTCTGTTGAGTATATCAATGACGATCCGAATGCCATTTTGCCGGAAGGCGGCGAAGTCACATGTGGTGATACTATTACTGAAATCTTTGGTTGTGGTGAAACGACTGTGATTTATACTCTGACCGATATGAGTGGGAATGTCTCAAACTGCAGCTTTACAGTTACTGTCAATGACGTGGAGGCACCTGTGGTAGAATGTCCCAAGGACTGGACGATTACACTAGGTGAAGGAGAGTGTGAAGTCATCAAGTACTTCGAAGTAGATGAGGTATCTGATAACTGTGAAGTGGATACGCTGATGATTCCTGTCAATGGCACGCCGCTACCAATCGGAGATACCAACATCGTGATCACTGTAGTGGATAAAGCCGGTAATAGCAGTACTTGCAGCTTCAATGTACTGGTGGAAGAGTTCCCGAACCCAACAGATCAACTAGGATGCAATGATCAGATTAACATCAGTCTAGGTCCCGATTGTATTGCAGAGATTACACCAGATATGATTCTCGAAGGTGGACCATACAGATGCTACGATTGCTACACTGTGACGGTGCATCCGGATGCTGATAGTGATCCAATTCCCAATAGCCCATTCGTAGGCACGGATGAGATAGGTCAGAACCTAGTTGTGATGATCACAGACTGTGAGACTGGTAATATTTGCTGGGGTAACTTACTCGTGGAGAATAAAATCCTACCTGAGTTCCTTTGTCCTGCAGATACCATAGTGCCATGTAATGCACTTGCAGATCCTGATTTCACGGGCTTCCCAGAGTTGCTGAGTTGTGTTCCAAGTGTGGATGTCAGCTATAGCGATGACTATACAGATGAGGGTAAGTGTAACCTGCCACGAGCAACTGTGGTCCGTACTTGGACCATTACGGATGCATCTGGTCTGTCTGTGAGCTGCGAGCAATTGATCACTGTAGATCGTATCAATCTTGCTAACATAGAGTGGCCTGTGAACTGGGATGATATCTCAGCTCCTTCATTTGACTGTGAAGATGTAGCGAATGATGCAAGTCTAGTAGATCCGAGTAATACGGGATATCCATCCATCGACGGTCAGCCGCTTGAGCTCGGTGTACATCCGCTTTGTGATATCACTTACTTCGTAGAGGATGAGATCTTTGAAGCATGTGGCGGATCTTACGAGATCCAAAGAATATGGAAGATCTCCAATCTCTGTGAAGATCCTGAGCCCGGAGTCAATCCTATCGTTCATATCCAGCGTATCCTTGTATGGGATATTGACGGTCCAGATGTGATCGCTCCAGGAGATGTGACACTAGAGAGTGGTGCTCTCGACTGCGGCGCAAGCTGGTCTGTACCAGTACCAGTGGTAGGCGGTGACTGTAGTGCTTATGACTACACTGTCAGTACAACTGGAGGAGTCCTTGTAGAGCTTGGACCTGACCAGTATGTACTTTCTGATCTTCCATCAGGTGACAGTGAGCTTACGTACGTACTCGAGGATGAGTGTGGGAACATTGTGCTGCATACCATTACGGTGACGGTAGAAGATGTTCATCCTCCAATTCCGGTTTGTGATGAAAACACAGTGGTTTCTGTGAGTTCAAATGGAACCGCTCGGGTATTTGCAGAGACATTCGATGACGGTAGTTTTGATAACTGTGCTGACACCGTATATTTCAAGGTGAGATCCAACCCTGGTCCCAACCGCTACGAAGACTATCTTGACTTTGACTGTGGAGATGTTGGAAGAGAGTTTACCGTCACTTTGAGAGTGTTTGATGTAGATCCTGGTGAGGGACGTGTGTCAAGCTCGAGAATGCGAGCAGGTGGCGATCTCTTCGGTAGATACAATGACTGTGATGTGACGATCGTCGTACAGGATCAGTTGCCTCCTTTCATTGCATGTCCTTCAGATCTGACACTAGATTGTGGGGATGAGATCGATATGGATGCACTAGAAGATCCGAGAGATGAAACATATGGTCTCGCCCTAGGATTTGACAACTGTAGCTTCACGATCTCTGTAGAGGTGAATATGAGTGAAGCTGACTGTGGCGAGGGTAGTATCTCAAGGATATTTACCGTGACTGACAGACAAGGACTCTCTAGGACATGTAGTCAAACGATCACATTGATCAACTCTGATCCGCTTACTGAAAGTGATATCAGATGGCCAAGTGATCGTGAACTCAGTGATGCTTGTACAGAAGATATCATCTTGGATCCGAGCCTCACTGGTGAGCCTGTGGTGAATGCAGTCATATGCAGCGATGTGCTTATCAACTATGACGATGAAATCTTCGTGGATGATGCTGACGCCTGTGTCAAGATCTTCCGTACATGGAAGGTGCTAGACTGGTGCCAGTACGATGAGGTGACAGGTGCAGGGATATGGACTGATCTCCAAATCATCAAGCTGAGCAACAATGTGGCTCCAGTCTTTGGAGATCTCGAGCCTAGTCTCACTGCTTGTGACAGTGCTGCAGCAAGTTGTGAAGGATTTATCGAGCTCACTGCCACAGCAACCGATGATTGCTCTGAAGAAGTTGACATCAGCTATGTGATTGACGCCTTTGATGATGGTGATATCGATGTCGTGGCTACTGGAAGTGACGCGAGCGGTGTCTATCCATTTGGTCGACATAAGATCATCTGGACTGCTGAAGATGGATGTGGCAATACGACAAGCTTCGAGCAGTCCTTTGAATTGCTAGATTGTAAGAAACCTAGTCCTAAGTGCTTCAGTGGTCTTGTGACAGTACTGATGGAAGGTGCCGGTGAAGTGACTATCTGGGCAAGTGATTTTGATGCAGGTAGTGATGATAATTGTGGAGATGTGATCGTGTCATTCTCTGAGGATATCAACGATATTTTCTTGACATTCACTTGTAATGATCTAGGTACTGTCAGTCTTCCTCTATGGGTGACTGATGAGTCTGGAAATCAAGACTTCTGTGAGACCTTTATCTTCATTCAAGACAACAGTGGAGTCTGTGATAGTCTTTCTGGTAGTCTAGGCGGTGTAGTGTACACACCTCAAGCCCTTACACTTGAGGGCGCTGAAGTGGAACTTGCTACAGACAATGGTATTATCGCCTCTATGCAGACGGAAGAAGATGGTGCATACCGCTTTGACAATATGCCATGGAATGATGACTATACGCTGACAAGCTTCAAGAATGACGATCACCGAAATGGTCTGAGTACATTTGATATCGTCAAGATTCAGAAGCATTTGCTTGGTCTTGAGCCATTTGATAGTCCATATAAGTACATCGCGGCTGATGTGAATAACAATAACTCAGTCTCAGCGCTTGATATGGTAGAGCTGAGAAGATTGCTCCTAGGTGATTATGACGAGTTCCCTGAGAATACTAGTTGGAGATTCCCTATAGAAGATCAGGAGTTTGACGATTTGACAAACCCTTGGCCGTTCGACGAGATCATCGAGATCGACAACTTCAATCAGGATGAGATCCTCGACAACAATTTCATTGCCGTCAAAGTGGGTGATATCACTGGTGATGCTGTGACTACGGGATTGATGTCCTCAGAAGATCGCACACCTAGCGACTATGTAGACCTGGTAGTGGAAGATGAAGCTGTGGAGAGTGGTGAACTAGTGAGCCTCGAAATCAAGGCCGGAGAGTTTAAAGATGTCCTTGGATATCAGGCGACTCTCAATTGGAATTCTGAAGAGCTCGAGTGGGTGGGAGTCAATGCAGCTGCACTGGATCTTACAGATGCCAATCTAGGCATACACTCAGTTGAGCAAGGTCGACTTGGTATGAGCTGGAATGAAGGAGTAGGAGTCACTGTCAATGAAGGTGAGGTGCTATTTACTATAGAGTTTAGAGTAATGGATGGAGTCAAAGCTCGCTGGAGTGAGCTTCTGTCCTTGTCGGATGATATCATCAGGCCAGAGGCATACACCGAGAGTGCTAGTGACCTCTCTGTACGGTTTGCATGGAATGATGACGAGAGCGAAGCTGTGGATTTCAATTGGAATCTAGCACAGAACTCACCAAATCCATTCGATGAGTTCACGGTCATTGAGTTTACCCTTGCAGAGACTAGCGATGTGACTCTTCATATCCACGATGCAAAGGGCAATACCGCGATGGTGAAGGAAGGTGAGTACGGTGCAGGAAAACACCAACTATCGATCAAGCGATCAGAGATTGGTGCTGCTGGTGTGTGGTTCTATGAGCTGAGAGCAGAGCCTAAGAATGGTTCTGATAGCTATGAGGCCACTCGCAAGATGATTGTACTTGATTAGTGAGCAGAAGCTCCTGCATCATCAGGAGTAGAGTAAATAATATAAGCCCGGTGACTGAAGTCATCGGGCTTTTTTATAGCCGGGAAGTTACTTTCCGGTTCTCTACTCCAATTGGTTATCTTTATCGACATGAGATTATGGCCCCTTATCTCGATTTTACTTCTCCTTTCTTGTGCGGTAAGTCCTGCAACAAGCTCATCAAAGTCCAATAGCGCCTTTCTGGAGGACTACGTTCCTGGTCGTAATAGTATTCTGATAGATACAAGCGGTATGGGAGACTACCACGAAATCGCTCTTGAGGAAGATCAAATGCCAAAGCCTCTCATCGGGAAAGATGCTCTATATGCTCAGATCTATCCGCACATTACTTACCCATCAAGTGCGCGTGAAAATGATATAGAAGGTATCGTGGCAGTATTACTGAGCATTGACGAAAACGGTCAAGTCATGGATATTACCCTCCTGAAGAGTCTGAGCCCAGACTGTGACTTCGTGGTCATGAACGCTATTGAAAATATCCGACATCTCTCTTGGGAAATCATGAGGGATGGAATGGAGCCGAGATCATATAAAGTATCGCTTGCTTTGAGATTTAGACTAGCGGGATAAAGCTACCTCACACTTTGAAAAGCTATCAACATCTAAGATTTTTGATTTTGCCTTTTGGATTGGTTGGCACAGCGCTGGCTGCCTGGTCGTGCTACATATTTGTGGATGACTTGGCTAACCCATCCAAAATGTCACCACTCGGAGCCTACCTGGGATTCGCCGGCTTCATCGTGGCATCAGTCCTTGTGTTTAGCTCATTTTTGATCTGCAATGTCTTCCGAGCAAAATTGAAGACGGCCATGATCATTCAGACAACCATACTCGCGATTATAGTCGGTTCCATCTACATATTCTGGATTACGAGGTGACCTTAAATCAAGATTCTAAGGACCAACTTTTTTCCTAGTAACTTCTCGCTCCGTCTGCTTTGATCGTTCCTCTGGCCAACTGGAGTTGCATCTCCTTGGCAGTGACCGTGCTACCATCATGACTCCATCCTGGCGGATAAAAGATATACTTGATCTTATCTGACCAGTTCGAAACCTTCTTCACATCTGTCCAGATATTGGAAAACTCGTGCACATTGGCAATGAATGGATTGTATGATCCTGGTCCTTTGGTGACACCATAGATGGGAGTCACACCCTTGATTGGCTCCAAGAATGTACCAAATAGCTTATCCCATATGATGAAAATACCACCATGGTTTTTATCCATGTATTCTACATTGCAGCTATGGTGTACCACATGCAAATAAGGACTATTGAAGAGCTTCTCGAGGATGCCAAGAGAAGGTATCGTCGTCGTATGAAGCCAGTATTGATAAGTGCTATTGATGATGATGGCACTCGAGACCATGAGTGGCTCAAAACCTACGAGTGGCATCCAGAGCCAGAGACACGGCTTCCAGAAAAACATGAACCAGCCGTTGCGCAGTGCTACTGTAAAGTTGAAGGTCTCGCTATTGTGATGAGGTATATGCAGTGCCCAAAGCAAACGTACCTCATGGCACAGTCTGTGATGCCAATAAAAATTGAAGTCGTCAGCAAAGATTGCAAAAATCCACATGTACCAACCCCAGCCAAAACTAGCGTAGCCGAGATAGTCAAGTCTGAAGCTCTTCGTTGCTTCAAATACAAAGACCAATATTCCAAATGCCACGAGCTTCATGATCGATGCAACTACCGTGGCACCGACGGCGATAAAAAAGGATCCGATGGTCTCCTCTTTGATGTATTCATCCCGTGCGATCAAAAACTCTGTGATCAAAAGGACTGCGAGGAATGGATAGATGTAAACAATGTAATCTTCTACTGGAAAACTCATAGCTTGCTTCTTTACCACGAATGTATGATAATTGGTCTAGATCTATCCCTAGACTCTATGACCATCGCAGTACATTTATGAGCTATGAAGGCACTCGTAATCAGTGGGGGAGGATCAAAGGGGGCTTGGGCAGGAGGCTACGCTCAGAGACTCATCGAAAAGTCCACGAGACCCTATGAGCTTTTCATGGGGACATCCACGGGATCGTTGCTGGTTCCTTTGCTTGCGATCGCTGAGATAGAGCGCATCAGAGAGGCCTTCACTTCTGTTTCTCAAAGTGATATTTTCAGTATGAGTCCCTTCAAGATCAAGCGCGACAAGGCGGGCGAGCTTAAGATAGGCATGAACCATCTGGGAATCATTGGCCAGTTCGTCAAGCGTAAAAAGACTTTGGGCGAAAGCCTGAATCTGCTCAACATTATCCGCAAGACGCTCACTTCTCAGCTGTACGCCAAACTTGCTTCAGGCAGTACGGAGGCCATTATCAGTGTATCCAATCTGTCAAAGGACCAGACAGAATACTACTCTAGCAAGGAATCGAGCTATGAGGACTTTTATCATTACATGTGGGCGAGTTGCAATGTCGTTCCTTTTATGTCTTTGTACAACAAGGATGGCATGAACTACGCTGATGGTGGCTATGGATGCTACGCACCGATACAGGAGGCGATTCGGAGAGGGGCTAGAGACATAGATGTAATCATACTTCGTACTGAAGACCGCAAGAGAGAACGAGACCGCATCAGCAATGTCTTTCAATTGTGGCTCAGTACCACGGACTTTATGCATCAGCGTAGAGCCGAGGATGATATTGCACTGGGGATCAATGAGGCGATTAAGAGACACGCCCGTCTTCGCATCCATTACCTACCGGATATACTCACCGAAAATTCTCTGATCTTTGAACCTGCCGCTATGTCTCGCTGGTGGGACGAGGGCTATCTCCACTGTGATGAGAGTGAGCCTTATGAGATCGGCTGGACCTATCACCGCTAGTATGCCAAAAGAAGCCAAAGACAAGCACTTTATTCATAAACCAGTGTATCCTGGTGGTGGCAAGGCCATGGGCAAGTTCATTCAGTCACATCTGCGATATCCTGACTCTGCGCGTGAATCAAATGTGGAAGGATATGTGCAGATCAGATACTCGATCAATCACAAGGGCAATGTCGCAGATACCAAGGTCATATCATCCTTGAGTCCAGACTGCGATCAAGAGGCACAGCGAGTCGTCAGGCTTCTCAAGTTTGACGTAGCGGCTCAGTATAAAGCACGTGTGCTTTTTCACAAGACCATCAGGGTGTGGTTTCGGCTTCCGCCAAATACTGAGAAGCCCAAAGCTTCACCTCAATATCAATATGCTGTGAAGAAGAGCTCAGCACCTACAGATCAAAAAACGGCTTCCGCCAAAAGGGAAAGCTCTAAGAAAAAATCATACCACTATACCATTACCATCTCATGACACAAATCACACCAGTAGATCTCCTCGTGGTCGGTGCTCATCCCGATGATCAGGAGCTCAGCACAGGAGGCACCATGCTCAAGCATCGAGACCTAGGCTGGAGCATCGGCATCCTTGACTTAACTCGGGGAGAACTCGGGACTAGAGGTACTCCTGAGCTGAGGAGAAAAGAGGCGCTAGATGCGGCGCGCTTTGTCGGCGCAGAGTGGAGAGTAGGACTAGATCTTACAGATGGATTTTTGCGCAGTGATGAGGAAGCCATCAAAGAGATCATAAGAGTCATACGAGCTGCTAAGCCCAAAATCATCCTAGCCAATGCCGTCATGGACAGACACATAGATCATGGTAAAGGCAGCAAAGTGCTAGAGGAGGCTGGCTTTCTTTCAGGTCTGAAGGCCATCAAGACTCTACAAGATAGAATCGAGCAAGAACCACACCGCCCCAGAGCCATATACCATTACATTCAGGATTACCACATAGAACCAGATTTTGTCATAGACATCAGCGAATACATGGAGCAAAAAATAGAGCTGGTCAAGTGCTTTGGATCACAGTTTTTTGATCCAGATAGTCAGGAGCCCAAGACACCCATCTCGGGCCAGGAATTCTTGGATTTTCTGCGTGCTAGAGCCATGACGCTAGGCAGACCAATAGGCGCTACCTATGGTGAGGGCTTTACTGTAAGTAGATATCTGGGGCTGAAGGATCTTTCCAGCTTGCTTTGATATCAGAGCTGATGAGGCATGGCTGATTTGCCCTCGAGATAGTTTGTCTGCTCTACGCTGCCAAGTCTGAATCGGGTCTTACGACCGCCGTTCTGCTCTTGGCGATGTTCTAGCCTACAAAAGAATGCTGTAGGGCTGCCATCTGGTAAGGACAGATAAGGAGTACGCTTTTGCGGAGAGGAGTAGTTATCTATGAGCTGAGTGGAAGAAATCTCTTGAAGGAGCCTGTCAATTTCCGCATGAAGCACTTTTGTAGAACTCATGGTGCTCCCGTAGTTAAGCTCAATTTGAGCCTGCCCTAGATGTCCACACATCATCAATAGTACTATGCTTAGGACTTTGCTCATCTGTCAAAGATGTCTATGAAGTAAACCATGATCGGTATGGCTCCATTGTATAGCTCGATCTTTTTATTGGCCTTTAGACCTAGATGCTTCAGGGCTTCTTGATCTCCAGACATAATGCAAATATTCCAACCACCGTATCTTTCTCTCAGTACCTTGCCTACTTTCATATGCCATCCTATACTCTGATCTAGCGTCAGTCGCTCATTGTACGGTGGATTCATGAACACCCATCCTGGCTTTGCACCCATATAGATTTTGAAAAAGTCCGCGGTCCATAAATGAGGACTCGCGTCTATGGGACTGTTTTTGACGTTGATACTAGTATTGTAGATGGCATCACTATCGATATCACTTGCATAGAATCTTGTCGCCTCTGGTGCTGACTTCTTTTTGGCGGAAGCCACGACATCTTTCCATAGCCTACGGTCATAATCTCGGCGATTCATAAAATGCCAATGTTCCCTGTAGGCTTGCGAAGGGGTCTGGCTGGCCATGGATATGGCTTCGAGTAAAAATGTCCCGGAGCCACACATGGGGTCATAGAAGTTTTGCGAAGGATCCCATGAGCTCATGGCTATGATACCTGCTGCCAAGACCTCATTGATCGGAGCTATGCCGCGCTGTTTACCATAGCCGCGTTTAAAGAGTGGTTCGCCACTACTATCCCAGAGCAGTTGGACCTCATTTTCATAGATATGAAGATTGAGCCAGAGATCTGGATTCTCTTTGTCTACGCTAGGTCGCGCTCCGTGATCATTGCGAAATGCATCTACAATACCGTCTTTGACACGCTGTAGCGCAAATTGGGTGTTCTTAAAAAACTTGCTGAAGCTATTGCACTTGATCGCGAAGCTCTGTGAGCTCGTCAGATAATCACCCCATGGGATTCTCTTCGTCTCCTCATAGATGTCTGTGTAGTTGAGCGCTTTCCACTTGTGGATTGGCACCAAGATTCTCAGTGCCGTGCGCAATTCGTAATTGAGCCGGTAGAGTAGTGCCTTGTCACCTTGGCAGCGGACAGCGCGGGTGAGCACGTCTGGATTATCGATGCCCATATCTCTGAGCTCCTGCGCTAGCACCTCCTCTAGTCCGTGAAATGTCTTGATGATGATTTCCATCAAGTCTGGATTACTCCTGGGTTAAATTTTTCCACCTTTCCATGATTGGCCGCGTCTATTGCCATCGATATGTAGTCACGGGTTCGTCTTGGGTCAATGATATCGTCCACCCAGAGCCTCGCTGCAGCATAATAGGCTGAGGTCTGTTTGTCGTATCGTGCTTTGATTTGATCCACAAGCTCGATTTGAGCAGCATCATCCAGCTCTTCACCTTTAGCTTTTGCGGAAGCAGTTTGAATCTGTGCGAGAACTTGAGCGGCTTGTGTTCCGCCCATCACTGCGATTTTAGCCGTCGGCCAAGCAAAGATGAATCGAGGGTCATAGGCCTTGCCACACATGGCATAGTTTCCCGCACCGTAGCTATTTCCCATCACGATACTGATCTTAGGCACAGTACTATTTGCCACTGCGTTGACCATCTTGGCGCCATCCTTTATGATACCACCATGCTCACTGCGCTTTCCCACCATGAACCCAGTCACGTCATGACCAAATACGAGTGGGATTTTTTTCTGATTACAATTCATGATAAATCGAGCAGCCTTATCCGCTGAGTCGCTGTATATCACACCACCAAATTGCATCTCACCCTTCTTATTCTTGACGACTTCACGATTATTCATTACGATACCTACGGCCCAACCGTCAATGCGGGCATACGCACATATGATCGTGCGTCCATAGTCTGCTTTGTACTCGGTGAGGCTATCCTCATCGACAAGGCATGTCAAGAGGTCCAAGGTCTTGTATGGCTTGGTCCGTATTTCCGGAAATATGCCAATAATCTCGTCCTTATCTGAAGCCGGTGGCTTTGTATCCACTCGGTCAAATCCTGCCTTGTCACCATGACCGAGTTTGTCCACTAGATCTCGGATCGTCTTGATGCAAGTTGCGTCATCAGGCATCTTGTAGTCTGTCACGCCTGATATCTCGCTGTGTGTGCTTGCTCCGCCTAGCGTTTCTTTATCGACATCTTCGCCGATGGCGGCTTTGACAAGGTATGGTCCGGCCAAAAAGATGGATCCCGTCCCTTCTACGATCAGTGCTTCATCTGACATGATCGGGAGATAAGCTCCTCCTGCCACACAGCTGCCCATGACAGCCGCAATTTGAGGAATTCCCATGCTTGAGAGTACGGCGTTGTTTCTGAATATCCTTCCAAAATGCTCCTTATCTGGGAAGATCTCGTCTTGCATCGGAAGATATACACCCGCGCTGTCTACCAAGTAGATGATAGGAAGATGATTTTCCATGGCAATTTCTTGCGCTCGGAGGTTTTTCTTCCCTGTCATTGGAAACCAAGCACCAGCCTTGACAGTCGCATCATTGGCGACGATAACACAGAGTCTCTGAGAGACATATCCTAGCACTACGACCACACCTGCAGCAGGGCAGCCACCATGTTCCTCATACATCTCAAATGCGGCAAATGCGCCGATCTCGATCGTGTGAGAATCTTCATCGATCAATGCGGAGATACGCTCGCGAGCAGTCATTTTTCCCTTGGAGTGCTGCTTGTCTATACGCTTCTGTCCTCCCCCGAGATAGATTTCTTCTAGACGATGCCTGAAGTGGGAGACTGCGAGCATCATCGCATCTTCATTCTTGTTAAACTGTACATCTTGAGCCATAGCGTGAAGATATGATCAGCTTGGCCAATCCGAGAGGCTTTTGCTAATTCCTACTGATGAAGATTGAGCTCATAGAGCCATTCTCCATCATGATTTGGGTACTGTCCCTTGAGAATGAAATTACCTCGAACATTGTTCAGCTCGCTAAGAAACTCATTCACAGTGCGCACAGGCACATTTTCTATGTGCGTGATGATATATCCTGGTTCCATATTGGCCCAGTCTGCCTGACTCTCTTGCTTGATGGAAGAGATCTTCACACCATAGATCTCCATGCGATTTTCTTCGGCGGCTTGCAGATTTCTCACCTGTATCCCGAGCTCAGCAAGCAAAGGCATCGCCTCCTCACTGGGATTGGTCATTGTCTTGGCTTGTCGTCGCTGTAGAGTGACCTGAGTACTACGATAATCACCACGCCTGTAGTACTTGATGTGTAGGATATCGTCTGGTCGTTTTTGAGCCAGGTACTCCATAAAATCTGGGATTGCAATGATCTCTCGACCATCTATGACCTGGATTACGTCACCTGGTCTGAGTCCAGCGCGATCAGCAGCGCCATCAGCAAAGGCATTGTCAATGTAGACCCCTCGTATCTCATCCAAGCCCAAGGAGGTAGCTCTCTCTTGATTGACACTCGAAACATTGACGTCGAGCCATCCACGCTGTGCAGCGCCATGGTCACGGAGATCATCATAGATCTTGCGAACCACATTGCTGGGTATGGCAAAGGAGTAGCCCTCATACTGACCACTATATGAGATGATAGCAGTATTGATTCCGATCAGTTCACCTTTGGTGTTGACCAGAGCGCCGCCACTATTGCCACTATTGACAGCGGCATCAGTCTGTATGAAAGACTCGATGGCGGTATATGAATCTTTGAGATCAATATTTCTTGCCTTGGCAGAGACGATTCCAGCGGTAACCGTTGACTGCAATTTGAATGGATTGCCGACGGCAAGGACCCACTGACCGACTTGAACACTATCACTGTCGCCAAATGTGAAATGTGTCAGACCATTGGCCTCAATCTTAAGAAGTGCGAGATCGGTATTCTTATCCTGACCTATGATCTCGGCCTGATATTCTCTTTGATCATCCAGTGTGATGTGGATCTCTTTGGCATTTTCGATGACGTGAAGATTGGAAAGGATGTATCCATCAGCACTCACGAGTACACCGCTTCCGCTATTGTAGCTGTATTCCTTTTGTCCCCAAAATCGATTTTTATTCATCTGCACAGCTCTGATGAATGCCACTGAGCTCGCGGCTGATGTGGAAGCAGCTACAAAGTCCGCCTCTGCTCCTACGCTGGGAACTTGAGTGTAAATATGACGGACCTCTACAGCACGAGGTTGTTGATCTTCCTGTATGACGATAGGCCTACCCAGATCAAGCTGATGGTATATCACCACAGTGAGCAGGCTGCTAAGTAGGGCTACAGCGAATACCGAGGCTATTGATCTCCAGTTCCACATGACTTAGCTATTTGACTGAGCATGGTACAATTACCATACCTAAGATTAACGCATTGTAGCTTGCTTTTGGTTTGTAGATCCAGATTCTATCTTTGTTGTATGCCATGGAAGATGCCAGAATCTGATCAAGAACCGGAGTACATCGGAAACATGTGGGGGTGGAAATTCTCCACTTACGCCGGTATATTTCTTTTGATTGTCTTCTTGCTCACTTTGCCGCAGCAGTGTCATTATATGAAAACTGGTGAACAGGTAGCCCCCACAGAAACGCCAGAAGGATGATCATTCCCTTTCACAAGTATCATGGCACGGGTAATGACTTTGTCATTGTGGACAATCGTCAGGAGACTTTTCCTAGAGCGAATTTTGATTTTGTCAAGTCGATCTGTCAAAGGCATTACGGCGTAGGAGCAGATGGGCTGATACTGATCGAGAAGGATGAATTCCATGACTTTTATATGCGCTATTATAATAGTGATGGTCGACTCAGTAGTTTTTGTGGGAATGGCTCCAGATGCACGGTGCATTTGGCGGAAGCCCTAGGAATATTCTCAAAGCAGACCACCTTCAGAGCATCGGATGGTATCCATGAGGCAAGTACAAATGGCGCTCTGGTCTCCGTCAAGATGAATGATGTCTCAGAGTGGAATCAATATGGAGAGGATTATATCCTTGATACAGGAAGTCCTCACTACGTACGCTTTACAGATGACCTCGATCTATCCGTCATTGATGAGGCCAGAGTGATTAGGTACAGCGAGCCCTTTCGGGCAAAAGGTGTGAATGTCAACTTTGTCCGAATCAAAGAGGGTATGATTCATATGCGCACCTATGAGCGAGGTGTGGAAGCAGAGACACAAAGCTGCGGTACGGGAGTGACTGCCGCTGCGATCGTCTATGCCATACAGCAGAAAGGAAAGGATCAAGCTATGATCCAGACTCTCGGAGGGACACTGTCAGTTTCTTGGAAGTATGACGGGGTGAGATACCACGATATCTACCTCACTGGTCCAGCGCAGCAGAGTTTTTATGGTCATCTCCACTATTTTGGATCCTAGGGAATTGACCTAGCAAAGTGCTAGTGCTTCCCTGAGCTCTCTGAGATCTTTACCATGACCATCCCGCTCTGCGATCTCTATTCCTTTACTGTAAATGGATCTTGCTTCGTCGATCTGATTCCTTACTTCCAAGAGCTTTCCAAGATGATAATAGGCCCCGACATAATCATTGTCTAACTCAATGAGCTTCCTGAAGTAATTCTCTGCCTGTGCATGATCCTGGAGTTTTTCATACTCCTTAGCAAGGGCAAATAGCAAAAAGCTATCTGTTTCATCTTCTTCTAGCATCTGCATGAGTTGAGCGACTCTTGATCCCATTGGTTTAGACCTTTTTTGCGAAAGCAAATGTAAATAGATCAGTTCTCCTACTATAATAGGCTTAGGGTAGAGAGCGTCCCTTCTGATCTAATCCCATATCTTTGTTGCGCTTAAGAAAGACTGTCTGCATTGAGGAAAATTGAACTAGATATCATGGCACTCAGCCATAGTGCGACGCACAGTAACAACTATGCCGTTGTCCTAGGTGAGGTGGATGGATCGCGCAAGCTACCTATTGTAATTGGGGGATTTGAGGCACAAGCCATTGCCGTAGCTATGGAGGACATGGAACCCAATAGACCGCTGACTCATGATCTATTCAAAAACACGATGATGACCTTCCAGGTATCCGTACAAGAGGTGATCATCAGTGAGCTTGTGGACGGTATCTTTCATGCACTGTTGATCTGTGAGCGTGATGGTGACTACTACGAGATAGATTCTCGGACTTCAGACGCGATTGCCATGGCAGTGAGATTCAATTGTCCCATTTACACCTATGACAGTATCCTTGAGGAAGCAGGGATCGTGATGGACGAAGAGACAGAAGCTGCGACGCAGGAAGGTAAAGCTCCAGCTCGACCTGCCAGAACAGCTAAGAAGTCCAAGAGTATCACCGATATGCCGATCGATGAGCTACAGAAACTCCTCGATGAGTCACTCTCCAAAGAAGACTACGAACGAGCTGCAAAGATCCGAGATGAGATCAATAAGCGCGAATCATAGCGTCGACTTATCTCCTGAGCCATCATAAAGCCACGTACAAAGCGATTCCTCTCCATTTTTCTTGTCATTCTATCCTTGATAGGGCTTGTTCTTTTTATTGCCTACAAGAATATAGACAGCTACTTAGACCATAGACTTGCGGGTACACTGGCCGAGCTTGACTGTGTCCAGTGTGAGCAGCAGCTCATCAAGCGTGAATCGAGATCTCTTGTCTTGGTAGACTGCCGAGTTCTTTGTGGATCGGTGGATGCCAAGATTGATTCTGTATTCATTGGTCATATCCACATTCCTGACTTATTGAGTGGGGACGGCCTGTCGGCCAAATCTATTTTCATCGATATCGATAGTCTCAATATTAGCAAAGACAGCGTATTATCGACGCTGTCGCATCAAAGTGTCAGCTTCGACGAAGCGGAGCTCAGGCTAAGTCATTTTACCGGGCAAGATCGGGCAAGCATGGTCGTACTCCAAGATGTCGAAATGAGCTTGCAGCAGGTCAAGTTGGGAGAGAGTTCTATACCTCAGGCAGATTTGATGGCTGCGAAGTCAGCGACAGGCTCTTGGTCATCAGGCAGTCGGAGCCTTTCATGGTCAAGTATACTGCTTGATGATGGTCGATTTGTTGCTTCAGGATGTGATGGGCGGTATGGTTCACTCAACTCTCGATCTGAGATGTCATACAGTGCCAGAACGGTATCTGCAACACCAGCGGATGATCAAGGATTGATCAGTGGAAATATACTCAGGCTCGATAGCGTGCAAGTGGATGACTGGCGCCTAGATGTCAAGGAGTTTGCAGATCGGCCACGATGCAAGACTGCGGATTGTGAAAAAACCTTTCCACATGAGACGCTCTATGCTCCAGGTGCAGAACCTATCGACATTCCATATATTGCACTGAGGAGAGGCGATATAGACTACAATCTTGTCGATCAGGGCAGAACCTCTCAGAATATCAGTTTCAAGAATATTTATGGATCTATCTATGGCTTAAGCAATCAATCGAACAAAAGCAAGTTGCAAATGGACATTGTGGCAGGTGTCTTCGATGATGCGCATCTTGATCTGTCTTTGAGCTTTGCCCGATCTGGTGTATACAGCTATGCGGGTGAAATCGGCAGTTTTGATCTGACATATTTAAATCCCATCTTACTCAGCGATCAAAAGCTCCAAATCCGTGAAGGGAGAGCAGATGTACTGAGATTTGAGGTGAAGGACACAGCAAATAATCTTGCCCAGATTGACTACACCTTTGCTTATAGCGGTCTGAAGCTCAAGTCAGTCCGCAAGAAAGACAGATTTGTAGGATTGATCGAAGAAGGCCTAGCCAACTTGCATCTAAAAAGCGCCAAGAAAAACCGCCGAGACAGTCAGACTGAGCAGTTCAGTCAAAGGAGGCAGATAGATCGTAGTATCTTTTGGCACATGGCCGACATATTCGCCACTGGCATGATCCAGTCTCTTGAGTGAGAATGAATCATGCCAGTAGCGCTTGATGAGATATTAATGGGCTATCACGATTTTCTGGACTTGATCTTTTAGTCTGACCAGATATATGCCGGATGGCTCGTCACTGAGATCGACTGGGATCACTTCCCCTGAGCTAGCAGTGCGAATCTGTCTTATGATACGTCCATCACCGTTATAAATGACGAGATCGGCATCGGCCTCATTGATATTGATGAAGATCTTGCCAGTGCTGATAGAAGGCAATACGGCGAAGCCCGTAATCTCGTTAAAGAGCAAGGATCGACTATCTGAAAACTCAAATCTGCCATTGTTGTCTAGCATTCTGAGGCGATAGACATTGAGTCCTGATCTAGGAGTGCTGTCTACGAAGCTGTACTCATTGTAGTCGGAGTCCGTACCTCCTCGTCCTGTAAGTCTTCCGATCTCCGTCCAGTTGACACCATCCGAGCTTCTCTCGATGACAAAAGCATCAAGGTTGACTTCAGTGCCAGTAGTCCATGTGAGCAGGCTTGTTGCTTCTCGCTTTTCTGCTGTGAAGCTGAGGAGTTCTGCTGGTAACACTCTAGCAATAGACGTTGTGACACATTGCGGATCATTGGAGCAGAAGCAGTGAGAGTCAGCATCACGTATGCAAACTGTGATAAACTCCTGCAAGCATATCGTGTCTGTGCCATCCGGCGTATAGGTCAATGTACCAGAAGAGTAAGGACCAACTCCTAGCTCATGCATGAAAGCGGTATCTGTCAATAGGATGGGGCCGTCCATGATTCCATCAGCATCAGAGCAGTAGATGTCAAGGTATATGTCGTCTTGTACATCTAGGTTGCTGATCTGGAGCTCCACTGTCATATCCACTGACTCAGTAGTAGGAGCTTCTGTGGTGAAGTTGCTGATGATGACATCGGGTTTGACGAAGTCCATCACAAAGCCATGCGACGCAAAGCTGAATCTGTCTTCACAGAAACCACCTCCACATGGGAGGGCTGGGATATTGAGCTTGCTCTCTACGCGGATGGAATCTGATTCCATGCATCCTGAGTCATCTGCAATGATAGCGCTGAAGCTCATACTACCCATGTATGGCTCGAAAGTTAACTCAGCGCCATTGTCTACATCATAGAAGAATACGACTTTCTGACCACCTGAACTAAGATTGACTGTCGCAGAGTGGAAGAGTTCTATGTCTGGGTAGTTGGTCGTCACTTCGAGGGTAGAGTTGTCGTACTCTAAGCCATCTGGTAGATAGACATTGAGTGAATCCGTAATACCACCAACACTGAAGTCCGAAACACCTACTATGGTGATCTCAGCATCAATATCGACGGTTCCACAATATTCGATTTGACTACTTTCAGAGCTAATCTCGACGGTCGATACGATCGGCAGGATATCAGCACCCTCAATGATGATGGTCGGCGTGCTGAGTACTGTACCAAAATTTTCAATTTCATTGCCACATGGCCAGTATCCTTGTATTTCTGCTGTGATGGATTGGCCGCTGACATAGTCACAAGTGATGACAAAAGGCACCGATACTATGGCTTTTCTTTCTTCACTCGTGTTTGCTGAATTGCCGAGTATACCAGATGCAGGTAGAGGATCATAGCAGTTTAGATCCCACTCAATGATGTACTGCTCATCAGCAGGAAAGCAAGCACTAATTGCAGCATTGTCCCCAGGATATGCGATGTTGATTGCATCTTCTGCTAGGAGTATACCATCCGGAATATCAAAATCAAGGAGGATGTTTTGAACATCTCCACCTTCTGTGCTGACAAGCTCAAAGACAAATTCGCCATCTGTACACATCTGCATGGGCTGTGCGGGTTGAGCGATCACTCTTGCGCTGAGATTGCTGGGGAGTATATTATAGCTCAGTGTATCTCTGAGTGCCTCGCACTCTGTGAGGCCAGGGTCACTAGGATAGTCAGCGCAGTCCCATCCTACGATCAGCTCCACCATGCCATTTTCACAGCCTTCGTATGTGGCTTCTACTGATAGATTCCAAAACTCTTGCTTGTCAACAATATCGTCGACTTCAACCCAGTGCCCACTGGCACCCAGGCTGATTGGGAGATCGATACCGGCATCGGTGTTTGTCACACGTGTAATGGTCGCATCACTTTCTGTGTCAACGAACTGTATCCATAGATATCCGGCATCTACGTTCGCACGATTTCTCAGCTGAATCTCCCAGTTGATCACATCTCCTGAGACTGGAACGTTCCCGCTATTGTCTGCGATTTCGAATTGTGCAAGATTAGGGAATGTGGTGAAGGTCCTTACCTTGTCATCGACGAACTGACATTCGTCAGAATACATGAGATCTGTGATCTCATAGGTGATTTCCACTTGTCCCGTTCTAGAGCAGCACTCATTCTCCACCTCATACCACATGGAGTATCCACTACGATATCCCCACTGCTGATACATATCTGTCAGAGGCCACTCGTCGCTAGTGCCGATAGGGTTGACCCAGCGATAGTCATAGCCGTCTTCTTTGTTTCCTGAGAAACTGAATGGCTCTCCGAGCATGGTCACATAGCATCCATAGAGAGCAGCTGATCCTGTGCACTCAGGATAAACGATCTCCCCATCGATCTGCCATCTGGCTCCGTGGCTTCTTAGCTCTGCAGTCTCTGTGATGATTTGCTGATTGGATTCAAGATGGATGTTGATCGCATCAAGTCGGTAAAAAGGTCTGATCTCTGCAGGAAACCAATCTCTGCCTTGAGCGTCATACGGTAGCCAATTGACCATCGTATCTTGACTACATCCTTGGGCTTGTGCATTGGCATTTCTTGTGACCGTATTTCGTATATCCGCTCGCAGGAGTCTCAGAGGTACTCCCCATGGCATTCCACAGGCGCGCTCTATACCACTTTCCAGTGTGTAGAAGTGCATCTGGATATTTTCTAGGAGCTCTGGAAGTTGGTCACTGACCGCAGTGTTCTCCTCGACATAGAACATAAGATCGATAAGCACAGTGTCAAAAAACATCAGAGAATCCGTTCCCAGACAATCGCTGAGATCGATGTCATAGCGATGTTGCGTACCATTGTCGGATTCACTCACGGAAAAGTCAAATGCGTCACACTCGATAGAGGCGCTACCATCGGCTCTGCGTACAGTCAGCGAGCCAACGAAATCGTCAAGGAGCAGATTGGGGTCACCTCCAGTCATATCGTACTCAAATCTGAATTGCAGATTGTCCCACTTTGTAGAGTCAATCTCATCTAAGTATACCACACCTTGTGCGGTTACATTGACACTATCGCATTGTAGAGCAAATCGCTTGGCCTCACGAGCTACTAATGCTTCATCTTTGATGGTAGCATCTGTTGGACTCACAAATCCCATGGTTGTTCTTTGTGCATCAGTTCTGCGCATGAGAATTCCTCCATCTGGGCATGGTTCAGGACAGTGCATGGTGATGCTGTAGTCCATGATG
Source organism: Saprospiraceae bacterium (assembly GCA_020627535.1). Lineage (GTDB taxonomy): Bacteria > Bacteroidota > Bacteroidia > Chitinophagales > Saprospiraceae > JAHDBH01. The sequence goes on from JAHDGU010000001.1 coordinate 262,497, forward strand.
CCCCAGGTCTCTATGCATCCGCAAGGATTGTCATTGATGTTACACTCAAATGTCCAAACAAATTGGAAGTCCGCTTGGGTAGGAGGATTGTTGTCACAGTCGTATTCTAGTCTGATGCCAAAGCAATGAGTTTCAATGTTTCTACCTGTAGTCGTCGGATGATATGGATGACCAAATGTGACATCTTGTCCTGATCGTGTAATGAATCCGTCATCGTTTTCTACGTAATTATCATCATCATCATAATAAGGCCACTGTTGCCCAGCAGAAGGATTTTCATCTGCAAAATCAAATCCTGGTGGTAGGGTAAAATCCAAGTACACAAAACGGGTATTGCTCGGACAGTTGAAAAAGTCACCTCCAAACTGTCTTGTCATACATACCTCAATGTCTGCCACACTATTGGCATCTGTGGGCCCTGTCACGTATCCGCCTTGATCCATAGGACGGTCAACCATAGATCCTACTGCTCTCACAATTATACTATCAAGCCTATTACCACACTGGTCAGCGTAAGCTGAGCTGACTTTATAGTTTCCAGAATTTCGGTTGAAGAGACCATCAGGATCTGTATCAACTGTGCAGTTGGTCAAGTGAGTCAGAGATACTGTGTAAGTCTCCCCTGGGGCGAGGTCATCGTACTGTCCATCACCGTCCAGGTCATCAAGTCCACCTGCTCCATCAGGATCGCTGGTCAGATCAGAGAGATCAGCTCTCATGCCGACTTCATTGACATTCACACTGAGCTCGAGATCCACGGATTGAGATCCTCCTACGATATCTATTTCTTCCCCTTCAATCGGAAAGGTTCTGCTGAGCCTGACATTGGTGGGGTGGTCACCTGGGTGACCGTACATGCGAAAATCACCCCAGTAAAAGCCGGCAAGATAATCTACGTCGTACGCATTGGCCAGACCAACATTCTCGAAAGTATGCTCCATGATAACATTGTCACAGCCTTGAGTCCTCTGCACGCGATTACCACCAGTATAGATGATCTCAGGTAATGCCGGATTGACATTGATAGGTGCTTCAACTTCACTGGTGGTCTGGCAGATGTCGCCATTGCATCCCCATTCCGCGAAGATGACGGTGCCCACATCACATGACGAGATGCTTACTTCTCTCATTACGGTCACAGCTTCTCCTGGATCGAATAGGCCATCATTATTTCCGACCTCCATGAATTCATTGGCATCCACAGTATATGTGCCAGGTGGACTGTCCATGAGAGAAACGCCGCCGATCACAATGCTATTGGTCGTCACACCGCTCTGATCGGTGATGGTAAAACTCAGTTCACCAATGCATCCCGTCCCGCTGTTCGTAATATCAAATTCTTGTGTGTAGGTGCCGCCTATATCCACTTCTAGTGACTGTACATTGTCTACGGCAAGGTTGCCCTGTAGCAGACCATAAGGATTGCTACTTGGCTCAATGTCATCGATGATGAGCTCGCCACCTACAAAGACTGCTACTTCATCCTTGAGACTAATTGCTCCGTCGAGATCTTCAAGATTAGCACAATCAGCATTTCTGATCCATTGGAAGATAAAGCTGTCTCCCGGGTCTAGTGACGAAGGACTCAAGCTGGCGCGCATGGCATTGGATCCATCTTGTGTAATGCCCGCCAGGGAGACAGTCGTTCCATTCTCGTTGATCACTGTCCAGTCAGATGTATTGGTGGAAAAATTGACGCCATCAGGGAATGTAATGACAATTTCCATCTGCTCTTCAATAGGACTGACCACGATGACGTGCACCTGGTTGATGCTGTCACCACCACAGATCTTTAGGTCTTGATTGATCAAAGGATCTTGATTGTTGTCAAGATAATTGATCAATACCTGTGATGGTGCGCTCACCAAATAAAATAGCGATGCGAAAAGGAATGATATTCTTAGCTTCATGACTGTCGGTAAAACTTGCTGCAAAAGTACTCCAAGTATTTGGGCTTACACAATTTCAAGCGGTTAATTGTCAAGGCATTATCTACTTATATGATAATTCATTATCATATGTCAAATTCGATGCTTCGCAGTGCCTCACAAACATGCTCAACATCTTGACGGCTGCAATCCAAATGCGTCACAAACCGAATGTCCTTTTTGCTGAATGCAAGACACAAAATATCCTTCTGTTGAAGTTTCTCTACAAGATGCTGAGCATCTATTTCCTCTACGACTCGAAATATGACAATGTTGGTATAGACTGACTTGATCTCCTGTACATAACGACAGTCAGAGAGGCAAGATTCTAGGATCCGTGCATGAGCATTGTCGCGTTGGAGACGCTCGATATGATGATCCAGGGCATAGATACCCGCGGCGGCCAATATCCCCGCTTGACGCATACCACCTCCCATGACCTTGCGATATCGCCGCGCTTGAGCAATGTCAGAATCGCTCCCGCACAACACGGTGCCCACTGGCGCTCCAAGCCCCTTGCTCAGACATATTGAAAGCGTATCAAACTGCTTGCCAAGATCAGCAGCTTTGTCACCTGTCTCTACTAGGACATTGAACAGCCTTGCACCATCGAGGTGCAGCTTCAATCCATTTGCTCGACAGAGCTCTGCAATGGGACTGATCTGATCAAGCCTGTAGTACGATCCTCCAGCACGATTACAGGAGTTTTCTAGTACAACAAGCTTGCTCTGAGGAAAGTGGACATCTTGCTTACGGATGGCATCATTGACTTGGTCAGCCGTGATCCGTCCTTCATCACCATCCAAAAGCTGTACGCCGATCCCAGAGTTGAAGCTGTATCCTGCCGCTTCGTAAAGGTAGACATGACTATTACGTTCGCAGATCATTTCATCCATTGGGTTGGTGTGTGTCTTGATGGCAATCTGATTGGCCATCGTCCCAGAAGGGCAGAATACCGCTGCCTCTTTTCCAAACATGTCTGCGACTTTTGTCTCGAGCTTATTGACAGTAGGGTCTTGAGCAAATACGTCGTCACCCACCACCGCTTGGGCTATGGCATCTCTCATCTCTGGAGTCGGTCTGGTGACGGTGTCGCTGATGAGATTGATAGTCTTCTTGTTTATCATGATTCCAACATAAAACAATTACACCGATACTACAATTGAATAGGCAAGGCGTCCAATATCTTTGTAGTATGGAGTTGATTAGGAATTTTTGTGTGATTGCGCATATTGACCACGGTAAGAGTACACTTTCAGATCGTCTTTTGGAGTTCACTCAGACCATAGCAGAGCGCGATATGAAGGATCAGGCTCTGGATGATATGGATCTGGAGCGAGAACGTGGTATTACCATCAAGAGCCATGCCATACAGATGTATTATAAGCATCAAGATGGCACGACATACACATTCAATCTGATTGACACGCCGGGTCACGTGGATTTTAGCTATGAAGTCTCTCGCTCCATCGCAGCCTGTGAAGGAGCTCTATTGCTAGTGGACGCGTCGCAAGGCATCCAAGCTCAGACCATATCCAATCTCTACTTGGCCATAGAGCATGATCTTGAGATCATCCCAGTACTCAACAAGGTAGACATGGAGAGTGCAATGATTGATGAGGTCACTGATCAGATTGTCGATCTGATTGGTTGTGATCCTGCTGAGATCCTCCATGCTTCTGGTAAGACAGGTATCGGTGTGCCAGAGATACTGGCAGCTGTGGTCGATCGTATTCCTGCACCTCAAGGCGATCCCAAAGCGCCATTGCAAGCACTTGTCTTTGACAGTATGTTCAACTCATATCGTGGAGTCATTGCCTATGTGCGGATCCTCAATGGTAGCATGAGTAAAGGAGACAAGATCAAATTCTATCATACGGGAAATATATATGACGCGGATGAGATCGGCGTCCTTCAGCTGGATCAAGTTCCCAAGAAGCGCTTGGAGACAGGTGATGTGGGATATGTCGTGACTGGTGTCAAAAAAAGCTCTGAAATCAAGGTCGGAGATACGATAACCTTGACAGCCAATCCTTGTGATGAGGGTATTCAAGGCTTTGAGGATGTCAAGCCTATGGTGTTTGCAGGGATCTATCCGATTGATAATGATGACTTTGAAGATCTCAGGGATAGCTTAGAAAAACTCCAGCTCAATGACGCATCACTAGTTTTTGAACCTGAGAGTTCTGTCGCATTGGGATTTGGTTTTCGCTGCGGATTTTTAGGAATGCTGCACCTTGAGATTATACAAGAGAGACTCTCTCGAGAGTTTGATCAGGATGTGATCACTACGGTGCCAAACGTGTCGTACTATGCCACGACCACGAAAGATGAACGCCTCCTCATACAGACGCCCAACGATCTTCCTGATCCCAATCATGTCAAGGTCGTCGAGGAGCCTTATATCTCCGCTCAGATCATCACCAAGCCCGAGTACATCGGGAGTATCATGACACTCGCGCTGGAAAAGCGTGGTGCACTTGTCCATCAGAGTTATCTCACTCAAGAGAGGGTAGAGCTCACATTTGAGCTGCCCTTGGCGGAAATCGTCTTTGACTTTTACGACAAGCTCAAGAGTATCTCACGAGGATATGCCAGCTTTGACTATGCCCCGATCGACTATCGTGGCTCCAATCTCGTCAAGCTCGATATTCGTCTCAATGGTGAACCGGTCGATGCACTCAGTGCACTCGTTCACCGAGATAAAGCAGAGTCGTTTGGTCGTAAGATCTGTAAAAAGCTCAAGACACTCTTGCCAAGACAGCAGTTTATGATTGCCATTCAGGCCTCTATCGGAGCCAAGATCATTGCTCGTGAGACCATCTCTGCGATGCGAAAGGATGTCACTGCGAAGTGCTACGGAGGAGATATCACACGTAAGCGTAAACTCCTGGAAAAGCAGAAGAAAGGCAAGAAAAAGATGCGCCAAATCGGACGAGTGGAAGTGCCCCAAAAGGCATTCCTGCAAGTACTGAAACTAGACGAATAAGTTGAGCGCTACAGCTTCATCAACTTGATGACAGCCAAGTTCCTCTGCTCATTTTGCACTCGTAACACGTAGAATCCCCTTGTGATAGAAGAGTGCATTTCAAGTCTGGCGATGTTTCCATCTTGTCCCAGGCTTTCGCCCAAATGATATGTAGCTACAGATCTTCCTGCCATATCACTCAGTATCACGGTGATCTCGGATCGATCAAGCTCAGCAGGTAAATCCAGCAGTACCGTTCGGTCAAATGGATTGGGATATGCTTTGATGTCGACGAGTGAGACAAGCTCATTGGTAGACACTGTAGCAAAATCTCCGGCAAAAAAGCCATCCACGGCTGCTTCTACGATATGACCGCTCTCAGGGAGATCCTCCGTCTCAAAGACCACAAACATACTATCAGTGATTTCAAGAGAGTCTTTGATGAAGAAAGTACTTTTTTCACGGAAGGCTCCATTGCTCTCAGCAATAGCCTCTAGGAGGATACGCTCATCCTGATTATGCAGATATACCCAAAGTGTGTCGTTGATGGCTCCTTCTCCGCCTGCATTGAAAAACCATGAGGTATACTGTATCACAGGTTCTTCATATTGCGCCAAGTCCATCAGAGGACTGGTCAATACGACATTTCCATTGTCAACATCATCTGCACCGGCTCCACCAAGAGGTTCATTGCCAGTGACGTAAAGCTGTGTACCTATGTCATCCAAAAGGTCTCGGCTAGGATTGGAAAGAGAACCTCCAAAAGTCTTGCCTACCGGCGTCTCACGAGTCCAACGTCCTCTTGGTGCAGTGCCGCCCGTAGTCCAACCAAGATCCATCACATAGTCGTCGAAGTAACCTTCTTCCAGTTCAAAATCGATAATCTGTGACCCAGTGATATCGAGTCCTTCTAGCAGCGCTTGAGAGTAGCCCCAGACACCGGCTACACCGGTGGCTTCTCCTAGTATCACATCTATTGTGTAGTTGCCATCTTCGTCAGCTAAGGTTTCATAGCTCAGCTCGACTGAGTTGATAATGACTTGAGCATCAGGAATTCCTTCACCTGTGCTAGCATCCAGGACACGCCCACTGATCTGGAACAATGGCTTTTTTTCCATAAGGATATCAAGGATGACGACCTCTCCTCTGATGAGAGTGGCAGTACCAGAGGCTGGAAAATACTCTGGATGAGTCACTGTGACGCTGATCTCTCCTTCGTCATATTGTCCAGCTGCATAGCCTCCATCCACTCCAGATCGCTCAATGAGCATGTCTGGTGTTCCATCGATGGTTACAAGGGCATCAAAAATTCCTGCATTCGTCTCCATATCTCTGATCGTACCCTCCAGATAGCAAGCACGCTCATAGCTCGGCTGGAAGACCCACAGCCCAGAAGTGATATCACTAGCTAGGAGTAGTCCAGATGGCAAATAAGGATATGCTCCCCAGCATCCTTCAAAGCCGCCATCTCCACCAAGCCAAGTATCATAACTTCCCACTTCGACCATATTATCAGGTCTATGCACGTCAGTAATCTTGACACCATCAGTATAGTATGAGGTGATGACATAGCCATCGAGGTAGTGCGTATTGTGCGGAATCACCCCTCGATCCAGGGTGCTTGGGGGGCGCCAGTCATCCAGTCGCTCGATCGCATCAAGGTCACTGATATCATATGCGTCCACGCGGCCATTGGGTCGCTCATCAGTGGTAAAGAGATACTTCCCATCATCGGATACCCATGCATTGTGCGTAAAATTTGATGTCGTCCTCTGCGTCGCCAGCGTGACTGGATTGGCCTTGTCAGTTGCATCAATCACAGAGAAAAATCCACTCTGTATGTCTGAACTGTAGATGGTGTCATTTCGTACCATGACGTCATGACTGTATCGCGCATCAGCCGCACCCACAAATCGAGGTGTGTCTGGATTGGTAAAGCCGTCCATGATCATGACACCTCCAGAATTGATATTGGCACCAGCTAGGTAGATGTACCCGTTGGGGTCAATGAACAAGTTGTGTGCCCTTGCCAATGTATCTGGGATCGTATCAAAAAGCACGAAGCTCGGATTGGTAAAGGTCCAAGTGATGGAATCGGGTGCATGACTCATATCGATAGATAGGATGCCATCCGCACCTTGGTCCGCTACCACAAAGACATGATTAGCATGATGTTTCATGTCTCTCCATATACTGGTCGCACCAGGAATGTAAGCGCGTTCAATAGGATTGGCAGGATCTTCGAGTGATAAGATCGCTGTTGCCTGTTGCGTGCCAAGGATTGCGTACTCTATCCCATTAGAATCGACGTACCCCCAGATGTCATTGCATTCTTCAGGATAAGGTACGTTGCTGATAAACTCAATATTGAAATTTTCTCTCTGGCCAAAAGCCGTCAGGCCGAGCATGAGTAGCAGGCCGCTCAATAAAAATCGTGTCATATTCTGATGGTGAAAATGTAGTAGCAATTATTACTTCAAAGTTAACGGATCGGAAGAGCAACTTAGCTCAATCGATGCTTATGACGCGCCCACTACCATTGTGGTCAATCGTGCGATGGCGATGTCACGCTTTTGATCATCTGTGAATACTATGTTCCATACATGAAGCTTTCTACCGATACGGATCGGGCTGCATCGAGCATAGACATGACCTACTGATACTGATCTCAGATGACTGATATTGAGCTCTACTCCTGCCGCTCCTTGTCCATTGTCATGGTCGACCAGAAGAAATGATGCAACACTGCCGATTGTTTCGGCGACAGCCGCACTCGCACCGCCATGCAACAAGCCCAGAGGTTGCTTATTCCGATGATCCACCGGTAGTTTGGCGATGAGATAGTCGTCGCCGACTTCAGTGAAGGTCATTCCCATATGGCCAGGCATGCATGATGCTCCGATTTGGTCGAGGAATGAGATCTCAGGTTTTACTTTCCAGATCATATGAAGATTGATTGATGATGTGATCGATATCGCGCATGATAGTGTGCAGATGTGTGGGATGATATTTTTTCCAGTCACCATATTTCCTGAACCAAGTCATTTGCCTCTTGGCATACTGTCGCGTTTTGGTTTTGATCTTGGCAATGGCTTCCTCCCACTTGGTCAGCCCATCCAGATGTTCAAAGAGTTCCTGATAGCCGACGGTTTGCAGCGCTCTCAGATTGCGGTGGGGTAAAAGCGACTTGACTTCTTCCAGCAATCCTTGCTCAATCATTTCATCCACACGTGCATGGATTCTCTCATGAAGCTCTTTTTTATCTCTAGTGAGGAGTATAGGGATCTGGACAAAGTCGTGACTCTTGACTTGTCCGCTAAGATACTCACTGAACGGGCGTGACGTATATCTGATGACTGCCAGAGCTCTCAAGACGCGTCGGCGATTGGACAAGTCAACGCTATCTGCGTAGTGCGGGTCAGATGTCTTCAGCTCGAGTTGAAGGGCTTCAAGACCGACTGTTTGCAGATCTGTTTCGAGTTGGGCCATGATTGCATCAGGGATATCAGGGAAGTCGTCGAGGCCTTCCATCAGCGCTCTGAGATAGAGTCCCGTCCCGCCACATACAATCAAGACCTGATGATGTTTCCAGAGATCCTTGATAAGAGCTCTCGCCTCCCGTTCGTATTGACCGGCTGAGTAGGAATCCTCAATGTCAAGATGATTGATAAAGTGATGCTGATGACGACTCAACTCCTCAGAGCTAGGCTTTGCTGTACCTATGCTCATCTGCCGATAAATCTGTCTACTATCCGCCGAGATGATCGGACACTCGTACCGATTGGCTAGGGCAAACGAAAGGGCAGTCTTACCCACGGCGGTAGGGCCAGCGATGATGATGAGATGATTTTGCCGGAGTTCCACTGGATCAAAGGTATGAGAGAGGCTTATATTTAAAGTTGTGAAAGCCCGCGGGACCTATCGGATACTGAGACCCATTGTGAAGTTTGCCTTAAGAGTTTACTTCTCACGGATAGAGATATTGGGACTAGAGCGATTGCCCCTAGACAAGCCAGTCATCATCACGAGCAATCATCCCAATTCTTTTTTGGAGGCCTGCCTCATGGCTTGCTTTCTGCCGAAACACATTCACTTCTTGACGCGAGGAGATGTCATGAAAGAGCCACGTTTTCGTTGGTTTTTTGATACTACCCACCAGATTCCGATCTATCGCTTCAAAGACGGCTATGCCGCTTTGCGAAAAAATGCCTTGAGCTTTCGCAAGTGTCACGATCTGCTTGCGGAGGATGAGATCATCGTCATATTCGCCGAAGGCCGCACAGAGATGGTCAAGCAATTGGCTCCGCTCCAGCAGGGTTTTGCAAGGATCGCGCATGGAGCACTTCATCAAAAAGGTCTCGAAGATGTCATCATCTTACCGGTAGGTGTCAATTTCCAAGATCCAAGCAAGGGCGGAGGTTATGCTGTCCTGAGTATTGGTCGAGGATTGTCGGCTCGTGATTTTTTTGAGGGGAAACCAGAGCGTGAGGCTTTAGAAGAATTGGCGAAGCGCCTACATGACAATCTTCTTCCTCATGTGATTCACCTCCACGATCTGAGATATGGTCATCAGTTGGATCGCTGGATCGATATTGATGTCATCGCACATGAGGCAGATGCTCAGCTGATGTTGCAGCGTCACCAGACTTTCCCAGATCAGGATGAGACCAAGGTCTTACCAGAGGGGCTTTCGCCCAAAAGAAAAGTCATAAGAGAAGCGACAGAGATTCACGAGATTCTACAGCAACTCATTGTACTTCCATTGAGATGGACGATCGGATTGCCGCAGCAGATCAGTACGTATTTCAGCAAGTCCAAAGTCGATGAGATAGAATTTTACGCACCAGTCAGGATTGCCATGATGATCGTGCTATTTCCTCTTTGGTGTGCTTTTTTGACTCTTTTAGCTTCTCGTGTAGAAGGAGTACCGGCAGTGTCCGCTCCGCTGCTCTGCCTGCTGTACTTGGCACTTTGGAAGCTCGGAGCGAGTTTCAACAAGCATTTTTATCAATCAGAAGATATTCAAGTTGTCTCCAAAGACAGACTGAGAGCCTTGGCCGATAGAATCAAAGTCCAGTGACTATGAAAATTTTGCACATCATGTCCATCATCCTGTTACTCTCTGCTTGCAACCAGCCAGTGACAAAATCAGGCGAAGCACCAAGGCCACAGAAAAAGGCGGACTACGCCATTGTGATTCATGGTGGCGCTGGTACAATCACGAGAGCCAATATGACACCTCAGTTGGACTCGACTTATCGGGCAACAATGAATGCTGTACTGGATCAGGCAGAGAAACTCCTCCATCAAGGGTCAGATGCCCTTGATGTGGCAGAGAGCTGTATCATCATGATGGAAGATAGCCCGCTTTTCAATGCAGGGAAGGGTGCGGTCCTCACGCATGAGGCCAAACATGAACTTGATGCTTCTGTGATGCACGGAGCGAGTCTCAATGCAGGAGCCGTATCTGGTGTGTCGACTGTCAAAAATCCCATCTCTGCGGCTCGAGCCGTGCTAGAGAAATCCGAACATGTGATGCTTTCTGGAGACGGTGCCGATCAGTTTGCTCATAGCCTTGGTCTCACCCAAGTAGAAAATGCATATTTCACCACAGAGCGAAGAAAAAAATCTCTTGAAAGTGCATTGCGCAATGAGCAAGGAACTGGTATGACATCAGAGGATGAGTGGATCGACTACAAATTTGGTACAGTCGGAGCAGTGGTTCTTGATAAAAGTGGAGATATCGTGGCAGCTACAAGCACTGGAGGTATGACCAATAAGAAATACGGGCGTATCGGCGATAGTCCGATCATCGGATCTGGTACCTATGCTGATAATCGTAGCTGCGGTGTCAGCTGCACTGGTCATGGTGAGTATTTTATCAGATTGTCAGTCGCTCATGCAGTAAGTCAAGCGATGAAGCATGGAGACCTGAGTCTCGAGGAGGCGGCAGATTTAGTCATTCACACCGAGCTCCAAGATCTTGGTGGTACTGGAGGCTTGATTGCCTTAGACTCCTATGGCAATGTCGCTATGCCTTTTAATACCGAGGGGATGTATCGCGCTTATCTTAAGCCAGGTGAACGCGTAGTGAAGATCTACAAAGGCGAATAATCACCACTCTCTAAAACAGTCTTCGATGATCGACTCGGCCTGCTTGGTGGCAGGTGTGAAGCCTCTATCTTTTTTGAGCGGATAGTTGCCGTAGCTCGGCCACTTCCACCAATACACGCCGTGGATGAAGTCTGTGGACTTCAATGATTCTGATACGAGTCTGATGGCTCTGCTTTGATCTTCCTCGCTGATCTTGTCTGTGAGATCTTCATCATGTGGCTGACGCCAGGGAGCTTGGATATTGGCATAACCTATCTCGGTGAGCAGCACGGGTTTGCCATTTTCTTTGCTCAGAGCTTCGAGACGGCTGAGCATATCGTCGATACCTCTTTGCAAATCTTGATCCGTGGCATCGAGCTTGTCACTGAGAGGGTAGTAACAGTTGCATCCTATGTAGTCTAGATCTGACCAAAACTCAATGTTCTCAATCTCATCTCCCCAGTTGGCCGCATAGGTCAGATATCCTTTGTAAATATTCCGTATATCCAATATGATCTGCCGCCACTGATCTGGATACTTGAGTGTAGCTTGCTGAAACTCCGTACCGATGGCAAGCATATCAGCAGAGTAGAGCTCCGCCAAGATGGCATAGTGATAGATCCAATGTCGATACTGAGCGAAAAAACGATCCCAGTCTGCAGGATCAGCGAAGTCTATCGCACCAGGCCAGCTGCGAGGTAGCCAGATCTGTGGCTTCAGTAGTGTGGATAGACCATTTTCGTCAGCATGGTGTAGGCTGGTAGCAATGCTAGCATCATTTTCAGATACATAGTGTCTTACCACAGGGATCTTGTCGATGCGATCATGCTTTCGCATAAAGGAGTAGGGTACAATGGCGATTACCTTACTCCCCAGGGCAGTTAGTTTCTCAATTTGTTTTTTCGCTTCTGCACTGGCATAGCCATCGATGACATTGTAACCTTCATGAGCTAGAGTGAAACCTGGGCCGAGTCGCACCAGCGCCTTGATGGATCTAGTATTGCTTTTTGGTGCTCGGTCATTCATTCTCTGCCATGCCGCGTCTATCGATCTGTGGGATCCATCAGTCAGTATCCTAGAGATTTCCTCCATGCTGTATTCTTGGATAAGCTCACTGATCAAGAGATATCTCATCGCTTGGATTAACAGTCTCGACTGGTGATCTTGAGGCGAGAATAGTGCTTTGAGCTCTATTTCCAGTTTAGCAAAATGGAGGTGATGACTGATCTCTTTCATTTTGGCGAAAGCCTTCACTGCATAGTAGTCGCTCAGAATGGCAGAAGTTGACTCGGGCCAGTCTGGTCTATTTAGCTTCAGATATGCCTCTAGCCAGGCTGCAGGAATCTGATCTGCGTAGATCTCATTGGTGATGCTGTGTACTCCAGCGTCGGAAACATGTGCAAGGCTCATATCACTGGTCGCTAATGCTTTTGATTCAGCCGATTCGTAGCCTATGAGACGGATTGATTGCACTTCTTCTATGGAGAGCTGCTCATTGATTTCTCGGATGGTCTGCGTCCAAAGTGACCACATCCCTTCTTGCTCAAAGGCAAAATTTCCTTCATAATCGAGACCCATCACAGAGCCGGAGTCATTGCTCACAGTATTGATCGTACGGATTGTACTTGCGTCGATGTGCCAGCGAGCGTCGTAAGAGGCGAAGTAGACTCGTTGACCATCTTTGTAGACTTCTATGTCATGAATCTGGCTTCCAAGTCTGGAGGCACGCAGCTCGCTGCTGAGATGATTCATCAGGTCTGATTCATCAGCACCAGTAAACATGCGAAATGGCATGCGCCGATTATATGGATTGGGATGCCAATCTAGGCTGAGAAGGAGTCCTTTCCCATGGATCGTATCCTGGTGTATGACCATGCGCTCGGGATGCACTTCTATCTTGAGTGTATCAAGGAATTCTCTGATGACAGAATTGTGCTCAGGTGTGCCAAGAAGTTGTACGATGGCTTGGTCAAGCTCAGAAGCAGAGACTAAATCACTCGGTTTTTTGTCTATTGTCTGGAATCGGAGTCCACGAACAAGTTCGCCCGCTAGCTCCTCGTAACTTTCTTGAAGTCCTCCACTCTCAGGGTAGATCACCAGCTGACCACTGTGCCCAGCAAATATGTCTCTCAGGTCCATTTTGGCGAAAGCCGCATCCGACTCGTCCTCAGAGACATCGCCAGTGCGTGGAGTGCATGAGCATATCAAGATATACAGAAAGAGCAGCAGACCGATGTAGCGCATGAGTTCAAAGTTATGGCGCATCATGATGCTGTCCATCAGGCATGAAAGCTGATTTGGCGATGAAAAGTGGTTGCTGATCCAAATAGAGCCGCAGCTCAAGGAAATCTGACTTATTTTCACATCAAACACGTCAAGGCCTATGTCCAATTCTGTCATCCTTACTGAGAAACTGCGCAAAACTTATGTGATGGGTGCGGAGAAAGTACATGCGCTCGCAGGCGTGGACGTAACCATCAATCGCAATGAATATGTAGCTCTCATGGGTCCTTCAGGATCAGGCAAGTCGACTTTGATGAATCTCCTTGGATGCTTGGACTCTCCCACGAGTGGTAGCTATTGGCTCAATGGTACGGACGTCAGTGAGATGACGGACGCCGAGCTTGCAGCGATCCGGAATAAAGAGATTGGTTTCGTCTTTCAGACTTTCAATCTCCTTCCTAAGATGAGTAGCTTGGAAAATGTCGCCTTGCCCTTGATATATTCTGGTAAGTCTAAAGCCTATCGAGAGGAGCGTGCTGAGTATGTCCTTGGACTAGTAGGGCTGGGTGATCGCGTATCTCACAAACCCAATGAGCTTAGTGGTGGACAGCGCCAGCGCGTAGCCATCGCTAGGGCGCTGGTCAATGATCCAGCTCTAATCCTGGCAGATGAACCTACGGGAAACCTTGACACCAAGACATCTGTGGAGATCATGGAGATTTTTACGCAGATCCATGATGCTGGTAACACCGTAGTTCTCGTGACTCACGAACCGGACATTGCCGAGCATGCTCATAGGATCATACGACTGAGGGATGGTCTCGTGGAATCTGACTTGCGCAATCAAAACATCGTGCGACCATCTACACGCCTAAATTTGTCCGAAACTGACGGACATTGAAAATCTATACCAAGACCGGTGACCAAGGTCAGACCTCTCTCCTAGGCGGTGAGCGACTATCCAAGGATGAACTCCGCATAGAATGCTACGGTACCGTGGATGAGCTCAATTCTCATCTGGGCAAGCTGAGTACCTTGACAGATCACCGGGCGGAATTGCTGCATGGAATTCAAAATCGCCTTTTTGATATCGGAAGTGTGCTCGCCTGCAAGGATCCAAAAGCCTGGAATCTGCAAGGTGTCAATGCTGATGATATCTCAGCGCTGGAGACGGATATGGATCGTATGAATGAGGAACTACCTGCCCTTACCAATTTTGTCATACCTGGCGGAGATGAAGCTGCAGCCGAAGCGCACATCGCACGATGTGTCTGTCGCAGAGCCGAGCGGCGGATAGTATCTCTATCAGCAGAGGAAGAAGTAGCGGGAGAAATCGTACAATATCTCAATCGACTCTCTGACTGGTGCTTTGTCTTTTCCCGATACATCATGCTCCAGGCAAATGTGACTGAGAGGATCTGGAAATCAAGATGACCGCTCATCGCATCGAAGGTGCTATTTTTGAGTCATGACAGAATCCCAAAATTTGTCGTCTGAAGAGACTAGATCCTATCTCTGGTCTTACATGATCATATCAAGTGCCGTGGCGATTATGGCACTCTTCTTCCCGACAAGTAAGGATCAGTTGCAGTCCGCTGAGCTTGGGGCCGTATGGGATCGGCCTACATTGACAGCAGACCGCGAAATCGTACTGAACGAGAACGCCATGCTCTCAGAAGATGAGATCCGCGCCCAGCATCGACCCATCTACGTCAAGGATCATCAGATCTTTGAGAGAAGTGCTCTGCAGCTAGAACGTCAGTTGCCACTCGTCACCACGGACATGACACCAAGCGACTACGCGAGCTTAGAGAAGACCATCAGCGATCTCCTCAAGGCCATGGGAAAGTCACTGGTCATAACAGCATTGCCTGAGAGTAATGTCATTTCAGTAAAGTCTGGCGATAAGAGCTCCTATGTATCCATGGAAAATCTACTGACCGTGGAGGCAGCTCAAGTCAAGTTTAGTGAACAGCTGAAGGCTAAGGGTCTCGAGCAGTACTTTGATGCTGTCAAAAATCTCATCAAGGAAAATCTTAAGTACGACGCCGCTCAAAACGACCAGGCGATAGCGGAGAAGCTTGCCTCCAATCGCAAGGCGAGTGTCATCTCTCCAGGTACCGTGATCATCGCCAAGGGACAAGTTGTGACGCCAGAGAAGTACGCATTCCTAGAAGCGTATAATGCCGGTCAGAGCCCATACGGCTTTTTCAAGGTGAGCAATTGGTGGCGATTTTTTGGATATCTTTTGCTGACTTCATTGATCCTGAGCATATTCTTGGTGTACTTGGGCAATCATGATCCCATGATATTGCACAAGCCTACAAGACTCATCTTCATGATGCTTTGGCCAGTGCTATTTGGCGCATTGGTCTACTTCATAGAACGCTCGGGTGCTGTGAGTAGCTACATCATCCCGTTTTGCATCGTACCGATTATCGTCAGGTCTTTTACCAATTCGCGCTTGGCGCTCTTTACACATGTAGTCGTAGTACTCATCGCATCATTTCTATCCAAGCAAGGCTACGAGTTTACCTTCTTGCAGATGTTGGCTGGAATTGTGGCAGTGCTTTTTGTGAAAGAAACAAGAGACTGGAGTGAGTTTTTCATGTCTCTGTTGCTCATCTTGCTGAGCTATTGTCTCGGGTATTTTGGTGTGTCCTTGATTCAGGACGGATCACTTGCAGGGCTGGAGTGGAAAAATTATCTCTGGTTCTTCCTCAATGTATTCTTGACCTTGTTGGCTTATCCTTTGATCCCGCTGATAGAGCGCTTGTTTGGCTTCACGACAAGCATCAAGCTAACTGAGCTTGCTGACCTCAATCGACCTTTGCTCAAGGATCTGTCGATCAAAGCTCCTGGTACACTGCAACACAGTCTACAAGTCAGTAATCTCTGTCAGGCTGCCGCAGAAAAAATAGGTGCCAATGTACAGCTCATCAAAGTAGGCGCGCTATATCATGATATCGGTAAGCTACATGATCCACCCTGTTTCATCGAGAATCAGTCAGGTCACAATCCTCATGAATCTAAAAACAACTTTGAATCCGCGAGGGCAATCATAGACCATGTGATAGAAGGTGAGAAGATGGCAGTCAAAGCCAAATTGCCCAAAGACATCATCGATTTCATCAGGACCCATCATGGAACGACTAGGGTCGAGTACTTCTACCGCAATCAGCTCAATCAGCACCCTGATAAGGAGTTTGACGAAACTCTCTTCCGCTATCCTGGGCCCAATCCATGGACCAAGGAGCAGACGATCATGATGATGGCGGACAGTCTTGAGGCTGCTAGCAAAAGCCTCAAGAATGCCACTGGACAGGATATCGATAATCTCGTCGATAAGATCATCGATGGGAAGCTCAAAGCAGGGCAGCTAGATGATAGTCCGCTGAGTTTTTCAGAGCTTGAGAAGTGCAAAGGAGTCTTTAAATCAATGCTGAGAAGTATCAACCATGTTCGGGTGGAGTATCCTGAGGAGAAGAAGCCTTAAATGATGATAGTCTATACGGTATCAAACAGATTAAGCAACCGACGCTTGGCCTAGCAAATACCTCCTCTCATACCACTCATATGCCGGCAAAAGCACAGCGAGGAATACTAGATTGCCTGCAAAACTGCTCAATACAAACGGAAGGCCTGCCACATAGCATGTTGCTAGTCCCTCTGCAGTCTGCGGGAACATTGGACTGCCTAGCCAGATACCGAAGTTGCTCAGCAAGAAGAAGACCACGGAGCCCACCAAAGCAGCTAGGACGAGTCTCACACTACCAGGCTTGCTACTTCGTCCTATGATCAGCTGACCTGCAATCGCTGTCATCATAAATCCTCCTATGATCCATGCCACACCAGTCGTCAAAATCGTAAAGCCTTCATAGTACTGGCTGTATACTGTATTGTTGAGAAGCAAGTCACTGAGGAGTACCGCAATCATTGGTACCAGAAGTGCAAGGGACTTGCGCTTAAACTTCGCACCTACAAGAAGACAAGTAGCTCCTACGGCAGTGAAATTCGGCCAATGTGGTACGATGCGACTAATAGCTGCTACGGCTATCAAGGCAAAAAATCCAACGAGTGCTGCTTTTTTCGGATTCATAGCTGGGCTGTTTGGTCCAAAATTACTCAATTGCCTGAGCCTTTTGCTACCTTCGAGTTCATATTGCACAATTCCGCTATGCATAGAGTACTGAGTTTCCTGAGGATCATACCTCGGACGCCATTGATCAGTCTAGACGTATTCAGGTCACTCCTGTTCATGATCCTCGGTTTTCTGCTCATCAGCGTGAGCTATATCTTGGGTCGCAGCCCGCTACTGATGTATATGAGCCGGCTGGCTGATGAGCTCGATGAAGGCACGCGAGATGCTTTCTATGCCTCAGGCGATCTGAGCTATATCGGACTGGACAATAACTTGGGATTCTTACTCATGCTGTTGACTTTTGTCATCATTTTTCTAGCGTTTTGGGCTTTTATGAGGACCTTATATGGTCTGAGCTTGAAGGAAATCATCACGCCATTTGAAAGGATCAGATGGGGCAGGGTGTTTTGGGGATTTGGGCTCATCTTCTTGATGTCTGCTATCTCTGAGGGATTGAGTTATCTGCTTTCTCCAGAGAGTTACAGCTTGACCTTTGACCTACAGAGTTTCTTGCCACTCCTTGTGATCTGCTTTTTGATATTGCCCATCCAGACATCTATCGAGGAACTCTTTATTCGAGGATACCTCATGCCTCATCTCTCTCATATCGCTAATAAGGCCATCGTGGGGCTGCTCGTGACCTCCTTGCTCTTTGCAATCATGCACATGGACAATCCCGAGGTGCGCGAACACGGCATGCTTTTAACATTCCCTTATTACTTCATTTCTGCGGTGTTTCTGGGATTGATGACCATACTGGATGATGGGCTGGAAATGGCGCTGGGCGTGCATTTTGGCGTCAATCTATTTGGGGCGAGTATCGTGAGTTATGAGGCGGCTGTCATTCCTACACGGACGATTTGGGAAAGTACAGAAACCAATCCTGCCATGGTCTTGGTTGTAGGTACCGTGATCTCTGCAGTATTTTTATGGCTGAGCGCCAAAAAGTATGACTGGCCATCGCTCAAGGTGCTCCTAGATGATATCATTACTGAAAAAGACAAAAATGAATATGAAGATTATGCATAAAACGATCAAGCTGTCTGCTCTCACCATGTCTCTGGTGATGAGCATGAGCATTTTGGCGAAAGCCCAGTACTGGCAGCAAGAAGTAGATTACAAGATGGAAATCAATGTCGACGCTGCCAAGAATCAATACCAAGGCACTCAGACTCTGGTATACACCAATAATAGTCCTGATGAGCTTGATAAGGTCTATTACCACCTGTACTTCAATGCTTTTCAGCCGGGTAGTATGATGGATGAGCGCAACAAGGCACTTTCTGACTCAGATCCTCGGGTACAGTCACGAATCAGTAAGCTCGGTGAGGATGAGATCGGATATCATCAGATCAAGTCTCTGACCCAAGACGGTCAGGCCCTGCAGTACAAGGTAGAAGGCACAATCCTAGAAGTCGATCTGGCGAGTCCGCTAGCATCGGGAGCTAGTACGACACTTCACATGGAGTATGACGCGCAAGTGCCACTACAGATCAGACGATCAGGTCGTGACAATAAAGAAGGAATCAGATTTTCAATGTCCCAATGGTATCCAAAACTCTGCGAGTATGACTGGCAAGGATGGCATGCCAATCCTTACATCGGCAGAGAGTTTCACGGAGTGTGGGGTGACTTTGATGTGACGATCATTATCGACGAGGACTACATCGTGGGTGCTACTGGTATCGAACTTGAAGCTCCAGGCCTCGAGACACCTCGAGCCGCTACCAAGGAAGAGGCGCGAAGACAAGCTGCACGTCGCAAGGACTTCAAGAAAAGCAAAAAGCGTGCATGGAGATTCAAAGCAAAAGATGTACACGACTTTGCATGGGCGGCAGATCCAGACTATGAGCACACACGCCTCATGACACCTAGCAATGTGGAACTCAATTTTTACTTCCAGCCAGGTGAGAAAACATCAGAAAACTGGGCCAACCTACCAAAGGTCATGTCTGCAGCGCTAGAGTATATTAATGAGCGCTACGGGAAGTATCCTTACGGCAAGTACTCCTTCATCCAAGGTGGAGATGGCGGTATGGAGTATCCCATGGCCACACTGATCACAGGTGAGAGATCTTTCAACAGCCTTGTCGGTGTATCGGTGCATGAGCTTATGCATAGCTGGTATCAACATGGTCTCGCCACCAATGAGGCACTCTATCCTTGGATGGATGAGGGATTCACCTCCTTTGCATCTAGTGATGTGATGAACTGGCTCATAGGTCAAGGCCTGATCAATGGTACATATCGGGAAGACCCTCAGCAAGGAAGTTATCAGGGATACATCGGATTTACGGCATCTGGTATGGAGGAGCCGCTAAGTACTCATGCGGATCACTACATGACCAATGCGGCCTATGGTGTGGGATCGTACGTCAAAGGAGCTGTCTTTGCTGCTCAACTCAGATACATCATGGGTGAAGAGACTTTCTACACCGCCTTCAAGGACTATTATGATCGCTGGGAAGGAAAGCATCCTACAGACTATGACTTTATCAGAGTCATGGAAGATCATGCTGATATGGAGCTTGATTGGTATCGGGAATACATGGTAAATACGACTCACACGATTGACTATGGTATCAGCAATGTCAAGTCAATTGATGGAGGCGTGGTCGTGGATCTTGAGAAGATCGGAGTCTTTCCCATGCCACTAGATGTGGAGGTTGAGACGAGAGATGGAGGGAAAAAAGTCTATCACATACCACTCAGGATGATGCGTGGCGAGAAGCAGGAGTGGGCTGGAGATATCCCTGCAGAGATCATGGCTGATTGGCCCTGGACACATCCGAGCTACCAACTGCAGCTACCGATCAGCATCAAGGAGCTCAAGTCGATCACCATCGACCCTAAGAATCAGATGGCAGATGTCAATAAGGACAATAACTCCTACGAGCAAGCAGAGTAGGAGCTCAGCGCTTTCGCGCAAATGAAAAGGCCGCCAAGAGAGATTGCTCTTAGCGGCCTTTTTTTATGTGAATCATTTGATGATCTATGATGTGTACTCATCTTCCTCAAAATCACCCTCGCCCTGAGGATACAGGAAGACACGTCGATAGAGCAAGTGAGTGGCGATGCTGATCACTGGGATTGCTACAAGCACGCCGATACCGCAAGCGATCGCTCCTACGAGCATTATCACAAAGGCTAGTAGTCCAAAAACGAAAAACTCAAACCATCTTGGTGTAATGAGTTTTCGTGAGCCCTCCATGGCTGTCCAAATATCCACACCATTGAAATACACGAAACTTGAAGCAAACAAGTAAGCAACTGCCAGGTATACTCCAGGGAGGACACATGCGGCAAAACCGAGTAAAGTCAGGAGCATCACAAGCAATCCGACACCTAAGAGTTCACCAAATTTCTGGTATCCCCCAAAGAAATCTCTAAACTCATATGCTTCTCCATTCAAGTATTTATCCGTGACAATGGCAAAGCCAATATTGAGTGGGAGCATCAATATGGTCACGAGAAAGCCAACGATGGGTATCGCACTTAGCGCTGAGGCGACGATCACGACAAGCGTGAAGATCAGGTATGGTCCGGGATCAGATTTAAAGATCTCCCAAGCTTGCTTGAACAAGTCCATTGGGTCAAAAGCAGTTCGATCTTCTACAAGATCTTCGATTCTCTCTTCAAATTCGAATTTGTCGAGAAGTTCATCTGAGTTGATGTTATGCAATTCTTCCATTTATCTTGATTTTACGGTCAATGTTGATCTACTTGAAGATTGACCAGACTTGACTCTTACATCGTAGCTTCCTGCCTCTAGATAGTATCGTCCATCTTCGGCTTTTTCCGATTCACTGAGTTCACCGGAGCTTCGAAGCTTGTTGTAGCTACGCAGGTAATCATCCTCGATGATCAATTCGTAATCCAAGATATTCATGCCTTTCGTGAGTGTCACATCTTTTCGATAAATAGGGGTCTTTTGATCGTCCAACGTATAATTTACTTCCAGTTTTGCCTGGACAGCCTCGGCACTGTAGACAATGATCGATGAGCTAGGGATACGAACCTCGCTATAGGTAGTGGCTTGACTTCCCCAGTTGCTCTGATGCCAGATATCAGAGGGCTGAAGTACATATAGGTCCTGATCTCCATGCTCAGCGTAAGCGTACACCATGGACAGATCTCCATTCAAGAAGGATCGACCGTGCGTGCCTAGGATGATATGTCCTGCTGACTCGTGTATCGCAATATCATGTACTGAGACCTTGGGCGCATTGCCATGAAGAGTCGTCCAACTGCCTCCACGATCAAAGCTGACATAAGTACCATGATCCGTTCCTACGTAGAGAACATCTGCATGTTTTGGATCTTCGAGGATGACATTTACAGGCTCGTCTGGGAGCGCAGATCCTATGTCTTTCCATGTCTGTCCATAGTCCTCAGATACATACACATATGCATCAAAGTGATCCCAGCGATAACCATTGAGCGTACAGTATACGCGTCCATCCTCATGACTTGAAGCTTTGATCCTAGACACCCACATATCAGCAGGCAAGCCCGCACTGATATCTGTCCAGCTCGATCCACCGTCCCGTGATACGTGCACAAGACCATCATCACTCCCAGCATAGAGCAGACCAAAACGTCTAGGTGACTCGTGGATACTGGTCAGTGTGCCATAAGGAACATCTCCTTTTATCCCACCTTTCGTCAAGTCCTGAGATACAGGAATGAAGTCATCACCTTGATTCATAGATCTCAGCAAGACATTGCTGCCCATATAGAAGATGTCAGGATTGTGCACAGATAGGTGTATCGGAGCTTGCCAGTTCCATCGATAGGGGCTGTCGCCGAGCTCGTGCATCGGTGTGATATAGCTACGATCTCCTGTAGCCTTGTTGATCCGAAAATAATTGCCAAATTGAAAGCCAGTATAGACTGTCTCATTATCCCTTGGATCTACTTGGACTTGCATGCCATCTCCTCCCATCAGAAACTCATAGCCATAGTCTCCTCGCCCATGCCATCCTGTCCCTGGTCGGTACGTGTGAGCGCCTCCCCAGACGCCATTGTCCTGTAGGCCTCCGTAGACATGATAGGGTTTGGCATCGTCCACATGGACAGAGTAAAACTGCCCAAGAGATGGACTATTGCACTTGGCCCAATGTGTACCATGATCATAGCTGATATTGATCCCGCCATCATTCCCAAGGATGACGTGACCATCTCGATCAGGATTGATCCAAAGAGCGTGATGATCAGCGTGAACATTGTCGCCATTGATATTGGTCCAATGGGCGCCGCCGTCATCTGAGCGCAAGACTGGTACACCCATGATGTAAAGCTGATTTTCGTCCTTGGGATTGACTCGGATCTGACCAAAATAGTAGCCATAGGTGTTGTAGAGTCGATCAAGATATCCCTCATGTGTCTTGGTAAATGAGTCTCCACCATCAGAAGAGCGATAAACCTCAGCTCCGATGACATCTGTATCGAAAAGCAAGCTATTGGCATTGATCAGGAAGCGACCAAGATCGGCGACTTCTATTTGTTGCTTATCCACTTGGCGACGGACAGAGGCTGCGGTATACTTTTCTGGAAAGCGGTTTGACTTGAGATAAGAGGATAGCTCATCATCGGAGAGCGCGTCAAATGCCTCCTTGCTCATTTCAAGGAAGTCTTCCTTGCTCAAGCCTTCTTCATTGTCAACAAGACTGGCTGGCCTCCGAAAGTAATTGTCGATGACAGCGTACAAGATGGATTGAGTACCAACATTGTAGATGTCCAGACCGATTCGTCCGGCTCCTTCTCCATCTGGGAATCCGCTTTCGGCCTCAGACATCTTGGTCCAGTTTTGGCCAGCATTAGTGGTCTTGTAAATACCAGAGCCTGATCCAGACTCCACGAAGTTCCACGCTCGGCGCTCTCGATGCCACATGGCTGCATAGAGCGTCTTGCTGTCAAGAGGATCGATCACCAGATCTATCGCCCCGGCGTCCTCAGAGACAAATAGCTGATGAGTCCAACTAGTACCGCCGTCCTCAGAGTAGTAGACGCCTCTCTCCGGATTAGGAGAGTACAGATGCCCGAGAGCAGCTACCCATAGGCGCTCTGAGTCGTCTGGATCAAGTACAATGCGTCCGATGTGATGAGACTCACCCAGTCCTAGATATTGCCATGACTTGCCACCATCGGTGGACTTATAGATACCATCTCCTGCATAGGAAGATCTGCTCGAGTTATTTTCTCCACTTCCAAGATAGATGGTGCCATTTTGCCAGTCGACAGCAATGTCGCCAATTGTCATCACTGCCTCATCATCAAAGACAGGTGTGAAACTGATCCCATTATTTTCTGTCAGCCAAAGTCCACCAGAGGCATATGCCACATAGAATATGCTAGGATCTTCTGGATTTACATCAATATCGGTAACTCGTCCGCTGAATACCGTGGGGCCTATATCTCGCCAGTCAAACTGGGAAAAAGGGCTTTGCGCTTCAAGAGATTTACGGAGCTCGTATCCTGATCTTCTATCTTCGAAGCTGGTCGGAGCTACAGGGTTTTGTGCCACGAGTCCAATACTCATGATCCACAAGAGTGCGAGCAGTCTAGTTTTCATTGGTCTGATTTAGACTCTAAGATAATGGAGTCTACAGCTCACACATAATTTCCTGTCTCAAGTCGTCCTACAAAGAGGCAAACCACTCTTGAAAGTACTCTCCTACAACAGGCAGAGAGCGCTCCTCACCAGATGCTGCACCTATGAGGCTGATCACCCATAGCACTATCACACCCAAGCTTGCAATGGAGGCTATCAGTCCGATAATCGGAATGAAGGAGAGGATTCCGAGACCAAATCCCAGGACAATAAGTCCAAGCATCTGTCTGATGTAAAAACTGCTGAGCTCTTCCTTGTTGCTGCTGTTAACGACTAAGGCGATGATCCATCCGATCAGCGTGATGTGTGCCACGATGGCTTTGGTTTTGGCGTCCATAACATTTTTCGTTTGCTTTAAGTTACTATGTATGCTTGGTAGCACAAAATTTTCCGATGCGCTAATTTTTCTATTGACCTTTGCTGTACAAAATATCGTGAGAGCTAAGTAACCAATAGTGCTAAAAATCGTAGACAGATTCCTCATCAAGAGCTTTGTACCACCTTTTGTGGTATCGTTCTTTATTGCACTTTTTGTGCTGATCATGCAGTTTCTGTGGAAGAACATTGCTCATCTTATCGGGAAGGGGCTCAGTATGTGGACCATCATGGAGGTCATTTCTTACATGAGTATTTCCTTGATGCCGATGGCCTTGCCGATTGCCGTACTTCTGAGTAGTGTACTCGTATTTGGAGGTGCAGCAGAGCGATTTGAGATGGCTAGTCTCAAGTCGGCCGGAGTGAGCTTTGGACGCATGTCGATGTCAGTAATGATTTTTTGTTTTGGCGTCAGCCTCTTCAGCTTCTTTTGTAGCAACAACATCATCCCTGTGACCAATCTGAAATTTCACACAAGGATGTACGACATCAAGAAAGCCAAGCCGACGCTCAGTCTAGAAGAAGGACTATTCAATGATGACTTCCAGAACTTCGTGATCTATGTCGGTGAGAAAGATGTGGACAATGAGCGTATCAGAGATGTCATCATCTACGACCAGTCACGTCAGAGCAGTGGCCTCTACAATGCGCTCATGGCAGAGGATGGTCGGATGTATATCACCCCAGACGAAAGATACTTTGTGATGGAGCTGTATGACGGTGAGCGATACGAAGAGCTCAAGCCGGACTACAAGCGAGGAAGCAAGTATGGATTTACTCGAGCAGAGTTTAAGAAGTGGACCAAGATCTTCGATCTGAAGGAATTTGACATGGGAAGCACAGATGAAGATCTCTTTGCTCATCACAGGTATATGCTGACCACCAAGCAGATCTTAGATGATACAGACACTCTGGTCGCTAAGATTGCTGAGATCGATGAGGATATCAGACCCAATCTGGGTGAACGAAGCCCAGTGACTGATCTTAAGCAACAAGACAAGAAGCTTGAGAAGATCCAAAATGTCAAAGCCAAGTTGACGAGTGATAAAGAGATTGCCATGGCGGAGATCAAGCCGACTTCAAAGACAAAGTCCATCTACTATGAGCAAGACCCTGATAGTGTCAAGACAGGCAAGCGGTTTCTGAATAGCTTTGATGATGAAGACCATGTCGCCATCCACAAGAAAGCTATGGCGTCCTGTGAGAACTACCACAATCGACTCCGCGTCAATGCCGCCAAGCGGTATCGCAATCGAGAGAACATCGCCAAAAATGGCTTCGAGATTCATAGCAAATTTGCTTGGGCTGCCATGTGTATGATTTTCCTTTTGATCGGCGGTCCAATGGGAGCAATCGTGAGGAAAGGAGGCTATGGAGTCTCTCTTTTGGTGGCCATCATTTTCTTTGTTCTGTTCATCATCAGCAGTATCTTTTTTAGGAAGCTATGTCATGAGCTGGTCATGCATCCTGTCGCAGCTGCGTGGATGGCGCCAGTCATCTTGTTCGCTCTTGGAATTTTTCTGACCATCAAGGCTAGCAATGACAGTAATGTGCTCACCAGGCCCAGATGGCTGGAGCGACTCTGGCGTAAAATGCGATCGCGATGAGCAAGACTTGTCTTCTAGTCCTGATCATTTTGGCGAAAGCCTCTCACATACTCTCCGCACAGCATAGTCAAAGCATCGACACGATCAATATCGAGGTTGAGCAAGAAGAGTCGCAGCTTTCCCTTCAAAGCAGCTCTGGCGATACAAAGCAGGATCCTAGTTGGCAGCTGAGTCGCCTCACTGATGTCCTGACTCGGCATACAAGTCTAGCACTACGTAGTAGCTCTCTAGGCGGCCTGGCGACCATCGGAGCTCGTGGTCTCGGTGGACATCAGACACTCATCAGCTGGAATGGTCTCCCCATCGATAGCCCGCAAAATGGTGTCTCTGATCTCAATATCATTGGTCTTTCTGGAGTCGTGAGTCTCAGTGATCAGCGGGATGCCATGAGTCCTGCATACATGGCAGGTCAGACTTATGAGCTGTCAAGTATTCCTGCATTGGGGAGTAGGAGAGGATCGACCTTGGATTTTTCCTATGGGGCTTTCGCCCAAATGCGAACCGCTGTAAGCAGCACACTGGGAGGAAAATCATCTCGACATCGCATATCCGCGTCTTGGGATCGAGCAGCGAACAACTATGTACAAGATGACTATCGGACTGCAGCAAACGAGGATGTCCGACAGGCAGATGCTGGATATGAGCTACTGCAGCTGGACTATGCGCATCATATCGATCTGGGAGATAAATGGTCTTTGCGTTCGGCAATAGCACTGAACTCGGCCGACCGAGAGATTCCTCCGAGTATCTATCAAGTCTATGATGGGGCGACTCAGGTTGATCAGTCCATCAAGACCTCTCTGCGACTTACTCATATCTTGGCAGATGGTGAGTTTCAAATGGGCCTATCGGGTGTGCTCGCGACCAATGTCTTTGAGACGGATCTTATCAATAAGTCCATCAATGATTCTAGGCGTATGATGATGGACCTCAACTACAGAAGGGGCCCGCTCGCTCTCCGGCTAGATGCCGTCCATGAGGCTGTCATGAGCAATCAGTATACCGATCTGAAACAACGAATTATCACCAACGCGAAGATTAACTATCTCTGGAATGTTCATGGTGAATGGCAATATAGGAGCGTGCTTGGAATACAGTACGACGATCAGTCGACTCAAGTAAGAGTATTTCCATTCCTAGAATTAGTTCGTCGTGATGAGTCCATTAAGCTGGCCATCTCTAGGCACTTTTCCTTACCTAATTTCAATGATCTGTATTGGCCTCAACTAGGAAATCAAGATTTAAACTCTGAAAGAGGTTGGAAGTCAGAGATATCATGGCGTATACTAGATCTTCGGTCAGAGGAGATGGCTTCGAAGTTTGAGCTTTCCCTGAGCCCATACTTGATCTACTTGGATAATCGTATCCTGTGGAGACCAGGACAAGACGGTCTATGGCGACCGATCAATACAGATGGCCTGATCTCTTATGGAAGTGGTTTGAGCTTTAAACTCTTGCTTCAGCAATGGGACGTACTTCTGACAGGGCACTATGAGTACAATCGTAGTTATCGACTTCAGGATGTAGATCGCAATCAGATCATCTACGCCCCAGCGCACAGTGCTCATATGACCATGGGCTGGTCTAGAGGAGTATGGCAAGTCAAGATGATGCCACGCTACCAGTCGAGAGTCTATACCTCTGTCATCAACGAAGAGAATTTCTCCCTAAGGCCGATACTCACACTAGATATGCAGATAGAGTATAGTCTTTCAGCGAAATCAACAGGAAATCAAGTGAGCACCTATCTCAGGTGGCAGAATATAGGGTCAAGGCGATATGAGTATGCGCCTTTTCGGCCAATGCCATTAGGACACCTTGTCCTAGGTGCGCATCTTGATCTGTCTAGCCGATCATAACTTCGCGAGCGCAAAACCTAAAACAATGCGTAAGAACATAGTCTTTTCTCTCATCACACTTGTGACTTTGAGTTCATGTCTTGATGATCCTGAACCACGCGGACTCTATGACATCGGTGCTTTTGTGAGCAATGAGGGACCTTTTCAAAGTGGCTCAGGCACGATCAGTTTTTTGGATACTGACGAAGGCACGGTCAGGA
Organism: Saprospiraceae bacterium; assembly: GCA_020627535.1. Taxonomy (GTDB): domain Bacteria; phylum Bacteroidota; class Bacteroidia; order Chitinophagales; family Saprospiraceae; genus JAHDBH01. The sequence goes on from JAHDGU010000001.1 coordinate 290,504, forward strand.
ATGAAATCTATCAAGAGGCCAATGCTGGTGCATCTCTTGGCAATATCGTACAGTCTGTCAATACGCTGGGAGATCTCACACTTGCTGTGGTCAACAATGCCGATAAGATTGTGCTTTTCAACACTAGTGATGCACGCAAGGTATCAGAGGTGAGTGGCATACTCCAACCACGCTATAGTAGCTTTTTGGATCGAGAGACCTGCCTTGTGAGCTCGTGGGGGCCGCGAATCAGTGGTGTAGATGGATTTCTTCATCTAGTTGACTATAAGACCGGAGCCACTGTGTCTAGCGTACAGTGCGGGAAGGGGCCGGAAAAGCTTCTTCAGTCTCAGGGCGAAGCGTATGTCTGCAACTCTGGTGGATTTGGTCAGGATAGCACCATCACTATCGTGAGGGTCGATTCTATGCAAGTATCAGGTGAGCTGATCGTAGGAGATAACCCACAGTCAATCACATCCGCCTCTGATGGCAATCTCTGGGTGGTGTGCAGTGGACTCTTTGACTTTATTGATCCTAGCAACAATACGCCTGGAGGTTTGTACAGGATTAATCCAGGAACCAGAGAGGTCACTCTCATACGCGATCTACCTACTGGAGCATCTGATATCACGACGTCCTCCTTGAGTTCCTCTATCTACTTTCTGAGCTCCGAGGGTGTCAATCGATACGATCTACTGACCCAAGACCTTTCCGTCATCAAGCCAGGATCATTCTATGAGTGTGGCTTTGACTTTAGGACCAATGATCTCTTTGTGGCTGACGCCAAAGATTTTAATAGCCGTGGAGAAATATTGCAGATCGACGAGATCTCAGGAGAGACGATCGCTACTTACGAAGTAGGTTTGATTCCCGGAGGCTTCGCTTTTCACTAGACATTTTGTTACATCTCAGCCCAACGTGTAATGGCAAGGAGACGTCTTACAAGATGACTACTGCAGAAGTTTGCGGATAGTTTTCACTTTGTTTGCTTGTTTCTTTTGTTGTGGTGATGCAGATTGCCACAGATTGCTGGGAGAATGAATGTGTGATACGAATATGGTTAACATCCCAGCAATGCAGGCCCTTTACGATGGTAGGAGGTCATGCAAGACTGACTCGTCGAGAGAGGATGCCTGATCGGGCCTGATCCTTTCTCGATGCAGTTCAGTCCTACAGAAGTCATAATGGTTCTTAGGGAATTCGTAAAATTGTATCTGACCGGGAAGCTTGAGATTTACTTTGGGCTCGAACCAGTCAAAAAAGTCAGATGACTTGGATAAAACGACATAGCAGCTATACGGAAGAAGAGTTAATACTCGGCTGTCGCAAAAATGACCGCGACATCCAGGAGGCATTATATCTGAAGTATTTTGATACCATGTTGAGGATGTGTATGAGATACACTAGTAGAGAGGATGCCGCAGTTGACATCGTCAATAATGGATTTCTCAAAGTCTTCAAGAAGATAGATAGCTATGAGTCGCGAGGTAGTTTAGAAGGTTGGATTAGACGATGCGTTTACCACTGTCTTTGCGATTTTTTCCGTAAGGAGAAACGAGAGATCAGGTTCCTAGAGATGAAAGATCACGCTCATCCGAGTGTGAGTAACAGCGGTCTCCCGAGCCTGTACATGGAAGATCTGCTAGAGATCATCGAGGATCTGCCAGATATCAGTAAGCGAGTCTTCACACTATTTGCCATAGAAGGATATAGTCACAAGGAGATAGGTGTCAAGCTCGAAATGAGCGAAGGTACCTCTAAGTGGCACGTGAGCAATGCCAGAAAACTGCTCAAAGAAAAAGTCAGTAAGTACAAACTCAGACGTCAAAGTCTGTGATACAATAGCAATTGTTGAATGAACCAAAGGAATAGATTGAAGAAGGAAGCGTGGAGAAAGATGCGAGTGATGCTAGATAATGAGCTCCCTCAAGTCGTCTCAGAGCCCAAGAGCAAGGTATGGATGCTACCATTGATCCTCTTGTTTTTGATAGGTCTCGGTGCCGCATTTATCCTAGGTATGGAGTATATGAATCTCAAGCATGAGTCACAAGAGCAGCTGGCAACGAAGGATATTGAAATTGCCAGTCTTAGCAGAGTGATGCAGTCCATGCAATACCAGCTTGATGATCTACGCTCAGCAAATGATCGCCTGGAAGAGTCATCGTTGGTTCATGCTGCGAAAAGTCATACCTCCTCTAGTGAAGGACCGCAGAACGCATTCAGTGGGACCTATGCACTGAGTGCTGATCTTCTGGGCTTGGTGAGCAATGATATCGTGATTGGGGAACTACCAGATCTTGATGTCCGCGGTATGATGGCTCAAGCTAGCCAGCAAACTAGCCCTGCCACGAGAGTAAACATGTCAGCGATGCCTGTCGATCAGGCTGCGCCGCTACTTGCTTTCTCGGATCAGCAGACCATAGATGAGATGCTCTTTACCAAGCTTCCCAAACCGCAGAAAAAAAATGGGAAGAAATTGTTTTCCTCTTGGAGTCCAGTTGCGTTTTTTGAAGCCGGCGCTACGATGACGATTGATGACGATCTCAATCGGGGAGTGGAGGCAGCCCTGGGACTCGAGATGTTTCCGCACAACCGCTGGGGACTGGCAGTATCGACTGGAGTAACCAATCAACGTACCTCTATCATCAACCAAAGCGCCGCAGCACAAGCAGGCTTCAACCAAGGGCTTGCACCTATCACACTCGAGCAAAGGGTGCAAGAGGTCGAGTCCAAGAGCATTGAGAACTATTCTTTCTTCAATCTTCAACTAGGTACGAGCTACAAATTTTCACCAAGATTTAAGCTTAGGAGTGATATCAAGGCGAGCTACATCATGGATCGCAATGACTTTGCAGAGACCTCCATTGAGCGCGAGGATGGTTCTTTTCTCTCAGTGCGAGAGAGCCTTAGTGCACTTGTGGACAATAATCAGGTCTATCGCTGGGGATTTAGTGGTGTCGTCGGCGCCGATTATACGATTTCTGATCGTCTCGATCTACAGCTACGCTACAACAAGTACATCACGCCGCTTGTCACACAGGTCACGCCTGGAGCTGCTGATCAGAAGCTTTCGGATTTTACCAAGCTTGGCCTGAGGTACAATTTCTAGACAGACTATCACTTTGGCCGCTGACCTTGAGTTGATTTCCTTGTGCTCCTGAGGCTGTTAAAAATACCCAATACATTTTCTTTGCTTCCGGCTTTCGCCAAAATGAGCTGCTCCTTGAACGAAAGTGATAGGAGATAACTAGCAAGTATACATTGATGCGAGGAAAGGGTAAAGTGGTACTGTGGTACTTCAGGGATTAGAGCTCACAAGCTAGCCCAACGCATTTTAGATGTGGAGTGCTTCTTTTCTTTTGAGCAGGATCTCCTCATCTTCGACGCGATCTGGATCTTGTACACAGCAGTCCACAGGACATACTGCGGCACACTGAGGCTCTTCATGAAAACCTTTGCACTCTGTGCACTTATCCGGTACGATGAAGTAGTAGTCGTCTTCTATGGGATCTTGTGATGCATCTGGTGTCACCTCATTCCCATTCTCGAGGACAAATATGCCCTCCACATTGGTGCCGTCACCGATAGCCCATTGGATGCCTCCTTCATAGATGGCATTGTTGGGACATTCTGGCTCGCAGGCGCCACAATTGATACACTCGTCTGTGATGATGATAGCCATGTTCGTCGATTAATGCTTGCAGACCATAAAATTACGCTTATACTAAGGCATCTTTGTGAGATATGGTTCACACCCACATCAAGGAACTAAGGATATGAACTCTAAGTCAAAACTGATTTTTTTCATCATCGGAGCCATCACTCTCAGCGTATTTGGCTACGGATCTGTGATGAGTGCCAGTGAGCTCAAGACCTATCGAGTCGCCAAGACGGAGTACAGCGAGAAATTGGCATTTGGCAAGCGATTGCTCAATGTCAATGAATGGCTCGATAGATCAGGTAAGTCCGATGGTCTTCTACAAGAAGCGGAGCAGGTCAAGCGGTCCTACGTAAGTGCTCTGGCTGCCGCCAAAAGGTATAGCCTACTAGCAGGAATAGCAGTTCTGGCATTCCTCTTATTCGTCCTCTTCATGGTGGGAGATATCACCTGGCGTGTTTCTGGACTGATTGTATCGAGCTTGGCATGTCTGATCGTCGGACTTGCCATTCCGATGTTGGAGATCGGAGCTTATCTCAGAGATCTTACGATTCCATTGGAGATAGATGGAGGTGGTCTGCTGGCCATGGCTCTGGGTACATCCAAGCATTTTCCTGGGGATATATATTTCTACTATCAAAGTAAGTCAGTCCTCGAGATTATTGAGCTTTTGCTGGAGCAGCGCAACTATGTTGTAGGACTATCCATACTGGCGTTTTCAGTGTTGATTCCAGCCATCAAGCTCATATCGAGTGCGTGGATCTATCTGAAGCGAGAGCTGAGTACCAAGGACTCGAAATGGACGCGACTCGTACTGATTATGGGCAAGTGGTCCATGGCTGATGTCTTCGTCGCAGGGATATTCCTCTCGAGTCTTGCTTTCAATAATATGAATCCAGGATTGCAGTCCGAGAGTCGCGTGCTACCGGGTATTTACTTTTTCTTGGCATACTGTATCCTCTCGATCTACAGCTCTGTGCTTATTCAGAAGCACTTTGTCCATAGTGATCAGTCACAGTAGCCTCTCCTGACTCTATCTCTTGTATAGTATCGCCTCCGAGAAGTTCCTAGCTCAGAGTAGCGTAGATCACCATTGCGCATTACACGTATGGCATTACCGAAGCTATCTCTGAATACATTTCCACCCTCAAAAGCAAAGAATCTCTGTCGCCGATCGAACTCTACGCTGATGCCGCGTCTCCGCTCGTCGATGCGTATCCGTCTGCCTGTATCTTGATTGTACCATCTGCCTCTTAGCTCTGGGCCAGTATAGCGGTTCCTTTCGAATCTGTAAGTCGGTGCTACAGGGTCATATGCATTGCGACCTCGACCATCATATCTCCAAGAATCTGAGCGATCTACAGTCTTCGTGAAGTAGATAATCTGCCCATTGCCAGCCGGCTTGTAAATCAATTCGCTGCCTGCACTGACGATATATACATTTCCTCGAGTGTCAATGTAGCTATCGCTGGAGCGAAGGTCGTAGTAGTACCAACTATTTTGATCCAGTCGTTTGACTTTGATGCCCTGATCAGTATGGCGTACACTGATCTCAAGATCAAAGCGCTGATTGCGCCATATCCCTTCGATACTACGTAGATCATTGGCAAGTGCTAGTTGAGCAATGAGGCTCATGAGCGTAAGTGTGTATAGCTTTTTCATAAGATCAACATTTGACCGAAAGGTCGGAAGTCGAGATCTTAAGTGTACTTATGACAATGTTAGTAGCTGGTTAAAGACTAGAGAATAGGCACAAAAAGGCCTAATGATTCCTTAAGATCGGTGACTGAATTTACTCTACAGCGTCTCTCTTGGCCCGAAAGTCATCAGGGGGTGAAAGGAAAATACTAGTCTTGAGATAGAAAGAGTTGGTCTGTGGGCTTGCTGCCACATCATTGGGATTGTCCATGATGGGCTCTAGTATGAAGTTGCGCGCAATACGGTACCCAATTTCGAGATCAAACCAAAGCCAGGAGACCACTTGTCTCTCAAGGGCAGCCTTTATGACGATCTGAGAGTCGTTGATATTGTACGACCTCTGCTGATCAGAATCACTGATAAAGTTTGCAGAGTAACTACTGCTTTGAAATTCTGGTCCTAGGAGCATTATACTCTTTGAGTTGATATTATATCGGAACATGATGGAGGCCGGTAGCGCAGCTTCTATTCCCGTCTTTGGGCCAAGATTACAATTGTAGATTAAGATGGGCAGGATGATGCTATTCCTGAAACTCTTGGAGTAGTAGAGCCCAAGACCTACTTCTTTGTTTTCGGTCTTTTTGATACCGTATACTGCAGTCGCTCGGAGTATCTCATATCTGTCATCAGTGTCAAAAAATCCCTCGTAGTCACCATGAGCTCCCCACTTCAAATTGAGGCCGATATAATGGCGGTCACTGGCGGCATAGACACCTGTGAGATCAAACTGGGTTTTCTTGAAGTTTTTTTCTTGGAGATCTCCTAGGTCATCACTTAGCTGGCGGATATTCTTGTCGAGTTCATACTCATCCAGTACATACTTAAAACCGCCCAGTACCTGCAACCTCTCTACATCAAGTAGCGGAAATCTCAACTTGGCACTAAATGTACTGTGCTCTATAATACCGATGGGGTCAAGTCCCTCGGGACGTAGGCTATACCTCGGTAAGATCTGGTAGCTGATATCAAGACCTCTGCTACGGCTCTTGTTTTTGATGCCAGGACTCGCATAGCTACGGACCTCTATCACAGATGGATCAAGATCATCAAGCTCCACATTATTTTGGGCAGTGAGGATGAGACAAGCAAGCCAGCTCAAGAGTACTAGAATGGTACGACAGAGTCGTGTGGGATAATGTGTGAGTACTTGCATGCCGATAGGATAGCGAAGATATAAACGCTATCTCAGAGCTAGATGTGATGTATAGCGCCTGATAAATATCTCCTACAGCTATCGTTCATATTTTGTGAATGCATTATCTTTGCCATCCTTTCTCAAAAGAGAGAAAAGCATGCGAAAGTAGCTCAGCTGGTAGAGCACGACCTTGCCAAGGTCGGGGTCGCGAGTTCGAATCTCGTCTTTCGCTCCAAGGGCGCGCGTCATCTCGATGACGACGCGCTTTTTTTATGCTTGTCGCCGAAGGAAAATCGCTTGGTGTAAAAGTTGAAGAGGAACATGGCCCCTGTCACGAGCACCTTCGTCGCAAAGGTGTGCTGACTGAGCCAAATCACACGATCTCTCAAGAAATCAAAGAGAAATTGATTGAGTATAAAGCTCAAGAGAGAGAAGCCAAAGGAAAGACATATGGCCCAAAACAGACCTCTGCTCAAGTTGAAGACGTACTTTTTCTGTAAGATGAAGTTGCAGATCATACCACAAGCCGTACCAATGGTATTGGCCAGCTCTAGATCTATGCCAAGCAGAGACTTCACTACTCTGAAATCCATCAGATCGAGCAGTACAAATACAACCACATAATCTAGAAGGGTGGAGATGAGTCCAGTACTGGCAAACTTCAGTTTGGGGACGACGAAGGACTTTATCCGATCACTATTCACTTGCTGACTTTGAGAATCACGGAAGTTTGTTTTTCAAACACATCTTTCTGACTACCAATTACTTGGAGGTAGTCGAGCTTATCCAAGTCTTGCACATATCGCTCTTGAGTGATGACATATATATCTTGAGCAGCAGCGGTTGAAATCGACTCATCGAGAACCCTCGGATCACCAAAGCTCTCAATGTTACGATCCCATAGACTCACAAATGCTGGATTGAAGAGCCGATAGGATAGAATCTTGCCATCGAGATTGACTTTGGGCTCGAGAGTTCGCACGGGATTGTTCTGATCAATGGCTGGCGCCAAAATGTAAAAGAACCCAAGTCCTGCTAGTGCATATGAAATGGCAATAGCTAGCAAGGATTTTTGCAGCCCTTGGCTCTCCTGATCCTTTTGCCGTAAGGCATAAAAGAGAGAAAGAGTAGCACCCACAGGAATGATCCATATGACCGCTGTGTGCCCTGTAAGTCCTGCCAAGCTCACATCTTGCTGAGCAAGAATATAGGCAGCCACAGAAAGTCCGAGCCCAACGATCAGATTCGCCACAGCTAGGTAGACGAGAAGACCGCTTTGTTTTGATTGGAGAATTTGTTCGATGTACCATGCAAGTGCAATGGCTAGAAATGGATAGGCTGGGGTAGTATAGTTGATCAGCTTGGTGCTCGACATGCTAAAAAACATGATGATCATCAGTGCCACTGCGCTGACAAAGCGTAGGCCATGTACACTCGACTTTCGCTCGCGCCAGAGTCTGTACATCAGTGGAAATATCAACCAAGAAAATGGAAGCATTCCGATCAAGACGTAGAGCCAACTTAGGAGAAAAATCCCGCCATGACCTTCCATGGGCTGAGTGAACCGCTGCAGATTGTGTGTCAGGAAAAATCCTTCTGTGAATTCACTAGAGGTGGCTTGATCTATGAGATAGTACCAGGGTAGTGCGATACAAATGGCGATCAATAGTCCTCGCAGTGGCCAAAAGGCAAACATTGATTTGAGATCCCAGGTCTTGGTCCAGATGAGATACATCAATACGCCTAGGCCTGGCAAGAGTAGGGCTACTGGGCCTTTGCACATTATACCTAGCCCAAAGAGTACATATGCCGCGAACCTGTATCTTGTCTGGCCGCTGTGATACCCATGAAAAAGCGCTAGGCTCCCAGCAGCCACAGTGAATATCAAGTATGGGTCTGGTACCGCTTGGTGTATTTGGATACTGAAGTGTATCGAGCTCAGCAGCAGGATGGCAGACCAGATAGCTATTTGGTGACTGAGATATTTTCTGCACCATGCAAAGGTCACAAGGACCGTGGCAACACCACAAAGCACGCCGACTAGTCTAGCTCCTAGTCCTCCATAGCCAAAGAACTTGTAGCCAATGATCATCCCCCAGTAGTGGAGTGGAGGTTTGAGAGCGCGCAGCTCACCATTGAAACTAGGGACGATCCACTCGTTGGCTTTTTGCATCTCGCGGGCACAATATGCATTGCGCGCCTCGTCAAAACCATAGAGGTCTATCCCCCAGATATTGGCGGATAAGATCACGAAGGAGACAAGGCTCAGCAGCGCATAAGTGCTTCTCAAATTCATTGGGTACTGATATGTATTTTTGGCCGCTGGATCCTGTATGGATCCAGGAGTTTCTGTCTTTATGGATCACAGATTACGAGATAGCGTGCGGAGCGGTGGCAAAGGTACTTTGGAGAGAATCAAGCTATTTCTCTATCTCCAGTTTTTTTTCGTGCTGGCTTGGACGATTTATCATCTCCTCATAGCGCAAAAAGGATCCTTGGTGCTCTATTTTCAGGATTGGTACTCTCCTGTGCTGAATCAAGTAGTGAAATTCATCACAGATCTCGGCACAGTGCCCATGATCACTGGAACCTTGCTATACTGTCTGATTCACTACTGGCGCGGTTGGGCACCTGTGATCCTATCTCTACTCGTCGAGGGGCTGGCTATTTTTGGGCTCAAGGAGATTTTTGGACTCTTCAGGCCATCTGTGGTACTAGCTGCGGAGAATCTACAGATCGTAGAGGGCCTGAGTTTGCATTGCTGCAATAGCTTTCCTAGTGGTCACACGGCTTCAGCATTTGCGGGCGTCACGGTCATGCTGCTTGTACGTAGCAATATCTGGCTACAGCTGCTAGGATTCATACTAGCTGCGGGCATCAGTCTGAGCAGGGTATATCTTGCACAGCATTTTATCGAGGATGTCATTGCAGGGAGTATTATCGGGGTGATGGTGCCGATTTTCATATTTTGGTTGTGGGAACGGAGGATGAAGAGCCGAAGGCCTCAGGATGAGAGGGTGTAGCTTCGAGGAAAAGGAATCCTATACGACCGCCTGCGGGATCATCTCAAGCGAGTACGAGTCGTCAAGAAGTCTTTATACGTATACTCTATAATATCCGGAGAGAGCCACTTGATGCTTACGGGCTCGCTCGCAAAGTCAAGCCAGGAGCAGTCAAGATCTTCATGCTTTGCATCTCTCCGCCAGTTAGTGTACCAATGCCACTCACCTGCGAATGATGCATAGGTGTCAGCATAAAACTCGATACCTACGGAGTCCACTACAACTATACTATCGATCCAAAACCCTTCTGCCGTATCTCCTGTCACGGTGCTAATGCCGATCGAATATGAATCCCATACGCCACTTAAGTCAAATCGGCAGGGTTCTTGGTCCATGGTGATATCATCGCCACAGGCAAGGAGGAAGGAACATGACAAGACGAGAAAGGAGGTTCGCATGTTGAATGAGATAAACGTGAGGAAGAATTTACGTCAAGCTCGTACCCGGAGCGGGGATCGAACCCGCACTCCCGCAATGGGAACAGGATTTTAAGTCCTGCGTGTCTACCAGTTCCACCACCCGGGCACACTTGCTCATATAAAAGTAGACAATTGCCCTAGCAGTAGGAGCATAAAAAAAAGAGCGAAAGGTCCAGACCTTTCGCTCTACAGCACTTATTGTAGAATCCCATTGGATTAGTTGACAGATTTCAGCAGGAAGCCGATCCTTCGCTTCTCTTGACTTGGCTCTTTTCTCTCTTTTTGCTTGTGTGCTTTCCTGTGCCTCCTATCTCCTTGACGATCTTCTTTCATTTCTTCGCGGAGACTCTCTTTTGCCTCCTTGATGGTACGCAGATGCTCATCGATATCTGTCGCATACTTCTCAGTCAAGGAAACGAGATAGTCATAGTCTTCTGGATACTCGCTTTGCAAATCTGTCATGGCTTTTTTGCGATGACTTCTTGCTTCCTCATTTCTTTTTGCACGCATGGCTTCCTTGGACTGAGTCTTGGGATCAGTGAGCCTCATCTGCTCTTCCATTTTCTCCATGGCTAGGGCAGACAATTTTTCTTTGATTTGAAGGACATTGGCTGTCTCTTTCTTACTGAGCTTTCGCTCAAATGCTTCTGCCTCCTGATCGACGAGTGGCTTGATCTCTTCTTTGTGTCTCTTCTTGGCTTCTCTTACGCGAGCTTCAACATGTGCTCTGCGCTCTGCTCTCATGCGCTCAGCTTTCTCTAACTGTTCCTCAGTGAGGACTGCTTTTCTCTTTTGATCATGTGCCTCTTTGATATCTTTTATGGCACTTTTTTTCTCTTCATGTGAGAGCTCTTCATTCTCTTTGATTTGCATCACCTGCTCTTTGAGGCTGGTGCGAAGCGTTTTCAGCTCAACTTTTTGAGATTCGGTCAATTCTAGCTCTGCAGCCTTGTGATGTTTTGGTCCTTCCGACTCCTGTGCCTTGACAAGTGTTGCAATCATCAAGAAGCTTATGATCATTGTGATGTGTTTCATGGTCATTTTCATTTTAAACGGATGAATGATATACTGCTTTGATGACACCAGACTAGCTTAGGTTTAAGAGCTCAAGTGTTATGAAAAACAAAAAAAAGGCCTTGGCGCGAGCCAAGACCTTTTTTCTTATTCTGTGTAAGAGTGGTTCTTACTTCGTGACGATTACTTTTTCCGAAGTGATACCATTTGGCGTATTGACATACACTACATAGGTTCCTTCTGTCAGATTGGTAGCGTCAAATGTGACGATCTCCTTCTGAATTGCATCAAACTCTCTCTGCTGGATAGCTCTACCATCAGTATGCGCTAGGATGACTACAGCTTCAGATGGAGCATCAAAATCGATGTTGACATTGATGTTATCCACAGTTGGATTCGGTGATACACTTACAAGCTCATCCGCGAGTTGCTCAGCGTCCGCGCTAACTTGGAAGTCGATAGAGACTTCTACCCAAGAGTTGAGTACATCATTGGCCCATCCAGTGTACCACTGATCACCAGCGATCTGGATCGGAGATACAGATCTACCGAAGTAGTCAAAAGTACCAGTGTGGTGTCCATGGAAGAGAGCAGAAGCTGCGTCTCCTTCATAGCTGACCATGAATACATAGAATGTTGCAGGCTCTAGCTCAAGAAGCTCATCATTGTCTTCGAAGTCTTCCAACTCTACCTCGAGCACTTCGCTTGGATCAAGGCTTTCGAAGATCGCTCCAAAGTTCGCCCCTTTCAGAGTCATCTCTGGGTGATCTAGAAGCTCAAAACCGAAAGTTCCAGTCTCACCGAAAAATAGACCGTCATTCATGCGGAACATATATACTGGAACGACATTTCCTGCGATAGGACTGTCATCTCTTGTCTCTGATCCGAAAGCAACATTTCTTACGAAATACTCAAGATTACCCCAAGTGTTGCTCGTACGATATTGAGCACCGACTGCCCAGTTTACTTGTCCATTGGTACCAGTGAAGGTGTTGATGCCAGGTCCTAGAGACCAGTTGTCTTCAGTCACCTGGAAAACATCCCCGATGGTATTATCTGAGTAGTCATAGTCTCTACCAGCATCGATGCTATCGCCACCGATAGTGTACTGGATTGCATATGTTCCTACCGTCAATTTGTCTGGGACAAAGCTTTCAACAGCTACGACCGTGTCTCTTCCGTTGATCGGCAGGTTGCCAATTTCGCTTCTTGTTGTCCATAGTACGTCTTCGACATTGCCATCGTCATCAAGACTCACGATCTGATGATCTACGTAAGCATTGCTCAAGCCAGATCGTCCACCAATGGTGAGTGCATCTACTTGTAGTCCTACTGTATCATCAGTAATCTGAGAAGCAGGCTGTCTGAAATTGAGACCGAAGAAGTCGCGATCTAGTGCAGCATTGATGAATGGAGTCTGAATGATCTGTACATCATCCACTACCCAGTAGTAGTAACATCCTTGAAAGATAAACTTCACTTTAACATCGCTTTGACCAGCAGCTTGCTCTGTGATATCAATAAGAGCGTAAGACGAGTCAGAAGTACTTTGGTTAAATGCGGAGAAAGACACGACTGTGCTTTCTGGTCCATATGTCACACCACCATCAGTACTGACAGCGACAGCAACAAGGTTAGATGGTTGCCATCCTCTGTACCAGTAGATGAAGTTGAGCGAAATCTGGTCGCCTGCAGTGGCGCTTAGATCCATGCTTGGAGAGATCAGCTCTGATCTGTGACCGAGTCCAGATAGCGCACCAGTACCACCAGGCACAGTACATGGACCTTCTCCTAGACCAAAACCTCCAGAGACGTCACCGCCATTGTCAGTGAAGTCAGAATCAAAAACTGCAGCGCCATTTTCTGGGCTCAAAGATCTGATAGAGTTGTCTGGAGAAAATACTCCTTGATTAGGTGATGCATCGTCTTTCCAGATCCAAAGTGCACCATTTTTTGAAGTGTCTGAAGTGAAGACACTCTCGGTAGTCCAATCGTTAAGACCGCCATCAAATTCACTATTTGCAACTTGAGAAGCGTCAGCTTGATCTGGCCAGTAAATGATCTGTGCCATCATGCCGCTAACGACAAGGAGACTAAGTGATGTAAAAAGTAGTTTCGTAAAATTTCGCATCATATGTACGGTTTGAATTTTTTACTAATAAGTCAACAGCCTAAAGTTAATCAGTCAGAACTTGTGTGAAGGAATTATACACGACATTTCATGTAGTCAGACGTCTGCGCAGCTCCTCAGGTTTGAGGCAGGCAACACCAAGTTTTTCGCAGCATAGAGCTCCAGCCGCCACCGCGACACCTAGTAGTTCGGTAGTCGATAGGTTTTGAACCGATGCTATGGTCGCAGCGGAGATCACAGAGTCACCCGCACCACAGACATCCACCAGGTCTACAGGCAGGGCTTCTCGTCTCTGAAAGTGCCCATTGGCATCAAGGCAAATCACGCCTTCTGCACCAAGTGTAACTAGGATCCGCTTTGCCTGGATTTCTGATTGTAGTCGCTCCATCGCCTTGATGACATCTTCCTTTGTTTGTAAATCAAGATTAGACCATGTACTGAGCTCATGGCGATTTGGCTTGAAGAGTTCGACACCTAGGTATGCCGTGAAGTTGTTCTTTTTAGGGTCGACAAGGACTTTGAGTCGGTGCTTTTTGGCGAAAGCCAGTACTTCGCTAATGCTCTCAGCTGACAGCATGCCTTTATTGTAATCTGCCAGCACTATGGCATCTGGGAGCTCGTTGTTTTCCACACTGCGGAGTATTTGCTGAAAATCCTGTAACTCACCCGCGTCAAGATCGTGACGATCTTCTTCGTCAAATCTCATGATATGCTGTTCATCCGCTATGACTCGACTTTTTGTACTTGTCTTACGTTCATTCCCCTGGATAAGCATGCTTTTGATTCCATCTGTGAGATCAAGCTGAGCCTCGAGGACCATGGCATTGTCATCATCGCCTTTTACAGCAATCAGAGTCACTTGACAGCCAAGGCTAGCGAGATTGAGAGCCACATTGGCTGCTCCGCCTAACTTACTTACGCTGTGACTATGATCGATAACAGGGACGTCCGCCTCCGGAGATTTCCCTCTGACCGTACCAAAGATGTATCTATCAAGCATGATGTCGCCGATGACGAGGATGTGATGAGAGCTTATCTTGTCGAAGTCAAGCATGCTGAGTTTCACTTTGCATTTGCAATGATAATGTCTGCAATCCGCTCTGAGGAGCCGCTGTGCTGACCAAAATACTCCTCCAGAGCTTTTTTTACTTCATCATGGCGACCAAGAAGATCCTCTGCAGCATGATGCAGAGTGGTGACAGAGCTGATACTATGAGCACACCCGAGCCTAATAAGATCTCTCGCCTCGGGAAATCGATCATATTTTGGGCCAAAGATCACTGGCAGTTGGTAGACCGCCGGTTCAAGAATATTGTGTAGACCAGTCTTGAATCCTCCACCGATATAGACGATGTCAGCGTAGCGGTAGGCTTTCGCCAAAATGCCCACAGTATCTAAGATCATAAAACGTGCAGCACTGTCTAGCTTGGAAGAGCGACTCCAGATGACTAGCTGCTTTTCATCAAGTAATTCTGCATGTCGATCCACATTGATAGAACCGATGTCATGTGGCGCTATGCATACCTTGTAATCCTCAAGCTCGGAATACCCTTGCAGATATTCTGCAATGAGTCGCATATCGGGAATCCAGCTACTGCCTACGATCATGAGTGGCGCATCTCCTTTCCATTGCTCGATTTTACGAGAGACGAATGGCTCTTTGCGAATGTCGATGACGCGATCAATTCTTGGGTTGCCACCAAAACTATATTGATCAGGCCTCAGACTCGCCTTTTTCATCATATCTAGGCTCTGCTTGTCTTGGCTGAGGATGAGTTTGGCTTTCTTAAGAGTCTGTGAGATGAGCGAGGATTTGAGGCTCTGAGGCCCAAATGCCGCTGCGACAAGGAATATGTCAATATTTTTTCGCGAAAGCGAGTCCCAAAGTATGGGCCATATTTCACTTTTGGTCACCAGAAAGCACTTGATATTCGTGCTGGCAAGCTCATTCATTGCTCTAAAGCGATCAAAGGGTAGATAGCTGGCATGAAGAAAATCGGCTTGATCTACAAACTGCTCCATACCAGAAGGAGAAAAGAAGCTGATCACCCAGTGCTCCGAAAATCCGCGAGCCTTGAGATGATCAATGACGGGCTTGATCTGGTGGTATTCTCCGATGGAAGCACAGTGCACCCAAGTATAGGAGTGTGTACCAACCCTCTGCATCCAGGCTTGAGTCAGTAGCTTATCGTCTTGATCGCGGCTTCGGGCTTTTGCATTGATCCATCCGGCAAGCTTGACCCCAATGGCATACAGGTGTATGAGAACATTATATATCTGTAGTCTCAATAGTAATAGACTCTACTCGTATCTGATGTGTAGCTCAGTGAAAGCATGATGGCTATACGGGCACCAATGAGCATGTCGAGGCGCTGTTTTGTATCCTTGACTCCCAGTTGGAGATCAATATCACGTCTGCTGGATGTAAAGCCTTGTGTGGCTTCTACACCCACGTAGAAGTGCAAAAACCCATCTCGGTCTATACGCTGATATCCCAGTTGTTGTCTGAGTGCAAGGCCGTTGGTAAGTCTGTCTACACCCGATATATATGGCTCTTGACGATATGGTGATGTGTTGGTCTCATCAAGCAATCGGATGCGGTGCTGAAGCAGACCCATGCCCAATGTGGCTCTTACATTGTGCAGCTTATGGCGCTCGCTCAGCGGTATCAACTTGCCCACGTGAGCTCCTAAGTAAGTGGCTCGCATGCGCAGAAAGATAGGGGTGGTCACCTGGTCTGGTAGCGTCACGGAGCCATCAGAATTTCGCAAGAAAGCAATCGGGTCTTCCTTGACATCATCGCCGAACATGAATCGTCCAGCGAGACCGAAAATCAGGTTGGACTTGGCCGTAATATAGTCTAGATCAGACCCAATTTCAAAATGGCTACCAAATCTATTTCCCAAGTCAGCCAAGGGTATCTGATAGCCATATGAGACGTTGAGGCTGATAAGGCCAAAGTCGTCATTGACCAAAGATGAGAGCGACTCTTCCTCTACTTGCGAAAAAAGAAAAGAGGGGAATACGAGTGTGATGATATATATCAACTTCTTCATCATATCAAAGGTATGGATGCTTCTATCTTTGTGCGAATCTCTATTAGACTATGGGTAGAAAGAAGGTACTTATAACTGGTGCGGCTGGATTTTTGGGTTCTCACTTATGCGATCGATTTGTCCACGAGGGCTTTCATGTGATCGGGATGGATAACCTGATCACAGGCTCCATGAGCAATATTGAGCATTTGTTTGCCCTGGAGCACTTTGAGTATTATCACCACGATGTGACAAAGTTTGTTCATGTTCCAGGAGAGCTCGACTACATCTTGCACTTTGCCTCACCTGCGAGTCCGATAGACTACCTCAAGATGCCAATTCATACGATGAAAGTGGGATCACTTGGCACGCACAATCTGCTCGGCCTTGCCAAGGAGAAAAACGCCCGTATGCTGATCGCAAGTACCTCCGAAGTCTATGGAGATCCTCTGGAGCATCCGCAGAAAGAGGACTATTGGGGCAATGTCAATCCGATAGGTCCAAGAGGAGTATATGATGAAGCCAAGAGATTTCAAGAGGCCATGACCATGGCATATCATCGTAGTCATGGACTGGAGACACGCATCGTGCGCATCTTCAATACATATGGACCTAGGATGAGAATCGATGATGGTAGGGCATTGCCGGCCTTCTTTTCGCAGGCAATCCGCGGCGAAGAGTTAACGATTTTTGGAGATGGCTCTCAGACGCGCTCATTTTGCTATGTTGATGATCTTGTCGAAGGTATCTACAACTTATTGTTAAGTGACTATGCGCTACCAGTCAATATTGGCAATCCAGACGAAATCAGCATCTCAGAAGTTGCCCAGGAGATCGTTGATCTCGTCGCCAATCCAAAAGCTAAGTTGAGTTATCGAGATCTACCGATGGATGACCCTAAGCAGCGGAAACCCGATATTAGCCTTGCCAAGCAAATCCTGGGCTGGGAACCCAAAATCTCTCGCCAAATGGGCTTAGCAACAACATTAGACTATTTCAAGAAGAAAGTAACACAATGAAAACAATACTCGTCACAGGAGGAGCCGGATTTATAGGCTCTCATCTCGTCCAGGCACTCGTCAGAAAGTACAAAGACTATAAGATTCTCAATCTCGATAAACTCACTTATGCAGGCAATCTTCAAAACCTGTCAAGCGTAGAGCAAGAAGGGAACTATGATTTTGTCAAGGCTGATATTGTCAATCTGTCCGAGATCCAGGCAGTATTTGACAAGTATGACATCAATGGAGTGATTCATCTAGCTGCCGAATCACATGTAGATCGATCGATCACAGATCCATTGGCCTTTATTCATACCAATGTAGTTGGGACAGCCAATCTACTGTTATGTGCTTTGAGGAAGTGGCAATCTGACAATGACGGATTTGACCTATTCTATCATGTGTCTACTGACGAAGTCTACGGTAGTCTCGGTGATACTGGATTTTTTGTGGAATCAACGCCATATGATCCTAGGTCGCCATACTCGGCGTCCAAGGCATCCTCAGATCACATCGTACGCGCCTATCAACATACCTATGGATTTCCAGTGGTCATCAGTAACTGCAGCAATAACTACGGGCCTCTCCAGTTCCCAGAGAAGCTGATTCCTCTCATGATCAATAACATCAGACACCAAAAAACCTTACCAGTCTATGGTGATGGGACCAATGTCAGGGACTGGCTCTGGGTAGAGGATCACGTCTCTGCAATTGATACGATATACCATCGTGGTAAGCATGGTGAGACTTACAACATCGGAGGTAACAATGAAATGCAAAATATAGAATTGGTGCAGTTATTGTGTGATGTGATGGATGAAGAACTAGGAAGGGAGCAAGGGAGCTCTAGAAAGCTGATCAGTTTTGTGAAGGATCGACCAGGTCATGACAAGAGGTATGCCATCGATTCATCAAAGATCCAAGATGAGCTAGGCTGGAGTCCAAGTCTTACTCCCGAAGAGGGATTCAAAAAGACAGTAAAGTGGTATTTGGAAAATCAAGACTGGCTAGACAATGTGACAAGTGGTGCCTACCAAGGCTACTACGAGTCCATGTATCAAGATGCCTAATTGTACTTTGTACAGTCCTTGTTGTGCTTCCACTGGGTGCACAAGTTGCATTTGAACTTGACTCATATGCTGATCTCCAGAGAGAGCTCAGACGTCTTGAGATATCAGAGCTTGATTTCTACTATGGCTTGCGCCAAAAAGGAATCGATCCGGATAGGATCAATCTCAATGATCCTCAGCAGCTCACACAACTAGAGCCTGTCATCCTTGAACTCTTGACAGAGTTGCAAGTGGATGAACCAAAAACTGAGGCAAATCTCAGTGATACCCTCGAGCTTCCCATAGAAGAAGAAATTTTAGAAACTGATCAGCTCGAAACTGAGCCTGAGATCGAAGAGACCCCTGATTCCCTCAGAATCTACGGACACCACTATTTTCAAGAGGATAAGATCTCTGTCTTTACTTCACCATCAGGGATACAACCGAGCGAAGACTACATCGTCGGGCCCGGAGATAAGCTCAATGTCTCCCTCTGGGGTGCGTCTCGACTAGACAAGCTCCTCGAAGTAAAGCCTAATGGCTATATCAATCTGGCCAGTCCTCCAATCAGGACTTATGTCAAAGGGCTCAGTCTAGCTCAGGTCAAGGAAGCTGTCAAGAAGAATCTCAGGCAGTACTACAGTTTTAGAGATGATGAGTACAGCTTGAGTCTCAGTGCTGCTAGAAGTATTCGCGTAAGTGTATATGGTGAGGTCAAGAGAGTAGGGACCATCAGTATCCCTGCCACCAATACGGCCCTCAGCGCCCTAGCTGCAGCAGGAGGCCCTACAGAGCTAGGTAGTCTGAGGGAGATCAAAATCGTTTCTGGAGGAGAGGTGTCGAGTTTTGACTTCTATAAGTTTCTCGACAACCCAGAAGGGCAAAAAGAAGTGTATCTCCAAGACGATGCTATCATTCAGGTGCCTGTGAGTAGGATACGGGTTCATGCACTTGGTGCCATCAGAAGACAAGGTTTCTACGATCTTAAGAGCTCAGAAGACTTGAGGGATCTTGTGGGCTATGCAGGTGGACTGAGTCCAGACGCATATCGATCTCAGATCGTCATATCCCGCATAGAGTCAAATAAACGTGTGCAGATTGATGCTAATGTAGACAGAGGAGTCAATCTATCACTGCGCAACGGGGATGTTGTCAATGTGCCTGTAGTGCCTGATATTACAGAAAATACTGTAGAGATCTCTGGAGCAGTATACAAAGAAGGTGTCTACCAGCTGACTCGTGGCATGACGGTCAGAGAACTCATCAATAAAGCGGGTTTTACAAGTGGTACAAGGAGAGATTTGGCATTCATGGAGCGCCTCAGACCCGACGGACTCTTGGATTATACCAAGTTGTCCTTGGTGGATTTGGAAAACTCTGCTGATGGCAAGATTCCTTTGCAAGGTGGAGACCGCTTGATCATATATGGTCTAGATCAGTTTGTTGACCAAGGCACTTTTGTGATCTATGGTGCCGTGAGAGACTCTGGAACTTTCAATATCGACCAGAGTAGATCGCTGTCTATTTCAGATGCTATGACCATGGCTGGTGGAAGCACAGAGAAGGCTAGTGGACTCATTTTTGTCAAGAGAATCAATACAGCTGATAATCGCAAAAGCGACTATATCAGGCTATCCTTTGATCAAAATGATGTAGTAGGAGACGATATTCCCATTCTTACTGGAGATTCCATCTACGTAGAAGATGGCACATTATATTATGCTGGAGCTTTTGTAGAGATTGATGGTGAGGTCAATGCACCTGGTAGATTTGATTATGATCCGAGCATGACCGTACAAGATCTC
Organism: Saprospiraceae bacterium; assembly: GCA_020627535.1. Lineage (GTDB taxonomy): Bacteria > Bacteroidota > Bacteroidia > Chitinophagales > Saprospiraceae > JAHDBH01. The sequence goes on from JAHDGU010000001.1 coordinate 310,490, forward strand.
ATATATCTTGCATCAGGATTTACAGAAGCCGCCGCGCGCAACAGGGTTGATATTTATAGACTCTTACAGGAACCCAATGCTCCTACACGGACCATTTCTGAATCTGTAATACTCACAGACGGGCTCAATGATGACCAAAATCTAGAACTCGAGCCTTATGATCGCATTATCGTCAGAAGTGTAGAGGCTTACGAATTGCAAAAGATGGTCGAGATTAGGGGCGAAGTAGCTTTCCCCGGGCCTTACGGTATCATCAAGGACAATCAGCGAATTTCAGATCTGATCAAGATGGCTGGTGGCCTGACGCCAGAAGCATTTCCTGCCGCAGCCACCCTCGAGCGCCTCGAAGACAGTGTGGGCTTCGTCGTCATGCGACTGGATGACGTCATGGAAAAATCCAAGACCCGATTCGACTATTACCTCAAAGAAGGGGATGTCATCACGATCCCTAAGAAGAAGAACTTGGTGTCTATATCTGGGGCCGTCAACGCCACAGAGTTATATCCTTCCAAGTTTATCAATCCTGGAAATAGTATTAAGGTGCCACACCACCAGGCGAAGACCGCCAAGTTCTATCTCAATGAATATGCTGCTGGAGTTTCTTCTGTCGCTGACAAGAAGCTCATCACCGTAGAGCACGCCAATGGCCAAATCCAAAGCGTCAAAAAGGTTCTGTTTTTCCGTACATATCCTCCGGTGTATGAGGGAAGCCATATCAAGGTGGGCTACAAAAAACCTGACCCACCCAAAGAGGAAAGACAAAAAGATCCCGTCAACTGGGGTGAAGTCGTAGGTCAGACCTTGGCACAGGCGACTGCTGTCCTATCTCTGATCTTGCTTGCCCGCGAACTCAGAAGCGAATAATACGGTCATCTGTCTCTATGCTCGGACTATGTCGTCAGTGCTGTGAGTCCAGGTAATTCTTTTCCCTCTAGGAACTCAAGCATCGCTCCACCTCCACTAGAGATAAAACTCACCTGATCAGCGAGACCGCTAGCATTGATGGCGGCGACACTATCTCCTCCACCTACGAGTGAAAATCCTCCATTCCTATCCACCTCAGCGATGGCTTGAGCGACCGCGAAGCTCCCTTTCGCAAAGCTTGGCATCTCAAAGACTCCCATAGGGCCATTCCAAAATACGGTCTTGGACGCTTTGATGATGTCACCGTAGGCTGCAGAAGCCTGAGGGCCAATATCGAGTCCCATATACCCATCTGGAATCATATCACTATTGACGATCAGTGTGTCGGCCTCATTGGCGAAGGCGTTGGCCGTAACACTGTCCACAGGTAGGTGGATTTTCGTAGATTTTCTTTCGGCTTTCGCCAAAATGTCTAGAGCCAAATCCAGTTTGTCATCCTCGACGAGAGAATTAGCCACCTTGCCTCCTCGTGCTTTGATGAAGGTATAAGCCATAGCACCACCGATGAGTAAGTGATCACATCGATCCATGAGCGTCTCGATAATCCCTATTTTGTCAGTGACTTTTGCTCCACCTATGATAGCTGTGATTGGCGACTCTTTGCTGTCCAGAAGCTTTTTGGCGAAAGCCAGCTCACTTTCCATCAAAAGACCAATCGCTCGCTGATCCGCTGCGAAGTACTCTGCAATTGTAGCTGTGGACGCGTGCCGACGATGAGCTGTTCCAAATGCATCGTTAATGTAGACCTCTCCAAATCCAGCTAAGCGTTGAGCAAATTTTTCGTCCCCTTTTGATTCTCCGGCATCAAAGCGCGTATTCTCGAGGAGGAAGAGGCCAATATCGGGAATTTCTTCGTCGTGCTGAAGAAGAGCTACCTGTTTGCCTAGAAGTTCGGAGAGATAGGAAGCGACCGGTGCCAATGAAAATTTCTTGATGTCAATACTCCCATCCGCGAGGCGTTTTTTTTGTGGTCGGCCCAGATGTGACATCATCACTATGCATTCACTATGCTGCATGGCGTACTTTATCGTCGGCAGTGCCAATCTAATTCGCGTGTCGTCGGTAATGGCTTGATGACCATCCATCGGGACATTGAAGTCTAGACGCATCAAGATGCGCTTGTCCTTGAGCTCGAGCTCCTTGATCGTATACATGGGACTATAGTTTACCGGCCATCTGAGCTAGTCGAGCCGAGTAACCAGCCTCATTGTCATACCAGGACACAATCTTGATCATATTGCCCATCACATCAGTCATCAACGAGTCAAATATGCTGCTGTGCGGATTGCCGACAATGTCACTGGATACAATCGGGTCATCTGCATACTGCAGTACTCCAGACATCTGTCCCTCTGCATAGGATTTGAAGACCTCATTGATCTCTTCTTTGCTCACAGGATTGTCTACGAGTACGTTGAGCTCGATGAGTGATCCTGTGATGACAGGAACTCTGATTGCCATCGCAAACATCTTATTGAGGACATTAGGGTATACCTTGCCAACAGCTTTTGCTGCGCCAGTACTTGTAGGCACGATATTGAAAGCAGCTGCTCTAGCTCGACGAAGATCTTTATGCGGAGCGTCTTGGATCCTTTGGTCAGCCGTGTAGGCGTGAGTAGTCGTGAGAGAACCCATCTGGAAGCCCCAGTTCTCATCGACGATTCTGCATACAGGTGCAAGACAGTTGGTCGTGCATGATGCATTGGATACTATCAGGTCATCTGCGCCTAGATCGCCATCATTCACGCCCATGACGATGGTCTTGATTTCAGCACTCTTGGCTGGTGCACTGAGCAATACTTTTTTACAGCCAGCATCAAGATGTTTCTGGGCCCCTTCTGATGTAAGGAATCTACCTGTGCATTCGAGAACTGTGTCTACGCCTAGATCTGACCAGGGTAGGCTGCTTGGATCTGGATTTGAGTAACAAGGAATCGCCTTGCCATTGACATATATGTGGTCTGCATCCGCAGATACAGTGCCGGAAAATGAGCCCTGTGCACTATCATACTTCAGGAGATGCGCCAGTGTGCTATTATCGGTAAGATCGTTGATCGCTACCACTTCAATATTGGAATTTTGGAGTAGGTTTCTGAAGCTCAATCTCCCGATACGTCCAAAGCCGTTAATTGCTACGCGTTTTGCCATTGTTCTTGTTGTTTTTGTCGATAAAAATTCGAGGCACAAAAGTACACAATGCGACCTTCCTTAGAACTCGATCTTTGAGCTGAAAAAATTGTGTTTGAAAAATATGAAAGGGTGCTATATTTGCGCCTCGCTGAGAGCAAATATTGCATCATGCGATTGTTTTGGCCCGTTCGTCTAGGGGTTAGGACGCCAGGTTTTCATCCTGGTAGCAGGGGTTCGAATCCCCTACGGGCTACTTCCAAGGTCACCGATACGGTGACCTTTTTTTTTAGTAGTCACTAAGTCATGGGCTAATTCATACGCCTCATTGTGCTGCTCATCACTGGTCAATAGTTCCGTTCTGTACGACAAGCTTCTCACGAATTGGAATTTTAACATTTTGTAATGCAGTTGTGGTTCTTTGAGAATTTAAAGAGATTCTTGGCGACTCAAAATATAATTTTGAGCATTGGGTAGGTCGCGGAGAATCTTTCGTATACAGAACATTTTTAATATGTAACAGCTCGTTAGACCTCTGGTATTCAATAGATTATGTGTTAATTTTAATATGATCTATTTTGATCTTACTTAATCGCCTTGTTGTTATGAAACAATCACTACGCACTCTCGCTTTAGCGAGCGGAATTTTATTTTGTGCGAATTTTTCCTTGTCTGCTCAACTGGTTGATGTTGAGGGTCCGATAAAGATCTCCGCACCGATCAATGCAACGACTGCTGATTCTATGCTCGTCATACTCGGTGATGGCACTGTAGCATATCGCATGCTCGATAGCTTGGTCACGATGTCCATCAGCAATGACACCCTTTTCTTGAGCAATGGAGTATTTATTGTCTTGCCCCCTGATCAAGTGGATGATGCGGACAATGATCCGACCAATGAGGTGGAAACTTGGTCTACACTTGCGGGAATTCCTGTTAATATTGATATTGATGCGACTGATGACTTTTCTGGAGACTACAATGATCTGATCAATATGCCGCCGGACTTTGCAGATGGCGATGACGTAGACGATGCGGACAATGATCCGACCAATGAGATTGAGACTTGGTCTACTCTAGCGGGTATTCCGGCTGATATTGCAGATGGTGATGACGTTGATGATGCCGATAATGATCCGAGTAATGAGATTGAAACCTGGTCGACCTTGGCAGGTATTCCAGCGGACATTTTAGACGGTGATGACGTTGATGATGCCGATAATGATCCGAGTAATGAGCTACAAATGATTGGTATTTCGGGTGACACTGTCACTCTGGAAAACGGTGGCTACGTTGTGATTGAGGGAATTTCTATGCTGCCTGCACTTGTTAATGCATTTCTGCAAAGAAATAGTGTTCAAGTGCGACTTGATCTGGGAGAAACACCAATTGAAATATTCAACAGCGGTACACCTCTAGACAGTTTATATGGCAAAACGTATCTCGGTGGATTCATTTTTCATTTGGATACAGTATCTGGTGAGGGTATGGTAGTCTCTGGAAATCTCAGTGCTACGGCCAAATGGGGCTGCTTCCCCACTGATTTGGCAGCTGTTCCAAATGTTACAGGCTCAAATCCTGAAGGCCCGGGTGCTGAAATCGGAGATGGTGCATCTAATACAGATGGAATATACAGCGATTGTGGCCAAGCAGGCATAGCTGCCAAACTGGCGCGAGACCACGATGACGGAGTGTCTTGGTACCTGCCATCTATCAAAGAGTTAGTGCAAATTGACCTTAATCTTCATAATAATGGTCTCGGTGGCCTGGTGAATGGAGTTTACTGGTCTTCGACCGAAAGAAGTAACACAGATGCATGGGTTCGAAATTTTCAATTTGATTTGAATCAAACTGGTATTAAGGACAGCTCTACGCGTAGAACAAGAGCTGTGCGATCCTTTTAGCAGCCACTATTGACGATACTTGACAGCAAAATGTCGCGGTAGGCACTTGATCATGTTGTTCAAGTGCCTATTTTAGTTTCTATGAAGAAGAATTCCCTTGCTACTTTGTGCCTGGCCATGCTAGGACTGGTCCTGTCATTTGTTTCTAGAGCACAAGACGCACGCCTTCAAGGTAGACCAGTAGAGCCACAAGCCTATCATCTATCATTGCTCAAAATGCTAGATGGGCATAAGGTGACCCTCAAGTATCGACTTTCTAGTAGTGAAGAAATGATCGGTCTATTGATTGATCTATCTGGCCTTGATCGAATCGTCATCAGGCATGGGAAGACACATGAAGTCATCAGTTCCAAAAGGAGTCAGGGAGCAGGCTCTCTTCTGCTAGGCCCATATGAGACCAATGATCTAGCCATAGAGCTATATGGAGAAAGCGTTGGTGAAAAAAATATTACCCAAGTATACTCCTGGAAGCGAAAACTGACGGGATTTGGCACAAGCCTGGAGTGCCATATCAACTCCATCTGTGATGAGAGACTAGACGATCAGAAGCGATCTTCCTGTCGCATCATGATGGTAATGGAAGAAGGTATTGTCACTTGCAGTGGAGCTCTCGTCAATAACACTGAAGAAGACCAAAAGGCCTATGTCTTGAGCGCTTATCACTGTGAAGATGGTTTTACGCCGCGCTACGAAGATTGGCGGTTCGATTTCTTATATGCTTCTGATTCTTGTGAGAGCCCGATGGAGGAGCCAGAGCCTATTTCTCTGATGTCATGTACAAAGCGAGCTGGGCATCCTGATTCTGATTTTCTCTTGGTAGAGATTTCAGAACCAATACCTGGAGATGCAGGACTTTACTTTTCTGGATGGGATCGTAGAGATCTCTATTTTCCTGATGCCACTGGATTGATACATCATCCATCAGGCGATATTCGTAAGGTGAGCTTTGCCGCTGATAGTGTCCAGCTGATCACGCAGAGTCTGGACTGGGAGAATGATGTCACCACACCGCCCAATTCTCATATTCGCAATCGAATGAATGAAGGCACACAAGAGCCAGGTTCATCCGGTAGTCCTCTTTACGATGCAGATGGGCATATCATCGGGCAACTGCACGGTGGTACATCGGAGTGCACATTTTTCACAAGTGTAGGTAGATATGGACGACTGCACACGAGTTGGGATGTACGAGCTGCCAAGGATTCACAGTTGTTGCATTGGCTTGATCCCGTGGGACTTGATACCAGCGTTTGGGATGGTGCTTATCAGCGTCCTCCTGATAGTGCTGCAATCTCAGGCACAGTATTGGATTTCATCGATAGGCCAGTTGCTCTGGTCGAAGTATTTCTCTTGGATGGTTTGGATACGATCATGCAGACTGAGACCAATAAAGAAGGCAAGTTTCGATTTGATCGTGTGGAAGAGGGTAGGAGCTACACACTTTTTTTGCGGAAGCTCATCAATCCTCTGAATGGCATTTCCACGATCGATCTGATCCGGATACAACAACATCTGCTCGGATTGAGGGTGATTGAAGAACAACATCTACTTGACGCAGCTGATTTTAATGGAAGTCAAAGCATCACTGCTTTTGATCTTGTCTCCATGCGCCTAGCATTACTCGGTAGGCCAACTGCAGGACTGAGAGATTCTTGGATTTTATATCCGCGTATTTTGGAACTGGATAGGCTCGACGAGTCAATCCTAGACCTAGAGTTCAGGGCACAGAAGACAGGTGATCTTGACTACTCTGCTGATCCTTGTCAGTAAACTCTTCTCTTGAACAGACCTGTTGAGAACTGTATCTATGACTTCGATTGGATATACCATGTAGGCTTATCATCCAATCCTTTCCAAAAGATTGCCAGGCCAGTACATGACGAATTCAGACATTCAAAAATGTGCAGGAAATCTCGATAATTAATTTTGACCTCTCCAGAGTCATCTAAGAACTCAATGGAGGGGAATCATCTCGAATCATCAACCATTCATGCCTATTGGGGATACTGCCACTGATGTGAGCATGCCCAGTTTCACAATATGGACACTTGTTCTTTGCCATTCCGCGTCTCAGTGCTTCTCACCGTGACGATCTGCTGCCAGATCTCTCAGACCAAATAGACTCTCGACGAATGCTTGTCGATTGAAGACTTGTAGATGTTCTATGCCCTCGCCGACTCCGATATACTTGATGGGAATCTTAAACTGATCAGAAATGCCTAGTACTACACCTCCCTTGGCAGTGCCGTCAAGCTTTGTAAGAATGAGTCCCGTGACTGTGGTGGCTTCGCTAAATCTCTTTGCTTGCTCTATGGCATTTTGACCAGTAGTGGCATCAAGGACGAGCAGCACTTCATGAGGTGCTCCTGGAAAACTCTTGGAGATTGATCTTTGGATCTTCTCGAGCTCGCGCATGAGGTTGAGCTTGGTATGTAGACGACCTGCTGTATCGATGATAGCAACATCCGCCTTATAGTCTTGTGCATATTTTGTGGTCTCGTAAGCTACTGCTGCTGGATCACTTTTCATGCCTTTGGTATAAAACTGGCATCCTACACGATCCGCCCATACCTGTAGCTGATCAGTGGCGGCAGCACGGAAAGTATCCGCTGCTCCAAGAACTACTTTGTGTCCTTTGCGGTGATATTGATTGGCGAGTTTACCTATGGAGGTAGTCTTGCCAGTGCCATTGACACCTACGACAAGGATGATGTGAGGTCTTGGCTCGTCCGGAATGTCAAAGTCATGAAGATCTACGGTTTTGTTCTCTTCTAGAATCTTGCTGATTTCCTCGTAGAGTAGTTTGTTGAGTCCATCAGTGTTGACGTATTTGTCTACTGCAACACGAGCTTCTAGGCGCTCAATGATCTTGATGGTGGTCTCAAGACCTACATCGCTGGAGATGAGTGCAGCCTCGAGCTCATCCAGGACTTCCTCATCGACCTTACTCTTGCCAGCTACGGCCATTGATATCTTGGAAAAGAAGTTGGACTTCGTTTTTTCCAGTCCTTTGTCAAGGTCTTGTTCTTTTTCCTTGGTGAAGTATTTTTTGAAGAAGCTCATACGTAGGTATTAAAATAGAGAAAGCCCAGGATAGTTCCTGAGCTCTTTCTCATCATTGAATCTTATTGACCCGCAATTATTTGACGTCAGCGAAGAAGTCTTTTGCTTTGTCTTTGTGGATCATGACTTCTTTGTAAGTATACTTACCAGTCTTTTCATTTTTGATAGGCTTGACGACTTTGACGAAGTCTCTTCCTGATCCTGCGTTTGCCGCTCTCTGTGCGACACGGGCGTTTTTACTGACTTTAGCCATGATTACTTGATTTCTTTATGAACGGTATACTTTCTCAAGATCGGATTGTACTTTTTCAGTTCCAAACGATCTGGTGTATTTTTCTTGTTCTTTTGGGTCACGTATCTTGACGTACCAGGCATTCCAGTGGCCTTGTGCTCAGTGCACTCAAGGATTATTTGGAATCTATTTCCTTTGCTCTTTTTTGCCATGACGGTTTACTTTTCGTTGAGTTTGATCCCAATGTCAAATCCTGCTTTCTCTTGTCTCTTGAGATACTCATAGATGCCGATCTTATTGATATTGCGCATCGCCGAGGTGCTCAGCTTGAGAGTCACCCACTGATCTGTCTCAGGTATGAAGAACTTCTTCTTTTGAAGGTTAGGCAAAAATCTTCTCTTCGTCTTGCGATTCGAATGCGAGACATTGTTACCCGATATGGGTCTCTTTCCAGTAAGTTGACAAACTTTAGACATTGTCTTTAGCTTTTTCCTGCAAGCAGGAGTGTTACAATCTTTGTGACCACGGCAGGATTCGAACCTGCAACCTCTTGATTCGTAGTCAAGTGCTCTATCCAGTTAAGCTACGCGGCCGTATCCGGCCATTAGGCCATATATCATAGTATAGTAGTCCTCTTGTCGTCCAAAAGGAGCACAAAGATACGCCCTTCGTCAATATTAGCCTATGAAAAATTTAAGAACCGTATCATCTTCAGGTCCAGTAAGTCTAGCAAAGTAAATTCCTACCGGCCAATCGCCGCCTAGCTCCACAACCTCCTGTGATATGACTAGGGGAGAAGGAGCAAGAGCTACATCAAGAATGATCTTGCCCGCAGCATCATAAAGTGTAAGATTCACGGTCTCAGTACTCTCGGTGCTGTACCGAAATGTCAGTGCTCCTGAAGAGCCATTGTCTACAAGTTCAAGGAGCGTCCCATCGAGATTGAAATCGCAGCGATCAACGATATTGAGAAATGCACTATATGCGTCAAGTCTTCCACCGGATGCAATCTTATCAGCCATATCCGATTTTGGGACTACGCTGTTCATGATGTAGCGCTTGAGGTCTCTTGCCACGGATTCTGGGTCGGATTTGTAGGCTCTGGCAAAGTCTTCGCAGGGTATCGAATGCATCAAACCAATCACACCAGTGACCACAGGGGTGGCACTAGATGTTCCCGAAAAAAGTTGATAGCCGCCATCGAGATCTGTAGTAGTGAGTCCTTCTCCAGGGGCAGCAATATCCACCCATGTCTGACCAAATCCACGATTGCTCAATTGATCTGCCTCATTGCTGCTAGTCGTCACGATCAAATATTCACTTGGACATGTCGATGGCATATCACCAAACTCATCCACATTCACATTGTCATTGGTCGTGGCGGAAACATTCAGTATGCCTTCTGCCCCAAGCAGGTCATACATGCCGCACCACATGGGGAAGTCTTCACCCCATTGACCGTTGATGCCAGCACTGAAGTTGGTCGCGACCACAAAGGCTCCTTCATCTCCGCCGGTATCATTGTAGAGTCGTCTTTGATCTATTACATACTGAAAGGCTTCAACAATGGTAATACTGTTGCGCGCCTCAGTAAGAATCATCAGCTGAGAATTCCAGTTGACACCAGATACCCCTATACCATTATTACCTTCTGCTCCCACGATACCAGTGACGCCAGTTCCATGAAAGTCCTCCTGGTGCTGACCTGTGGAGTTCCTGAAGTTGACACCATTCACATCATCGATGTAACCGTTGCCATCATTGTCAAGGCCGTCGTTGGCAATTTCGCCTCTATTGACCCATATGCGGTCCTCAAGATCTGGATGGTCTAGTTGTATTCCACTCTCAATGATGGCAATACAGATAGGGTCGTCCAGTGCAGTCACCCCTCCCGTGGTGGTATTCCATATGTCTTCTAGGCCGATGAGTGGAGCATGATATTGATCACTGTAGCGGGAGTCATTAGGTTCCGTGCGCCATTCGAGTTCTTGTGCTTCATGGAAGTGGTCTATGGTACTGGACATTTTGGCGAAAGCCTCAAACGTCTCTAGACCCGTGCAGCTCTTAAAGTCAAGCCTATAAATCATCAGATCTGGTACGATCAGTCGAATGCGCGGCTCTTCGATCAACTGAGCTGCTTGAACCTCTGTCGTCAGAGTCTCTATCGTCTGACCTGATCTCAATTGGATCATTGCAGAGGTAGCATCGATTTTTTGTCCACTTACAATGCCCAGAGTAAGCATCAGAATGAAAGTGAGTATGTTTTTGGTCATATCAACATAACGATTAAGCAGGACGATTGTTATAAGGCAAAGCTACAGGATCAGAGCTCGTCTTAGGCTATAAGTACTGCCATTTGCGAGCGGAGATCACGAAAGTAATTGGCTGCCAACAAAGGGCGAGAGCCATACCAACTAAACATCTCACCGTCCACGAGTAAACTTGGAATCGATAGTCTTGATGCCAGCTCCTTTTGATGCTTCACACCAAATGGAAAGGGCTCACTTGAAAGCAGGAGCACATCGAGTTTGAGTTCTCTAAGCTCATCGATACTTACTTCTGGATAGCGTGGTTGATTACCAAAGGCATTTTGAAACCCTGCTTGCTGAAGCATGTGATCTATAAATGTTCCACCACCAGCAACCATCAGTGGTTGATTCCAGATAAGATAGGCTACGCGTAGTGCTCTGGAGAGCTCATGAGTTGAAGGCGCATATGCTTCTACTATTTTCTCTCTGAGCTGTTTGCCAGATTCGACGACCTGGCAGATCTCTGCAATGGCGTCTATCATTGACAGATTGTCATCGATGCTTTTGACATCTGATACCCATGTCGGTATCTCAGCAGATAGCTTTTCGATTTGTGATTTGTCGTTCTCTTCCTTATTGGCGAAAATGATATCTGGCTTCAAGGAAATGATCTCCTGGAGTATGAGATTTTTTGTGCCACCGATTCTTTTTTTGGATCGGTAGCACTCTTCAGGATGAACGCAAAACTTTGTGATGCCAACGATCTGCTCCTTGAGACCGAGGTCCCACAGCAACTCAGTTTGACTCGGTACGACACTGATGATTCGCTGAGGTGCTTTTGCTACATGGACTGCTCGCCCTAGTTGATCAAAGCAGGTCATTGATAGATGAGGATGAGCTTATCCCTACCATTCCAAGCAAGCCTTGTGATCTGACTGAGTCCATACTCTCCAAGATCTGCTACTTCGCTCCATGCGCCGCCCAGTGCGCTGTGATGATAGAGCAATCGTGAGCCCGAAGCACAGAGGAATTGTCCATTGCCCATGAGTTCAAAGTCTTCAGCGCCATCTGGCAGTCCGATAACAAATTCGCTCTTGTCTGTATCAAGATCTAGAATTTTGAGATACCTGGTCGTCTCGTTGATATTTTGTACGTAAGCCAATCTGCTAGGCGATATAGACTTGATGCATCTACCGATCTTGGACATCCGACGCCTGAGTTGATTGTCTTGTGCATTGTAAATAGCAAGTCGCGATGGATCTTCGACGAGATAGAGGGCAATATTTTCGTCCCCAAGGAGCGTGAAATAGCCGACATTATCCAATTCTGGCGTGATGCATAAACTTTCACCGCTCAGGAGATCGTGGGACCAGAGTCTCTGATATTGACCTGCGTCATCACTCTCCACTGTGAGTGTGTACATTGTGCTTCCTTCGCGCAATGGTGAAAACTCGCTGAAGCGTGTATCCGTTATTCGATGTAGCTTCCCTTCTGATAGATCTAGCTCCATGATGTCCGTAAACCCTTTGACAGATTCTGCCGCGAAGCTGAGAACAAGTTCGCTAGAAAAAGAGGGTTGGTTCACATAGCCCTGCACAGGAAGATTGATGTGATCAAATGAAGCAATGTGAAGACCACCAGCGTCTGTACGCAAGATTTCTACCATGGCCATCCTGGTTTCTGGCAGATCAAACTGTGCTATACAGCCAAGTGTATACAAAGAAATGATGGTGGCAAGGATCAGCTTCTTCATGCCGCCAACATAAAGATTATCGCTCAGACATCAAAAGATATCTCCTTTTTTGAAGAGTCTTTTCCAGTGGATACCATCCTTGAGACGTGCTTCATGTAGAGACATCCAGATGAGAGAGGGCTTGCCTACGATATGATCATGCGGAATGTATCCCCATGCACGTGAATCTTCCGATCCGTGCCGATTGTCACCCATTCCCCAGTAGTAGTCTTGCTTGAAGGTGTAGCTCGTAATCTCTTGGCCATCAATGTAGTATTTGCCATTTCCATAGCTGAAGTCATTGTGCTCATAGTCTCTGATCGCTTTCGCGAAAAATGCGATGTTGTCTTCACTAAGTTCTACAGTAGCACCAGCCTTGGGGATCCATATGGGACCATAGTTGTCTGCATCCCATGTTTTTGCCTCTTTGTTGTACGGCCAGAGACCTTTTCTTCTAGATTCCAAGGGTGTGAACTGTGCACTAGGGTCGATCCTGAGCCATTCTTCTTGCTCTTTCTCTGATAATAGAGCCTCGTACACATAGCCTTGATCGATCTGTCCTTCTTGGATGATATCGTAGCTGTAGATGTCCATATCTCTGAGCTGCTTCTTGGAGAGAGGTCTTGAACAGAGTACTCTAGTGCCAAATTGGGCGTTTTCGCTCAGTTCCACTTCCTCTCCATTGATGTATACCACTCGATCCCGGATGACGAGACTATCTCCTGGAGTTCCGAGGCATCTTTTGATGTAATGGTCTTTCTTGTCCATAGGTCTGACGCGTAGCTTCATTCCCTTGACCTGAGACTTGACATACGGATCCCATCTAGCCTGGGCCACACCGTAGCTACGACCTGGAGCGAGGTAGACACTATCTCCGATTGGCCAATTGAATACGATGGGATCATTGAGATCTATAGTTTCTAGTGCTTTGGTCCTTGTGTACTTTAATTGTGGTTTCTTGAGGTAGGATTCGGTGTTGAGGATTGGTATGCGATTGTGTAGGAGAGGAACCATCGCGATGGTCTGCGGCATGCGCACACCGTATGCCATTTTGCTCACGAAGAGGAAGTCTCCTTGCTTGAGCGAGCCTTCCATTGAAGATGTTGGGATGATGTATGCCTCAAAAAGAAACATGCGCAGAAATGCGGCGGCAAATACAGCGAATATGATAGACTCTGCCCACTCACGACCAGCAGATTTTTTGTAGGGATTTTTGCGCATGAGCTTGGCCACTGTTCCCGTACGACCTGCTTCTGTTGCTTCTTTGATTTTTTGTGCATACTCAGCCTCTTGGGTGAGGACGGGTCCGGTGTACTTTAAGTCTTTTTGGCACCCCAGCCAGAAAAAATAGAATGGGGCACCCACCACTACGGCAAACCAGTGCCAAAAGCCATGCTTGCCAAAGCTCCTAATGATATCAATAGCCAAAGCTGCATAAGCGAAGATGTTGACAATGGGAATGAGGAATTGGATTGCTCGCCACTTGGGTTTTCCACTGATTTCACATCCCGTCAGGATATTGAGACCCGGTACGAGTGCTTTCCAGGCTTCTTGATTTGCCTTGGGAAATATGAAGTATAGACTGACACTAGTCAAGAGATACCACAGGGCGAGAAAAATGAGCATTCAATATGGATTTTACTGAGAGCTCAAAGATACTTGTATCGCGATGTTACAAGAATCCTAATGTCGATGAACACGATCGGGCTTTCGCCCAAATGCTCTAGACTCTAGACAAGGTACTACTCATCATCCAAGTCAGTCAACATATCGGCGAGATCATCTCTGAAGCTCAGGCCATTGGCCGCAATGTCTTTTCGTAGGATGTCATATTCTGCGAGTCCATGTAGTACGAGTTCCATCAGATAGTACATATCATGAGCTCCAGACTTGGCACTATCCACTAGGCGCTGTAAACCCGCGACAGACTGCAGTACCTCTCTATAGCTTGACTCACTAGCATCCATCGGTATGAGGCAGTCATTGCCAGCAGCGAAGTACTCTCTGATCGTGCCATATGGATCACCTGATGGAGACTTTTCTGATCTTCTTGGATCTGGGAAGTATTGCAGAAACTGGGATCTGACCGCCTTACCCAGGAAGTCTAGAGCCACTTCGTGAGCACCAGCTTGCTCTCCTTCATACACGAGCTCGACTTTACCGGTGATAGAAGGTATGATGCCCCAAAAATCACTGAGTCGTATCCGTGAATTACTTTCCTGATTAATGATCATCCGTCGCTCTGCCGTGCTCATCAGATTTTCAAGAGCAGAGATGCTGAGACGCATGGATACACCGCTCTTCTCATCAGTAAACTCATGATCGCGAGCATGGATCGTGATCAATTCTAGCAGCGTTCGCGCTTGGTCGGGAAGATCGATGTTGTTTGTCTGAGTCTCTGACAGTTTCGCTTCTTGCAGTGTGATCTCTTTAGCGATTTCAATGTCCTCCGGATAGTGGGTGAGGATCTGACTCTCTATTCTGTCTTTGAGCGGTGTGATAATGCTCCCTCGATTGGTATAGTCTTCAGGATTCGCTGTGAAGACAAACTGGATATCCAAGGGTAATCTGAGCTTAAATCCTCTGATCTGCATATCGCCCTCCTGGAGAATATTGAAGAGTGCTACTTGGATCCTTGGTTGAAGATCTGGTAGCTCATTGATCACGAACAGGCTTCGATGTGCTCTTGGCATGAGGCCAAAGTGGATGACTCCTTCGTCAGCATAACTTAGCTTCTGTGTCGCAGCCTTGATAGGGTCCACATCACCGATGAGATCAGCGATGGATACGTCTGGCGTAGCTAGTTTTTCTACATATCTGTCAGCTTTGGCAAGCCAACTGATCGGCGTGTCATCTCCTTGCGATGCGACGAGATCTCGTGCATACTTGGACATGGGCTGGAGCGGATCATCATTGATTTCGCTACCTGCGACGATCGGTATGAAGTCATCGAGGAAATCTACCATGAGACGAGCGATACGCGTCTTGGCCTGGCCTCTCAGACCGAGCAAAAGTATGTTGTGCCTAGAGAGGATAGCCCTCTCTAGATCAGGGATGACTGTCTCGTCGAAACCTTTGATGCCATGGAAGATCTTTGATCTGTCCTTGAGAGCTGTGATGAGATTGTCTCTCATCTCTTGCTTGATGCTTTTGCTCACAAAGCCACTCGCTTTGAGTTGACCTAGAGTCTTGATTTTTTCTGTTTGCTGGAAAGTCATATGCTTGCTTAGCGCTTTCGTTTGCGTTTGTTGTTCTTATAATCCATGAAGAGAAACTCACCGAGATTTTCGAGGCTACTGTAGAATGCTCGCCCATTATTGGCTCGCGTAAATTGATCCACGAACTGTACCAAGTACGGGTCCCTAGCGATCATGAAGGTGGTGATCGGGATATTGAGTTTTCTGCACTTGACGGCTTTGGCCAAGGTGCGATTGAGTATTTTCCGGTCTAGGCCAAATGAGTTCTTGTAGTATTTCTTTCCGATCTTCAGACAGCTTGGTTTGCCATCGGTGATCATCATGATTTGCTTGTTGTTGTTTTTGCGTTTTCGCAGTGTTTCGATGGCCAGATCTAGGCCAGCAACAGTATTGGTGTGGTAGGGGCCGACCTTGAGGTATGGTAGATCCTTGATCTCTATCTTCCAAGCATCATTGCCAAAGGCGATGATATCCAATGTGTCCTTAGGATAGCGTGTGGTGATCAATTCGCTGAGGGCCATTGCGACTTTCTTGGCAGGTGTAATTCTATCTTCCCCATAGAGGATCATAGAGTGTGATAGATCTATGAGGAGTGCGGTGCTCATATTACTCTGATGGTAAGTCTCCCGCACGCTCAGATCTTCTTCTGTCAATCGCCACTCATCGATACCATGGTTGATTTGCGCTTGACGTAATGATTCACTGACATCAATCTGATCCAGTCGATCTCCAAATTTGTATGGCCTCAGATCACTTGTCCATTCTTCTCCACGGCCAATGATCTTGGAGTTGTGTTTGCCTTGGCTTGATTTTTTGAGTTGATCAAAGATCTCGTCAAGGGCAGATCTCCTCAGATCCATTTCCATTTTGGCGGTGATTTCCAGATTGGCATTGCTGCGATCTTGCTTCATGTACCCCTTTTCGATGAGCTCATTGATAAAGTCAGCCATGCCGTAATCATCTGTGGTAAGCTGATGCTCTCGATCGAGCTCATTCATCCAGCTCAATGCCTCTGACATATCGCCGGAGGTGTACATGAGTAGCTGCTTGAGTATATCCATCAAGCGATCAAAGTTGCTGATGCCCTCGGGTGCCTGATAGTCCGAAAATTTCCAAAAAAGCATGCCTACCTAACTGAGATTATCCTACGATTGTTGTCTGCTTCTGGCTAGACCCCAAGGAGCAGACATTTTGTTAATTTTTGAAAGAATCTTGAATTTGAGTACAACAATTCAAGTTGACAGCCCTTATGTTTGGGTCGTGAATTACATGAGTTTACATCATCATCATACTGCACAGAGGTCAATGACTCCTGAATGGTGATGCCGTAATCGATTAAGAAAGACATGAAAAGGCTTCCCAATTCGGGAGGCCTTTTTTTATGTCGATAAGTCAAAGAATATGACAACTCTCAAGATAGCAATTCAGAAAGGTGGAAGACTCAGTGAAAAGAGCAAAGAGCTCATCAAGAAACTCGGCATAAGAGTGAAAAATGGGGGAAAGCTCAGAGCAGAGGCGGATAACTTCCCGCTAGAGCTTCTGTATCTCCGTGATGATGACATTCCCAAGTACGTTGCACGCGGGGTAGCCGATCTGGGCATCGTAGGCCAGAATGTTATCGTAGAAAAAACTCATGAGGTCCAAGAGATCCGGCCGCTTGGTTTTGGAAAGTGTCGACTATGCCTAGCTGTGGAAAAGGATCTGGATTATCCTGGCTTGGAGTGGTTTGAAGGACGTAGAGTAGCGACCTCCTACCCGAAAATCCTACAAGAGTACTTCGCGACCAATAAGATCAAGGTGTCTATCGAGGAGATCAGCGGCAGTGTCGAGATTGCACCAAGTATCGGACTTACTGATGCTGTCTTTGACATTGTGAGTACAGGCTCGACCTTGATCATGAATGGCCTGAAAGAAGTCGAGACTGTCATGAGAAGCGAAGCAGTGCTCGTCGGTCGCCAAGATCTTTCACCTGAGAAGCAGGCACTTGTAGCTAAACTGGTATTTAGACTAGACTCTCTCCTCCGATCTCGACGATACAAGTATATCCTTCTCAATGCTCCTCAGGCATCACTGGACCGTGTCTTGCAACTCTTACCTGGTATGAAGAGCCCTACAGTCATGCCACTTGCTGATGAATCATGGTATAGCGTACACAGTGTGATCCATGAAGAAAAGTTCTGGGAGATCATCGATCAGCTCAAAGACTGTGGAGCAGAAGGAATCCTCATCTGTCCAATTGAAAATATGGTACTATGATCGTCATCCAAAATCCTGAGCCTGATGCATGGGCAGAGCTCACCTTGAGGCCATCACAGAGTCAATCCATCGATCGCCAGAAGGTACAAGACATATTTAATGCGGTAAAGGCCGATGGTGATGCAGCGCTGATAGAGTTGACCGATCGCTATGATGGACATAGGCTCTCTAAGCTAGTCGTATCCACCAAGCAGCCTCCAAAGATTGATGAAGAACTTGCAAGGGCAATCAAGATCGCGGCGAAAAATATCAAGACTTATCATGCTGCTCAGCAGATTGATTCTCGACAGATCGAGACGAGTCCAGGAGTCGAGTGTTGGTCACGCGCAGTCGGGATTGATCGAGTCGGTCTCTACATTCCGGGTGGTACGGCACCATTGTTTTCGACGGTACTCATGCTTGTGATACCAGCGCAACTTGCCAAATGCCAAGAGATCACCGTAGTGACTCCGCCAGACTCCAGTGGTCATCTTGATCCAGTCATGCACTGGACACTGGACTATCTGGGAGTCGATCAAGTTTGTTTGGTCGGAGGCGCACAAGCCATCGCTGCTCTAAGTTTGGGTACGAAATCAGTTCCTCGTGTTGATAAGATATTCGGACCAGGCAATCAATGGGTGACTGCTGCCAAGGAGCTTTCGACCAGATATGGCTGCGCCATCGATATGCCGGCAGGACCGAGCGAGGTATTAATCATAGCAGATCAAAATGCGAAGCCGACTTTTCTGGCGGCAGATTTACTCAGTCAAGCTGAACATGGTCCAGACAGTCAGGTCATCTTGTTGAGCGATTCTCAGACCCTCATTGAGGAGACTATGACCGAGCTCAAAATTCAGTTAGAGGACCTTCCGCGCAGATCGATTACTGAGAGCAGCCTTCAACAAAGTCTTGCGATCTCTCTTGTGGATATTTCGACTTGTGTGAAGTGGGCCAATCTCTATGCCCCTGAGCATCTTATCCTCAATCTTGTAGATGCAGATGCCTATGTAGACCAAATTCGGAATGCAGGTAGCGTATTCGTCGGTCCATGGAGTAGTGAGTCCATGGGAGACTATGCGAGCGGCACAAATCACACCTTGCCTACAGCTGGATTTGCCAGAAACTACAGTGGCGTGAGTCTGTCGAGTTTTCAAAAGCGGATCAGCTATCAAAGAATCAGTAAGCGCGGTGTTGTCGAGCTGGGGCCGGCTGTCGCCAAAATGGCACGAGCAGAAAAACTAGAAGCACACGCACGAAGTATTGACATCCGTCTTAAATCACTGGAGTCATGAGTAGATTTCTCAATCCATATCTACATGCTGTGAGAAGCTACAGTAGTGCTCGCAGCGAATTTGACGCTAGTAATTATCTGCGACTTGATGCCAATGAGCATCCTGTCGAATCTCCATACAATAGGTATCCTGATCCGATGTGTACTCAGTTGGTAGAGAGTATTGCAATCAAAGAAAATCTATCAAGAGATCAAGTATTAGTCTCTAATGGTAGTGATCAGCTTATTGATATGATTGTCAGGGCGTATTGCATGCCTGATGTTGATCGCATTTTGAGTTTTACGCCTGGTTTTTCTATGTTTGACTATGTAGCTCAAGTCAACCGCATTGCTATAGATACGCTAGCGCTTGATGACCAGTTTGATCTACCCCTGGCAGATACTCTAGGGTATATAGATAAAAGCGATCCCAAGATCATATTTGCTGTAAGTCCCAATAATCCTACTGGAAATGATCTCTCGCCTGATCGACTATTGGCCTTGGTCAAGGCAGCTCCGGGACTGGTAGTCATTGATGAGGCTTATTTTGAGTTTAGTGGCAGGCGATCCTATGTAAAGCTTCTAGAAGAGAACGATCACGTGATAGTACTCAGGACTTTTAGCAAAGCTTATGGAATGGCTGGACTCAGATTAGGTTATGCACTCGCGAGACCTGAGCTGATTGAAGATCTCAAGAAGGTGCGTATGCCTTATGACGTCGATTCCTGGTCGCAGAGTGTCGCCTTAAGTTCGCTAGCAGCAGATGAGCTAAATACCTCAAAGATTATCCAAGCGAGAAACGAGCTGAGAGATCGTCTCCAAAACCTGCCACAAGTCAAAAGGGTATATCCGAGTGATGCCAATTTTCTCCTAGTGATTTTCTCAGACGCCATTGCCACTTATCGAGGACTTCTTGATCAAGGAATCGTGGTGAGGAGAAGAGACAAACAAGTCCCCAATGCCTTAAGAATTACTGTAGGAACTACTGCACAGAACGAACAACTCATCCAAGCACTCAAGCGACTAGCATGAAGAAAAAAGTCCTATTTATTGACAGGGATGGTACGATCATCAAAGAACCCGCTGATGAGCAGATCGACACAGTAGACAAGCTTGATTTTTTGGCGAAAGCCATATCGACCATGGCTCGCATCTATCAGGAAATGGACTATGAGTTTGTCATGATCACCAATCAAGATGGTCTAGGCACTGATAGCTTCCCTGAAGATGATTTTTGGCCTGCACACAATGTGATGATGCGCACTCTGGCTTCAGAGGGAATCGCGTGGAGAGAGGTGCTGATCGATCGAAGCTTCTCTGAGGACAAGCTGGATACACGCAAGCCTGGTATCGGATTACTGAAGCACTATCAATCGGAGTTTTTTGACCTAGAACATAGCTATGTGATCGGCGATCGCTGGAGCGATGTCGAGCTTGCACGCAACCTGGGCTGTCAATCAATTTATATCGGAGATGAGCCATCTGATAAGGCGACAGTCAGTTGTACAGGTTGGGCAGGGATCTGGAACTTTCTCCAATCTCACTCCAGAGAGGTCAGGATCGAGCGCAAGACCAAGGAGACAGCCATCGAGATCATGCTCAATCTAGATCAGTCGGCCGGCGGTAAGATCGACACAGGGCTTAACTTTTTCGATCATATGCTCGAGCAGATCCAGCGGCATGCGGATATCTATGTGGATATCAGTGTCGATGGAGATCTTGAGATTGACGAACATCACACAATAGAAGATACCGCTCTTGCGCTAGGTCAGGCACTGCGACAGGCGCTTGGATCAAAATACGGAATCGAGCGTTACGCTTTTGTGCTGCCCATGGATGAGGCGTTGGCACAAGTATCGATCGACTTCGGTGGTCGGCCCGAGCTACAGTGGGATGTCAGCTTTGTGCGAGATCGCGTAGGCGATGTACCGACTGAGCTATGGAAGCACTTCTTCAAGTCGCTTTGCGATACGGCTGCTTGCAATCTACACATCTCGAGTACCGCAGAGAATGACCATCACCGCATCGAGTCCATCTTCAAGGGATTTGCCAGATGCTTGAAGACGGCCATAAGCAAGACCTCAGCTGGCATACCCAGCACAAAAGGAACGATATGACTGGAATCATCTCATACAATGCAGGCAACACGCGATCTGTCTCCAATGCGCTTGCCAGGCTCAAGGAAGAACACTTCATCTCGGACTCACCATCAGAACTCGATAGCGCAGATCGCTTGATATTCCCCGGAGTAGGAGAGGCAAGTAGTGCCATGCAGCATCTGAAGCGCACAGGCCTGGAACAATACATCTTGCAAGTCAAGAGACCATTTCTAGGAATCTGCCTTGGGATGCAGCTCCTCTGTCAGTACACTGAAGAGGGAGATCACAGCTGCCTCGGTCTGATAGATGCGCAAGTGCGACGGTTTAGACTACAGATGGATGTACCCCATATGGGATGGAACAATCTCAAGCAGATGAGCACTTCGAATTCGCTCCTCCTGGGCATCGTACCCACGGATGATTTTTACTTCGTGCATAGCTACTATGTCGAGCCTAGTATCGATACTATCGCGAAGTGCAAATACGGTCTAGACTTCTCTGCAGCTGTACAAAAAGACAACTTCTATGGTGTGCAGTTTCATCCAGAAAAGTCCTCCAAGTGCGGTGAGAAAATTCTTGAAAATTTTTTACAGATATGATTGCGATTCCAGCCATAGATATCGTCGACGGTAGGCTCGTCAGGCTGTCACAAGGAGACTTTGACCGACAGACAGACTACTCACTTGATCCGCTGGATCAGGCGAAGAGCTATGCAGCTGCTGGCTTGACGCATCTCCATCTCGTAGATCTAGATGCAGCCCGCACAGGGAAGTTTACCTGTCTTGATCTGCTCCAGCAGATCTCTGACAAGACCAAGCTCTCAGTGGATTATGGTGGTGGTGTCAGACGTGCAGATGACATCGCGATACTCTTGGATCATGGCGCTGCTGCGGTCAATATCGGGAGCCAGTCGGTGCGAGATCCAAAGTGGTTTCTTGAAATGCTTGTGCGATACGGCCCAGAGCGGATCATCTGGAGTGCTGATGTCAAGGGTCAGTATCTTGCGACTCAGGCCTGGACGACTGCAAGTGCTCTGAAGCTCTACGATGTGCTCGATGACTTTGCTACAGCAGGACTGAAGCGGGTCGTCTGCACTGACATCAGTCGCGATGGCATGATGACTGGTCCTTCTATCAATCTTTATCGAGAGATACTGCAGAGATTTCCGCAGATCCATTTGGTCGCTAGCGGCGGTATCTCTTGCATCCAAGATCTTGAGGCCCTGCGATCTGAAGGGCTTTGGGGAGCGGTCATAGGCAAGGCGATCTATCAAGGAGCCATTAAGATCTCAGAGCTATGTTGAAAAAGCGCATCGTTCCTTGTCTTGATATCGCTGATGGTCGGACGGTCAAGGGGGTCAACTTTCATGATCTGATTGATGCCGGTGATCCAGTCTTATTGGCTCAGAAGTATAGTGATCTAGGAGCAGATGAACTCGTCTTTCTGGATATCACTGCTACCGTCGAAAAAAGACCTACACTCATCCGACTGGTCGAGCAGATATCGGCGGTGATCAATATTCCATTTTCGGTAGGCGGAGGTATCAGCACAGTGGAGCAGACTAGAGAGCTCATCAGTGCTGGCGCCGACAAGGTGACCATCAATAGTGCTGCCGTAAGCCGTCCAGAATTGATCTCAGAATTAACATCGCAATTTGGTTCGCAGTGCATTATCACAGCTGTTGACTACAAGATGATCGATGGCGTCGCACGGGTACACACCCATGGTGGACGTCGAGCTACAGACTTGAGATTGCAAGACTGGAGCCAGCAACTGGTAGATCTAGGAGCGGGTGAGCTACTCCTCACGAGCATGGATCATGATGGGACCAAGCAAGGTTATGACCTAGAGATCTTGGCACAGATTGACGCACTCTGTGCCGTGCCAGTGATTGCTTCTGGCGGAGCAGGAACTGTCGAGCATTTTGCTGATTTATTTGCTCAGACAGCAGTCAGTGCGGCCTTGGCGGCCAGTATCTTCCACTTTGGTGAGATCGAAATTCCCGATCTCAAAGCACAACTCAAACAACGAAATATTGCGATCAGATGAGACCAGACTTTGATAAGATGGACGGATTGATTCCTGCAATCATCCAAGATGCACAGACCTTACAGGTATTGATGCTTGGCTACATGGATGAGCGCGCTTTCGCGCAAACGAAGGAAACCGGTAAGGTGACCTTTTACTCAAGGAGCAAGCAGCGACTATGGACCAAAGGAGAGAGCTCAGGCAACTACCTGGAGCTAGTGGATATGTCGCTTGACTGTGACAAGGATGCAATCCTCATCCTTGCCAGACCAGATGGACCAACTTGTCATACTGGCTCACAATCATGTTTTGGGGAAGGTGCCCAATACTCCTTTTTGCGGAAGCTCGGAAAGATTATAGAGCATAAAAAAAATCAAGATCCCAAAGGATCCTATACAGCCAGTCTATGGCAGAAAGGGATCAAGAAAATCGCTCAGAAAGTAGGAGAGGAAGCTGTAGAGACCATCCTCGAAGCGACTGATGATCCTAGCCCAGAGCTTATCGAAGAGGCCTCAGATCTGATGTATCACCTCTCTGTACTACTGGCGCGCACGGGATATGCGATACAGGACGTGGAGGCATGTCTGCGAGACAGACACGAAGAGGCTCCGGAATGATTTTCTGAAAAAAGATCAAAAGTCTTTCCAACCTTCGGATCATCCTTTCATCAGTATAGTAGAAATGATGACCATGCAGACTCAAAACCATTCATCCCAGCAAGAGCTCATAGAGGCTTGCAAGAGGCATGAGAGGAAAAGTCAACGACGTCTGTATGATCGATACTACGATATGATGTATGCATCCGCTTTTAGAATCTTACAAGATCGAGTTGATACTCTCGACGTGCTGCAAGAGAGCTTCATCAAAGTCTTTGAGAAGATCGTGCAATATCGAGGGCAAAGTGATCTTGGCGCATGGATTCGGAGAATAGTGATCAATCAATCACTGATGCATTTGCGTCATGCCAAGAAGCTGCATTGGGAGGAGCTCAAGCCGATCCACGAAAGCGCTGATGAAGTTGAAAGCAATGCACTAGCTCAGTATAGTGCGGCTGATTTACAAAGAGATTTGGCTCATTTGCCAGAAGGCGCTCGATCGGTATTTAGCTTATATCTGATAGAAGATTTTAGTCATCAGGAAGTGGCAAATCTGCTTGATATCTCAGTCTCGACATCCAAAAGCCAATTGCACCGCGCCAAGCAACTGTTGAAATCCCTAATAAAGAATCGACGATATGGATCAATTTGAGAAACATATAAGGAAAATCAGCGAAGATTTAGATCAGCCCAGCTACGGCAAAGAAGATCTGTGGGGCAAGATTGATGCTCGTCTCTCCGAGGAGCAACATCAAGAAGACTTGACGAGTCCGAAGCTGCGTCTTAAAACTTGGTGGCTTTTGCCTCTGCTTGTCCTCGGTTTGATTGGTCTATACACGCTTCATGAACTGCGATCAAGTCCCAGGGGAAGCTATGCGGATTACCTGTCAGTTCAGCCAGAGTACTCCGCACAATATATGAGCCTACAGACACAAATCAACGAACACTACGGCAAATTGCCGAGCCAAATCACACGAGAAGATATTCAGATTTTAAGAGAAGAGCTATCGGCTCTAGACAGCATCCACGATGCGGTAATTACAGACTTGCTCGACGAGCGATATGATGAGAGGCTAGCGCTCATCATTTTAGCTCAGCAAGAGCGAAAGCTCGACTTGCTCGAGCGGATTTTTATTCTACAACAAAACCCGTCTCATCATGACACACAGGACGATACTTACAATTTTTAGCATTATAATTTCGATCAATTGCTTTGCACAATTCTCAGATCAAAAGACCGTAGATCTCACATTTGAAGGTGTGTCGACTGTCGATATCCAGCATCAAAAAGGAGATCTCTTAGTCTCAAAAAGTCCAGATGGAAAGGCTCATGTCCTTGCGAAGATCTCTGCCACAGCTTCTACACAAGAGAAACTTGACGAAGGCATGTCTGGACTAGATATCATTACCAAACAGGTGGGGGCCAATTTAGGAGTCTCGACTTTGGTAGATGCAGAAAAGTGTACGGAAACGACTGAAAGTCGAGGTTTCTTCAATCGGTTATTTGGCAGTGGCAATCGTACAGTGACCATGAAGCTCAATGATATTTCCATAGATCTTGAAGTCCAGCTACCTGATGTAGAGCGCTTGGATGTGAAGAACAACTACGAAGAAATACGCATCCAAGTTCCTGCGAATAGACTCATCGTAGCGGGCTTTCAGTCCAAGGTCTTTCTGGAGTCCACAAGCAAGGAGGCAAAGCTGAATCTCAAGTATTCTGAACTTGAATATCAAGACTTGGGAGAAGCCGATATCGTCATGTTTCAGAGTGAGGCAGATGGTGGCAAGCTAGCGGATGTCGAGCTCAATATGAAATACTCTACATTTCGTGCAGATGAGCTACAAGATCTTCATGGAGAGATGTTCCAGTCAAAGATATATTCCAAGTCTGCCAAGGACATTGATCTCAATATGAAGTATTCGCACCTTGAAGATCTAGAGACTGCGGGTGAGGTAGAACTTCTTTCTTTCCAGTCAAGTGCATCGATTGATCGATTGGACAAGTTGACCCTCAATAGCTCTAAGTATAGCGACTATCGAATCGATGCAGTCAAAGAACTGATCTGTGAAGATGTCTTTCAGGACAAGTATAGGATCGGACGAGCTGATGAGATAGATGCAACGATGAAGTACACGACAATCAGGTGTGGGCGACTAGAGAAGTCTGCAGATATCTCGGCATTTCAAGGAGGCATGACCGTGGAGATGGTCTCAGACGTCTTTGAACACCTAGAACTCGAGGGCAAATACTTCAAACTAGAACTACCGCTCGGGAATCGGAAATTCGGTATCGAGGCAGATGCGAAGTACCTCGAACTAGATTGGATGAAGGATGGCGAGCGCAAGTCTGTCAACGGAAGTTCCATCTTTACACATGATAGTATGGACAGCACAGTACCATCCATCGAGCTCTCTGGCTTCCAGCTCAAGGTAGACTTGCTGTGATAGCAGCGTTGGGTCGCATGTGATTAGGCCGATCCCTTGAGAAGGGATTATGTTTAATTTCTTAAAGCTTATCTCCATGAGCATGAAAATCCTAGCCATCGAGCCATACTACGGCGGATCACATCGGCACTGGCTCGATGGTCTACAGCGAAATTCACTATACGAGATAGACATTTGGTCTCTTGAACCAAGACACTGGAAATGGCGAATGCAAGGTGCGGCTCTAAGCATGGCCTCACGATGGGACGCGTCTTCAGCAGACTATGATCTGATCATCGCATCAGATATGCTCGATATTTCTAGCTTCAAGGGGCTGGTGCGATCGACCCATACTCTTCCCAAGGTCGTGCTCTACATGCACGAAAATCAGCTGGTCTATCAATACGACGACGACCCTGAAAGATCAGCGCGTGATCTACACTACGCCTTCATCAATTATAAGAGTTGTCTCGCTGCAGATCGCGTGTTTTTCAATTCTGCATGGCATCAATTGAGTTTTACAGAGGCACTGACGAAATATCTCATGCGTCTGCCTGATCACATTGATCTCTCTAGCATTGATGTCATCAGCCAAAAGTCGCGCGTATTACCAGTAGGTATATCATATCCCAATACCATAACTCAAGTCCCTACTACGAAACCGGAGAAGCCCATCATTTTATGGAATCATCGGTGGGAAGATGACAAAGGGCCAAACGAGTTTTTTGAGATTCTTCATCAAGCGAAAGCTAACGGAGCCATATTTGGCTTGATTGTCTGCGGAGAACAATATCGAGAGCGACCGATCATCTTTGATCGTGCCAGACAAGAGTTTGCCGAGGAGATCATACACTGGGGCTATTGTGACTCGCGCACGGAGTACGCCAATCTGCTGCACCTCGCTGACATTGTCTTGATGACCTCGAAGACTGAGAATTTTGGCATCAGCCTCATGGAAGCTCTTTATCACGGCTGTATTCCGCTCGTGCCAGATCGTCTTGTGTATCCAGATTACATCACTGACCAGCGACATCGATATCGTAGTATGCAAGCTGCCGTCAAAAAGCTGATTGACATATTGGATCACTATCAGACGATTGATTGCAGCCTGTGGATAGCACTAGCTCAGAGCTTTGCTTGGCCAGCAGTTATTGGCCGATATGACGCTGAGCTTGGTGCTATCATCCATTCATGACAGTCTCCTGTTGCTGGATACTCTCGTCGTGGATGGCTTCTAGATATCGATGGATAAATGCCTCGCTCAGCCCACAAGCTTCGCCTTTGGCAATGGCTTTGTCCAGGAGCTGAGCCCATCGTCTCTTTTGAAGGATGGTGATATTGTTGGATTTCTTGTATTCTCCGATTTGCCGAGCGATATTCATCCGATTGCCGATGAGATGCATGAGTTCGTCATCGATGTGATTAATCTCGGCTCGCAGTTTATCTAGTTCTGATTGAAGTGGAGCATTGTCCTCTTGATCTTCGCGATAGACTAGAGCGTCTAATAGTCTGTCAAGCTGCTCTGGTGTGATTTGTTGACGCGCATCGCTCCATGCATCATCTGGCGTGATGTGCGACTCGATCATCAGTCCATCATAGTTGAGATCCATGGACTTTTGTGATACCTCAAGGAGGATATCTCGACGACCACACATATGACTCGGGTCACAGATCATATCGATCTCGGGACGCTCTGCCTTAAAGCTGAGAGCGATCTGCCACTGCGGACGATTGCGATAATAGGTCTCTCCCAGATTGCTAAATCCACGATGGATTGCGCCGATTTCTTTGACACCCACTTTTTCAAGTCGCTCTACGGCACCTAGCCAGAGGGCGAGATCAGGATTGATCGGGTTCTTCACCATCACCGGGATGTCTACACCCTTCAGTGCGTCGGCTATCTCTTGCACAGCGAATGGATTGACCGTCGTCCTAGCCCCGATCCATAGGACATCAATCCCAAACTCCATACAGAGCTCCACGTGACGCGCTTTGGCCACCTCCACAGTTGTGGGTAAGCCCGTGAGCTCCTTCATCTCCTGAAGCCAAGGCAATCCTTTGGCGCCCACGCCTTCAAAACTATCGGGTCGGGTTCTTGGCTTCCAAATTCCTGCACGATACATATCTACCTTTCCGGTCCGGAACAGACGTCTGCCAGTTTCAAGTACTTGTTCTCTTGTCTCTGCGCTACAAGGGCCTGCTATGAAGAGTTTTTTGCCTTTTGCTTTAATCGGTGACATAGCTTTTGTTAATCTTAGCTGATTTTCAATACGTTGAGTTCGATGCCGTCGAGGATTCGCCCTATGCGATTGGCATCTTGGATTTGTGAGGTCATGGAAGCTTGATCATCGTCTGCAAGTAAGTCTCTCCACTTTTGAAGTTCATGTAGATAACCATCTAGAGCCTCTAGGAGATGGGGTCGATTATCACTGAATATTGATGACCATGTATCAGGGTTGCTTTTTGCCAAGCGTACTGTACTGGAAAATCCCGTGCCGGCCATATTGAAGATTTGACTTTCGTCTTTCTCGATGTTCAACACTGTCGTCCCCAATGCAAATGCAGAGATATGACTCAGGTGGGAGACATAAGCGGCATGCCGATCATGATCTTCAGCGCTCATGAGAAGATTTTGCATGCCCAGTGAAGCCATGGTTTCGATGACCATTTTCGCAGTAGACTTGCTACTAGCTTCCAGTTCGCAAATGATATTTTTCTTGCCGTGAAAGAGATTGGTGATGGCCGCGGTGGGACCACTATACTCTGTACCAGCCAGAGGATGGCATGCCACGTAGAGCTCCCGTCGAGGGTGTGAGCGCACCGCTTCGCAGATCTTGCGCTTTGTACTTCCCACATCCATCACTGCTTGGTCATCATCTAGCTGGCTCAGCACTCGACTTACCACGCTTGCGATGGAGCTCACAGGTGTGGCTACGATGATCAATTGGCATAGCTGACACATTTCGTCCAGATCCATGATATGATCTATGAGTCCTAGGTCAAGTGCCATCTTACGATGATGCTCGTGAGTGTCCCATCCAGAGAGATCATGTCCTCTTGATCTCAGATCCTTGGCCATGGAGCCACCGATCAGACCTAGTCCTATGATGCCGATTTTCATGATGTATGATTCATAAACTTGGTGATGCGATTTTTGGCTTCTGCGAGATCAGCTTCGCAGTTGCAAAGAGAGAGGCGGATGTATCTATCACCACCAGCTCCAAAGATCTTACCAGGTGTCATGAAGACATGTGTCTGGATCAGGATATCATCTAGCCACGTCTCCACATCAGTGATGCTCTCTGGGGCTTTCGCCCAAATAAAGAGGCCAGCTTGGGCATGCTTGTAGACGCATCCAAGGAGGTCAAGAATCTCACGAGCCACACGACTTCTTTTATGGTAGACCTTGTTGATTTTTCTGTACCAGTCATCTTCACACTGGAGAGCTTCGATCGCAGCTCGCTGTACAGGCAGAAATTGTCCGGAGTCCATATTGCTTTTGAATCTCATCACCATCTCTAAGATCTCATTCTTGCCGATCATTGCGCCGACACGCCATCCTGCCATATTGTGTGATTTGCTCAGCGATATCAACTCCACAGCACACTCTTGGGCACCCTCAAATTCCATGATACTTCTTGGGTGGTGATTTCTGATAAAAGTGTATGGATTATCATGGCATAAAAGGATATTGCGCTCAAGTGCCCACTTGATCAATTCCTCAATGCGTGGAGTTTCCATTTTGGCACCTGTCGGCATGTGTGGGTAATTGAGCCAGAGCATCTTGGTCTGATCATCGATCAGATCATCAAGAGATGAGACATCAATCTGCCAATCCGTCTTCCCTCTCAATGGATAGAATATGGTGCGTGCACCCGCAATCTCCGCCGTCATGCGATAGGCCGGATAGCCCGGATCCGGTACCATCACTGAATCCCCAGGGTCAAGTATGCTCATAGAGAGGTGCATGATTCCTTCCTTTGATCCGATGAGCGGCAAGATTTCTCTTTCTGGATCTAGGCTTACGCCAAAATGTCTTTCATAAAATCCAGCGAAAGCGCTGCGCAGGTCTGCTATGCCCCGATAGCTTTGATATCCGTGTGAACTAGTCATTTGGGCGAAAGCCCCAAGCTCATGGATAACTCGCTCGTCCGGCGCCATGTCAGGACTGCCAATGCCAAGATTGATCACTGGAAGATCCGGTGTGTCTAGTGCACGCACTTGTGGCAGCTTTTGAGCGAAGTAGTAGGACTTCACAGCTTGAATTCTCTTGGCCGGCTTGATCTGCATATCTCAAAAAAAAAGAGCCCTGAATTTTTGTTCAGGACTCTCGCTATAGTCATTTTGTTATGATTCAATTGCGCATGCGTCCTGTCACTCTTGGTGCTGGTAATAAAAAAAGAAATATGTGCACTGGTGCCAACGCATGACCCAAAGGTAGACAAAACTTGATAGTATCCTAGTCTGTCCATCATCATTCCACAAATCAGATATTGCCACGTCGCAAGAGTCACTATGTTTGCCAAGCAAAGATTGATCATGGACAATGCGATTTCACTTGAGTTGGATTTTGGCTCTAGCAAGATTTGCTATGGACGAGGCTTGTCATCACTGCCTGAGCTGCTCGTGGGAAGATCTCATATCCTCTTCACGGATTCACTCTTAGCGGAGCTCTATCGTGATGAACTACAGCCATATGACGTGGTCACTTTACCTCGAGGTGAGGAACTCAAGACCTTGGCTCAGGTGGAGCACTATCTCGGTCACATGCTAGACCAAGACATATCTCGCAAGGATGTAGTGATTTCTTTTGGTGGGGGAGCAGTGAGCGATTTTGTAGGATTCATGGCTTCCATCTATAAGCGTGGTATAGAGTTTATCTCAGTGCCAACAACTGTGTTGGCACAGGTGGATGCCGCCTTGGGTGGCAAGACTGGGGTCAACTTCGGTCAATGGAAGAATATGGTGGGTAGTTTCTACATGCCATCTCATATTCTGATCGATAGTCACTATTGTCTCACACAAGACCATGACGACTACAAGCAAGGCTTTGCAGAGATCATCAAGCATGCAGCTATCAGAGATCTTGCTCTCTTTGAGAAGCTAGAGAAAGACTGTGTGAAGCTCATGGCAAAGCAGCCTGAAGTGCTTGAGGATGTCATAAGATCCGCTGGAAGGATCAAACTCGATATTGTCGCCAAGGATGCCAAGGAAGCCGGCCTCCGAAAGTTGCTCAATTTTGGCCATACAGTAGGGCATGGTATTGAAAAATTGGCAGGTATGGCACATGGAGATGCGATCGGCGTGGGCATGAGTGTAGCAGCTGCATTGAGTCAATCTCGCTGCCAGCTGTCCCCTGAGGCATACACGCGCTTGATAGATCTGATTGGCAACTTCGATCTTGAGACCGTAATGAGCCAAGATATCGAGGAGTATTGGCCTCTGCTTCTCAAGGATAAAAAGGCACATGCCAATGCTGTGGACTATGTCTTCTTGACAGATATCGGGAAGGCCATCATCGAGCCCATTGCATTGGATCAGCTTCGCTCACTCCTAGAGGACTATCATGCGAGCATCTGAACAAATAGCGGTGAGCTTGGTAGATATGAGCTATGAGGAGGCCTTGGCACTGCAGGGAAAGTATGGCCTGTATGAGTTGCGTCTTGACAGACTTGATTGGCAGATCAAAGAGTATAGATCATTTTGCACAAGTTCCAAAGTCATCATAACCCATAGAGACACTGGTGGCAATCGGATACTCACGCTGGACCAGCTTGACTGGTCTCAGATAGACTACTTTGATGTAGATATTTCTGGAGATCAAGAATATCTTGATTATGCTCGTAGACAGCGTCAATCGCATGACTTTACCTTGATCTGCTCTCATCACGACTACGATGCCTATGTCTCTGCAGAGCAATATATAAGTAGTCATGCCGGTAGATTTTTTGGCGATCTCGTGAAGATTGCGAGTATGGTAGATCGCCGCGAGGATATGTGGGATCTCATTACTCAGATGAGGCGATTTCCTGAGCACATCATTTTGGGCATGGGAAGATATGCCAGTAAGACCAGATGTGCGGGCTTGCAATCCGGACAGCCAATAGTATATAGCTATCCTCAAGGTCATGGCAAAGCAGCTCCGGGTCAGATATCCGCTGAGGAGTTGAGCATACATCTTCAAGTCCAGGATAGTGCTGATCGACTCTATGGTGTGATTGGCCATCCGATATCTCATAGCAAGAGTCCTATGATATTCGGTCAGATGATGCTCCATGAGGAGCTGCCTCATCACTACACTCGGATCGCACTCGATGAGATGGACCAATTGGATGAGTTGCACTACCTTCCTCTTGATGCGGTCAATGTCACAGCTCCCTTCAAGTATGGACCAGATGCATATCTCGGCAAGGGTATTGATGAGGCTAAGAATAATCTTGATCTACGGATCACGAGCCCGGCCAGCTATAATTCTGACATTGATGGAATCAGGAGTGCGCTACTTGCACATGTTAATCAGCGAGAGTCCAAGATTTTGATTGTCGGCAGTGGCGGAGCAGCAGAAGCGGCAATCCGAGCCGTGATGGATCGATCGGCGTCTTGTGGCATCTGTGCGCGCTCCTTGGACAAATGCCTGTCGCTGAAATCGAGATATCCTCAGCTCCAGATTCGGGACTGGGCTCGTGTAAGTGAGGAGATCCAAGCTTTTGATATCATCATATGGACAGTGCCAGCATCTGTCGTTCAAGATAAGAGGATTAGCTTTTCTCAAAATCAGTGGATACTGGATGCCAATTACAAAGAGCCATTGACCGATCTCATCCATATCTCACGGTACATTTCAGCCCTAGAATGGCTAAAGCATCAGGCTAGCCACATGATGAGTCTGATTGCACCTGAGCATGATGAGGGATTGCTAGATAGGCTTCAATTGTCCGAAAAGTCAATGGGGTCTAATTCGTTGGCAATCATAGGATTACCATCTAGTGGCAAAAGTACAATAGGAAGCTTGTTGGCTGACAAGACTGATCGCAAATTGGTCGATATGGATCAACTCATAGAGGAGCAAGAAGGTAGCAGTGTGAGATCAATTTTTGCAGAGAAGGGTGAGACCTACTTTAGGCACCTTGAGCATCGAGTACTTCAAGACTTGTGCGCAGAAGACCAGCTTATCATTTCCACTGGTGGAGGGGTAGTCACACAGATGGAGAATCATGATCTGCTGAAATCTATGCATACCATATGGCTCTGTCTCAATCCCATGACCTGTGCAGAGCGCGTACATGGTGACGCGCGTCCTATGTTTGCTGAGAATTCGGCCATCGACACCATGACAAGACTGCATCATGAGCGATGGCGCGGCTACGCTCGATCTAGCGATATGATGATGATCTGTGATGGCCTGAATCAACAACAAATTTCCGATCGCATCTATGAAGAATATCGTCACATCTTCTAAGCTTAGCGGCAGAGCAAAAGCTCCTGCCTCCAAGAGTTATCTGCAAAGAGCAATCTTCGCAGCACTTTTGGCTGAAGGCGAGTCTCGACTCGACAATATCACTTGGTCGGATGATGCGCTACATGCTCTCCACTGTGCGCTCTCATTAGGAGCAGAAGTCAGATCGGTAGGAGATAGTCTATTCATAAAAGGATCGCGAGCTCCACGTGTATCTGCGGTCTATGCAGGAGAGAGCGGTCTCACAGGACGCATGCTCAGTGCTATATTGAGCATCTATGACCAGGAGATGATACTGGATGGAGCGCATGGTTTGCGCCAAAGGCCATTTACACCTATGGAGGACTGCTATCGACAGCTCGGCAAGCAATATCACATGACCGATGGCTCTCTACCGATTAGACTATCAGGCCCAATGGAGCTCAATGACTTGAAGATCGATGGATCCTTGAGCTCACAGTTTATCAGTGGGCTCTTGATAGGATTGCCGGCCATATCATTTGAGCGAAAGCTCTGCATCACCAATCCTACGAGCCGACCATATATAGATATGACCCTTCATCTACTCCGTGATTTTGGTGTAGAATGGTCAGAGCTTGAACAGGAAGTATTCACACTAGAGAAATGCGACTATCGAGCTGCTTACCATCAAGTAGAGGGAGATTGGAGCGGTGCTTCTTTTTTGATCGTCGCCGCGGCAATGGCAGGTGGCATGGAGATCACAGGACTTTCGTCTAGCAGTGCTCAAGCTGACAAAGCACTGCTAGAGCTACCAGGCTTATCATACAGTTGGGAAGGAGAGGCATTGCATGTACCTCAGCAAGAGCTGAAGGGCTTTGAGTTTGATGCGACGCAATGCCCGGACTTGTTTCCACCACTGGTATCTCTGGCGACCTACGCTCGCACACCGAGCAAAATTTCAGGACTAGGGCGTCTGAAGCATAAGGAAAGTGATCGCGGCGTGGTCCTTCAGCAGGAGTTTGGCAACTTGGGTGCAAAGATCAGGCTCGAGGGAGATGTCATGCACATAGATCCCTCACCTCTAGCTGCCGCTGAGGTGCATTCACACAATGACCATCGCATCGCAATGTCATTAGCATTGGCAGGATTGAAAATGCAAGATGAGCTCACCATCCACGGCTGTGAGTGTGTTTCCAAAAGCTATCCAAACTTTCACGAGGATTTCATAGCCCTTGGTGCTAATTTTAAATTGATAGATTAAAGGATGAATCAGTACGGCAGATCTTTTCGCTTGAGTATCATGGGAGAATCTCATGGTCATATGGTAGGCATCGTCTTAGACGGTGTGCCAGCAGGACTAGAATTGAGCGTGGCTGACTTTGAGCAAGATCTTGGCAGACGCAGGGCAGGGGCCAAAGGGACGACGCCAAGGGTGGAAGCTGATATCCCAACACTAGCCACTGGAGTCTTTGAAAATCGTACGACGGGGGCACCTATCACGATCATCTTTGAAAATAATAATACACGTAGCAAGGACTACTCAGAACTCATCAAAAAACCACGTCCAGGCCACTCGGATTTTGTCGCAAGAGAGAAGTACGGCGCCAATAATGACTACAGGGGAGGAGGACATTTTAGTGGAAGACTTACTGTGGCCTTGGTCAGTGCTGGAGTGATAGCCAAGAAACTCTTGCCAGAGGTCAACATCCATTCTGAGCTCGTAGAAGCAGGAGGAAGCACTGATATCGAATCAGCGATTGATCAAGCGATCAAAGATCATGACAGTATTGGAGGAATTATCGAAACGCGCGCTACTGGCTTGTCTTTGGGACTCGGAGAGCCGTTTTTTGATAGTGTGGAATCCTTGATCTCCCATCTTGTCTTTGCAGTGCCAGCAACCAAAGGAGTAGAGTTTGGCTCTGGCTTCGATGCGGCAAGGATGAAAGGCAGCGAGCACAATGACAATATCGTCGATAGCACTGGCCGCACTGAGACC
Source organism: Saprospiraceae bacterium (assembly GCA_020627535.1). Taxonomy (GTDB): domain Bacteria; phylum Bacteroidota; class Bacteroidia; order Chitinophagales; family Saprospiraceae; genus JAHDBH01. The sequence continues at coordinate 345,983 of JAHDGU010000001.1, forward strand.
AATCATGCTGGCGGAATCAATGGAGGGATTACCAATGGGAATGAGCTCATACATCGTGTAGCGATCAAGCCTACAAGTAGTATCGGCAAGACACAAAAGACACTCAATCTGAAGACTGGCGAAGTGGATCAACTGACTGTCGTCGGTCGACATGATGCCTGCATTGCTCTGAGAGCACCTGTGGTCATTGAAGCGATCACAGCAATTGCTCTGGCTGATCTGAGTCTTCAGGCGAGGAAGATCAGCACCGTGCTTTCGCAAAAAGATCTTGCGCTGTGAGCAGGCGCTTGTTTTTTCAACAGCTCGCTGCTCTGGGGATGAGCTCCACCGCAGCAGTTTTAGCTGATATCGAGTTGCCTGATGGCGGGGACTGGAAGCAGATTGCGAAATCATTTCCAATTTACAAGTCCGACATTCTTAATCTCAATAGTGGATCTGCGGGGAATATGCCGAGGAGTGTAGAGCGTGCGCACCTCGCTGCGATACAAGATATGAATCGCGCTCCTGCGTATGAGGTAAAAGATGCCAAAGCTGATCTTGAAGCACGACTCATGGTCAGATTGGCAAGGCTGATGAATGCAGACTCTAGCGAACTCATACTGATGAGAAATACGACGGATGCACTCAACACCGTCATCGAGGCACTAGACGTAGGAGCATCTCATGTACTGTATGCAGGAGTCAATGATTACCCCTACGCCTACCAAGCTATGCGTGCTAGGGGGCTCAGAGATGATGTCGCGTTCTCAGATACGACGTATGACATTGAGGTAAGTGATGAGGCGCTCATCGAACATTATGATCGTCTGCTGACACGACCTGGGATTTTGCTATTGACTCACATGTCTCATCGGACGGGAAGAGTATTGCCTATCAAGGAGATTACGGCTATTGCACATGCCAGAGATATTACAGTCATTGTGGATGGAGCACATTCGTATGCACATACAGAAGTCAACGTCAAGGATCTGAACTGTGACTATTATGCCACGAGCCTGCACAAGTGGCTCTGTGCCCCGCTGGGTTCGGGTCTACTGTATGTAAGATCTGATCGTCTTAGTGGCCTGAGAGCGCGCTCATCTGCAAATGCCCAGTCCAATACCATTATCAAACTTGGATATGAGGGTACACATGACTTTTATCGAATTGCTGGCATATGGTCAGCAATGGATTTTTTGGAGAGTATAGGAGGCCTTTCGGCCAAAAGAACCAGGCTGGTCGCTCTCACCCAATACTGGTCTACCGCATTGAAGAGTGTGGAGGATCTGGCTATTCACTCATATCCTGGCCAGATAGCGATAGGCAATCTGTCCAGTACCCGCTACAAAACATGGGAGTTAAAAGATCTCTTGGCTGCTCAAAATATTCACTGCAAGATCGTCGGTCGAAAAGGACTTTCCTCAAGGCTGCGGATCTCTACCAATCTATTCATGACAGAGAAGGAACTCGATCGATTTATTGAAGTTCTTGCAAAGCATCACTCTTAGTTCATCTCATGAAATATCCTATCCAAAATAAGGCCGTAGCACTGCTCGTACTCATTGCATATTATGTGCTGGTCACGATACCACATGAAGTCTTTGGCCGATACATCAATGGCAAATTTGATGAGGTGTTTAGCAAAGCTCAGTATGACCGTTTTGTCCTGATCGTGGTGATGGTAGTGATGGTCAGTGTGCTACTGATATCATACAAGCGCTGGATCAAGCATGATCGACGCATATTGTGGTTGACTTGCTTCTTAGTCAATTGTGTACTTGTCTTTATGAGCATGTATTACTTGTTTATTATCAACATAGAGGTAATCCATTTTCTACAGTACTGCCTATTTGCCATCTTGTGCTATGGAGTAACGAAGAACTACTATTCCATACTCACTTGGGCGATACTCGCAGGAGCGCTCGATGAGCTACATCAATACCTGATACTCAATCCAGAAGGCACCAATTACTTTGATTTCAATGATGTTATCATCAATACCATAGGCGCTCTTTTTGGTATACTTTTCTTGAATTTGTTTGGATTCGAATCAAAGAAGATTGCATTGTCAGATCGGTGGAAATCTCCACTCTTTATCACACTGTATGTGCTTGTAGTGGCTGTAATCATTTCTTTTGTTACTGGATACTCAGCTTACAGTCCTACCGAGGAGGCCAAATTTGTCGTCTTCAAGCAAATGCCAGAAGATTTTTGGACTTGGGTCAATAAGCACATCGTCTTTCATATCGTGCGCCCATGGGAGTATGTTTTGATCACGGCCGCCTTGTATATTGGCTACTCACCGATCTTGCGCGCTGATAAAACAGAGGAGACTAAAGCGTCCTGATCGTGCAAAAGAATATGTTAAATGTTTGGGGGTCTTCTTGATTTTGGCACATCTCTTGTTTATGTTTAACCACCAGAGGATGAATACAACGTATCAAATAGCTACTTCTATTACCACCACATGTTGCACGTGTATGACCACGTGTATGTGTTGCTGTGGGCATAGGCTGAAGCTGTTTTGATGATTAATAGGATACATTAAATCATTTATAAAAAAGAGCTGAAGCCACCCGGATTCAGCTCTTTTTTTTTGAGTCCGACGCTTCCGCAAAAAATCACACAACTTCTTCAAACACATTTCACCATGAGTACCAATTATCGATTTGAGACACTGCAACTTCATGCCGGACACACTCCAGATAACACCAAGAGTAGGGCTGTACCAATCTACCAGACGAGTTCCTTTTTATTTGACAATAGTGCGCATGCCGCCAATCTATTTGGTCTAAAGGAATTTGGCAATATCTACACACGCATCATGAATCCTACTACGGATGTTTTCGAAAAGCGTGTAGCGGCACTTGAAGGAGGTACCAATGCTGTAGCTGTGGCTTCTGGTCAAGCAGCACAGTTCATAGCTCTCAATAATATCCTTGCCCAGGGAGATCACCTTGTGACGAGTTCTTATCTCTATGGAGGAACCTTCAATCAGTTTAAGGTCAATTTCAAGAGGCTTGGTATCGAAGTGAGCTTTGCAGAGGGCAATGATCTTCAAAGCTTTGAATCATTGATCCAATCCAACACAAAAGCCCTCTATGTGGAGAGCATTGGCAATCCAAGATTTGCCGTGCCCGACTTCCAAGGACTTGCAAAGCTTGCTCAGAAGTATGACATCCCACTCGTGGTGGACAATACTTTCGGTGCTGCTGGATACATCGCTAGACCGATTGAGCATGGAGCAAATGTCGTCGTCGCTTCCGCTACCAAATGGATTGGAGGGCATGGCACCAGCATCGGTGGAGTCATCGTCGATGGCGGAAATTACAATTGGGGCAATGGTAAGTTTCCTCAATTCAGTCAGCCCAGTCCAGGATATCATGGGCTTGTATTTTCAGAAGTATTTGGTGTTGATAACCCTCTCGGTCTTCCCAATGTTGCCTTTGGGATCCGAGCTCGCGTCGAAGGTCTTAGAGACTTCGGTCCTGCGCCAAGTCCTTTCAATAGCTTTCTTTTGATCCAAGGTTTGGAAACACTGTCACTGAGGGTGCAGCGAACAGTTGACAATGCCCTTGAGATCGCTCAGTGGCTCGAGAATCACGAAGATGTAGTATGGGTGAATTATCCAGGACTCAAGAGTCACCCTGAACATAGCTTGGCCGAAAAATATCTACAACATGGATATGGCGGAGTGCTAAGTTTCAAGGTGAAAGGAGGTAAAGAGCAAGCAGATGCCATCGTGGATAATGTGAATCTGATCTCTCACTTGGCCAATGTAGGTGACGCTAAGACATTGATCATCCATCCGGCCTCTACCACTCACGAACAATTGAGTGAGGATGACCAAAGAGCTTCTGGTGTAGAACCAGGACTCTTGAGACTATCTGTAGGTATCGAGCACATCGAGGATATCAGAGAAGATTTGTCTCAAGCGATTGCTATCAGCAAGGGGCAAGAGCTTCAAGCTGTCAACTCGTAATGGACAAGAATCTCAGGAGGACCGCATTGAGCGGTCCTCCATTTTTATCAACAGAAGCTATTGAACATGTCGAAAATTTCTTTATCCATTAGGTCGCATTCGGAGGACGGGAAGCGCGTAGATCTTTCCAATGGAAATAGGACTATCCATGCAGGGCAGAGAACTACAGATGAAACCACTAGATTGACAGAGATCGCACCTAGCTGGTCTTCCTTGGACCTTGTGCTTGCTGGTCTAGCTAGATCTATTCACACCCATGGATTCCAGATTGCGCGAGAGATGCAACTAGATCTCCCGAGACTTGAGGTGGATTTGAGATCCGAGGTACACGACTCACCGGGATCCGACGAAGGGCAAGGCTTGCAAGGCATCTTCGTGACCCTGCGACCTCACACCGAGGCACCTCATGGGCAATTGATTCAGTGGCTGCAGCACATAGAGAGACGGAGCGAAATCTTTCAAGCTCTGCGTGGTGCTACCGAAATTTATTCCAAAATCATTCATTTCACGCTCAATTAAATCGGCGAAGATGAGTAAGAAAATCTTTCAACTCAACGGAGCTCTGCATCTTGAGTCAGGTGAGGTTCTCAATGACGTACAGATTGCATATCACAGCTATGGAGAGCTGAATGCTTCTGGTGACAATGTCATTTGGGTATGTCATGCATTGACAGCAAATTCGGATGTATTTGATTGGTGGTCAGGACTTTTTGGCGAAAGCCAGCTCTATAATCCTCAAGAGCACTTCATTGTCTGTGCTAATATCCTTGGCTCACCATACGGCACTACGAATCCCTTAAGTAGAAATCCAGAAAGTGATAAGTCTTACTACCTTGATTTTCCTCAGATTACAGTACGTGATGTAGTCTCTTTGCATCAGTCACTGCGGATTCATCTTGGAATCACTCAGTTCCACACACTCATCGGAGCCTCCATCGGTGGACATCAAGCACTCGAGTGGGCTATCATGGAACCTGGTTTGATGGAGCATCTAGTGCTACTCGGAACCAATGCTGTTCACAGTCCGTGGGGCATTGCCTTCAACGAGTCTCAGCGAATGGCAATCGAAGCTGATGGTTCTTGGGGAAGAGGCAGTAAGGATGACGCTCGAGCGGGTCTTGAAGCTGCTAGGTCGATCGGACTATTAAGTTATCGCAATGCCAAAGCTTATGATCGCACCCAGAGGGATGAGCCCAGGCGCCTCGGGAATTACAATGCTTCGAGCTATCAGAGGTATCAAGGGCAGAAATTATCCCGAAGATTTGATGCTTACTCGTACTGGTATCTCACACATCTCATGGACAGTCATGATGTGGGTCGCGATAGAGGTGATATTCGTCATGCCCTGAGTAGAGTAAGGGCTAGGACACTGATTTTTTCATTTGAAGGGGATTATTTGTTTTCGCAGGCCGAAAACCAATTATTGGCTGATCACATAGCTGGCGCTCGGCTGATCACCATGGCTACAGACTTTGGTCATGATGGCTTCCTGATCGAAACCGATGCTCTCACAATTTCGCTTCGCGCATTTTACAAAAGTTACAGTATGAATCAACAGAAAATCAACAAGTCAACAGGAATAGGACTGATCGGATATGGTGTAGTAGGACAAGCGGTCTACGATCAACTTCGAGATCGCAGGGATGTGAGGGTCACTGCGGTGGCGGTGAAAGACTTGACCAAGGACCGAAATGGCCTGCTTCAGCCAGCTTTGGGCTCGGCCTATGAGCTCATTTCTCGTGATGACGTAGATATCATTATCGAGTTGATTGATGACTCTGAAGAAGCCTATCATTATGTCAAGTCTGCGTTGCTACAGGGGAAGTCGGTCATTACTGCCAATAAGAAGATGCTGGCCTACCATCTTCCGGAGCTAGAGGCAATCGCTACTAGAAATAATATCTCGCTGAGATATGAAGCTTCAGTTGCAGGAGCCATACCGATTTTGGATACGCTAGACAGGCACTTTTCTCAGCAAAGTATCAACAGCATTCAGGGCATAGTAAACGGAAGTACCAACTATATACTCAGCTCCATGCGCCTCGAGTCAATGAGCTACGAAGAGGCGCTACTCAAAGCGCAGCAATTGGGTTTTGCCGAGAGTGATCCTCGTCTTGATGTAGACGGGTATGATGCACTGTACAAGGCTGTGATTCTTTGCTACAAAGCTTATGGGCACTACATATCTCCAGAACAAGTCTCGAGGGATGGCATTGCCAAGATCAGCAAGCATGATCTTGGGGCAGCTGAGCTCAATGGTGAAAGAATCAAGCTACTTGCTACTGTGGAAAGATCTTCCCAAGGAGTAAACATTGAGGTCAGACCAACTAACATACCTCTGACACATCCCTTGGCGTCGGTGGAGTATGAGACCAACGCTGTCATGATCAATACAGCACAATCAGATACAACAGTGCTGATAGGAAAAGGAGCTGGTGGTCAGCCCACTGCTTCCAGCGTGATCTCAGACTTGCAGAAGATTCTCTCAGAGAAATCTGAAGTAGGAGCACAAACTGAAAAGGTCCAACCTGACTTAGTCGCTATCTAGCTTTTGCTATCTAGTTGTGATAAGCAGCATTGTGTACAAGAGTGCTACCACATCCAGCGCATGCTGTAGCTGATCCTGCGCCACCTGTACATCCATTGTTGCAGATATAGTGCCATACACCATTGGCGTTTTGCGCAGGCTCAGGTGTTGGAGCTGTTGCACTGCTTACGGTATTGTTGAATATTGGTGCTGCATTAGGATTGGTGACATCTATTTTGTTACTCTGTGCTGCAGGCGCAGTGGCCCCGGCTGCACCAGTCGGATTGGTGGTGATAGTAGGTTGATTCTGATTGTGAAATGCCTGATTGTGTGACATCTGTTTGCCACATACGGGACATGGTCCAGAACCAGCGCCATTACCGCCTTCACATTGATCTGGGCAGACGTAATGATGTACAATGCCGTCAGCACCTGCTGGGATATTCACAGTCCCTGGGGCAGTGGTATTGTTGTTTTGAATGGGCGGAGGAGTGACAGCTTCTGTTGGTGTGACATGACTAGGAGCAGTGGTTGAGCTGCTTTTTGTTGCATCATCACCGCCACAGCTCATCAGCGCGACCGCGAATAGAATTGTTAATAAATTTTTCATGCTCGTGATTTATAGAGGGCAAAATTACGGCGTTTCCGCTTGCGGCTAGTTATTACATGATCGAATTCTCTAATATGTTCTTGCTCGCCCTTGTTTGTTTATCGCTCTTTGGCGGCTGGTTATAGATGGCTCATGTGGCGCTAAAGCCAAGAACCAGATAAGATTTTACACTTCGAAGAGAGCAACCAACCCTTGATACACTCAGTTTTGGGGACTTCCAATAGATTGACGGATGACGACTCTATCGTTATTCCAAGCCATAGTACCTTCCTCTTACGCGGCAGTGTGGTGCCATACCTGATTATTTAAATGTAGCAAGAGTCGAAATTCCAAATAGAGCATGTAATATTGGGCAAGACAAATCTTGACAAGATGATTATCAGTAGCACCAGCACGATTCCGCAAAGAGAAATTGTTGAAGTCAAAGGCATAGCAAGAGGTAGTACTGTAAGGGCCAGGAATTTTGGACGAGACATCTTTGCGAGTTTTAAGAATCTCATTGGAGGAGAGATCACTGAATACACCAAGCTGCAGGCGGATTCGCGCGAGCAGGCTTTGGAGCGTATGATCGCAGATGCTAGGAGAATGGACGCTGATGCAGTGGTCAATGTAAGATTTGTCTCTGCCACAGTCATGCAAGGTGCCAGCGAGATCCTAGCATATGGTACGGCAGTCAGACTAGCGTAAGCTGCGTTTCCACTCCATCAGGCCCCAGACAGAGGCGCCGAGATAGACCAGATAGAGCAGGGCATAGATCGTAAGTCCTCGATCTACGAAGAGCCATGTGCTGACCACATTGATCACAATCCAGTAGATCCAGCAGGCAAAGATCATCTGAGCCTCGAGATAGGTGGCTAGGATGCCAAATACTGTGGTGAAGGAGTCAATCACCGCTCTCTGCGCATCAGTGTATCTACCAAGTCCCCAAGCCAATAGTCCACTCAGTCCGAGTCCTGTAGCAATCACAACGATATGATAGAGAATGGATCTCGTCACGACCCTGGGGGCTGAGCTTCCGTCTTCAGAGATTTGACTCCATTGAATGAGACCATAAATGCCCATGATTACATAGAAGATATTGAGTCCAGCTTCCGCATATAGATTGACATCAATGAGAACGTATATGATGATCAGGCTACTGGCAATTCCAGGCCACCAGCACCATCTATATCGATGTACTGCTCCATAGACGAATAGTAGCCCGAGGAGAGTAGCAGATATTTCGAGGAGTAGATTTATGCTCACTTGACTTTGGCTCTGGTCAGGAGGTGATGAAAGACTCTCTTTGGGAGTAGACGACGTAAGATGATCGCTGAGGTTTCTGAGCCGCCGATAGCTATCTCGAGTTCATCACTTTGGATTGCTTTTCTCGCTTTTTGGGCGAAAGCCTCTGGTCTCAAACCCCTGGCCGTGCGATCGTCCATGATTCCATGCTTGTCTCCTTGGGCATTGAGGGCATTGATCGACATCTCCGTATGCACAAAACCGGGCATGATCAATGTGACTGTCAGCGTATCATCATGCTCGCAGCGCACGCTATCAAAGAAACCATGGAGTGCGTGCTTCGATGCCGCATAGCTGCTGCGATACTTCGAAGCAATTTTCCCCACCAGACTTGTGATCACCACGATTTGTGAGCGGCGTGCAATGAGATCGGGAAGGATCTGCTTGGTGATGGAAATGGTGCCGAAATAGTTGACCTCAAAGATCCTTCGGTCTACTTCAAGTGTCGTCTCGCTTGCCAGAGAGCGCTGTGATATCCCAGCATTGTGTATCAAAATGTCGACAGGACTGATCTGTCCCACCTTTGCTACAACATCGGCATGTCTTGCGGTATCTGCAAGGTCAAGCGGTATGACATCAATGGGGCAATATTCTTGTAGCTCACTCGCAAGCTCTTGCAAGATTTCCGTACGTCTAGCTGATAATATCAGCCGTCCGGCATCCGATGAAAATTCTCTGGCTAGAGCCATGCCGATGCCACTACTCGCACCTGTGATCCATATGGTTTTACCAGAAATTTTCATGTGAGTGCAGCGTTTTTGCGGAAGTTTCTGTCTATTTTATGGACGAATATATCAACGCCACTGATCAAATCTATCTACTCTCAAAATTTCTTACCATGCAAAAGACATTACTATTAGCACTTGCCTTGGTCACCTGCAGTCTTACAATTTTCAATTTTACAACGATCGAGAAACGCTCAGTTGCAATGACATTTATGGGTGAAGAGCCCGTACTCCCTGAGACACCATTTGCCTACAGTGATGTCGAGTTTCCAGAGCACTTGCTCAATCCTGATCCTGATGAGGATACGACGGGCTCTGGATATAGTGCCATGGAGATTGACTTTGCGGCTTTCGAGTCAGTGACAGATCACGGCGCTACCTTAGGTCGTGTTTTGTTTTATGACGAGAAGCTCTCCGCTCTGGAGAATATCTCATGTGGTTCTTGCCACATTCAGGAATTGAGTTTTGCGGACAATGCTCAGTTTAGTCAGGGTGTCGAACGAGCGACGAAGAGAAATTCCATGAATCTCAATGACATCGCGTGGACCAATGATCTTTCGTTCTTCTGGGATATGAGCCACACAGATCTTCATGAAATGATAAGATTGCCGCTCAAGGATGAGAATGAAGTGGGAGCAGAGATGCCCGCAATCGCAGCGAAGATGGAGCTCACGAGCTACTATCCGGAGCTGTTTGAAGCCGCGTACGGTGACTCAGAGATTACGGAAGAGAGAATCGTAGATGCCCTGGTGCAATTTCTCAAGAGTATGAACACTTTCGATTCGAGATTTGACAATGAAGCCAACGTCGGATTTGCTGGATTCACTGATCAGGAATTGGAAGGAAAGAGTTTGTTTGCGACGCATTGTAATACTTGCCACGTGGAAGGGAGACGATTTGGCGAGCAGGGAATCTTTGAATTTGAGTTTTTTCCGTTCTTCTTTAACAATGGTATTGTCGACGAGAATGACCGAGGTACAGGAGAGTGGTTTGATGGTATGAATGACCTGTTTAAGCTACCTAGCTTGAGAAACATCGCCAAGACAGGCCCTTATATGCATGACGGTCGTTTTGAAACTCTCGATGACGTGATGGAGCACTACAGCTCAGGTGTCGAAGCCAATGAATGGAGCATTTTTATCCCGGATGGTGGATTCAATTTCACCGAAGACCAAAAGGACGCACTTGTTGCCTTTATGGAGACCTTGACAGACGAGAGCTTCTTGACCGATGAAAAGTGGAGTGATCCATTTGATTTTTCATCTTCTTCTGAAGATCTAGACTTCCAATCAAGCATCACTATGTACCCAAATCCTACGATGGACCGTGCTGTCATAACAATTGATGGCGAACAGCGGAGCAAGGATATTACTGTGAAGATCACTGACGAAAATGGGGTAGAAGTTCATCAAGGAAAAATGAATGAAGGTTTTTTTGAAATAACTAAGCAAAATTTGCAAAAAGGTATTTACTTTGTAGTACTGACCGACGGAGTCAGAAAGAGTACGCAAAAGTTGATTGTTCAGTAGGGGATTAAAACAAAAGACTTTTGTTCGGGCTTCTCATTCTTGAGAAGCCCTTTTTTTATATCATCAAAAGCTCTTTTGTCAGTGAATGCATCTCGAGATCAGCTCATCACCAGCTTAGCAGACCAGAAATTTGACCTCATTGTCATTGGCGGTGGAATCACTGGAGCAGGTATATTGCTAGATGCCGTGAGTCGAGGACTCAAGCCGCTATTGATAGAAAAGAATGACTTTGGCAGTGGCACAAGTAGTAAGTCGACCAAGCTGATCCACGGAGGCTTACGATATCTCAAACAACTAGAGATAGGGCTTGTGAAAGAGACAGGCTCAGAGAGAGCCATTGTGCACAGGCTTGCTCCACATCTCGTGCATCCAGAAAAAATGCTCTTGCCGATCGTAGATGAAGGGACATTTGGGCTTTTCACGGCGACCATGGCCATCGGCGTGTATGACTATCTCGCCGGTGTGGAAAAAGAAGATCGCAAAGTCAGACTCAGCAAAAAACAGGCGCTAGAGATTGAACCACTTTTGCCGGCAGGGAAGCTCAAGGGTGCTATCGTCTATTCGGAGTATCGTACAGACGATGCCCGTTTGACGATCGAGATCATCAAGCGCGCCGTGTCTCTCGGTGCGGTGGCACTCAACTACTGCGAGTGTCAAGGATTTTTGTATGATGATCAAGGCAAGATTCATGCTGCCAGGATCTGTGACCAGCTTCAAGAGACTCAACACGCCATATACATACCCCATGTCATATCGGCCGCGGGACCCTGGGTAGATGAGTTGCGCGCGAAGGACGGATCACTCGCTGGCAAAAGGATCCGACACACCAAGGGCGTACATATTGTCGTCGACTATGAGACATTGCCCCTCCAGCAGTCGGTGTACATTGATGATTTTGATGGTCGGATGATCTTTGTCATTCCTCGTGGCAGTATCACCTATATCGGTACCAGCGACACGGACTATACAGGAGATCTAGATGACATACGATGTACTAAAGCAGATGTTGACTATCTCCTGACTTGCGTAAACGACTACTTTGACAATGTTCAGGTGGTCAAAGACGATATCTTGTCGAGTTGGGCTGGCGTGCGTCCACTCATCGAAGAGGAAGGCAAGTCGGCCAGTGAGGTCAGCCGCAAGGATGAGATCTTTGTTTCTGATAGTGGCTTGATATCGATAGCAGGTGGGAAGCTCACAGGCTATCGCAAGATGGCACAGCGCGTGCTCAAAGAGCTTTTAAAAAACAATCCTGAGCTACCGCAAAACAAATCCAAAACCAAGAAACTTGCGATAGTAGATCCTGGCTACAAGGACTATGATGAGGTGCAGGAGGATATCAAACGACTGACGAGCGAGCTGGCAAACTTTGATTTGCCTCGTGATACTGCAAGGTTTCTGATAGCCACTTATGGGAAGAAGAGCCGAGACATCTTGGAGCACTTTCGTGCAAATGAATCGACAGAGACTGACGAGGCACGACTCCTTTTGGCGGAAGCCTTATACTGCTTTCGAGAAGAGTTCTGCTCCACCATGCTAGATTTTTGGGAAAGACGTACTGGAAGATTGTATTTCAAAATCAATGAAGTGAGAGCGCACAGTGACTTCGTACTCGAATCCCTGTCCAAAGAATATGGATGGAGTGAGCTGAAGAGGGCTGATGAACGCCGGCAACTTAGCGAACGCATCGCGATCTTGGCGGATGATCTTAAGAATTAACATTTGAGCTGGAACTTCAGCTATACCAAATAATGTTACGTCATAGTTGGTAGTGATCGATAGATTCATTACCTTGTGAAAGATAGTGGCGGATTATTTAGATCAACGTAGTCGTTCTAGTTGAGACCAAACACGGAAAACTGACTGGCTTTATCTCTAGCGAGAATCAGATCCTACATTCATTCTAGATGAAAGAATACTCTACCAATTGACGAAAATTGAGAATTAGCAAAGAACTTGAACTTTTAAAATACGCAAGGGTTTAGAAGCCCATGTAGATCACCTTTATAAACACTTTTAGTACCAGCCTATGAGAGCATTAAAGATTACCAAGTCTATTACTTCAAGAGATGAGAAATCACTTGAAAAATATTTCAATGAAATATCTAAGTACGATGTCCTTACACCAGAGGAAGAGCTCAGACTATTTCAGGAGTATAAAAGTGGAAGCGAGGACGCACTGTCCAGGCTCGTCTTTCACAATCTTAGATTTGTCGTATCTGTAGCCAAAAAATATCAGCACATTGGTCTGCCTCTCGGGGACTTGATCAATGAAGGAAATATTGGACTTATCAAGGCCGCTCAAAGATTTGATGAGACCAAAGGATTCAAATTTATCTCTTACGCAGTATGGTGGATCAGACAGTCTATCTTACAGTCTATCAATGACAAATCAAAAAAAGTACGAACGCCTCTTTCTATGAATGCCGTGAGCTCGAAAGTGCAAGCTGAGATCACAAAATTCATGCAATACAATGAGCGCTCTCCAAGTATTGAGGAGCTCAGTGAGGCAACTGGTATCAAAGAAGACAGTATCAGGAGGTCAATGTCAAGTTATCAAAAGTGCAAGTCTCTTGATGCGCCAATCAGTAGTGATAGTGAGACTTCTCTGACAGAGATCATGATTGATGAAAGCTCAAATCAGCCCGATCACGACCTAGTAGTACGTGAGACGCAGCAGAGAGAGGTCAAGCACTTACTCGGTATGCTATCTGAGCGACAGGCTCAAGTGATCAGTATGTTCTATGGCATAGATCACAAGCGCCCGCACACCCTCGAGAGTATCGCAGAGGAGATCGGTCTCACGCGTGAGAGAGTCAGACAAATCAGAGATAGAGGCCTTGATAAGCTACGCAAGCGCAGCAAGAACTTTATCCCAACATTCTCAGAAAACTAGGAGTGCCAACAGTTCAAAACTGTATTCTCCACTAGCATAAAAGGGGCATGAATCTCAGATTCATGCCCCTTCTTTATATGGGTAGCCTATTTTCTTCTCCTAGTCCTTAAGCTTGGACAAGAGGCGCAAAAACTCTACGTAAAGCCATACGAGTGTGAAGAGCAAGCCCATCGCACAGTACCACTCCATATATTTTGGAGAGCTCTGGGCCTCCGCTCGTTCTATCTGATCAAAGTCTAAAAGTAGATTGAGCGAGGCTATGCCTATGATGACAAGGCAAATGACGATACCGATCGGTCCAGAGCTATGGATGAAGGGAATCTTGAATCCCACAAAGTGTCCCAGCCAACTGATCAGATAGACAAGCATTACTGCACCAACGGCCATGGATACGCCCGTACGCAACTTCTGTGTCACGGGGATGATTCTGGCGCGATAGATCACTAGCATCACAAACAATACAGACATGGTCAAGCTCAATGCTTGAGCCACGATGCCAGCATATGCGGCGGCATACATGACCGATACAGCACCTACAAATAATCCTTCCAAGGCAGCAAAAACAGGACCAGTGTAGGGTGCCAAGTGAGGTTTGAAATGTGTGAGAAACATCACTCCTGCTGCGCCAAATACACCGATGTACATCAAGGGCATACTAGGATTGGTGTAGCTGTATATAGTGGTGATGAGCAGTATGCCTGCAAGTAGAAGAGTTTTGCTGATCGCACCATTGACACTCGCGTGATCATTGAGCAGGACCTGCTCATGATCTAGTACACCGACCTGTGCGGATTGGTTGATTTTGTCTTCGTTGAGAAATGGATTGCTTGATTTGTTGAATAGCGACATAGCGTAAAGGATTTTACTCGAAGCTAGTCATATATGCTCAAATAAGCATGCAACTGGGTCTTAGGTCTTTTCTTTGGACCTTGTACTCAGTCCATAGCTAATCAGAAGGATCGTAGCAATTGTCTGAGTCACGGCACCTACGATGATAAAGTACTTGCTGATTGCTACGTCAAGTGCGTTGAGTATGGCACCACTGATCGTAGCTATGACGGCTATGAAGAGTATAGCTACTCCTATCATCATAATCTTTGACTTCATGGCGGCAAAGATGCTTGTTTTTTGCTGTAGTACCTTACTCCGCGATTGTAATGATCTGGATGTATTGGGCGCCACTCGCAATATCTGTCAACTCTAGGATCAGCTGCGTACTTGGACTATCAGGAAGATCTATCCGTATTTGACCCAGGTTGTTGTCCAGGACTCCACTGCTGACTGCTCTTCCTTGCATATCTCTCCACTGGTAGCTCAGTTGTCGATAGGCATTATCGATCTCAGCGATCAGATGGTCGCTTGCAGGTATCGGGTAGATATTGCTGACGACTAGATCGATGCGCCGCGTCGATACGATTGAGTCCATGCCATCACAGTCTTCGTCAATACCGTTATTGGGTATTTCATCTGCTCCTGGATTGATATCTGGATCTCTATCATCACAGTCACCTCCTTGAGCTACGAATCCTTCTGGAGGTTCTGGCAGACAATTGGTCAATGTGAAGTTGTCAGTACCATAGCCATCCATGTCAGCGTCTCTGTAATACCTTGTGATGTCCAGGCCCTCGTCGATCTCTCCATCACAATTGTTGTCAAGATCGTCGCAGATCTCGGGAGCTCCAGGAAAGACCGTAGAGTCACGATCATTACAATCACCACCTTGTAGTACAAATCCAGCAGGCACCTCTGAAGTGCAGCTGTCGATGGCCAGCTCGTCGACACCAAATCCGTCATCATCCTCATCAACATACAATGTCCTAGTCTCAAATCCTTCATCGATGTCACCATCGCAGTCCTGATCAAGTCCATCACAGATTTCGGGTGCACCCGGATAGATGGTCGAATCCTGATCATTACAATCGCCACTCACAGCAGCAAATCCCAGTGGAGCTGCCATGAGGCAAGTATCTATCACTCCATCCTCGACCCCAAATCCATCTCCGTCTTCATCAAGGAAGTACTGCTCCAAGGTCAATCCCTCATCGACCTCGCCATTACAGTTTTGATCGAGTCCATCACAGAGCTCAGGAGCACCAGGATAGATTGTAGAGTCTTGATCATTGCAATCTCCACTCAATGCTGCAAAGCCCATGGGAGCGGCTGTCAGACAGGTATCTATTGACATATCATCTCGACCGAAGCCGTCGCCATCCTCATCCATAAAGTATGAGCTGATTACGAGACCCTCATCAATTTCACCATTACAGTTCTGATCTAGACCATCGCAAAGCTCTCCTTGCCCAGGATTGACATCGGGATTGGTATCATCACAGTCTTCGTAGGAGAAGTACCCATCATTGTCATTGTCAACTTGGAAAAGCCTTTCGGCAAAATCAAATGCCTTATTCCCTGCATAGATTCCCATTTTCCGCCCAGGAATATCATCCGCTGGTGGATGAATACCACCCCAAATTCTACTCAAGCTACTTTGATTACTCGCATCTACATAGCTAGCCCATTGGAGCACAACATCTTCACTTGGTCCATTTTCAAAGACAAGATAGTTATTGGCTGGAGCGACAAACTCGTGTAGTCCTCCAGGAAAGTATGGACTACCGGTAAAAGCAGCTAGCAACTCTGCAGCACCTCTTGAGAAGGTGCTATGCCCTGAGACATATCCTGCAAATGGAGGAGTTACAAAGGTGGGTCTTTGATATGGCCACCAGTTTTCTGCTCTGATCCATCCCACTCCGGCATTATTGGTCAGTGGATCTCCGATGAAATCTGGTCCACGCCACGTGAAGAGCTTGAGTTTTCCTATGTGTTGATTGACACTGCCGGCAAGAGGATCCCCGGGAAGTATCAGCTCTACGAGTCCTGGAATCAATGGCAAGCCAAAGTGGCTATACCTCGTGCTATCAGGAAAACTACTTTGCCCTTCATCTCCCATAAATCTGATAGCTGATATAGGGCGTAAGTAATCGTACCATCCTTTAGCGCTCCATGCTGCAATCGCACAGTCGTGCATAGCACCTCCAAGAGCCAAATAGGACTTCACGTCCCATTCGAGATCGGAAAGGATAGGGCCTACACCCTTAAATCTTTTGACCAGATCAGGATCTTCATTCACTTCATTGAGCAAGGTAAACCAATGCCCCGGCGGTGTCTCACTATCTGGACCGTCTGCCCAAAACTCCGCAAGCACGCGAGCAAAATCTCCACGCTTCACCACATTGGGCGTGTAGGTCTGGCCTGTCACAGGATTGATCTCGTAGCCGGTGCTTCCATCACCACCATCATAGAAGTCATAATAGTCGAGATAGTCAATGGGGTCTTCAGGGAGTTGGGGATGATTACCTAGAGCACCAGGGGAGATGTCCCACTCCGTGGTATCCAGTGGATCGAGATGACTAGACCATACAGAGACCATGGTGAAGCCCTGTCGATACTGAGCAGATCCTAGAGAATCAGTGAGGGCTATGTAAGGAGGATCATCTGGATCTACATAGACTTTATACTCGTCACCATCTCGACTGTATGTCGTAATATCATTTGTATCCAGGGCAAATGGCTTGACATTTCCCCACTCAGGGCTAAGAAATTCTAGTGTGTCGTCAATACGCACGCCACTCTGATCGATGAAGACGTCTAGCTGGACGGTTTGCCAGCGATTGGGGTCTTCTATGTCCCGATTGCCCCTGATATCCGGTAGGATAGGAGGGTTGACTGGTTCGTAGTATTGATTGGCATAGTCGTTGACCTCGTTGCTGCCATCAGAAAGCCCATAGGCGATGACGCATTCTCCTACATAATTGCCAAGTGCGGCAGCACTGCCTCCGGTGTAGTCGAGATCAGTGAAACTAGTATCATATCCTAGTTCTATCATCAGATCATGAAATCTTGGTACGGATACGCTGTCTCCTACACTCGTAGAAAATCTATGGACCAAAACTTTGTACACCGCATAGCTCAACGCCTCTTCTTGCAAAGCCACTATATCTGCAGAGTCTGCGATCGGGAAGCTATCGACTGGACATGCAAAGGCATCTGAATCAAGGAGGTATGGCCTGGACTGGCCATCTATGATACTCCATGCATCGTACATCGCGACAGATGTGTGAAACAAATTTCGCGCGTGCACGGTAGGCCTTGCTAGGTCATCCCTGATGGCCTCTAGAAGGACTTCATTCCACTCCCTGGCCACGCTATGCTCCTGAGCATGACTGACAGTCCCTCCTAGAGTGCATAACACAATCACCATAAATAGCCGAAAACACTGCATAACAATAAGCTTTTGCGAGGTACAAAGATAAGTGCTCAATCGTCGTATAAATGACGATTTGTAGTCAATCTGCCTTATCTAAATCGCGTTCTCGACCTGCCTTTTTCATTACCGAATCCTGAAAACGAATAGGCAAGATCGAGCATGACATATCTCCCGAGGCTTGCGATACGCTCTTCCTGAAGAAAGATAGCATTGGCATTGCGCTGGATAGAGATATTTTGATTGAGAAGGTCATACGAACTCACGCCTAGCTTGATCTTCTTATTGGGCCCGATGAGGGTAAAAAGCTCGGCATTCCATATCGTGACAGACGCTTGATCACCGAAGCTCTCAGCTGAGTAGATATTGGTGTCGAAGTCGGTTTCAAATGTCCAGCGCTGTGCAAAATCAACAGAAAGCTCGCCGAAGTAGCCACCAGTCGTGAAACTTTGATTGCGCTCAGGATTGGAGGAGTACTGTGTCTGATTCCAAGTGAGCCGACCACCAACTTCTATGCTGACAATGTCTTGATTCCAGTTGCGAAGGCTTACACGAGCCGTGTTGCTATAACGATCGGTTCTATTCTCAATACCATTGATCAAGCTGGGATTGTCATTCCACGAAAATCGATTGTTGATTCGGAAGTCTTTCTTGATCCATTTGAGCGGAAGCGATAGACTCGCATACTGATTGAGTCGTAGACCATCTCCAAGGTTGACTGGGGTGGTGCTCTGCACCCCAAATCTGTCGATGTCTACATCATTTGTGATATTGTCAGTGGTATAGCGCAAGCTTAAGCTTGTGAAAAATGAAATATTGCTTAGCTGACTAAAGGAATTGTATCTGGCTGTGAGCGCATGTGTGTACTCAGGTTGCAAATCTGGATTTCCTTGGTAGACCCGCAGTGGATTGCTATTGTCAAGGATTGGCGATAGCTGAGTGATATTGGGCTCATTGACAGAAGTCCTGTAGTTGACACTAAATCCTCTTGACTGAGATATCTGGAGACGATAGTAGGCACTCGGCAGGATAAAGTCAAAGTTGCGTGCTGCAAATATCTGCCCAGCATCCAGCTCACCTTTAAGAGTAGATCTTTGGGCCGCGGCACCCATCGTCAAGGAAGCCTTCTTGAAGTTCCATTTGATATTGAGGCCTGCCATGTTGTAATTGTAGTCTTGTCTGAAGAGGTTACTCAATTCCTGATTGAGTACACGCGAAGGCTCTAAATCTGGAAAAAGATCATAAAACTCCTTGAGTACATCATTGTCGTAATTACGGCTGGAAGCTACGAGTTCCAGATATCGACGCTTGCCGATAGGCTCAGTATAGCTAAAGCCGAGACTATAGTTTTTTTGATCTGAGTCCTGAAGCTGATTTTGTCGGATGACTGTATCCACGAGCTCACCGAGATCTGGAGCTACGAAATTATTGCTGAGAAGCGACGCATCTTGGCCATTGTTTCTCGAGCTGTAATCTACATCCAAGGTGAGAAATCTTCCTTTCTTCTTGAACTTGCGTCGATAGTCAAAAGCTGCATTGATCGACAGCTGATCACCAACAGATGAGTTGTTGACCTCGCTGCCGCTGACCAGGTTTTTGGCGTCATCGGTATTATCAGTACTACTGATAGTGTTGCTTTCACCGTCATTCCATGCCGCACTGAACTCTAGCGAAATATTTTGCATGGAATCCAACTCTTGGTCATAAACGATCGACGCCTTGTGATTGACACTTTGGTCACGATTTGTCGTGACTCTTGCTTCATCAAAGCCACGTGAGGCTGTCAAGTACTCTTTGAGCAAGGTGCTGTAGTTGCTGCTAGTGATATCGCTAAAGAAATAGTTGAAATTCAGATCGGAGTTTTTCCCAAGTTCGTAGTTGTAATTGAGTCCAATAGCGGCAGTCTCAATGAATCCCGATCCTGGTCGATTACTGATAGGCACACTAGAATCATTCATTGAGATACGACCGTTGTCATCCATAAGCCGACTGAAACCGCCCATGAAATCTATGTACTCATTGAAGGAAAACCCCTTCTCATTCGTATTATTCAGCATCCCAATGAGAGACAGCTGAGACTTACTGTCAAAGCGATTGAGATTGGCTTTGGCAGCATACATTCGATCCGAAAAATCAAAATTGTCAGGGTCACTCTCAGTACTCCTTAATCCTCCAGACCCACTCATATTACCGAAGACGCCATTTTTCTTGTCGTCCTTGAGCGATAGGTTGATCGTCTTAGTACGCTCTCCGTCATCTATCCCTGAAAATTCTGCCTTCTTGGACTTTTTGTCAAAAACTTGCACGTTTTTCACAGCATCAGCCGGTAAGTTTTTGGTGGCAACCGTTGGGTCATTGCCAAAGAACTCTTTGCCATCTACAAGTACCTTTTGGACATCTTCTCCTTGTGCTTGGATGCCACCATCTGAGTCGACTTCGATTCCTGGCAGTTTCTTCAGTAATTCCTCCACATTATCGTTGGCTTGGGTTTTGAAGGCATCCGCATTGTACTCGATCGTGTCTTGTTTAATTCTGATCGGTACACGCCGAGCCGCGATGTCTACCTCCTCGAGTACACTTTGACTTTCTTGAAGGATGACAGATCCGAGATCACGCTTTTCTTCGCTTTCGCGAAAATGTATGGTCTCGTTGATGTCAGCGTAGCCGAGGAAAGACAGATTCAGGATGTACTTTCCAGTATCTATGTCTGCTATGAGAAACTTCCCCTTGGGATTGGTGATGGCAAAGCCGACGAAACTGCTGTCCGATTCTAAGCTCAAAATGGCATTGACCAGTTCAAGCGCTTCTCCGTTGGCATCGGTGACGATTCCTTGGATTTCATTCTTTTGGGCGAAAGCCCCGAGAGACAGAAATATGCTCAATACGAGCATAGTCGCCCTCAGTCGCAGTGATCGTGAGGTATCCATCTAGCCTCGAATGATTACTCTACGCCCACCTGGACCGTCTCCACGCGCCTCTCTCATCTTGCGCATTTCCTCCATCTTCTCATCTCTCATGGCCCGAAATTCTTCTCTGGTCATTTCCTTTCCCTTGGTCGGTTCATCGATGCTCATCTCCTCACTCCAGTCCTCGATAGACGAAAGCTCTGTGATGGACATGCCGCCTCGCTCTTCGACACGGACGATGAGCCCAGGTAGCCCGGACCAGCCCTCTGGCCCAATAGAGACTGGAATCTGAGGGGCAAACCAAGCGCTAGCCGTGGTGCTGTCATTGATTTCTGTAGTGGCTTCCATGACGAGCATGCCTTCATGTTGCGCTTTGTTTCCCGTGATTTTCCAGTCGTGTGCCGGCAGTTCTTCCTTGATGAGGTACTTTTTGTCAAAAAATTCCATGTACTCCACTCGACGATTTTCCTCGAGGTTGACATAGGTCTGATCGTCCTGACCTCCTTGTCTTCCCATACGGAAGCGCATGCCACGGCGTCCCATCTGTGAATCACCTTCTTGCTCTGAGGCAATGCGCTTGTAGATGGCATGAGTCGAGTTATACAACAGCTCAGATTCGGAGGTGAATTCCTTAGGGATCCGGTCCCTGAATTCCTCGGGCACCCGCTCAAGCCGCTTGGGATCCATCTTGACAGTTTTCTTATAAAGGGCACGGCCCTCTGTCTGTGCTATGAGCATAACCGGGCATAGCAGTAGGAGAGTGGTAAGTAATCTGATCATCTCTTGATTTGACGATGTAAGTTGGCTAAAGTTAAATCCCTCGTCGAGGACTATTCTTTAGCTTAGTATTTATTAACGTCTCCTTGCTCATTGACAAATAGTCCGTGAGCGAGATAGGAGCTATCTGTCAATGTGTGTAAAAATGCTTCTAGCGCCAAGATCTCATCTTCAGAAAGTTCGAAAGAGATGAGTCGTTCATCCAGATTGGGGTGGTCTGTGTCAATAGACAGTGGATGTGTCATGGCAGCACGCAAGTCATATACAGAACCATCATGCATGTATGGTCTGGTCAGAGCAATATTTCTTAATGTTGGCACCTTGAATTTGCCTTGATCCTCTCGAAGTGTAGTGATCCTGGCTCGTCCTTGATCATCACCATCGAAGTTTCCGACACAGGCAAAACTCTCATCTGTAAAATCTCGTCCGCCATGGCATCCTGAGCAGCCCAAGCGATCTGAAAAAAAGAGCTCCATGCCCATCATTTCGGTAGCAGTCAATCGATGAGTAGTGCTATCAGAGATGTAGTCGTCATAGAGGCTCCCACGACTCACCAATGATCGACAATATTGACCTAGTGCCCTTGTAATGACGAAGGCATCCAGAGGACGATCATATGCCGAGAGGCTCATCGCTTGATACTTTTCGTCCTGAGAGAGTCTTTCAATCAGCCTGACCAAAGAGATGTCCATCTCATCATGATCTTCGATCGGTGTCGCTGGCTGAAGATCGAGGTGTAGTATGCCTCCATCCATATTGACCACAGAGCGCGATCCTACATTGATGAGAGTAGGCGAATTGCGAAACCCATTCGGACCATGTACTCCAGGAGAGATTCGCACGAAGTCTGCAAAAGCTCTTTCAGGTAGGTGGCAGCTGACACAGCTTGTGCTGCTGTTAGCCGACAGATCTGGGTCAAAAAAAAGTTTCCTTCCTAGTACGAAGCGTTCGTAGCTGGCGGGATTGTCATTCCGAAAAAGAGAATCTGCGAGATGAGATTCCTTGAAGTCATCATAAACTTCTCTCTCATCTGGATCATATTGCACCAGTTTGCTGCACGATCCGAGCCCCAGGGCTACAAAGAGAGTGAAGAGTATTCTGCTAGCCTTTGCTAAAGGCATTGGGGAGATTATTCGCTGCTGCAATGGCAGGAGGTGGGTTATCTCCGGTCATCGTGAAGTAGTCGACCTTGAGATCGATTCCTTCAAAGAGTTTCTCAAGGTCAAATTCAATCACGACATCATTAATTCCATCTCTGAAATTGAAGTCAATGGGCACTTCTACATTTCTCAAAAGATTGTCTGTGCCTATGTGGTAGCGAAACTGTGTCTCAGCGACACCGTCATCATCGAGATCGACATTTCCGTCTAGTCTGACAAACTTGTATCCAGTATTCCAGTTCCAGTGCATCTGTGGATCCTTAGGACCTAATGGGTCACTAGTAGATCTGCTAGTGAAGTCCATCTCTTCTTGACCATTGACACTCGGCTCTACACCCACGAAAAACTTCAGTATGTCGAATGTCTTATCGATTTCCACGTCCCCATAATTGTTCTTTTCATCAGTAGGGCTAAAGATGTGATATTGATCAGCGTAGCTGATTACATCGTCCTCATCGTCCAGCGTGACGCCAGCGAGATAAAACTGCGCGATATCCAGATTCACGGTTACGCCATTGATATCGATGTTTTGTCCAAGTACGAGCTCTTCATCTCCACTGACCATATTGACTTGAAGGTTAAATGAACCATCATCATCACTGCAAGCCAAAAGTGCCGTCAGCACTAGGCCAATCATCAAGATTTTTTTCATTGGATTTCTACTGTTTTTTGCAACCGATCTGCCAACTCAATAGCCACAGGTAGCTGTGTTAGGTTATGGATTTGTGAGGTGCCATCAATGTTATAGATTTCACCATCTATTGTAAACATAGTATGTAGATCAATTTCTATGGTTGCTTGAGTAGTCTCTCCGTCTTTGATAGAGATTGATTTGTCGAATTGCACATTGCGGAGTGTTTCATCTGCGCCTACATGTAGCGCAATACCGTCTGTGATCTGATTGTCTCCATCTAGATCGATCTTTCCCTCTATTTTGAAAAACACATAACTCTCCCAGCCATCCCAATAATCATTGAGCTGAAACAATGGATGATCCCTATCAAAATCTAGAGGCTTCATAGCATTGAGCTCAGCTGGGACACCAATATCGAAGCTGATACTTGTGTAATCCGCGGGCGGGAGTTTATCGATAACATAGCTGTAGCCATCTGCCGCTGAAGTTGCATCTATGTGGCTCAGCGTCATATTGATGAAGTCTACTTCCTTGATCGATCGATCATCTAGCTCTAGAGATGAGATGAACATCGTAAATCTGTCTATAAACATAGCTCTGCCGTCAGGATATTGGATCCGATCAAACATTACGAGATCTTCACCCTCATATCGAAGTTTGAAGATCAGCTCTAGTTGCCCTTCTTTGGGGTCTTCCTCACAACTAGAGGCCATGGATAGTCCGCACAGGACGAGGAGCGCAAGCTTTTTCAACATACTCGTATAACGATCAATGACGCAATGCTGTTGCAACTAATGTATCTCAATTCGTCGACGAACGAGACAATGCTCTGACAGTTGACTCAAAAATATAATGTGAGCGCCGAGCTTCATACCTTTGAGCGTATGCAAAAAGTGACCATATTAGATTTTGGCTCTCAGTACACGCAACTCATCGCGCGCAGAGTGCGTGAAATCGGCGTATACTCTGAGGTCATACCGTATCACAAGTGGGAGTCCGGCTTGGATTCAAGTGCCGCCTACATACTTTCTGGCAGTCCGTTTTCTGTACGTCAGGACAAAGCACCCATGCTAGACATCCGTGAGATTGCCCAGAAGGTGCCAGTGTTGGGTATTTGCTATGGCGCTCAGCTTATCGCTCATAGCACGACGGGTGAGGTCCAGGCTTCCGCCAAAAGGGAATATGGCAAGGCTTCTCTCTTAATCAAGCATGAAGATCCTTTGCTCCAGGATATGGATCATGCCAGCCAGATTTGGATGTCCCATGGCGATAGTATCGCAGAGCTCGGTGAGTCATACGAGATCTTGGCGACGACAGAGAGCATTCCAGTGGCTGCATTCAGGAGTAAATCTGAAGTATACAACCATTCTGTATACGGCATACAATTTCACCCAGAGGTATCTCATAGCCTGCAAGGCAAGACATTGTTGTCCAATTTCCTCAGGGATATTGTAGGACTGTCATTTGACTGGACACCAGCATCCTTTGTCCAGCAGTCTGTGGAGATGATCCGTGCGCAAGTTGGTGATCAATCCAAAGTGCTCTTGGGCCTCAGTGGTGGTGTAGATAGCACGGTTGCTGCAAGACTCATTCAGCAGGCAATCGGAGATCGACTGCACTCTTTTTTTATCAACAATGGCCTGTTGCGCAAGGACGAGTTTGAGCAAGTGCTTCAGAGCTATCGCGATATGGGACTCAATGTCAACGGTATTGACGCCACAGACAGATTTCTGGATGAGCTTGAAGGTGTATCAGATCCAGAAGAAAAGCGCAAGATTATAGGCAGGGTATTCGTAGAAGTTTTTGAAGCTGAGGCCAACAAGCTTGAAGGGATCGATTTTCTAGCTCAAGGGACTATCTATCCGGATGTCATCGAATCAGTCTCAGTACACGGACCTAGTGTCACTATCAAGAGTCATCACAATGTAGGTGGCTTACCAGAAAGACTGTCTTTAGATCTAGTAGAGCCACTACGGATGCTCTTCAAGGATGAAGTTCGTAGAGTAGGAGCTGAGTTAGATATCCCACAAGAGATTTTGGGGAGACATCCATTTCCTGGTCCTGGTCTTGCCATCAGGATCTTAGGAGAGCTCTCCCGTGACAAGATTGCACTTCTCCAAGAAGCCGATAAGATTTATATAGATCTTCTCAAGAAGCGAGGCTTGTACGACCAGATATGGCAGGCAGGTGCAATATTGTTGCCTGTGCAGTCCGTTGGAGTCATGGGAGATGAGCGCAGCTACGAGTATGCCTTGGCGCTTAGAGCTGTCAACAGCCTTGACGGTATGACGGCTGAGTGGTCCAAGATCCCATACGAGATACTTGGAGAGATCTCCAATGAAATCATCAATCGAGTAAAAGGTATCAATCGAGTCGTTTATGACATCAGTACTAAGCCACCAGCGACCATTGAGTGGGAATAGAGTCGTTTGCATCGTAGTAGCTCTGCTGCTACTCACGGCATGTAGTCCTAAGAAAATAACCGTCACTCCGGATGATGATCGACCAACTCGGGACAAGGTAGTGATACGTGATGCTGAGACTGGTGAGCTCAGAGAAGTCGACAAGGATACGAAGCGAGACACTATTGTGGTGCGAGATTCTGGTCGTGATCCTGTGATTACGGATGACAGATATGGAAAGGATGATACTGACTACTTCAAGGAGGAGTACCATGTCGCACTCATAGCCCCGTTTAAATCCAGTACTCTAGACACAGCCAATTTTGTCACTGGAAGGGATATGAGGTTTTTTAACTACTACCTCGGTGCCAAGCAGGCACTACAGTATTCACCGATCTCTGACAAAATTCTCCTTGATATCATAGACTCTGATGAACTCAAAAGTGGAGTTGCTGAAGGGAATCTCCGCGACTATGATGTGATTCTCGGAGGATATGACCGTACAGAGATCGAAGGTTTGCGGAATATGGCCAAAGAGGAAAACTTGCTCTACATGTCACCATGGAGAAGCATCAAAGGAGCCAAGGACAATCCGTACTACATACAACTGCGTCCTTCCATCTTGGTACAATTTGAGTATATCTCAGAGTACCTGTCCAGCCAATATGAGGATTCTCAGATTACACTGGTAGCCAATGCCGGTGATGAAAACAGGCTCCGGCCCTTCCAGACCTACCTCGCAGCCATCCGCTCAGATGCTTCTGCGAGCTACAGAGAGTGCATCATCCGAGATGATACAAGACACTTTGAAGATACGGAGCTAGAAGAGTATTTCATGGATGAGCAGACGTCTGTATTTGTGCTGCCCTATACTTCAGGCACATTCTTCCGCACTTTTTTGCGCAAGCTCAAGTCTGAGAGACTCGAGCGTGATGTGGTTGTCATCGGTCTGAACAACTGGCTGACCAACAGCTCGATAGACGATGACTTCTATAATAATCTTGGAGTTCATCTGGCTACCTGGCACTATCCTCAGTATACCTCAGAGGACTGGGAGCAATACGTGAATCAACACTATGAACTGTATGGTCGTCTCCCACAATCTGATGACATCATAGAGGGATACGATCACATGAATTATCTCATATCCATGCTGAAGTCTCACGGGCTACAGGCCACGAAGTATAATGAAGAAGGAACCTATGAAGGGCTTCACCATCAGATCGAGCTCCAACAAGTCCTTGCAATCAGGAATCGACTGGATGACACCAATGCTCCCGAATATCTCGAGAATCGATCTCTCAAGATGGTCCGACTCGTAGATGGCATCTTTGAGGAAGTAGAGTGGGAATAGTACTGTTCAAGAACAGGATGGTTTACCGCATTCTGATCAAGTAGCGATGAAACGCCTCGCCACTTCTGGTCTGAGGTTTCAAAAACTTGATGTTGACCTTGGTGGTGTGGAAGTGATCAAGACTATCAATAATGTCGTAGTCTTCTCCGCGGGTATCCAACTTTTGCAGGATATGTTGATCAGCATAAATCAGATGCTCGTCAGACCTTAGCTGAGGGGCAAAAGCCATGCTTGTATCTATTCTCAAAAGCTCACGATCTGTGTAGAACTCTAGAAGGAAACTATTGCGGGCTTGGGCTATTTCCTGATCGTGGTCATTGAAAATAGCAGCTGCGGTAGTGCCTGACTGATATTGGAATAGCCAGGGATAGAAGATGAGATTGAGAAAAATGGCAAAGGCTATCATTGCCGTCGAACCATGCCACAGCAGCTTGGTCTTTTTGAGCGAGCCTGATTGCCAGATTGATCCGTGAGCGAGCAAGGCTACAAACCCGAATACTATGGCTTGCCAAAGCGGGGCGAGCTCAAAGGCGATGATGCCCCAAATAAGCACCATATAGAGCATGAGCAGACTTGCGCAGAAAACGCGCTTCAACCAGACTGGATAGTTGCCATTGATCCATTGCTGAGCCGTAATGACTGCCGCAAACGGGAATAGAATATTGAGGTAGTGGGACAGTTGAAAACTACTCATGCTGTAGACCACAAACATGCTTATGAAACCAGCAAGACTCGCCACTTCCATCAATCTGCGTCCTGTGATCATGCGCCAGCCCATTTTGGCGAAAGCCCAATAAAAAAATAAAGACCAAGGAGCAAATGCCCAAAGC
Source organism: Saprospiraceae bacterium (assembly GCA_020627535.1). Taxonomy (GTDB): domain Bacteria; phylum Bacteroidota; class Bacteroidia; order Chitinophagales; family Saprospiraceae; genus JAHDBH01. The sequence goes on from JAHDGU010000001.1 coordinate 373,842, forward strand.
ATGACTTGAACAAAAAACAGTGGATATCCCGAGCCTGTGATGGGGCCCGTATTGAAAAATCTGCCAAATTGACTTTCCCAGATAAAGAACCATACTCCGCTCACATTTCGCTCTCCGTACACCAATTTCTCAGGATGAAGGTCAAACTGCTGATAGAGGCACCACAATTCAGGGCTGATAAAAATCACTAGCAGTGCCAGCGCCACCAGCTTCCGCCAGTTGAGCACTCGCTTGTGGTATCCTTGATGCCATGCAAAGACAAATACACCAAAGACCACGGGGATCAGTACAAAAAGTCCCTTGGTCAATATGGCAAGCGCGCTCCAGAGCACCGCCCAGATCATCTGTGACCAAGTCTCTTCTCTTATCCATCTGACACCGTGGTGGACTGCTGCAATGATCATCGCCATGAGTAAAGTCTCCGCGCGAACATCACTATTTGAAATGATGACGTGCATGGCCGATGCCAAAATGATAATGGCCGTCATCGCCACCTCCTTGCCATAATGTCTCTTGGCAAATACGAAGCAGTATCTCAAGCTTATGAGATAAAATAGAAATGATGCCAGCTTAAAAACCCAGTCATGTGGTCCAAAGACATGCATGATAAGTGCTGTCCACCAGTACTGAAAGTGCGGTTTGTCGAGCCAATCTGTGCCATTCACATAGAGATTGAGTAAATCTCCAGAGAGGTACATATCCCGAGAGATATTGGCATAGAGTGCCGAATCTCCCATGAGCAATGGGCAAAAGATGCCAAGCGCATTGGCAATGATGATCAGCCCCAGAAGTACTCTTGTAGGCCGGTGATCTCTCACCTTATTGGAGTTTGGCAAGAGCCTTTTTTATCCTCTCCGCTGCATCTTGAAGTTCTTGTTCAGAGACTGCGTAGGATAGTCTAAAGTAATTGTCATGCCCAAATGCTATTCCAGGCACAGTGGCAACGAGGGCCTCTTCGAGGAGATACTCACAGAGATCAACGGATCCAAGAATCTTCTTGCCCTTATAACTGCGACCGTAATATTTGCTAGCATCGGGGAAGAAGTAAAATGCACCTTCTGGCAAGTTGATGCCTAGATCAGGGATATCAGAGAGTAAGTCGTACATCAGAGTCCTTCGCTTGGCAAAGGCGTCTTTCATGATCCGTGCTTCATCTCTAGCATCGGCAAGGGCAGAAACTGCGGCCTTCTGACCAAAAGATGTCGCTCCGCTCGTGCATTGAGACTGGATCTTGGCACAGGCTTCGGCCAAATCAACATGTGCCGCCATATATCCCAATCTCCATCCAGTCATGGAGTATGCCTTGGAAAATCCATTGACCAAAATGACGCGATCGTGGATCTCCTCGACCTGAGCTATGCTGAAGTGCTTTGAGCCATACTGAATGTATTCGTAGATCTCGTCAGAGACCACCATGAGATTTGGATGATCAGCGATGACAGTGCCTAGCTCTCTGAGCTCGGTTTCGCTATACACGCTACCGGTAGGATTGCATGGGCTCGAAAATATGATCAGCTTGGTCTTGTCGCTCATAGCAGCGCGTAGCTGGTCAGCAGTAACCTTGAAGTCTGCATGTATGTCGGCTAGGACAGGTACGACTTTGGCTCCAGCGATCTGAGCGATCTGCTCGTAGCTCACCCAATAAGGGGCGAAAATGATGACTTCATCTCCGGGATTGACTAGAGCCATGCAGACATTGGCAATGGACTGCTTCGCACCATTGCTCACTACGATCTGACTAGGATCATAGGAGAGATCATTGTCATCGGCCAACTTCTTGCAGATGGCTTCTCTCAACTCTAGATGACCTGGTACCGGTGTGTACTTGGTGTAGCCGTTGTCAAGAGCGAGTTTCGCTGCATTTTTGATCATCTTCGGTGTATCAAAGTCAGGCTCGCCAAGGCTCAGGGATATTACATTTTTTCCTTGTGCCTTCAAGGCACGGGCTTTCTCTGCCATAGCAATCGTCGCGGACGCTGCCAATTCACTCACACGTTTGGAAAGAAGATGCTTCATTTTTGGGATGTTCTGAAGACGAAGGTATCTCTAATACATGAAAATAAATGTCATGTGATCAAAATAAAATCACTCCACACTAGAGCATCGAATACTAATTTAGCAACTAGCCAAGGCGCTAGCCGTTAGTGTTTAGAATTGACGAAAAGAGAACATGGAAGATAAGCTCAAATTACTGCATGATAAACAAGTAGAAGCAACGCTAGGTGGCGGCCAGAACCGGATTGATAAACAGCATGCAAAGGGTAAACTAACTGCAAGAGAGAGAATCCATTTTTTATTTGACAAGGGCAGCTTTGAGGAGATCGGAATGATGGTCACTCATAGGAGCACTGACTTTGGGATGGAGCGCCAAAAGATCCTGGGAGATGGCGTGATTACTGGATATGGGAAGATCAATGGTAGATTGGTCTATGCTTATGCACAAGACTTCACAGTGTTTGGTGGATCGTTAAGCGAGACCCATGCCGAGAAGATTTGTAGACTCATGGACATGGCTATGAAAAATGGCGCACCCATCGTAGGACTCAATGACAGTGGCGGAGCGCGCATACAGGAAGGAGTGAAGTCGCTTGGTGGATATGCAGATATATTTTATCGCAATACACGTGCGAGTGGTGTCATCCCACAGATCAGCGCCATCATGGGTCCATGTGCTGGAGGAGCTGTATACTCACCTGCGATTACAGATTTTATCTTGATGGTCGAGGACAGCTCTTATATGTTTGTGACTGGGCCCAATGTGGTCAAGACTGTCACCAATGAGGAGGTCAGTGCAGAGGAGCTCGGTGGAGCTTCGGCCCATAGCACCAAGAGTGGTGTCACTCACTTCACGGCAGATCATGATCTCGACTGCATCCACAAGATCAAGAGATTGCTCTCTTACATGCCACAAAATAATGAAGAGCTTACACCCTCTGCAGACTATGTCGCTAGTGATGAGGTACGTCCAGAATTGAATGAGCTGATTCCGGACTCGTCGACTCAGCCTTACGATATCAAGGACGCCATTACTGCGATCTGTGATTATGATAGTTTCATGGAAGTGCATCCTAACTATGCGGACAATATCGTCGTTGGATTTGCGAGATTGGCAGGTAGAAGTATCGGCATTGTGGCCAACCAACCTATGAGTCTAGCAGGAGTTCTCGATGTCGATTCAAGTAAGAAGGCAGGTAGATTTGTGAGGTTTTGCGATTGTTTCAGTATTCCATTGCTTGTTTTGGTGGATGTTCCTGGCTTTTTACCAGGAACAGATCAAGAGTGGAATGCCATCATCACCAATGGGGCAAAATTGCTCTATGCTTTTAGTGAGGCAACAGTCCCGCGCATATCGGTCATTACACGCAAGGCCTACGGTGGTGCCTATGACGTTATGAATTCTAAGCATATTGGTGCGGATATGAATTTCGCCTGGCCGAGTGCCGAGATTGCTGTGATGGGAGCCAAAGGGGCGAGCGAGATCATCTTCAAGAAAGAGATCTCAGAAGCAGAAGACGGCACTGCCATGCTGTTGCAAAAAGAACAAGAGTACAACGAGAAATTTGCTCATCCCTATCGTGCAGCCGAGAGAGGATTTGTCGATGAAGTCATCGAACCTCAATACACACGACTCAAACTCATCCGAGCATTTGAGATGTTGCAAAACAAGACAGATGAGCTGCCTTACAAGAAACACGGAAACATACCGCTGTAATGCCCAAGATCCAATCATCCATTAAGCTCTTTCGCTACTACAAATCCCTGGGCGAGCGAGCTATATCTCAGGTGAAGGATGAAGATCTTTTTCGACATTTTCATCAAGACGACAACAGCATAGCCATCATTGTCAATCATCTATCAGGCAATATGAAGTCTCGCTGGACTGGATTTCCAAAGGAAGATGGAGAGAAAGAGTGGCGGCAACGCGATCAAGAGTTTGAAAAGACATTAAGAAATCGAGTGCAGGTACAGCAAGCCTGGGACGAGGGGTGGTCCGTATTGTTTGATGCACTTCAGCCACTGACAGATCAGCAGCTCTATGATCCTACGACGATACGCAATGAAGAGCAGACGATTGGTGACGCCATAGAGCGACAGGTCGCTCACTATGCATACCATATTGGTCAAATCGTCTTCTTGGCCAAGTACTTTGTGGGTGATGACTGGCAGACACTTTCTATCGCTAAAGGGAAGAGTACGGAGTACAATGCGACCAAATTTGGTCAGGAAAAGACGCGTGTCCACTTCACAGATCGTATATGAGAACACGTGATGATGGGGTGATCATCGTAGAGCCAAAATCTAGAGCAGAGTGGCGAGCTTGGCTTTCCAAGAACTATGACAAGTACAAGTCTGCATGGCTTGTACTTCACAAGAAGAATTCACCTACACCCAATCTGAATATTGTAGGGGCCATCAAGGAAGCGCTTTGTTTTGGCTGGGTGGATAGTAAGACAAATCGGAAAGACGACATCAGCTACTTTGCGTTTTTCGCCAAGCGCAATCCCAAAAGCAACTGGAGTGCGATCAATAAGGCCACTGTGCAGCGACTGATTGATGCCAATCAAATGGCAGCTCCTGGGTATGAAATGATTCAAGTTGCCAAACAAAGCGGTACATGGGATGCCCTCAATGATGTGGATAATCTAGTCATCCCTCCTGACCTTCAGGATGCATTTCAAGAGTACCCCGGCTCCAGACAATTTTGGGATGAGTTTTCACGCTCCGTTCGTCGCGGAATCTTAGAGTGGATCTTCAATGCCAAGAGACCTGAAACCCGTGCCAAGCGAATCATTGAGACAGCGTCAAGGGCTGCTCAGAATCAAGCGGCAAATCAATGGCCTAGAAAGTGATGCTATGTCCACCAGACCAATTTGCTATCCTCAATGGGATTTTCAAATTCGGTGTTCGTTTCATTTGCACGCAAGTGCTCCTCTTTGAGATTGTAGTACCATATCGCTAAGAGATCAGCATCACCGACTAGCATGGTTTTAGGATTTTCCGCAAGGCCCAAACTTTGCTTCCTCACTACCTCCACATCTTCTTCTAGAAATCTTGTGCCGTAGATCTTGAGAGCAGGGTAAAAGGCCTTGATCAAAGCGAGATCTGTAAAGCTGTATTGACGGAGGATCGTAAGCTCGTGATTCACAGGATATAGCGCAAGGACGATTAGCATTTTCTTGTTTCCGTACTTGATTTCCTCCACACGGATGCCTGGAAGTTGAAACGATATTTCGGTACTACTAGGTTTGCTGAGGATTTTGGAAAGAACCCCGCCAAATTTTCGCTCGTGCTTCTTCATGATAAAGCCTCGCCGATAGGCACTGTATTCCTTTTCTTTCTTCTTGAGCTGATGTTTGGATCGCCAGAGCCAAGATCCATGGACGCTGGGTACATGGCTAGGATCGATAAGTCCTATGACCGCATTGTCCATATCGCACTGGAGCTCGTGATGAGATACCAATCTCAGTGATTGGTCATCAGCTAGCGGCAGTTCTGGCAGAGAAGACATATCTGGATTTTCTGCTTTGTGCGATTCATGATAGTACAGCCAGATAGCGCCATACCTCTCGATTACAGGATAGGAGAGGACTTGTATAGACGTGCTATCGAGCTCAGTATCAGGACCGAGCGCAGGGATCTTCGTGCATTGTCCTTCACTGTTAAAGCACCATCCATGATAGCAACATTCGATCTGCTCGCCATCGTAGCTCCCCTGTGACAAGGGTACTGCTCTGTGTGGACAGACATCCTTCAATGCAAAGGCCACGCCCTGGTTGTTTCTCCCTAGTACTATGCCTTTTTCATTGAGGACCAGTCTCTGAGTCTTTGCTTTTTTGAGCTCAGCGCTAGGCATGATGAGATACCACATCTCGGGCAATATTTTTTTGATCTCCTTGTACTTGGGCATGCTTTCATATTCTTGATTTCAAAGATACATCACCTTGACACCGGGACGCATACTAGCTCAACCACCGCACTTACTCTTCCAGTCTTGGGATACTGACGCAAAGCTGACAATTTTATGGCCGATATAGTCGTAGTAACTTACATAGAAAATTTCGCCCGATGACTTACACCCGATCTTGTCGCTTCTTTGCACTTCTTGCCGCATTTGTGATACTTATTTCTTGTGATGATGAGAAAGCGATCGTGCAAGATTCAATGTCGTTGAACACTGCCTATCCTGGCATAGGCCACTATATCTCAGCTTATTCTCCACAGACCATATCCAAGGCGGATCCATTGATCATAAGATTTGCTAAGCAGGTAGGTGATGACCGACGGTCTGATGATGGATTTTGGAGCTTGAAGCCAGCAGTCTCGGCTTCCGCCAAATGGAGAGACGAGTTCACCCTAGAAGTTAAGCCGAAGGACCATCTAGAATCTGGAAAAACCTATGCTCTCAGTATTGACTTACAAAAGCTATTTGAGGACGTTCCAGAAGAATTGCAGACGGTAATCAATAACTACACGGTCAAAAAGCAAAGTCTCAGCCTACAGGTGAACACTCCTCGTCTCTACGCAGCTAACGGCGAAGAATTAGTGACTGTGAGTGGTTCTGTCATCTCCTCAGATATAGAAGAGCTAGCTAAGATTCAGACTACCTTGCAATTCCAGCAGCGTGGCAACTCAGGACTCAAGGAGAGTTGGGATGCAAGCTCTAGTCGTCAGTTTGACTTTGAGATTAGTGGAATCGAAAGAACTGAAAATCAGTCAGTACTGAAAATTTTATATGATGGAAAGTCTATTGATCCTGAGTTCAAGGGGACCAGAGATGTCTTGATCTCACCCAAGGGGAAATTTCTGGTAGAAAGTATCAAAACTGTGAATACTGAAAAGAAAATAGTTATTCGCTTCTCTGATCTACTGGTCGAGGACTTTGACTACACTGGTCTTGTCCAGATCAAAGATTATAAAGGTGGATTTGAGTATTCAGCAGATGGGAATATCCTCAGTTGTGTAGCGAAGAAATCATTACCGCAACAATTTCAATTGACCATAGATGAAGGCATCAAGCGCCGGGATGGTAGGACTCTGCAAGGTAATCGTCAATACGATCTCAGTTTTGAGCCTACGAAACCTGGTTTGCGCCTGATTGGAGATGGTGTGATTGTGCCAACAAGCGAGCGAGTGATTTTTCCCTTTGAGAGTGCCAATCTTAAGAGTGTTGTTGTAGAAGTCTTTAAGATATACCAGGACAATGTTCTCCAGTTTTTACAGTACAGTGAACTCAATCAGCAATATGGTTTGGATGCGGTAGGATCACTGCTGTCTTCACACGATATTGATCTCTCAAGTGCTGCAAGCGCAGATCAGTGGTATCGACATACATTGGATCTCAGCAAAATCATTGATCTTGACCCAGGGGCTATCTATCAAGTGCGCATTGGCTTTGATCATAATGATGTGATGGAGTATGCTTGTGATCAGGTGACAGGAAATATGAGCGTACAGACTTCATTGGAGACTGGCATGAGTATCATGGATAGGCAACCAGATTACAGCTACTGGGAGCATCGTGACGATCCTTGTCACCAGATTTACTACGTTTCATCGAGATACATCAGCCGCAATGTGCTCTCAAGTGACATTGGCTTGATCGCCAAGCAGTCTTCTAGCCAGACATACACCCTTGCGGCCTCCAACCTCCGCACGCTTGAGCCCATCGCAGGAGCCGTAGTGGACTTTTATGATTTTCAGCAGCAAGCACTACTCAGTACCAAGACGGATGCCAGTGGCATGCTTACTGTCCAACTTGATAAAAAAGCCTCCTTTGTCATCCTCCAGCATGCAGGGCAGGTCGCTTATTTGAGCATGCAAGACAATGAGGCCAATAGCCTGAGCGAATACAATGTCTCAGGAGTTTCGCGCCAAGATGGCATTCAAGCGAAGCTATACGGCGAACGTGGCGTCTGGCGACCTGGGGATACCATGTTTCTCAATTTTGTCTTGGAAGATGAGGACGATCGACTTCCTGACGATCATCCAGTGAGTATCGAGATCAAAGACTCGCGTGGTCGCTTGCAATACAACCGGACGACATCAGATCATACGGGTGGGATATATCACTTTCCAGTAGTCACCGATGTAGGTGCTCCGACCGGTAACTGGACTGCTACCGTCGCAGTCGGGCAGCGAAAATTCCGCAATACATTGAAGGTGGAAACAGTCAAGCCCAATCGTCTCAAGATACAGTATGATGATATGAAACGTCTAGCGCTTTCAGGTGCTGACAAAATATCCTTGAGATCTCAGTGGCTCCACGGTGCACCTGCTTCAGGTCTCAAGGCCAAAGTTGACATTGTCTACAGTCCGATCAATACAACATTTGAGTCATTCAAGAACTATGTATTTGATGATCCAGCTCGGCGTATTGGCAATTCGCAAAGCACCGTGTTTGATGGCGCACTGAATGAAAGTGGTGAGACGAGCTTTGGGGTCAAGCCATCCCGCAATTGGTCGCCGCCTGGAAGAGTCATGGCGAGACTCAAGACAAAAGTCTTCGAGAAGAGCGGCAACTTTAGCGAGGACTACTTTTCTCTACCGGCAGACCCATACCAGAGCTATGTAGGATTGAAAATGCCCGAGAAAAAATGGGGTAGGCATCGCGTGAATCGCAATGAAGTCAGTTCCTTTCCCTTGGTTGCTGTAGACGCTGATGGCAGAGCCCTATCAGGTAAAAAGCTTGAAGTAGGACTGTATGAAGCCAATTGGCGATGGTGGTATGATCGGTATGCCAATAATCGCTACCGCTACAATTCGGTCCAGCACAATGGGGCAATCAAGACGGAGACCGTCACGACAGACGCCAATGGTCAAGCCAACTGGCAACATCTCTTCAAAGGGTATGGAGCATATATGATCAGGGTCTGTGATCCAGAGTCAGGTCATTGCACCGGATCCCTGATGTACGCTGGCTGGGGTAGCAGTTCTGGACAAGAAGGACCCAAGTTGCTCAGCTTTGACGCTGAAGATAGAAGCTATGATATCGGTGATACCTACTCTGTAAATATTCCTACGACGGCAAACAGCAAACTTTTTGTCAGTGTGGAAGGAGGAGAGGAGGTCATTGAGACTTTTTGGGTAGATGGTCAGGCAGATCAGACGGAGTTGCGCCTGAGACTCACAGAGGAGATGAGTCCCAACGTCTATGTGCACGTACATCTCATCCAAGAGCACAATGATGGAACGAATGATTTGCCGCTGAGAATGTATGGCGTCATTCCAGTGACTGTAGTGGATCGGAGTACCATGCTTCAACCCAGTTTGGAGATGGCCGACGCGCTCAAGCCCAATCAAAGCTATAGCATCACAGTGTCTGAGGACCAAGGACAAGCAATGTACTACACGCTGGCAGTCGTGGATGAAGGTCTCCTTGATCTTACCAGATATCGTACCCCAGATCTCTGGTCATCATTCAATGCCAAGCAAGCTCTAGGAGTCAAAACATGGGATCTCTATGATGATGTTCTTGATGGCTATGGCGGATCTCTCGATAGATATATTTCCATCGGAGGTGGAGGAGAAATTGCGAGCCTTGAAAAAAGTAAAAAGGCCAATCGCTTTCAGCCCGTTGTCAGTCACCTTGGACCCTTTTATCTGGAGGCCGGCAAGACAGCTACCCATCAACTCAAAATGCCCAATTACATCGGCTCTGTCAAAGCGATGCTCGTCGCTCGCCACGACACGAAGTACGGTAAGGATGAAAAAATAGTTGCTGTCAAAGAAGACTTGATGGTCTTAGCGACCGTACCTCGTGTCCTAGGTCCCTCCGAAGAACTGTACATCCCTGCCAATGTCTTCGCGATGAAAGAGGATATCAAGGAGGTTGCAGTAGATATAGAACTATCAGATCGACTGAGCGCAGTTGGCTCTACGACCAATTCCTTGACATTTGCCCGACAGGGCGATCAGCTGAGTTACTTTCCTGTCAAAGTGGAGGACGCCATAGGCTATGCAAGTCTCACGATCAATGCCAGCTCTGGCCAGGCGAAGGCTAGCGATAAAGTAGAACTCGACATCCGTAATCCTATGCCTTTCACATCGGAAGTCGAAGAAAAGGTCATTCAGCCTGGAGAATCCTGGGAGCATAGTTTTGATTATTTCGGAGTCCTTGGTACCAATGAGGGATACCTAGAGCTTAGCCAGCTTCCTTCCATGAATCTCAATCAGAGACTCTCATATCTCTTGCGCTATCCTTATGGTTGTCTTGAGCAGACGGTTTCCAAAGCCTTTCCTCAGCTTTATCTCGGTGAGCTCACTACATTGACCCCGGCCCAGAAGTCTAGTCAACAGGCCAATGTCATCGCAGCCATCAATAAACTAGGCGATTATCAGATGAGCTCTGGAGCCTTCTCCTACTGGCCAGGACAGGCACGACCTCAGACTTGGGCAAGCTCGTATGTCGGACACTTCATGCTTGCTGCCAAGGATCGTGGCTATCACGTATCCGAATCAGCTCTGAGCTCTTGGGAAAGTGCGCAGAGAGACATTGCTCGATCCTGGAGTCCAGATACTCGCAATGAGTATGCAAAGAGAAGAAGTATGGTCGATCAAGCTTATCGCCTGTACACGCTATCGATCGCAGGTGCTGCAGATCTAGGAGCGATGAACCGATTACAGCTTATGCAAGAACTGCCAGAATTTGCCAGAGCGCTCTTGGCTGCGGCTTACGCCAAAATGGGTAAGGGGCAAATTGCAAGCCAGTTGATAGAAGCCAGCCCCATCAAATATGATGAGTACAAAGAGAACTACTATACATTTGGCTCAAGGCTGCGAGATCAGAGCATGGTGCTTCTTACCTTGATGGATCTTGGAAAGTCCTCGGACGCTGCTGCGTTGGCCCGCGATATCGCCGAAGATATTGGATCCAGTAGATGGCACTCAACACACACATCATCTTGGGCGTTGCTATCGCTAGGACAGTTTGCCAGTCAATTTGGTAAATCGGACATGAGGTTTGATATCTCTGTTCATGGTGATGCACCAGAGCAGCCCCAGATCAATAAGACCGTCTATCAGCGAGAGCTTGATCCAGGAGAGTCCAATGAGTTCTCCGTGAAGAACACATCCGAAAGTGTACTTTTTGCCCGGCTAGTAAAGAGTGGTCAACGAGCTCCATCGGCTGATGTGCCAGCCGATCAAAATCACATGAGTATCAAGGTGGAATATCTGGATGAATCAGGCCAGATCATCAATCCTAGCCGTCTTGCACAAGGCACTGACTTCCTCGCCAAGGTAACGCTCAGCAATAAAGGCTCTCGGAGATATGATGTCAGTAATCTCGCACTCAAGCAGATATTTCCTTCTGGATGGGAGATCCAGAATGAGCGCCTCAGTGGTGATCAGAGTTTGGATAATTCGGAGTGTGATCACCGAGAAATTCGTGATGATAGAGTCTACACATTCATGAATCTAAGGAAGTCTAGCCCAAAGACATTTTATGTAAGGCTCACTGCCACCTATCCAGGGAAGTTTTTCTTGCCACCAGTCCGAGCAGAGGCCATGTATGATCATGAGATCTATGCACAGACCCAAGGACAATGGGTAGAAGTCTTCAATACTGAAATCAACTGATCTTGAAGCTTCAATGGAAACATATTATCCTGTCCCTGAGCTTGGTTCTTGGCTTGATCTATTGGTTTTGTTTGCCAAGTACCTTGTTTGACAAGCCGTATTCCTTTGTCTTGGAAGACCGAGATGGCGTTTTACTAGGTGCTCAGATCGCAGAAGATGGACAGTGGCGTTTTCCAAGTTTGGATAGTCTGCCATCGCAGTTTGTAGAGGCGTTGATTTGCTTCGAGGACAAACGATACAGGCGGCACATGGGAGTAGATCTGCGTGCGGTAGCCAGAGCTGTCAGGCAAAATGTCAAAGCTGGTCATGTTGAGTCCGGAGCAAGTACCATCAGTATGCAGGTGATCCGACTGTCTCAAGACAATCCTCCCAGGACCATTGGGACCAAGATTAAAGAGATGATTTTGGCGACGAGACTTGAACTGAGATATAGCAAAGAAGAAATCTTGAGGATGTGGGCCACACATGCTCCGATGGGTGGGAACGTGATTGGTCTTGATGCTGCGTCTTGGAGGTACTTTGCCAAATCACCGCAGCATCTTAGTATCGCTGAGTCCGCCATGCTGGCCGTCCTTCCCAATGCTCCTTCCCTGATTCATCCAGGCAGAAACAGAGATCAGCTTAGAGCCAAGCGTGATCGACTCCTTCTTCGTATGATGCAACAAGGCTTGATCGATAGCCTCAACTATGATTTAGCTCTCCTTGAAGATGTCCCAGAGCAACCCTCAGATCTGCCGTCATGGGCTCCGCATTTCCTACAATATGCCAAGCATACTGCTGGAGATGGGAAAGCAAGATATCGATCGACTCTGTCACGTTATATCCAACAAGATCTGGTCGAAATTGCACACCATCATCACCAGATTAATCAAGCATCAGGAATCGAAAACTTAGCAATTCTAGTTGCGGATGCAAAGACAGGAGAAGTACTTTCCTATGTGGGCAATGCACCTCATGCCACATCTGAAGCACAGGTGGATATGGTACAATCCGTCCGAAGCTCAGGATCTGTATTGAAACCATTGCTCTATGCAGGAATGATCGATCAAGAGCTCATGATGCCTCATCAACTCGTCCTTGACGTCCCCACGCACTTTGCTGACTTCAATCCTATGAACTACAACAAGACTTTCTCTGGTGCAGTGCCTGCAGATGTGGCCCTAAGCAAGTCTCTCAATATTCCGGCAGTACGAATGCTGCAAGAGTATGGCGTAGGTCGTATGATCGAGGATTTGAGGTCGCTTGGATTTTCCGACATCGATCAGTCGGCAGATCACTACGGCTTGTCTCTTATCCTTGGAGGAGCGGAAGTCTCTCTGTGGCAATTGGCAGAGGCTTACGCCAAAATGGCATTTTCATTGCGGTACTTCTGTGATAGCATGAGTCAATATCCGAGCATGGACGGCTCCTTCTTGCATGCCGCTAGCTCAGAGGGTCTAAGTCTCTCTTCCTCGATGAAACCACAGCAATACAGTGCGGGAGCGACTTGGCATATGCTACAAGCAATGAAAAAACTCGAAAGACCTAATAGTGAAGGACTATGGGATCAATTTGATCACCAGCGCCCGATCTCTTGGAAGACTGGCACAAGTTATGGTCATCGGGATGCTTGGGCCATTGGACTTAATGGAAAATATGTGATCGGTGTATGGGTGGGTAATGCTGACGGAGAAGGTCGTCATGGGCTTGTAGGAGTGAAGAAGGCAGGCCCAGTGCTATTTGATATCATCAACCAGCTCGATGGTCATGAGATGTTTCCAAGACCTGAGGATGATCTTGTCGAGTTGAAAGTCTGTAGCGTGTCGGGTCATTTGGCAAGTGAGGCTTGTACTCATGTATCAAGCTCATTGATTGCCAGTTCCAGCATACGCTCAACTTGTCCATATCACCATGGATGCTATGTCAATGCCGATCAAGAATTGGTCTTGAGAGACTGTCATGATGGTGATTTGAAGGAGTCGAGTTATTTTGAATTGCCAGCTCTTGCAGAATACTACTACAAGATCCTGCATCCCGAGTATCATGGTGCTCCTGATGTGGCTCAATCTTGCGAAGCTCTCATACAATCTGATGCCATGAGCTTAATCTATCCCAGAAACTACACAGAAGTGTATCTACCGACCAATCATCTAGGAGAGCGAGAAGCAGCGGTGTTGAAGGCTGTTCATTCTGAGGCTTCCGCCAAAATATACTGGCATCTCAATGAGGAATTTGTCGGAGTGACAGAGGACATTCACCACATGGAAATCAGCCCGTCTCCTGGGAAACATCTGGTAACCTTGATGGATGGAGAGGGCAGGAAACTACAGCAACAGATCTCCATACTCCATTAAACCCAATTCGTGCATTAGGCTTCAAAGGATAGTGGATTTATCCAACAGAATTGGGTGCTTGGTCGACGAGGCGCAGCGAGCTATGACGGGGAGAGTAAGTGCCTTATTATGAAGCAGAAATACGCTAGACTCGAAGACTTGATACAGACAACTTTTGTAGGAGATTTCTCATTGGGAAAATGGCTACTTAACCCGAACAAAGTGTTACAAACAAAAATGTCATCTTAATATGTACAAGACATTCAATATCCGCGACTTATCTCCATGATAGAACGCTCAAAAAATCCTAATGCACGAATTGGGTTAAAGTACTCGCTCCGCAATCTGACTACCTTCACACAATGAAAATCGGACTGCTCTCGGATACGCATTCTTACATCGATGATGATATCATGACGCTGCTTGATCCATGTGATGAAGTCTGGCATGCTGGTGACATAGGAGATCTTGCAGTCACAGAGCGCATTGCTCAGTCCAAACCACTGCGAGCGGTCTGGGGCAATATTGATGGTCAGCCTTTTCGACTAGAATTTCCGAAGGATCAGATCTTCACTGTGGGAGGCATGAAGGTGTGGATGACGCATATCGGAGGTTACCCTGGTCGCTATCCTACAAGAATCAGAGAACGTCTCCTCCAGCTGCAGCCAGACCTCTTCATCTGTGGTCATAGCCACATTCTCAAAGTCATGTGGGATAAGGAGCATTCACTGCTTCACATGAATCCTGGAGCATGCGGTCGTAAAGGGATACACACAATCAGAACACTCCTCAGATTTGATATCATAGATGCTAAGGTGAAGAATGCTCAAGTCATAGAACTCGGAACAAGATCCGCCCGAGCTGGAAGAAAAGAGGAAGAGGAATGATCAACACTGAGCAAGTGCCTGATCATAATCTGCAATGATATCTTCTATAGACTCAATACCTACACTGCATCTCACGAGTCCATCTGTGATACCATTGGCTATTCGCATCTCTCGCTCTACTCTAAGATGTGAAGACGACGCGGGGTGAAGCACAAGCGTATCTACATCACCAAGAGTCGGGGCAATAGAACACATGTTTAGTGCTGTCATGAGCGTTTTACCACCCTCGAGGCCAGCTCTGAGTTCAAAACTGAGCATGCCTCCGTATCGTGTCATTTGAGCGGAAGCGATGGAGTGTGACTCATGGTGCGGTAGACCAGGATAATTAACATGGGAAACCTTAGGGTGCTCACTGAGATACTGCGCAAGGGCCTCCGCATTATCACAGTGCCTCTCCATGCGAATAGCGAGTGTGCGCATACCGGTATTGAGCAGCCAAGCGTCAAATACAGCACATGAAGTACCTAAGAGCTTCACATGTGGCCAAATCTTTTCTTTCATCTCATCATGGCTCCGGCAAAGTATAGCCCCTGCCAGTGAATTTCCATGACCATTGAGAAACTTGGTGGTGCTATGGATGATGTAGTCTATGCCGTATTCAAAAGGTCGCTGAAGATATGGTGTCGCAAATGTGTTGTCAATGGCAGTTCGTACGCCAAGATCTTGGGCGAGTGTTGATAGTTTTTTTAAATCGACACACTGGAGACTCGGATTACTTGGCGTTTCCACGTAAATCAGTTTGATCTCTGGATTTGTGCTAATGGCTTCTCTCACTTTGGCCTCATCTCGCAGGTCGACGAAAATGGTCTTGATTCCCATTTTAGTGAAGACTTTGTTGAGTAGCTCAGTAGTCCCACCATAGATACTGCCTTGAGTAAGGATGGCATCGCCTTGACTCAAAATTGCTGAAAGTAACGTGGAGATTGCTGCCATTCCTGTACTGCATAGGACGCAAGCCGGAGTGTCTGACAGATTTACCCCCTCTAGGAGGGCAAGTTTTCTCGCAGCAGCGTCCACAGTCGGATTGCCATACCTGCTATATACATGCGTCTTACTCGTATCGATGAACGCATCAATGGACTCTTGAGCATCTTCAAATTCAAAACTGCTAGTGGGCATCAAAGGCAGGGCATGAGGCTTCACTTTTGCTTCGACCAGATGATCTTTGACGCAGAGTGATGCAAGCTTGAGATGTTTTGTATCGTTCATCTAGTAATATTTGCGATATACCTTGCGAAGATGCGACAAAATGCTCTGAGATATCTGTTACTGCCACTGGCCATCTGCTTTCATGTCCTCTGCGTTGCACAGGAGGATGTTGCTCAGGCTGATACTTCCCAGACAGTATTCGTGACCAATCGATTGATAGGAGGTTTTACGATTGGGTTGCCACAGTCTGACTACAAGGCCAATCTTGATGATCTATTTGGAGGGATCAGATTAGCATATCTCAAAGAACTCAGTTACGAGCCTTGGGTTTTTGCTGGTGTGGAACTCAGCTATTGGCAGTTGTCTTCACGCACAGATTTGACCGAGGAGGAGATAGATGGCGAGTTCGTTGAAAACAGCTATACGGCTACCACTTTCATTGTGCCTCTGCAGGCAGTACTGCGTCTTTATCCACTGTCAGAACATAGGGTCAATCCATTCTTAGAAGGTCGTTTTGGTCCCAAGTTTATCGGAACATTTACCAATTATCGTGTGCCAGATCGATCAGTGGATAGATCTCATCTTGGCTTTGGCTATTCTGGAGCTCTTGGCGTATCGATCAATATCGTAGATACATACACGATCGAAGTGAGGGGTAGCTACGATTTTTCGACAGCAACCAGCTATTGGGTTGATGATGAAACGCTTCCCGCGGTGTTTGCCGATCCATTTGCCAATTTTGAGCGATTCAATTCTACAATGCCATCAGTACTCATTGATATCAGTGCATCTATGAGTTTCTAGATGTATTGCTGCTTCACAGCAGTATATTTAGCTCGTGGAGGAAAAGAAAAAGCACAAGTACCCGGATAAATTTGAAGAGATCGCCGATCGTCTAGATCTGCCATCCGTAGAGGAGATCGATGAGCTTTTGAAGTTAGACGCACCTCAGAGCTCTCATCGACACCAGGTATTGAAATTTCCCAAAGGGGTAGAAGTGCTTCGGATGATGAATGAACTTGAAATTTCTGTGGATTGGAAGCAATCTGGGTCAAAGTTTCCTATATCCTTTGGATTGATTTGGAATTCCTTCCTTGCGATGATATTTAGCTTCGTTATCGCCAGTGGAGCATGGGGTATGATCTTCATGATGATTCCCTTCATTGCTGCAGGTCTGTACATGATGGGGATTTCCGTCATGATGCTGGTCAATGAGACACACATCTCGGTTGATGAACAGCACTTGACGATGACACATACGCCACTCAAAATGGGCGTCTACAAGGACAAAAGATTTCGCGTAGAGGATATCAATCAAGTCTACTCCAAAAAGACAGTGGCAGGTAGTGTCAACAATGAACCCAAGTACTCCTATGAGGTATGGATGAGATTGACCAATGGGAAACACTTGATGCTCGTAAAAAATCTTAAATCTGCTGAGTACGCAAGATTTGTGGAGTATCAGATTGAGACCTATGCCGGGATCAAAGACAAGCGAGTAACTGGAGAAATTGAATACAAATAAAAAGAGATGGACAAAACGATTTCGCTTAGCTATACAGGGCAACTTCATACCGATGCGATCCACCTTCGAAGCGGAACTTCGCTAGAGACGGATGCACCAATAGATAATAATGGGAAAGGGGAATCATTTTCTCCCACGGATCTCGTAGCTACCGCTCTTGGATCTTGCATTCTCACGATTATGGGAATTGCTGCCACCCGTGATGGGATCAATATGGACGGTGCTACAGCGGATGTGCTCAAGGTGATGGGGGCCAATCCACGACGGATCATAAGGCTTGAGGTATCTATCGAGATGCCAGCGCATGCCTACACAGATAAGCAAAAGGCTGCACTTGAGCGTGCTGCACACCATTGTCCAGTGGCGAATAGCTTACATCCCGATTTAGAGGAAGTCATCACGATTCAGTGGTCAGAGTAAGGAGAAAGATGTTGTCAGACACAGAGATATTAGAACAACTCCGACTGCATCGAGTGTTTGCCAGACTTGATGAGCAGGAGTTGATCGACCTCGTGAGCATATCGTCGACCATAGATCTTGAGACGGGTGATAAGGTTGTCAGCAAAGACCACCCATCGGGCATGCTATTTTTGGTCGTATCAGGAAGACTTTCTCTGCGCATGCAAATGCGTGAGATCAGAGAGTTTCACGCAGGTGAGCTGTTTGGTGAGATAGGACTGTTTGCAGATCACAGAAGATCAGGAGCTGTGATTGCTGAGCTACCTAGTCAACTAATCCAGATAGATGCCGATAAGCTTTTTGATGATACCTATATCAAGCCGAAGACGGCTTTGACCATTACCAGAGCACTTACGCGCAAAATCACTGATTACCTTAGGAGACGTGAGCAACTCACGACTAGAAGCCTCATCAGTGAAGGTGAGAATGAGTTCGTAGAGTTCAAGTCTTCCTTGCGCTATAATATGCACATCGGTAAAAAAGATCCAAGGATTCAATTGGCCGTCATAAAGAGCATAGCAGCATTTCTCAATAGCAAAGGAGGTACGCTGCTGGTAGGGATCGATGACGCCGGAGTACCTCTCGGGCTTGTCAATGAGGGCTTTAAAAATCACGACAAGCTACTCCTCACTCTCAATAACCTGTGTAAGGATCATATCGGTCAGCTGCATCTCGATCACATCGAGGCACATATCGTGGATGTTGAAGGCGTAGAAATTTTGAGGATCGATGTTGAGCCAGGCGAGGAACCAGCTTATGTTTCCCATGGACACGAGGAACATTTCTTCGTGCGCACAGGTCCATCAACCACAGATCTCTCTTTGAGGAATGTCTATGGCTATATCCGAAAGCGTTTTTACGAGTAAGGACTCTTAGAAGAAGAGTGCGTTTGCTACTAGTAACTTTCCATTGTACCAAAAACTTCTGAAGAGCGGATTTTCTGTAAGATAGATCACCTGACCGCGACCATAGTTGTTGGAGATGTGAATCGATGTATTTTTCATTTGGGCGACAGCCTCCTTACCAGCATATCCATACACAGGCTGATCTTCAGTCCAGCGACTTACATTCCATGCGTTGTCTTGAAGTGGGTATCCAGTTGTCCCTGTGACTAGCGCGTAGTACTGAGATCCGATACCATAAGTCAGAGGATGTGTCTCATCAAGGGTAAGGTGAAATATGGCACCAGGTATGGCGTAGGGAAGATAGTCCCGCTCTTGGTTGCCATACTTGGGAGGTAACTTGTCACCATCAGGTGCGTCGTCGCCTTCTGCAGAATCGGTGCTCAGTCCGAGGCCAGATACTGATCTGAGGGCATAGTGCGAATTACCCAGTGATATGATTTTGCCACCTCTTCTGACCCATGCGGAGATTTGATCCCATTGATCTGTGCTGATATCGCCGTATCTGCCTTCTGGCATGACAATCGTCGTGTAGTCTTCTAGGAGATGTGTCTGTAGCTGATCGGTCCGCGTCACTGTGACCGGATACTGAAGAGTCTGTTCGAAAAAGTGCCAGACTTCACCAAAGCTGTATGCGTATACATCATCGCCGTTCAGGATCATGACCTTTGGTCTTGTCATAAAGCTCATCTGGGAAGATCCGAGATCTGGCCCAGATTGACTGAATCCGCTTTCTGTATACTCGAGATCAACATCGTGTTCATCTGCTAGGTCGATGAGCTCTTGGAAGAAATCTTCCTTATGGAAATTTTCGCCTTTGAGGATAATGACTGTGCCAGCAGGAAAGCTTCCATGATCAGTCGAGAAAGCACTGTTGGACACTCGGAGCTTGAAGTCATCATCTTGCAGTCTTGCGACAAATGCAGCATCTTGTAGACTGTTCCATCTGAGGAAGTAGGCATACTGGCCAGAGGGTGTTCTTGCCATGCGCGAGTCGCTTGGTGCGGAGCCATCTGCTGATATGATACTCGTCACAGCATAGGCATCTAGTCCATAGGCTTTGGGGAGACTCCATGCAGTGATATCATATGTCAATGAATCTTGTAGCTTGACTTGTGGATCTAGGAGTACTTGTGCTAATACACGCTTTGATTGATCAGTGGATATGATGATGTCACTGCTAGTAGTGGTATATCTCTCTTGTTTTCCGGATCTATAACTGAATCCGCTGATAGGCTTTGCTCCTCCAGCATAGCCGTATTCGATACCATGATTCTCCAAAAGCCCACAAAGATGCTTGAGCCTTTCTGAGCCATCGTCTGCTATGACATAACTCTTATACTGACCAGGCGCTGGACTATTATAAAACTGACGGAATGCGTCGATGAGTAAGTCTTTATTGGTCCGTGCAGTCTTCACGGTCTCTAGCGTTGTAGTCCAGTGATGTACGATACGGTCATGTAGCGTGAGGTCGTGACCATTTTCCATCTGTATGGCAAGTCCAGCCTGTCCATGACCCGCTTGCTCATAGGTCATGCCAATAGAGCCATTGAAAGTGGGATAGGTGTCGCCATAGCTGGGATAAAGGAGGTCAAAAACCTCCTTGGTGAAATAAAGCCAGCCATTGGCATCAAATGCAGCAGCATTTTTCTTGCCGATCGTAGTCTGGAAGTCTTTCTGAAAATCTGTGATATACTCATGATATGGAATTGCCGCAGGAGCAAAGTAGTAAGGACTATTGTGGCCTTGCTCATGCACATCGACATGGACATGTGGCATCCACGAGTGATAAATCCTCAGTCTCTGCTGAGATTCTACTTGGGTCAGCCATGCCCAGTCACGATTGAGATCATGTCGATAGTGATTGACGCGGCCAGAAGGCGATGGCTCATTGTGCTCAAGTGCCTCATGACTGTGATTGGGAAGGTTGTTGCCATTATCATTGTACCAGTTGGTGTATCTGGAGTACCCATCTGGATTGAGACTTGGATCAATAAGGACAATAATGTCCTCGAGATCGGATTCGGGGCCAGAGAGAAGCTGGTATAGCACATGTGGGGAGCTATTGGTCGCTCCAGCTTCATTGCCATGCACTCCATAACTCAGCCATACGACTGCATGCTGTGTCGAAGACCCGCCTTCCATACTCTCCAAGTGCTTGGCTCTGATCTCATCTATATTGGTGATGTCATTTGCTTGACCAATGGTGGCATGAAGGAGTGGACGTCCTTGGTAGGTCTTGCCATACTCCTGTAAGATCATCCTATCACTATTGGCAGCGCAGTGCTCGAAGTACCTCACAATGTCGTGGTGAAATATGAATTTCTCACCTTTTTCAAATCCCAAAAACTCATCAGGAGACTGCAGCTGTGACGACAATGTGAAAGGCACAGAATAGAGTGCGAGCAATATCAATCCATGGATATAAGATCTCATCATATCAGGTCGTATTTTGTCCTTGCAAGTTACGCTCTTTAGACATCAGACTTTGTCTCTATTTGAAGTGATGCATCCGAGCTGACTAGAGATTCCTCGCTTGGATACAGTAGTATCTTTGTGATCATATGAGTGAAGAAGAAGAGTGCGAGCTGGTCAAGCGTATTGAGATCACTGTCGATCCGGGGCAAGAGCTATTGCGCTTGGATAGGTTTCTGATGGATCGAGTAGAAAAACTCAGTCGAAATCGACTGCAGACAGGTATCAAAGCAGGTGCGGTGACGGTGAACGGCAAGAGTGTCAAGCCCAACTATCGTGTCCGACCACATGATAAGGTCCTTCTCCTGATCCCTCGACATCCGGACGCACAATCTAGTTTAAGTCCAGAAGATATACCTCTCGATATTATCTACGAAGATGAAGATGTGCTGGTCCTCAACAAACAGGCTGGGATGGTCGTCCACCCAGGCGTAGGCAATCACTCGGGCACGCTGGTCAATGCTCTATTGCATCATCTAGGTGCAAGTGATCTTCCTCTCAAGGAAGGAAATCGCATGGATCGTCCAGGGATTGTCCATCGGATTGATAAGAACACCACAGGTCTCATGGTGATCGCCAAGACAGATTTTTCAATGACCCACTTGGCGAAGCAGTTTTTTGATCATACCGTAGAGCGTGAGTACCATGCATTGGTATGGGGGAGCCCAGATCCAGAGGATGGCACCATTGATATCAATATCGGTCGTCATCCCAGATTTAGGCTAGAGCAACATGTATTTCCAGAAGGTGATCATGGCAAGCATGCCATCACACATTATAAAGTTCTTCGCTCCTACTACTACGTCAGTCTAGTGTCCTGCAGATTGGAGACTGGTCGTACACATCAGATTCGGGTACACATGAAGGCGCTCGGCCACCCGCTTTTTAATGACGAAAAGTATGGAGGTGATGCGATCCGGAAAGGAACCGTGTATGCCAAGTTTAAGCAATTCGTCAACAATTGCTTTGACATGCTCCCGGGTCATGCACTTCATGCTGCTGTTATCGGATTTGACCATCCTACGACAGGAGAGCGCATGCGATTTGAGGCGCCACTTCCAGAGGCGTTGCAAGACGTGATTGATAAGTGGGAGCATTACGTCAAGCACAATACACGTACAAAGTGAGCCGACTAGAAGATAGGGTAGCAGCATTGATCCGACTTGGTGAAGCACTTCAGCATCGATCCGAGTATACAGAGGCAGTAGTGCATAGGGCAAGTGTTCACAATAGCTGGTTTACTAAGGACAATATCCATCGGGCGATGGAGAGCTTAGCGCAAGAGATGCTTCAAGAGTCTCAGCTCAAACCATTCGTCAAGAACTACGCGCTTGATGACAAGATTCCTGCGCATAGCATCGGAATCGTCATGGCAGGCAATATTCCACTGGTCGGATTCCATGACTGGCTAGTGGCATATCTCTGTGGTCAACATGTAGAATCCAAGCTATCGAGCCAAGATCTATATCTCTTGCCAGAAGTGGTGCGCTTGGTGGAGAGCTTTCTGCCCGATGCGCAGACGACTTTCGTCAAAAAATTTGACAAGTATGATGCTGTAATTGCTACAGGGTCAAACAATACGAACCGGTACTTCGAGTACTACTTTAAAGGAGTTCCAAACATTTTTCGTCGCAGTCGCACTTCCATCGCTGTGCTTGATGGCTCAGAGTCAGACAAGGACATTATTCAATTAGGCGATGATATTTTGTCCTATTTCGGTTTAGGATGTCGTAATGTGTCAAAAATCTTTTGGCCGAAAGGCTATGACAAGAACAAGCTATTTGAGCTGCTCATGGAATATCAGCAGATCATGAATCATGGAAAGTACAAGAACAACTATGATTACAACTTCGCCATGTGGTCACTCAATCGGGAGATTTTCTATACCAATCATAGTTTGATTTTCAAAGAAGATCCTGGATATCATTCCCGTATCGCTTCCGTCTACTTTGAGGAGTACGAAGACATTGCCGTCCTCACTCAAAATCTCAAGGCTAAAGATGATATTCAGTGTCTTGTCTCGCATGAGGGCTCGCTGATAGAAGGGAGCTTAGATTTTGGCGAAAGCCAGAGGCCTAGCTTGCTGGACTATCCTGATGACGTGGATGTGACCCAGTTTATCTTATCACTAGACTCATGACCAAAGCAGAAATCGCTAGTGATATCGTCTTGATCCTTGAAAATCTCTATCCAGAGGTTCCGGTACCATTGGATCATCATGATCCCTATACGCTTTTGATCGCAGTACTCCTCTCCGCACAGTGTACGGATGAACGTGTCAATCAAGTGACACCTCATCTCTTCGCACTGGCTGATACGCCTGAGGCCATGAGTCAAGTATCCGTTGAGCAGATCAGAGCTATCATCAAACCATGTGGTCTATCACCGCGCAAGAGCAAGGCCATCTATGATCTTAGTCACATCCTGATTGATCAACATGGCAGTGAAGTGCCGCAGAGTTTTGAGGCGCTTGAAGCGCTGCCAGGTGTAGGTCATAAGACAGCAAGCGTTGTGATGGCACAAGCTTTTGGGGTTCCTGCCTTTCCTGTGGATACGCATATCCATCGACTCGCTTACAGATGGAAACTCAGCACAGGCAAGAGTGTAGAAAAGACTGAAAGAGACCTCAAGCGTCTATTTCCCAAGGAGCTTTGGAATAAGCTGCACTTACAGATCATTTTCTTTGGGCGGAAGTATTGCCCGGCTCGAGGACACGACCCACTGGTATGCCCCATATGTAGCAAGTATGGTAGGCGATCTATGTTTTGACTTTCGTCAAAATGGATATCCGATACCGACGTTGAGGTTGGCGTTTTCGAGCCTCAGATCTGAGATGCGGCGCAATACGATATGGCTATCAGTCCCTGGAAGCTCAAATGGGCTGCGAAGTTTGTAGCCTAAGTCAATACGTAGAATGAAGTATTTGAAATCTGTCCTCACGCCAAATCCTGTGCCGAGGGCAATCTGGTCGATAAAGTCACTGCTAAATTTGGCATTGGGTCGTTCATCATTGACCGTCCAGATATTTCCACCATCAAGAAACACTGCTCCCTCAAAGATCCACCAGATATCAAAGCGATACTCCAGGTTAAATTCTATCCGAATGTCACCAGCTTGGTAAAATGGCAATGGATTGTCCGGTGGAGGATTGAAAATCGGATCTATGTAGCCGCCAGGTCCCAGTTCTCGGAGTTGCCATCCTCGTAGACTATTGGCTCCTCCTACTGCAAACTGTGAGATGTATGGAACATTGATATCCACATCACTGCCAAATTTGCCAGTTCCAAAAGGCCGTACGATGCCCATCCCAATCCGCATGGCCAATTGCTGCTTTTTGAGAAATTCTTTCCGTAGAGCAAAGTCAAAACTTACCTTGACATATTGAGCTAACTCGAGATCTGATATTCTCGCAGGAGCGCGTGCACCATTGAGAAGCAGATTGACTAGATGGACTTCTCCTCCTGATAGCTCGAGATATGACTGAAAACCCCAGGAAAAATTGCTGAGGCTCAATCCGGATTCATACTGATAGCCTATCCGCTTAAAGAGAAATCCTGTAATAAGTCTATCGGTGAAACTGTTCTCTAGAAATCTATTGACGGCAAAGAGATTCTCAGCACTTGCAAATGTGGTAGGTGCAAATAGACTTATACTCGTCTGGGTGTAGTCAATGGAGCGCTTTTGATCTGGTCGATAGCTGTAAGAGTAGTCTAGATTGACCTGATTGTAGTTCCAGAAATCTACCAAGAAGTTGTAATTGTAAGCAGCTGATAGATCAGTGGTGGTCCTCTCGCTAAACTTCTCGTAGCTCGCGTCGGACCATAGTTTTTTACCACCTAGTTTGATACCTTGGATCGATTTGAATACGCCAAACCCATCTACGAATCTGGGGATTTGCAGAGAGGTCGAGACATCCACATTGAAACTATTGAAGGCGCGATTTTGTCGTCTAAGGTCAAATTCACCGAATACATTGGCTGTACTATTGAATAGCTCTGAGCCTTTGAGGAAATTTCTGTTTGTCAAGGCTAGACCTAGTCCACCACCGACCAGAAATCTTTGCGAACCGATGGTCGCAAAATTGAACTCAATATCAGGTTCTAGTACCCATTTTTTGAGCTGAGGTGCGAGCTGGATATAGTAATCGACAATGTGTGTACCTGGCCGAGTCTTGGGCTTAATGGTGACAAAGCGAAAGGCTGTCAGATTATTGAGATTGCGATAGGTTCGATCCAAGTCAGATTTGTTGAATGTCTGTCCAGGTCGTATGGCTACAGCATTGGCGATGGCACGTGGCCTGACTTCGCTAGATTCAGGTGGCTTCTGGAATATTAGGTCACCGAGGAAGTATTCTTCAGATTCTGCATTCACGGTGGGGGCGTAGTCGGGGTCGATATAGATATTACCGACAGTGAAGGTGGAGAAGCTATCTCGCCTAGGCTGCAAGATCCTAAGACTTGCGGCTACACGATATTCGTCTCGGATGAGCTCAAGCTTGTCGATATCACTGGCCCTAAACTCTGCATAGCCATTGTTATTGAGCAGAGTCGTGATGCGATTGACCTCAGCATTGTAGGTAGTCTGATCCACTGGTTCACCTACCTTAATCAGGGACTGGTCTTGGTAAGATTGTAAGAGCTGTAGTACTTGAGAGTCATCACACTTGTACTCAAAGCTCTTGTAAGTGTACTGCTCTCCTGGACTGACGTAGTAGTCGACCTTGGCTTTCTTTTTGGAGATCTTATCTTGAGAGCTGACCTCGGCATCAAAGTATCCTTTGGTAGCCAAATAGTTTGCTATGACGATCTCGGTTTCCTTGGTCTTTGCCGTATCATAGATGGTAGGAAGCTCTTCGATTTGCTTTTTCCTCCATCGGGAAAATGCATTGTCTTTTTGATTGTCCTTGGTTTGCGATTTGAAGTAGAAGTATTCTCGAGGCCAGAAGATGAAATTTGTGTTGGGCTTTTGTCTGTAAATGGCTTGCACACTGCCTTTGATGGTCGTTCGACTTTCGACTTTGCCTTGGAGCTTCAACTTGTTTTGGACCAGTAGGGCCTCATCCTCAGACAGGTATTTGGTCGTATTGCAAGCACCCAAAAGGAGAAGCAGGCCTAAGCAAAAGATTGTTGACTTCGCATGATTCATACTGTGCTTTCGACCTGAGTATATAACTTTCGCCCTTATGATCTCAAAATTACGGATTAAATACCTCCGTTCTCTACAACAGAAAAAGTACAGATCGGAGCACAAAAGCTTTGTTATCGAAAACAAAAAGTTGATCCTTGAGCTCCTCCGTAATCAGGCTGATTGCATCTCAGAGCTCTATGTCTTGCCTGGACTGGAAGATGAGCTTCAAGGTCTAGCAGGGAAGTATGAGCTCATAGATTCAAGAGATCTTAAAAGCATCAGTCAACTATCTACACCCAGTGGCATGATTGCCGCGTGTTCATATTTGCATCATGATCTAGCTAGTCAAGACACCATGGCACATCGTAGGATGCTCTTCCTAGATGGCATCCAAGATCCAGGCAATCTAGGTGCGATCATGAGGATCGCTGATTGGTTTGGTGTCGACCTTCTCGTGCTCTCACCGGATAGTGTGGATCCCTACAATATCAAGGCAGTGCATAGCAGCATGGGAAGCCTCTATCGCGTGTCCTGGAGTATCGCCACGCTTGGAGATCTACAGCGATGCACAGACGCGCCTGTCTATCTCACTGATATGTCTGGCAAAGACTACCGAACGGACTTACCTGACAGATACATACTTGTCATCGGAAACGAGGGCCGAGGAATCCGAGATTCTCTGAAGAAAGGTGCCACAAACGTTGTGACCATTCCACGTACGATCAATTCTAGAGCAGAATCTCTCAACGCGGCCATGTCGACTGCGGTGATCCTATCTCGCTGGTCCTAGAGCAGCTTTTGAATCTCTAGCTCTAGGCTTCCTCTTCTGGTAGGATCGACTGCGGCAATCATACCTTCTTTATCGATAAGAAAAGTCTTTGGAATTCCCGTCACACCATATTCTCTGGCAGCTGGACAGTTCCATTTTTCGAGATCAGAGACGTGATAATCCCACTCAAGACCGTCTTTGTCGATCGCTGCTTGCCATCGTTTTTTGCCATTGGCTTTTTGAGCAGCGATTTGATCTGGCGATGCATTTTTGAGCCTTCGGAGGTCAGGTCCATCAAGTGATACACTGTAGACAGTAAAGCCTTTGTTCTTGTATTTTTTGTAAGTCTCCACGACATGCGGATTGGCTCTTCTACAAGGTCCACACCAGCTCGCCCAGAAGTCAAGAAGTACGACCTGCCCTTTGAGATCGCTCAGTTTCATCTCTTCCCCGTCGATGCTTGGCATAGCGATATCTGGCGCCGGCTGTCCTACTTGGATTTTTGCATTTCGACGTGCCTTTGCCACTGCCGCTTCTAGGCTTTTGATTTCTCCGTTGTACTTCTTGGTAAATGCAGCATCTGGGTAGCTTTTGCTCATTTTGGCGTAAGCCTCCTTATGCATTTCCATTGCCTGTGGTGAAAACTTGTATTTGTCATAGACTAGCTGAGCCGCCGCAAATGGATTTTCTATGGATTTGACCTCAGCAAGCACATCCGCGGTGCTAAATTTTGCGTCAAACTTCTTCATAGCACTGATGAAATCGTTGCTTGCACTGCTGCCTTCAACTTCATAGGTATAGCTATTGAGTCCGTCTAGCGCCCCTTTGATGTGGATTTTATCGCTGTCTTTGATAAATGCAGCCTTTTGTCGACCGATACGAATGTTATACACTCCATCAGCGAGTGGCGTCTCTGAAGTGAAATGAAACTTGCCTGCTGCATCTGTTTCCAGTTTTTGCACCACAGTTCGACTATCTAGTTCCACTTTGTCAAGGAATACAGGCATACTTGGTGCACCAGTTATTTCACCAGATATGCCATTGCCACTTGCACTATCACAGGCTTGAAGGATGGCAATTGAAATAGCGAAAAATAAGACGTGTATACGATTCATGATATTATGCTTCTAGTACTTGCTCTAATGATGTCTGATAATGCTGCTTCCAAGTGTCTATGTGCCCAAATGGTTCACCATCGATGTGTAATTCACCTTGATTAACACTACCTAGAAATGTGTATGGATGATCTCCCAGTTGTGCCTTGAGCCGATCTAGATCACCTGGAGATGTGGAGACAATCACTCTGCTTTGGCTTTCGCCAAAAAGAAATGCGTCTTTTCGAATATCTGTGTCGCAGTTGATATCAAAACCAAGGGAAGATGTCATCGCTGATTCCAAGAGAGCTGTAAACAAGCCACCTTCGGATATGTCTTGGATGCTCTTGACCAGATTGGACTCAATGAGTGAGGACACGATCTGCTGCAAGTCTAGTTCTTCTTCTAGCTCAAAGTGTGGGCAGGGACTATGGTATATCTCATGATGCTTCATGAGGTACTCGCTGGATCCCAAATCTGCATGTGCCTCGCCGAGCATCACAATGATGTCTCCATGATCCTTAAAGTGCAAGGTGGTACGATGCGATCGATCCTCAATGACTCCAAGCATACCTATGGTCGGTGTCGGCTGTATGGGCTCTGTTTTGCCATCAATGGTAGTCTGATTGTAAAAACTGACATTACCACCAGTCACTGGTGTATTGAGTGCTCGACAGGCATCTCCCATGCCACGGATGGCTTCTTTGAACTGATAGTAGACGCCTTTGTCATGAGGATTGCCGAAGTTGAGGCAATTGGTGATCGCAAGCGGTTTGCCACCACTGCACACAATGTTTCTTGCAGCCTCGCAGACTGCGATCATGGCTCCTTTGTACGGGTCTGCATAGACGTATGAGCTGTTGCAATCTGTGCTCATGGCGAGGTCGAGATCGGTCCCTTTGACGCGGATCACTGATGCCGTCATCGGTAGGGTGGTCCCTGTGTTATTGGTTCGGACGGTATGATCATACTGCTCATAGATCCATTGCTTGGAAGCAATCGTTCCACTAGATATGAGATTCCATGCAGCTTGCTTGAAGTCATCAGGTTGAGGGATGTCAGCTAGTGAAAATGCTGCGATCTCATCCATGTAAGAGGGTCGCTCATACTCACGATCATAGACTGGCGCGCCACCACCCAGGACGAGACTATCTGCATCAACATCCGCCACGAGGTCCTTTCCTTCATAAAATCTAAGACGACCCGTATCCGTCACCACACCGATCTCGGCACAGTTAAGATCCCATTTGTCAAAGATTTTTAGCAACTCTTGCTCTCTCCCTTTCTGGACCACCATGAGCATTCTTTCTTGGCTTTCGCTCAAAAGGATTTCGAATGCCTTCATATTCGCCTGCCGAGTAGGGACCAGATCTAGGCGAATATCCATCCCAGTCTTCGACTTGGCACTCATCTCACTAGTACTGCAAGTGATACCCGCTGCCCCCATGTCTTGCACTCCTACAAGCGCACCAGTCTGTATGGCTTCTAGTGTAGCCTCTAGGAGGAGTTTTTCTTGAAATGGATCTCCCACTTGCACTGCTGGAAGATCATCGGCACTATTTTCTGTCAGATCACCGCTAGCGAAAGTCGCTCCATGAATACCATCTCGTCCGGTAGCACTCCCAACGATAAATACGGGATTGCCTGGTCCATCGGCACAAGCGCTAGCAGTCTCGCCGTGCTTCACGATGCCCACAGACATGGCATTGACCAGGATATTTTGTCGATAACAAGGGTGGAAGTATACTTCTCCTCCCACTGTAGGCACACCAAGACAGTTGCCATAGTCGCCAATTCCACTGACTACTCCACGCACCAGACCTTGCATATGCTTGCTACTCAGTGGTCCAAACCTCAAGGAATTGAGCGCAGCGATTGGACGTGCACCCATGGTGAAGATATCTCTGTGGATACCTCCTACACCGGTGGCGGCTCCTTGATATGGTTCTACGGCAGAGGGATGGTTGTGGCTTTCGATCTTAAAGGCACAGGCCAATCCATCTCCAAGGTCAACCAGCCCAGCATTTTCTTCACCGGCCTCTACGAGGAGCCTTCCACCTGATCTCGGTAAGGTCTTAAGATACTTGATCGAGTTCTTGTAAGAGCAGTGCTCTGACCACATCACAGAGTAGATACTGAGCTCGGTGAAGTTTGGCTCTCGCTCGAGATAGCCGCATATCATGTCGTACTCGGCTTCACTCAGGCCGAGCTTTGCTGCTGTCTCTACATTTTGCTGTCTACTCGATTGGTCCGCCATGTCTCCTAGATTAGCTGCAAATATATTACTTGACTGAAGCATATATAGATTTTTGCTATGTTTGACGCCTTCACCAAACAAAGCAGAATATGTACGATCTGAAGGGGAAAGTCGCACTCGTGACCGGGGGCTCACTTGGTATAGGAAGGGCAACAGCAGCTGCTCTCAAGGAGAGAGGTGCAGATGTCATTATCACGGGGCGCAATGCAGATCGACTCCAACAAGCCGCGGCAGCCCTAGGCGTAGAAGCATTTGTGGCTGATGTTGCAAAAGAAGCCGAGGTGATAGCGACGATGGAACAGGTCATGGCTAGACACGGCAGACTTGATATCCTGGTAAACAATGCTGGACTTGGAAGAGGTTGGAAACCCGTAGATGAGCTCTCACTTGACGATTTCCATTATGTCTATGGAGTCAATGTTTTTGGGCTGGCCATGATGACAAGAGAGGCAGCTAAAGTCTTTAAGCAACAACAGTCGGGCAACATTGTCAATATTGCAAGCACGGCTGCCCTCAAAGGCTATGCAACAGGTACGGTGTACAGTTCCAGCAAGTTTGCCCTCCGCGGTATGACGGAGTGCTGGAGAGCCGAACTGCGTCCACACAATGTCCGCGTATTCCTGATCAATCCCAGTGAAGTCACGACAGCTTTTCGGAGTACGGAAGGCATTGAGCGCCCGGATGAAGACAATAAATTGCGGAGCGAAGAAATCGCACATGCCATTTGCGCTGCACTCCAGATGGATCCAAGAGGTTTTATTCCAGAGCTGACGGTATGGGCGACCAATCCATTTTGACTCCTGGGAGAAGGATTTTTCAGTTCGCACTCGTCGTGGGTGATTATGACGAGGCGATCAGATGGTACTGTGATCGTCTAGATTTTGTTCTCCTAGAGGATACTAGCTTGTCTGAGACAAAAAGATGGGTCCGTGTCGCACCTCATGAGCAATCTGAAATGTCCATCCTTTTGGCGAAAGCCGCTACGCCGAAGCAATCTGAGAGTATCGGCAATCAGACGGGAGGTCGCGTATTTCTCTTTATGCACACGGATGATCTCGATCGTGATCACCGCCAGCTCCTTGATGCTAATGTGAAGATCGTGAGAGAACCCGTAGTGGAAGAGTGGGGTAAAGTCCTTGTTTTTGCTGATCTCTATGGCAATCTTTGGGATCTGATAGAACCACCTAGATACTAGGCCTTTTGGCCAAACGATAGGATCCTTCGATACCAAGGTCTATCACGCCAAGTTCCAGAGCAGTGATGTATGCCATAAGAAAAATCATCTTGCACGATCGCGCGATATGCATTTTCCGTCTTTGGTGTTGGTGGATGGAATAGCCTGCGCTCGGGCATATGAGGTCTATCACCTTTCCAAGTCTCGAGGGCCCGTGTCAGAAATATCGGTCCTGTAATTTCTTCTGGATCCCTATCCCGTGGATGATCTTCATCTACAAGCATATCGATCACATGCTCCCAAAATGGATGACCAGCCTCTGACGCAAACACACAATTGCCGATCCGAAATCCTTCTTTGCTCTGAGATTCTCTGCTGACTGGTAACACAAGTCTATGATCTGATAGGTCAAATGTCTTAAGCATCTCATAATCGAGATCAGCATATAAACCTCCATGCACCATCATATAGACGTAGCGAACCACATCTGCCCGGCAGATACCTCGTGAGTAGGAATTGTAAGTATCGAGAAGACGAGGGCATCTGCTCTCGACGAGATGAAGATTGTCATCGTCTGTCCACAGGCGATACTCCCAAGACGGATGTCGCGTTTGAATCAAAGATTGGTACTCTTGCCAAGCTGGTGGAACATGGCTAGACTTCCAACTCTGATGGATGATCTGAGGAATAGCCATGACTATGATGCCAGTACCTTGGCGACTTGCAGTAGGTCAGCTCTGACCCTTTTCTGCTTGTGTATCGCATCTTCAAAGGGTACTTCTGAGATTTCGCCATTTTTGATGCCGAGCATGACACCTTTCTTGCCGTCGCACATGGCATTGACTGCAGCATAGCCGAGACGACTGGATAGAACACGATCTATGGCTGTAGGGCTACCGCCTCGCTGTAGATGCCCGATGATGGCAACTCGGATCTCGCGTTCTGGAAATTTTTCTTGTACCTGTTTTGCTACTTCTTGGATATCACCGAGCCCACTTCCTTCGGCTACGATGACCAGATTAAAAAGTTTTCTCCGGCTCTTGACGGTAGACAGTGCACTGATCAATTCATCCATTGTCTCCATTTCTTCGGGTATTAGGATGTCACTGGCACCAGATCCGATTCCTGTATTGAGGGCAATAAATCCCGCATGCCGTCCCATGACCTCGATGAAGAAAATCCGATTGTGACTATCTGCTGTATCTCTGATTTTATCAACAGCCTCTATGGCCGTATTGACAGCTGTGTCGAATCCAATGGTGAGATCTGTCCCATAGAGATCATTGTCAATGGTTCCTGGCAGTCCCACGATCGGAAAGTCATACTCCTCCATGAAGACTTTGGCACCTGTGAGAGTACCATTCCCGCCGATGGCGATCAATCCATCAATTCCATAGGCCTCCAGTACAGAATGAGCTTTTCTCCTTCCCTCTACTGTCATGAACTCCTTGCTTCTAGCTGTCTTCAGTACGGTACCGCCACGATGGATGATATTGGCCATGTCTTTATTGGTCAATTTTTTGATATCACCCTCGATCAGACCTTGATAGCCACGATAAATACCGTATACCTCTAGGTCATGATGATTGGCTGTACGAACCACCGCCCTGATCGCAGCATTCATGCCTGGAGCATCCCCACCTGAACTGAATACAGCAATTTTTTTCATTTCACTCACGATTTTTGGATGTGTAATACTTGACGATAGCCGGCATGGGAGTCGGTAAAATACTTCCGACTTGATGGCCTTGCTCCTGGAGATATGCTCGCAAGCTCTCTCCAATACGAGTTGCTACCGTGCCCACGAAGTGGATGGGCAAAGTTAGATTTTTCATCAGTGGCCTAATCTGGAACTTGTAGTAGTCTTCGATCGCCATAAGAATGATATGTTCGATTTCAGGATTATCCAAAATGGGCTCAAATTCTTTGAAAAAACTTGCCATTACAGCATTTGCCTTGGGTTCCGCGATGATCTCGTCCATTGCCCGATATCCTGATTCTCGTAAGACATCGGTAATGATTGCTGAGATCTCTCTATCCATAAAGCCAATATTGTGTCTTTCCAGGATTCTGCGCGCTAAGTCGTATCCTGAGCATTCTTCGCCTAGTGGGTAGCCTAGGTTACTACTGAGCTTGAGATGGCCCTCGATATATGTACATGTGGAGCTGCCGGTGCCCAGGATACCAATGACACCATCAAGATCTCCACAACAAGCATGCGCAGCTCCTGTGAGGTCTGAGTAGACAGTGACATGGGACTGATCAAAGAAAGTCTGTATGATGCTCGTGACCTTGTCACGTGGTTCGATCCTGAAACAGCCCGTACCATAATAGATGATTCGTGAGGCTTCCGCCAAAAAACTGGGATCTGATACTAGTTGTGACAATGCATCAATCAAGATCTCGTCAGGATGATAATTTGGGTTATACCCAGGTGTTTTCCACTTAGCTCCTGAGGTGAGGCCATACCACAATGTATTGGATGATCCAGCATCAGCTATTATCATGCTACGAACCTACAAATTAAAGCTCGCTAGAGCGTTCTGATATCCCTAATTTCGATCTCGAAATCAAGCAGCTTATGAAAGTAGCAGTTATCGGCGGAGGCACCATGGGCAATGGTATTGCACACGTATGTGCACAAAATGGTCATGATGTGAATCTTATTGACCTCAATCCAGATGTCCTTGTCTCCGCGAGGGATACCATTACTAAAAATCTTGATCGCATGGTCAAGAAGGATATTATT
This sequence comes from Saprospiraceae bacterium, assembly GCA_020627535.1. GTDB lineage: Bacteria > Bacteroidota > Bacteroidia > Chitinophagales > Saprospiraceae > JAHDBH01. The sequence goes on from JAHDGU010000001.1 coordinate 408,298, forward strand.
ACAGAGGATCAAAAGGCAGAGACCCTCTCACGGATCAATGGTGGTGTGGATATGCCAACGCTTGTAAGCGATAGAGATATCGTCATTGAAGCTGTTGTAGAAAATGAACAAGTCAAGCAGACCATCTTCAAGGAGCTTGACCAACACTGCCCGCCACATTGTATCCTTGCCAGCAATACGTCTTCCATCAGTATTACGCGCATTGCGAGAGCGACATCACGACCAGATAAGGTCATTGGTATGCACTTTATGAATCCTGTGCCAGTGATGAAACTCGTAGAGGTGATCAAAGGATACTCGACAAGTGATGAGACCCTCGAGACGGTCATGGAGATGTCTAGAGGACTTGGAAAAATACCTCTGTCGAGCAATGACTATCCAGGTTTTGTGGCAAATCGAATCTTGATGCCAATGATCAATGAAGCTATCACCGCCCTGTGGCAAGGTGTGGCAGGTGTAGAAGAGATCGATGGCATAATGAGATTGGGGATGGCTCATCCTATGGGGCCACTTTTCCTTGCTGATTTTATAGGTCTAGATGTGTGTCTGCATATCATGTATGTACTGCAGTCAGGACTAGGCAGTGACAAATATGCACCGTGTCCTCTCTTGGTCAACATGGTCTCCGCAGGGAAACTTGGTAGGAAGACTGGAGAAGGCTTCTATATCTATGGGCCAGGATCCAAAGACGTCAAAGTGAGTCCTGCCTTCCAGCAGTCGGTCGTTTAGTATATTTTACATATTGTAAAATAAAGTTTACATTTGGTCAGTTATACTTTCCAAACTGTATGCTTTATGAGAAATTTTCTTTTTCCACATTCTCTTCGTAGACCCGGATTGATAATCACGATCCTAGGACTCATTCTGGGTGTCGCAACTGTGCACTTTGATTTTGAGTTTGCATGGCTAGGGCTCGATCATGCTCATGACATATTTACGAGCAATCAAAATCTGACCGATGAGGTAGCTGCGCTTCTCTTCATCATTGGAATGTGCTTGGTTGGCTTCTCAAGAGAGAAAATCGAAGATGAGTACAGCCGGTCGATCAGGCTAGAGTCGCTCAAGTTTGCTCTGCTCACCCACTATCTAGTGCTTTCACTTTGCATCTTATTTGTCTATGATGACGGCTTCTGGTATGTGATGATCTACTCGATGTTTTTACCCCTGATACTCTACGTAGCAAGATACTTCATTGTGAAATGGCAGATGACACAAAGACTGAGTCATGAAGAATAAGATCAGGGTACATCGTGCTATGAAGGAGATCTCTCAGACGGTCCTTGCCGATCAGCTAGGCGTCAGTCGCCAGACGATATACAGCATTGAAAAAGGCAAGTTTGTGCCTAGTACGATGTTGGCGCTTAAGATGGCTAGCTACTTTGAAGTTGCCGTAGAAGATCTCTTCCAACTGGAAGAAGAGGACTGAGCTACTTTGTAATCACTTTGTAGAGCATTCCTGAGCTTAGCTGGTCACTGAGTTGCATACCGTTGAGGATGGCAAGCTCTTCATGTCTATCTGCAGGTACATTGTTGCTGGTAAGACCTTGCTTGAGGGTCATGTTGGAAGATGCAGTGGCGATCTTGATGCGCTCTGGCTTTACATTGATCTTTGCAGGATCAGTTAATCTTCTGAAGCTATTAGCTGTACTCTCAAGCAGTAGCTTGTACTGCGCATATTGTTCTTGCATGGTGAGACCCATGAAGTTGTAAATCAGACCATCAAAAGTGATATAGGTGTTTTGGATCTTGAGTGTGCGACTCTGTCCAGTCGACTGGTCTTGCTGAACAAGATCAGATTCTACTACCAGCGCAGGGTTTCCATTGATCGTGGTATTTCTACTCGAGGTGGTGGTGGTCTGATGCTGCTGCTGAAATGCCGCTGCCGCAGCTTCCATGGACTCTGCCTGCGCGATGGTAAAATTGATCAGTGCATCTCCGCTTTCTGGTGCCATCTGTACCACTTGAGGACTATTGAGCAATCTCCAATTGGTCGGTTTTTCAAAGGAAAACTTGAGCTCCGGATGGTGAAAGGTGTTGTTTTCTACATATCCTTGCTTCGGATCTTCGCCATAGATAAGACCATCGATCATTCTGAGATAGCTATTTCTATTGACCTTGTAGTCAGATTTACCATCCTTTGCCTGATAGGCATCAGCATGCATGTGCACATTGTTGTACCGATTGATCGGGTCTGGATGTGTACTTGCAAACTCGGGAATCCGATTCTCGCTACCACCACTAAGACGGTTGAGTGTCTGGAAGAAATCAGCCATATAGTGCGCATCATATCCCACTTCAGTTGAATAAGCGACACCCAATGTGTCTGACTGCGTTTCATGATTTCTGCTAAATTTCAGGAAGAGAAGTCCCATACTCTGCTGTGCAACATCAGCAAACTCTCTGAACTCGGGGCTCACAATCATACCTCCCACAAAGAGAATCTGACCCAATGTCTGCTTGGTCATTTGCTGAGCACTGTGACGAGCAGTGACATGTCCGATCTCATGTCCAAGAACACCAGCAAACTCCGCTTCATTATTGAAGTGTGCCATGATGCCACGGGTAAAATAGACATAGCCACCTGGAACAGCAAATGCGTTGACCACTGGACTGTCAAGGACTTTGAATGAGTAGTTGAGATGAGGTCTATGGCTGATCTTCGCCATTTCTTGACCCCGTTGCTCTATGAATGCTTGCATCGCATCATCTTGATATAGACCAAACTGTGCTACAATAGCAGGATCAGCTTCTGCTCCCATCGCAATCTCCCGATCTTCGCCCATAATGCTGATCTCTTTTTTACCAGTGACTGGATTGACAGCACAGGCATAGATCACACTGAAGAATACTGTAAGAAGACCGAGTCTGATGATAGATGGATAGGAAGACTTCATGCTGGAATTATATTGATTGGGTAAATTGCGTCGAAGATATGACTGAATGTTCTGTGCAAGGTAACATCTGTGAGTGTGGCAATATTCCGACATTCACCGATAATTAACACTATCAAGATCACTTTCTTTCGCTTCATCCTCGCCTCGATTCGAATTGCACTAGCTGTCATAGGGCTCGTGCTTGCTTTTTTGACATTGTACATACCAGACCTCCTGGGACGAAAATCAGAGATTAGTGGCTTTCGAGTACGCGGGCGGTATGTGCGATATCTTCGCTGGATATTTGGTGTGCGCCTCCAGGTCATTGACAAACCAGACGATGTGCAAGGTCTTTTTGTATCCAATCACCGGACGCTAAGCGATCCCTTGATGATCGTAGATGAGGTCTACGCCTATATCATTGCCAAGCATGAGGTGAGGTCTTATCCGATCCTAGGCAAAGGGGCAAGTCTCTCAGGCTGTGTCTTTGTCAAGCGAAGTGATGCGGATAATCGCAATGCAGTCAAGGAGACCATAAGAGATATCCTACGAGATGGCAAGAGTGTCTTAATATACCCAGAGGGGACTACAACTCTTAAGCGATTCTCCGAGCCATTCAAGAGAGGATCCATAGAAGTAGCTGTAGACCTTGGTGTCCCTATTCATGTCATTACTACAGAATACAGAGACCTGAATGATTATTGGCGACAAGCTGGTTTGTTTTGGCAGTTTGTCCAGCAGTTTGGGAAATGGCGTTCCCATGTATACGTTAGATATCATCCTTCTTTCGTATCTCGAGACCTCAATTCGGCCATGAGGAAGATCAGGATCCTGATTGATGGAGACATAGCCACTTATCATGGCTATGATGATTTTGGGCCCAGATAGTAGTCTTGGCCACGGCATTTGGACGAAAGTCCATCAGCTCTCCTGCATCAATGCCGATATCTCAGCGTTACAATCATAGTCAAAGTACTTTTACATCATGAGCAAGAGAGGTAAGGTGCTGGTCGCAATGTCTGGTGGTATAGATAGTACCGTCACTGCCATGCTTCTTCACGAGCAGGGCTATGATATTGTGGGTATCACTATGAAGACATGGGACTATGCTACGAGCGGTGGTAGTAAGAAAGAGACAGGCTGCTGCTCACTTGATAGTATCAATGATGCACGCGAGGTGGCAGTGGATATGGGCTTTCATCATTTTATCATTGATATCAGAGACGAGTTTGGTGACTACGTCATTGACAACTTTGTCGAAGAATACATGGCAGGACGCACGCCCAATCCATGTGTCCTATGCAATACACATATTAAGTGGGAAGCTCTGCTTCGCCGTGCTGATCAGCTGGGGTGTGATCACATCGCCACCGGTCACTATGCCAAGATTAATCAAGCAGATGGTCGCTACTATGTCTCCAAGGCCAAGGATGATCGCAAGGATCAAAGCTATGTCCTCTGGGGACTGAGTCAAGAATGCATGGAGCGTACGCTCTTTCCCCTTGGTCCATATATCAAAACAGAGGTGCGACAGATCGCGGCGGATGCTGGATATGACCAGCTCTCCAAAAAAGCTGAGAGCTACGAAATCTGCTTCGTCCCAGACAATGATTATCGGGGATTCCTGAATCGCAGAGATCCAAGTTTGGAAGAGCGTGTAGCTGGTGGTCAATTTCTTGATGTGCAAGAGCAGGTAATAGGTACTCATCGGGGGTATCCCTATTACACGATTGGACAGCGAAAAGGACTCGGTATGGCATTTGGCGAACCGATGTATGTCACTGAGATAAGGCCTCAGACCAATCAAGTAGTACTCGGTAGGGTAGAAGATCTTATGCGCAATGGTATGCGGGTCTACAAGACTAATAGCATGAAGTATGAGGACTTCCCATATAGAGAAGATGTCCTCACTCAGATCAGGTACAATGACCCTGGAGCACTTGCCACCATCATTCCTGAGGGGGAAGAAATAAGGGTCGAGTTTCAATCTCATGTGCGCGGGGTGGCGCCAGGACAGAGCGCAGTCTTCTACGATGGGGATGATGTGCTTGGAGGTGGTATCATCAAGAGTAGTCTATGAAGATCCGACCAGCCTTAGTCGTTTTGCAGACCAGTGCGATACTACTATTGGCATGCGCTGATCCCATCGAGTTCTTTGATCCTGAAGAATACTTCCCATTGGAAGTCGGAATGACATGGATCTATGAAGTCGATAGTGTCATCTACGACCTGACCGATACTGGCCTCACACGAGATAGCTCTACCATACAGCAGCGATGGCATGTGGTCTCAAGTCGAGAGTTTGAGGGAGCAATGATCTTCAATATAATTCTGAGCAATCGATCATCTGCTAGCGATGACTGGAATGATACAGGAGTTGTGGTCTTAGAACGTGGGACTGATGTGATACGTAATGATGGTAATCTGAGTTTCGTGCTTTGGGATGGTCCACTTCAGCTTGGTAGTTCATGGAACGGCAATAGACGATTTGCAGATGATATAGAGCTCACGATCGCTGGAGAAGTCATTAAACCATACCAAGACTGGTCATACACTTGTACCGCAGACAGAGCCATCGCGCCGATTAATTACGATGTGGGTGAACAGGTCATAGAGATTATTCAGACTGACGCAGACTTTGTCATTGAGAGAAGATATTCGCGAGAGTTGTATGCCCGTGATTTGGGTCTTGTCTATCGAGAACAACAGATCCTAGATACGCAGTGCAGAGCACTTGGCAGCGGTGATATCACGCTCTGTGATGGTATCGAATGGCCCGACAAAGCCGAGAAAGGTTGGTATACTCGATATTCACTAATCTCTTTTGAACGATGAAGTCTGTAGATCTTGCTGAGCTCGTTGCAGTCGGCAAAAGTATGGGCACCCACGGGTATCGCGGTGCACTGAAGTTATTCGTTGAGGCGCGATATCTTGAGTCGCTTTTTACTGCTCGAGCAGTATTTTTTGATCTAGATGGTGTGATGGTTCCTTTGCTAGTAGTGGAGATAGAGAGACGTGGTGATCAGGCTGTAGTGAGCTTTCGCTCAAAAGACTCGGAGCAGAAAATCAAGACTTATGTGAATCGAGAGATCTTGCTTCATCAGGATGATCTTGTTCACTTCTCTGATGAGACGAGGCATCCATGGTATGGCTTTGTCCTGAAAGACCAGTCTGGCAACCAGATAGCTAGACTTATTGATCTTGTCGAAGATGAGTATCAGCAAATTGCCACTCTTGAACTTGGAGAGGAGCACAGGCGGATTCCATTACCTGATGAGTGGATCACGGCCATAGATGAGGATCTCCAGGTGCTGCACGTAGATTTGCCAGCAGGGCTGCTAGACATCTAGCGTCTGCGACGCATGCGCTTAGGACCATACCAAAGCCAAAATCCACTGAGGGTGAATCCAAGCAGAGCTAGAGAAAGAATTGATGTGTAGAATAACTTGATCAGCCGACCAGAGCCAAGTTTGTCATCAAGGAAAGAACCATCATGAAGGTTCTCGATGAGATCTGCTCTTCGATATTCATCTACCAAGACATTACCCGTCGTGCCATCAAGTTGGAGACCGTGATAGTGTCGTTCAAAACTAATCTTTACGATCCCCTTACTGGGTCGGACATCAATTCTGTCGATGACAGCGGATAATTCTGGGTGTTCTCTTGCCATGTAGTCTTCTGCAGTAGCAGTGAGCGAAGCAAGGCTTTTCCACTCACTGAGCTCAAAGCTCGACCCTGCGGCAGTCCTTGACTGCATCCAGCCGACATCTTTTTTCCAGCCCAATAGTGCACCCGTCACGGCGACGATCATAAAAAATACAAAGAGACTGATGCCCAGCAATCTGTGTATCGATCGGGTCACTCTCAGGATTCGTGCTTGTCTCTGTCTTCGGCTGTAGGTCATCTTATGAGCGGGGCAAAAGTAGTGTGTCTGGTCCTAGTGGCTTCCGCCAAAAAGAAGCGAACATTGTGGGTACTTTATCTATTTGTAGAATATGGATTCAGAGACCATAGAGAACAACGAGGCAGCTGGCACTAGACCCAAATCAAAGATGAGACTTTGGCTTGAGCGCATGGGAATAGGCGCATTTTTATTCTTCTTCATCAAGGGCCTTGTGTGGTTGGCCATCATCTTTGGTGGTTTCAAGTTTTTGCAGAAGGACGGTGACGCAGAGTCCAAGACAGCTCCAAAAGAAAAAACTGAAATCCAAGAGCCGGTACCTGAATAGTCAAGACAGAGTGGTCAGTCGTCTAGACCAATACACCCGCTATGATCGCGGTGAGGAAGCAGGCGATCGTACCTCCGATGAGTGCCTTGACACCAAGCTCGGTCAGGTTCTTTCGTTGGCCAGGAGCGATCGATCCGATGCCGCCGATCTGTATTCCAATCGAAGCAAAGTTGGCAAAGCCACATAGGGCATATGTGCATATGATGACAGATCTATCAGATAGCACACCAGTATCTTTCACACTGACAAGACTACTGTAAGCCACAAATTCATTCAGGATGGTCTTCTCTCCGAGCATACGTCCGACCATCAAGATCTCGGAGCTTTCCACTCCAAGTAACCAAGCGAAAGGTGAAAACAAGATACCCATGACATACTCCATGGAGAGACAGCCGAAGCTTCCATTAGTGCTGTCATTGACGAGCTGGTTGATATGAGTCTTATCGCCAACAAAGAAAAATATCTTGTTGACAAAGTATATTACAGCCATAAAAGCAAGAAGCATAGCGCCGACATTGACGGCCAGTTTCAGCCCATCTGTGGTACCTCTCGCCAGTGCGTCAAGGAAGTTGCTTCCAGCAGCTGTTCTTGGTACCTCAAGAGATGTGTTGATCTTGCTGGGATCAGGTTCTGGGTAGAGCATCTTCGCTGCGATGATTGCTGCTGGTGCAGAGATGATACTGGCAGTGAGTAAATGCATGCCAAAGAGCTGTTGCTCCTGGGCATCGGCACCTCCAAGCATGGACATGTATGCACCGAAGACTCCACCAGCGATAGTGGCCATTCCTCCCGTCATCAGGCACATAAGTTCTGAACGGCTCATCCTTTCGAGATAAGGCTTTACGACCAAGGGAGCCTCAGTCTGTCCGATAAAAACATTGGCTGCCGCTGCCAGACTTTCTGCACCCGTCATACGCATGGTTTTTTTCATCAACCAAGCAAAGCCGTAGACCACTTTTTGCAGTATGCCGAGATAGTACAGAGCGCTAGAGACTACAGAGAAGAACACGATCGTAGGCAAGACGAAAAATGCAAAACCATAAGGCTTAGTCTTGTCCGCTAACTCACCAAACATAAACATGGCGCTTTCGTCAGAGCTTGCAATCATAGCACCAAATCCTTTCACAATCCACTCAAAGAATGAGCGTACTTGTGGAACCTTGAGCATCAGCACAGCCAGTGCAATCTGTAATGCAAGTCCTCCACCCACCAGCCGCCAATCGATTTTCTTGCGATCCGCAGATAGTAGGTAGCAGATTCCTAGAAATGCCACGATGCCTAGTACCGCTCTGGCAATAATCACAAGTAAGTCCATATCAGCTTCTATCTTGGTTCCAAAGTATAAATATTCTCGCATTTGAAGCTTCCTCATTTTTGGGCGAAAGCCCTTCTCCGATACAGCTGACAGAATCATACCTTGATACATGAGAATCCTGCCGGAGCTATCGTAGCTTTAATATCTCGTAGCGCGACACATGTATCAATCAAAGCTCATAGGTATCATCGGAGGATCAGGCTCTGGGAAATCAACCATATTGGGAATGCTGCGAAACACTTTCTCGGAGGAGGAGGTCTGCATCGTAAATATGGATGATTATTATCGTCCTCGTGAAGAACAACACACGGATTCCAATGGTATCAAAAACTTTGATCTGCCGGATTCGCTCGACGGTGAAAAATTTGCTAGAGATGTCAAGCAGCTACTTGTAGGTCAAAAACTGGAGGTGGAAGAGTACACCTTTAATAACGATAAAGCAGTACCAGAGATAAAGGTCTATAAACCTGCACCAGTCATCATTGCTGAAGGACTATTTCTCTTTAGCTATCCAAGCCTATATGACCTACTTGATTACAAAGTATATATAGAGGTGAGAGAAGCCATCCGCTTGATCCGTAGGATTCATCGCGACCGGATAGAGCGAAATTATCCTTTGGATGATGTGCTTTATCGCTTTGAGCACCATGTGTTACCAAGTCACGATAGCTTTATCAAGAAGTATAAGTCCAGCTGCGACCTCATCATCAACAATGACGGCGCTATCGGCATAGGTCTAGATCAGTTAAGCAATACGATTAGAGGATATCTCGATCAAGCCAAGTTATGAGGTACTTGGTGTGCATATTGCTACTATTTGGTCATGCTCTTGGTCATGCGCAATCTAGACAACAGGTCAATCGTGGAACTCATGATCTTAGTTCAGAGGAGTCTAAGCCACAAGCTCAAGTAGAACTCAGCAATTTGCTGCAACTCTACAATGAATATAAAGAGGGCAGTGACTATGCGCGACAGGCCTCCATATTGGCCGATATCAGTGAAGTGCAGCTGAAGCTCAAGAAGTACCAAGACTCAAAGCATACTTATGAACTTATCGAGCAGTTGCCGGATGATCCTGGAACCAACGAGATCAAGTTTGATGCCTACAGTGCACTAGCTTTCCTCAATTTCACACAGGCCAACTATACCAAGTCTCTAGAATACTATAAAAGGGTTCTTCCGCAGTTGATAGAAGATGAGAAAACCGCCTACATCTGTAGTACTTTGGACTACATCGGTCTCAGCTTCTATCATCTTGATGAACTAGACTCGGCATACCACTATCTCAATGAGTCGATGAGGTATTCACAAGGTGGAGTTCACCCGTATAGTGAAGCTAAGACACACAACCATTTAGGTGTCGTCTGTGCGCGACTTGAAGATTACACGCAGTCAATGAATCACTATTTGGCTGCCATCAAGTTCTTCTTAGCTGACTCCAATTTGATTCAGACCTCCCTTGTCAGTCAGAATATCGCGCGTCTTTTTGCCGCGAGAGGAGATTGGAGCAGAGCAGAAGAGTATAGCGATGAGGCACTGTCACTCGCTGAAAAAGCCAATCTAGTTAGCTATCGCGCACGAGCCCTGAGTGTCAAGGGAGATATCTATATGAAGCGTGAAGAGTATGATCTAGCACTTCGCACATACCAAGAGGCTCTGGAAATTTACAAGTCCGTGCCAATACCTGTAAGTGCGGCTCGGGTATTGCGCAAAATGAGTGAAATAGAACTTTTGAGTGAGAATGTTAAAGCAGCCGAACTACTGATAGAAGATGCAATCTCTCTGAGCCAAGGTACCGAGGATATGCAAAATCACATTTGGAACCAACTTACGCTCGCCAATATCCGTCTGAGTCAAGGCCGAGCAGCGTCTGCTCTAGATATCGCCAAACAAGGCCTGCTAGATGCCAAGCAAATTAGTGGTGCAAGTCAAATGCTAGAGGCATACAGAATTCTCTCTGATGCCCATGCTCGGCTTGACAAACATGAGACAGCACTGCAATATCTAAAGTCCAAGGAAGAACTTGAGGATCGGCGCATCAAAAAACAACAGATGCAGTCCATGCACTACATAGAGGCCAAGTTCAACAGGCTCGAACAAGAGAAAGAAATCTCCGAACTTGCTGCTGAGAACTTGGCCAAAGACCAGGCCATCCAAAAGCAAAGATCTCTGCAGCGTACAATCTCGTTGGTTGCATTGGCTTTCCTGCTCTTTACACTTTTGATGTACTGGTTTTACCGACGACAGAAGAAGCTCTCAGATCAAATCAGTCAGCAAAATCGAGTGATTGCAGATAGCCTTGACGAGAAGGAAAATCTCATCAGAGAGATACACCACCGTGTCAAAAATAATCTGCAAGTGGTATCTAGTCTACTCAATCTACAATCCAAGTTGATCCAAGATGAAGAGGCAAAGAAGGCCATCAAGGAAGGGCAGAATCGTGTGCGTTCTATGGCCCTCATCCATCAGAATCTCTATATGGACGCCAACAATCTCCAAGAGATCGAGGCAAGTGACTATATACAAAGACTGTGTCAAAGCCTGTTTCACTCTTACAAAGTGGATGCAGATCACATCAGTCTCGAGACGTCTGTGGACGACGTAGTTCTTGACATTGACACAATCATTCCATTGGGCTTGATCCTCAACGAACTGGTTTCCAATAGCCTCAAGCATGCTTTTCCCCAAGGCGAAGACGGCTCTATACAAGTGAGCCTGACAGAGGATCAAAACGCACTTGTATTGAAAGTTGCAGATAATGGAGTTGGGCTTGAACGTCCCGTATATGATAAGAAGGATTCTTTTGGGATGAAGCTCATCGAAAATTTTTCGCGGAAGCTCAAAGCGAATCTTCAAGTTATCTCAGGGCAGGGAACCACAACCATTCTCACCATTCCATATGCTTCATCAACTGCAGCCTAGATGTTTCAAGAGCGGATATTGATCATAGAAGATGAAGTCTTGATTGCAGAGGACCTGGCGAGTATCTTGAAAGAGATGGGCTACGAGATCACTGCTGTCGCCTACAGTGTGGAGGATGCAAGAGAGGCTTTCGCCAAAATGATTCCTGACCTCGTACTCATGGATATTAACCTAGAAGGACGAGTGGATGGCATAGAACTAGCTCACGAGTTTGGGCTTAGTGATCGTGGAATCCCTTTGATCTACATCAGCTCCTATGCTGATGCGATGACAGTGAGGCGAGCGAGTCGCACAGGACCTAAGGGCTATATCGTGAAGCCGTTTGAGGAAAAAGACATCTTTTGCGCGGTTGAGATCGCTTTGTATAATGCTGCAAAGGAGCGATCCAAAGGGAGTCGCAGTCAGCAAGAAGCAAGACTAAAGTCTCTACTTGAGCTACTGACCTCAAGAGAAAATGAAGTCCTTCAGTGCATCAGGCAAGGCAAATCCAACAAGTTAATGGCCGATGAGCAGTTTGTAAGTGTCAATACCATCAAGACCCATATCAAGAATATCTATGAGAAATTGGATGTTCACTCGCGCACCGAGTTGATGGCACTACTCCATGGTGAAAATCAAGCCTAGCGTGGAAAATCACCCAATTGGGTGATTTATAGCAATCGCAGAGTTGACATCTTTGTTACAGATTAGAAATAGTAACACCAAAAGATCGCACCGCATCGACCCAAAACGATGCGGTCTTTTTTTGTACATACCTGTTTGTCGTCCCTGATGCTCTTGCTGTACAAAAGCCTCTAGACAGTCCTAGACGATAAAGGGGAGATCGGCACTATCATCTGGTTTTGACCTATCGAGTCTAAGATTCTCCGCCATCAGCCCAAAAATCTCTTGGATTTTTCTCTTGCGAGATACATCTAGCCAAACTTGCACCTCTGATACAGTACTTACGGCTGAGCCATCTCTAAACTTATACCACTGCTCAGTGATACCATTCTCGATCTTGACAGATAATCGGGCGTTCATTTCAAATACAGTGATCTTCCATGCCGGATGATCGAGATTAGCTAGGATCTTCATGATGTAATTGGATGATACTTTGGCTAAGTGCGCGATAAATGTCCTTGAGATATGGATCTTCGATCATGTCAAGATGAGTTTCCATGGTTGAAAAATCTCTTCGTACTGCTGGACCAGTCTGTCTACTATGATGGTCCACATGTCCACTGACAGGATGTTGATCTCGCCATTGCATGAGTGGTGTAAGGGTAGTCTCGAGTATTTTCCGGTAAACTCGGATATCTCTGCTACTCTCATGAATGAGCCTATCAGTTTTGGCCAGAAGATGATTGAAAAAATTATTGAGTATTACAGCTCCCAGATGCAGCTTTTGCCGCTCAGGCCGTCCCGCCTCAAAGACGTCTACTGATATGGTCGAGGCGATTTCTGAAATGAGATTCAAGGCGGTAGGGCTAGATCCGTCCACTGCAAGCGGGGTGACAGATAGATCATGGCCACCTGACTGTAGGCTGTCGATGGGCCATAAGACAGCTTTATCGCAGTGCTTATGATCGAGCAACTCGAGGGCACTGGCACCACTATGATGCACCAGTAAACCTACTGGCTCATGGATCTCTTGGCAGACCTCTTCGATGCTACTATCAGAGACCGCAAGAAATATAACATCTAGCACTACTTGGCCCTTCCTGTGATCCCAAGCTTGACATTGATACTGTGCGCTCAATGACGCGACTCTTTGAGATGATCGCCCCGCAAGCCAGCCGATGTGATAGGGTGAGTCTTGCAAGTTGGCGAGCAATGACTCAGCCATTCGCCCTGTACCGATCAATCCAATCTTCACGTCTGTGGACTTGATAGCTGACGTCTGCGATATCTGTAAGCTGCTCCCCAAAGTAATCCAAGCATCATGATTGTGCCTCCGAGCCATACGAGATTGATGCCGGGAAACACAATTGTCTCTATGACGACTAGATCTGTCCTCGGGACATCTTGTGCGACATTAACTACCAGCCCGTCGATGCTCGGCGCCTTCGCAAGAGCAAATTGAAGGAGCTCCTCATCAGGATTGATATTGACGAATCTGGCCCAGAGGCCCGCGTCAGCCGCAAGTATACGTGGAGTATTTGGACGTCCACTTCGTATCAGGAACACGGGATTGATTTGTTCGGAGCTATGACCTGCTTTGGATACATTCAGCGAAGCACCCACCGCAATATCACCTGGTAACAACTGAAATGACATCCTTGCGCTATCGGTAAAGACTTCTGTGAGTCGTATCGTATGATCATTCCAATAGATGACACCACCTCTCTCCATGGAGACTGTGTCCCAAGCTAGCTCACTGTCGCTTGGAAAACTCCTTTGCAGTATCTCTTGATCTAGTTTAACGCGCAGCTTTTCGCTTTGAGCCTGAGCTGGATAGTCATAGACAAATTCATCTCTGAGGAGTATACCTGTCTTGAGTGTATCGAGAGGACGCCCAAGGGTATCAAGGATATGAATCAATGCTTGGACACCGCGATCCTGCGACCTCTGTACAGTAGTATCTAGGATAGCTTGCTGATCGATGTTGCGCAAGCTGATCAAATAGTCACCGAGAGTCATCGTATCCTTTAAGGTCAGCATCATCGGCTTATATTGGATACTATCCTCAAGGGCTCTAGCTCTTGCTCTACCATGCAATGCTTCTGGTAATCTGCTGATCGTGGTGAAAATATCCTTATTCCAATATCTCAGCGTAAAAGGATTGGTCGAGGCTACTTCGCTAAAATCATTGGTATAGAGGACGTAGGGATACAGGTCATGACTCTCTACTACCTCTCCTTGATCATTCTTTCTTTCAAACTGCAGATGGAAGTTTCTTCTATTACCAATGAGCTCTTCGTCCCTGTAAGTCACCCACCAGTCCTTCATGAACATCGGAATATCCTTGAGGAGCATGATACTCTTGCGAGGATCACCGTCTTCTATGAGGCCACGCTGAGCAAATTCGTTTTTGCTGATTTGTGTCTTGTTGATACCACTTTGCAGTATCCCAATGAGCATCAGTCCAAATCCCACGTGTGATAGGATACTTGCGACTTGCTTGGTCCTATGAGATCCAAGAGAGAAAATCAGCATCAAATTGCTGATGATCGTGTAGATCGCAGCAAAGAGTGCCAAGATGTAAACCCAGTGATCATATTGTACCAGCAGCTCCGCTAAAATCGTGATGAGAACGCTAACGCCCAAGGTGATTCCGAGATGTTTCAAGAACCTCGATCGGTATGTCTTGAATTGAAACTCTCGATACCGCAGATACTGCGCGAGACCAGACAAGAGCCCAATCAGTATCGCAATCCAAATCTGATACTGATTGTGATGAGCTTCTCGATCCAAAGGTTCACTCCAGTCTGGAAAGTAGCCAAATAGCTCTGCAATTTTATTGTAGACAGGAATAGATGTGGTGAAGCTGATCAAGATACTTGACATCAACAGCACGAGTGAGCCAATAAACATCCAGAATTCCTTGGAGCGGATATCCTCTTCTTTCTCAGGTGAGGGGATGCTCTGCCATCGACTCAGAAGGAAATAAACTCCCGCGAGTACACTAGCACCTAGGAAAAAAAGCAGCTGCGCTTCCAGTCCCATCTCAGTAAATGCATGAGCACTACTATCTCCGAGGACGCCACTGCGAGTCAGCAGTGTAGAGTAGACCGTCGCTATGAAGACGAGTAGATAAAAAATGTAGCTGGCACGTATGCTGTAGCCTGTGCTCGTGGCAATGAGATTGACATGTATGCCTGCTACGAGTAGAAGCCAAGGAACAAAGGATGTATTCTCCACGGGATCCCAAGACCAGTATCCTCCGAAGCTCAATGCTTCATAAGCCCAAGCGGCTCCCATCAGGATACCTATACCAATAATTCCAGCACCAAAAAGAGACCATCGCAGACATGGACGTAGCCATGCCTTGTGATCACCTGTCCAGAGCCCGGCGACTGCATATGCATAGGGGACAGTCATGCTGGCAAAGCCAAGGAACAAAGTTGGCGGATGTATCGTCATCCAGTAGTTCTGGAGCAGAGCATTGAGGCCTTTGCCTTCTATCGCAGTGAGGTAAGAAGCATTGCGAAAGAGTGGAATATCCATGATCTCACGGAGAAGTACAAAGGGGCTACTGCCCATTTTGGCGTAAGCCTCCTGAAACGGGATCGGAAAATGAACTCCTAAAATCATGCTACAGATGATCAGCTGTACCATGGCCATCACGGCCATTACTGGAGCAACCCATCTGCCTGCCCGAGCAATGAGGACATGCCCAAGCACGATATGCCAAAACATCCAGAGCAGAAAGCTGCCCTCTTGACCTTCCCAAAATGCGCTGAGGATATAGCGCATTGAAAGCGCATCATTGACATGCTCAAAGACATAGGAGTACTCATACCATCTTTGAGACATGATATAAAAGATCAGACCAATCGCCGAGAAGATGGACACTGAGTGGATCGTCCATGCGATATTGGCTGCTTTTTTCCATCGTGAGGAAGCTGATTCCCATTCTCGATGTCTGGTTGAGTAGGCATATGCCGCGAAAGCATAGAGTAGTGACGTAAAGGCCGTCAACACTAAGATGTGGCCCAATTTACCTGGCCAGAGATGTTCTCCGATGTATTGGATCTCTAGCACTGGCTAGCCTGCTTTGCGTAGTTGTATTTCCTCGTCTTTGTACTTGGAGGGGCACTTCATCAGGATGTCGTGAGCCACGAAGACTTCATCTTCCATCTTTCCAGTCAGGACTATCTGCTCCGAACGCTCAAAGTCTTGAGGCTTAGGCTTTAGCAAATGTACTTTGCGCTCTACGCCTTCGTCATCTCTCATGAAAAACTCAAAGAGATTGGCATCTATCTCTGGATCATAGACCATGGGCTTATTCTTGGAGAGTTGGCCTGCGATACGCACAGACTTCTCAGTACTTTCGGCAAGAGCGAAGTTGCCATAGGTGCTCACATCCTTACTCGCTGACAAGATCAGGGCGATGGCAACTGTCAGCAGGACTAGAACAATGATGGTGATTTTCTTCATGATGGTGGCGTTACGATGGCAAAATTAGACTCTTCGGAATGCTCATGTCAAGACTTGATTCTTCTATAGACAAATTACAAAGTACGTCGCTGTCGTTCGGCCTTTAGGACCTCTGACGCCGCTTCTACGTTGTCCACAGGCAGCTTGCAGACCTTGTTTTGACAGACATAGATCATCGTCATGCCTTCTTGATATTTCCCTTCAAGAAGACTGAGCTCCCCTTCAGCTTTACTACCCAGAAATAAAACGTCTCCCTGGTAATTCCGCTGCAGGTCGCGTGTCATTTGCTCAGCTTCTGGGCCGACTACCGCAACCTCAAAAACAGGATGAAGTAATCGCAGATACAGCCGGCACCAGTTGTAGAAGAATGTACTTTGGCTGAGTTCAGGCATCACATTGTCCAGCATCTGCCGGGCTTGATCCTTGTATTCCTGAAGATCAAGGTATGTGCCTAGGTCATAGAGATTATGCGCCATGACGCTATTGGAACCAGGTATGACATTGTCCATGACCTCATACTTGCGAGCGATCAGCTCTGGATTGTTTTTGTCAGTGTAGTAAAACATGTCCGTCTCTTCATCGACGAAGTTGTCGATGCAATATTGCATCATCAGATTTCCTTCGTCGAGCCAGTTTTTATCATAGGTCACCTGGTAGAGCTGGATCCAAGCACGGATGATATTGGCATAGTCGTCTAGAAAGCCATTAATCACAGATTTACCATCCTTGTGGTTGCGATAGAGGCTATGATCTTTTTTGATCATGTCCTTTCGGACAAATGCTGCACAGCGTTTTGCAAGCTCTAGATATTCGGATTTTTGCGTCGCGCGATAGGCATCTACGAGTCCTGTGATCGCTAGGCCATTCCAGCTACTGAGAATCTTCTCATCAAGACCAGGTTTGACCCTAGAGGTCCTGAGCTCTTTGAGACTTTTGAGACTTCCGTCAAATGCACTTCGAAGATCCGTCGCAGTGAAGCCATGTTTCTTCGCAATTTGATCTAGCGGTTGATCTGCATGAAGTATGTTGTGCCCTTCCCAGTTGCCTGTCTTGCGGATGTTATAGTAATCAACGAAGGCATCAAAATGCTCTTGGGGTATATGATTCTCGAGTTCTTCATAGCTCCAGACATAGTATTTGCCTTCTTCACCTTCGCTGTCTGCATCGTAGCTAGAATAGAAGCCTCCAGACTCGTGCATCCATTCGTCTTGCATAAAGCCGATGGTCTGATCTATGATACGTAAGTAGTCCTTGTTTCCATTGAGCTGATAGGCATGAGCATATAGACTGAGAAGCTGGCCATTGTCGTAGAGCATCTTCTCAAAGTGCGGCACCATCCATTGGGAATCAACACTATATCGAGCAAAAGCCCCTCCGACCTGATCATAAATACCACCGCTTGCCATGTTGTCGGTAAGTGCCTCGACTGCTTCCAGAGCCTTTGGATCTTGCGCGTACTGGTTTTGTTCGAGTAGATATTCAAACATTCCCGGCATCGCAAATTTGGGAGCACCTTTTCTTCCTCCTCTGCGGAAATCGATGAGCTCGTACATCTCCAAATTCCATCTTCTGATTTGATCTGGGTCTAACGCTGATGCACTTGATACCTTGACGAGATTTTCTGTGCTTTGTATGCCTTGTGTCAGCTGGGCAGCATATTCTTCGAGCTGGTCTCTATTGTTCGCTTTTTCATCGATGAAGTTCTGCAGGATCCGTAGCCATTGATCCTTAGGGAAGTAGGTGCCGGCCCAGACTGGTCTTCCATCTGGTAGCGCAAAAGCGTTGAGCGGCCATCCACATCCTCTTTGAGAACTCAATTGGCAAGCAGTCATGTATATGTTATCTATATCTGGTCGCTCTTCGCGATCGACTTTGATCGAGATGAAATGTTCATTCATCAGCGCAGCGACTGTACTATCCTCAAAGGACTCATGCTCCATGACATGGCACCAATGACAGGCTGCGTAGCCTACGGAGACGATGATCATTTTGTCTTCTTCCTGTGCACGTGCTAGTGCTTCATCATTCCATGGATACCAGTCAACTGGATTCTTGGCATGTTGCAAGAGGTATGGACTGCTTTCGTGTGCAAGTTGATTCATACGTTCATCGGAGTGTTTAGCTTGGTCATCGGTTGATTCACAAGATGCTATGCATACTAATAGTAGCACAAGTGAGATACATGGATGTTTGATCATATGATACGATTGACGACTTCTGAGATGATGGGAAGCTTGACATGGCGTCTATAAGCGAAGTTTATCTTTCATCTTCGCTGATAGCACACTAACAAAAGGCAAAGGTCATTGTTTTTGAGTTCCTTTTCTTGGTATTGTTCGGCATTGCCACAATGTTATATCTGTGAATGTGGGAGATATAAATCAAGATTTTCGTCATATATTACGGGGAAATTGATGTTTCATGGCATGGAGAAGACTTAATGGGCAGACAATAGAGACTCCAATCAAGGAAGCAGTCCAGGATACGATCAGGCGTGAGACAGCAGCAGGATATCGACTGAAATTATGTATAGGTACCGACTCGCAGGTCAAAGGAAAGAATACTGAATTTGCGACAGTTATAGTTTTCTTGCGAGAAAAGAAAGGAGGATTCATGTACATCAGTCAAAACAAGACTCAACAGCCGATGAGCCTTCGTGAGCGGATGATCCGAGAGGTCGCGTACAGCGTGGAGATTGCTTATGAGCTTTGTGACATCCTCGATGCCCATGACATCGAGCTCGAGGTCCACGCCGATATCAATACTGACCCCAATTTCCCGAGCAATGTAGCTCTTCGAGAAGCTATGGGCTATATCCGCAGCATGGGATTTGTCTTCAAGGCCAAGCCTGATGCCTTTGCCAGCAGCTCTTGTGCTGACAAAATGGTTTAGGACTACACCGTTTCTCCACCACAGCTGCTACCGGCTCCTGCCGTACAGCCATAGCAGTGCTGATTGACCACAATGGAGCGCTCCATCAGCACATCCAGGTCAAAGTCTTTGATGTGCTGAACTTTTGAGGAGACTTTAAGCTCCAACATCTGATTGAAGTCGCAATCATAGATGAATCCTTCCCATGATACAGAGAGTGTGTTGCGACACATGAGGCCATCCACGGTAGCTGGATTGTAGGCATTTACAAGCTCAGACATGTAGTGCTCATAGTTGCCAGAAGAGAGTAAGTACTCAAGAAATCTGCTGATCGGCATATTGGTGATCGCAAAGAGAGAATTGAACACGATGTCATATCGTCGATGCAATTGATCTTTAAACTGACTTTCCAGACTAGCTTGATCTCCTGGAAGAAATGCACCAGCTGGATTATACACTAGATCTAGCGTCAGTCCTGTACCTTCTTTGCCGTATCCCACATCATTGAGTCTTTTGAGTGCTGCGATGCTATCTTCAAATACACCATCACCTCGCTGGCTATCCGTGCGTTTTTTGCTGAAGTAGGGCAGGGAGCTTACGATGTGTACTTGCTGATCCCTGAAAAACTCTGGTAAATCAGCATACTTCTCATGTGCCATGAGGATGGTCAAATTGCATCGATTGATGACTTCTACCTCTCTTTGGCGACACTCTTTGACAAACCATCTGAAGTGTGGATTCATCTCTGGTGCACCTCCAGTGATATCCACTGTCTTGATATCGCTCATGTCTAGAATCCTAAGACACTGCTTGAGTGTCTCTTTGGACATATTTTCCTCCTTCCGATCAGGCCCTGCATCGACATGGCAATGTGCGCAGGTCTGATTGCAGAGCTTTCCAATATTGATCTGCAAGATTTCAGGAGAGAGAGGCTTCAGCGCATGATGAGTAGTCGTTTTTGCTACCATTTTGCCGAAGGGCTCAAATTTCTCATCGCTGAGAGCTTTGCCATTGAGTACTTCAAGCTGGTAGAAGCTATCTGCCAGTGGGTCCTGTCTTCTATTGAGTGATTTGCTTTTTTGCTTGACACCCATAGCTACATTGTGACATTTTTGACGTGGTTCATCATCTGTACACTATGTACCAGTGTGGCTCCACTTTTGATAGCGGCAGCGACGTGCACCGCCTCCATCATTTGTTCCTCGTCAATACCTTTTTGTAGGCAATCACTGGTGTATGCATCGATACAATAGGGACATGACTCAGAGTGAGCAACGGCCAAGGCAATTAGCGACTTTTCTCTCTTGGTGAGCGCACCTTCCTCAAAGACTGCACCATAATACTCAAAGAATTTTTTCCCATATTCCTCTTGAAACTCGGTGATGTTGCCAAATTTCTTAAGATCATCTGCGTGGTAATACTTTTTCTCTGCCACCTGCTATAATTTTATAAGTCGTGAAATTGACGCTATTCAGCGAGAATCTGAGTTCTCACAAATTTTTTTGGCATTTAGTCGCATGGAGTGTCGTGTGCATGATGATTTCTTGTCTTCAAGCCACTGACGACCCCGACCAAGAGCTATCCGAATATCCCCAGATAGAGATTCTTCAGCGCGCTGGATCTCAGCCGACTCATCGTTTTTTTTGGCCGTCAGGCAGAGAAAACTCTGGCTCCAGCTGTTTACCTATACCCTTCAATCTAGCGAAGATGAGTGATAGCAACTATGGCTCTGCTGATAGTATTGCAGTAGTATTGTTGGAAGCTTCGATTCAGGATGACGTGGTTCATAGACTGCCAATAGGCAAGATGCATTTTGAGCTTGACTCAAAAGAGCGCACCTTGATAATCGCTGTGGATCCGCGTATGATCAGTGCAAGCAGTCTGACCCGTGATCGCCTTGACCGCCCGATGGTGTATCAACTTCTGGTTGATTGGCTAAGATCATATGACGATGAGCTGAGAATGTCCGATATCCGATGGTCTGACCAAATCCGATGAACTCGGCTGTATGATTAACGTTGCAA
The DNA here is from genome assembly GCA_020627535.1 of Saprospiraceae bacterium. GTDB lineage: Bacteria > Bacteroidota > Bacteroidia > Chitinophagales > Saprospiraceae > JAHDBH01. The sequence goes on from JAHDGU010000001.1 coordinate 429,614, forward strand.
AGATCCTATGACATCCATCGCTCTCAAAAAGTGTAAACCCTACGAAATCATTTGGACCTATGACTTCCAAGAAATCAAGGCACTATGGGAGGATCTAGGCCGCGAAGACAATTACTTTTTGTCAGGTGAGTTTATCCGTGCCATAGATGCTGCACCGCCAAAAGGCAGTAGGAGCCTATACTGTGTCTTGACCATAGATGGTCGTGTCGTAGGACGCTGTTACTCCCAGCTCGTCGATGTGCACATGATCCAGTCCCTCAATATAGATGAGCAAGAAAAGCTAAATCTCTGGGCAAATGTGTATCGGAAGTTCAGGACTAAGCTCTCAAGGACCTTGCAAGGTACCTTGTTATGCTTTGGACATCTACTATTGAGCGGAAATCGCGGTATCGAGTTTGCTCCAGAGATCGGCGATGTAGAGCAGGCCTTACTGATTCAAGATATGGCTATATGTCTTCACAATGGTGTCAATAAGCAGCAAAAGGTGATTGTAGTCTTGGTCAAAGACTTGAAATCTACCCACAGGTTCGAAGAGAAAAATTCTCTTTCATGTCAATACTCAGAGCTCAATATTCCACCCAGCATGTCACTGGATATTGAGCCCGACTGGAAGAGTCTCGAAGACTATCTAGCTAGTTTCAAGTCTAAGTATCGAGTACGTGTGAAAAAAGCCAAGAAGCGCGCGGTTGATTTGCGCTTTGAGCCGATGACTCAACTAGATATCATAGAAAACGAGGCCAAGATCAATGAGATGTATCTGAAAATTGCCAATCAGGCCAGTTTCAATTTGTTTGAGCTCAATGATCGCTACTTCAGTACTCTCAAAGCAGGCCTCGGCGATCGATTACGTGTTTATGGCATCTGGGATGGAGCCGAGCTTGTCGGCTTTTACAGTTCTATCAAGGCTTATAGTACCCTTGAGGCACACTTTCTCGGCTATGACCCTAGTGCAGTCAAGCAGTATGATATCTATCTCAATATCTTGATCAGGCTTGTCGAAGAAGGCATACGAGAGAAGATGGACAACGTCTATTTTGCTCGTACAGCACATGAGATCAAGAGTAGCATCGGAGCGAAGCCGATTGAGTATTGTAATTACTTGAGGCACAAGCAAATCTTACCCAATCAACTGGTGCCGCTTTTCCTCAAGAACCTCGTCCCCCAAGAGAGCTATGAGTTGCGAAACCCCTTCAAGCAAGAAGAGCTCGTCAATTCTTGACAGGTAGAAGCTTCACTCTCACATGAGTACTCTCAGCTTCAAAGATGTGAAGGACGAGATGATCATCACCAGCAATGAGCTCGAGCATCTTGGAAGCATCAGTTTGAGATTTCATGGCTCTTCTTGTTCCTTCTAGAGCTATCAAGTCAAAATTTTCTGTGTATCCACCATTGATCAGTCGAAGACTGTTCCCGCCGAGATTATCGATCATCCAAGGCATAGCTGTAGTCTTTGCGATGAAGTGGTGCTGTGCTCTATCAAAGCTCTCTAGATCTTCTCGAAACTTCCCATAAATACTGATCGGCGTAAGTTTTTCTTCGCGAATATCGTCTACTATTTCTACCATTTCACTTGTGCTTGTCAGGTCCTGTCTTTTCTTGGATCTCGCTGCGTCCACAGACTCCGAGACATGCATGGCGTCTTGTGCTTCTGGAGCTGCTTCCTCCTCAGTTGATGCACTTGGATCTCTAGGAGTGGATTGATCATCGTCCATCAAGACATTTGCATCCGCTAGCGTAGTTATTTCAGCATCTGTCTGTGTAACATTCCCGTGATCCGGTTCCCCATGTTCAAGCTTTGATTTCTGTACTGCGTCGTTAGTTCCCAATGTAGCACCAGCTCCAGCTGATTGACCAGCGGAATACGAGGCGAGATCAAGATCTACGGCTTCTCCACTTGCATCTGTCATGGAGTTAGTATGTGGTGATTTGTTGACTCTCAGATAGTTGCGTACTTGCATTTTATCTCGTGGTAAAGCTGGATATGCCAGCCGATCACTGGGAAACTCATCGAGCTTTTCATAGAAGCCAACATTCTCTACATATGCCAGATCTTGAAATCCTGCCATCTCAGCCATCGCCATATCTTGTGCGCCGTTATCATATCCCATTTGGTAGGAAATGAGAGAGACCACTCCTGTGACAAGAAGGAGACTTGCGGCATACTTCATCCATGGATGAAAAGTCACCACATGATTTGGCTTTTGATCAAGTCGTTTTTCTAACTCATTCCATATGATCTGAGGCGGCTTTTCATTGTAGGCCTCAGCCGACATTCTTAGGCTGTCTTTCAATTTATCTTCTTTCATTTTTTCTCAGATTCTGTTCTCGGATGGCCCATTCTCTCTAGGAATTGAATCATCCGTTTTTTGGCCAAGATGAGTTGCGATTTGGACGTGTTGATACTGATGCCTAGCATCTCGGCGATTTCTCTATGCTTGTATCCCTCGATCAGGTACAAGTTGATGATGGTCCTATATCCTGTAGGAAGCTCATCCATCATAGCCTTGATATCTGCAGCAAAGAGATTTTCCTCGATGTAGGAGTCATCCTCTAGCAGATGTGATACATCATCGATATCTTGCAACTGGAGTTTCTTTTTGCGCAAGCGCATCAGCGATTCGTTGACCATGATTCGCTTCATCCATCCATATAGACTTCCGCTGCCGGAGTACTGCTTGATCTTGGTCAATACCTTATACATCCCTTCGGAGTATACATCCTCTGCTTCTTGTCTATCACGCAAGTACCTCAAACACACACCGAAGAGGCGCTCAGCATACAGATCATACAAGAGTCTTTGACATTGTCGATCCTGCTTTTTACAGCCCTTGATGATCTCAGATTCTGTCATGCCTTGGGTAGATCTGTATCGGAGGATATTAGTACTTGAGATTGCCATCTATATGGATAGATGCGGCTTTCGCTAAAATGGGTGTGAACGGTCCATACTCCATACTCTATAAAGGTAACTTTGTCCCTCGCACAAACGAATCAAATTTCCATGGCAGAGCTGTCAAGACATTATGACCCATCAGAGATAGAGGATAAGTGGTACAAACACTGGGAGTCTAAGGGATATTTTCATTCGACTCCAGACGAAAGAGAGTCATTTTCCATCGTGATTCCGCCACCCAATGTTACAGGCGTCCTGCACATGGGACACATGCTCAATAATACGATACAAGACATCCTAATCCGCCAGGCGCGATTAGATGGCAAAAACGCCTGCTGGGTGCCGGGCACCGATCATGCCTCGATCGCCACCGAAGCGAAAGTGGTGCGCATGCTCCGTGAAAAAGGTATCAAGAAATCAGATCTGACGAGAGAGGAGTTTCTTCAATATGCTTGGGAATGGAAAGAAAAATATGGGGGCATCATTCTCAATCAATTACGCAAGCTAGGTGCAAGTTGTGATTGGGAGCGTGAGGCATTCACTATGGATGAAACTAGATCCAAAGCCGTTCTCGAGGTTTTTGTAGACCTGTTCAAAAAAGGCAAACTCTATCGCGGTCAGCGGATGGTAAACTGGGATCCGCAGGCTCAGACAGTCCTCAGTAATGAAGAGGTACTCTACGCTGATGAAAATGCGAAACTCTATCGCGTACGCTACAAAGTCGTAGGACAAGAGGAGTATATCGTCATTGCTACAACAAGACCTGAGACCATACTGGGTGATACAGCTATTGCTGTCCATCCTGATGATGATCGATACAAGGATCTTGTCGGAGCCCAGGTACATGTGCCCATGACTGATCGCACAGTACCGATCATCGCAGATAGCTATGTCGATCGAGAGTTTGGGACCGGAGCTCTCAAGATCACGCCAGCACATGATCCCAATGACTTTGAAATTGGAGAGCGCCACAAGCTTGAGATTTTGGATACCATCAATGCCGATGGAACCATGAACGAACTCGCTGGTCATCTTGCGGGGCTGAGCAGGGAGAAAGCAAGAAAGCTTGCTGCCAAAACACTTGAGGAATCTGGTAATCTCGTTGAGCTTGAGGACTACAGACATTCTGTGGGAAGATCGGAGCGGACCAATGTGGTTATCGAGCCAAGATTGAGCCTTCAGTGGTACGTCGATATGCAGCAACTTGTCAAACCAGCACTGGAGGCAGTAGAGAGTGGGGAAGTGGCCTTTTTTCCGCAGAAGTATATCGGCGTATATCGTCACTGGATGACCAATATCCGTGACTGGTGTATTTCTCGCCAGCTCTGGTGGGGACACCAGATTCCAGCTTGGTACTATCTCGATGAGTCTGGCACAGAGCATGTGATTGTAGAGCTCACAGAGGAAGAGGCTCTGGCTTCCGCCAAAAAGAGATTTGGAGAGCACATCTCTCTGAACGATTTACGACGTGATGAGGACGTACTAGATACCTGGTTTTCGAGCTGGCTGTGGCCGATCTCCGTTTTTGACGGTTTTGAGTCTGAAGAGGAGCTCAACTATTACTATCCCACAAGTGTGCTCGTCACTGGATGGGATATCATCTTCCTTTGGGTTGCGAGGATGATCATTGCAGGATATGAGTGGAGGGAATTACGCCCTTTCAAAGACGTGTACTTCACTGGGATGGTGCGCGACAAGAAGCGCAGAAAGATGAGCAAATCTCTGGGCAACAGTCCTGATGCGCTAGAGTTGATTGCCAATCATGGAGCTGACTCTGTGAGATTTGGTATGATGAGCTGCTCTCCTGCCGGTGGAGATTTGCTCTTTGATGATAAGCTCATCGAAACGGGCCGTAACTTCTGCAACAAAATGTGGAACGCGCTCAGACTGATCAAGGGCTGGGAAGCTGATGAGTCATTAGCACAACCTCAAGAGTCCGCAGAGGCCTATCAATGGATCAGTCAATCACTAGAGGCCATCATCGCAGAAAAGAAAAAGAGCTTTGAGACTTATCGATTGTCCGAAAGCCTCAAGTCCATTTATTCGTTTGTATGGGGTGAATACTGTAGTTGGTACCTCGAGATGATCAAACCAGAAGGCAAGATTGATCCCGTTACACTTGCCCAGTGCAAGTATGTCTACGCGCGGATCTGCCGCATGCTTCATCCCTATATGCCTTTCATCACGGAGGAAATCTGGCATCAGCTTGACGTACAAGATGGAGACTGTATCGTCAATACAGGAATTGCAGTCACTGATGTAGAGTCACTATCCAGACTCCAAGAATTTGAAGAGATCAAATCTCTTGTCAGCAAAGTCCGGGAGCTTCGCAACAAGAATGGACTCAAGCAAAGAGATGCTCTACAAATCCAGTTCCTAGAGGGTAACACATATCGTGACATTTGGGCGAAAGCCTCTACCAAATCGCTCCTTGCAAAGCTTGCCTATGTGGATGAGATGTTAGCAATATCAAAGGAGGATGATACACTGACAGCTTTTACGTCAGGGACAGAGAAGTATTTCGCGGAGATAGACTCGACGATCAATCCAGAAGAGGAAAAAGCAAGACTAGAAGCCGAAATCAATAGGCTTACAGGTTTCCTCACTGGGATCGAGAAGAAACTCTCCAATGAGCGCTTCGTCAGCAATGCCCCTGAGCAAGTCGTAGCCCTTGAGCGCAAAAAGCAGCAAGACGCCCTGACGAAGATGGAGAACGCCAAGAGCATGCTCGCAAAGCTATCCTGATGAAAAAAGAGACTATACAGCTATTTGTCACCGGAGGCACCTTTGACAAGGACTACAATTTTATCACCGGAGAGCTTTACTTCCAGGATACTCATCTCAAGGAAATGTTTGAGCGAGGTAGATGTACCCTTTCACTTGATATCAAGACGCTTATGATGGTCGACAGCCTTGAGATGACTGAGGCTGACCGCGAGATCATCATTCACAATTGTCGCAAGTCGCCTCATGAAAACATCATCATCACTCATGGCACAGATAGAATGGTCGCGACTGCCAAGGCTCTGGCATCACAAGATCTTCAGGACAAGACCATTGTACTCACAGGCGCGATGATTCCATATGCTTTTGGTACATCCTCAGATGGCTTTTTCAATCTTGGAGCCGCACTTGCCTTTGCTCAGTCACTTTCTCCTGGCGTCTACATCTCTATGAATGGTCGCTGCTTCGATTGGGACAGGGTCCAAAAAAATCGAGATACCGGCTACTTCGAAGCCATTGATGAATAGTCTAAGCTTCTTGCTTGTGCATGATTGACGTCATGCGGCTTGGTACGGTCTTTGAATTTGTTGCGGAGTACACTCATTTGACTAACTTTACATATTGTAAAAATTTTATATTCGATGACACTATTGAAGACTCGAAGTATCGTCATTGCATGTCTCACACTGATGTGTCTTGCATTGACTCAGCAATCCCTCGCACAAGACTCAGAATTTGGGACTGGATTATCTGTCAAAAAGTTATGGCTTGACTACTTGACTTTTTATTCAGGTGAAACGGGTGCATTCAATCGTTATGATCATGGTGTCGAGATAGGATACTCGCGATCTATCATGGATCGACTCAATTTATATGTGCCTGTCAAGCTTGGAGAGATCACACGAGAGGGTGAAGTCAGATCAGATTTTATGATTGGTCTTGATGCACAGCTGCAGTACTATGTCCTTTCGCGCGGTCGAACCTTCAATCCCTATGTCCTAGGAGGTCTAGGACTAGCTATAGAAGAAGGCAATCAAGTGGAAGATGTTGATCCACTACAGACGAGTATTAGCGGAGAGAATAATATTCAGATTCCTCTTGGTCTCGGTGTCGACATGAAGTTTCACCGTCGAGGATATCTCAATGTTCAGCTAGAATATAGACCAAGCACAGGAGAGCAAAGGAATAATATCAATGCCTCAATCGGTTGGAAATATTTGTTTGGACCGAAGTCGATGTCTGAAATGCCAGAGGAAGAAGAGGAACCAATGGAAGAGAAGAAGGACAGTGATATGGATGGCATCACTGATGATCTGGATCTGTGTCCGCAGACACCAGGGCTAGAAATCCATAAAGGATGTCCTGATACGGATGAAGATGGCATCATGGATCCGGTGGATGAGTGTCCAGAACTGGCAGGTCCTGCTGAGCTCAATGGATGTCCCGATAGTGATGGCGACGGTGTCTCTGACAATGATGATGAATGTCCGACAGTAGCTGGTACGATAGCGAACAATGGATGCCCAGACAAAGAGATGGAAGAAAAAGACACAGATGGTGATGGAGTTCCAGATCGCATCGATCGCTGTCCCAACATCGCAGGAGTTCCATCTCAGCAGGGATGTCCTCCTCCTCAAGACAATCGACCAGAAGACAATAGTGATAAGGACAATGATGGTATTCCAGATAGTCGTGATCTCTGTCCTGACATTGCTGGTACAGTATCCGGTCAAGGGTGTCCAGACTCTGATGGGGATGGTGTCAATGATATCTTGGATGAGTGCCCGAGTATCCCTGGACCATCAGAATTTGATGGATGTCCAGACAGTGACGGTGACGGAATTGCCGATAAATTTGATGACTGCCCATCGACCTATGGCCTCAAGAGCAACAATGGCTGCCCAGAAATCGCCAAGGAAGATCAGGAGATCCTTGACTTTGCGATGAGAGCGGTACAGTTTGACAGTGGTAGCGATAATCTCAAGGCCGAGTCTTATAACATACTTGACCAGGTTGCTCAAGTCATGCAGAACTATCCAGATTTCAATCTAGAGGTAGCTGGTCATACTGACAGTCGTGGAGAAGCCAATCTCAATCAGCGCTTGTCGGAGCGTCGAGCCAAGGCCTGCTATGAGTATTTGCTCAGCAGAGGTCTCACGCAAGATCGGATGACATATGCTGGCTATGGTGAGAGTAAGCCGATAGCCACCAATGACACGCCTCAAGGTAGATCACTCAATCGACGAACAGAATTTACAGTCTTTCCGCGCAATGCGAGGAGATAGGTGATCAATAGAGTGCTACGAAAGCCCTGAATTCAAAGGAGTTCAGGGCTTTTTTATTTTTTTTCTAGTTGGGCATAGGGGGACGTGTGAGCAAGGGTGTCTTATAAGTGTAATCGCTTCACACAACATCCAATACCATGATTGAAACACTCAATAGCACACAAGTAGATTTCTTCAGAGACATCATCCTATTTGAAGACTTGACTGAGTCAGAGCTTAGTCAACTCGTCAGGATCTCAAGTTTTGAAAAATACTTTAGGCATCAATACATATACAATCAAGGCGCAAAGTCGGATCGCTTGTTTTTTCTCAAATCAGGAGTCGTCAAGATCGGTAATATGGCAGATGATGGTCGTGAAGTGATCAAGTCTATCATTCATCCCAAAAGCCTCTTTGGCGAACTCAGTATGATGGGACAAGAGAAGCGAAACAACTTTGCCCGATGTATGAATGAAGAGGTAGAGTGCGTCGCCATCTACATCCAGGACCTCGAAGACCTCATGCGTAGGACGCCTTCGATGCAGATGAAGTTTCTCAAGTTTATGGGAGAGAGACTGATGCACATGGAGAAGAAAGTAGAGTCTCTCGTCCTTCAGGATGCACGGACGCGCATTATTGAGTTTATCAAAGACAATGCAATCAAACGCGGTCGCAAGGTTGGCTTCGAGACTCTATTCAAGCATAGCTTGACCCAACAAGACATAGCGAATATCACAGGCACCTCACGCCAGACAGTGACATCTGTGCTCAATGAGCTGAAGAAGAGCAACCAGATATACTTCAATCGTAGATCGATTCTCGTGAGAGATCTGGAGAAGTTCGGATAGACCCACATTTCTTAGTTTTATATACGCCGAGGCGCACTCTCTACGGAGGTGCGTCTTTTTTTTGTCTGTATGATTTCCAGAATCGTCGATACGACTTTGAGCTCTAGGCATATACGTATATCTTGTGCTCACTATGGGATTTCTCCTGCGTATACTTTTCAAGCTTTGTCAGCTTTGCATCCTCTTGGTGCTTCCTTTCATTCTCCTTGTGAGGCTATCAGTATACTTCTACTATGAGACGAGTATCTCTCCTTGGGCCTGCATAGGTATTGCTAGCCTAGTAGTAGGACTTGTTCTTTTGATCTATGTCAGTATTATCTCTACTAGGATTACAGGTCGGCTAGGGAAGTGGAGAGCCTTTAAGGGAAGAGCCTATTTTGTTATGTTTTTGGTCTGGGCCTTTTGCGCATATGGATTACTGTATCTCAGTGGTGACAATGTCAAGAGTCCAGAGCTGCGTGCAGAATATGCGGATTTACATCCCATCATGCGTCTCGCGACAGCAACCATACTCCTCGTGGACCGTGATATGATCATCACTGATGCATCTCGCACGCCTGCAGACTATGATCGCATGGGTATACCGCGCCATGCTAGCAGTCTGCACTTTACACAAAAGTCAGGCTACGTACACGCACTTGACCTCCGGACCACAGGTCGCAATGAATCACGCAATCTCCTCTTGGAGAGAGTTTATGGCTTACTTGGTTTTCAGACTTTGAGACATGTAGGGACGGCTGATCATCTACACATCGCACTCAAGCCGCGCTGAGTCACTTGCATTGTGAGTCCACCCATGAGTGGTACGCTTCGTTGCACTCGACTTCTTCTCTGATGATCATCGGCAAGTCATATGGATGCAGACTTTCCAAGTGCTTGAGGGCTTCAGCAAACTTTGAATGGCTACACTTAGCACTCAGCAGATATTCCTTGTCGGATTGAAGCTCATCTTCCCACTCATAGATGCTCCTGATCTTCTTGATATGGATGCACGCCGCTAGTTTTTTTCTGACCAGTGATTGACCGATTTGCTCGGCGGTAGTGAGCTGATCCAAGGTGGTCTTGAGGATGCTAATAGTGGCCATGAGATAGAGCGTTATTTGAAGATTTTTGACAGCAGGGCTTTCGCCCAAATGAAGTGAGATTCCTGCGATGTCTCACTCGACTTAAGATTGTCTTACTAGATTTGCGCCTCCAAAGTAACAAGCTAAGAAAGAATACGCATGGCCAAAAATCTACTGATCGTTGAGTCACCCGCCAAAGCCAAGACAATTGAGAAGTACCTAGGAAAGGACTTCAAAGTGCAGTCGAGTTTCGGTCATATCCGAGATCTAGACAAGGGCAACAAAGGAGTGGATGTCGACAATAGATTTAATCCGAGCTATGTGGTTTCTCCAGAGAAAACCAAGGTGGTCAAAAATCTAAAAGACTGGACAAAAAAGGTCGAGGAAGTATGGCTTGCTACGGATGAGGATCGTGAAGGAGAAGCCATTTCTTGGCATCTGTGTAAGGTCTTGGGCTTGGACGAGAATACTACCAAGCGCATCGTCTTCCGAGAGATCACCAAGCCGGCAATTCTCAAAGCGATAGAAGAGCCAAGGACTGTGGATCTCAATCTAGTCAATGCTCAGCAAGCGAGACGCATACTTGACAGACTGGTAGGATTTGATCTTAGTGGCCTGCTATGGCGCAAGGTGAAGAATAAATTGTCTGCAGGTCGTGTACAGTCTGTAGCGGTGAAGCTCCTTGTCGAGAAGGAAAGAGAAATCATGGCTTTCGCGAGCAAAAATTTCTTCAAGGTGACGGCCGAGTTTTTGAGCGAAAGCTCCAAAGAGCTGATCATCAAAGCTGAGCTCAAGGAGAGATTTGATACAGAAGAAGAAGCGGTGGCATACCTACAAGATTGCTTGCAATCTAGCTACTCTGTACAGAGCATAGAAGTCATGCCTACGCAGCGGAAGCCTTCTGCACCCTTTACCACTTCTACCTTGCAGCAGGATGCAAGTCGTAAGCTGGGATTTGCCGTGAAGCGGACTATGTCAGTAGCTCAACGTCTCTATGAGCGTGGATTGATTACATACATGCGTACAGATTCTATCTCTCTGAGCAATACGGCTATGGGAGCTATTGCCGACACCATAGAAGAAAAGTATGGTGAGAAGTATCATCAACCTCGTAAGTACAAGACCAAGAAAAAAGACGCCCAGGAGGCGCACGAAGCTATACGCCCGACTTTCTTTGATCGACCCATCAAGGTTGATGATAGAGATATGCAACGTCTCTATCAGCTCATCTGGAATCGTACTGTAGCCTCTCAAATGAGTAATGCACATATCGAGAAGACCAATGTGAGCATTGCTGTTTCCAAGCGTCCCAATCAGCCATTAAGCGCTAGTGGTGAAGTGATCACTTTCGATGGTTTTTTGAGACTATATGAGGTGTCTACAGATGCCAAAGAAGAAGATAAGAATCAGCTACCACCTCTCAAGCAAGGTGAGAGTCTTTCCATGCAGTCTATGGCCGCTACAGAGAGGTTTACTAGACCACCTGCAAGGTACACCGAGGCAGGTCTGGTGAAGAAGCTTGAGGAACTTGGCATCGGTCGACCGAGTACTTATGCGCCGACGATCACCAAGATTATGGAAGAGGCACGTGGCTATGTGGTGAAGGAGCCTCGTGAAGGTGTAGAAAGGGAATATGTAGCGCTCCACATCACACCTGATAGTGCTGATATTGGCCGTCAAGTAAAAACTGAGATTACCGGTGCTGTCAAAAACCGACTCATACCCACTGACTTAGGCATGGTCGTCACAGATTTCCTTGACGAACACTTCCAAGAGGTGATGGACTACAGCTTTACAGCTGAGATAGAAAAGGAATTTGACGAGATTGCCTCCGGAGATGGAGACTGGCAGGATATGATTGGTGAATTTTATCACCCATTTCGACAGGACATCAAGAAGGTCATGGAACATGCGGACCGTGCCACTGGAGAGCGCATACTTGGCGTAGATCCTGAATCTGGTCGGAAGCTTCTTGTGCGCATGAGCAGATTTGGTCGACCGATAGCCCAGATCGGAGCACAAGACGAATTGGAAGAAGGAGAAAAGGCCAGATTCGCCAATCTTAAGCCAGATCAAAGCATTGAGACCATCGACTTTGACGAAGCGCTACAGCTCTTTGAGCTTCCTCGTAGTCACGGCGAGCACAAGGGCGAAGAGCTCATCGTTGCTCAAGGTCGATATGGACCTTATGTGAAGTTTGGAGAGAAATTTGTCTCTATCCCTCGCGGAGAAGACCCTTACTCACTTTCCAAGGATCGCTGTGTCGAGTTGGTCGAGCAAAAACTCAAGGAAGATGAACCCATTGGTTTTTACAAAGAACTGCCTATGACCAAAGGGAAGGGGAGATTTGGCCCATTTATCAAGTGGAACGGTCTCTTTGCTAATGTGTCCAAGAAATATGACTTTGATAATCTAAGTCTGGCGGAAGCACTAGAGATCGTGAAGATCAAGGAGGAAAAAGAGGCTAACAGGTATATCAAGCAGTGGCCAGAGGATAAAATTGCTCTCGAAAATGGGCGTTGGGGACCCTTCATACGTTTCAATAAAAAGTCTGTCAAGCTGCCGAAACTGGAAGGTGAAAAAGCCACGCAAGAGACTGCAGCAAAGCTGACACTAGAGGAAGTAAAGGCGATCATCGAATCTGAGCTCCCAGGGAGCTTCAAGAAAAAGACTGCCGCCAAAAAGAAACCTGCTGCCAAGAAGAAAGCAGCCCCCAAGAAGAAGTCTGCAGCTAAGAAAAAATAGTTTCTACGAGGACTTGTTTTGTGTCCGGCTGATGATGATGTGTGCTGCTCTTGCAGATGCCCCTCTATCCTTCAGGACTTCTTTAAGCTCTTCATGGCTCTTCTTGAAGTGAGGAGTGTTTTGGGGATCTAATATTTTCCCGAGTTCGTCGGTTACATTTTTGACGTGCAATTCGCCTTGGATGAGCTCCTTGACCACAGGCTTGTCAAGGATCAAATTGACGAGGCTGATGTACTTCACATTCACGAGTTGCTTTGCAATAAGATAGGAGAGCCAATTTCCCTTGTAGCACACAACTTGAGGCGTTTCATGCAAAGCGCATTCAAGAGTTGCCGTCCCAGAAGTCACCAAAGCTGCTCCTGCTCTAGACATGATCTCATAGGTCTGATTTGCCAAGATATCAATGTCCAGCTTCGTGCCTGACCTTTTGATAATGTCCTCATATGTCTCTCTTGACATTGTCGGTGCTTGTGCGATCACGTATTTGTACTCTGGGTAAGACTCAGCGGCTTCGAGGTAGATGGGCAACATCGTTCTGACCTCTTGCATACGACTCCCTGGGATGAGGGCAATAAGATTGTCGTCCTTGCTCGCAGAGTGATCATCAATGTGATCGAGTAGTGGATGCCCTACATAGTCGACCTCGACATTGCGATCTGCATAAAACTGCTTTTCAAAAGGAAGAATCACCAATAGTCTATCCACATACAGTCTGATGTCTTTGACCCGCTTTTCTTTCCATGCCCATACCTGAGGACTGATGTAGTAGATGATTTTGATCCCTCGATCATGGAAGTACTTGACCAACTTGAGATTAAAACCGGGAAAATCAATCATCACTAGCACATCAGGTTTCCATGCCAGCACATCCTTCCGACAAAAGCTGAAATTTTTTGAGATCTGTCTGAGATTGGTCAACACCTCCCAAAATCCCATAAATGCCAGGTCTGCAATATCCATGACGACCTCAGCACCTGCATCGCGCATCAGTGATCCACCCCAGGCTCTCACTTCTGCACTTTCATCCTGTCTGTAGAGCTCCCTTATGAGATGACTGCCATGAAGATCACCACTTGCCTCTCCAGCTATGACATAGTATCGCATGCTATCTTTCCTAGAATGACAAGAGATGTCGATAAGTCCAGAGCCAATATGCTGCATATAGCATAATCGGGAAGATCATGCCTCGCATGGACTGGTCATAGCGACGGCGCTTGAACCATTGAAAAGGTATAATGGCAGTACAAAGGGCTAGTAGATGTGCTGTGCGAGGATTGAAGTACTCGATGATGTCCATCCGGTCCAGTAGTTCAATCAATGCCAAGATGATCCCGTAACAGATGACAGGAAATAGGAAGCCTACGGCTATACCGATCCCAATATGATCAAATCTTCGGTCTCTCATGATGCTAGATGACTTAGAGTGGTAAGACTCTCATGATCTGTCAGATCCCACATGCTGGGTACGACAGAGATGTAACGATGTTCCAGAGCCCATAGATCTGTGTCCTTGTCCTTCTCTTCGGAGATAAACTCTCCTGTCAACCAATAGTATTTCTGACCTCTCGGATTCGTTCCTTCTTGAAATCTTTCGATCCAGTTTCCTCTGGCTTGTCGGCAGATCTTGATGCCGTTAATCTCATTTTTTTGAGCTTTCGGAATATTCACATTGAGCAGCTTCGCTGTTCCAAGGCCATTGTTGAGTGCGGCATCGATAATCTGAGCGATGTGATCCTGAGCCTGTGAGAAATCGGCTTGATGGCTGTAGTCACACAGCGAGAATCCTATAGAATTGATGCCTTCTAGGCTTGCTTCCATGGCGGCACTCACCGTACCGCTATAGAGTATATTGATAGACGCATTGGATCCATGATTGATGCCACTCAAGCAGAGATCTATAGTGTCATTTTTGAAGAGGACATTCTTGGCCAGTTTGACACAATCCACAGGAGTGCCGCTGCATTCAAAGGCAGTCACTTGCGTGAAAATATCTGTCTCATAGAGACTGAGGGGCTCTTCGATGGTCAGCGCATGTCCCATGCCAGACTGAGGGCTATTGGGAGCAACCACGACCACGTCTCCAAAGCCCTTGGCAATCTCCACCAGCTTCGCGATACCTCGTGACGTGATACCGTCGTCGTTTGTTACTAGGATTTTGGGTCTCATATCGTTAATCTTAACATATAGCAAAAATATTCATTTATCTCGGCCTACATTTGCGCGAAAGCGCTCAGCTAGCAGCATAGCATGGATAGTACTTCTGTCAAAAAACAACTTGCATCTCAAAATGATCTTGTAATCTTCTTTCATGGCGAAGAAAGTTTCTTCATGGATGACATGGCTAGGTACGTCGACAGTCAACTAGTTCCTGAAGAAACGAAGGCATTCAACTATCATGTATGCTATGGTAAGGATAGTACCGTGACACAGATCGTGGATGCAGCTCGACGCATACCCATGGGGGCGCCAATCCAGTACGTCGTGGTCAAAGAGGCACAGCAGCTGAGTAAAATAGATCAACTTGAGTCCTATGTCGATCGCCCTACACCGAGTACCCGCTTGATCGTGTTCTATAAGAAGAAGCTTGATGGTCGTAAGGCACTGACCAAGAAACTGAAGAGCGCTGCTGTGCTGCTTGAGTGTAAGCCCCTGTACGAAAATCAAGTTCCGCGATGGCTTGGTCAGCGACTCAAGCAAGAAGGGATACAGCATGATCCTCAGGCAGTTACAATCCTCACCGAGTATCTTGGCACAAGCTTGGACAAGCACGCAGATGCCATCAATAAACTCAAGATCAATCTACAGGATGGACAAATGCTGACAGCAGATCTAGTGCGCAAGCATATTGGAATCAACAAGGACTACTCAGTCTTCGCTTTGCAATCTGCTATGGCAAGCAAAAGTGTCACCAAAGCACTGAGAATCATCAATTATTACGCCTCAGATCCAAAGAACAATCCCGTAGTATTGATCATCAATAGTCTCCATAGATTCTATGGCATGCTCTTGACACTGAAGATCAAAGGCGCGAGGTCAGAAGCCCAGATCAAGTCAATCAGCGGTTCTTACAATCCACAAGCGCTTATGGACTATCGCGAAGGTGTACGCTGCTATAGTCTGCCTGAGATCAAGAGAGCACTGCACATCGTCCATCGCTATGATGCGAGGTCAAAAGGCATGGGAGCGAGAAATCTAGCACCAGCTCAAGTGTTGAAGGAAATGGTGGGGATGGTGCTGAGCGCGAAATAAGCTACTACTGCACATCCACCCAGAATGAATGAATCATCGCCAGCGCTTCATCATCGACAAGTTTGTACTCGATCTGGTTGGCCATGAAAGTAATGGTATAGACGGTGCCTCCAATGTAGACGAAATACTGCTTGATCTTGAGAGCGATATTATCTGTCACGGTGGTGTAGATCCATGTGTAAGCTTGATAGTGCTCTAGTTGCTCTACGCTGACATCGATCATCTGGTGATCTGGGCTGTGTGCATTGAGAAGTCCTCTGGCTTGGATCATGAAGTTGTTGAAACTCTCGTTGGGATTGGTGCCTCCGATAAACTCGGATACGACATTGACATTTTCTGGCAGAGATTCAGTAAGATTGGGCGCACTGATGTGTAAGAGCATTCCCTCATAGTCTTCATTGACATTCCAGTCATTGGGTACCTCAAAGTTGAGGCAGTGTTTGGAGACATAGTGGTGTGTGGCCTTCTTGTCTTGATCTTGTGCACTGAGCCCTACACTGCTCAAAACAGCGATGAGTAAGGAACAGATGATCTTATGATGGAGGACTATATTTTTCATGGATGGGTATCTAAACTACTCACAAAGTTAGCGGTCGGCTTCTGCCTTTTGCGACATGTATATTTGTGCCCGCGAAAAAATTGTCCACATGTTTGATAGCTTAAATGATCGATTAGAGTCCGCCTTCAAAACCTTCACAGGTGATGGTAAGCTTACAGAGATCAACGTCGCGCAGTCGATCAAGGAGATCCGAAGAGCACTCGTAGCAGCGGATGTCAACTACAAGATTGCCAAAGAATTTACCGATAAGGTAAAGGAGCAGGCACTAGGAAGCAAAAACGTCCTCAAGGCAGTGAAGCCTGGCGAAATGATGGTCAAGATCGTCTCTGACGAGTTGACAGAACTCATGGGCGGACAAGCAGCGGGAATCAATCTTGCGAGTAGGCCGAGCGTAATACTCATTGCAGGATTGCAGGGGAGTGGTAAGACGACATTCTCAGGGAAACTTGCCAACTTCCTTAAGACCAAAAAGAATAAGAAACCTCTACTCGTGGCCTGTGATGTCTATCGGCCTGCGGCCATCGATCAGTTGCATGTCGTAGGAGAATCCATCAAAGTGCCGGTTTTCTCCGATCGATCTGTAGACAACCCCGTCACGATTGCCGAAAACGGACTTGTACATGCCTCAGAGCATGGCTTTGATGTGGTCATCGTGGATACGGCAGGGCGACTTGCTGTGGATGAGGAGATGATGACAGAAATCTCCAACATCAGATCTGCCATCGATCCCAATGAGACGCTCTTCGTAGTGGACTCCATGACTGGGCAAGATGCAGTCAGCACCGCCAAAGCATTTGACGATGTGATCGATTATGATGGAGTAGTGCTTACCAAGCTTGACGGTGATACGCGAGGTGGTGCAGCATTATCTATCAAGTACACCGTCGGCAAGCCCATCAAGTTTATCTCCACTGGAGAGACCATGGAGACCATTGATGTGTTTTACCCAGACAGGATGGCGCAGCGGATCTTGGGTATGGGAGATATCGTCTCTTTCGTGGAGCGAGCGCAGGAGCAGTTTGATGAGAAAGAAGCGGAGCGACTTGAAAAGAAAATCAAGAAAAACAAGTTTGACTTCAATGACTTTCTCAAGCAGATCGAGCAAATCAAAAAGATGGGCGATCTCAAGTCGCTCATGCGGATGATCCCTGGGATGAACAAGATGATGAAGAATGTGGAAATTGATGACAATGCCTTTAAGAAAGTAGAAGCGATCATCTTCTCCATGACACCATCAGAGCGACAGAAGCCCGAGCTTCTCAACATGAGTCGTAAGCAGAGAATCGCCAAGGGTTGTGGTCACACGATTCATGAAATCAACCTCTTCATCAAGCAATTCAATCAGATGAGGAAGATGATGCACAATATCAGCAAGAATCCGGCGGCCCTTGCACAGATGAGCCAAGGCATGCCCAAAGGAAGACGGTAAGCACTACTCTTCCCAGAGTGATTGCTTGAGCTCATTGAGCTTCATCATGGCCTCAATGGGAGTCATATGATTTAAGTCGAGCTTCTCAATTTTTTCTTTGAGCGCTACAGCTTTGGGATCAGTCGCAGCACCGAATAGATCTAGTTGCTGGGTAGCTCCAGCCGACATGGGATTCACCTTCTCCACCAATTCAGCACCATCCATGCGTTGGGCCTCCAGATCTTGCAACATCTTGTAGGCCCGCTTGATGATCCAAGGTGGCATTCCTGCCATTTTGGCCACATGAATTCCAAAGCTGTGCTCGCTACCACCTTCTACAAGCTTTCGCAAGAAGATGACCTTGCTCCCAGTCTCACGTGTAGAAACATGGTAGTTCTTGATACGTGGATAGAGTGCGGCAAGTTGATTGAGCTCATGATAGTGTGTAGCAAAGAGCGTCTTAGGTTGACACTGCTTATGAGTATGAAGATACTCTGCTATGCTCCACGCGATCGAGATGCCATCGTAGGTCGAAGTGCCTCGCCCGATTTCATCTAGGAGCACGAGGCTCCGTGGTGAGATATTGTTCATGATGCTTGCCGTCTCTGACATCTCCACCATGAATGTGGACTCGCCGCTCGAGATATTATCACTGGCTCCTACACGGGTAAATACTTTGTCCACTAGGCCTATCCTAGCGCTTGATGCAGGCACAAAAGAACCGATTTGTGCCATGAGGACGATCAGCGCAGATTGTCGCAATAGGGCTGACTTACCGGACATATTAGGTCCAGTGATCATCAGGATCTGCTCACTTGTTGGATCTAGGACAAGATCATTAGGGATATAGTGCTCTGTGTCCGGCAGCTGCAGTTCTATGACAGGATGTCGAGCATCCTTGATCTCTAGTGCTAGACCATCATGGATCTCGGGTTGTACATATTGTCGATCGATCGCAAGACGAGCAAAATTGACCAAGACGTCAAGCTGGGCGAGACAATCAGCCTGTCGTTGTATCTCATAGATATGAGTCGCCAGTCGACTGACCACTGATCGATAGAGCTCCTCCTCAAGTCCACTGATTTGATCTTGCGCACTCAGGATTTTTTGTTCGAGTGTTTTGAGCTCGTCTGTGATATAGCGCTCGGCATTGGTGAGCGTCTGTTTTCTGACCCAGTTTTCTGGTATAAGCCCTTGATTCTTGTACTTATTTGTCACCTCAAGGTAATAGCCAAATACATTGTTGAAACCTATCTTGAGTGAAGCAATGCCCGTTCGCTCAGCTTCTACGGTTTGGATATCGACGAGAAGGTCTTTTGCATTTGACACGACACTGCGATACTCATCTAGCTGCTTGTCATAGCCTTCACGGATGACCATGCCTTTGGAGAGCTGTATCGGTGCATCAGGGTGGATACTTTCTTCGATGATCTGTAGAGCAGTTTCACCACCCTTGAGACCATCCAATAGTGTTTTGTCTAATAGATTTAGCTCGGCTAGCGTAATGCGAATCTCTGGGAGAGACTTGAGTGCTTTGAGGATATGGAGTAGTTCCTTGGGATGTACCTTGGCAAGTGCAACCTTGGAGATGAGGCGCTCTAGGTCACCGATGCTCTTGAGTGTGATGTAAAGATTCTCTGTCAGTGATATCTGATCTATCAGTGCAGCTACCGTCTCATGTCGACTCTTGATTTGCCGTAAATCGAGTAGGGGAAACAGGATCATCTTTTTGAGCATCCTGGCACCCATCGGGGTAGCTGTGTCGTCCAGTATGTCAAAGAGTGACTTGCCGTCTGCATGCATAGAGTCTATGAGCTCTAGATTGCGAATCGTGAAGCGGTCAAGCCAGACGCTCTCATCAGACTCAAGTCGCTTGATGGTGTTGATATGAGCTGTCTGGTGATTCTCAGTCACCTCCAGGTAGTGTAAGATGCTTCCTGCAGCAACTTGACCGAGCATCATGTCTTCGATGCCAAATCCCTTGAGACGTGCTACATCAAACTGTTTTTTGAGAAGCGGCGGAGCAAACTCATCTGTATAGATCCAGTCGTCTAGAGGATAGGTAAAGAGGCTTTCGCCAAAAAGCTGTGCGAAGGCTCGTAGCTGTGATTTTTGAACTAGTACTTCATTGGGCTGAAAACTCCTCAAGAGTTTGTCGATCTCATAATGATCGCCTTCCGTCAGGAGAAATTCTCCAGTGCTCAGATCAAGTAGGCTCAGTCCGATGTGACTGCTCTGGACGAAATAGAGTGATGCGAGATAGTTATTGGATCGATGATCGAGTATTTTGTCGTCGATCGTGACACCCGGGGTGACGACTTCCGTCACACCACGCCTGACGATCTTCTTTTCTTTGGATGGCTTCTCCAGTTGATCACAGATGGCCACACGATGTCCTGATCTTACAAGCTTCGGTAGGTAGATGTCGAGCGAGTGATGAGGGAAGCCAGCAAGCTCTATCTTACTTGAGCCGTTGTTGCGTGCTGTAAGTATGATGCCGAGGATCTTGCTAGCCTTGATGGCGTCTTCGCCAAATGTCTCATAGAAATCACCTACTCTGAAGAGCATGATGGCGTCAGGGTGCTTCGCTTTCATGCTGAAGTATTGCTCCATGAGAGGAGTCTGCTTCTTGGTTTTCTTTGATTGAGCCATGGACTATATCGAGCTGTCTCCAAAGGTATGTATCTGTAAATTTTATATATGTGATTTGCGCATATCTTAGACCACGTAGGGATTTTGATTTGGTGTAAGGCTGTCGCCAAAATGTGCTTCATACAAGGCTGATGTGATACCTTTGTCATACACAAAAGCGAGAAATGAACTTACTAGAAATCGTCAATGAATCGCAGGCAAAACTGCTGCTCAATGCAGTGCCTGAAATAGCTGTATTGATCGCAGGAGCGGATGGAGATATTGATGAAAAGGAAACCGAATGGGCAGAGAAGATCACCAAGATCAGAAGCTATTCTGGTCCGGAATCATTGCGGGACTACTATGCCAAGGCGTCTCAGAATTTTGAAGAGAACTTTCGCAAGCTCATAGAGTCTTTACCGCCCAATACCGATCAGCGCTCTGCCGAGCTCAGTAAAAGACTCACGGCTCTCAATCCGATCATCTCTCGACTAGATAATGATCTGGCCTATGACCTCTACAAGAGCTACTTGAGCTTTGCAAAGCACGTGGCCAAGGCTAGCGGAGGTTGGCTACGCATGTGGAGCATCAGCAATGCCGAAAAGAAGTTTGTCGACCTTCCCATGCTTGACGAAGTCATCCTGCTCGAGCCGAGAGAGGAAACCTGGGAAGATGGGGATAATGAGACTGATTCGTAGGGTACAGTATTGCTTGGCTTTTTGTGTGCTTTTGGCCTGCGGGTCAGATAGAGGGGGCCTAAGCACCACACAACAGTCCACTGCAGCGACGCCCCCCGACTCGCATGCGACTGTCATACTTGATTCACTTTCAGTACTAGCGAGCCCTATCGATCATGATAATGCTGTCATACCAAGCCAGGAGACAGACAAGCCTGAGTCGAACGTCCTGTCTCAAGTATCATCGAGTGATGTCAAGGACGATCCCAAAGATGAACCAGCGCTCGTGCCAGCAGAAGAACCAGAGGACATTTTGGCGAAAGCCGAGAAAGACAGAGCCCTAGACTCTTCTGGCACACAGTCTAGGAGAGATACCCTGTCTGGTGAGCCTTTTCAAGAAGACATAGCCACCAGTGGCGAGAAGCCCATGCCAAATCAAGATACACTAGAACAAGATGCTGGGCTAGCGAAGTCAAATCCAGACGAACCAGATCCCGATGACAGCTGGAATGAGATGCTACAGAAATATGTCGATCCATCGGGACTTGTGGATTATAAATCCTGGAAGGCTGAGGAGTCGAGGCTCCAAGATTACTTACAGAGCCTTAGCGAGGCTTCAGAGGGTATGGATACTGAGAGTAGAGAAGTCCAACTGGCCTACTGGATCAATAGTTACAATGCCCACACTGTGGCTTTGATCCTCAAACATTATCCTCTCAGCTCGATCATGGAGATTTCGGATGGCAAGGCATGGGATATCAAATGGATCAAGGCCGAAGGAGTTACCCTGAGCCTCAATGATATTGAGCATAAGATTATCCGCCAGCGATGGAAAGAGCCGCGGATACACTTTGCTGTCAACTGTGCAGCACGTTCATGTCCACCGCTGCTCAATGAAGCCTTTCAAGCAGTCAATCTAGAATCTCAATTGGAAAGACAGACAAGGAGATTCATACTGAGCAGTTACAATGACATTTCTCCAGAGAGATTGCGATTATCTAGGATCTTTGAGTGGTACGGCGAAGATTTTGGTGATGTACTTGTATACGTAGCTCGGTATACGAGAGTTCCGGTCAGAGACGATGCCAAGATTGAATTCATGGAGTATGATTGGCGGCTCAATCAATGACAAAAAAAGAGCCCTCCATAAATGATGGAGAGCTCGATATGCACTGATTATTCTCTTCCGAACTAGGCCTTGAGAGGTGGTATACGGAGTACTTGGCCAGGGTAGATGAGGTCAGCACTCTTGAGCATTGGCTTATTGGCCTCAAAAATGATGGGATACTTCATCGCATCACCATACTGCTCTTTAGCAATCTTGCTGAGGGTATCACCAGACTCTACAGTGTAAAATACTGCTTCTGGCTCTTCGACTTCTTCTACAGTGGATACGATCGATAGTCGATCATCTACAGTAGCAATGCCCTCATTATTACCAAGAGCCAAGATGACTTTTTCTTTGGTGGCTCGATTGGCAACTTGTCCGTAGGCAGTTACCGTATCGTCCTGCAGATCTAGTGCAAAATCTTGCACTTCGATACCAAGTCCAGTGACAGCTGACTTCAGAGCTGCGATTCGCTCAGATCTGATTTCTGCATCCGATTTTGCTTCGGATTTCTTACCAAAAACCTTTGCTCCGGCATTTTTGAAAAAGGAAAATAGTCCCATAGTATTTTGTGAATGTGGTTTATGTGAATAAATGTTTGAGGTCCTCATGAGAGGGCTCGAGCAAATCTACAAGCTTGCCGCTCCAATAATTCCCAAGGCTCCAAAATTCTCCATCGACACATGAGAATTTTCCTGAATTTATCGCCTGTCAAAAGGCGTATATTTGCGCTGTTTTTTCAAAAAGCACACTTAGAAAACAATAATGGAAGGAAAAGGAATTATCAAATTCTTCTTGGTTCTCATCGTCTTGGTGACCGCATGGCAGTACTTCCAGTACTTGCCTACAGCAAGAGTCGAGCGCAATGCAGAGACTCATGCAGAGAAGATGGCAGCGACAGTGGCAGAAGACTTAAGGGATGACTTCAGAGCGCAAGAGAGACGCAAGTACCTCGACTCAATGTCCACAGAGACAGTCTTTAGCATCCCAATGGTTAAGGATTTCAACTACGATGAGCTCAAGAAAGGTCAACTAGGCCTTGGTCTTGATCTCAAAGGAGGGATGAGCGTGGTAATGCAAGTAGATCTCAAAAACTACTTGGAGCAGTTGTCCAACAACCATCAAGACGAGGACTTCAGAGCAGCTCTCGAGACAGCCGAGGATAACTTGAGGAATGCACAAGATGACTACATCAGTCTCTTTATCGCGGCGTACAATGACCGAGAGGGTGCAGATCCACTCGCATCCATTTTTGCTCGTAATCCGACTCTTGCAGAAGACATCAATCTCAACTCTAGCAATGCTGAGGTGGCATCTGTCTTGAGAGAAAAGGCGAATGGAACAGTCAATCTCCTCTTCAATCGTCTCAAAGAGAGAGTCGACAAGCTTGGTACTACGCAGCCCAATATCACCTTGGATGCTGGTCGTGACCTCATTCTCATTGAGCTGCCTGGTATAGAGAACCCCAAGCGAGCAAGAGACTTCTTGCAAGCTAGTGCCAATCTAGAATTCTGGAAGACTTACCGTGCGACTGACGCCAATATCGTCAATACTCTTGCAGAGTTCAACGAGACACTGCGACAGGAAGAGAAGCTCAAGAATGGTGAGAGCCTTGAGCCTGAATATGAGATCACGGAAATTGACAGTGTTACAGGTAAAGCGCTTGATAGTGTAGAGATCATCGATCCTGATCAAGAGGCTGGACCGCTATTTCAGGTTTTCTCTCCCAATGTGACTCAAGAAGGTAGAATCGCGACATCTCCGATCATCGGATTTGCCGCGAAGAATAAAAAAGAGGCTGTCAATGACATTCTCGCAAGGCAAGACTTGAGAGCTAAGCTCCCAGCAGATCTTGACTTCCGCTGGAGCCGAAAGGGTATCCAAGATGCAGAAAATAACCAGACCAATACGTTTGCGCTCTATGCCATCAAAAAAGATCGTGGTAATAATCCACATCTAGATGGCGGAGTAGTGACCAATGCACAAGCCACGCCAGATCCTACGAGAGGAGACATCGTCGTCTCTCTCAAGATGAACAATCGTGGTGCTCAAGCATGGGCTGATCTTACGACAGAGGCATACAATGACAATGAGAGAGAGCTGGCCATCGTGCTGGACAATGAGGTCGTATCAGCTCCTTCTGTCAATGGACCGATTACAGGCGGTAGCAGTCAGATCTACGGAGGTTTTACACTTCAAGAGGCAGATGACCTTGCCAATATCCTAGAAGTCGGTAAGCTTCCTGCCAAGACAAAAATCATCCAGGACAACGTCGTAGGGCCTTCTCTAGGAGCTGATAATATCAAGAGCTCGATCAACTCGCTGGGCATTGGTCTTTTGCTGGTGCTTCTGTTCATGGTCTTTTACTATGGTACTGGTGGTATCGTATCGATCATTGCTCTGGTGATCAATCTGGTCTTTATCATGGCTGCTCTTGCAGGTATCAATACTGTATTGACGCTCCCTGGTGTAGCCGGTATTGTACTGACGATCGGTATGGCTGTAGATGCCAATGTGATCATCTTTGAGCGGATTCGGGAAGAGCTGAGACTTGGCAAGACCGTGCTGTCTGCTGTCAGAGATGGTTTTAAGAACTCTTATTCAGCGATCATTGATGCCAATGTCACCAGTCTTCTGACTGCGATAGTGCTCATGGTATTTGGTCTAGGTCCTATCAAAGGATTTGCGATCGTGTTGATCGTTGGTATCCTGAGCTCATTCTTCACGGCAGTATTGATCGGACGTTTGATGATCGAGTGGTGGATTACAAGTGGAAAGAACATGTCTTTTTGGACGCCTCCGACCAAGAATGCATTTGCCAATATCAATTTTGATTGGCTCAGCAAGCGCAAGATCGCCTATGCCTTCTCTGGGATTGTGATCGCAGCAGGTATCGTGTCGATGTTTACTCGCAAGTTTGAGCTTGGAGTAGACTTCAAAGGAGGATATAGCTACAACATCAGCTTCCCACAAAATCAGGATATCGATCTTGCTACTCTAAGATCTGGTGTGCAAGGAGCACTTGAGGGAGCTAGTACCACTGTCAAAGCAGTGAGTACCCAGAATACTTTCAACGTAGTGACTTCATACTTGATCGACGACGATTCTGATGACGCAGGAGAGAGGGTCATGGAGCAGATCCATGCAGGTGTTCAGGCTGCCTTGGGCACAGATATCAACTACGACAACTTCAAAAACATTGAAGGAGACGGCGTGCACATTACATCATCGGCCAAAGTAGGACCGACCATTGCAGATGACATCAAGAAGAGTTCGACCTGGGCGACGCTATTTTCGCTCTTGCTGATCTTCTTCTATATTTTAATCCGATTCAACAAGTGGCAATATGGTGTAGGAGCGGTTGCCGCGCTTTTCCATGATACGCTATTTGTGCTCGGAATCTTTTCTCTGGGACATGGTCTTTTGCCATTTAGTCTTGAGATTGATCAGGCTTTTATCGGAGCACTATTGACAGTGATCGGATATAGTATCAATGATACGGTGGTCGTATTTGATAGGATCAGAGAGTATCTGAACATCTATACCAACAAGGCCAAGGATGAGGTTATCAACATGGCCGTGAGCAGCACCATTTCACGTACGGTGATCACATCTCTGACTACGCTATTCGTGGTACTTGTTCTTTTCCTTTTTGGTGGTACGAGTATCAAGGGTATGGCATTTGCACTTGTCATAGGCGTCATCGTTGGTACCTATAGCTCCATATTTGTAGCTACTCCCATCATGGCTGGTCTTACGAAAGAGCTTAAAGCAAATGATGTCAAGCAATCAAGACGCTTTTCGAAGCATGTAGGATAAGGTATACGGAGCTTTCGCTCCAATGTCAGAATTGAATAGAAAAGGAGTCGTTCCGCAAGAGCGACTCCTTTTTTTCGTAGCTTGATCTAAAAACTATCATCTTCCAGAAATCGTTTATTACTGGTATGCGCTCTTTTCACACGTTTCTGATCTGCTTATTGCTCTTCACTCTTGCCTGTGGGAGTTATGTGGAAGTGATAGACTCCGGCAGTCTCGCATATGAACGCAAACAGTTCTACAAAGCCTCTGAGCTATTTGCCCAGGAGTACTATGCCGCGGATGAAGGGCTTGACCGTGCCCAAAAGGCTTACTTCGCAGGCATGAGCCTAGAAAAGGCAAACTTGCCTGATAAGGCCACAGAATGGTATGAACGAGCAGTGAATGATGGATATGGGCCGACAGCTCTGCGAGAGTATGCCTATTCCTTGAAGACCAATGAGCACTATGAAGAGGCATCGGAAGTCTTCAGACAGCTGGTAGACCAAGTCATGGACAATTCCCGCTTCAAACAAGAGATACGAGCATGTGAGATGTCTCGAGTCTGGCTCATTGAGGCCGAAAGTTCTGTGGTGGAGCTTGAAGAGATGAGTATGAATACAAGCTTTTCCGAGTATACAGGAAGCATCTCTACTGATGGTAAACTGCTCTTCACCTCTGACCGTCCTCGCAACAAGAATAGTAATGACTACAATTGGACAGGAAATTATTTCACTGACCTCTATCTGTATGATCCGGAGCTTGAGACTTTAATGCCTTTTGATCAAGAAATCAATCAGGAGTTCAATGACGGAGCAGGAGCTCTGAGTATTGATATGACCACGTTGATCTTCACACGATGTGGCAGGCAAGATCAGGACTTATCACACTGCCAATTGTACATGAGTCGTTGGGAAAATGGTGCCTGGGCCACTGCAGAGAGACTTGCCTTTCAAGATGAGAGGTACAATTATGGACAGCCATCGCTCAGTGATGATGGTGAGCTATTGCTTTTCAGCAGCAATGCTTCTGACGCTATCGGAGGCTATGATCTCTATGTTTCCCAACGAAATAATGATGGTACATGGTCTGCCCCTAACAATCTTGGAAATCGAATTAATACAGAATATGACGAGTTGACCCCATTTTTCAGAGGAGATACATTGTATTTCGGCAGTGATGGCCATCTTGGTATGGGAGGACTAGATATTTTCAAATCTTTCAGGACAGAAGATCGGCAGTGGTCAGTCCCTGAGAATCTCGGTGCTCCCTATAATTCTGGCTTTGACGATTATGGATACCTCATAGATCCAATGAGAGAGCGAAGTGGTTATCTTACCAGTAATCGCAATACTGGGAGAGGCTCTGATGATATCTATGCTTGGACAATAGGAGTGCCGCAGGATGTCTTCGTACAAGTGCCTGATGATAGCACAGAGGCCGCAGATGATATCGTCTATGATTATAGTCTATCGATCTACGTTAAGTCTCCAGTCTATGCTGACTTGAGTGATCATCGCTCTGAGACTGGCGAGTATCGCGGTTTGAAGAATGTCAATATCCTTCTTGACGACATGGAAGTAGGATTTACCAGTGCTAAAGGCATATATATCACTGAGGGTGAATGGGATAGGGTTTACACATTCAGTTTTGAAAAGGACGGATTTTTCTCTCAGGTTTTGAGTTTCGATCCCAGCACTATTCAACGAGATCCAGCCTCACCTAGTCAAGTAGTCAATCTGGTAGTGGAGATGGATCGGATTTTCGAAGGCAGAGAGATCACTCTGGACAATATCTACTACGATCTAGATAAATGGGATATCAGAGATGACGCACGACCAGCACTTGACCAGCTGGCAGAGCTGCTTGTCAGAAATCCTAACATCAATATAGAGCTATCCTCGCACACCGATTGCAGGGGAGAAGATGATTACAATCTAGTATTGAGTCAAAAGAGAGCGCAGTCTGTGGTGGATTATTTGACTTCAAAGGGAATCAGCAACACTCGTTTGCGCCCCAAAGGATATGGAGAGTCAAAGTTGATCAATGGCTGTGCGTGTACGAGCTGCACAGAAGAAGAGCATCAGATCAATCGTAGGACTGCCTTTGCCGTGATAGGGCAGTAGACTGATCCAAGTTAAAGCTTCACGATCTTTTGGGCGACAGCCCGCCCATTTAGCTGATCCTCTAGGATCAACTGATAGAGCCCCGACGGCATTTGTGACATATCGATGTGCTGCTGCGAGGCTGTCAAAGGTCCATAGTGCCAGGATCGACCGACATTATCAAGGAGCTTGATGGCAATAGGATGATCATCTTGATACTCAATCACCTGAAAGTATAGGACCTGCTCTACGGGATTGGGCCAATGATACAATCGTGGCAATGCCAACTCGTCGTCTTCAGTAGAGTTGACTACATCAACAAAGACACAGGTGTCTGTCACACAGTCAAGAATGTCTGTGATGGTGGCACAATATGTGCCTGTCGTCAATCCCGTCGCCACGGGTCCAATTTGGCCGCCTGTATTGTCATCCCAAACGATTTCATAGGGTGGAGTCGCACCTCTCACATCGACCCGAGCAATGCCATTGGCGGACGAACCATTTTGTGGGACACTGCTCGTTGTGATCATATAGTCGTCAGGATCTGTCAGCTGGTAAAATGTACCTTCAAGTTCGCAGTCATTTGCATCAAGGACATCAAAGAAATAAATTCCTTGAGCAAGCTCTGTGATGATGTGACTTGTGTCTTCAGTATTCCAGATGACGCGATACTCAGGTGTGCCTCCATTGATACTGACTGAGATAGCACCATCCGTGAATCCAGGACAACTAGGATCCATTACCTTCACTGTCTCAAAAGAAAGGGCCATCACTGGTGGGATGTCCAGTGAATCAAGCGTGCCGACACATCCATTGGCATCAGTGACCGTAAGCATATAATTGCCTGAACTCAAAAGATCAATACTCGCTGAATCGGCAAGAGCTGTATCTACTTGTCCAGTGCTCCAATTGTAGATAAATGGAGACGTCCCAGTTGCCATTGACACTTGGATACTTCCATCCGCATCACCAGGACATGTTGGTCGTAAGAGCTGTGTATCAGAAAACTGCAGAGGCTCATTGAGCTCAACAATGGTGTAGTCCTGAGTGATCAGCTTACAACCCACTGCATCGGAAATCGTCGCACTATAGTTGCCCGGACTCAAGTCGGATATCACTCTTGTATCACGATCTCCATTGCTCCATATGATCCGATACTCGGGAGAGCCACCAGATAGGTCGAGACTGATGACTCCATCATCTGTACCTCGACAACTGCTATTGATGACAGTCGCAGTATCTACAGACAAGGCTGGTTTCTCTTCTAAGATAATAGCATCAAGCTCAAATATGCAGTCATTGACATCAGAGACCGTCAGACCATAGGTTCCAGCTTTTAGGCCAAGACGATCTTGGTGCTCAGCACCATCAGACCACGAATACCGATAAGGAGCTTCTCCTCCAACAACAGTAATCAAAATATGACCGCTAGAATCACCAGCACAAAGTGGACTTTCAAGAGCATCTACTTCGATTTCTAGTGGTGAGTTTTCTTCGATCAAGATACTATCTAGGACTGCAATACAGCCGCGAGCATCCGTGACTGTACAGTCATAACTTCCCGGCGCCAACTGCTCAATACGATCAGTGATATCACCTGTACTCCAGATGAAATCATAAGGTGCTATTCCAGAGATTACAGCTAGATCGATCACTCCAGTCGTGTCTCCCGTACACGCTACATCCCTTTGCTCACTGATCTCCACTTCAACGAGTGAAGGTGCAGTCAGGACGATCGGATCAGACTGAAAGGTACAGCCATCCTCATCTGTGATCGTCACAAGGTAGTCGCCTGCTGGTATCCCTAGTAGAGATCTCAGAGAATCTTCTGTGTTCCATACATAGTCATACGGCGGATTACCACCCTGAGCGGTGATCTCGAGTATTCCAGAACTATCTCCTAAGCAAGCAGGACGGACTCTACGGTCTATCTCCATGCTGATGCGCTGCTCAGCTTGCATATCAATGTTGTCTACGACAAGTTCACAACCTTGTTGATTGCTGATGGTCAGATGATAAATACCACTGCTGAGCCCATCAACAGCGTTGGAGTCATTTCCAATTGACCAGCTGTATTCAAAGTCTTCTTCATCACCCTCTACGAGCACCAGAAGACTGCCGTCGCTGGTACCCACGCAGGTTGGTAGCAAGGAAATGATTGTATCAATGATGATGAGATTGGTACTATCAAGATCATCAGCCACTCCATTGCAGTTTTCGTCAATCTGATTGCAAAGAATCTCGAGTGCATCTGGGTGGATGAGAGAGTCTTGGTCATTGCAATCAGACTCCTCTCTGACATACCCAGCTGGTGGAGTCAAACTACAAAATAGCGTGGCTGATCCAATGCTCCCAAAACCATCTTGATCTTGATCAAGATAGTATGTCATGCGTTCAGTACTTAGGGTGTCGATGTGATGCAGCTCGATCTCATCGATTGCGATGTCTCCTTGTCCACTTGTACTTCCCGTGGAGCTAAATCGGATGGAAAACGCACGACCGGAATCTACTGGCAGATGCACACTCGTATCAAGCCACATGCTTGCTTGAGATCCTGTAAGTGTCAGGACATCTTGCCAGTCTGTCATGTCTTCTGCGAGGATCTCTAGAGAGAGAGAGCCGACACCTGATCCTTCCATCCAATAACTGAAGGATACGTCGCAGCTACTAGTGCTCTTGGTCTTGAAGAGGCATTGTGACTCGAGGATGGCCATCGCTGCGCCACGACAGTCTTGAGACGAGCTCTCGGTGTAGATATAGTTTACAGTTCCGCGTGATCCTCCCGCGATAGGACCAGTGCCCACAGTAGGAGTACGGCCTTGATAGACGAGCCAGTCAAAGTCATCTTGTGAGGTATTCCGAAAGACTCCTTCGATTGCACACATGACGTTGCAACTTGGTGGACATAGGTTAAGCGCCTCAAAATTTTGGCGTAAGCCTATTTCATCGCATGCAGTCTGTATGGTAAAGACACATGCAGAACTCACGAGAGAGTTGTCGCAGTGCGTGTAGCTGTATATATCATAGCTCTGATCAGCGAGCAAGTCTCCCAAAGTAGCTGATGATTCCTCGCAATCTATGACAAGGATTTCACCACCCGGGCCACCATTCATTCCATCATAATTGGGCACAAAGCCTTCAGGACCTATCTCGAGTACGATCGAATCGCAAAGGCCGACCTGATCCCATCCGATACTGACAGATTCATGATCAAAATCAATGGAGCGAAGATTCACTGGAGCGAGGCAAGTGACAGGTACAAATTCCAAGTTGATATGCTCCAGAGTTCCTTGCAGCAAGTCACCTTGATCACAAATCTCTAGCATCCACAATCCAGAAGCCCGAGACCCATCTGCCAATGTCGATAGAGGCTGGATTGCTCTCAGGTCTTCGCTTGTATACGGCGGAGCAGCATCAAGCACTGAGGTACAAGCTTGGAGAGTGATTCTCATGGGGGCATCACAATCAGCCTCGCCGGGATCACCGAGGTGATCTCCACCTATGCGCTGCAAACCAAGAAGCTGGACTCGTGTACCTGCGGCATTGGAAAGCCAAGCTGCCACGTCTGGAGGCCAATTGTGAGATACGATGAGCTCTATGGCATTGAGGTTGATATCCTCACCCAAAATGAAGTCCCCTTCTTCTACTTCAATGGGGATGGAGACGAGATCTGGACACGCATTGTCAGGGATGCTGATGGATAAGTCACAATTATCTGACAGTTCTACAGCTGTGACGATCTGATAAGGCCCGGTCCATTCGCTGACTTGAGCTACACATCTAGATCGCATATAGATGTCATATTGCGTGCCTGGGACTAAGTCGGTGACGACTATGGGTGAGCTCGTCGAAGAGAAGATCTGACCGTCATCAGGATCTTGTCCTTCTAGGCTAGCACTTATTTCATAACTCAGGACATTGCCACTCTGATCGAGCTCAAAGTAGCTCTCAATTTCCTGAGGAGAGATCACTGCGATACTATCAATCTCAGTCGTTGGGCAAAACTGACCATTGACACATAGCAGTTGTAAAAGAAGGCACGCTGTCGCGCAGAGTCGTATGATCTTCACATCTTGCATTGACCAAGTCGGTGCGCGAAGATCAGAAAAAATCAGCAGTTCTTGGCTTTATCCTACGACTATATTGATCATGCGACCAGGTACGACAATCACTTTGCGTACGGTGCTGCCTTCTAGCCATTTGGATAAACCATCATGAGTGAGAGCGGCTTTCTCCAAATCGCTTTTTTGCATGTCAGCTGGAAAACTTGCCATTGCACGTTTTTTGCCATTGATACAGAGTGGATACTCGATGGAGTCTTCTGTAAGGTAGCTCTCTTCGTGCGACGGAAAACTCTCGAGGTGGACACTGCTTTGATGGCCTAAGATGGACCACAGCTCGTCAGCAAGATGAGGGGCAAATGGCGCTATCAGCTTGGTTAAATCTTCTTTTGTTGATTGGCTGAGCTTTGTCAGATCTCTCAGAGAGTTTGTACAGATCATGAGAGCACTTATGCATGTGTTGAAAGAGAACTTCTCTACGTCTCCATTGATCTTCTTGATGCAGGTATGCAAGATCTTTAATTCTTCTGCAGATGCCTCCTCTGAAGAGGCTATCAAGCCATGATCATCAACAAAGAGTCGCCAAAATTTCTTGAGAAATTTGTAGACTCCGTCGATGCCATTGGTGTCCCAAGGCTTTGATTGCTCTATGGGCCCCAGAAACATTTCGTACATGCGAAAGCAGTCTGTGCCGTATTGCGAAATGACGTCATCGGGATTGATCACATTGAAGAGCCTTTTTGACATCTTTCCCACTTCTGAGCTTGTGGTCATCTTGAAGTCTGGTGTGATAGCCACAAGGCTTCCGTCTTTCATCTCTGCACTAGAGTCCACTCCTTCAAATGTGGCATGCGTGTACTCTTTGCGCCATGCAGAAAACTCTTTGATGCCTTGCTCGGAGAGATATGATTGATCTGAGCCATAGTCTGATACAAAACTGACGTGGACTGGAATCTTGACAAAGTGCTCGGCTCCTTCGCGCTCTGCAAGCTCAGCAGAAACAAATCGTCTCATTCCTTCTTCTTGTCTTTTGTCGAGGTGGATGAACTCGATCACACCTTGAATCATCCCTTGATTGATCAACTTCTTGAAGGGCTCTTGCGTAGGAAGTTTGCCCATGTCGTAGAGAAACTTGTGCCAAAATCTCGCATAGAGTAGATGCGCTACAGCATGCTCCGCGCCACCTACGTAGAGGTCGACATCTTTCCAGTATTTGATGGCTGCATCACTAGCTAGTGCGTCATTGTTGGCAGGATCCATGTATCTGAGATAGTACCAACTACTGCCTGCAACTGCAGGCATGACATCTGTCTCCCTGGTGTAGCCAGGTAGCTCATTGACCCATTCTTGCATTCGAGCCAGAGGAGATTCATCTTTTGCAGGCTTGAAGTTGTCTGTCGCTGGTAGCTCTACTGGAAGATGCTCCACGCTTAGAGCAGATGGGATGCCATTTGTATCATAAACGATAGGGAAGGGCTCTCCCCAATAACGTTGCCGACTGAAATTGGCATCTCTCATACGATAGTTGATCTGAGCTTTACCACGTTGACGTTCTTCAATGACCTCACACGCTTTGCTTATTGCCTCTTTGACCTCGAGTCCATTGAGAAATCCACTATTGATGAGCTTGCCAACTTTATCACTGCGAGTTGCATTGGGATGAGCAGACTTGTCGATAACTTGTATGATCGGGAGGTCAAATTTCTCTGCGAAGTTGTGATCGCGATCATCATCACTAGGTACTGCCATGATAGCACCGGTCCCGTAATCTTTGAGGACATATTCTCCGATCCATATGGGGATACGTTCATCTGTCATTGGATTGATGGCATAGGCACCTAGCCAGACACCGCTGACTTCTCTCTCAGCCATGCGTTCTATCTCAGACTTGGACATGACTTTTGAGACATATTCTTCTACACTAGCACGCTGCTCGTCTGTTGTAAGACGCTGGACAAGTTCGTGCTCTGGTGCAAGTACCATATACGTTGCTCCAAATATGGTGTCTGGTCTTGTGGTGAAGATCTCTATCTTCTCCTCAGATCCATCAATATCAAAAAAGACTTGAGCACCTTCGGATCTTCCGATCCAATTGCGTTGCATAGTCTTGAGTGCATCAGACCACTCGAGATCTTCAAGGCCATCGAGAAGGCGCTGAGCATAGGCCGTGATCCTGAGGTACCACTGTGTCATGGGCTTTTGTATCACAGGGTGTCCACCTCTTTCGGATAGTCCGTCTTTCACTTGATCATTGGCCAGGACTGTGCCCAACTCCTCGCACCAATTGACATAGCCTATTTTGCGGTAGGCTAGACGATAATTCATCAAGACATCTGACTTCTCTTTGGGGCTGTATCCTTGCCACTCGCTTGCGGTAAATGTCAATTCCTCTTCGCAGGCATAAGGTAAGCTATCCGTACCGTGCTGCTCGAGATGAGCAACTAGGTTTGACACATGAACAGCCTTATCAGCTTCTTGGTCATACACATGATCAAATAGCTGCGTAAAGATCCACTGTGTCCATTTGTAGTACTCTGGCGCACAGGTCTGTACTTCACGGTCCCAATCAAAAGAGAAACCAAGGTCACGCAACTGTCTACGGTAGGTCTCCATGTTTTGCTCCGTAGACTTTGCAGGATGTATACCGGTTTGTATGGCGTATTCTTCGGCGGGCAGGCCAAATGCATCAAATCCCATGGGATGTAGGACATTGAATCCTTTCATCCGCTGATATCGAGAGAAAATATCAGATGCGATGTAACCGAGCGGATGCCCTACATGAAGACCAGCACCACTAGGGTATGGAAACATGTCCAGCACATAGTATTTGGGTTTGGAAGAGTCTTCTTGGATTCGATAGAGTCCGGACTCATTCCAGTGCTTGCGCCATTTGGCCTCGATCTCTTCTGGTCTGTAGTGCATCTCTCGATTTTCTAGTGAGCCTGCAAAGCTACAGTATGACTGAGTACCTTATCTGAGCTTGCGACTTATTTCTTGATGGACGGTGCCATCGATTTGGCGGATCTGTAGTTGATAGGAAGACCAGTCGTCCTCGATACTGATACTGCCAAAGTTCTTTTGATTGTAAAAATCACCCAGTCGTCTACGATTGGGTTCCTTCTGGAGTTCTTCATAGCTATGAGTCAAGCCACTAGCAGTGAGCTCTAAGATCTCTTGTCCTCTCACAGAAATAGAAGATAGCTCCGCAATGTGGCGATCTCCACTGATGATGATAGGATTACGAAGTTTAGTATCGACGATGGATTCAAGAAGACGCGTTCTTTCTTTGGGGAAGTTTGCCCATTTTTCATAGGGATGTTCATCAGGAATCACTTGTATGCCGCTGCAGATAATATTGATATCTGCTTTGCTGCTCTTCATTTCTTTTATGAGCCAGTTCCACTGATCCTTGCCGAGGATGGTACCTCGCTTACTAGAGACATACTTTCCTCGTCGCTTTTTCTGTGCATCTCGGAAGTATCTTGCATCTAGTAGATATATCTTGATCTGGGGCTTTCGCCCAAATGTGTAGCTCTGGTAAACACCTTCGTCGGCTCTCTTTTCTTCGGGGATGTCAAGAAATTCAAAGAATGCCTCACTGCTCTCTTTTTTTGTTGGATGTTCCTTTCCGCCATCGCCTATGCCATAGTCATGGTCATCCCAAGTCCCAATGATTGGAACATTTTCGCGAAAGCGATGATAGTACTGATCATTCTTGAGCTCAGTATATTTTCTCTGAAGTACTGCTGGGTTCTTGCTGTCTCCATAGATATTGTCCCCAAGCCATATCCATAGCTCAGGCGAAAGAGCTGCGATATCATCCCAGTGTGCTTGGCTATCTTCGTGATCATTGCAGCTCCCAAATGCAATCAACTTCGGTGCTGACTTCTGAAGTGGGCCTAGAGACGCACCGCTGACGGAGTTCGGGTCAGTACTGCAAGCAAGCAGCAATGTACTGGCCAAGAGCAGTGGACTCAGAGCTTTCATCTTCAAGATTTGATGACTGTCAATTTTTTGTAGACGAGCTGCTCGCCAATACGCAAGCGCAACATGACGACACCTTGATATGATTCTGAGATACGAATCATAATATGATCTCTTTGGTCGTCTAGCTGAGTGGTCAATTGTCTACCTTGAGCATCAAATACTGCTATATCCGCTACATTGGAGAGGGACTGAGGTTTCTTGATATGGATCAACTGTCCCTCAACAGATGGATTGGGATAAATGAGAAGTCCAAGTTTTTCTGCTTGTGTATGAGTAGAACTGAGATTGGCGGTGACGAATGACTCGTTAGCAGAAATTTCTGAGCAAAAGCTGAAGCTATTGAAGGTCTTGATTCGCCAAAAATATCGACGCCCTAGCTGAAGTTCTGGTACGACTAGCATGGGGTCAGATGTCACCCCTGTGTAGTCAATCAAGCCGAATGTGGGCAATCGACTTAGTTCTACGCTGTAGTACTCTGCGTCTTGCACAGCATCCCACTCAAGTACAATGTTTTCATAGTGAACCTCTTCGTCGTCACTCGGTGCTCCAGGCCGTGCGATGTCTTGTAAGTCAGGTAATGTATCACGGCGGTTGAGATAATGAGATTTTTCGTCTAGTAGATTTGCTCTCATGAGAGCGATCTGATCAGGAGTGAAGCGAGAAGAGCAATCGTCCAAGGCATAAGACATGATCAGAGTAGCATCAGATCTGAAGGACTCACCATTGGGATCGATCTGTTGTGTATTACTCTCTAGGTCGCCATTGCAAGTCCAGCGAGTACTGAGGTAGTCCGCATGAGTGTCACAAAGAAAGTCGCCAGCAATCTCACAGTTGCTACCGTCAGCATACTCCACGATCGAAGTATCGATGATCAGTGTGTCAAGGATGAGTGTATCCTTGAAATAAGTGTAGTCATATGTCGTCATGGTGGGAGCTGGTTGGCCCACTTGATATACATTGCCATCCCATCCAAGATGTGGATGTTGCACTGTCAGATTGTGACCCACTTCATGAGCAAAGGTGTGATCATCGGGCCCACTACATCCGCGACTCATCGCGATGCCCGCATAGGGCAGATTATACCCACAATTACCAGCAGGATTGGCGACAAAATATACATTGATTGCACTATCAACATTATTCTCAAACATCATCTCAGCTCCCTCTAGTACAGTTGCGTGATTGTTATATGCCGAATTGAGGATTACGTTAATTTCTCCATCGATATAAAACTGAATATTCGCAGCTTCAAAATCCTCATTGAGCGTGCACATTGCATCCACAATTCCACGTACTGGAAACAGTGAGCTCCCGTCATCTCTGCCGACATTGTGAATCTTAATCGGTACGAACAAGACAGTAGACGAATCCGTACGATAGGCTTCTCGATTCTTGACATACTTCTTAAACCACTTCGTTTTTATAGGTGGTGTACCGCAGCCATGTGGCTCATTCTGGCCATGAAGCAGTACACCGCAAAAGCCTGCCATGAAGAGAGTTAGTAAAATTCTCATAGGACAATCATTTTCTCAAGGGAGATGCCTTGAGTAGTTCTGAGCCGGACAAAATAAAGCCCTGCAGATAGATTCATGTCCAAATCAATCGAGACTCCTCTCTCTTGCACATCCTGTAGGACTTTTCCCTGAGTGTCTAGAATGTGGATGGATTCCACTTGACTCAGATCTGTCTTAATATGGAGCCTGACCGAGGTGCCTGTCCTGCTCGGATTAGGTGATATCTCCATGACACCTGCTAGATAAATATCTCTAGTTGCAGTGGGCAAGCCTGTGATGAATTGTCGACTTGAGGATGGTGCTGCACAGACACTGGACTCGTTGAAGGCCTTGACTCTCCAGAAGTATCTGCGCTCAGGATCGAGATCAGTAACTGTTATGCTAGTCTCTTCGATAATACTGATCACCGGGTCCAGACCAAAACTTGGCGTACGATCAACTTCTACAAGGTAGAAATCAGCATTTTCGACTGCCTCCCACTCAAGAGTTACGTCATTTGATTCTGTGGTTTCCTGATTGTCCGGGAGCAGAAGCTCAGGAGCGTCATTAACGACCTCAGTATTTTGGACAGGAAATCTGCGTAGATAGTTTCGAGAATTGGACTCGTAGTCTGCGAAGAGGATATCGGCTTGTGTAGGGCTGAAGAAGTACTCATCTGGATTACAGTTGAGGAAATAGCTCATATAGTTTCGCTCATCAGGATTTACAACATCTCCATTAGGGTCTCGGACCACATCTGTAAACTCACAACCACTCCATCCCAGACCAAAAAGGTAGTCGGGAGGTGTATCGCAAATGAAGTCACCTGAGTCTTCACAGTTGCTTCCATCTTGGAGTTCGACAGCAAAGTTGTGACAAGGCGCTGAGCTCAGATTGACAGGGTTGCCATGCCTAGAGGCATCGTACTGATCACAGTCCCATCCATTGTGAGTATGGGCTAGACTAAAGAAGTGACCCATCTCGTGAGTAAACTCAGTCTCACCTGCTACCACAGCACTATTGGCCATGACGACCCAGTCATTTCGAGGATCATAGTATCCGAGTGTCACGACTCCTCCGCCTCCTCCTGCTGATCCTACGATCCATACGTTGAGGGCTTCATCATCCTCACGAAGGCTCATGAAAAAGTCATTGGCCTGCGGGTTGTTGTAAACATCACTATTATTAAAGTAATTGAACTCCTCCTTGATAAAGAACTGGAGGTCATAGGGTTCCATATGTTCATTGAGCACGCAGAGTTGTTCGAGGACCTCAGTCTCGGAAATCCTTCCTGAGCCATCGCTCCTTGCAATGAGGTGAAATCTGATGGGAACGTATGAGGTGGTGCGTCTAGATGGATCGGAGTCCAGAGCTACTTGCTTATTGGTCAGGAGACGATCAATATCCTCTGGAGAGGTTTTTACTCCACACCAATGCTGTGCTTGAGCAGTCGCGGTCAGTAGAGAAATGCTTAGAATTACCAGCAGTCGAAAGTATTTCATATATCTAGTGTTGACTTAATCACCGTAAATGTAGGACTTGTCAGCAGAGCTCGACAAGAATGTCATAGGTCTCATTGTATCCAACCTGACATCTACGGGTGAAAATAGCTTGTCACGACCGATGCGGATTTCATACATTTGCACTCCATCTGAAACACTTAAAATACATCAAAAAAAATGACAAAAGTTACTGTAGTCGGTGCTGGTAACGTCGGTGCTACTGTGGCCAATGTATTGGCGCACAAAGACGTCGTGAATGAAATTGTTCTTCTTGATCTCAAAGGAGATATGGCACGTGGCAAAGCGCTCGATTCATTTCAACAAGCCCCGATAGACTATTACTCTACTCGTCTTAGAGGGACAGACGACTACAAGGATACAGCTGGAAGTGAGATTGTAGTGATCACAGCAGGTATCCCACGCAAACCTGGCATGAGTCGTGATGATCTCATCTCTACCAATGCCAAGATTGTGAGTAGTGTGACCAAGTCCATTCTGGAGCACAGTGATGATCCCATCATCATCGTCGTCTCCAATCCACTTGATGTGATGACCTACGCTGCACACACTACATCTGGAATGTCCAAAACAAAGGTGTTTGGTATGGCTGGTATCCTTGATACCGCGAGATATCGTGCTTTCCTCAGTATGGAACTCAATATTTCGCCCAAGGACTTCCAGGCAGTGCTTCTGGGAGGCCACGGTGATACAATGGTGCCACTCCCAAGATTCACCACTGTTGGCGGTATCCCAATCACAGATTTCATCAAGCCTGAGAGACTCGATGAGATTGTAGAGCGGACAAAGAAAGGTGGAGGAGAATTGGTGAAATTGATGGGTACCTCAGCATGGTATGCACCTGGTGCCGCTGCCGCTCAAATGGTGGAGACGATCGTGAGAGATGAAAAGAGAATATTTCCATGCTGTGTGGGACTCGACGGAGAGTACGGTTTGAGCGATGTCTATCTCGGGGTACCAGTGGTGCTTGGGAAGAATGGAATAGAAAAAGTCATTGAACTGGATCTTGATAGTGATGAGATGGATCTTCTCAAAACCTCAAGTGATCATGTGAAGGCAGTCATGGCTACATACGATGGAATGAAGTCGTAGAGATCGTTCTATGGCATTAGATAAGTAGCGCGAGTATATGATATCGACGGCGATTAGTTCTATGAGGACTAACAAGGGTAACTTGTTGTTGGACATAAGTAATGATAGTCCGGTCCTCCTCATTTTTTTGAGACATCTTGGTTGTGTTTTCTGTCGAGAGGCGATGGATGATATCTCCAAAGCCAAGCAAGACATCATCAAGCGGAAGACTCGAGTTGTATTTGTGCACATGGGGACAGAAGAAGAAGCATTTCCGCTTTTTGAAAGGTTTCATCTGCAGGACGCCGAAAGAGTTTCTGACATAGCACAGAAGTACTATACAGCGTTTGGATTGGTGAGAGCCCAGACTGGACAATTAGCCAGCTTCAAGGTCTTCCTGCGTAGTTTTCAAGCTGGTGTGGGTAAGGGTCTTGGCGCAGGGCGCGTGATCGGCGATGGGTTTCAGATGCCAGGAGTCTTCATGATACACAAAGGGCAAAAGGTAGGCGAGTATATCCATCAGGATGCCTCAGATCGTCCAGATTACATCGCACTCATTGATCGCTATCTGAATTCTGTTAGTTAAGATTCTTTTATGACCTTGCGATAAACCTCAGAGGACTTGGATTGCGTTACCAAGACATGAAAGAGAGATTAGGTCATAGCTTCTTGCTGCTGTTTATTTTGACGACAGTCACTGTGGGCTATGGACAAGACCGCTTGACTTATCTTGCGGATGGAATGACTCATATGGACCTAGCCGCTCACAGGCAGGCTAGTCACGATGAGTTTTACGACTTATTTGTCAATACCATCAGAGACACCGGCTTTGCAGCACTGACACTCGATATTCCTTGGATACAGAAATATCTTCCTTCTGATAGCAGTTTCGCTCTCTACACCTGGGAGCTTAGACTTGATAGTACACATCGATACTTTGGTGCTTTGGAGTATGCTGACGCGACCATCGCGCCTGTGATCCTTGAAGACGCCAGTGATCAGCTCCAAGGCAATACAAGGGAAACACTTTACCCAGATGAGTGGATGGGAGCAGTGTATTACAATATGGAAGAGCTTGTGATCGGAGAGAAGACTTACTACCTACTCTTTGGTCTCAACCGTCTTGATCCTGCCTATAATCGCAAAGTCTGCGAGGTGTTGTATCTAGAAGCTGATGGAGCTGTGAGCTTCGGGGCTCCAATATTTATCAAAAAGCGTGAGGATCTCAGAGATGACGTGCGCAAGAGGATCGTACTCACCTTCAGTGACCCAGCCAATGTCGTATTGACCTATGACGACTCAGATCAGATGATCTGGCACAACCACATACTCCAAGTACCCGAGCAATCTTATGAAGGGGAACCTCTGCTCGTACAAGATGGGACTTATGAGGTCTATGAAAAGACATCAGAAGGCTTTGTTTACAAAGAGTACCTCTTTGAGCAGAATCTAAATCGTGCTGGAGAAGAGGACGATGAAGTCAAGAAGGATCAACCCAAAAGAGATATCATGGGTCGACCACAAAAGAAAGGATAGTTACCCTTTCTTGTAGTCCAATAAAAAGTAGCCTTCTCCCTCCTTTAGACGACAATGTTCAGAAGTCTTAATGCCGACGAGCCAAATGAGTTCGCCCGTCTTGTCTGTCATGACGAGCGCTTCTTGCTTGTTTTGGTCAACTTTGTGATTGATGAGTATCTCCTTGACTTTCTGTTTCTTACCCTGCATTCCAAAGCTGGCAATCTTATCGCCTGGTCGTCTTGATCTCAATATGAAAGTTTTACCTAGGTATCGCTCGGGTAATGTCGCCTGAGCTCGACAGAGTTGCTGATTGATCAAGTTTTCGTGCCTCGAGATTATGATCTTCTGGTGATCAATCACTACTTCTTGCTCCTTGAGTTCAAATGAGATTTCCTGCTCTTCTCGAGTTCTAGCAAGATTGACATTTCCTTTCGAGACGACCAAAGATCTGTAATCCAGCGGAAACTCCTTACGCTCAGTGCCATGAATTGCCAGTTTCATATTCTCGATCTGAACGCGAGTGAGACCTTCCTTTTCAAAATGATAGTAGAGCCGTAACCAATCCGTCTCTGAGTGCGGTCGCAGTGGCATTTGAATATCTCTTGATTTCTGAGCCTCTTGCCAAGCCCTCCAGTGGTCGGAGAGGATCCCGGAGGTCTTTGTCACATTTTTCAGGATTTCCGGAAACTCTTGCCGGAGATATGGCATGAGCTCATTTCTGATTTTATTACGACGATAGTGATTTTCTTTATTGGTCTCATCGATCCTATAGTTTTGCCTGATCTCATCTAATGCTGTTAAGATTTCGGTTTTGGAAGTCGTGAGCAATGGACGTAGTATTTGTTCATGCCAAAGTTGCATTCCAGCTAGTCCTCTGAGTCCAGCTCCTCGACCTAGTTGGAGAAAAAAACTCTCTTCGAGATCTTGGACATGATGTGCGGTGACAATCCCTTGCAAATCATACTGGTCACATAGCTCTCGCATCCATGAATATCTTCTTTGCCGGGCAATATTCTGAAAGTTGAAGGCTTCGCTTATCTGTGGGTATTCGTCCCAGGATTTGAGCGAAAGCTCGCTAGACAGGCGCTTCGTCAAATCAGATACAAACTTCTCATCCTCATCCGAAGAACTTGCTCTTTGCTGGTAGTTGAAATGGGCTACTCGAAACTGACCTGGCTTGAGTTCATGAAATACGCGCATCATCAATACCGAATCAGGACCGCCCGAAACTGCTAACAAGAATTTGTTCTGCTCACCAGCCAATCCTGCTCGAGCTATAACTTTGTCCACTCGATTGATAATCTGATCAAAGACCTTCGTCATAAAATCTATCAATGAAATATAACTGCCATATCTTTTCGCTGTATCTGTGCCTCGTCATAGGACTGCTCGCATGTTCCAAAGATGCATCTTCGTCTGATAATGCCAGTATTGCTGCAGCACAAAATCAAGTCAATCTTGACGTCGAAGCTCCTGCCAAACCACCTGCAGAGTGGACATTTCTCACCAAGGATCTTTTTCACTACACTTACGTGGATAAGATTGGGGAAGACATTCCTAAGTCGGATTACATCGGCAAGTGGATAGATCTTCATGATGACTGGACCTATGATGGCGGATTTCTGTCTGATAGGACGACTGCAGGGACATGGGACTATGATCACACGAGTAAGATCCTCAATCTCATACCTATTGATGGCTCCAAACGCTCAGAGTGGAAGGTGCTGCATAACAATGATAGGATCGTCATGGCAGGAACAAGCAAGTTTGGTGACAATGCCTTTCAGATCAGATGGAACCGCTATGCTGAGAAACCTGTCAAGATCATGGAATGATCAGAGGGCTCTACGGTAGGCATTGGCATAGTTATTATGTTGCCTCAGAGTCTTGGCAAAATTGTGATATCCACTGAAGTCTGGCTTAGCACAGAAGTATAGGTATTGATGATCCTCGGCATTGAGTACCGCATCGATAGATGATATACTCGGCATGCATATGGGACCAATTGGTAAGCCTTGGTACTTGTAAGTATTGTAAGGAGAGTCGACTCGAAGATGTTTGTGCAAGACGCGTCTGATACTAAAATCTCCCACAGCGAATATCACAGTCGGATCGGCCTGTAATAGCATGCCTTTTTTCAGTCGATTGAGATATACTCCAGCAATGCGAGGTCGCTCATCGGACATCAGACTTTCTTTCTCCACGATACTTGCTAGTGTGTAAGCTTGTTCTCGAGTCAGGCCGATATGCTCTAGTTTTTCTTCACGTTCATTACTCTTCCAGAACTTGTCATGTTCATTAAGCATACGTGCTGTCAGATCCTTGGCGCTTACGTCCCAGTAGAGGCTATATGTATTTGGTATGAATCTCGTCATGAGATTTTCTGGACTTTCGTCCAAAAGCTCCGCAGCTTCAGAAGATTTGAGGTAGGCCAGGTAGTCTGACGCCGAGAGTTCTAGATTTTCAGTGATTTCCTCACTGAGTTCTTCCAAGGTCCGGAGGTGATTGATCACTACCGGCACTGGCTCCTGATTGCCTGATCGAAGATGTCGAATCAAGTCTACGTTGGAGCTTAGACCCTCGAGGTTATATCTGCCAGATTTGACACTCGAGGCCTCAAATGACATGCGCTTGGCAGTGAATTTAAAGGCGCCGATATCCTTGATGTATTTGCTTTCCAGTTTCGTCAGCAAGTCATCATATCCCGAGTCACTCTCGATATACAATATGGGGTCTTCAGATGTGGTGACGTTGGTACCAAAGAGCTGGTCATAGAAGTACCATGCCGCAATACCGCCGATCAGAGCCAGAGCAAAGAGAGCTATCAATAGCTTTTTCACCTAGTACTGTTCTTTGTTAGATGGAAAATCTCGTGATTTGACATCAGTGATATAACGCTCAAAGGCACCTTTCATTTCATTGTAGAGCTCAAGATATCGACGCAAGAATCTCGGATGGAAGTCCTTGGTAATACCGATCATATCGT
Organism: Saprospiraceae bacterium; assembly: GCA_020627535.1. Classification (GTDB taxonomy): domain Bacteria; phylum Bacteroidota; class Bacteroidia; order Chitinophagales; family Saprospiraceae; genus JAHDBH01. Next base: position 474,320 of record JAHDGU010000001.1, read on the forward strand.
GAGTTACCAGTACTTGGCCGTCAGTTTGGTTTCCACCACCGATACCTATCGTTGGGATCCTAAGTGATTTTGAAACTTCTGCTGCTAGTTTGGCTGGTATTTTTTCTACCACAATGGCAAATACACCTGCCTTCTCCAGCGCTAGCGCATCTTCCTTGAGTTGTTTTGACTCCATCTCTTCTTTGGCACGCACGGTGTAAGTACCAAACTTATAGATGCTCTGAGGTATCAATCCTAGGTGTCCCATCACAGGGATTCCAGCTTTCAAGATCCGCTTGACAGAGTCGATGATCTGGACACCGCCTTCAAGTTTGACAGCATGAGCACCAGATTCCTTCATGATACGTATCGCACTGTTCAGTGCTTTTTTGGAATCACCCTGATAGGTGCCAAAAGGTAGGTCCACCACCACCAAGGATTTTTTCGCCGCCCTCACGACTGATGAAGCATGATAGATCATCTGATCTAGTGTGATTGGTAGGGTAGTCTCGTGACCTGCCATGACATTGGAGGCGGAGTCTCCTACCAAGATCACATCGATCCCAGCTTCATCAATGATGCGTGCCATGGAGAAGTCGTAGGCGGTCAACATGGCGATCGGCTCACCGTGATCCTTCATCTCTTGGAGTGTATGCGTAGTGATGCGTTTTACCTCTTTACTGATACTCATGTGCTTGTAGTACTTATGTCTGTAAGATTACGCATTGTGATGATGATATTGAAGGATCATCGAGGCAGGATGGTCTGAGATGACCTAACTTCGCGTGCGCATGAAAAAACTACTTTTTCTTTCTGGACTGGTGGCTATCTGCTGGAATTGCAGTAATGAATTTGAGATCAATGCCCCAAGAAAAGACATTCCTGTCGTTTACTCTCTCATTGATTTCGAAGAAGCGAATCACTATGTGAGGCTTGAACGTGCATTTCTAGATTCAGAGTTATCTGCTCTTGAGCTTGCTCAGATACCTGACTCACTCTACTATGATGATGCAGAAGTAACTATTGAAGTAGGCGGTATACTTCGCACACTGGATCGTATCGATGCCACGACCATCGGCCTACCTCGCAACACGGGCATCTTCGCTGATCAGCCCAACATCGTCTATAGAATGATAGGTGGTTTTCAAGGCAATGAACAGGCACGATTGAACATCACATTCGCTGATGGTAAAGAGCCCATCACAGCCAGCACCACAATCCTTGGTGACATAGAGCTGCGTTCGCCGAGTTCACAGGCTCAATTTAGTATCAGACCCGACAGACCAGTGACCTTGCGATGGGCTCATGACGCACAAGATGAGCCAAGAGTCTACAAAATAGATTTACTCTTTCAATATCAGGAACTTGACGCTGAGACAAACCAATTTGTCGACCAAGAGTTGAGAATCGATCTTGGGACTGTGCAGGATGACCAGACGATGATGTTTGATGGTCAGAGATTCTACGAAGCCCTAGGTGCAGGAATCGATGCAGAGGTACAGACCACACGCCTCATCGGCGAGCTTTGGGTGGAGATCGCTGCAGCAGGGCAGGAGGTGATCGCTGGAACACGCATCGAAAATGCCAATAGCGGCATTACCAGCAGTCAAGAGATTCCGACATTTTCAAATCTAAGCCGGGGTATCGGTATATTTTCAAGTCGTAAGACTGTGGTCGAAGGCCGCATATTAACAGCTCAGACGAGAGATAGCATTCGACAGAACAGCTTCACGAAGGATCTCGGGTTTCTTTAGATTCATTTTCACCATGACACAATGACGTTCTGTCAGTTGAGTCCATAGCTAGACTGACACATAAGTCTCGTTCTGGCCCAGACCAACTGCAATTTCGTCATGTTACTTGTCATGGCACATGGATTGATCTGTGTGTAGCGTCATACATTTTGAATTAATAGAATCACAGATAATTCATGGGTAAAATAATCGGAATAGATCTCGGAACTACCAATAGTGTAGTTGCCGTGATGGAAGGCAACGAACCCGTTGTCATTCCCAATGAGGAAGGTCACCGCACCACGCCCTCAGTTGTAGCCTTTATAGATAATGGTGAACGCAAGATCGGTGATCCGGCAAAGCGACAGGCAATTACGAATCCTCAGCGGACTATTGCATCGATCAAGCGATTTATGGGTACCAGATATTCTGAGGTGTCCAAAGAGGCAGGTCAGATGGCATATCCTGTCGTCAAAGGGGATAATGACACCACCAGAGTTGAAATCGAAGGGAGAAAATATACTCCACAGGAAATCAGTGCGATGATCCTTCAAAAGATGAAGAAGACAGCCGAGGACTTCTTGGGATCAGAAGTAACGGAGGCTGTGATCACCGTCCCAGCATACTTCAACGATTCTCAGAGACAAGCTACAAAAGAAGCTGGTGAGATTGCAGGCCTCAAGGTCAGTCGTATCATCAATGAGCCTACCGCAGCAGCATTGGCATTCGGACTCGATAAAAAGAATGCTGATATGACCATCGCGGTCTATGATCTTGGTGGCGGAACATTTGATATCAGTATTCTGGAGCTTGGAGACGGTGTCTTTGAAGTAAAGTCTACCAATGGTGATACCCATCTTGGTGGTGATGACTTTGATCGTGTGCTGATCAATCATCTTGCAGAGCATTTCCTCAGTCAAGAGAATATGGATCTGCGCAAAGATCCGATGGCCCTTCAGCGATTGAAAGAGGCCGCTGAAAAGGCGAAAATTGAGTTGAGTTCCGCTACAGAGACTGAGGTCAATCTTCCATACATCACCGCCAAGGATGGGGTGCCAAAACACCTTGTGCTCAAGATTAGTAGAAGCAAATTTGAGCAGATGGTGGATGACCTTGTACAGCGCACACTCAAGCCATGTGCAGAAGCTCTCAAGGACGCAGGACTTTCCAAGTCAGAAATTGATGAGGTCATCCTCGTAGGTGGATCCACAAGAATTCCACGAATCCAAGCGGCAGTCGAAGAATTTTTTGGCAAAAAACCTAACAAAGGGGTCAATCCGGATGAGGTGGTAGCTGTAGGTGCGGCGATCCAAGGTGGTGTGCTGAGCGGAGATGTACAAGATGTCCTCCTGCTTGATGTCACTCCACTTTCACTGGGTATCGAAACCATGGGAGGCGTCTATGATGTTGTCATAGAGTCCAATAGTACCATTCCGACTAAAAAGTCCAAAGTCTACTCGACAGCGGCTGACAATCAGCCAAGTGTAGAAATCCACATTCTCCAAGGAGAAAGACCAATGGCGAGAGACAATCGTTCAGTAGGAAGATTTATCCTCGATGGTATTCCACCTGCCCCACGAGGAGTACCACAAGTTGAAGTCACATTCGACATGGATGCCAACGGTATCCTCAGTGTGCACGCAAAGGACAAGGGAACTGGCAAGGAACAGAACATCCGTATCGAAGCAAGCACCGGGCTCTCTCAAGACGAAATTGCAAAGATGAAAGCTGAGGCAGAAGCCAATGCCGATTCGGATAAAGCAGCTCGTGAGCGCGTAGATAAGATGAATGCTGCTGATACACTGATCTTCCAGACAGAAAAGCAGCTCACAGAATTTGGTGATAAGATTCCTGCTGAGAAAAAAGATGCTATCGAGACAGCTGTCTCAGATCTAAAGGAGGCTCACAAGTCAGAAGATCTTGATGCCATTGAAGACAAGACTGCAAAGCTCAATGAAGCTTGGCAAGCGGCTAGTCAAGATATGTACCAAGCATCTCAAGAAGCTCAGGCCAATGGAGATGCCGCAGAAGGAAGTAGTGCAGACTCTTCTGATCCAGAGACGACTGATGTAGAGTTTGAAGAAGTCAAAGAGTAGAATCTTTGAAGAGAGATAGTTGATGGTCTTGCTCCTTGCTGGAGTAAGGCCATTTTTTATTATACATCATTTTACCCAATTCGTGCATTAGGATTTTTTTGAGCATTCTACCATAGAGATAAGTCGCAGATATTGAATGTCTTGTACATATTAAAATGACATTTTTGTTTGTCACAGTTTGTTCCGGTTGAGAAGCCATTTCCCAAATGAGAAATCTCATAGAAAAGTTGGCTATGTCAAGTCTTCGAGTCTAGCGTATTTCTGCTTCATAATCAGGCACTTACTCTCCTCGCCATAGCTCGCTATGCCTCGTCTACCAAGCACCCGATTCTATTGCATAAATCCACTATCCTTCGAAGCCTAATGCACGAATTGGGTTTTGACGAAAGCCATCTTCAACAGACACTGTCAATTGAGCCACAGGCTGTACCTTTACACTCCGTGGCAATGACATGATCACTGCTCCAATCGCATACTATGACCAAGTACGTATTTGTCACGGGTGGAGTCACATCTTCTCTCGGTAAAGGAATCATATCGGCATCATTGGGTAAGCTCCTCAAGTCAAGAGGCCTCTCGGTGACCATACAGAAATTTGATCCATACCTCAATGTAGATCCAGGTACCCTCAACCCCTACGAACATGGTGAATGCTATGTCACCAATGATGGTGCCGAGACGGATCTTGATCTGGGACATTACGAGAGATTTCTGAACATTGAGACTTCGCAGGCCAATAACGTAACGACAGGACGGATCTATCAGTCAGTCATCGACAAAGAGAGACGCGGCGATTTCTTGGGTAAGACCGTCCAAGTCATACCTCATATTACTGATGAAATCAAACGCAATATCTTGCAGCTCGGCCAAGATGGCACCTATGATGTGATAATCACAGAGATCGGAGGTACCGTGGGCGATATTGAATCTCTTCCGTATCTAGAAGCCATCAGGCAATTGCGCATGGAGCTTGATCGCAAGGACTTTATAGTGATCCACCTCACGCTCGTACCGTATTTGTCAGCAGCTGGAGAACTCAAGACCAAGCCAACGCAGCACAGCGTCAAGCAGCTTTTGCAGGCAGGAATCCAAGCGGATCTCCTAGTCTGTCGTACAGAGCATGCGCTATCGCATGATCTCAGGAGAAAGCTCGCCTTATTCTGCAATGTGAGCATGGACGCAGTCATCGAAGCGAGGGACGCAGATACCATCTATGATGTGCCACTTCTCATGCTCAAGGAAAATCTTGATGATATTGTGGCATCTCGGCTGCATCTCGGCGACCTGCCAGATCCTGATCTCAAGGAGTGGAAGGAATTTCTCTCACGGCTCAAAAATCCACTCAACGAAGTCAAAATTGGTCTTGTCGGTAAGTACGTAGAGCTGCCAGATGCTTACAAGTCGATATTGGAGTCTTTCGTGCATGCCGGTGCAGCCAACGAATGCAAGATTGAGCTCATTACCATCCACTCAGAGAGTCTCATGCATCATGAAGATGTTGAACAAAAACTCAAAGATTTGCATGGGATCCTCGTGGCTCCTGGATTCGGGAGCAGAGGTATTGACGGCAAGATCAACGCGGTACAGTACTGCCGTGAAAATATGATTCCTTTCTTTGGCATCTGTCTAGGCATGCAGTGTGCCGTGGTAGAATATGCGCGCAATATGGCAGGAGTCGAATCAGCTATGAGTTCGGAGATAGATCCAGAGGCAGAGCACCCAGTCATCAATATGATGGAAGAGCAGAAAAACCTCAAGAACCTCGGCGGCACCATGCGCCTTGGAAGCTACGAGTGCAAGCTCAAAGATGGAAGCATCGCCTCTAGAGCCTATCAAGACCTTGTCATTCATGAACGGCATAGACACCGCTATGAGATGAATAATCAGTACAAGGCCAAACTAGAAAAGGCTGGACTTAAATGTACTGGAATCAATCCGCGTACATCTCTGGTAGAAATCGTAGAACTTAGCAATCATCCTTGGTTTGTCGGAGTGCAATTTCATCCAGAGCTCAAGAGTACTGTAGAAAATCCACATCCACTATTCGTTGATTTTGTGAAAGCCGCTATCGTCTACAAGGATTCTCATATCGAGCAACTCTCTTTGGCCAATGGTTAAGCCGCAAGATTCTTCTCGCTTCCGCAAAAAGAGTCTTAAAGAGCTAGGTCGCATGACCGAAGAAGGATTTGCGGCAAGTGACAAGATTGCACTCTCTGTCCTCATGGAGGATGTGAGATCCGCTCACAATGTGGGATCGGTTTTTCGTACAGCGGACTGCTTGGGACTTGATCAAGTATATCTCTGTGGTATCACAGCCGTGCCACCACATAAGCAGATCCACAAGACAGCCATCGGTGCCACAAATTCAGTCACTTGGACTTACCATCAAGATCAGCTCGCACTCGCTAGAGATCTTCAGTCCAGGGGTAATTTGCTCATAGCACTCGAACAGACCTATGAGAGTATCTCCCTTGAAGAAATCGATCTAAGGCCATATCAAGCCAAGGGAATCGTCCTTGTCCTAGGTAATGAGGTCGACGGAGTGTCTCAAGATCTCGTCGATATGTGTGACCTCGCTGTTGAAATTGCGCAATACGGCACGAAGCATAGTTTCAATGTCTCTGTTGCTGCAGGGATATCTTTGCATCACATTTCAACCCAGCTGCGCCATAAAGACGAGATTAAGTGAAGACCAAGAGGCAACCGAAAAAAGTGAATGTCATTACGCTAGGCTGTAGCAAGAACCTGGTCGACTCCGAAAATCTAATGACACAGTTGAGCGGCAATCATTTTGAGGTAAGTCATGAGAGCACCCAGGCACAAGATGAGGTCGTGATCATCAATACCTGCGGATTTATCGATCGTGCCAAAGAAGAATCAGTCAACACGATCTTGGAGTACAGTCAGCGCAAGACAGATGGACTTGTGTCAGAGCTTTATGTGATGGGATGTCTCAGTGAGAGGTATAAGCATGATCTTGTGACAGAGATCCCAGAGGTCGATGGTTACTTTGGTACACAAGACTTACCAGCTATTCTTAGTCGACTCGGCGGAGAATATCAGCATGAGCTGCTAGGCGAGAGACAGACCACGACCGCCAGTCACTTTGCCTATCTCAAGATTGCTGAGGGCTGTAATCGGACATGTTCCTTCTGTGCTATACCTCTCATGCGAGGGAAACATCGCAGTCAATCCATAGAAGACTTGGTTTCGCAAGCCCAACATCACGCGCGCAATGGGGTGAAAGAATTGATTCTCATCAGTCAAGAACTCACGTACTATGGTCTTGACCTTTACAAGAAAAGAGCGCTCAGTGAGTTGCTCTATCAATTGGCAGATGTTGACGGTATTGAATGGATCAGACTCCACTATGCATATCCGTCGAAGTTTCCCCGAGATATCCTTACGGCAATGAAAGTGCTACCGACGGTATGCAACTATCTCGATATGCCCTTACAGCATATCAGCGATCCTGTACTTCGAGCCATGCGTAGACAGATCACGCGGAGCGAGACAGAAGATCTCATCAAATATGCTAAGGACACAGTGCCCAATCTTTGTCTGCGCACCACCATGCTCGTGGGCCACCCAGGCGAGACCAATAGAGATTTTGATGAACTCTGTGAGTTCGTAGGGCAAGGACACTTTGATAGACTCGGCGTATTTGAGTACAGCCATGAAGAAAATACTTCTGCACATCAGATGGAAGATGATGTGCCGCCGAGTCTCAAAAGCTTGAGAGCCAACACGCTCATGGATATTCAGCGAGAGATTTCCTTGCAAAAAAATGAGCGACTTGTTGGTCAGACCATGAAGGTTTTGGTAGAATCTCATGAAGGTGAGTACTACAGAGCTCGGACGGAGTACGACAGCCCAGAGGTGGACAATGAAGTATGGATCAAAGCCGAGTACTTGAGACTTGGAGATTTTGTAGATGTCGAGATCACCGAGGCGACTGAGTATGATCTCTACGCTGTCGCGAAAATGGATGGCTAACAAACCTTATCGGCCTCTGCTAGTTGATATGTCATGACGCAGAGCACTTCCCAATCCTTATTCTATAAAGAAGTCAATCCCTTGATCTTAGCGGGAGCACTTCTAGTGGTATCTTGTCTTTCCATGCTCATTGCCTATGGCCGATATGAGGGGGAAGAGCTCAAGAATATTTGGCTTGTATCAGGCTCTTTTGTCCTTTGCTATGTCATACTTAACAGTATTTTAAGCTACAACGCCGAGAACATCAACAGCTACTGGACTCGCGGTATCATTGGCTTTGTAGGATTGATCTTGCTCAGCAGTGTGGTCGCCACCAAGCTCTCAGGCGTCAGCATAGAAGATGCAGGAACTTACAAGTGGCTGTATGTGGTTTTCACCATATGCTTCATCATCTTTCTGGTCATAGTCCGGTTGATGAGGACAATCATCGACTTGGCTCAAAAACAGGACAAAAGATTGCGCAATGAACAGTAAACATATCTTGATGGTGCTTCTCCTCACACTATTGAGTCAAGGACTTTTTTGTCAAACACCTCCAGCGTCCAGTGATGATACAGCAAAGACCAGTTTTGAAATCCAAAAGTCTGCTGAAGAATGGAGGAGTCAGCTGACCGATTTTGAATATTTCGTATTGCGAGAGGCTGGTACTGAGGGTTCTTTCTCTGGAGAATACTGGAACAATGAAGTGAAAGGGACTTACTCGTGTAAGGCTTGTAGTCTGCCGTTGTTCAGTTCTGCGGCCAAGTACAAGTCAGGTACGGGCTGGCCTAGCTTCTTTGAGCCACTCAATGATGAGTGCATCGGTGAAGATGTGGATTATAAAATAGGCTACAAAAGAACAGAAGTACATTGCGCCAGATGTGGTGGGCACCTTGGCCATGTCTTTCCTGACGGCCCTGAGCCCACTGGTCTTAGATACTGTATTAATTCTATTTCGCTCAACTTTGAGGCAGATTCCAAAGAATATTGATGAACATGGTCAGAGTTCTCTCACTCCTCACATTACTTACTTTTTGTCTACATTCTACCTTCGCTCAAGCTTTTGACATCCAAGTCAAATTGACAGATACCGTGGTATCTGAAATCTACCTTGGGTATCACTATGCAGATAAGCAGTACATCGTAGATACTGCCCAAGCTGATGGCGACTCCTATGTTTTCTCAGGAGAAGAAGAGCTATCGCCAGGTGTATATCTTCTTGTCTTTCCACCCAAGAATCTTTATCTGGAGATTTTGATCGACCAAGGCGATCAACGACTCAATATCGAAACGGCTCTCAGTGATCTCAGTGCCAATATCCAGGTGAAGACTCCTGGACAAAATGAAGCCTTCTACGAGTACATAGCATTTTTGCGAAAGCAGAGGTCAGAAGCTGACAAGCTCAATGCCCAAAAGAAGGAAACTCAAGACAGTCTTTTGATTGCTAGCATTAATAAGGAGAGTGAAGAACTAGATCATCAGGTCAAGGCTCGGCAAGAATCGTTGATCGAGAATTATAGTGACAAGATGCTGAGCATCGTGATCAAATCAGGACTCCAAGTAGAGATCCCTGAGATGCCTGATGTCAAGGGTCAGGCTCTCCGCAAGGCACAGTATCAATATTACAAAAAGCACTACTTCGACCATCTCGATCTCTCAGATGATCGACTCATTCGTACGCCATTTATCGATGGTAAGATTGATTCTTACATCTCCAAGCTTACAGCACAGATTCCGGACTCGATATCAGCGAGTCTTGATCATGTACTTGGCATGATGCCTGAGGGATCTGATCTGTACAAGCATTACCTCATCAAGTATGTCAATGCTTACAGTGCCAGTAAAATCGTAGGAATGGATGCAGTATTTGTCCATCTTGCCGATAACTACTACCGCGAGGGCAAAGCAACTTGGACAGATGAAGAAAGTCTCAGCAAGATCCTCAAGCGATCCACTACGCTGAAGCCCTTATTACTCGGAAAGAAAGCTCCAGACTTTGAGTATGTAGATAAAGATGGGAATGCGAAGTCACTCTACGATACCAAGTCACCCTATACAGTGTTGATCTTTTGGGATCCTGACTGTGGAGTATGCAAGAAAGCCATGCCAGAAGCGGTCAAGTTTTCTGAGGCCAATGTAGACAATGGAGTTGCAATGGTGGGTATATGCACCAAGAGAGAAAAAGATGTACAGGACTGCTGGGATGACATTGAAAACAAAAGACTACATGGCTGGACGGTAGGCTATGATCCATATGGTCGGTACAAGCCATTGTACGATGTCACATCCACTCCGATGATCTATATCCTAGATGAAGAGATGACCATCATCTCGAAAAAGATTGGGGCCAAACAGCTTACAGAGGTGATGGACGTCCTTCGTGCAGATCTTGACAAGCCGGCCGCGACGGAGTAGTCCACCGCCCAGCTGCTATCTTTGCGCGCTCTATGCGGCATATCTCAGTAATATCTGTTCTTTATCTGATGGCTGTCTGGCTGTTCACCTCTTGTGATAGCAGCAACGTAGTCAATGAATCAGAAGCTAAGAATCCATCATCGTGGATGACACTCCAGCGAGCCTATCCGCATCAGCAGATAGATCATGATGCTATTGCAGTAGCTCATAAGCACTTTGCAAATCGTGAATCTCAGAGATCAGCCTACGATGAGTCATGGAGCTATCTCGGCCCTGATAACATTGGCGGAAGAATCACTGATATTGAAATGCCAGATGATGACCTCCGCACGATCTATGCAGGATCGGCCTCAGGAGGTATATTCCGCAGTCAAGATCAGGGTCTGTCTTGGAGGATCATCTTTGACAATCAGGCCAGTCTGGCGATTGGCGACATTGACATATATCGACAGGATCCATCAATCATCTATGTCGGTACTGGAGAGGCCAATGGTGGCGGCGGTTCACTCGCATATGATGGTGCAGGTGTGTTCAAGAGTTCTGATGCAGGTCAGAGCTGGCGCTCGATAGGGCTTGAGGGTGTAGGGAGTATAGGCCAGATCAAGATACATCCTACAGATCCTGATATCGTCTATGTCGCGGCTATGGGAAGACTCTTTAGTAGTGGGCCTGATCGCGGAGTATATCGTACGCGAGATGGTGGTCAATCTTGGGAACAAGTGCTGTACGTCAATGATAGTGTAGGAGCCATAGATCTTGCGATACACCCGACCAATCCTGATAGGATCTGGGCTGCTACTTGGGAACGATCTCGTGTTCCCAATAATCTCAGATACGGCGGTGATGGAAGTAACATTTACCGCAGTGATGATGGTGGAGACAACTGGGCTGTCATGGATCAAGGACTCCCAAGACTACCAGAAGAGAAGGGAAGGATTGCCCTTGCCGTGTCTCAATCAGATCCAGAGCGAGTCTATGCTTTCATAGCAAGACAAGACGGTAATATTCAGGGCTACTATGAGTCAGTGGATGGCGGGACAAGCTGGGACCTGCTTGCTTCAGATGGTGTCATTGATGTGCCATTTATGTGGTGGTTTGGTGAAATCGCGGTGGACCCGACGGATGCTGATCGAGTATTTCTAGCTGGTCTGGAGATCTATGAGCGCAATCCGATCAATGGCGATTGGTTACAAGCTTTCCAAGGAGCTCATGTGGATCAACATAGCATCTTTATCCATCCTCTTGATCGAGATCTGGTAATCATCGGTAATGATGGTGGTGTTTACATCAGTCATGATGGAGGTCGCAATTATGTAAAACCAGGAGGTTTACCCAATATTCAATTCTACACTTGTGAGATTGATCAATCGCAGCCAGAGCGTGTCTATGGTGGTACGCAGGACAATGGCACTCTATGCAGCTCAGGTGGAGGTGTCAATGACTGGCGAGCCATATCTGGTGGTGATGGGATGACTGTGCTGGTCGACCCAGTGGATAATCTCATCATCTACACGATGTCACAGAATGGCTTCATCAGGCGATCTTTTGACGGCGGCGATAACTTTATTACAGCTACTAGGGGCTTATTTGGTCGTTTCAACTGGAATAGTCCTCTCGAGATGGATCCATCCAATAGTGCTCGCTTGTACTTTGGGGGAAACATCCTTTATGAGTCCACATTTGGAGAAGAGTGGATACCCATCAGTGAAGACATGAGCAACGGTCCGTATGAAGGTAATCGAACATTCGGCACGATCACCAGCATCAGTGTCTCACCGCTTGATCCCAATATCATCTACACAGGTACTGACGATGGAAATGTCTGGGTGACACTTGACAGAGGCAGCACATGGGACATCATCTCACAGTCCTTGCCTGATCGATGGGTAACGTCTGTAGAAGCTGATCATAGCGTCCGCAGTAGAGTCTTCGTTTCCTACAGCGGATATCGCTTTGGAGAGGATATAGGTCATGTGTACAGGAGTGATGACTTTGGTAGTAGTTGGACCAATATCAATGGGGATCTCCCTGATCTACCTGTGAATGATATCCAACTTCATCCGACGAGAGATGAGGTATACCTAGCTACCGATCTTGGCGTATACTATGCCGATCACCTCGGTCTAGAGTGGCGTCTATTGGGGCAAGGCATGCCACGTGTGCCGGTCACGAGTCTTGATCATCATGACAATCTTGACTTCTTGATCGCTGCGACTTACGGGCGTTCGATGTATAAGTATGATTTTGACTTCGAAGTTGCTACGGAGGAGCCCGAGTCAGAGCGTATGGGTATATCGCCAAATCCTGTCATGACCGGAGATCAGCTTCAGATCTCAGGTGCAGAAGCTGGCCAGTTGATTTATTTCTATAGCCCTTCCGGGCAAATGATCCGAGAGCTGAGTATCGATGAATCTGGTAGAGTGAATATACCTGGTGATATATCCAGTGGCGTCTACCGAGCCAGAGTCGGACGACAATGCCTTCCAGTAGTCGTCAAAAACTGAGTCTCATCTGGACCTTGGCCTCAGATCTTCGATTAGAATCTATACGATTGTTACCTGCACTGATAAATGTCCTGTCACTATAGTTCCATTCACTGTATCTAGCTTCTAGGGTGACAAGACTGCTCATCTTGTATCGCAGATTGAGGTAGTACCTTCTTCCACGTCCACTATATGGCGGAATGCTAAAGTTGTAGATGAGATCATTTTCAAATGCATAGAGGCGACTATCCCATCCGTCAGTATCAAAAAGCGCATAGCGAGCTGTAGCACTGATCTTACTGCCCACAGGCTTGAAGATGATATCCTGATAGATCAAGAAGCCATTTTCTTCTTCGATTTGATCTACTCGCCACCAAGAAAAGTCAATGCGGTTGCGCAATCGTAGAGATGGCGTGACATTGTAGTCTACATTGAATCTGAGCTGAGATCTTAATGTAGCATAGATCCGATCGATCGTAATGCCATCAAGGTTTTCTGTACGATACTTGGTCTCAGACCTGTATCGGCAGTATACTTCCCACTGTCGCTTTTTGCGATATCCGATCTTGAAGTAATATTCACTCCCTGTACTTGGCGCATCGATGCGAAATCTTGCCCACCGATGCTTCCAAAGATCCACATAGGCCTGAACCAACCAGCCATAGTCAGGTCTAAACTCAAGACCAGCATAGATGCCCTCCTCATTGTTGGTACGGCTTGTCTCTCCAAGGCCGTTGCTCCAGAGACTGACATAATCTGGATCATATTTGCGGTAGAAGACAGCTGCATCTAGCTTGGTGGATAGTGAGCTCAATACGCCAGTTGCTATCGCCCGACCTCCTGGCATTGACTGTGCGACCTCACCGAATACATTCACAGATCCCAAGTGGATATTGTAATTGAGTCCAAGATGATGGACCTCCGATCCTCCAAATTCAAAGAGAAGATATGGTGCGTCACCCCTGCGCAGCTCTCGATCAAAACGATTGGTCATTCCTGTCGCGCCGACGGTGACTCTTCCTGCCTCATAGGAGAGATGAGCTCCAGCTGTGAGCAAGCCAAGTGAGCCTTCATCTTCGATCTCAGTAGCGGTACGATGAAGTCCGCTCAGCTGAAGGGAACTGACAAAACGATCCTCTTGATCTAGGGAGTCAGGCTCTACCACATTGGCATCTCTTCTGCGATAGGAACCGAAAGCTGTCAATTCGAGGCGATCAGAAAGCGCATATTGGAGTGCTCCTCCGCGTAGAAAGTTACTCTCTGAGACAGAGCGGTAAGAGCGCATTTTGCGAAAGCTCTTTTTCACATCCTTGATAAATCCGCTTTTGCCATAGCCAAAGTCGGAGTGCATCACCAGTCCCTCCCCAAAGCTAAGAGTGTAATCCCCGAGCGCAACTTGCTTGAGCTTCGCATCTGGAGTCTTCCACCACAGATGGCCTGAGTAGTAGTCAAATCCCTGACGATTGCTAGCTCTGAAAAAAGCTTCTCCTGCATCTTTCTCAGCGGTCAGACCATAGCTGAGATTATTGCCATGTCGATGGAGAAACCTCATGTAGAGCTTATTGGCATCTCCTTCAAATGGGGTTTTACCCTCACTATTGGGCAAAAAGCCTCTTTGATCTTGAAGGTTGCGCGTCCAGCGCAAAAAAAGAAGTCGATCACCTTCAGTGAGTCTTTTACCAAGAGGGGCCACTGTGCCAGAATTTCCTCGCACTTCGCAAATGCTTGCCAGTAGCTTGGCCACAGGCACTCCTATACCAGGCACTGCTTGCAGTTCGATCATGGAGATAAAGTCACCGGCATATTGCCGATGTGCTACGATGTTTTGTATCTGTAATTCACTGAGAATGCCCAGTGCTCTCAGATCCTCTACTGTTGCTGCATTGATGTCTAGCGGACTTCCCAGAAAGTACTCCAGATCTTCTCGGATATTATCAAAGTCAAAGTCCTCTTGACCTTCATCAAGCTCCAGTATCTCCTCGATGTCGGTGAGATCCAGATCAGCGCTCTTCTTTTGCGCGAAAGCGCCCAGACCTGCTAGAAGTCCTAGAGTCACCATCAGCATGCGACATGTCATCATTGATCCTGCGACTTTTGCATGTGCCGCGTGAGAGGCTGAATGAGCTCAGTACAGCGATCATGAGGTAAGAAGTGGCCCAGATCATTCAGGAGGACGAGCTCTGAACCAGGTATATACTTGTGCAACTTCTCGGCATGGTCAGTGCCAAATATGGGGTCGATCGTGCCGTGTACAATCAGACATGGCTGCTTGATATCTTGTAGCTGATCCCATCTACCACCACGCTTTTTCATCGCCTCTGTATGCTGAGGCGCACAAGCAAAGTTCCAGCCACCACGATCGCTGTATTCGAATTTGGTGATTTTAGCCAATTCTTCTACCTCTGCTGTCAATTTTTTGCGACTCAAGATATTTGCAAACGCGACATTGATACGAGGGGCCGTTTCAGCATTGAGTTGTCCCTTGTTCTGTGCCATGATCCTCAGGACATTAGTGATGAAGTATGCGCTAGGTCTTGAGAGTCCTTTGCCGAATAATTCTCCTGTCGTCATGGCCAATGTCAGGGTCCGTACACGCGATGGGTGGTCCATGGCTACATCCTGAGCGATCATTCCTCCCATAGAGACGCCGACGATATGTGCGGCATCTATATTGAGGTGATCAAGAATGGCTATGCCATCATTGGCCATATCTCTGGTGCTGTATGCCTCAGACTTCGTCCACTTGATCATGCGTGTGGATAGTCCTAGTCCGCGGTTATCATATCTGATGACGCGGTATCCCTCGTCCACGAGAGGTTGGACGAAATAATTTGGCCAAGAAAGTGCTGTGAAGCTGTGCCCCATGATCAAAAGGACGGCTGGATCGGACGGGTCACCAATATCTTCATACCAGATCTTTACCCCAGAGTCACTCATGGCAAAGCCAGGAGTGCCGAGATAGGGATTGTAGTCCTTTTGCATCAATGCAGAAGCGATTTGAGATTTTTGAGACTTGGATAGGACGCTTTTCCAGAATAGCATGATGATCAAGACTATGATGAGGCTCAAGAAGCCCAGTAGGAGCCGTTTTAAGATCTTCATCTACCTTAAAGCTACTATGTGCAGGGACTAAGTAGCGATTCTTGTCCGTTACATTTGCACTAGACCTATGGACACTCGTAACTCTTGAAGACAATAAGATCAATTTACAGCTCCTTCTGCCTCATACTCATTGGCCACTTTGTCACAGCCCAGGTAGTCGGAACGATCACAGATGAAAGTGGACAGCCGCTGTCCTTCGCCAATGTGTATCTCGAGGATGCCCTACAGGGAACGTCAGCCAATATTGAGGGCTATTATGAATTTTATCTGAAACCAGGGACATATGATTTGCACTTTCAGTACCTAGGCTACAGTACTGTGATCAGGACCGTCAAGGTGGTTGATAGCCTCGTACGACTGGATGTGGCACTCACACCAGAGCAACTTGAGCTCGCCGAGCTTGAAGTGTCTGCAGATCGTGAAGATCCCGCATATGCGATCATACGTAAGGCCATGGAGCGCAGACAGGCTATCCTTGATCGTATGAGTCCCTATACCTGTAGTGTGTACGTCAAAGGGTCAATCCGACTCAAAGACGCTCCTGAGCAGATCATGGGGCAAGAAGTAGGAAATATGGGTGGTGTGCTTGACTCCAATCGTCAAGGTATCATCTATCTCAGCGAGACTGTGAGCTCCTATCATTATCGTGGGAAGGATGACTTCAAAGAAATCATTCACTCGAGCATAGTCTCAGGCAGAGATCAAGGCGTGAGCTTCAATCGTGCAGGATACACCGACTTCAATGTTTATGACAAGACGATCAAGCTTGACAGAGACATTGTGACCCCGATAGCTCCCAATGCTATGGCATATTATCGCTACGAGTATCTGGGGACAGTGTATCAAGATGCTGTCGAACTACATAAGATCAAGGTCATTCCTAGACGAGCAGAGTTGCCTGCAAGCTTTGGCGTCATCTACATCATAGAAGGGGAGTGGGTAGTCAGTGAATTGGAGCTCGGCCTTACTGGTAAGTCCGTCAATAATGAGATCTATGACACGATGCATATACGTCAGCAATATCTGTACATAGATTCACTTGAGTCATGGCATAGGTCTAGTCAATTGATTTCTTTTGGCTTGAAGTTTTTCGGTTTTCGAGCTCAGGGTGAGTTTGTCAATATTTACTCACAGTACCGTGATCTGGAGGAGGCTTTCGCCCAAAAGGATCGAGAAGTAGTTGTCGTAGATTCTACAGCCATTAGGAAGGATTCTGCCTTTTGGGAAAGGACACGCCCCATTCCTTTGCTCGAAGAAGAGAAGCGTGACTATCAAGAAAAAGATAGTCTGCGGCAAATATGGGAGTCCAAAGAGTTTCTTGATAGCGTTGACGCTGTCAACAACAAGTTTAAGCCCATCGATCTACTAGCAGGATATGACTATGAACGATCCTATCGCAAAGAGACCTGGTCCGTACTATCACCTCTAGAATCTGTACAGTACAATACAGTCCAAGGACTTAATCTAGGTTTGGATGCACGATACACGAGTTATACGAATAGAGGTCGTTACTTTCTCGCCGGTGTGAAAGGTGAGTATGGTGTCGCGGATCGAAAGTTCTATCCTACCTTGGACATACGACATCAAAAAGATAGAAAGTCGTATAGACTCTGGGCCATAAGAGCGGGTCGTGAAATCCGTCAGTTCAACCGAGCTGAGCCTGTGACCGAGTGGCTCAATACGAGCAATAGTGTGCTAGCCAAGAGGAATGTCTGGCGTGTCTATGAAGCTGACTTTGCAGAGATCCGCTATTTCAGAATTTTAAAGGCCGGTCTCAATATGTCTGTCAGACTCCAGTGGGAGGATGCTCGAGCAAGAGTCAATAGAGCTAGCTGGAGCCTGCGAAATACTGATCGACCATGGGCCGAAAATATCCCATCTCATGAGCTCTTCAGCACAGCACAAATGCCATCTGAATATGTAGAGCGACAGACTACATTGGCCGAGCTTGAATTTGCATGGAGACCTGGAGAACGATATGAGAGACTACCGGACAGGATCCGATACCTTGGTACCAAAGCACCAACAATCAGATTGAGAATACGGCAGTCCCTAAAGTTGCGATCTGAGGACTCTCAGTTGAGTCAACTAGAGCTCAGTATATCTGACCGCTTGGATTTTGGAGCAGCTGGATATAGTCGATGGTTTGTCCGAGCTGGCGACTTTTTTGGAGAAACCGATGCACCTTTTCAGCATTATCGCCATTGGTTTGGCAATGAAAATACCTTTCATCTCAAGCATGGTATATCAGAGTTTTATGCCTTGCCATTTTATGAATATAGCACCACTGAGGCCTATGTAGATGCGCATTGGCAACATAGATTTGAGGGCTTTCTGCTCGATCGGCTGCCGTTGATGAGAAAACTCAAGTGGACATCAGGATTTGGTACTTCACTGCTCTACTCAGCAGAGCATGGCTACTATCAAGAACTCAATCTTGGTCTACAAAACATTGGTTGGGGTATCTTCAGGATATTTCAAGTGGATATCGTGGGAAGTGTGGATGAGGAAGGCTGGAGAGGAGTAGACTTGCGGATTGGTGTGGAGGATGTATTCTAAGATTCGAATTCACCTGCCATAATCAAGCCTTTGAATCGTTTGGTTATATTTGGTTTAAAGTGTAATTCACATGAGAAAGTATCCCCTGATTACAATCCTGGCTCTAGTTGTCTCTTTCCTTTCTGCACAGAATCAAAAGAAGATCGACGCCATTCTGGCTGAAGGCAAGCTCCTATACTATTCGGAGATGGCGTCATGGCTTGGAACAGATTTGTTTCTGAGCGAGTATACCCAAAGAGAAAACATTGGTGGATACTTGTCTTACTCTGAAGACCACACAGCTCGCTGTATCTTCTTCGATCACTCTGCAGAACAAAAAGTCCTAGGAACAGTCACATTTGATCTCTCATTTGGCAGAGAAGCAGCTGTGATTGACATTCAGCCTAGATTGATGTCCGAAAAGGAGTCTACTCTGCTACAGTTAAGAAACAGAGCAGCGAAAGTAATTAGTGAGGGCTCATTTGTTGTGTCTTATGAGAATACTGGATTGAATATTATTCCACTTTCAGATCGTGATGGGCACAGAGTCTATATACTTACTGCCCCGAAAGATCATGGAGTAGTGCTTTTTGGCAACGACTACCTGTTGGAATTTGATAGCAAACTGAGATTGAAATCAAAAAAGAAGCTACACCAGAATCTTATCCCTGTCGGATATCAAAGTGAATCTGATGCATCCAGCTCTGTTCATTCTCATCTCCCAGAAACGGGCCACTACATCACCGCTACCGACGTCTGCACACTGATGCTGTATTGTAGGTACACCGATTGGGAAAGTCACCATGTGATTTCAGATAAATACTTGAACATGTGGGATTGTGCTACGAATCGTCTATCAGTGGTGAGTACCAAGGCGATTATGAAGATCAAAGATCAATGAGAACAGTCAGCTTGCGGTTTCTTTATTGAAATATGGTTCGCGCTATATTCGAGTTATACACGATTATGAGGCTACAAGCTTTCGGCAACTATAGACCTAGTCGATTAAAATCTCAAGGTTCGGGAAAAGTACTTCTTCCTGTACATAGTAATAAATTCCCAAGTGATTCCAGCATTAAACTGATAGAGTCAAGGTCAAACCAGAGAACTGATTTGATCTTGTTTTCATTATTTATTGTCACTCCTCTATTGTTTGTCCTTTTGGACAAATTGAATGTGCTTGTTGTTAATCATGAGAATGGCACTAGCCGTATTGTGTTCGGTATTCTAGGTGTTTGTTGTGTTATCCTAGGATTGATCCTTCTTCCAGAAAAACTTAGAAAGGTAATTTCTCCTGAAATGAGGGCGACTTTGGAAGTGGGAACCTCTGGAATAACATATACTGATTTGGGGGTTGAGAAAGTTAGACTGAATTGGCCAGATATAGCTGATATAGCAGTAAAACGATTCCCAGAAAGCTATGGATATTCATCTTACCTACTGATCTACGAAAGTAATTCTCATCTCATTGATATTGACATATCGCTATTATACGATGAGAGTCCTGATGTTGAGCCTGGTGGCATCTTGAAGAGAGCCTATATCGGAGAGAAGCCTGAATACTTAAAATTAAGGGCGATATTAAAGCATAATCTCTGTGCGAAAAGATAAAACGGCCTATAACTAGGTCTAGTAAGCCAAGCCGTTAATAAGAGCATGTTGACTTGCTTTTTCAAGGGTAACGTATAGTTTTAGTCAAAAGATCGGCGCTCCGACGCCTACACACCTCCCATAAGTTGCCGCGCGAGATCGAATAGTGCTGCTATTCACTCATCATCTCCCATGCGACTCACATAGACCATTGCAATACCAAATACGATCATCAAGATCTTGATGGCAAAACTGAGCAACTGTGGTATAGACTCTAGCCATCTGAGATAGGTGAGATTGGCACCGATGAGGCTCAAGACTAGGCTGACACCTCCAAGGATAAAAAGTAGAAAGCCAATGATGCTGATGATCGTCTTTGAATTCATACCCTTACAACATCATTGGCTTCGATAAGATCAAATGTTCTTCTATGACTTTGGCTTCAAGATGTCTTTGATTCTAGCTCTAGCGTCTTCATAGTGCGCCTTTTGCAAGCCACTACCTCCGGCCGAACTTAATGCACGATCAAGATCATTCAAAGCAGCTCTTGCATAGACCTTGATATCGCTCAGGTCATAGCTAGGATTTTCGATCATCATCAACTTTCCAAGCTCGTGGATGTGAGCTCTTTGCAGATTACGTCTGTAGGTATCAACTGAGCCTGCGCCTCTCATCTCAGACCAGATTCCATCAGACATATCGCTCATGTAATCCATCACAGAGTAAGCCGATGATCCATTGAGTGTTTCATTTTCGATCATACGCTTGAGCTTATCTGGCTCGAGCATTGATCGCAAGGTACCTACTTGAAGAGAAGTGATTCTATCGACCATCCCATTGCTCTCTATTCGCGATAGGATGTCTTTGTCAATCATCCATGTCGGCGTGCGAAATAGCTGTTGCTGAATGAAGTCATGCGCAGCCTTTTGCTTACTGCGCTCGACGTGAGTGAAAACCGCGCCTTCTTCATCTGCGGTCTTGCGATACTCATAGACGCCACCGATATTGGTGCGTACGTGGCGCATATATCGACTATACTGATTGAGCACTTGGCTGTAAAGCTCTCTCAGGGTCTGGTAGTCTTGCGCATCCTCTCGACTCCAGTCAATAAGATTAGGAACTATGCGCTTCAGATTTCTGATGCCTAGCTCACTTGCTTTCACAGCATCATCACCAAGATCTTCAGTTTGAGACGTCGGATCTGATGGATTGAATCTCTGTTGACCAAATCGATAGATCGGATCTCCGGCCTTTGCTTTGATCCAGTCATTGAGCGTCAAGCGCTCCGCTTCGTAGCTATCAGCGTCAGGTATCGGCTTGTAGCCATACTCAATAGACCAGTCGTCATATGGCCCTATACCTGGATATAGTGCTGTGACACCGTCCTCGGGCTGAGCGATGTAGTTGAACCTCGCATAGTCCATGATACTAGGAGCAGTACCGCCCATGCGACTCGTGAAGCTAGGTGATCTGAGTGAGTCAACGGGGTAGGCCACGCTTGATCCCATGTTGTGTGGTAATCCCAGTGTGTGACCGACTTCGTGAGCTGCCACAAATCTGATGAGCTCACCCATGACCTCATCTTCAAACTTGGGCTTCTGAGCATCCGCATTGATGGCAGCAGTCTGCACGAAAAACCAGTTTCTCAAGAGATTCATCACATTGTGATACCACATGATGTCAGACTCCAGGATCTCTCCAGTTCTAGGATCATGTACATGAGGTCCCATGGCATTTTGTATATCTGTAGTAATGTATCTGATCACGCTATAGCGCACATCCTCAGGGCTCCATTCTGGGTCTTCTTCAGGTGTCGGAGCTTCTTTGGCCACGATGGCATTTTTGAAGCCAATCTTCTCAAAACATCTTTGCCAGTCATTGACACCTTGCATCAGATAAGGTACCCACTTGGTAGGAGTGGCAGGGTCGATGTAGTAAACGATCTGCTTTTTGGGCTCTACGAGCTCACCACGCTTCCATGCTTCCATATCACTTGGCTCGAGATTCCACCTTGTAATGAAGCGACGTGACTCAGTGCGCTGAGCATCAAGGCTGTAGTCAGTTTGAGATAAGCTGAAATACGCAACGCGACCATCATAGAGTCGAGGTTGCATTGGCTCTTCAGGGAGCATAATGAAGCTTTGATTCATCTCCACTGACAGTGCGCCTGTGATTCGGTTGTCAGGGAGTTTGTCACCTCCTTGGTAAGTCAGGATGTGTCGTACCTCAAGATTCTCTGGATAGCTGTTGGTGTAGTTGATGAAGCTCCGCTTGGTATCCAGACCTTTGAGTCCAAAGGCCTTCTGCTGAAAACTGCTGACTGCTCCGATCATCGGTACATCAGTGCTAAAAAGAGGATTGATCTCGATCAAGTAACCTGTCGTATCAGCGTTGTGAGCCTGGATGTCAAACTTCATGATGATCGGCTCAAAGTTGTTGTTCTTCACAGATCTGTAGATCGGATCCTCTTCACTCGCAACACTATTATACGTGACTTCACGAAGGAGGATGTTGTTGTCATGCTTCTGCCAGCGAATGACCTGTTGTGGTCTGGATTTGATCCCAGCACCTCCAAAGTTGAGCCCCTTCACGAAGCCTGAAACTCTGCTGACTACAAGAATTTCCTTCTCGAGGACATCATTGGTCAGTTCAAAATAGTACTTGTCATCTACCTTATGCACTGGAATAAGTCCATCATCACTGACAGCGTCATCTCCCTTGACGATCTCCTTGAATGCCTTGATCTTGGGTTTATCCTTCTTTGGAGGCTTTTTGGCGGAAGCCTCTGCAGCTTGCTTTTTCTTCTTGCCAAAGATCTGTGCATCACCATATGGTGCTAGGCCCAGCATCAAGATCAGGACGATCAGTAATCTCGTGAATTTCATATACGCTGATTAGTTTTTGAGTATTTGTCTTGATATGACCAGCTTCTGGATTTCAGAAGTTCCTTCACCGATCGTACATAGCTTTGAATCTCGATAGAACTTCTCGACAGGGTAATCCTTGGTATAGCCATATCCTCCAAAGATCTGAACTGCATCAGTAGAGACTTCCACACAGATTTCAGAAGCATAGTACTTGGCGACGGCCGAGTTCTTTGTCATCTTCATTTTGTTGTCTTTCATCCAGCCTGCCTTGCGAGTAAGAAGCTCTGCTGCCTCGATTTTGGTGTTCATGTCTGCAAGCTTAAAAGCTATCGCCTGAAAATTGCTGATTGGCTGGCCAAACTGCTCACGCTCTTGCGCATACTTTACACTTGCTTCGTAGGCACCCTTGGCAATTCCGAGTGAAAGCGCTGCGATACTGATTCTACCACCGTCCAGAATCTTGAGCGCTTGGATAAAGCCATCACCTTCGTTTCCTAGCATCTGACTTTTATGCACTCTACAGTTCTCGAAGATCATTTCCGCAGTTTCAGAGGCACGCATTCCTAGTTTGTTCTCCTTCTTTCCAGCATTGAAGCCTTCTGTACCCCTCTCTACGATAAATGCCGTCATGCCATGACTATCCCCGACCTCTCCAGTCCGTGTCATCACCACTGCGACGTGTCCAGACTTACCATGAGTTATCCAGTTTTTTGCACCATTGATGACGTAGTAGTCACCATCTTTCTCGGCTACACACTTCATGCGACCAGCATCTGATCCTGTATTGGGTTCTGTCAATCCCCAAGCACCGATCCACTCGCCACTAGCTAGGAGTGGGAGGTACTTTTTCTTTTGCTCCTCAGTGCCAAATTGCATGATATGTCCCGTGCAGAGTGAATTGTGAGCCGCTACTGACAGCCCGATAGAGCCACATACCTTGGCAATCTCTGTGATGATAGTAATGTACTCTTGATACCCTAGGCCAGAGCCTCCATACTCCTCTGGCACGAGTACTCCGAGGAATCCTTGCTGTCCCATTTCGTGCATCAGGTCCATCGGGAAATGTTGCGATTCATCCCATTCCATGACATGTGGAGCAATGCGTTGCTGGGCAAAACTTCTGGCGCTGTCCGCCACCATTTCTGTTGATTCTGATAGGCTTAAATTCATTGTGTTTGAGCTTGGTTTTTGACCTACTACTGATGTATTCAACGGGAGCCACCAAAGATAGTTTTTCTCGCGTCCACCATTGAGTTCGCCCCTAGGTCTTAAGGAAGATTAACCAGGATTGAGCGCTTAATAATTGTAAAACTCTTTCCAGTGCTCCTTGAGGAATTTTTGATATTTCATTTCGGTGGCATTGGTAGCTGGATGATAGAATATGTTGCCTGATAGGCCTTCCGGCAAAAAGTCCTGAGCTCCTGTGCTTCCTGCATAGTCGTGACTATACTTGTAGTCTTTGCCATAGTTGAGCTCTTTCATGAGTTTGGTCGGAGCATTTCTCAAGTGCAGTGGTACTGGCTGGTTGCCACTTTTCTTGACTTCTGCTTGAGCCATACCGATGCCGACATAGGATGCATTGCTCTTAGGGCTGAGAGCGAGATATACTGCGGCTTGCGCCAAAATGATCCGCGCCTCAGGCATCCCTATGGCATGTACGGCTTGCATACTTGTAGTGGCCATCAAGAGTGCATTGGGATTGGCAAGTCCGATATCTTCACTCGCACTGATGATCATCCTGCGACAAATAAACTTGACATCCTCTCCTCCATCAATCATACGCGCGAGCCAGTACAGGGCTGCATTGGGATCAGATCCTCGTATGCTCTTGATAAATGCAGAGATGATATCGTAGTGCTGTTCACCAGACTTGTCATAGCGGACGATATTCTGCTGGATTACAGACTCTACGAGTTGGTCATTGATCTCCGCATCCTTATCTACATTGAGACTCAGCATCTCTAAGATATTGTAGAGCTTCCTTGCATCTCCTCCAGACAATCGTAGGATGGCATCTGTCTCTGTGATCCGAAGATTCTTTGCTTTGAGGATAGAATCTTTCTCAATGGCATCGTGAATGAGCTGTTCGAGTTGTTCTTTGCCTAGGGCCTCCAGCACAAATACTTGTGCGCGAGAAAGCAGGGCGGAGTTCACCTCAAAGGAAGGATTCTCTGTAGTGGCACCTATGAGTACGACAGTCCCGTTCTCGACAGCCTTTAAGAGTGAATCTTGCTGTGACTTGTTGAAACGATGAATCTCATCGATGAATAGGATGGGAGATGGAGTATCAAAGAAGTCGCTTCTTCTCGCTTTGTCGAGCACTTCTCTGATTTGCTTGACGCCTGCTTCCACAGCGCTCAAAGCAAAGAATGGTCTTTCACACATCTCTGCGATGATGGTGGCAAGTGTGGTCTTGCCAGTGCCAGGAGGTCCCCAAAGGATCATGGAAGGAATCTGAGCAGATTCAATGGCTTTGCGAAGAAACCCATCAGGCCCTACCAGTTGTTCTTGACCAATGTAGTCATCGAGGTGTCGAGGTCGGAGCCTTTCGGCCAAAGGTTTTTGCATATTCGAATGTACGATGCTTTATGTATGCCAATTTGACTAGATGAGTCTGGTGTCAAATCTTAGTGTCTCCGTAGACGTCACCGCGATTTTGCTTGCCAAAGGATGCATTGGATTGATCAGGTAATTATACTCCTGAGGCACTATCGCACTTGGTACCCTCAAGATAGGAGATTCCAGATTCGTCAAGAATGCATCACCGATCAATTGCGTAGTTCTGATAGATGGATAGCTATTCCATCTTGCAGGTAGTTGTGATTTGCCGATGGCCAGGATCGGGATCTCTTCCGGAATATCAATCTCGAGAAAAACTCTATCAGTAGGCAGGTCTTCATGTGGCGAAAGATGTACGATGATCTCCAACATGGCAAGTGCTCTGGAAGCGGAGGTATACACAATACGCCTGTGTTGACTATTCCATCGCGAGTGTTTTGAAAGTGCAGACCCAATGCCAGAAAGTGCTGTGTCAAGATGCTTGATGCGAGAAATTCGATAAACTTTCATTCACTAGGCGAGATTGCCATACTCAAGCGCATAGAGCACATCTCTTACGCGCTCTATACCTGTGATCGAGTCAAATAAGCTAAGAGGTGTCACCCCACCGAGAGAAATTATAGGTTTATCTAACCAGTGCTGGTACTTTCCAATCTCATCATTGAAGACTTCCAGGCCGAATCTCAAGGTCTGCTCCATGTAGATAGTAAGCTCAGTGTCTCGTGTTCCCATGAGCTGTGCTTCGCGCTTTCGCTTGTTGTAGGTGGTCTGAGGTATATCAAATAAGCTTAGGACTCGGTGAATAGGTACACCTGCAAGCTCAGCAATCTCATCCAACTTGGTGTACAAGACACCAGCTCTGATCTCATCTACTTTTATATGGTCTTCATATACGATAGATTGAGGAGCAGATGCATACTCCGCTTGGAAATCATGCACGACATTGACCTTGTCTTTGTCGTCTTCTGATCCATCTAGATAAGGCTTAATCACCATTAAAGCATATTTGCTACTAATTTACAGCAAATATGTCGCATTGTCAAGTTTAATCTAGATTCACTACCCAATAAGACTCTTGAACCTCGGCCTCTTTGGCTTGAATTCTCCGAATTCCTCACGCTTTTTGGCCTCAAATGCGCTGAAGTTTCCTTCAAACCATCTCACTTGTCCCTCATCTTCAAAGCTCAGTATGTGCGTAGCTAGACGATCAATAAACCAGCGATCGTGACTGATCATCAGCACACATCCCGCAAAGGAGTCTATTGCATCTTCCAGCGCACGAAGTGTATTGACATCGATGTCATTGGTAGGCTCATCGAGTAGCAGGACATTGCCACCTTCTTTGAGTGTGATGGCAAGGTGCACTCGATTGCGCTCACCCCCAGATAAGACACCGAGCTTCTTTTGCTGATCGCTTCCTCCGAAGTTGAACTTGCTGATATAGGCTCTCACATTGATCTCCTTACCACCTACTTCGATCAGATCATTCCCTTGTCCGATAATCTCAAAGATGTTTTTCTCGGGCAATAGATCCTCATGAGATTGATCTACATAGCTGAGCTGCACAGTATCACCCACTGTGATAGTTCCAGAATCTGGCTGCTGCTGACCCATGATCATACGGAATAAGGTAGACTTACCCACACCATTGGCTCCTATAATCCCTACAATGGCGTTTTTGGGTACGGAGAAGCTCAAGTTATCGATCAGTAGGCGCTGATCAAAGCCCTTGCTGACGCCATCAAACTCAATGACCTTGTCTCCAAGTCTAGGTCCAGGAGGGATGAAGAGTTCTAAGCGTGCTTCTCTTTCTTTTTGCTCTTCACCAGCAAGCTTTTCATAGGCATTGAGCCTCGCTTTTCCCTTGGATTGCTTGGCTTTTTGAGACATACGGACCCACTCGAGTTCACGCTTGAGAGTCTTTGCTCGTTTACTAGCGGCTTTGTCTTCTTGCTCTAAACGCTTGTTTTTTTGCTCAAGCCAGGTACTATAGTTGCCTTCCCACGGAATGCCTTCTCCTCGATCTAGTTCCAGGATCCATCCAGCCACGTTGTCCAAGAAGTAGCGATCGTGTGTGACGGCAATGACGGTGCCAGGAAAGTTCTTGAGATATTGCTCAAGCCAGTGCACAGATTCTGCATCCAGGTGGTTTGTGGGCTCATCCAGTAGGAGAATGTCTGGTTGACTCAGGAGCAGTCGGCATAGGGCAACACGGCGTCTTTCTCCACCCGAGAGCACATCGACCTTTTGATCTTCAGGCGGTAGTCTCAGAGAGTCCATGGCCTGCTCTAGCTTGTTGTCTAGGTCCCAGGCATTGTACTGATCCATCTTATCGAGCAACTTGCCTTGTTCCTCGATGACTTTCATCATTTCATCATCTCCCATCGGCTCAGCAAGTTTGAGGTTGATCTCTTCGTAAGCCTTGACAATGTTGACGATTTCTTGTACTCCTTCCTGGACGACCTCTTTCACGGTTTTATTGGGATCAAGATCTGGCTCTTGAGCCAGATAGCCAATCTTGTAGTCACCATCAAAGTAGACCTTCCCCTCATAGTTGTCATCGATGCCTGCTATAATCTTGAGCAGACTTGACTTTCCTGAACCATTGAGTCCGAGCACTCCGATCTTGGCTCCATAGAAAAATGAAAGCCAAATATTATTGAGAACCTTCTTAGCCGGAGGATAAGTCTTTGAGACTCTCTCCATAGAGAATATAACCTTGTTATCCATTGCCATCTACTTCTTTGTTTTGGTGGGACAAAGGTAGACTATGACTACTTGCTTCAAGGCATTTGGGCGAAAGCCCTATAGAAACAAAATCGCTACTCCTGTACTATATGCTCCATGCTTGAAACACTGGCAATATTGAAGTGTCCAAGGATTCGCTCACCAAGCTCATCATTGCCCAAATCCCTGAAGATATTTCCCTCTGTATTGATCAGAGGTAGGGCAAAAATGCCATTGAAACTATTGAGCAATTGGTCCTGGATTGTCCCCATATACGTAAAGCCATCAAGAGACATGGAATGGAGTTCTACACGGATGGTATCACCTGGATCATATGGGCTAGGCACTTCTTCATCCATCTCTACAGGATCAGGAATCGGATTGATGTTTTGTCGGATAGGAGGTATGAAGATCAGGCCATCAGTATTTCCGCTCTGATCAAAGCCTGCATCCAGAGCAAGATTGATTTCTTCTGGCTTGTTGAGATAGACATTATTCTTAAATGTTTTGATCCAATATGCGTCCGTACGTCCTGCAATATCTCTTGCAAAAAACTCAGCATTGTAGCCTTCATCGTACTGGATATCTTCCTGTCTGAATTGGGACTCAATGCGATCGATCTCTGGGACTGGATTGATCTCTGCAAGTGCAATATACTCGAGACCATCTACGGTTACTCGCAGGGCAAAGCCATCTCCTGGCTCTCCTAGACTTGGCCGATCATCAGGGCGCCATACATAGTTGCCATCTGCTTCATAGCTGAAGTCAAAGACCTCTAAGTCATCTCTAATCAGCAAAACCTGCGCATTTTCTTCACCGCGGAGTGGCTCTGCTTCAAAGTAAGGTTGAGACCAAATAACTCTGATGGTCTGAGCTTGATCTCTGTCGTCTACCCATGCATCGACGACAAGTAGAGGCTCGGCTTCCGCCAAAGTGACATCAATAGGGTCCTCACATGCGCTGAGGCCAAGTATAAGTGTAGCCAGGCAAAGTATGTGTTGATATCTTGTGTGCATCTTATTTGAATTTGAAATTGTAGGAAACTGAAGGAATGAAGTTGCCTATGACGGAAAGCCGAGTGGCTTGGGTGATGGTATTTGCACCTGGTTGAACTCGATCTCTTTCCTGACCAAAATAAATCGTGAATGGGTTTCGTCGGCTGTAGATATTGTAAATACCAAATACCCATTCACCATCCCATCTTTTTTCTTCATGCTTCTTCCCCTTGATGGTGACAGAAGCATCCAGTCGATGATAGACTGGAATTCTCACATTGTTTCTCATGTCCTCGGCATTATGCGGAATGACATATCCCTGAAACTCAAATCTTGATGTGGGAAAGGTGGCCGGAGTTCCACTGATCAGAGTAAAATTGGCACTTGCTGATACCCGATCATTGAAGGCATAGATACCCGTCAAGCTGAGATTGTGAGTCTGATCAAATCGAGATGGATACCAGTTGCCCTGATTGATGCCCTCTATGAGTCGCTCTGATCGGGATAGGGTGTAGCTGACCCATCCGGTCAGATCACCTTTCTTCTTCTCAAGCATGACCTCCCATCCGTACGCACGACCGTCTCCGCTGACGACCTGTGATTCTAGCTGTGGATTGAGGATAAGGTCTGCTTCATCGATATAGTCGATGAGATCATCGTATTCCTTGTAGTAGAGCTCAGTGGTCAGCTCATAGGTATTGTTCTTGAAGTTGCGGAAATATCCGAGAGCGACCTGATTGGCCATTTGAGGCTTGATATTGTTGGTGGAGGGCGTCCAGACATCTACCGGCGTACTCGCTGTGGTATTGGAGAGTAGATGTATGTACTGAGCCATACGATTGTAGCTCGCTTTGAGGGATGAGGTTTCGTTGAGCTGATACTTGATGGAGAACCTTGGCTCAAAATTGCTGTAGTTAGCGATAGACTCTCCACTACCCACTCTTTCTACGTCTATGATAGGTCTCTCTTCACCAGCCGCTGGTGCTTCTCCGAGGATGTAACGATCACCAGCTCCCAGATAGTCAAACCGACTCCAGCGCAAGCCATAGTTCAGTTTGATCTTGCTTGAGATGTCTTGTTCATTCTCGACATACACCGATGTCTCAAGAGCAAATTTCTTTTCGACAGAGAAGTCTGTCACTTCACCTTCGCTGACGCCCACTGCATTTCCAGGCTCAAAATCATAAAAGATGCCTTGTGCGCCAAAGCGAAGTTGATTTTGGGGATTGAGGAAGTAATTGAAATCCAGCTTGGTGGAGAGATTCTCTATCTGAGCATCCCAGTCAAACTTGTTGGCAGCATCGTCACCGAAGTTGATCTTGTAATCATAGTCGCTATAGAAGAAAGTCAGATTGCTAAATAGTTTCTCACCAAAGACATGATTCCATCTCATGCTCGCCGTACTATTTCCCCAGTTGAATCCTGCAGCTGCACCAAATCCAAAATTGTCTCTGCCAAAGTATCCAGAGGCGTAGATTCTATTATTGTCGTTGATGGTATAATTGGTCTTGAGAGTAAGATCATAGAAGTTGAGCACATTGTCATCACCTTCAAGAAATGGTCCAGCGAGGACATCGATGTATGAGCGTCTCGCGGCAGCAACAAAGGACATCTTGTCCTTAATGATGGGCGCCTCGACACTTAATCTGCTAAAAATCAAGCCAACACCACCATTGATCTCCAATTGTCGGGCATTACCTTCCTTCATACGTACATCAAGAATCGATGATAGTCGACCGCCGTATCTCGCAGGGATTCCACCCTTGTAGAGTTTGACGTCTTTTACTGCATCGGGATTGAACACGGAGAAGAATCCAAAGAGGTGCGAAGAATTGTAGACAGGTGCCTCGTCAAGTAGTACGAGATTTTGATCGATAGATCCTCCACGCACATTGAAACCTGTAGCACCTTCTCCGACAGAAGTTACACCTGGCAGCAGCTGTATGCTTCTGATAATTTCTACTTCACCAAGAAGGGATGGGAGACTCTTGATCTTATTGATGTCAAGCTTATTGACAGACATCTCTATGTCCTTGACATTTTGGTCTTCGGCTTCTGCCAAGACGACGACTTCTTCTATTTGTGTAGACGCTAGGGAGAGTTCTACGTCTAGCTTGGTATTTTCCGAGAGCTCGAGCTTTTTGACGACAGTCTCAAATCCCAAATAGGAAAACTCGACTTCATATTCTCCGGGGTCTAAGCTGATGCTGTAAAAGCCATATTCATTACTCGAAGCACCGATAGCATCAGCATAAATGTAGGCTGTAGCACCGATGAGAGTTTCTGCACTCGAGGCATCTTTAATGTAGCCTGATAGCGTGACCTTTTGGCCAAAGGACGATATTGAAATGATCGTGGCCAAAAGCAGCAAGAGAGATTTTTGCATGTCTTAGGTTTGATTAGTGAGAGAACGTAAGATTAGATAATTGGTTACATGGAACTCGATTAAATTTGACTAGTGGCACGAATGCCATGACAAGAGTCCAGAGTGACTTGATAGAACGGAATAAAATCGGTACATGGATAAGCGAGTTACTAGTGCGAAAGAAGCCATAGCAGGAATCAGTAGTGGAATGACGCTGATGCTTGGTGGTTTTGGCTTGTGTGGTATACCAGAGAATTGCATTCGGGCTCTTCAGCAGAGCGAGGTGACCGATCTCACCTGCATCTCCAATAATGCAGGGGTTGACGACTTTGGGCTTGGCCTATTGCTGCAAAGAAAGCAGATCAAGAAAATGATCTCTAGCTACGTCGGAGAGAATGATGAGTTTGAAAGGCAAATGCTTTCGGGGGAGCTCGAGGTGGATCTTATTCCTCAAGGTACTCTTGCTGCGAGATGCTATGCGGCTGGAGCCGGGATGCCGGCATTTTATACGCCTGCTGGATATGGCACGGAGGTGGCAGAAGGCAAAGAAGTGCGGTGGTTTGATGGTAAGCCACATCTCATGGAACATGCCTTTGAGGCGGACTATGCGATCGTCAAAGCTTGGAAAGGTGATCATGCCGGCAATCTCATTTTCAAAGGCACAGCACGCAATTTCAATCCACTCATGGCGATGGCGGGAAGAATCACCATTGCTGAGGTTGAGGAACTCGTAGAGCCCGGCGCACTAGATCCGAATCATATTCATACAGCGGGAATTTTTGTGCAGAGGATATTCCAAGGGACAGATTACGAAAAGCGTATAGAACAAAGGACCGTGACCAACAAGTAGCCACAGTCCTTCGTATTTTAAATCTTTGACGGTAATCAGTCTCTCTCTTCGCTGATTTGCCCTTCGTTATCGTTTTGAGAACCCAACATTGCTTTGATTTCTTCCAAGTCAGACTTGATTGAGCTCATTTCTTTGCGGTATGTATGATTCTCTTCTTGCAATTCTTGAACTGCAGCGATCAAGAGAGGAATCAGCTCCATATAGTTGACTGACTTAAGAGCCTCTTCAGTATCTGCCGTGCTTACTAGGGCTGGAAGTATTTTCTCAAGCTCTTGTGCAATGAGGCCCATCTTTTGCCCTTCTGCCAATCGCATATCACTAAACTCGTCTGTACGGAACTCGTAGCTCACTGCGCGTAGCTGTGCAATCAGCGATGATGCATTTTGAATGGTGGAGATGTTTTTCTTAAGTCGCTGATCGGATGCAGCTGTTAATTCTCCAGTTACGTCTAGATCTCCATCTACTTGCATGTCATATGCTGGAGAATTTGTGCCTACACCTACTTTGCCAGCGTCAAAGTATATGTCCGCCCCATTTTCACTCCACTTGCTACCAGCTGGCAGGACAGCAAAGCCGCCGCCTGTAAGGTACAATGTGTCATTGGAGACACTCAGGACTTGAATCTCATTCGTCGGGTCATTGTCGGCATCATTGACGTCATCACCATCAGCGAGATCTGTAGGGACATCTGCCAAGTCATTCCAGCTTCCGCTAAAATCATCTGTAGAGTCCGTATCAATATTGGCAGGAATACCTGCTAGGGTAGCCCACGTCTCAATTTCATTCGTCGGGTCATTGTCCGCATCATTGACGTCGTCACCATCGGCTAGATCTGCCGGGACATCTGTCAAGTCATTCCAGCTTCCGCTAAAATCATCAGTAGCATCGGTATCCAGATTGGCAGGAACATCCGTCAGGTCATTCCAACTCCCGCTAAAGTCATCCGTAGAGTCGGTATCAATATTGACCGGGATACCAGCGAGGGTCGCCCAAGTCTCAATCTCATTGGTCGGATCATTGTCGGCATCATTGACGTCATCCCCATCAGCGAGATCTGCCGGGACATCTGTCAAGTCATTCCAGCTTCCGCTAAAATCATCAGTAGCATCGGTATCCAGATTGGCAGGAACATCCGTCAGGTCATTCCAACTCCCGCTAAAGTCATCCGTAGAGTCGGTATCAATATTGACCGGGATACCAGCGAGGGTCGCCCAAGTCTCAATCTCATTGGTCGGATCATTGTCGGCATCATTGACGTCATCCCCATCAGCGAGATCTGCCGGGACATCTGTCAAGTCATTCCAGCTTCCGCTAAAATCATCAGTAGCATCGGTATCCAGATTGGCAGGAACATCCGTCAGGTCATTCCAACTCCCGCTAAAGTCATCCGTAGAGTCGGTATCAATATTGACCGGGATACCAGCGAGGGTCGCCCAAGTCTCAATCTCATTGGTCGGATCATTGTCGGCATCATTGACGTCATCCCCATCAGCGAGATCTGCCGGGACATCTGTCAAGTCATTCCAGCTTCCAGAGAAGTCATCTGTAGCATCGGTATCCAGATTGGCAGGAACATCCGTCAGGTCATTCCAACTCCCGCTAAAGTCATCCGTAGAGTCGGTATCAATATTGACCGGGATACCAGCGAGGGTCGCCCAAGTCTCAATCTCATTGGTCGGATCATTGTCGGCATCATTGACGTCATCCCCATCAGCGAGATCTGCCGGGACATCTGTCAAGTCATTCCAGCTTCCAGAGAAGTCATCAGTAGCATCGGTATCCAGATTGGTAGGAACATCCGTCAGGTCATTCCAACTCCCGCTAAAGTCATCTGTAGAGTCGGTATCAATATTGACTGGGATACCGGCGAGGGTCGCCCAAGTCTCAATTTCATTGGTCGGATCATTGTCGGCATCATTGACGTCATCCCCATCAGCGAGATCTGCCGGGACATCTGTCAAGTCATTCCAGCTTCCGCTAAAATCATCAGTAGCATCGGTATCCAGATTGGCAGGAACATCCGTCAGGTCATTCCAACTCCCGCTAAAGTCATCTGTAGAGTCGGTGTCAATATTGACTGGGATACCGGCGAGGGTCGCCCAAGTTTCAATTTCATTGGTCGGATCATTGTCCGCATCTGCGGTATCGGTGAGCGAGATCCATGCTGAACCGTCGTATCCTTCAAAATCCGCACCGTTCCATCTGATGGATCCGGCATGCAAAAAATTGGTGTTGGCAAGTCTGATTGCACCGTTGACGTCAAGTCT
This sequence comes from Saprospiraceae bacterium, assembly GCA_020627535.1. Lineage (GTDB taxonomy): Bacteria > Bacteroidota > Bacteroidia > Chitinophagales > Saprospiraceae > JAHDBH01. The sequence continues at coordinate 508,861 of JAHDGU010000001.1, forward strand.
TTGCAATGCAGTATCTCGATCAAGTCCGGTCATACCGTTAGAAAAGACCCGAAGTGGCGCGTTTTGGGCGATGCTTAATCCGAGTGAAAAAGCAAATAAGGCAAGTGTAATTCCAAATCTTTGCATGCTATATTGGTTTTGCGGATGAAGTTAAGACGAGATCAGCTATTGCTTAAAGCAAAATTTGGCAATATGCTACTATCTGTTATAGATTAGACCCATGAGACTTGGCGAGATAGGATTTTGTACGGCAGACTACGAAGAGATGATCTACTTGCGTGATCTTGTATTGCGAAAGCCACTTGGCCTAGCCTTCTCAGCGGATGATCTTGCAAAAGAGTATCATCTCACTCATCTAGGACTTTGGATCAATGATCACTTGATCGCTTGTCTTGTGTTGCAAGATCTAGGCAGTGATGTGATCAAAATGCGTCAGGTGGCTGTACATCCAGACACTCAAGGCCAAGGACTTGGTGCCCGGTTGGTTTCGTTCAGCGAAGCATTTGCGCGAAAGCGCCAATACAAAACCATGACACTCAACGCACGTGACACGGCCATCAAATTTTACACAAAGCTTGGATATGCTATCGTTGGAGAAGGATTCACTGAAGTGGGAATCCCTCATCACAAGATGTCTAAGACTCTTGGCCTATAGGTGGATAACCTCTCCGTAGGCGGCCGCAGTTGCCTCCATCACGGCTTCACTCATAGTAGGGTGAGGGTGCACGGCTTTGAGGATTTCGTGACCAGTGGTTTCTAGTTTCCTAGCTGCTACGATTTCTGCAATCATCTCTGTCACATTATAGCCTATCATGTGTGCGCCTAGAAGCTCTCCATACTTTGCATCATAGATGACTTTGACAAAGCCCTCTTTGGCACCGGCAGCACTGGCTTTTCCACTAGCCGAGAATGGAAACTTGCCGATCTTGAGCTGGTACCCAGCTTCTTTCGCGCTTGCCTCCGTATGACCTACACTTGCGATCTCTGGCGAGCAATAGGTACAGCCAGGGATATTGTTGTAGTCGATAGGCTCTGGTTGGTGACCTTTGATGGCCTCCACACAGGTAATGCCCTCTGCAGTCGCTACGTGCGCAAGCGCCTGGCCTTTGGTCACATCGCCGATCGCATAGATTCCTGGCACATTGGTACGATAGTATTCGTCCACTTCGATCAGGCCACGATCAGTCTTGACGCCTAGTGACTCGAGGCCAATGTTTTCGGTATTAGGTGTCACACCTACAGCACTAAGCACGACGTCACACTTGATCACTTCCTCTTGGTCGTCTTTGCGAGACTTGACAGTCACTTTGATCTCTTTGCCACTGGTGTCTACCTTCTCCACGGCTGTATTGCCCAGTACATTGATGCCCTTTTTCTTGAAGACCTTGTTGAGCTCTTTGGAGACATCTCTATCCTCTCTTGGGACGAGTCCATTCTCCATGAATTCGACCACTGTCACTTCGGTGCCAATTGAATTGTAGAAATAGGCAAACTCAACACCGATAGCTCCTGCTCCGATGACCACCATGCGCTTAGGCTGTTTCTTAAGCGTCATCGCTTCTCGGTAGCCAATGACTTTCTCTCCATCGATAGGCACATTGGGCAAGGCTCTAGCACGTCCACCGGTCGCGACGATGATATGATCTGCCAGATATCTTGTGGCATTTCCCTCAGCATCTGTGACCGATACGCTTTTGCCTCTCTCAAGTTTGCCCTCTCCCATGATCACATTGATCTTATTTTTTTTCATGAGAAACTGGACTCCTTTGCTCATTCCGCCAGCAACATCTCTACTCCTGCTGATCATTTTGTCAAAGTCCACTTTGGATGATCCAATAGAAATACCGTAGTCCTCTGCATGGGAGATATATTCAAACACTTGTGCACTCTTGAGGAGTGCCTTGGTAGGGATACAGCCCCAATTGAGACAAATACCTCCGAGAGATTCTCGCTCGATGATGGCTACATTCATTCCTAGCTGTGAAGCTCTGATGGCTGCTGGATATCCTCCAGGTCCAGATCCTACTACGATGAGATCAAATTTGGTCATATTTTGCTGTCTTTAGCGGCTGCAAAGATAGCCAGCCAAGGTCTAAAACCCCTTTTTGAGTTGCACTCTCGCAAGACCTTCATGAAAGTCCCTCGCTTCAAAATACTTGGTACTGAAGGCATGATTACCCGCTGTGTCAATGTAGCTGATACCTGCTCGATTGATCACACGAGCAAGACCTTCACTGTAATCCCACGCTAGCGGATAGAGCGGAGGCTCGACATATTCACCATTTGTATCGATCAGTCCCCAGGCATCACCTTGTGCTGCTGTCGCTCGTTTCTCGTTGAATCTTCCTAGCATATCAAATGATCGATCTGAAATCCTCTTTCCGTCATTATCATGTAGGTAGAGTTTTTGATCTTGATGAATGATCCACATTCCTTCACCTCCTGCTCTGACACGATCTGCATCAATAGATGCTACGTCAGATAGATTTTCATCAATGAGCTTCCATGTCTTGCCATCATACACTGCTGCCCTGTCCCCTTGGAATCCGGTAGCTTTCCTGAAGGGCTCGGAGATAGTCGCGGACTTGATGTCGTAGAAGTATTTGTTTCCTGATTTGCTCAAAAGATACTTTCCCGATGCCGCTTGCTGTATCCGGTCGTACTCAAAAGGCACTAAGTTTTCACCTTGGAGATCTATGATCCCATAGCCAGTGATCATTTTGGCGAAAGCCGTAGAAGAGACAACATCTCCCAGTGCTAGATAGCGTGGTGCTAGTACTTCCGTTCCGTCCATCTTGCTCAGGCCGTAAACCGATTCCTGTCTTGTTCGCAGGATGGATTCTCTTGGCTGATATGGCTCCAGAGTCTCAGATTGCCATATCATCTTGCCTTGTTTGTCAATCAGGGCATAGCTGTCATCAAATCGTCGAACTTTTGCTGTCCCATCGACAAAATCCCATGCTGACCGATACTCTGGCGCTATCGCGAAATCTCCAGATTTGTCAATATATCCCCATTTGCCAGACTGATTGGCGACTGCCAATCCATCAGAAAAGTCTCGGCAATCATCATAGGATCCCGAGATGACCAATTTCCCCGATCTGTCGAGGTAACCCCATTTGTGCTTTGGTTTTTGATAATCCTCGAAGTAGGCTTGCTCACTGGTGATGGGATCACCAGTCTCAAGCTGACTATTTTCCTTCTGACAAGACGTACAGAGTAGGAGAACTATCACAATTCGGCAAGCTATGATATAAAATCGCGTTAAGGACATATGCAATTGCTAGATCTGATGGCAAAGTTGGTTTAGTTTGTATGACAATGAGAGGATCGATTTGTTTGGTACTGACATTAGGACTGTTGTCAAGTATTCCTCACAGGGCTTTCGCCCAAAAGGAACTTGGAGAATGGACTCATATGGTCTTTGAGCAATACGGCTTCAGTGTGATGGCATCCCAAGAGTTTAGCGAGACGATGTATACCGATAGTCTCGATGCGCAATACTCCGTGCGGACGATCAGCTATGTCGAGACGTACAAGGACGAGAATGTCGTGAGTTACATCAGCATGTATGAGCTGCCAGCCTACAATGAACTTCCACAAGGCAGAGCCAGAGATGAAGTCCTTGAAGCAGCGCTCACAGATCTCGCAGTCAACAGTAGGGCAGAGATTGTCTACCAAAATGTGATAAATCTCCCAAGTTGGGATCAATTGAGCTTTCGACTCAATAGTATCGCGAGTAGCAAGGCACTCAAAGGTCGATTTGTACTACAAGGAAGTCGTATGTATCTGATAGCCATGTACTACGAACCTTCCATGCGCCTAAATAAGAAGAGCAATTACTTCATAGAGTCCTTTCGGCTGCTATTGTAGCCATTCTCGCTGAAGAGTCTCACTATGCTCACGCAGCATCTCGATCGCGCGATCTATCGTGGATCTGTGTGTGCGGAAACTAAGAATGGCCATGCGTAGCCATGTGTCACCATTGATTGTAGTAGATGAGATGAATACTCGGCCATCCTCATGAAGTCGCTTGATCAAAGCAGCATTGAACTCCTCAGTCCGCTCTGCAGCCTGATATCTATAGATGCAGACCGATAGCTCTGGTGAAGGGCCGATTTCAAAGCCATATTGTCCTATTTCATGATAAAAATATTGGCACAGGAGCTTTTTTTCTCTGAGTGCATCTTTGAATACATTGAGACCAAAATACTTCATGCTCATCCACATCCGAAGTCCTCTGAAGTGCTTGGTCAACTCTGGACTGAAATCGGCAGGACTCGGTTCCATCTCATGAAGCGAGTCTTGCATGTAATTTGCCTTATAGAAGTGACTATTGTGGAGTGCTTGCCTGTCTTTGATCAATAGTGCGCCGATGCCATAGGAGAGAAAAAATCCTTTGTGCGGATCTATCACACATGAATCACTGCGCTCGATACCTGCGAAGAGCTCACGATATTCATCCACCAGTATGAAGCCGCCTCCATAGGCAGCATCGACATGAAACCACAATCCTTCCGCTTCACAGATGTCAGCAATCTCATCGAGCGGATCGATGGCACCAGTATCGGTGGTGCCAGCAGAGGCGACGACCATAAATGGTATCAGACCCTGGGCCCTGTCTGCTTTCACACTCTGATCCAAGGCGGCAGCGCGAATACGAAATCTATCGTCTAAAGGCACTTCTCGGATGATGGCATGACCCAATCCAGCAACTCTCAGTGCTTTGTGCACGCAATGATGTGTCTGTGCGCTGAGGTAAATGACCAGGCGATCGTAGTCTTTCGGTAGCCAAGCACCTTGATCACGAGCAGTGCAAACAGCCATAAGATTGGCGATGCTTCCTCCACTACTGAGATTACCATAGGCCGTATCAGGATATCCAATCAGATTACAGAGCCAAGCGATCATAGCATTTTCCAGACGGACGGCTCCAGGACTGGCAAAGTGCATACCAGCATAGACATTGTAGACTGCAGCTAGGAGGTCTGCTAGGGCGCCTGTCCTCAGTCCTCCACCTGGAATATAGCCCAAGTGCCCTTCTGATGCACAGAGGATCCCATTGCGGGATACATTGTCTTTCAACTCTTGGATGATGATAGACCAAGCCGTTCCTTGATCACTGAACCGAAATACAGCGTCATTGATTTCATAGGAGCCAAAAAACGCCTCTTGAGGCAAAATCTCGGAGACAAAGTGATTGGCTTCTTGGACGGATTCCTTCGCAAGTTTAGAGAATTCACTAGAGTCTAATTCGAGGATACGACTCGATTGTTCTAGTTCAGTAAGGCGATCAGTGATATTGCTTGTTTCCATCTACATTTGCTGATATAGCTTTCGCGAAAATGAACAAAATTGCCGTCTTTCCTGGATCGTTTGACCCTATCACATTGGGACACGTGGATATTGTCAGAAGGGCAGCCAAGATCTTTGATGAAGTAATCGTCGCTGTGGGTGTCAATAGTCAGAAGAAATACCTCTACAGCCTGGACCACCGACTAGATATGCTGGAGGCGGTGTTCTCCTCTGATGACAAGGTGTCAGTCGACCATTTCAAAGGATTGACCGTCAATTATTGTAAGGAGAAAGCCGCGCATTTTTTGTTACGTGGAATCAGAAGCTCGGGGGACTTTGACTATGAGAAGACCATCTCTCAGCTCAACCACGTGATTGGTGATGAGCTCGAGACCGTATTCTTGATTACAAGACCAGAGTACTCCTTCATCAGCAGTACCATTGTGAGAGAAATCATCAAGGGCAAGGGCGATGTGAGTGCCTTTGTACCAGCTGAGGTGAATAGTATGTTGAATATCTAGTTGAGAGTTGGCAGCAGATTCTTTACCCAAAGAGTCGAGCTAGAACTTATTTCATTCGACGCGTTTGAATCTTGGTAAGATCTTATCAATCAGGCAATCTGATCGAGATCACATGTTCTGGCAAGTCAAATGTATTTCCGTTAGTGCTGTGACCCCTGACTGTATCGTCAACATATATACCATAGACTGAAGTCCTGTATCGATCTGGGTCATTGCTGTAGGGTACTGATTCGTTTTCTTCAACATAGTTGCGCAGAATCTTGATCCCGTCAGTATGGTCAACTGAAATGCCGGCACGAGCCCATTCTGCTCTAGCAAGTTCGTCCCGATTTCTCGCTGGATTTATGATGAGATTGTCTCTGACCACGATATTGCTCACCGTTCCGTCATTTTGCCTGTTGCCGACATATATGGCAGCTATATCAACAGCTGAGATAAAGTTCTTGATGACCTTCCCATTTTGACATCCTCGGACGACCATGATGCCTGATTCGCCTCCGTTGTAGAGGCAATTGTTCATCACGACAAACTCGCTCACTTCGTGGAGGGATATTTGATCTGCAGTGCCACGGTTGCTTTCTGGTTCATACTTGATATGTGGCTCTCCACTACCCATGATGTAATTATTTCTCACATGCACATGCGAAGCACCAGGACTATTCGCTGTCCGTTGGATGGCCACGGGCTGTTTGATAGGTCCCTTTTTGGGAGGATTGATCCTATTGTTGTTTATAAAGATCCTCTCACTCCCACGAGCGCCTGCGCTGATATAGATTCCTCTTACTCTCCACTCTGAGATTCGATTGTAGTTGAGGTGCACATTGGTCGTATTGTCAGCTGTGACAATGATCCCTGAGCTTACATGTACAAAAAAGTTATTGTCTACGTAGACTCGATTGACATCTTTGGAGATTCTGACGCCTGCGAGATTATCCACATGGCCATCTTGGTCACGGACACCATGAGGCAATTCATTACGAAAACTATTGTTGTAGATCAAGACGGCCTGACAATTGGGTTTGACTTGAACCAAGCCTGACTCGACCCTCTCGGTTCCATAGAGTATCGTATTGAAAACACCGACACTTTTTGCACCTTTTTTGATCTCTATGAGGCTTTCGCCCAAATGTGAGCCAGATGCCCTCAGCTCTTGACCATTGCCATTGAGCATGACGCCAGTTTCTAGTTGAATGGTCTCGTCTATTAAGTATGGACCTGCTTTTACAGGCATAACGAGCATGAAATAGTTTGTGTCTACACTTTGCTCCAAGTTGGCCCAGGCGGCCCATCTCCGATGTGCATCATCGATACAGTCTTGGATATCCTCTGCTTCGATCGCGCCGCTATCGTTGCGATCATTGATCACCATGACTCTCGTAGCGATGTATTCTGGACGTGTGGCGATATCCTCTTGGCTGGCTAGATAGCAGCTTGAGAACTCTGTACGTTCTTGAGGCAGCTCAAATCTGCCTTTGTATACTTGTCCTGGAGTGTATCGCTCATACACAGCATCAGGGCCCAGGGCTTGGCCGATGAGCTGAAAATAGATACCGAGCATTAATGCTGCAGAAAGTAGAATTCTAGTGTTTGATTTCATTTTGTTCATATACATCGTAAATGTAAGACTCAGCCATCTGTAAGTAAGTCACTCATTGGCATCTTGGATGCAATATTTGGAATAGATTCTCAGACTTAGAATACCGATCTCAATGCCAAATATCTCGGTGTCGAGGTGGCATATAGTTGCTATGTATGACTTACGAGAATCTTACTTTTGCGCTCATTTCTAGACCAAAGCAACACCATCATGTCCAACGCATTCTTTGAAATTCCCATTGCTGCCAATGAGCCAGTACTCTCTTATGCTCCAGGTTCATCTGAAAGAGCTGAAGTCGAGACTGAATTACAAAAGCTTTTGGGTCAAAAGCGCAAGGTGCACATGGTGATTGGAGGTAAGAAAATCTCTAGTGGAATAGAGAAAGATCTAATACAACCGCATGATCTAAGTCATAAGCTTGGGAGTTTTTATGAAGGTGGGGCAGAGCATGTCCAACAAGCGATTGACGCGGCTCTTGCCGCAAAGGAAAAGTGGGCTGCCATGCCATGGCAAGAAAGAGCGGCCATCTTCTTGAAAGCAGCAGATCTCCTGAGCGGACCTTACCGTGCCAGAATGAATGCGGCTACGATGCTCGCACAGTCCAAAAATATCTACCAGGCAGAGATTGACAGTGTAGCAGAGATGTGTGACTTCTTCCGGTACAATGTGCAATACATGACGGAGATCTATGCGCAGCAGCCAGAGAGCGTAGACGGCATTTGGAATAGACTAGAGTATAGACCGCTTGAGGGATTCATCTTTGCCTTGACACCATTCAATTTTACCTCTATTGCTGCCAATCTATGTGCAGCTCCTGCGATGCTAGGCAATGTCGTGGTATGGAAGCCAAGTGACAGTCAGATTTACAGTGCGGAGGTCATTATGGACCTCTTTGAAGAAGCTGGACTACCGGCAGGTGTGATCAACTTGGTATTTGTTGATGGACCAGTGGCAGGTGATGTGATTTTCAATCACAAAGATTTTGCTGGACTGCATTTCACTGGGAGCACAGGCGTATTTCAGAAACTCTGGCAGATCATCGGTAACAATATCACTAAGTATCGCAGCTACCCGCGCATCGTCGGTGAGACTGGTGGTAAGGACTTTGTGATCGCTCATCCAAGCGCCAATGCCGCTCAGGTATCGACTGCCTTGGTGAGAGGAGCTTTTGAATATCAGGGACAGAAGTGTAGTGCTGCCAGTAGAGCGTACATCCCAAAGAGTATGTGGCAAGATGTCAAGGAGATGATGGGTAAGGATCTCGCGTCCATCAAGATGGGATCTCCCATAGACTTTGGCAACTTTATCAATGCGGTCATCACTGAGGCGTCTTTTGACAAAATCAGCTCTTATATTGAGTCTGCCAAGTCTGATGCCAAGGCCAAAGTTATTTTTGGCGGAAGCCATAGCAAAGACAAGGGATACTTCATCGAGCCCACGGTGATAGAGACATCAGATCCCAAATACACGACCATGTGTACGGAGCTATTTGGACCAGTATTGACGATCTATGTCTATGAAGATGATCAGTGGAGTGAGACGCTCAAGATCCTGGACGAGACATCGGAGTATGCCTTGACGGGAGCAGTATTCAGCCGAGATCGTTATGCTGTGAAGGAGGCTACGGATACATTGCGCAATTCTGCGGGCAACTTCTACATCAATGACAAGCCCACAGGTGCTGTAGTCGGTCAACAACCCTTTGGCGGAGCGAGAGCATCTGGGACCAATGATAAGGCCGGATCCATCCTCAATCTCTACCGCTGGCTATCACCCAGGACCATTAAAGAAAACTTCAATCCTCCGACGGATTATCGCTATCCGTTTTTAGGGTAATTATTAGAAAAAGTTACATCTGTAAAGCCCTCATTGCGACTGCGTGAGGGCTTTTTTTATGCTCAACTTCTGCACTTGTTTACAATAAGGTAACATAGGCATAACACAGCGATAAAAGCACGAAAATACTTTCGCGGTATAAAGCAAAAACCAAAACCGCAAAGTAGATGAAACAAAGCTTACTCTCTATCTTATTTTCCTTCTTCACTCTGGGCGCTTTCGCGCAAATCACTATTACCGATGCTGACATCAATGCCGGTGACAATGTCACTTGGTCGCCAGGACAAGAGTACATTCTTGATGGCTATGTGTTTGTAGAAGAAGGTGCTACTCTGACAATCGAGCCAGGAACTATTGTCAAAGGAAAATCAACACCAACGAATGGAGAAGCGACATCAGCACTCATCATTGCGAGAGGAGGAAAGATCATCGCAGAAGGTACTGCCGAGGCTCCGATCATCTTCACGGCAGAATTTGACATCATTGACATCATCCCAGATCTGACGAAGAACAACAAAGGACTTTGGGGTGGCCTGATCATACTAGGTAACGCCGTAGTCGGAGAAGATGGTGGCACAGACAATGTAGAGGGAATACCGTCAAGTGAAGGGAGAGCTCAATATGGTGGTACTGACGATGCTGATGATTCTGGAGTGCTCAAGTATGTTTCGATCCGCCATGCAGGTTCTGCGCTAGAGGCCAATAATGAGATCAATGGATTGACACTCGCTGGCGTCGGGTCAGGAACTGAGATCGACTACATCGAGATCTTCGCCAACCTAGACGATGGTATAGAGTTTTTCGGAGGTACGGTCGCAGTGAAGCATGCAGCCATTTCATTTTGCGGAGACGACAGCTTCGACTATGATGAATCATACAGAGGAAAAGGACAGTTCTGGTTTTCCGTCCAAGATGATCTCAGCAATAGAGCAGGCGAGTGGGATGGATCAGAGTCTACAGACCTTCTACCAAAGACAGAAGTATCTCTATCCAATATGACATTTATCGGTGCTGGTACAGAGTCCATGAATGCCGATGGAAATGATGCTCTTCGGATCAGAGATGCTGCTGCAGCGAATGTATGGAGTTCTGTCTTTGTTGGATTTGCTGATAGAGCCATCAATCTGGACAATGACTTTGCTGGCGATTCTTATGATGAGTTTCTGGATGGCAACATCAACTTCGTCGCCAATGCTTTTTTCGATTTCGGTGCGGGCAGCAGCTTCGCTGATATCGTCAATACCGATGGAGGTGATGACAATTTACTCATCACTCATCTCATGGAAAATGCCAATGACACTCAAGATCCACAGCTAGGGGGCATCAGTCGTGAGGCGGATGGCGGACTTGATCCAAGACTGGATGCAGGATCTCCCTACCTCAGTTCTGCTCAGGTCCCTGAGGATCCTTTCTTTGATCAAGTAGATTATATCGGAGCCTTCTCCAATGAGCAAGACGGCAACTGGATGCTTGGATGGACGGCATTGGATGCCTATGGGTTTCTCGGTGATTTCATTGTCACCAGCACCTTTGATCAGGCTGCGGTCGATGTGACTCAAGCAGAAATCAATCCTAACCCTGCCACTGATATAAGCAATCTTTCCATCACACTGGAAGAGGCTACACAAATCGATGTGGACATCATGAGTATAGATGGACGCATGATCGCATCTCCTATAAGCATGCTCAGTCTCGAAGCTGGAAGACATACCTTACAGATCGATCTTTCATCAGCCAAGTCTGGACCGCTGATGCTCATCGTGACGGGTGATGGTGAGCTTATAGCTCGAGAGATGATCATCAAAAAATAGCAAGAACAATGAGTCGATTAGGCCTTAAAGGAGCCTGGTCGACTCTCTTAGGATATAATAAGCAACAACAAGGAAATTCATAAAACTAGGATTAAGCAAGCATGAAATCTTTACTTCACATCATGGCCTTGATGCTCTTTGGAGTGGCTCTCTCCGCACAAGGCACGGTATCTGGGAAAGTCTACGACAAAGAAAGCTCAGAAGGTCTTATCGCGGCCTTCGTAGAGGTCGTTGGGACTGAGATCATTGAGTCGACAGACTTTGACGGTAACTATGTCCTCACTCTCCCAGATGGTACACACAGTATCAAAGTCACCTATATTGGATACCAAGACAAAATTGTCGAGGAAGTCATTGTCACCAAAGGAAGCTCCGATATTCTCGATATCGCTATGGGTACTGACCTGGAAGTCTTGACTGAGGTGGTAGTGACGGCAAGAGCCGTGAAAAACACCGAGAACTATGTTCTTCTTGAACGGAAGAAGTCTGACAAGATTCAGGACGGTATTGGTCGCCAAGAGCTCAAGCGTCTTGGAGTATCCAATGTCGCATCGGCAATGACCAAGGTAACTGGAACATCCGTCACAGATGGTAAGTACGTATACGTGAGAGGTCTAGGAGACAGGTACTCTGTCACACAACTCAATGGAATGAATCTTCCGAGTATCGATCCTTATCGCAATTCTGCGCAGCTAGATCTCATTCCTGCCAATCTGGTAGAAAACCTGATCGTCAACAAGACCTTCACGCCAGATCTACCAGGAACATTCACAGGAGGTCTTCTGGATATAAAGACCAAGGACTATCCTGAAGCTGAGACATTCTCAGTATCTGTATCGGCTAGCTACAATGATCAGACCACAGGCAATGGTGACTTCTTGACATTTACAGATGAAGGAGCCAATACAGATTGGCTAGGCTATGGTACGAAGGCGAGAGCGATTCCTGATGTTTTGCAAGATCCTAATATTCAGAGCACGCTCAATCGTGATGCCCCAATTCTCATGCAGTGGGGCCGACTTTCGCCAGAAGCGACGCAAGAATTCGTCAATGGAATCGATGATGCATCCAATGCACTTGACTACAATTTTCAGGCGCAAAGACAAGCACCTACATACAATCATGGCATCTCTCTGTCTTACGGAAATACTTACAATCTAGGGAAAATGGATCTTGGCCTGATCCTAAGTGCGGGATACAAGAAGAATTACAGACACGTTGGTGACAGAAATTTGGAGTTGGACAATAACACTGGGTCTTTGATTGGGAACTGGGAGCTTCAGTCAACATCAGTTGATCACTTGATAAACCGTGGCAAGTACGTACAGCAGCGCAGCACAGAGACCCCAATTGTCAATGGTCTTGCTGGGCTCGCCCTCAAGATTAATGAGCTTAATAGTATTGATTTCAAGGTGATGTACAACCACAATGCTACAAAGCAAGCAAGACTTCTTTGGGGTGAAAATGGCCAGGACATAGAAAATGGCAGATTTAAGAGGTCTAGTAATCTTTCATTTATAGAAAGAGAGATGCTGAATCTTCAGCTCAGTGGAAAGCATGTCTTGAGCAATGTGAACAATCTAGAGGTGACATGGAATATGTCCAAAGTGAGTTCAAGCCTTGATGCCCCGCGATTGAGATATTTCAACAGTCAAGTCGACGTGAACACGGGTATCGAGGAAATCCCACTTTCTAATCTGAACAGACCCTTCTATTTCTGGCGTGATCTCAACGATGATATATACAATGGTAAAGTGGACATCAAATTGCCATTCGATTTCTTCGGTCGTGATGGCGCGAGCTTCAAGGTAGGCTACAACTATAGCGACAAGACTCGAATCTTCACAGAGGATCGATACATCGTCGAGTCTCCTACTGAGAGTGGTATAGCCTTTAGGGGAAGCTTCGAAGAGTTCTTCAACGAGCAGAACTACGGCATCATAGGTGTCGAGACCTACCAGAATTTTACAAATTATCAGCTAGGAATTTATCCTGAATTTGCCTCTGTTCTTGAAAATAGCTACGATGGCCAAGCAACAGTTCATGGTGCCTATGGGATGACCACATTACCCATATCATCGAGACTAAAGCTCATCGCTGGAGCTCGAATGGAAATCACAAGCATAGGCATCCAATCAGCTGATACTAGTTTGTCTTCTCTTCTAGAATCTACTGATATCCTGCCATCTGCCAATCTCATCTATAATTTGGGCAATAATATGAATCTCCGTGCAAGCTACTCTCGCACGATTGCAAGACCTAGTCTCAGAGAGATTGCTCCATATTGCACATTCGATCCAGATCTAGATGTCTTCTACTGTGGAAATCCTGAGCTGGTCACTACCAATATTTCAAATTATGACTTGAGATGGGAGTGGTTTTTCGCGCCAGGTGAAATTATCGCAGTGAGCGCATATCACAAGTCTTTTGATAATCCGATCACCCTACAATATCGACCTTCCACCAATCTAGAGTTGCAATATGTCAATGTGCCAACAGGTGAGGTGTCAGGAATTGAATTGGAATTCAGGAAGAACTTGAGCTTCATTGGCTCCGCTTTGGAGAATTTCAAGATTGGTGCGAATATGACCCTATTGGATAGTAGAATGGACGCGCCAGAAGACCGAGCTGCAAGCAGCGTTACGGAACGACCATTTGAAGGTCAATCAGATATCCTGCTCAATGGATCACTGTCATACGTAAATCGGGACCTTGGGCTCAACGCGACGATGAGTCTTGGTCATTTTGGAGATCGTCTGAACAATATCTCTAGAGATGGCACGCCTGACATTTTCGAACAAGGACGAACCACACTGGACTTCGTCGCATCCAAAAAACTGGGAAGATTCTCCGTCGGCATATCAGGAAAGAACCTTCTCAATGCTGTATATCAAACATCCTCTACCTATAGAGGCAATGAGTACATCTATGAGAGATACACCATAGGAAGAGAATTTGGCATGTCACTATCATATACGATGTAGACTGCCAGCAAGATTTGCTTATTAATCCTTTTAAGAAGGGGCTTGGAGACGTTCAGGCCCCTTTCTTTTTATTCTCAGTTCAAGAATGGAGGACTTGTTACCTGTGCCAGAAAGATTTCCAATAGTTCAAACTTGGTCATGACTATAGCAATCACGCCACCTGCAATTGCTCCCCAATAGTGTGCGTCGTGACCAATGTTATCTCTGTTTTGCTTAGCAGCCCATTGGCTGTATGCCAAATACAAAATCATAGCAACGACTGCATATATGTTGAAAAACGGTAAGAATATAAATTGAATTGTAGCCCAAGGAGAGATCAAGGTCCATACCATCAAGACGCCGGACACTGCTCCTGATGCACCGATGGCGCTATAATATGCATTATCCTTATGCTTGAGCAAACTAGGGACACTCGCGAGAGAAGTGGTCGCAATGTATAAGAGGAGGTACAATATACTTCCAATGGGCGCCATAAATAATTGACCAAAAGCATGCTCCACACTCTTCCCAAACATGTAAAGCACGAACATATTCAATCCGAGATGTACGTAGTCCGCGTGGATAAATCCAGAAGATACCAGACGATACCATTCTTTGTTCCGCGTCTCGCTGTAGGGATGATGCTTCAGTCGATCAAAAAGCGCTCGATTGTTGAATGAGGCCAAACTAGCGATCACCGTCACGATGATGATCATGAAGGTGACAGGAAACATCATTATCTCAGTCATGTCAAAGTATTTTGGACAAAGTACGGATTATCAATCATTGTGATAAGGCTCACCTCGTAAGATGGTCATCGCGCGATACAGCTGCTCTAGTAAGATCAGACGGCTCATGTCATGTGTAAAGGTGAAATCACTCATGCTCAAGCTAGCATTGGCACGATTGCGTAGAGCATCACCGTGCCCAAATGCACCGCCTATGACGAAAACTAGACGACGCGTACTATGCAGCCTATGAGATTCGATCATTTTGGCGAAAGCCCGAGATGCGTAGCGCTTGCCTTTCTCGTCCAATAAGATCAACACATCACTTGGCTGTAACTGTTGAAGAATGAGCTCTTGATCACGAGAGATCTGGGCCTTGGGATCAGATAGGCCCTTGACTTTATACTCTTGGTAGTCGAGCTTGGTGTAGTGCTTCAACTTTGATAGATATTGCTCGATACCTGCCTGCAGGTACTTATCCTTCGTCTTACCGATGCTCCATACACTGATCGTCATCCTTGCTTATTCATTTGCTTGATGCACGCACTCATATCCTTGTGCAAGGGGGAATGATAGCTTTGCTGCTCCCCGCGCCACTCAAAGCTCAAAGAAGACGCATGCAGCGGTGTCCGCTGGAGAAGCGCCCTTTCTTCATGCCCTTTGGCAAGACGATATTTCTTACCCATGATAGACGAGAGAAAAAATGCCTCTTGACCGCCATACTGCTCATCTACGAGCAATGGATGGCCACTATCCTGTAAGTGTACTCTGATCTGGTGAGTCCGCCCTGTGTGTGGGCAAGCCTCCACGAGCGCATGGTACTTATACCTTTCGATGACGCTAAAGCCCGTCTTCGATTTCTTTCCCCTTGGATGTATACACATCTTGGATTTGCTCTGTGGATCATGAGCTATCGGCGATTCATTGGTCCATGTATCTGGAGGTGCACCGTGGACGATTGCGAGATAGCTCTTTTGGATCTGCCTTTCGGCAAAAAGCGCATTGAAATCCCTGTGAGCTCCGGCATTGAGGGCAAATAGCATCAGACCTGATGTGCCTCGATCAAGACGATGAACAGGAAAGAGCTCTGGTTCATTTTTGCCAAAAAAGTCCAGCATATTGGGTTTCTCTGGATCATATCGATCGGCGATACTGAGCCAACCGGCAGGTTTGTCTACCACGAGATAGTCCTCTGTACGCTGTAAGATCTGAGGTTTGACGCGTTTCATCCTCATGATTTGACCAAATCAGCCACTGTTTTGATCCCCTTGATGTAATAGTGCCATATGATGGATTGGCCGGATCTGCCGATATGTGCTCTACTGGCGTGCCCAGATTGCTTGACCAGCACCTTGAGGTCCTTGCGCACGGCTAGGAGTCGACCGATCTGCGCATACACATATCCATGTGCCTTGAGCACTGAAAGACAATGTCGAGCTTGACCTGATAGGAGAAATTTGAGACCAGCAATTCCGTCTAGTACCATTCGCCACAGTAGCTTGAAGAATAGGGGAGAATCCTCATTCTTAATCATCATCAGCAGACTATTCCGAAAATTGAGATAGGTCTTGAAGGGAGACCCATAGCTCAAAGTGCCACCACCAAGATGGTATACGGTCTGCTGAGGATAGCTCATGACCTTGTAGCCAGCGCGCTTGAGTCTCCAGCAGAGGTCGATCTCTTCTTGATGTGCAAAAAACATCTCGTCCAGTCCTCCTAGCTCATGATAGCTACGTGCTCGCACGATCATAGCCGCACCCGTAGCCCAAAACACCTCTTGATGCTCATCATACTGTCCTTCATCTACCTCACAATGGTCAAATATCCTTCCTCTGCAGTAGGGATATGCCCATCGATCGAGGAGTCCTCCTGCTGCTCCGGCATATTCAAACTTCTCTGGCTGATTCATTGAGAGCACTTTGGGCTGCGCTGCAGCAATCTCAGGCTCCTCCTCCATAGCCGAGATGATAGGGCGATACCAGCAGCTGGTGAATTTCAAGTCACTATTGATCAGTACGAAGTACTCAGCCTCTATGGACTCCAAGGCACGTTTGTATCCTCCGGCAAAGCCGTGGTTTTTCTCAAGCAGAATGAGCTCGACTTCAGGATGATGATCTCGCAGCCAGTTGACACTGCCATCTTCAGATGCATTGTCCGCTATATAGAGCCGATCATCCTCATGGATGTGCTGCTTGATCTCCGTCAGATAAGCCTGCAGGTGCTTGATACCATTGTAGTTGAGTATGACGAGAGCTATTCTCATTGGGCTGTCCCCAGTATCTTACGCACGGCTTCTTCATCCCGCTCGAGTTGCAGTCTGAGTGCTTCGAGATCTGACAAATTCATATCACCTCTGACATGCTGATCGAAGTATAAAGTCATTTCATGTCCGTAGATGTCAGCATCAAAATCCAGGATATATGTCTCGATGCGTGTCGTATCATCCCCATCGATGACGGGGCGATCACCGATATAGCTCATGGCAGGGTAGATCTCCCTATCAAGACGGACACGCGTGGCGTAGACCCCATGTGCTGGGATCAACTTTGTAATTTGATCCGCGCTGAGATTGGCAGTGGGATAGCCGATGGTCCGACCGTATTGATCACCTTTTTGGATGATACCGCTGAGCGAGTAGGCTCTGCCGAGCAAATGTAACGCCCCTTGTACATCACCCGATAATAGTTTCTTACGCACTGCTGTACTGCTGACTTTGATGTCGTCAAGCGCTTTTTTGCTGATGATCTCTAGCTCGTAGCCTTGATCCCCTGCCATGGACTCCAAGAGCTCTAGATCTCCAGCTCTCCGATGGCCAAACTTGTGATCAAAACCCACAAAGAGGACCTTTACCTGCAGCTTCTCTACTAGAAACTCCTTGATGTATGCCTCAGGGCTCATTTGGGCGAAAGCCTGATTAAAAGGGACGATCACGACATGATCGATACCAAGTTGCTCAAGGACCTCAAGCTTCTCCGAAGTGGTGCTGAGAAGTTGGATCGGTGGACGATCAGATACGATAACCTGTCTGGGATGAGGATCAAAAGTCACCAAGACAGACTCGCCTGAGATTTCTTCAGCTCGACTGACCAGCTGGCCAATGAGCTTCTGATGACCTAAATGCAACCCATCAAATGAGCCTACCGTCACAACAGCATTGCGAAAGCTCGATAATCGGTCCCATCCGTGATGACATATCATACATCAAAATTATTTATAATATCTATCTATGCACTAAGCATATTCATGGCCAACAGATCGAGGCCGACAACTGTTATAACCGGTACTATGAACAAAGACAGTATACTCAATGCGCTCAAGGGTATCAAAGATCCTGACACGGGTCTGGACATCACTGCCTCTGGCATCATCGCCGATCTCGTCGTGGATGGCAATCTGGTGCGCCTTACATTGAGCCTGAGAGAGCTTAATGTAGGCTATAAGGCCGAGCTCAATCAAAGTATTCAAAAGCGCATCTTCGAGAGTTTTCCTCAGGCCATGACGGATGTGCACTTTGGTCAGGTCGATAAGGAAAGCAAACAAAATCGTGTCCTCCCTCAAGTCAAGCACATCATCGCAGTCGCGAGTGGTAAAGGAGGTGTCGGCAAGTCTACCATCAGCACCGCATTGGCGAGGACGCTCGTAGATCAAGGTTATCGAACGGGTCTGATGGACGCTGATCTGTACGGTCCATCTGTACCGATACTCCTTGGTATGGAAGGTGCAAAGCCCAAAGTCGAAAAGATCATGGGCGTCAATAAGATCATTCCGATTAGACACGAAGGCTTGCAGGTCATGAGTATCGGATTTATCATAGACAAGGAGCAAGCTGTGGTGCTTAGAGGTCCGAGACTGGCTGGCATCATCAAGCAATTTGTGCATGATACGAGCTGGCCTGAGCTAGACTATCTGATCATAGATCTTCCACCAGGGACAGGAGATATACAGCTGACTCTCGTACAGACGGTGCCTCTCACAGGTGTAGTCATGGTGACCACACCTCAGGAACTAGCCGTAGCAGATGCCATTAAAGCCATGAACATGTTTATGCTGCCCAATGTCAACGTACCAATTCTTGGAGTGGTGGAGAATATGAGCGGCTTTGTACCAGCAGATGCACCAGATAAGAAGTATGACATCTTTGGTCAAGGAGGAGGAGAGTCGCTCGCCACGTATGGCAAGACAGCCTTGCTCTCTCAAGTACCTCTTCTCAAGGCCATGAATGATGATGAACTTGAATGGGTGACGAGCCGAAGAAATTACCACTTCACAGAAATGACAACACATATCCTTGAACGCTTGCAGTGGAGGCTTGACCATATGGCTGAGACAGAGGTCGTGCAGGTGGATCGATGATAGATGACTAATTTTGATATATGACACAGAGCATCTCCCAAGAGCTATATCAAAAAGTCGAGGCAGCACTGGATACGATGCGACCGCATCTGGCAGTCGACGGCGGAAATGTAGAGCTCGTGGACATCAGTCCCGATCATGTTGTGAGTGTCAGATGGCTAGGAAATTGTGAGAGCTGTAAGATGTCGATCATGACACTCAGAGCTGGAATCGAGCAAGCCATCAAGAGTGCTGTACCAGAGATCAAAGAGGTCAAAGCACTCAATGGCCTATCTGTAGATTCATAGCACTATGAAAAACTACGATCGCCTCGTCAAGTTGATTCATGATAAGCAGAGTTTTCTCTGTATCGGTCTGGACCCTGACTTGGATCGTCTTCCTGATCATCTGCCTCGATCCATACAGGGGGTAGAGGAGTTTTGTCAGGAGATCATACAGGCTACTTCAAGGATTGCAGTTTGCTACAAGATCAATCTAGCATTTTTTGAGGCGCTCGGGCTCGGTGGCTACGACTGCTTTTTGCGTGTTGCCAAGATGGTACCTGATGATTGTTTGTTGATGGCTGATGCCAAAAGGGGAGACATTGGGAATAGTTCTCGTATGTATGCTAAGGCCTTTTTTGAGCAGGCCGGCTGTGATGCCCTTACGGTAGCGCCTTATATGGGTAAAGATTCTGTCACAGCGTTTCTTGATCATCAGGATAAGTGGACGGTACTATTGGCACTGACGAGCAATGAAGGAAGCTCAGACTTCCAGCTTCGTGAGTTGCGCAATGGGATTCGACTCTATGAGCACGTGTTAAAAGAGTCTACGAGCTGGGCAGGGCTGGATCAATTGATGTACGTGGTCGGTGCTACGCATCCGGGTCAGCTTGCACAGATCCGCGATCTCATCCCAGATCACTTTCTTCTCGTACCAGGTGTCGGAGCACAAGGAGGTACAGTGGCTGGTGTTTGTGAGCACGGTCTCGCTCGAAATGGCAAGATCGGCCTTTTGATCAATAGCAGTAGGTCTATCATTTATGCCTCTACAAGAGATGATTTTGCAGAGGCTGCCGCCAAAAAGGCTCGTGAGCTGCAGGTACAGATGCAGGTATATCTGTAGCTCAGAAAGCCGGACTACTGAGACAATAATCGCTTGGATATTTTGAGCATCCCAGAGCTTGCTTTCTCCTTGATGACTTCTATGTGTGATCCTAGCCGCGAGATCTCTGGTCTTGGATCGATGTAGTAGATCTTACAATGCTGTGGAGCATAGTGATGCAATGAGGCAGCAGGGTAGACTTGCAATGAAGTGCCAACGATGATCATGACGTCCGCGTTTGCGCATAGACGTGCTGCTTCCTCTAACATCGGCACAGCCTCGCCAAACCAAACGATATCTGGGCGCAGCTGTGAGCCATCAGCTGCAAGATCACCGAGATTGATATCTTCTGTCCATCTGAGCTTGTGGTCATCGACAGTAGAACTTCTAGCACTGAAGAGCTGACCATGCAGATGGAGGACATTATTACTTCCAGCTCTTTCGTGCAAATCATCTACATTTTGAGTAATGATCCTTACGTCATACTTCTCCTCAAGGTCTTTGCAGTACTTGTGAGCATCATTGGGCTTGACTGTGCGGAGCTGCCTGCGTCGCTGATTGTAGAAGTCAAGCACCAATGAAGGGTTGGTCCGCCATCCCTGAGGCGAAGCGACCTCCATCACGTCATGTCCTTCCCAGAGTCCATCCGCATCTCTGAAGGTAGCTATACCGCTTTCTTGGCTAATTCCAGCACCAGATAGGATCACAATTCTCTCGATGTTTTTCACCATCATGTAAGAAAAAAAATCGTGTTAATTTTTTGACAAAATCAAAGATAATTTTTACTGATTTGGCTTGATTGTTGTCTTTTGTATCGTCCTGAGGCCCTATTAACTTATATATTGTGATATTAATAATTTGTCTAATACATAAATTACCCTGTATCATTTGTTTTAGAAGCAACAATGAGTTAGTTTTGCATCAGCCTGATGTGTGTAGTGACGCTACACCTATATTCGCGTCTATATACCTGTAAGGCTATCAAGAACAATAATCGAAGCCAAAATTTCGGATTTTGAAAAGAACATTTACTCCTTTAGCAATCCTGTTACTCTTCTTGAGCACCTTAGTGCCTGGTAAGTCTCAGGATATTCACTTTTCTCAGTTCTACCATGCATTTCCTATCGTCAATCCAGCATTGACGGGAATATTCAATGGTGATATGAGATTTTCTGGTAATTACCGTAGCCAGTGGAGTGCGGTACCCGTAGACTATCAGACATTCAATCTTTTCTTTGATATCAAAGCGCTGAGTAAGAGGATCGACTCTAGAAATTTTGCTGGATTCGGAATTATGCTCGATTACGACAGGGCTGGTGATTCGCAACTCAGTTTAGCCTCTTTGGGCTTGAACGGTAGTTATACTTTAGGTCTCACCGAAAGAATGCTACTGACGGGTGGAGTATCGCTGGTCGGATCGCAGAGGAGATATGATTTCAATGAGTTAGAGTTTATCTCGACCACAAACAGTCAAGGACAGCAAGTGGTAGAGGCTCCAACGTTTAATGAGGACTTCAATAGGACTTCTTTCTTTTTCTTTGACATCAATGCTGGTCTGAATCTTCGTCTTCAGAGAAGCTGGAGAACTAAGATTGACTTGGGCGTTGCAGCTTATCACCTCAATACTCCAGAGCAACGCTTTGATGAAGACGACAACATCAAAGTGGATCGAAGATTTGCGGTCACAGCACTTGGTAGCCTCAAGCTTACAGAGAAGTTTGATCTTAAGCTCCATGGATTAGGGCAGTTTCAAGGAAAGTATGATGAGCTTGTAGGTCAATTGATGGGTAAACTCTACCTCAATCAAGAATTTGCCAAGGAGCTGGCTTTGTCCCTCGGTATCGCCTATAGATTTGCGAATAACAATTTTGGCAATTCAAGAGGTGACGCTTTTTATCCAGCTCTGCAATTGGATTACCGGACTTTGACCGTCGGATTGAGCTATGATATCAATGCCTTTGACTTCAATATTGCGACTGATAATAGAGGTGGACCAGAGATCAGCGTGATCTACATTATCCGCAAGGTCAAGCCTTTGAACCAGTTCAAAAACTGCCCCATTTACTAATTGAATCTCTCTTGCCGAGCTATATAAGACGATTATGAGAAAAACGATACTATCCTTAAGCCTTCTTCTTTTGACAGCCAGCCTTACTTGGGGGCAGTCATTCAAGGCTTTTATGGAGGCTGCATCAGAAGCTGCTGATGGTAACAACCACTTCGCGGCGATGACATATTATGACTACGCACTTCAGTTTGATGACGAAAATCTCGATGTGAGATATAAACTTGCGGAAGCTGCGAGAGGTCTCAATGCTCATACTGAAGCCATAGCGCAGTACGAGTACATCCTGGAGAACGATGCTGATGGTCAGTATTCTGATGCGATGTATCACCTAGCTAGAAGCTACCAGCAAAAAGGTGAGTACAATACTGCCAAGGAATACTATCAGCAATACATCAGCCAGTATTCTGGAGATAATGCTTACTACACTGCCAGAGCTCAGAAAGAAATAGATGCTTGTGACTGGTCAATGAGCAGCACCATGGATCGCTCGGATGAGTTTAATCTAATGCATCTTGACAACAATATCAATACGCCATACTCTGAGTTTGGTGCTGTACAGCAAGGAGATGAGCTCTTTTACTCTTCACTACAGTTTGCAGAAGAAACAGATGGCATAAGACGCAAGTCACTCCAACCAAATAAGAACATCTCCAAAGTCCTCAAGAGTGACAATGGAAGATCTGGAGAACTCATTGAAGGGGACTTCAATAGTGATGATATGCTTACGGCGCACAATGCTTTCAATGCTGACGGTAGTATGGTTTACTATACTATCTGTGAATACATCAATGCTGATGACATTCGTTGTGACCTGTACGTCCGTTCTGTAGGAGAGGATGGAAGTTTTGGTTCTGCCAGTAAGCTTCCGGATTATATTAATGTATCTGGTACTACCTCCACGCAGCCTAATGTCGGATCACTCAATGGAGACGAGGTACTCTACTTTGTATCCGATCGAGACGGAGGTAAAGGAAAATTGGACATCTGGTATACCACGATCAATAATGGTCAGTACTCTCAGCCACAGAATCTTTCTGGCATCAATACCTCAGAAGATGACATCACTCCATTTTACAACAGAGAAGAGAATAATCTCTACTTCTCATCTGAAGGATACATAGGTCACGGAGGTTTTGATGTGTACGAGTCTAAGTATCGAGGTGGTTCCTTTGAGAGTCCCGAGAATATGGGTACTCCTGTCAATAGCAGCTACAACGACATCTACTTCAACATTAATCCTGAAACAAACAAGGGACATCTAAGTAGTAATAGAATAGGTTCTCAGTTTCTTGAAGAAAGCAAAGAGGCATGTTGCTATGATGTATATGCATTTGACTACACACCTCTCAAAGTAAGATTGATAGTGCATACACTTGACAAGATCAGTCTTGACTCCCTACCGGGCACCAATGTTAAGTTGATTAATGTGGCCGACGGAGAAGAAGCCGCACAGCTACAATATGATCCTGTCACTAGCACGTACTACTTTGAGGTAGAACGTGGCAATGACTACATCGTCAGAGCAGAAAAAGATGGTTACACATCCGATGAAGCCGCTTTCAATACCAATGATATCAAGGCAGGAGAGGACATCGTCAAGAAGCTCTACCTGGAATCAGACGAAATCGAGCTTACAGTGCTCACTTTCAACGAAGAGACCAAGGCCGAGTTGAATAAGGTTACTGTTGATTTGATCTGTACTATGAACGGAAAGTCAGATACCATCAGACGTGTTAACCTATTTGGCAATAGCAATAAGTATACGATCAAGCGTGGAGCAGAGTATGTGATCATTGGAAATCGTCCAGGATTCCGTACTGCAGTTACAACATTGACTGCAGAAGAATTGGCAAATGTTCAAGGATCCATCACCAAGGAGCTTTTCCTCGGTCTCAACGATCTCAATGGAATGCTGCCGATAGTCGTCTACTTTGATAATGACTATCCGGATCCAGATGTATGGTCATACAGCACCAACAAGCGCTACAGTGAGACATATCCTCCATACTATGCCAAGAAACAGGAGTTTATGACGCAGTACAGCGCACCTCTGTCAGGCAATGCTCGCCTTGATGCATCCAACAAGGTTGCCAATTTCTTCGAAGAAGAAGTCAGAGTAGGAAATGATGATTTGAATCTATTCTTGAAGCTGCTTCGTGTAGAGCTCAATAAAGGAAAAGACATTGATGTCTATCTCTCTGGTTTTACGAGTCCGAGGTATACCTCTGCATATAACTACAGACTGGGTACTAGAAGGATCAGATCTGTAAGAAACGAGCTTAGAGAATTCTCTGGCGGTATCTACCAGGACTTTTTCGATAGTAAGCAATTAGAAGTGAAGCTTAAGTCATTTGGCGAAAGCGAGGCACCAGAAGGTATCATCTCTGATCTTCAAGATGAGAGAAACTCCATCTACAGTGTAGAGGCTTCTCGTGAAAGACGTACAGAGATCTCTGAAGTACGCATCAATCAAGACAATTAAAACATTGCAAATTATTTTTGGTATGTCATATCCAAATCTCAATAAGAATTACATCACGAGAGGAATTAGTAAAGCCTTCTTTGCTGTACTCGTCACTCTCGGATGCTTGTATCCTGATACCCTCAGTGCCACTCACATCGTGGGTGGAGATCTCTCGTATAGAGCACTCGGCGGTGATGCGTATGAGCTTACTCTCCGGATCCGCAGAGACTGTGAAAATGCCGCTGAAGAAGCTGATTTTGACGATCCCGCGATCATCGGAATTTTCGATAAAGAAGGGAACTGGCTTTTTAACTACGGTTTCGGTGGACAGTTCCTTCTGGACTTTCAGGGAGCCACTGTGATCGAGGATGAGCTCGCTAGTGAGTGTCTGCTTGCGCAAGGAGAACTTTGTGTCGAAGAAGCAATATACACCGATACAATCTGGATCCCTATCCAAGATGAAGGTTACATCTTCGCTTATCAGAGATGCTGTCGTAATATCTTGCTGAACAACATTGTGGATCCATTGAATACCGGTGTGATCTACAAGACTTGTATCGAGCCTGAGTCCATGGATGGTGGCAATAAATCAGCACAGTTTTCCCAGCACACTCCTCTGTATGTCTGTATCAATGAGCCATGGGTATTTGACCATAGTGCAACTGACGAGGATGGTGATGACCTGGTATACTCATTGTACACGCCGTTTCAGTCTGGTACAGCAGATGATCCGATCCCGACGCCTCCATTTGGTAATCCGCTGGATCGAGAAGTAGAGTGGTTGTCACCGACTTACAGCGAAACAAATATGCTTGGTGGCTCCAGTCCATTGACCATAGACCCCAATACTGGTATCTTGACAGCAACTCCTGAGATTACTGGGGTCTTCTTGATTGGTGTCAAAGTGGAAGAATTTCGTAATGGTGAATTGATCAATACTGTCTATAGAGATATGGAGATTGACATCAGAGCATGTGGCGATATTCCCACTGCAAGCTTTGAGGTAGAGACCTATAACTGTGATGGATTTGATGTGACATTTGACAATACTTCAGAGGGAGCTAACTTTTACAACTGGATATTTGACTTTCCAGAAGGAACAATTACCTCCAATCTTGAAGAGCCTGGAACCATTACATTTCCTGGGCCTGGTGCTTACACCGTTCTTCTTCAGGCATTTGCTGATGACAGTTGTAGAGCTGAAGCAGTGCAAGTGATATTCGTCAATGACTTTGATGCCGTACCAGATTTTTCCAGTGAAGTCGAGTCTTGTGAAGAAGAGATTGTGATCACACTGAATGATGAGAGCACTGGTGATATAGAGAGTTATGAATGGTTGGTTGAAACAGCAGATAGCACAATATCTGGAGAAGGAGATCCATTCACTTTTGTGCTCGAAGAATCTGCACTAGCAACCGTAACGCTTTTTGTCTATGATTCTATCGGTTGTAGACAATCAATCACAAAAGAGATTCAATACAATCGCCTCAATCTTGAGTTTAATATTGAAAATGAGGGTGATACGCTTCGTGCATGTTTGGATGAGCCGACACAACTCTTGCTTAATGGTAACCCAGATTGGGATTACACGTGGTCTCCAGAAGACGGCCTAGATGATCCTAATTCACACAATCCGCTTGCCACTCCGCAAGAGAATACAACTTACAGTGTAACGGTTACAGACGGTCTCTGCGAGGTCACTGGATCTGTAGATGTATTCGTCGTGATAGAGGAAGGAAGTATCGAAGCTGTCATAGAAAGCATAGACTGTGAGGGCAATGCTGTATTGACCAGTACCAATAGTGAAGGAGCAGACGTAGAATGGTCAGATGAAGCTGACTTCAGCAATATCATTGGGAACACTGAGACAATCAGTGTAACTGTAGACGAGATTGAAGACTTCTATGTGAGAATTGTTGATGGCGTCTTTGAGTGTATTGATGTCATTGATACGATCACAGTAGAAAATCCAGATGTAGATCCTGACATCAATATAGATTTAGATAATTCAGGTACTGTTGGCGGTGGCTCTGGTGATTCAGAAGATGATAGAGCTATTGTATGCAGAGGTGAGACTCTGACTCTGGTACTAGAAGGTGACCTCAGCGGTGAAGATCTGACAATCGTATGGTCTCCAGAAGAGTGTATCCTTGAAGGTCAAGGTACGACATCAGTAATCATCGATACGGACAATCCTGAATGTACTGATTTCTCTGTCTCTGTTGTCAATGAGTTTGACTGTTCTGGTGAAACAGAGTTCTTCATTGAAATTGACACTACACCTAGCATAGCAGGAGATTTTGATTACCTGGTCTGTGGCGATGGTGACGTTGATTTTACAGTCGACAATCCAAGCGAGGTCGACGTCATGTGGGACTTCGGTGATGGAAATATGTCTATGGAGCAAAACCCGTCTCACGAGTATGAAGAATCTGGGACTTACACAGTCATCGTTTCTTCAAAAGGACTCTGCGTAGGATCAGATACACTCACTGTAGATGTACTAGTAGTAGATGACATATCACCCAATGGCACCAGTGAAGTCGTGAACTGTAGCGCAGACAATATCATCCTCAATGAAGGTGGTGATCCTGATCTTGACTATATGTGGTCTCCGGCAGAAAAGTTTGATGATCCGACTGCTCCTACACAGGAAATCAGTCCTGACAGTACTTGCCTCGTGACCGTAGTGATCACTGATCCCAACAATCCTTTCTGCGAGTTACTGGACACCGTCAATATCATAGTGCCTGAACGAATCGATCTAGAACTGACTACTGAGCAGCCTATCAATAACTGTGAGCCAGAAGAAGAGATACTAGAAGTGACGACCAATATCACAGAAGGAGTGACCATAGAGTGGTTTGATGAAGATGGAAACTCTATCGGAACAGGCAATAGTGTTAATGTGACTCCTGCGGATACAACTTGTTATACCGCCGTAGCTACGGATAGTCTAGGCTGTACCGAGGAAGTGGAAGTATGTGTGAATGTCGTCGGACCTATGGAGACAAGAATCACAGTCTTTGATGATCCAAATGACCAAGGTCCAGATGATGCTTTCTGTCCAGACGAGGAAGGTATGATAGTCATTGAAGATATAGACGATGATCAAGACTTTACCTACATGTGGGGACCAGATGAGTGTATCGAAGATGGTACTGAGAATACCGACATGCCAATCATTTCATCCCCAACCACTAAGACATACACGGTTACCATCACGGATCCTGTGAGTGGCTGTGAAGTCATCAGAGAGGTCACGATCGAGATTTCTGATCCGAGCTGTGATATCGAAGCTGACATGGATACTGTCTTTATAGGAAATGGTGGCACGACGCTCAATAGTCTTTGTGGATCTGATAATATCACTGACTATGAGTGGACAGATGAAAATGGTAATGTCATTGGTACTGGTGAGACAGTCGATGTCGACCCAATGGAAACGACCGTGTATACGTTGACGACTACAGATGAGAATGGATGTAGCTCGACGACCATGATCACCATTACAGTCATCCCTGCGATGTGCAACGAGAGTGACATATTTGTTCCTAATGCCTTCACTCCAGATGGTGATGGTAGAAATGATGAACTCATTGTTCGCTCAGTATTTGTGGATGAGTTTTATTTCATCATCTACAATCGATGGGGTGAGCAGGTCTTTGAAAGCAGAGATATTAATGTTCATTGGGATGGCACATTTGAAGGAGAGCTAGCTAGACCAGATGTATATGGCTGGTATCTGGAGGCTACTTGTTTTGGGGGATTGACCTACCAAGCACAAGGTAATGTGAGTGTATTGAGATAATATCACAAAACGCTCAAGCATGATATATTTAAGAGGCCTGTGCTCACGCACGGGCCTCTTTTGTTAGAATGGAGTGAGCACCAACTAGTAAGACATGATTGATCTCATCGATATCATGAGAGTCTTTGGCTTCGCAGCTGAAATTGCTTCTCATTGCGACGATCCAGAGAGTTGGGCCATAGGATTCAGAGAATCCGGCATATCTGTGAATGGTATGGATCAAAAGAGCCTCGAATTTTACAATCCTCTGAGTACTTGGATCGAGCTACTGATTTTGGGTCATCACGTGAGCCGAAGACCAGATGGACTTTATGATATCAAACCTTTTCAGCAGACCACAACAAAGGAAATCAAGAAAGAAGCCAATAGCTCCAAGTCAAACGAAGAATGTCTGAAGGTCTACAAAGACGAGATGATAGTCGTTAGATCATACGAGACAATCTCGTTACAAGCAGTGTCCGAGCTCAAGGTGATAAACTACATCTACCGACTCAAGAAGCACCGAGGAGCGGTAATAAGATCAAGTGACCGTCTAGAGTGACACTGACTAAGGCGTGAGATCAGTTTTGGACTATGCTAGACTCAACTTATTCAGATGCATTAATCTGATCAGTCATCTCCTTGGATATCGCACTGATCATGACATCCATGACTGCTTTATCTGATATCTTCAGAGTTACAGTTTTTTCGTCGAGCTTGGTAATCGTGCCGATAATGCCAGAACTCGTCACTACACGGTCACCTTTTTTGAGCAAACCCAGAAAGTTGCCCTGCTCCTTTTGCTTTTTGGCTTGTGGTCTGATAAAGAAAAAATAGAAGACTATGATGATTCCTCCAAGAAATAAGAGATTGAGTGTTCCTTCTCCCATAATGATTGGCTTGTACTGCTTGAGATGATTAGTTGATGTTAATTTCTAGGGGTATCCACCACACCGACGAGCTTGACCACATTATTCTTAGGAATTGTGTTTGCGATCACGGTGATAGGTTTGGTTTGTCGACCGATCTTTCCTTTGGTCTCAAATCTCGCTTTGATGGTGTCAGTTTGTCCAGGCTCTATTGGATACTTTGGCCATTCCGGTATCGTACAACCACAGGTCGAACGCGCCTCACTGATGATGAGCACCGACTTACCAGTATTGGTGAAGATGAAATCATGGTGGACTGTATCACCTTCCATGACCCACCCAAAATCAAAGCTCTCTTGTTGAAAACTCATTTTGGGCACCTTCGTTTGCTCCTTGGGTTTAGGCTTGGCGCTCACCGGGTTCTTGATAATTTCTGATATGTCCTCGACCTCCACGATTTGCATCTCTTTGGAGTCATCCTTTTTGCTTGATTCACTAACTTGATTGTTTGTAGCTGGAACACTTTCGGACTCTAGCGAGCTGTCATCCGAGGCATGAGCCACCTTATCAGATGACCGAGATTCAGAATCACTATACGACTCGACATCACTTCCACATGCACTACACATCAGAATCCCGATTAGAAGTAAGCCGTACCTAGACATATCATTCATGAATTTGCTATACAAACGTACGCTAAATGACGCATGTGATCGAGGAGTTGAACATTTCGCAGTCTTTAGCACTTTGAGCTTCGGTGTCAGCTACCCAGCTGATGGAATACCAGTAATTTTGCACTCACTTAATCGCACACATGGAAAGACACAAATGCGTCATCATAGGCTCAGGACCTGCAGGATATACAGCAGCGATCTATGCCGCTAGAGCCAATCTAGCACCTATACTTTATACCGGAAGTGACCCAGGAGGACAGCTCATGATCACTACGGATGTTGAAAATTATCCGGGTTATCCTGACGGTATCATGGGACCACAGATGATGGAAGACTTCAAGAAGCAGGCGGAGAGATTTGGTACTGACGTCAGGTATGAGATGATTGCCTCAGTCGACTTCACTGGGCCTGTACACCAGTTGACGACTGAGGGTGGTACTGTCCTTGAGGCTGACTCTGTGATCATTAGTACAGGGGCTTCCGCCAAATGGCTTGGTATAGAATCAGAGCAAAAACTGATGAATAAAGGTGTATCAGCCTGTGCAGTATGTGATGGATTCTTCTTTAAAGGGACTCCAGTAGCCATCGTAGGTGGTGGAGATACGGCTTGTGAAGAAGCTTCTTATCTCAGTAAGATTTGTACGGAAGTACACATGCTAGTACGGCGTGATGAAATGCGGGCTTCAAAGATCATGCAAGAGCGTGTCAAGAATACAGACAACATCACTATCCACTGGAATACGAGTACCGTTGAGATTCTTGGCCAAGATGAAGTTACCGGAGCCTTGGTGGAAGACACGCGCACCGGAGAAAGACGGGAGATCTCAGTCAATGCATTTTTTGTAGCGATAGGTCATAAGCCCAATACTGATATCTTCAAAGGCTGGCTTGATCTCAATCCTGCAGGATACATCTTGACCAAAGCCGATAGCACACATACCAAAGTAGAAGGTGTCTTTGCCTCAGGCGATGCACAAGATTTCACCTATCGACAGGCTGTCACAGCTGCTGGTACTGGATGTATGGCTGCACTTGATGCTGAGCGCTATCTCACAGAAAAAGGAATCATATAACAAATCCCCAAAATCAAACAATAGATATGTCAAAGTTTAGAGCAGGAGTCCTCCACGGTGATGAGGTCACAGAACTATTCAACTATGCCAATGAAAATGACTTCGCGATCCCAGCAGTCAATGTCGTCGGGACCAATTCAGTCAATGCCGTACTGGAAACAGCCAAAGAACTCAATAGTCCTGTAATCGTGCAGTTTTCCAATGGGGGGGCATCTTTCTACGCTGGAAAATCATTGAGCAATGATGGGCAGAAGGCCGCGATTCTCGGTGGCATATCTGGTGCTCTCCATGTACACGCTATGGCAGAAGCTTATGGAGTGACTGTAGTCTTGCATACAGATCACTGCGCCAAGAAGATTTTACCTTGGGTGGAAGGCTTGGTGGACTTTGGTGAGAAGTTTCACAAAGAGAGAGGCTATCCTCTCTACTCGAGTCACATGCTTGACTTCAGCGAAGAGAGTCTAGAAGAAAATCTAGAGCTCTGCGAAAAGATGTTTCAGCGAATGAGCAAAATCGGTATGACACTTGAGATGGAACTCGGTGTCACTGGTGGCGAAGAAGATGGTGTTGACAATACTGACATCGACAATAGTAAGCTCTACACACAGCCTGAAGAGGTGGCAGAGTCGTATGAAAGACTCATGAAAATTAGCCCAAGATTTACCATTGCAGCAGCATTTGGAAATGTACATGGAGTGTACAAACCTGGCAATGTTGAGTTGACACCGATCATCCTCAAAAATTCTCAAGACCATATCAAAGAGAAGTTCAAGACAGGTGACAATCCTGTGAATTTCGTCTTTCATGGAGGTAGCGGTTCGACAAGGGAAGAGATCCGAGAGGCTATCGAGTATGGTGCCATCAAGATGAATATTGATACGGACATGCAATGGGCATTTTGGACTGGTGTCAAGGGGTATCATGAGACGAACAAAGACTATCTACAAGCTCAGATCGGAAATCCAGACGGCGATGACCAACCCAATAAGAAATACTATGATCCTCGCAAGTGGCTCAGAGTTGCTGAGCAGTCATTCGTGACACGTCTCAAGCAAGCCTTTGAAGATCTCAACTGTGTAGGTCGCAATGCCTAGACGCTAGACGATTACGTTCTGACCTAGGTCAAGGGCGATGTGATTTCGTGTTTCACGATATCGTCGGAGTTTTTCGATCTCTATCGCCTCGGCCTCAGGATCTAGTGGGGACTTCAGTCTTTCGATGCACTCGTCCATGAGTTGTCCGAGTTTTTTCATCTTGATACGGAGTAGGGTCTGATTGGATTCATTCTCATAATTTTCCTCCGGTGCACGTTGATTGAGCATTTGATTGTCCAGCAGATCCTCCCAGTTCTGACTATAGCTATACGGACTCGTCATCAGCCCGATGACGAATAATCTTATCTCCTCATCCGGGTGAGAGAAGTACGATTCGGCTGTGACCTCTTTGTCCTCATTGCGCGCTTCTATCATTTCGAGCAATAGTCTTTGAGATAGGCCGTGATCAAATCTTGGTAGCTCATCGGCGATATTATCTAGGACATAATCGATCAGAAGTTCTCCGTCCTCTGTCTCTTTATGTCCATATTCCAGCACGACCTTGAGCAGAGACTGTTCTTGATAGCGATCATCGCGAACCGGAGCCGATTTGGGCAGAGAAGGATCATAGATTTTGACTTGAGATTCTTCCTTGCGATATTGTTCTCGCATCTCACTCTTGCGCTGCTGCTTGAGTTCTGATCGGATGAACTTATTGACCTCGTCTACGATGAGCTTCTCTTCGATCGCAAATCGTGTGGCACACTCTTGGATATAGATCGAGCGTGTCATCGGGTCTCGGATCTTCGCGATGGAGCTTGCGATATCTTGATAGGCCCTTACACGCTGAATGGGTTTGTCCGCAGTCTCTGCGAGCAGCTCATCACTCTTAAATAGGATAAAATCTTTGGCTTCACTGGCCAGATGCTCTCTGAATGCCGTGCTGCCCAGTTTCTTGATCAGCGAGTCTGGATCCTCGTCAGGAGGCAGTAAGATCACTTGTGGATGAAGACCTTGGGCAAGGACAATATCGAGGCCACGCATTGCGGCTTTCTTACCGGCGTTGTCTCCATCAAAGAGGAGCAACACATTTTTGGTGAAGCGCTTGATCAGCCGACACTGTTCTTCCGTCAATGAAGTTCCGCTGGCCGCGACGGCATTGCGTACATCATTCTGATGGAGACTCATGACATCAGTGTAGCCTTCGACGATAATGCAGAGATCCTCTTGCCTGATTTGCTGCTTGGCTTGAAACATGCCGTAGAGCACCATCCGCTTATTGTAGATCTCTGTTTCTCGTGTATTGACGTATTTAGGAGCCTTGGCGGTTTGATCCATGATCCTTCCGGCAAACCCTACAGTCTTACCAGAGGCATTCTGGATAGGGAAGATCACACGGGATCTGAAAAAATCTCCACCATACTGATTGAGGAGGCCAGCTTCGTCCAGCTTATCAGAGGTGTAGCCTTCTCCAAGCGCATGGTTTTTGAGACCTTCTTTATCCTGCGTAGAAAAGCCCAACTGAAACTTCTTGATCGTACTCTCAAGAAATCCACGTTCCTTGAAATAACTCAAGCCTATGGCCTGGCCATGATCAGTCTCTAATAGTTGAGTCTGGTAATACTTACTGGCCATCTCATTGATGATATAAAGGCTCTCTTTCTCTTCAAAGCCAGAATCCTCTTCACGCTCATCCTCTTTGAGTGCTATGCCGTATTTCTTCGCTAAGTGCCTGACGGATTCAGGGAAGCTCATACTCTCGAGGTCCATCAGAAATCTCACTGGATCACCCGCTTTCCCGCAGCCAAAGCACTTGTAGATATTCTTCTCAGGAGATACGACAAAAGATGGAGTCTTCTCGTTGTGAAATGGACATAGCCCTTTGAGATTGCGTCCAGCACGCTTGAGACGTACATAGTCACTGATCACATCTTGGACGGTCGCTACATCCATGACTTCTGCTATAGACTCACGAGCAATCATCCTATCTGAAGCATATCCTCCATGTCGTGGATTCCTTTTTTATCTGCTATATATATGGCTGCCAGCAATGCGCCCTGGGCAAATACTCTGCGATCAAGTGCCTCATGCCTCAATGAAATCTTCTCTAGACTTGACTCAGCCGTGACTTCATGAAGGCCTTTGACCTCACCCTCTCTGTGCGCTATGACGGCGATCTCTCGTTCTGAGCATGGAGTAAGACTCCACGAGTCGTAGTCACTCCTCATTTGCACCATATCATCCAGCAAGGTCTTCGCCGTGCCACTAGGAGCATCCAATTTTTGGATATGGTGTGTTTCGCTCACACTCAGCTCAAATCCATGAAGCCGTTCTGTAAGACGAGCTAGCTGACGATTGAGCTGAAACATGATGTTCATCCCAACGGAAAAATTGGAAGCATAGAAAAAAGGGGTACCGCAGGCTGTGTAATACTCCGTTACCTCATTCCAAGCATCAAGCCAACCAGTCGTACCACATACTGTAGGGATTCCGGCTTTCGCCAAAATTTTCAAATTTTGAACCGCAGCATCTGGCTTACTGAATTCTACAGCACAGTGGTAGTTGATTTCTCCTTTGACGATCTCACTAAGCTCATCAAGATCTGAAACGGTTGACATGGAGATAAATCCATGCTCAGACGCCATGCGCTCGATGGTCTTGCCCATCTTTCCATATCCTACAATCAGTAGATTCATCTATGTAAAGTTATAGATGAGGCTGCGGAGGTACGGACACCTATCTTTGCCGCCTTTTGGGCGTAAGCCTGATCCACTGAGCAAGGATCTATCCGCAAAAACGTCCAAGAAAATTGCTCGCCTTGATTTAAATGCTAATTTTGGAATCCCATACATTCCGATCCTGAAGCAAACACAATCTATGGGTTGGTTCAAAAGACTAAAAGACGGTATACAGACTGCCACCAAGTACAAAAAGGAGACACCTGATGGTCTCTGGTACAAGTGTAAAAGCTGCGATCATCTCCAGACGACCAAGGAGCTGGCCGCGAATCTACACAAATGTGTTTCTTGTGACTACCACACGAGGCTCAGCAGCGCACAGTACTTTGAGATCTTATTTGACGAGGGTCATCAGGAACTTTTCAGTGATATTGAGAGCACTGACATCATGGACTTCGTCGACCTCAAGCCATACACAGAGAGATTGGAGGCGGCCAAGGCCAAGACCTCGCTCAAAGATGCCATGGCCGTAGCGCAAGGTCAAGTCAATGGAAAGTCTCTCGTAGTGGCTGCGATGGATTTTGTATTCATCGGTGGATCTATGGGAAGTGTAGTGGGAGAGAAGATTGCAAGATCTATCAAATACTGCATCAAAGAGAGGATACCTCTGATGATCATATCGAAATCTGGTGGTGCTCGCATGATGGAAAGCGCTTTCAGCCTCATGCAGATGGCCAAGACCTCTGCATTGCTCTCAAGGATGGCTGAGCATAAGGTGCCGTACTTTTCATTCCTTACAGACCCGACTACAGGTGGAGTGAGTGCATCCTACGCCATGCTTGGTGATATCAACTTTTCTGAGCCGGGTGCTCTCATTGGATTTGCGGGACCTAGAGTCATCAAAGAGACGATCAAGCGTGATCTCCCTGAGGGATTTCAGACCAGTGAGTTTTTATTGGAACACGGCTTCCTTGACTTCATTGTCAATCGGTCAGATCTTAAGGAACGTGTATCTAAGATGATAGGCCTATTTGGCTTTTAGAGAAGTATTCCTAAGATCTAGAGATTTAAGACCTTGAGACGCATGTCGAGTGGATCAGCATGTTCGAGCAAAATATCAAAGAAGCGAGATCCATACTTGAGATATGAGGGGATAAAGCTCTCGTACCTTTCTTGAAGCTTGTCATGAGGAAGCACCTTGCCTCGGAGTTTCTTGATACGATTGATGACGACATCTTGCTTCTGTTTATAAGACCGTGTAAATCTCTTGTCAATGCCATCTATTGACTTCAAGGCTTTGACTTTCTCCGCCTCGATAGACCTGGACAGAGGCTCATCGAGAGGTTTCACCTGTGCGATAATTTTGTCGTATAGATCGCTCACTACCTGTGGTGCATAATCAAGATTGTAATCTTCGGGCTTTTGATCATTAACAAATTGAGATACCAGGTTGCTCAGGTCTTGTGTAAGTGCTCCTATTGACAGATCGTACTCTTGCATCTGAGACTGGGATTTATCATCTAGCAAAAGAAAAGAGTCTCGTCGGATCAATACAGGAAAAAAGGCATCAAATGCCTCAAACTGGGACTGTCGCTCTGTCCAGTAGGCTAGTTCTCCACCACCTCCAACGTATGCAATATTGGGTAGGACGACCTCTTGATAGATGGGCCTCATGACGACATTGGGAGAGAAGTGCTCAGCATGCTCTTCAATGTGTGCAATCATCTCATCCCGTGTCCAAGATATATCGCTGTTCAGCACATGATAATGATCATCCTCCCTGATAATACGATCTCTGCCACCTGCATGGTGATAGAAGAAATTGATCTCTCGTGGATACGCCTGCGCTCCGAAGCCATCTGTCGCCAGTGCAGCCTGTGTGGATAAAACTAGCTCTTGGCTCACTTGCTCCAGCAGC
The DNA here is from genome assembly GCA_020627535.1 of Saprospiraceae bacterium. Taxonomy (GTDB): domain Bacteria; phylum Bacteroidota; class Bacteroidia; order Chitinophagales; family Saprospiraceae; genus JAHDBH01. Next base: position 545,616 of record JAHDGU010000001.1, read on the forward strand.
TCTTTCTTGATGGCAGGGACAAACAGCTTCTTAAGCCTGGCGTCATCCATGCGGAGTACAATGAGGCCGAGATGTCCGAATAGTCGATGAAGGATCCGCTGAACTGCTCTTCCATAATCTTGGGTATCGAGCCACTCTTGTAAAATTTCCTTGAGCGCAATAGCACTCTCCCTATCACCGAGCAAATCGGTCAGTTGATCGTAAACTTCCTTGAGCCCGTGAAGCTGCATACGACCGACTGCGCCTGATTGGCCCTGATTGTCCCAGGTGATGGTCTGATTGAAGAGATGCACAGAGGCAATCTCCTCAAAGTCGTGGTCCTCACCTCCGATGACGAAGACGGGAACGACATGAACATCTGCCTCTGCTGAGACCATACGGGCAAGCTTGATGGCACTCATGGTCTTATAGACGAAATAAAGAGGGCCCAAAGCGAGTGATGGTTGATGCGCCGTCACTATGGTGAAGCTATCTTCATTTCTCAATTGCGAGATGGCCTCCAACTGCGAAGCATTGTGATCGATATCAGCATACTGGTCAGCGAGTACTTCACAGAGTCGAGATCTGTCTACCGAGTGATTTTTCCTTTTGGCGGCAGCCTCTATCAGGGAGGACATATCCGGTCTGTAAGGGATGTGTTTCAAAATGCGAGAATCCATTTTGGCGAAAGCCACATCACGCTCAGAAAATACGCCGGCATGATCAAAATCCAAGTAGTCTGCTCTAATGTCCATGTGCTGCAAAGTAGCTATAATTCCTGCAGCAAAGCAATGGTTGTGACAGTGAGCCGATTATTTCAGAAATAGGGTGGAGCGGACAATGTGATCAAAACTCGAAGCCGAGCGATGCTATGATTCGACTAGGACGATCACTGAAGCTATAGTCTCGACCAAAGAAGCGAATATGATCACCAAACTGATTGAGATTGCCCTCATAGCGAAGATCAAAGGTCAGCTTCCACACATCAAGTCCTAGCCCGCCTTGCCACCCGACGGTAAGGGCTCGAAAGTTCTCGTCATAATCGTCAAATCGAATGAGATCCGAGACGCTATTGAGAAATACATGACCTACAGGCCCAGCATTGAAACGAAGAGGTCCAGCTGTGATGCCTACCATGATCGGTATGTCTAGATACTGGTATTTCTCTGAGAAGACCTGGCCTACGATATCTGGATCGTCTTCGTCAAAGATGCCGAAGTCAACACTATTGCTGTTGAATAGCAGCTCTGGTCTGATGATAAAATTGCCAAGCTTGATCTGAGTCCATAGACCAAAGTGGTAGCCATAGTCTGCTTCTTGTAGAAGCAAAGCGAATTCCTCGCGACCGTCTTGATTCAAGATGGAAATCGACTCGTCTGATACGCTGAAAGTCGATATGCCTCCTTTGAATCCAAGCTTGAGCTGTGCAGTGGCTATTGTGGTAGTCAATAAGAGGGCGCAGAACAAAAATGATCGTGTCTTCATTGGTTACTTTTGAGGTGTATAACGCAAAGTTATCTCAGCTGCTATCAAGCTATTCGCTGATTTGCGGCATTTTCTATTGATTTAGCATTACCTTAAGCTAGTAGACGGTAGCATTAACACGATGGTTGCATGGAGAAGATAGATCGCGTCGATTATTTTGGCTCATATTCAAGGCTCGATGACTGTCCTCGGGACAATCGTCCTTGCTATGCATTTATCGGAAGAAGCAATGTAGGGAAATCAAGCCTGATCAACATGCTCACAGGCAGAACCAAGCTCGCTCATGTATCTAAAGCGCCTGGGAAGACGCAGAGCATCAATTACTTTCTGGTGGACAACAATTGGTACCTTGTAGACCTTCCTGGCTATGGCTATGCCAAGCGAAGCAAAAAAATGAGAGCCGCTTGGCAGAAGATGATCGAGAGATATCTTATGCTCAGCCCGTCACTGGTGACCATATTTGTGCTCCTAGATGGAAGGCATGATCTGCAGAAAGTTGATCAAGAGTTTATCAATTGGATAGGGGAGAGGTCCCTTCCGTTTAACATCGTATACACCAAGCTCGATAAGGTCAAAGAGCCACAGCGAGAAGAACACAAAGACAGGATACGCAATGCGCTGCTCGAGCACTGGGAATCGCTACCACGGCAGTTTGAGACGAGTGCTGTGAGTCAGCTGGGTAAATCTGAGATTCTAGGCTTCATAGACCACCACAATCAAGAATTTACCGAGTCTCTATAGTCTATGAGTGTCATCACACCTATCAAAAAGCGAGATTATCTCATAGAGGATATCAGCCAGTGGCCTATTGCCAAGCTCTACGAGGATCGAGACGCTTTAGTAGATGCAGTCAGAACAGAAAGTCTAGATGCGATCAAGATCAAGCATGGCCATGATCTGGAAGAGGTCATCGCACGTACGATCTATCTAGAGCCCAAAAGACTCCAGGAGACCCCTTGGAGAGTCGATCTGAGATCAGAACCGAGATTCTGGAAAAAGATGAAAGCTGATCTGCTCAAACTCAAGGTTGAAGGTGTCACCGAGAAGGAGAAGCAGGCAGGTCTAGAAGCCATACTGCATACGATCGTGGATCGCTACACTGAGGAGATTGTCGGTGGTTTCAAAGAGAGTACCGTGCGCTTTGCGCGAAAATTCTTGGTGAGATTTTTTCGCCTCCTGATGAATACCTCTAATATCTTCAAATCGAGAGAGATCAAGGATAAGGAGCTTCATGACAAGATCCAGATGTATGGCGATCTAGATCGGATCTCTGGGCTATTCAATGAAGGGATCGTCGTACTTGTGCCTACGCACTTTAGCAATCTTGATTCGCTGTTGATTGCCTACAGTCTGGATGAGATCGCTGGTCTCCCTAGTTTCAGCTACGGAGCGGGACTCAATCTGTTTAACTCAGAAGTAGTCGCCTACTTCATGAATCGCCTGGGGACTTATCGCATTGATCGTAGGAAGAGAAATCCTCTATATCTCGAAACTTTGCTCAGCTTCAGTAGGACGAGCATGCTCCGAGGAACCAACTCACTGTTTTTCCCAGGAGGCACGCGCTCACGGTCTGGTGAGATGGAATCCAAACTGAAGTTGGGTCTGTTGCAGACGCTCATCGAGACACAGCGCAGACTCATACAGAAGGGTAGTAAGCAAAAGATCTTCGTAGTGCCAGTCGTCATCGGCTACAATGTAGTGCTTGAGGCTCGTAGTCTCATCCATCAGAGTCTCAGCCGGTCAGAGGAGGAAAAGTTTTTGGCCAGTAAGATTCAAACATTGACATTGCGTCAGATTCTGAAATTTGCTTGGAACTACTTCCGTCAAAATTCTGAGATCACCATGTCTTTTGGTTCTGTCACAGATGTCCTTGGTAACAAAGTCGCAGATAATGGGATCAGCGTGGATAAGTGGAATCGTGAAATCAAACTTGACGAGTACTTCATGAGTGATGGCATCGTGGAGGCCAATCCTCAAAGAGAAAAGGTCTACACGCGCAGACTCGGTCGACACATCATAGACTCCTATCATAAGTACAATATCGTCTTGAGTAGTCATCTGATATCCTACGTGGCATTTCATATGCTTCGTGCTCAGCACGCTGATAAGTCTACCATTGACTTTCTCAATCTCAAGTCCATTGATGATCGCATTGATTACAAGGAATTTAAGCAGGCCGTCCAGCGATTTGTCAAGTACCTTGTGATACAAGAGGAGCAAGGCGAGCTTTTGATAGAGCCTGAGATCAAGAAGAAATTCAAAAAGATGCTCAAGAAAGCTATTGATCTACTCGGTGCTTTTCACAATACGAAGGTGCTAGTCCATGACAAGGAATCGAGTACGATCTATACAGAAGATCACAAACTACTGTACTATTATAGCAATCGACTCTCGAGCTATCAATTCAATCACCGTATTTTTCTTCCATCTGCAAGCGATAAAGTCTCATGAAGGCACTCAATAGATTTTTCCTAACGGAGAAGAATATGATGATTGCAATCGTGCTCTCCGCGATTGTGATATTCCTGCTGAGCTTTCCGAGTCTAGAGCATACAGATTGGCTACTGTTGCTCGACAATCTATTCCTTGTATTCTTCTTGATAGAGGCTATCGTCAAGATCAGAGAGCTTGGCTTCAAGTCATACATCAAAGATGGATGGAATCGATTTGATTTTTTCTTGGTGATCGTCAGTCTACCGGCTTTTTTGGTCTGGTTAGAAGAGCTTGGATTTGCTTTCCACGTTCCGGAGATCTTTACGAATATCATTGTGCTGAGGCTTTTCAGATTACTCAGGATCTTCAGGGCGCTTGACTTTATACCACACATGAGCAAAATGATGAGTGGGGTAGTCAGAGCACTTAAAGCCAGTACTCTTGTGATTCTGGTCCTCTTCATTTTCAACGTGATACTGGCCATATTTAGTTGTCACTTGTTTGGGCCTTATGCCCCAGAGCACTTTGACAATCCACTCAATGCAGCATATACTGTCTTTCAAATGTTTACAGTCGAAGGATGGTACGAGATACCTGCGTTGATCGAAGAGAACAGCGATTCGGCTGGAATGGCAGTCCTGGCTCGTATTTATTTCGTGCTGGTAGTCTTGCTTGGTGGTGTCTTTGGGATGTCCTTGGCCAATGCCATCTTCGTAGACGAGATGACGGCCGACAATAATGAAGAGCTCGAAGTGAAGATAGATGAGCTTCATGCTGAGATTCGAGAATTAAAAAATCTATTGAAGAAGTAATTCTGTGAATCACATCGTCTTTGACTTAGAAACAACCTGCTGGGATGGGACAGCTTTAGCTGCCCAACGAGAGACGATCGAGATAGGTGCTTATAAGTTGAACCCGCTGGGTGAGGTGCTTGATGATTTTCAGTGCTATGTCAAACCAATTTTGGCTCCTAGCCTCAGCGTGTATTGTAAGAATCTGACAAGGATAAAACAAGATGATATTGATAGAGCGAGAGAATTTCCAGAGGCAATTACTGACTTTCTCTCTTGGTCAGAAGATGTCGATGTGTACATAGCTTGGGGTAAGTACGACAGATTGATTTTGATGGATGATTGCAGACTACACCGTATAAGTTCTGAGTGGATCGATTCAAGTTATTTAGATCTTAAAAAGGCTTACCGCCAAAAAAAAGGCTACCGCCATAGCATAAATCTGATGAAGGCGGCAGAAAAGGAATTTGACGGATTTGAGGGAGAGGCACATGAGGCACTTACAGATGCTTATAACCTCATGAAGATATACAGGAAGTATATGGGAGAATGGGGTGTATGAAACTTCCCAGATCGTGTTCAAAATCTTTGTGAAAACTAATTGCTCTTCCTTGGAACTTATTACCCATACTTGGGCTTTTGAGGTGAATTTCTTTAAAGAAATTGCATTTCATCAGCATAGGAGTCTTTTTAAGTGGATCATCATTTTGCTGATCTGTAAGCTACCCTTAATTAGGTGCGTTTAAAACTAAGTGTTTCCATGTTGT
>JAHDGU010000025.1 GCA_020627535.1 Saprospiraceae bacterium
AAGACCCATTGCTGTTCTATTTTTTCCATGCGGAATAAAGAAACGGTGCTATCTCTATCGAATGCATCTCTGGTCAAAAACCAGCCTTTATTCCCAATGACGTCTTCTCCCTCGGCCGTTGTAGACCTCCAACTAAGAAATTGCTGATTAATGAAACTATCCGGGCTATTTAGATATATGGAGAGTAAACTTTGGCAGGGCTGCAATTCACTACATATTCCGCCTACACTTATTGTTAAATATTGCTCCAATTCATTATGGAAAAGTTCATATCCTTGTTCATTGTATTCAATATTGAATACTCTAGAGCCAAGCTCTTGTGAGAACCCATTCAGAGCAAAGTGAGACAATAATAATATCCAGAGTCGTTTGATCAAACTACTTTCTCCTATTCAATAATCACTTTTATGACTTCTTTCCTGTCGTCACTATCCACAAACAGTTCAAGGAAATATACACCTTTTGACAGATATTCCAGATCAATGTTCAATCGATCTCCTTGAAACTGGCCTTTGGCGACCATCTGTGATTGTATATTGTAGATACAATAATTCTTAGCTTCAAGGCTTTTGGAAAGGTCTTGAATCACGAATAGACCTGAGCTCGGATTCGGAAATACTATGAATCGTTCTTCAGCATCTACCTGGCTATCTACACTTCGATACCCTACTAGCTCTTCAGGCTATTCCATGTTTCTCCCCCATCTATCGAAACCAGTAATCCGATTCCATAGGCTTGTGACCTTTTCCATGCGCCATTCCATATGTCAGTCGAAGCATATACAACTTGAGGATCATCAGGATGTCTTTCGATCTTTGATGCCCCAATAATTGTTAATCCATTGCTAGCGGTGACATTATACCAAGTATTTCCAGCGTCTCGAGTCTTCCAAATACCACCCATCGCGCCACCAATCAATATTACGTTTGGACTGTCTGGGTGTACTGAGATTCCATTGATTCTTCCTTGATTCTGCTTCCTTGCAAAATCGTCAAAACATCCATTGTCATCATTGAAATCATTATTAGAATCGAATGGACCCAGATTATGCCAAATCCTGTTATCATCTCCATCAAATTCGCATGGAACAAAATCCGACTGAATAAATTCTTTCATTCTCTTAGATGCCCACCTATTGTACCATCCACATCTGTGATTCCCTTCCAATGGTGCATCCAACGCCGCGCCTCCTTAATTGCCTCTTCCTCCTCTTCAGAAGGGCTCTTATTTTCAAATCCGTTGATGTAACTCATCATCTTTGCAGATATTTGATTGCATGTTGAATCATCTTTAGTGATGAACTCCTCTTGACCAAATACAGCATTAGAGAAAAGAAGTGTAGATAAAAACAGTAGTAGTAGGGATTTCATAACCTTTAGTGTATAAATTGTATGTAAGAATATAGTGGTATCGATGACCGACTATTAAAAATCTGAATCAAGTAATTTCCATGAACCAATGGTCCAATTGAAGTGCTACCATTCCACTGAGATTCATGTACGATTTGCCCCATGAGCCCATAGATCTTCACGGTACGAACTTCTTGATCTCTTGCCACAATTTGAATCACTCCATGTTCAATAAATACTTCAAACTCATCTTGGCCACCACTTAGATCTTGTACAGATAAAGGAATATCACATTCCATATTGTATCGACTATTACCAACAAATCTCTGGTCGCAATAAATCAACTCTCCGTTGTGCCGTATGCAGCTTGCAAATCGAGCGAAGCTATTGTGCAAGGACAGCTCTGAAAGCGGTTGATAAATCGGTCCTATTCCAGAGACAAATGCGTGGAACGACTCATAACAGATAGCCTCTTTGTGTGCGACCGAATCCGGGCAAATCTCGAAGCGAAAATTTGATTTTCTTGAAATAGTGAAAATACTATCATTAGTGAAGGGAATGTACTCGACGATCATCTGATCCCTGACAGAGTCAGAAATACTGAATATTAGCTTTTCAGAAACACTATCTTGAGGAATCATATGATACGCTCTGGATTGCACGTCATACCTGATCAAGCTCAAAAAGTATGTGTCATAGTTCCTGTCCTCACACTCAAAATTGATGCACTGATGATATAATTTCGTATAGCGTATTCCTGAGACCACCGAGTCGCCATCTGTATACGCACGATAGGTGTCGATCCATCCATCTGGAGGATACTCCTGTACAAAATACACCCACTCCATACTATCCAGAGGCATAGGCTCTATACTCTGGGCTTCACACACCGCCATACTAGAGCATAAAAAGAAAGAATATATAAGAAGTCTGCTTACGAACGATCTGATATACGCAGACACATAAGCGGGCTGTCGTGCGGGCTTGACTGGGTATGGTCGTATGTCTGGAGAACTTATCATTTTGTTCAGCAAGGTGGAGGACTCAAGGATAGAGAAAAAATTCCAAAATTTCTAGAAAAATCAAAAATTATTTGGAATCTTATTGGACTTAGAGGCTAGTAGTATTGAGATATCAAGCCAAACAAAACTACCAGTACGTCGATAATGACTCGACGAGAGGACGCGCACAAGAAGCAAACCAAAGAAACGGTATCGGTTGACGGTCTTCGGTTCACGGTTCGTGGAACCCACCCAAACCCTCCCTTGAAATGGAGGGCTTACATGATGGTGCTTGCTGCGCGCGTCCCGCGCCAGCTTTGCTAAGTAGATTTCCTCCAGAGCTGAGTTCTGCTTTGAGGAACTCGGCGCGAGACGCGCACGAGAAGCAAACTGTAGAGACGGCCCTCGATCCTCGAGCTCCGAATTTAAAACCATCAACTAAAAACTCCCTTAGTCCTTCTTCTTCTTGAAATCTCCGCGCTTCCAGGCTTGGATAAACTCCTTCCATGCCATCGCATCAAAGATCTGTTGTGGGCGAAGCTGTCCTTCGTAGTAATAGCTCTTGGCTTGTCTGCGGAGGAGAAGGTCTGTCGCTTCATCGCCGTCTGCGAGAGTGCGCTGCTCTATGGCTGCAAGAACCTCTGGCGAGAGATTGCGCTCTGCGGCATTTTGGAGCTCCTGATCTGGCTGCATGGCAAGAAACTCAATCTCAAAGAAGTCTCTGCTCGGCCAAGGATAGATCACTGTCTGCGGGAGATAGACTGTATCCTCCGTCATGGTCTGTATGAGGGTATACCAGTTGCCCTCGATATCTGTAGGCACCGTGTACTCAGCTGTCTGATATCCGACGAATGAAAAGACGACGGTCTCTCCCTTTTTCGCGACCAGCGAGAAAAACCCACTCAAGTCACTGCTCACACCTCTGCTAGAGTTCTTGACATAGACATTGACATAGGGAAATGCTACTGGCTGGCCATTGTCCTCCTTGACGACCCGACCAGAAAACTGCACGAAGTCACCGCTCGTCTCTTGCGCTGGCAAGACACTCAGGCTGACAAGAAGAGCGACGGCAAGGGAAAATATCTTTGTTGCAACTGCATTCATAGACTTCAAATGTAAGGCTCTAACGGACAAGCGACATGGCTAGAATCACCCAGCTACAAGCTTAACGCTGTTTTAACTAAAAGTGATCACGCTGCTGCACTATTTGACCTTGAGTCCTAGTACTTCTTGCAGCACTTCTGTCATACGCTCTACGAAGATAAATTTGAGTCCTTTGAGGTAATTTTCTTCGATCTCCTCTACATGTCGTCGGTTTTCTTCACAGAGGATGATGTTCTTCATGCCTGCCCTGCGTGCTGCTAAGATCTTCTCTTTGATCCCACCTACAGGTAGCACTTGACCTCTCAGCGTGATCTCACCGGTCATCGCGACATGCGACTTGAGCGGCTTGCCTAGGAAGGCGCTGAGGATACTCGACATCATCGTGATACCTGCGCTGGGCCCATCTTTGGGGATCGCACCTGCTGGCACGTGGATGTGCACATCAGTTTTTTCAAATCTCTCTAGCTCAATGCCCAGCGCTATAGCTTGGGAGCGTATGAAGCTCATGGCCGTCGTGGCGGATTCCTTCATGACATCACCGAGATTCCCTGTCAAGGTAAGCTTGCCCTTGCCCTTGCTCAGCGAGGTCTCGATATAGAGGATATCGCCTCCGACGCGAGTCCAAGCGAGTCCCACAGCTACTCCTGGCACCTTGGACACCTCATAGCTTCTCATGCTGTATGATCTGGGCCCCAGGATATCCGAGAGCTGATCGGGCTTGATGCTGACATCATAGCTCTCCTCCATGGCCACCTTCTTGGCAGTGCTGCGCATGACTCCAGCCAGCTTGCGATCCAGAGATCTCACACCGGATTCTCTCGTGTACTCACCGATGATCTTCTCGAGGGTCTTCTTACCGAGCTTGACGTCTTTGGCTTTGAGCCCATGCTCCTTGCGCTGCTTGGGGATGAGATGCTTCTGAGCAATCTCCACTTTCTCCTCGAGCGAGTATCCACTGACCTCGATGATCTCCATACGATCTAGTAGAGCCGGCTGTATGGTATTGAGTCCATTGGCCGTAGCGATAAAGAGCACTTTGCTGAGATCATAATCCTGCTCGAGGTAGTTGTCATGAAACTTATCATTCTGCTCGGGATCTAACACTTCTAGAAGAGCACTACTGGGATCTCCACGGAAGTTTTTCCCGAGTTTATCGATCTCATCAAGGATAAAAACTGGATTGGAAGAGCCGGCTTTTTTGATTGACTTGATGATCCTTCCTGGCATCGCTCCGATATAGGTCTTGCGATGACCTCTGATCTCGCTTTCGTCACTCAGTCCACCAAGGGACATCCTGACAAACTGGCGATTGAGCGCTTCTGCGATCGACTTTCCGAGACTCGTCTTACCGACACCTGGCGGTCCGACCAGACAGAGGATCGGCGCCTTCATATCGTCTTTGAGCTTAAGGACTGCCAGGTGCTCGATGATGCGATCCTTGACCTTGTCCAGACCAAAGTGATCGGCGTCGAGTACAGATCTTGCATTGGCTAGATCATAGTTGTCTTCTGTATACTCACCCCAGGGAAGGTCGAGCATCATCTCGAGATAATTGAGCATGACACTGTACTCGGCGACCTGTGGATTCATCCTGCGTACACGCGAGAGCTCTTTCTTGAAGGAATTGGCGACGTCATCAGACCATTTCTTGCTTTTGGCTCTTTGCTCGAGCTCATTGAGGGCCTCAGACTGAGGATTGTCTCCGAGCTCCTCTTGGATGGTCTTGAGTTGTTGATTGAGGAAGTAGTTGCGCTGTTGCTTTTCAAGATCGCCGCGTACTTTGTTTTCTATCTGATCCTTAATCTTGAGCATTTCAAGCTCCTTGCTCAGTTCAGCAAGGATGCGATCTGACTTGATCTTGACTTCATGTTCATTGAGCAGGGCTTGCTTGACCTCTAGATCTACAGCGAGATTGGAAGCTATGAAATCCAGCAAAAAGCTGTCACTATTGATATTCTTGAGCACGACATTGGCCTCATCAGGTATCCCTGGTGAGAGTTTGATGATCTGCTCAGCTTTTTCTTGGATGCTCTTAAGCTTCGCCTCCTGCTCAAGATCTTCGCCGTCATGGATATAACTGAGGCCCCTCACATGCGCCGAGGTGTATGGCTCATCTGATATGATGCTCTCTAGCGCAAATCGGCGTTTGCCTTGAATCACTGCGGTCATCGATCCATCTGGCATCTTGAGGAGCTTGAGAATCTGAGCGACCGTACCGATCTGGTAGAGATCAGGCATCTGTGGCTCTTCGATCTCAGGATCCTTCTGTGTGATGACGGCGATAATTTTATTCGATGAGTGGGCCGCTTTGACCGCCTTGAGTGACTTGTCTCTGCCGATGGTGATAGGAATCACGATACCTGGAAAGAGAACCGTATTCTTAAGGACCAGCAGTGGCAGATGCTCAGGAAACTCGCCGTTGAGGGAGTTCATATCATCTTCATCCACGGGAATGAATGACATAGACTCTGGCTCCTCGCCTGCTGCGAGATGTCTCAAATGGTCAAGGATATGATCTTGCATAGATGAGTCCAAAGATCAAATACCATACCCTTGAGATTATAGGGCCCTCAGTCTGTCAATATGGCTTGATCGGATCTGGCTTCCGCCAAAAAGGCACGATTGGCAGAGCATGCGACTGGCTGTTAATTCTTTCTTAGTGAATTCCTAAGGACGTATAGCTATCGTAAGATCTTGAGTTATGTTAGGACAAAATCCAAGGATCCCATCATGAAAGATCTATTATTTGCCTGCATCTGTACCGCCACATTTGGCCTGAGTGTACAAGGACTTTTGGACGAAAGTCCTAAAAACCTGAGCACGAACAAAACTATGATGCTCATCGACTCAATCAGCAACCCACTGGTCGATTACGCCTCTTTTGAAAAACTCACAAAACAGGCCGGGGACTTCCGTCAAAAACGCCTTGTCAGCATAGAGGCATTTAAGCTACTGGCTTCCGACGACAATACCATCATCCTTGACACCAGATCCAAAGAGATGTATGACCGTCGCCATATCAAAGGTGCTATACATCTCAACTTCAGCGATTTCACAGCTGATAAACTCGCTCAGCTGATCCCAGATGTGCATACGAGGATACTGATCTATTGCAATAATAACTTCGTCGATGATCCCAGGACATTTGCTCTCAAGAGCCCACCACTCGCTCTCAATATCCCCACATTCATCAATCTGTACGGCTATGGCTACAAGAATATCTACGAGCTTGGTGAAGTAGTATCTATACGCGATGAGCGGATCCAGTATGAGGGCTCTGACACTGAGGCAGACCTGCCAAGGAGCTGATACTATGTAGTAGGCCGAGCCATCGCCGTCAAGCCATAGCTCGCCGATAGGATGAGCACAGCTCCACCCATCACGAGGAGACTGATCGGCTCCCCGAGCAGTAGATATCCCACTAGTGCTGCACTCACCACCTCGATGTACATCAAAGCAGATGCCACAGCGGCCTTGAGCCTTTTCAGGCCAAAAAAGAACAGACTAAAGACAAGCACGCCAATCAGAATGGCATAGCTGATTCCGAGTCCGTAATCTGTCATCGAGGCAGATTTCCACTCAAAAAACGGCCACAGGAGAAGAGCTCCGGCGAGGTTCTGATAGAAAACCATCCCAGCTGCAGAGTACCGTCGTGATTCACTTTTGAAGAGTACGACTGTAGAAGCATATACCAGGCTGCTACACAGAGCGATCAACATGCCGATCAAGTCACGGTTGGCCAGGTTCATCTCTTCGGATGCCAGGCAAAGCAAAATCCCTAGAAATGCGACAATGAGCATGACGGCCTGGTGCCGTGTCACTCGCTCCTTGAGGAAGATCATCGCAAGCAGAGCAGTGAATATGGGGAAGGTGTAAAATACTACAATCACATTGGCCACCGTCGTATACTCAAAAGCCAAGAAAAACAGGACCATCCGCAGCAGACACAGGAGGGAATTACCCAACATGAGTCTGATCCGACCAGCCCAAATGGGTTCAGCTCTCTGACGTATGATGGCATACATGACCACTGCAGGTACGGCCATTCGTATCCATGTCATAGAGATCGCATTGATCTCCATAGACTTGATAAACCACCCAGAAAACCCAGCTAGCACAGCACCCAATGCCACAGCTCCAACAGCGGTACGATTCCTTCCTACTAGGGAACTTCTACCAGTCTTCATCTTGCTGCAATGATCTCTCTGTTTGAGGACATTTCCAAGAAAAAGCTTGAAACGAAAAAATCACCATCCGTCAGGAGTGAATCGGATCTATGAAAATTTACAGATATCGCACCACTTTCGACACTACCATAAATGGCAAACCAATGCTGTATCTCGCAATTTAAGACACCAAAAAATTCCTAATGCATGAATTGGGTTTTGCAAGACATCTGTAGTATTACAGGACAAAGGACATCAGCTTGTTTCCGGATTTCAACATATACAGTACGCCACTCCTCATCTTGGTCATACAGGGTCTGATCTTGGCTGGGCTGCTGCTATGGCGCTATCGTCGAGATGGCCAGGACTCTGACCTATGCATGGCCTTGATCTTGATCGTCCTCGCCTACGCCCGCACGACCTATACAGTAGGCTTCATGGGCTGGTATGACAGCTTCCAAAATACCAAGATCAACTACTACCTCCTGTCGACGACCTTGCTGACAGCGCCACTGATCTATCTCTTTGTGCGGACTTCCGTCCAAAAGCCATTTCGATTGGTCAAGAGAGATTGGTGGCATTTTCTTCCTTTTGCCATTTACTTTTTGTATAAACTCACTTTGCTCCTCCATGATATGCAGCAAGATGACTGGGATACAGGCTACAGTGGAGAGTGGAAGAGAGAATTTGACGAGCCTATCGTCAGCCCTCTATACATCGCCTTGTCACATAGCTACTATCTAGTGTATCTTGCCTTGACGGTCAGGATGTTTTGGGCTTACCGCCAAAAGGTCCGACAGTTTTTCTCCAATACTTACAGTGTAGAGCTCAATTGGCTGAGCTTCTTTTTGGTCGTTTACATTGCTCTATTTGCTGTATCTCACGTCTTTGATGTCGTCGACAGCTTTGTCAAGGATTTGAACTACAAGAACTTTTGGTGGGTCAATCTATTCACTGCAATCGCCATCGTCTTACTCGGTACCAAGGCGCTGCTCACCGATGTCAGTGCTCTCAACAAGATCCGATTTGACCTGCCCAATGACCCTCTGGTAGACAGGCCCAAGATCGATCAGTCATGGCAAGCCGAACATCAGAAAATCTCAGAGTATCTCAGTAGCTCACAGTGCTATCTTGATCCCGAGCTCAATCTCTCCAGTTTGGCTGCTGGTATGAGGATGAGTATTCACGACACTTCAGCCGCTATCAATGGTGCTTTTGGCAAAAACTTCAATGAACTCATCAACCAGTACAGAGTAGAAGCCATCCAGCAGAAGCTCATAGATCCCCAATATGAGCACCTCTCTCTGGTTGCCATCGCCCTTGATAATGGCTTCAATAGCAAGTCCACTTTTAACCGAGTCTTCAAGCAGATTTCAGGGGTCTCACCGAGCGAATATCGCAAGTCTCATAAGAGCTAGGACGTCCCAAATCATGATCTGAGACGTCCCGACATGAATCGGGTCGCATCTAGGTGGTCCTCAGGCTCAGCTTTGTCTTGTCACTTTGATTCAATCACTTCCCACCGGGATACAAACACAAGACCCACTATGAAACGCACGATCATCACACTGATAATTAGTATCACGACAATCGCACTATCTGCACAAATCAGAGGCGAAGGCCAACTCGCCATCAAAAAACTTAAGTACTCTGACATCACTCGAGTTGACATCAATCTCTACGCAGATGTCCTGATCGACGCCACTCAAAAAGGAGTCACCATCACGGCAGAAGAGAATATCATGGAGTACATCGATGCAGAGATTGTCGATAGTCGACTCAGTCTCTCTCAGAAAAAGTGGATCGAACCCAGCCAAGAGATCAAGATCGTCATCGGTGCGCCAAATCTATCGCATGTCGAACAAGGCACACACAATACGACCAAAGTCATTGGCCTAGATAGAGAAGACTTCGTGGCTACAGCACTGGTGGGTGGTATCGAGCTCAAAGGCAGCATTACCACACTCAATGCCAATGCAGAGACCGGCAAGATTCTCGCTCAAAATGCTGACATCGAATCAGTGCACGCCAATATCTGGAGCTGGGGTGAAATACATATCGGTGAGGTACAATCTCTGACTGGTAAAATCGCACAATCTGGCAAGGTCATTTGGGCGAAAGCCCCACAAATCAATAAACTCAAGAGAAAGTCTGATGCTGGTGGTGATGTCTCTGTCACAAAAAGTGCAGACGACGTGCAACCCGTGGACACCCGATACATAGAGTTCAAACTAAAAAACAACAGCTTGGAACTTGGTCAATATGTGGTCCGCGGACCCAAGCCAGATGGATCAAACTTTGGCTATGGGTTTCCCATGAGACCTCAACAAACAAGACAGAAAAACTGGACAATTGGTACCAAAGTCTATCGAAAAAATCGTCTCGGTGGGAAAGAGTTGGTGCTGACCATCACAGCAGAAGACGAAGGCAAGACTGTACTGCTTCACCAATAAATCACTCCTTAAGATGAAAAGACTTATCAAAAAAATATCAGACCCAGCACCTATAAGATCCTGGATTACTGACCTAGTCCTCACCCTGCCAAGAATCGCGGCAGGACTCCTCTTGGCAATCGACTTTGGTGCATCCAAATTTGGCATGCCCTGGACAGCAGCGGACCGCAAGCTCGATCTCTTCGAAGTGATCTATTGGTTTCCACAAGATGTCGCTGAGTATGGCGGGATCTTCGCGGCGGCACCAGTCTTCTGGGCATGGATGGGTGCCTTTAGCGAGGCTGTTGGTGGACTGACCCTTGCGCTGGGATTGCAAACCAGGGTGAGTGCTTTTCTCATCAGTTGCACCATGCTTGTAGCCGTCTTTTGCCAAAAATGGGGGCAAGGGACCTGGGCAATGCTACCAGCACTAGGATTCCTATGGCTGGGCATTTTCTTCATGATCCAAGGCGGCGGACGATTTAGCCTTGATCAATTGATCCAAACCTTCTTCAAAAGAAAAACAACATGAAAAATCTTCAATTTCTCGCTCTTGTTTGCACACTGCTGATGACGAGTTGCGTCCAAGAGACATACGAGACCACCATCATCTTCGAACTAGACATGAAGGGCACACAGCTCGATGCACCTGGAGTGATCGGCGAGATCCCACTCTCATGGAAAGAAGCACTTCCCCTCACTGATACCAATCAAGACAGCATATTTACCGGCTCTGTGACGGTAGATCTGCCTTGGGACCAACTGGAGTACAAGTTCAAAAGTGGGAATGTCATTGAGCTTTATGGTCAAGAAAACCGCGCCATAGATCTGATGTCAGGAGATACCGTGGTGGTCAGGGAGAGATGGGATGTGATCACCGATACAGATGAGCGCTGAGTATGGACTGGAAACTACGTATAGACTTGGACAACGACATAACTAGCAGAGCTCCTGGCCCTAAGACTTACGAGTGGCAAGCAGAATTCACTATATGTAAAACCGGACTACGATCCACGATCCACGGTCTAGGGTCTACGGTCTACGATCCACGGTCTACGGTCTACGGTCTACGGTCTACGGTCTACGGTCTACGGTCTACGGTC
>JAHDGU010000020.1 GCA_020627535.1 Saprospiraceae bacterium
TAGAGGTCGGTGTATAATCATTCGTGATCGTCACGTCTTGATCGCAATCATCTGTTGCTGTCGCACTGGCTAACCAGTTACCCAGCGTGATGTCTCCGCTGTTGCAGTCAATCTCTAGGGCTGCAGGAACATTTGTGAAGCTCGGTGGCATCTCATCACCTTCGATGATCAGCATCGCTGTCACTGTCGTGTCATTGCCGCAGTCGTCCACTGCTGTCCAGGTGATCTCCGTCGTGCTTGGTGCGCACAGATTGATGTTAAACAGAGCGTAGTCGTTTGTTACTTGTACATCTGGATCACAGGCGTCTGTGGCTGTGACACTTGCTAACCAACTACTTATACTTGTCTGAGTCGTGTCTAGATCTGTGCATGGTAGTGTCAGATTCGCTGGTGCGACAATGCTTGGCACTGTCTCATCCGGTGTCACCGTGATCGTGCTCATCGCCGTCGTGCTGTTGCCACACTTGTCAGTCGCTGTCCAAACCACTGTTGTCATGCCGCCTCCGTCGCAGATGTCGATTGAGGTCGGTGTATAGTTGTTGGTGATCGTCACGTCTTGATCGCAATCATCTGTAGCTGTCGCACTGGCTAACCAGTTACCCAGTGTAATATCTCCGCTGTTGCAATCGATCTCTAGGGCTGCAGGGACATTTGTGAAGCTTGGTGGCATCTCATCTCCTTCGATGATCAACATCGCTGTCACTGTCGTGTCATTGCCGCAGTCATCCACTGCTGTCCATGTGATCTCCGTCGTGCTTGGTGCGCACAGATTGATGTTGAACAGAGCGTAGTCGTTCGTTACTTGTACATCTGGATCACAGGAGTCCGTGGCTGTGACACTTGCTAGCCAGCTGCTTATACTTGTCTGAGTCGTGTCTAGATCTGTGCATGGTAGTGTCAGATTCGCTGGTGCTACAATGCTCGGTACTGTCTCATCTGGTGTCACCGTGATTGTGCTCATCGCCGTCGTGCTGTTGCCGCACTTGTCAGTCGCTGTCCAGACTACTGTTGTCATGCCGCCTCCGTCACATACGTCGATGCTTGTTGGCATGTAGTCATTCGTAATCGTGATGTCTTGGTCGCAATCATCTGTCGCTGTCGCACTGGCTAACCAGTTGCCTAGAGTGATATCTCCGCTGTTGCAGTCAATCTCTAGTGCTGCTGGGACATTCGTGAAGCTGGGTGGCATCTCATCTCCTTCGATGATCAGCATTGCTGTCACGGTTGTGTCATTGCCGCAGTCGTCGACTGCTGTCCAACTGATCTCTGTCGTGCTTGCTGCGCACAGATTGATGTTGAACAGAGCGTAGTCGTTTGTTACTTGTACATCTGGATCACAAGCATCCGTTGCTGTGACGCTTGCTAGCCAACTACTTATACTTGTCTGAGTCGTGTCTAGATCTGTGCATGGCAATGTCAGATTCGCTGGTGCTACAATGCTTGGTACCGTCTCATCCGGTGTCACCGTGATTGTGCTCATCGCCGTCGTGCTGTTGCCACACTTATCCGTCGCTGTCCACACTACTGTGGTCATGCCTCCACCGTCGCAGATGTCGATTGAGGTCGGTGTATAGTTGTTGGTGATCGTCACGTCTTGATCGCAGTCATCTGTCGCTGTCGCACTGGCTAACCAGTTACCCAGCGTGATGTCTCCGCTATTGCAGTCGATCTCTAGGGCTGCAGGAACATTTGTGAAGCTAGGTGGCATCTCATCGCCTTCGATGATCAGCATTGCTGTCACGGTTGTGTCATTGCCGCAGTCATCTACTGCTGTCCAACTGATCTCCGTCGTGCTTGGTGCGCACAGATTGATGTTGAACAGGGCGTAGTCATTTGTTACTTGTACATCTGGATCACAGGCGTCTGTGGCTGTGACACTTGCTAGCCAGCTGCTTATACTTGTCTGAGTCGTGTCTAGATCTGTGCATGGTAGTGTCAGATTCGCTGGTGCTACAATGCTTGGAACTGTCTCATCCGGTGTCACCGTGATTGTGCTCATCGCCGTCGTGCTGTTGCCGCACTTATCAGTCGCTGTCCAAACCACTGTGGTCATGCCGCCTCCGTCGCAGATGTCGATGCTCGTTGGCATGTAGTCATTCGTGATCGTCACGTCTTGATCGCAGTCATCTGTTGCTGCCGCACTGGCTAACCAGTTGCCCAGCGTGATGTCTCCGCTGTTGCAGTCAATCTCTAGGGCTGCAGGCACATTCGTGAAGCTCGGTGGCATCTCATCGCCTTCGATGATCAGCATTGCTGTCACGGTTGTGTCATTGCCGCAGTCATCTACTGCTGTCCAACTGATCTCCGTCGTGCTTGGTGCGCACAGATTGATGTTGAACAGAGCGTAGTCGTTTGTTACTTGTACATCTGGATCACAGGCGTCTGTGGCTGTGACACTTGCTAGCCAGCTGCTTATACTTGTCTGAGTCGTGTCTAGATCTGTGCATGGTAGTGTCAGATTCGCTGGTGCTACAATGCTTGGAACTGTCTCATCCGGTGTCACCGTGATTGTGCTCATCGCCGTCGTGCTGTTGCCGCACTTATCAGTCGCTGTCCAAACCACTGTGGTCATGCCGCCTCCGTCGCAGATGTCGATGCTCGTTGGCATGTAGTCATTCGTGATCGTCACGTCTTGATCGCAGTCATCTGTCGCTGCCGCACTGGCTAACCAGTTACCCAGCGTGATGTCTCCGCTATTGCAGTCGATCTCTAGGGCTGCAGGGACATTCGTGAATGTCGGTGGCATCTCATCGCCTTCGATGATCAACATTGCTGTCACAGTCGTGTCATTGCCGCAGTCGTCTACTGCTGTCCATGTGATCTCCGTCGTGCTTGGTGCGCACAGATTGATGTTAAACAGAGCGTAGTCGTTTGTTACTTGTACATCTGGATCACAGGCGTCTGTGGCTGTGACACTTGCTAACCAACTACTTATACTTGTCTGAGTCGTGTCTAGATCTGTGCATGGTAGTGTCAGATTCGCTGGTGCGACAATGCTTGGCACTGTCTCATCCGGTGTCACCGTGATCGTGCTCATCGCCGTCGTGCTGTTGCCACACTTGTCAGTCGCTGTCCAAACCACTGTTGTCATGCCGCCTCCGTCGCAGATGTCGATTGAGGTCGGTGTATAGTTGTTGGTGATCGTCACGTCTTGATCGCAATCATCTGTAGCTGTCGCACTGGCTAACCAGTTACCCAGTGTAATATCTCCGCTGTTGCAATCGATCTCTAGGGCTGCAGGGACATTTGTGAAGCTTGGTGGCATCTCATCTCCTTCGATGATCAACATCGCTGTCACTGTCGTGTCATTGCCGCAGTCATCCACTGCTGTCCATGTGATCTCCGTCGTGCTTGGTGCGCACAGATTGATGTTGAACAGAGCGTAGTCGTTCGTTACTTGTACATCTGGATCACAGGAGTCCGTGGCTGTGACACTTGCTAACCAACTACTTATACTTGTCTGAGTCGTGTCTAGATCTGTGCATGGCAATGTCAGATTCGCTGGTGCTACTATGCTTGGGACTTGAGTATCTGGCTCAACCGTGATTGTAGAAACGGCTGAGCTGGTATTGCCACATTCATCACTGGCCTCGAAAGTGATTTCGATGTCATATAATGCATCTGCGCAGAGATCCAATTGGCCTGTGCTATAAGTATGAGTGAGGACTGGGTCGCCATCACAATTGTCACTTGCGATGACAGCTGCAACAAGGGAATCTATGATAAAACTTGGATCTGCCGAACCTAGGCTGGTGCAATTGATGGTGATATCACCAGCACCTGAAATTTCTGGTGCTTCAGTATCTTCTAGTACGATGAATGCTGTATCCTTTGTGATATTTCCGCAGGCGTCTTTTGCCTGGAAAATGACTCTGTGCTCTCTTATACCATCAGTACATGCCGAGCCAATAAATCCTGAAAAATCATTGTGTACAACTGCAGCACCGCAGCCGTCCGTAGCTGTGACTTCGCTCAACCATGTATCAATTGTAGCAAGTTCTTCACAGTCTATGGTCAAATCAGCAATTGGCATGAAAGCTGGTGCAATGGTATCGATGATCGTGAAGGTGCGATATGCCTCGGTGGTATTACCACAGCTATCTGTGGCTATGAATTTGTAAATCCACTGGATGGAGAAGCCACAATCGACGTCTGCCGCTATCTCTATAGTGTCGATTGACTCTACTCCACAGTCATCTGTAGCATCCACTTCTGCTAACCAAGCATCTAAGACTGTGATATTTCCAGCACCATCGCACTGAACCATGGTGTCTGCAGGAACTGTAAGCATGGGATCCGCCGTCTCTACATCCTTGATGAGTGTAAAACTATTGCTACATCCATTGGTCGTATTGAGGGTATAGCTAATCGCAAACTCTCCGCAACTCGGTGCCACAAAAGTCGCCCCTGTGCCTAGGCCGTTATCAACCACACCAACTCCGGTAAAAACACCTCCATCGGTCATCGGCGTGAGTGTCACTACATCACCTGGGCAGAATTCTGTGGGCGCACAAACAAAACTTGCATCTTGGGTCGTACCGTCCTCGACGTTGATCGTGAGATCTATGGAGTCAGAGCACATACCTGCTGTTATGGTGCCACAGGCCGTATAGCTGATGGATTCTATAAGACGCAGAACAACAGTCCCAGTACCCGTGATCTCGATTTGTCCAGTCGCGGCATTATTGATCGAGGCAGGACCTGAAACTATCTCCCATACCCTAGTGACAGCGCCATCGTATTCTGGACTACCTACCACAGGTGTATATAGATGATCGAATACGTCGCCATCACTGAAACAAACTTGATCCTGAATATCAAAATCTGGTCGTGGTTGTTCACTGACTAAGAAATAGACCATTTGGGCGTCAGCCTCACAGTCATCTGCAGTAGCAGATAAACTAGGCGGTGTGTACTCAAGCTCGTAACATCCAGCCTCGGTGTACTCCAGCAACCCACCAGATATCGTCGCGGTGCTAGGACCTGATTCTATGGTCCAAGTCCCATCAAGCGCATTGAGCGAGCTAGCACTTGGATCTATCAACCCATCTAGCACCAGACTGCCTGATGTGGTCAACTGACATGATCGATGGTGATCAGCGAGAGATATAGTTTGCTCCTCGATAATCTCAAATGTGCGACTACAGAATGTCTTGCAGATGTCGACACCCATCTCGTGATTAATTGTGTACAGGCCTGGGCCATAGGT
Organism: Saprospiraceae bacterium; assembly: GCA_020627535.1. GTDB lineage: Bacteria > Bacteroidota > Bacteroidia > Chitinophagales > Saprospiraceae > JAHDBH01. Next base: position 5,210 of record JAHDGU010000020.1, read on the forward strand.
ATCGAGCAAGTCTTGATATTCAACAATAACATCTCCATCGCTAATGCCATTCAGGCCTGTCGAGTCCTCTCTGACCAAGGTGCCATCAGGAGCTATAATGCTCCAAACACTCATCTCGTTGCGCGTCCGCCCAAGTAGATCTGGTGCAAGGTCGTCAAAGCTTGGATTCTCGACAGAGACGTCTAAACGAAAATCCGAAGTAGACTCACAGACGATTCCCTCAAGTTCGAAACAGGCTTCCATAGACGGCCACACTGTAAATTGTGTACAAGTTTCCAAGTCGACGCAGCCGGTGGCCTCTGATTCTGGTATAAATAGACAGACCTCATACACTCCGGCGTAAGCATAGCTATCTCCGATGAGACGTTCTGGAATCAAATCTATTTGCTCATCGATCGTATTTAATCTAAAGGGTGTAGTAGTACCGGTCAAGCCGAAATCTGCTGCCGCATCCGTGCCAATGTGATTGGTGCCGACAATGTCAGCCTCTGGCACTTTGATGATGGTAATTTCTGGGTCTGTCAGGTCATCATCCACAAAGGCACTACTCAGATTGATAAGCGACCCATCCGCATTGTAAAATCTGATTGTACCGCTGCCATCTGTGTAGCAGAAAGGAGATTCCGATACTTCTATGGAAGGCGCAGGCTCTCCGTCCAGCACTTCAAAATTGATGGTACAAGAGTTGGAACAGCCATTAGGACTATTAATAGTGTAGGTCACCGCGTAGACACCTGGTGTCATAGAAGAAAAAGTACCTCCAGTGCCCAAGCCATTATCAGTCACACCCTCTCCGGTGAAGACACCACCTTGGGTGTTGGGATTCAATTCCACTTCTACTCCAGGGCAAATTGTGAGATCCCCAACTTCAAAACATGCGTCAAGCGAAGTACCGTCCTCTACAAGTATCTCTACCGTAAATGTATCTGAGCACATACCTGCTGAGATGTCGCCACAGGCATCATACTCCAGAGTTTCAACGAGCTGAAGTGTCAAGGTCGATCCTCCACTGGCAGGAGCCGCATTGATTTGGAATGCTCCTGTCACAGTATTTGGCGTACCAGCCACTCCATCAGGATCATCCAAGATCCACTCGATATCAAGTGCTGCCGGATCTACCAAAGCGTAGTCGGGGCTATTGATGAATGGCGTAACAAGAATATTACCATCTCCATCTGAGAAGCAAAACTGATCTTGCACCGTAAAATTTGGCGTCGGTCTGAAGCTCCGATGAAGATATGCCGTATCCATATCTGGTCCTCCGCACTGATCATCAGGAATCTGATAAATCAACTCAAAGCACCCTGCTCCACTGATCCTTACACCATCATCTCCCAGGGGAACCACATTGGCATTTGACGTAAGTGCCTCCTCGACACTTCCGACAATCGTACCTCCCAGGTCGGCTTCCAGAAAGAAGCTCTGAAGTTGATAATCTTCAAAACCGCCGACAATCTCGTCATAGTCAATACATGTCTCTGCTAGGTCAGTAGCATTAGGGATAGTGATAGTATCCTCTACCAGAATCGTCACTGGAACGAAAAGTGTATCACACTGGCAGTCACCACCTGGGATACAAGCTGCAAAATAATTGTAAAGACCAGCAGGCAGATCAAACATGCCACTCTCTCCTACAGATGTCATTCCCATGGCGTCTTCAAAGACCTCAAGAGTGCCATCACAGTCAAACGGGATTCCGCTAGATAGGAGCTGAATATCTATATTTTCGCCCTCGCAGACCTCGACATCTTCGGCCGTAATGGTTGGATCAGGCACATCACATCCGAGGATAGATCCTGCGCCAGGCTCACCAACATTCGTCTGACCTATGAAGACTGAGTTACCTCCCATTCGTGCTGGAGTAAAATCCGCCACACCAATAATATAAAACTTGCCTTCCTCGGCACATTCGATTTCAAAGTCCACACCCGCTGGCGTCCCCACATCAGGAGCACAGACAAGATTGTTGTCAGGATTAAGATCCATCGGACAATTGGGTAGATCATCAAAGGGACCCCAGACATATATATCTATGTCCAAGGAGCTCAGACTTGGATCCACGAATCGCGCTACGAGATTGACATCTCCACAGCGATTGATAAACGCATTGAAGAGGCAGATATCCGTAGTGCCCACAGGTCTGCCACATAGATTGGGGTCTCCATCCGCGTCCGTATCGTCTAGGGTATTGAAATTGGTCTCATCATCAAGATTGAGATCATTGTCAACAGAGATGTAATTGATGTTACAAAGAATACTTTGAGAGCAACCCTCGCACTCGGATGTGCACTGATCCACATTGATGACATGAAAAGCGGTATCCGTGCATCCACCACTACTGATGACGTACTGTAGTGTCACAAGGCCTTCATCAACGTCTCCAGGATCAAAGGTCGTCCCTGTGAGGCCATCACCTGTCAGGACTCCTCCAGGTGGCTCGACGCGTATATCGAATGGATCACCAGTAGTGCATGCGAAGCTTGGTGCTATGATTTCGGCTTCCGCCAAAAGACCTACTGTGATATCTTGGCAAAAAGTCTCTTCACAAAACTCATCTCCTACGTCGACACAGACATTGAAGACACCTGGTCCAGGGAGTCCGTCCCCATCGAGATCTGGTGGATTGAATGTGGCCGTGACTCCATTATCCATGACTCCTGTACCATACCAAAATACCTGATCACCTGTCAATGCATCTCCGGCATCATCGGTGGCATCGGTCAGAGAAAGATTGTTGGCACTGAATGTGCCGTCCTCACAAAAGGGTCCAGGATTGGCGAAAGCCGGATCACCCGAGGCGTGAATATCGAAGTTGAGGTCGATCTGCTCTGGTGCACATGGGTTGTCGCCATCGCCAGTGACTTGAATCTGAAGTGTATAGTTGCCTGCCGAGAGGTCAGAAGGATCAAAAGTGATATCGCCAATGGCTCCGACTGTTGAGGAACCCGATACACCAGCAGGTGTTGATCTCCATCGGACAGTGTAGTCTTCGCAGCCGGTCACGACAATCTGGACATCTTGATCAGGATCATCTTGGCAGATCTCGGTATTCATATTGGCCGATAGTGTGGGTCTCTCAAAGATGGAGAGCGTTAACTCATCATCAGAAGTCGAGCCATCGCAGTCAGTGATCGTATAAGTCACTGTCACTTCTGCGCACCCTCCCATAAACATGGCAACATCGGTACCTGTCACATGAGAAAGCACGGCTCCCCCACCAGTTAGTAAAAATCTACCCGTATCAGGAATCCCTTCCAGGAGAAATGATGCTAGGTCGATGATATCTCCCTCGATGAGACAGACTTCCTTGTCTTCTCCAAGTAATGGTGATCCGATTTCAGCTTGGACTTCAACGATTTCGCTACAGCTTGCTACACAGCCGTTAGAAGACTCGATATTGTAGGTCACCACATAAAATCCCGGATCAAGTCCTGTAGCATCGAAGGTTGCGGTCATTCCATTGCCATCATCTGTGACACCATCACCTGTGAAGAATCCGCCATCTTCATTTGCCGTAAATCCTATATCATCTCCGACACAGATCACATTCTCTGTCGGAGTAAAGCAAGCATCTAGTGCAGCTCCTGACTGTACGACGATTTCGACCTCATAGATCTCCATGCACTCCGTGGCCTCAAGCTCGTCTCCACATGCCGCATAGCTATGAGTCTCTGCCATCTGCAATACGATGTCTCCAGTACCAGTGACTGTGATTTCTCCAGTAGTTGCACTGACTAGTGTGGCTGGACCACTCACGACGCTGAACTCCCGCTCTAGATCCGCGGATGGTGTTTCGTAGGCCGGACTGTTGATGAATGGTGTGATATTGAAGTCAGTGCCGTCATGGCATAGCTGATTCTGTATGGTAAAGCTTGGTTGAGGCTCTTCCATGACAAGGATGTATCCGGTATCAATTAACACACATTCTGTTCCTTCTTTATTAAAGATGACTTGGTAGCAACCAGGACTATTGTAGACGAAGACAGATCCCCCCATGATTCCACTCCCATCACCAAAACCATAGATAACATTACCTGTAAAGTCTCCACAAGAGAGGTTTTCAGCCTCGTCTGATAGCATCCCATCTAGACTGAATGCTCCAGTTGGCGTGACTTGACAGTCAAATACTTTATCGTCTAGTTCAATTGTCGGTGAGTCAGGATCGATCCAATCATCATTTTCCGGAATCAGACACTCACCATCCTTAAGGGCAGAAGTCGGGATACCACACTCATTGACAACCGGATTTCCGATACCACCGATACCGTTACAATCTCCATCAAGCACACCAGCTTCATCGACATCATTGATGCAGTCATTGTCACTGTCAAGATCGAGGTAATCTGGTGTGCCATCCATATCAGTATCAGGAGGCACACAGCCTGGATCTACTGATCCGTCGCAATCTGGAGCATTGTTCACCTCACAATCTAGCAATCCCCCAGCGAGACCACATGCCTCGATCACATCAGGGATACCGTCATTGTCCGAGTCCTGATCAAGGTGATTCACGTAGCCGTCGCCATCAGTATCAGGAAACTCGGACTCTATCATACCGTCGAAGTTGCCTACTGAGGCATCCATATCATCATCATCAAATAAAGCAAGCACTCCATCTCCATCCATATCGAGATCAGGGTCATTACCATTGGATTCGTCGATATCCCAGATTCCATCGTTATCATCATCGACATCATTGACGTCAGCTATACCATCTTCATCCTTATCCCCTGCTGAGATACAACTCACAGTGATGAAATCAGTCAGGCTAGGTAAGGAGATGATGTCTGGATTGAGATCTACATTATTACTTCCCGAGAGCCAACGAAAATCTGTAATGCCTCGCTCGATATCTACGTTGAAGCTAAAGGAGCTGTTACAATCTATACCTCCAATCACAGCTCCATCGGTGCAACAGGTAGCCCATCCCCAACTACCCATCACATTCATACCAGAACCACTCACCTCTGAGGCATCATCTGCAAGATCAACCATGGCAGTCGTGGGTAGACACATGAAATCCATCGTAGCACGTCCACCATCAGTATCGCCTCCTGCAGCAATATCATCCAATATCACAACAAGACTCACAATACCCGTCCTGGTATCTTGATAGAGGAACATACTCGCAGCGTTCCCTTGCTCAAAGCTTGTATTTGAGCTCGATCCATTAGGTGTATTGTATTGATAGAAAGAAACTGCCGTCTCATCTCCTTCTACAGCTGTGATATTCCAGCTTTGTCCAGATTGGGAGATGGTACAATTACAATCTGATGTGCTTGGCACAGGCTCCGGAGGACAATCCGTAGTGGTAAAGCTAAAGTCAACCTCATTGGTCGTAGTGACAGGCGAACAAATGAATATGCGATCTGTGATATAGTCGAACTCTATCGTGCCATCCGCTGCAGTTCCAAGTATATCGCAGCTCACAGCATCATACAATACAATGTCCGCACTATTGCCTTCGGGGTCAGCTACTATACACTCACCTCCAGTTCGATTGCTGTAGTCCATTTGGACATAGGCACATCTTACACCAGCAGTATTGGCATCGCCGCAGCGACATCCAGCATCATTAAGAGGATCAGAACTGGTGACAGTGCCTGCACTGGGTATGGTCAGCATCTCTGGGGTGCCACATCCGGTCTGTGCATCGGAGTCAGGCGCCAATGCAAAGGCAAAGCAAAAGGTAAGTGCAAGGCGAAAGATTGGGTTAGGATTGTATGTTTTCATCTTGCTCTATTCTCAAAAAACAAAATAATCTACCGAGAAGTCAATGTGTATTTGACTTCTACAGTCCTCAAAAGTAACGATTAAATCAGTTGAAAGTCATCATATTATATGATTATGTAATATGTAATATATTCATTATGTGTGCCTAATGATTAATCCTTATTAAAATGCGTGTTTTCCTGAGTCATATCAGCCAATTCTTACAAATCCTTAGATAAGATCAATTCAAATGAGCCTTTGGAAAGATCACAAAAAAAGCCCCTTCTCGCACATTTGCGAAAAGGAGCTTCATTACAAACCAAACTAAAAAATATCTAAGATTACTACAAAGCGTACCTGTATCAGATCTGTGTGAGATCTGCTTCACTGACAGCATCAAGGGCTGTCTGTCATCATTTCATTTGGGCGAAAGCCCTCAAAAGGAACTGCCAAACACGATCCTCAACTCACTACTCCAGGAGAATCATCTTTCTGACCTCCGTAAAGAGTACATTACCTGATTGATCCACGGCTTGCAGCTCATAGTGCCATACACCTGGTCTACCCAGCTCAGATCTCGTAACCTGCATCTGGTGATCGCCTTGAGGCAGATGAGCTTGCTTCGTATTGGCAAGACGGCCATGGATATCACTGAACTTGAGCGAGACATCGGCCTCCTGTGCTAAGTGGAATGGAATCGATGTGATCCCGTCAAATGGGTTAGGACTATTTTGACCTAGCGTCCAGACATCATCTGTGACATTGCTAGCGTCGATAAAGTCCAACTGTACTCCATAGATCTCAAGATCATGATCATAAGCTTCTGATGCCAAGAGTGCATCATTGATCTTGAGGATATCGGAGAGATTTCCCGCATAGTTTGAAACAAACTCCATGGTAAATAGCACGGATTCTTCGTCCATCGTATTAGGTGATGGGTCGGACCAGCTAATCTTCCATTCACCTTCCTGACTATCATTGACATGGACACCAGATCTTACATCTAGTTCCTGACCGGTCCAATCCATGAGCCTCACCATGTCCGTATTCCAAGAGAGAGCAAACTGCATCCCCAGGAAGTCAGAGAAGTGATCGCACATGACATCCACTTTGACACGATCTCCCATCTTGATATCAAGATCATGCGTGTAAAGGATCAAGGATTCGCCAGATGCTCTGTCTGTCGTAGGCTGTAAGCCAGTCGTACGGGCAGAGTTATTCACATCACCTACTTTGACCGCTGTCAGATCCAATCCAACTAGTCCAGAAGCATTGAAGTCCTCCACATAGATCTCTTCATCCAGTGGCCACGGGTGCTCTTCGTCATCAAACGCTGTCTCCGCATCCAAGAATCTCCAAGACGTGTTGTTGGGGAATTCTGGGATGAGACCTAGAAGTAGCTGTCTCAACTGCACAAGGTCAGCTGCTGAGACGCTCTCACTATTGTTGACATCCGCTGCAATGTACTGATACGGACTGGTAAATCTTCTTGACCCCAAGAGGTGTGTTTGGATAGCTACCAAGTCCAGACCAGTGATACCATTGGTCGGATCATCATTTTTGAATCCACTGATAATGTAGTCAGAGTTGAACGGCACATTGAAAAATCCATAGGAACCGTCTTCACGACTCATCATCTCACGATTGTCCGATCCTTGAACTGCTTCTAGTCTGACCTCAGCATTCTCCAACGGATCATCTAAGGAAGTCCTCACTGCACCTTCAATGCTGCCATCTGCGCTTCCACAAATTCCAGTGTTGTCCTGGATAAAGAGGAAGGTCTCACAGAAGTCTTGGTTACCAGACTCATCGGTAAAGAATACCATCACAGAAGTCTGACCAAGGTCTTCACAAGTGAAGGTGAGGTTGGTATCATCTACGTCTTCGCTGAAACTGGCAGTCACGCCACCACAGTTATCATCACTACCTGCGTCAAAATCACTTGCCCATATTGTCACTTCACCGCTACTCTCCATCAAGACAGTCACGATTCCACTGAAGCACTTCGGAGATGGCTTTTTACAGTCAGATAGATCGACAATGTACTCACACACGGTCTCATTGCCACAGCCATCTCTGACTGTCCATCTGATCTTGTGTCTACCAAATGGATAAGTACCCGATGCATCATTTCCACCAGCAGATGCTGTTGCAAATGGAGTGGATGGAATATCAGCCACGAAGTTGTCTGGGTCACCATCATCTTCGAAGAAATTATCTACCTCATAACTGAAGAGTATTGATTCATCTGCAGTACAGTCATCAGTCGCATTGATCACGAGATCTACAAAGGTCAAGCAACCTGTAGCCGCACTGTCACAGAGCTCCACATCTTCACATCCTGTGATTTCAGGACCCTGCTCGTTGGCGATCTTGATAATCTGAAGATCTTCAAAGACGCCTGCTCCTGTATTTTCATCATATTGACACCAGTCGATCAGCTTCCATGTACGGAAGATCTTGACGCAGGCATCTGGATCGTCATAGAAAATCTCATCTTCTGAGCTCAAGAGGACATCACTACAGACGTCTGCTCCCCAATCAGGTTCTCCAGTCAATGCTGGATTTTCAATGATCTGATCTACACACTCATCAGTGATCGTCACATCACGCGGAAAGTCGATGTCGTCCAATCCAAATGGATCAAATGACTCAAAGAAGATGCGCTGCGTACAGCTCGTCTCATTACCCGACTGATCCGTAGCTGTGAAGGTGCGATTGATCACACCAGTACCACAGCTGAGCTCGGTCGTCACATTGAGCGAAAGCGTGATATCACAGTTGTCTGCAGCCAGTCCATCCATACCAAAGACATGGTTGTCACTGTAGACTGGATTCCCATGACCTGGTACGATGACCTGTTGACGATCGGCATCATTGAGTACCACGGTACCGAATGTGCGATCTTCCAATCTAGATATACTATCAAGATCATATGAGTAATCGCAGCTGATCGTGAGATTTGGTGGACACGCGATGAACGGAGGGAGTCTATCCTCGATCAAGGCTTCCACCTCACAGTCATTAAATGTCTGATAGAGATCTCCACCAAATTCCATACGGCTAGGAGCCACTGGGCCCTCACCAGGATCTTTGTCAAAGACTCTAAGGACAACCATGAGGCGTTCGTCTACCTCTTCACAGCAGAATTCCACATAGTCATCAAAGTATATTTGTTCGCCGACCGCTAGTGAGTCGTCATCGCCGTTTTGGCCAGCACAGCTGGCACATCCATTAAATGGTGCATCAAGACCATCGTTGGTTCCACATAGGTCTCTACGCTTGATAACCTTAAAGTATACAGGACCACAGTTGTCATGGCTTCCATCATCGAATGACTCTGCGGAAGCCTTTGCCACGCCATCTGTCGTCAAGCTCACTACTGTGAACTCATCACAAACTGGTGTTGGTGGAATATTATCAATCACAGTGATATTCACTTCATGTCTTGTAATGTTGCCACAGAAGTCCTCGATGGCATAGGTCAACATTGTTTCCCCTTCACCAAGATCTGTCAAAACAAATCCAGGATTGAGATCAATGATCGTCCCATTGGTCGCGGTCACTCGATAGTTGAATGGTGAACAGTCTTCTACCACAGGATCAGGAATGGCCCAGCTAGAGACACAGTTAAATACTTCTGTGTTGAGGGTCAGATCTTCTGGATAACTTACGACAGGTGGTGTCAAGTCAGCCACATGGATAAACTGTGTATGATGCACAGGATTTACACCCTCTTCGATCTCTGCACAGACATCAAGTATCTGCCAGTGTCTCAGGACGGTAAATGAGTTGCCACAGCCTTCATTGATCTTATCCCAGTGACTCAGTGTATAGTCACAAAGTGTCTGCTCATCAGGATCAAGTGTGACACCAAGTATCGTAGGAAATCCTGTAGCTGCTGGTTCTATCAGACTAGAATCACGGGCTACATTATAGCAGCTCAGTGCTTTATCATTGATGGTCGTGAAGTCCATAGGAAACTCTACCAAAGTCAAATCAAATCGATCGATAAAGATGCTCTGATTACAGATCACTTCATTACCAGATTCGTCAGTGATCGTCCATCTGCGCTGTATCTCTCTCCTAGGCTCTCCACACGCACCATTGTCACTGATCACATCTTGATAGACGATGTCTATGCTTGGCTCACAGCTCGTGACGAATGGATAACCTGTAAAGTCTGGATGAGTCTCATGCGTACATGGCACGACTGTATCTGCTGGACAGACGACAGTAGGCTCAAGCTTTTGCTCGATGAGGACCGTACCCCAGCATGAATTACCATTTTCCGGGTTGTAGACTGTCACCGTAAACTCGGATCCTATATCATCAATACCTGCATGTGGTGCGTCATGAATTGTATCGCCAGCCGCATTGATGATGATGAGTTCGAAGTCATCATAGCATCCATATGGGCCGCCCTCCAAGATTTGATCTGGAGTGATAGTGGCTTCACAATCTTCGTTGAGACTGATATTGACTCGGTTGTTACACACCATGGAGTTGATCGGTGTCGGATACTCTCTGACGTCGATAGTGTAGCTACACTCGGCAGTATTTCCTCCCGCATCAGTCACCACAATATTGATCTCATTAAGACCAATCCCGATGAAACTACCATCTTCAGGCTCACTCACCCAAGTGCTACCACAATTATCAGTGATAATTGGCTCAGAGTGCAAGTATTTTCCGCATTCTCCTGGGTCAAGAGTGACAACCCAGTCCTTAGGACATTCTAGGATCGGTACGAGTGTATCAAGCACTGTAACTGTGGATACACAAGCTCCTTCATTTCCGCATGGATCAGTCACATAGAGGATGACCTCATTGGTACCGACTTGGTCGCAGCCAAATGTATCTTGGCTCAATCGATAACTCAACACCTCTGCAGATGCACAAGCATCGCTACTGGCATTGTCAATATCTGCAGGTGTGATAATTGCCAGGCCTTCTGCATCGAGGTAGACTGTGAGATCCAGGCAAGAGGCCATTGGGATCGCGTCATCGACGACTGTGAGTTCTTGTATGATCGTATCTGCATTGCCGCATAGGTCAGCGACATAAAACTTGCGTTGAATATTGTATGAGTAGTGCTCACAGGCTGTGGAGTCAGCGTCTTGGTCTGAGACATCCACAAAGCCAGTGGTCAAGAGTGAATCAGCTGTACAATTATCTGAGATATCCGTCAACAGATTGGCCAGATCATCTAGATCGCTACAGGCTACTGTATCACTTTCTGGTGCACTGAAAACTGGCGCGATCGTGTCTCTGACAGTGATCTTCTGTACATAGTCGCAGCTATTTCCTGCCTCATCTGTGGCGGTCCAGTAACGCTTGAGCGTAAATGAATTGGCACAAAGTACGTCCGTGGTATCCTCTCTAAAATCTACGATGATACTATCCGACTCTGTACAATTATCTGAGGTGTGCCAAGCAGGAATGACCTCAAAGGGTGCTGGAATCTCTACGCAGCTAAGTGTCACATCTTGTGGAAGCGCTGTAATAAACTCTGGGCACTCCGTATCTTCTACAACGACAGTGAAAGAACAGCTTGCGCTACTTCCTGTCTCCGCTGTCACCACATAAGTCACGGTATAGAAGCTATCTATCAGCAAACGTGTTCCGGGTCGAGGTCCTTCTGTCTGTGCTACTGTAACATTGAGATTACAGTGGTCGAGCCCAATAGGTGCTTGCCAATTGGCGAAAGCACCGCATTGATCTTCATCATTACCGAAGACAAGTGTATCTGGGCAATTCTGGAAGAATGGATCTTGATTGACAATGACAGTCAATGAGTCCACACCGATACATCCAAATGCGTCTGTCACCGTAAGCGTCAGATCATGCATGCCTGATATCAGATTGGAGTAGGTAGGATTGGGTACGGTCGGGTCTGAAAATCCACCACCAGCTCCATTGTCTGTCCAGAGATATGTCACTGGCGTATTAGGTGCCAGAATCGTAGGAGTGAGCACGATAGGCTCGTCATTGCATATGGTACGATTGAGCCCAGCATCGACAAATGGGGGCTCATTAACAGTGACAGGTAAGGTGTCTAGCTGCACACATCCAAATGAGTCTGCAAGCTCAACATAAATTTCATAGTTACCCGGCACGTCATTGGTATAAACTGGAGCTGCTGCTGACACATCATCAAATACTCCCGCAGTTGCAGACCAACTATATGTATAAGGTGGATTACCACCTGATACAGATGCGACAGGAACAAACGGTGCATTGGCACACATGAATGTGTCTGCACCTAAGTCAAGTGTGAAGTCGCTACCGACTTCTATCACTGCACCTGTCACACCTCCACAACCAAAGGCATCTCTCACTTCTACATGTACAAGATACAGTCCCGGGCCGATACTGCGGTAAAGAGGATCTTGTACAGTAGGATCTGCAAATGAGCCACCAGTATTGGTCCAGAAATAAGTATATGGAGGAGTACCTCCTGAGACCTCAAGGTCAAATATGCTTTCACTATTCTCGCATGCCAAAATGCGTTCCGGCAGAACGATATCCAAAGAGTCCAGCACGGTCACCACAATGCTCGTTACCGTCTCACAGCCATTGGCTTCGGTAACAGTCAGTGAAAGCACATAAGCTCCTGGCATATCATTGGTATACACTGGATCTACGATGGAAGTGTCACTAAATGAGCCTCCATTGGCAACCCATGCATAACTATATGGCATGGCACCGCCTGTGACAACTGGGTCAAGTGCGAGCTCATTATTGGCACATACGATCTGATTTCCTCCTAGATCTACATCAGCTGCTTGATTCACTGTAATCGTGATGGTGCTGTCTACTTGACATCCACTCTGATCAATCAAGAAAAGGGTAATATCATAGAATCCAGGAACATTATTGGTATATGTAGGATTTTCTGAAGCTGGATCACTGAAGGTTCCACCAGTTGCTTGCCAGCTATACACATATGGCCCTGATCCACCTGTTGGATTCGCGAAGAGCTGTATGCTTCCATTGGAGCAAACTGTTGTATCTGGTCCTACGTCAATGCTGGGTGCCTCGACAGCGGTGATGATCACGGTGTCAGTAGATACACAAGCATTGGCATCCGTGACTGAAAGTAGAATGGTGTCAGCACCAGCTACTCCAGGAGTATACATTGGATCGCTCTGAGATGGATCGTCGAAGGTTCCATTCTGAGCAGTCCACAATATCGTATAGGGCATCACACCTCCGGCTATAGCGGAGTGTAATTGCATCGTTTCGTTGCTGCAAGCCTCATCATCGTCACCGGCATTGGCCAGTGGAGAATCGAAGACCTCTACAAAGACTGTATCCGTACCCTCACATCCTGTAACTTCTGTAAATTGATAAACAACCGCGTGTATTCCTACGCCAGCAGCGATAGGACTGAAAACAGCAAAACTGTCAAGGACAGAAGCGTCTGTGACGCCAGGTCCTGTCCAGAAACCTGTCTGCCAAGGATCTGGTGACGGGCTACCATTGAGCTGTACTGCCGGATCATCTAGACAAAACGGACCGTACGGACCATTGGTACCGGCGATCGGATTCATCGCAATGGATACATCGAGTGTACTGATAGGAACGGAGGTAGGGCATGTACCTGCTCCGTCGCTATTGTCTGGATCCTGAACGATCTGAACTAATCTGATATCTCCTGAGCAGTCTACCCCACTGGGCAACAGTATGTCATAGTCTGCTGTCGACTCACAGTCAGTGGTAATCGTGGTCGTAACATTGATCGTACCACCTGCGAGAAGAGGAAAAGCTATCGTCACCTCCATATCATCAGTAAGACCTGGTATACATGGACATGGGAGCCCTGTAAAGCCTGTCAGACCAATGGAGGCTGAAGAGCAATCTGGCTCCACACACACAGAAGAGATGGCCACGGGTGTGATCATCATCTGAGCGATATCCTCATCGACTTGTGCTCTTTCCGCATCGTGACTCACAGCCAATGGCAATGCCAGTGCTAGGAGCATGGTGAGCGGACTCATCGTGAATAACTTAGTGAACTTCATAGTTCAATTGTTTTAGTTCGGTTGTCTTTGTAATTCAATCAACACATTACGATTTTTCATAATGTGTATTCAGCTGGAATGAACTGCAAAACGCATGCCAAAAACTAATAATGTGTTGCAGGGAGTGTTAAAGTTTGAGGAAGACCTTCATGATTTTAGGCATTGACATTTAGCGGCCTCAGCTGACAGCTTCTCCATCCTTGAACTACCTGGACCATACCTTGTATGCTTCAAAAGTTTCTGGAACGAGATCGTCACATCTCACAGTCAGAGAGAGTGCGCCGCTGCTCGACTGAGCATCACAGTCCAGAATACGAAAGCTCAAGTTGAAGCTATGGTTTCGAATTGGAAATCATACCTGGGCAAGTGGTAGGAAGGAAGCTGCCAGGCGAGGCCTATGGTGTAGGTGGCAGCTGTCTAGATCATCCTGCTGCGCAGCAAGCAAAGGAGAGCTAGACCGCAGCAAAGCGGAGTCCTGGATGACGCGGTCCTGAGCCTCTCGTCATGATCGTCAACGACAGGATACATGGTAATATGGCTCAGGATGACCCCACATCATTACGTACTACACGGACCTCGTGAGATACCAGATCTAGAAAGTCAATTGGAAATAGCAGTCTTCGAACTACCAGCTCATATCGTCGGAAGACTCACTCTCCGACTCAGGTGCTTCATCCTCGAGAGCCTTCTTCTCTTCCCACTCTTGTTGCCGTCTTGTATACTCTTCATAGTCGAAGTCCGGCATCAATTCAGTCTTGACATGATCGATGGCGCCTTGGAGCTGCTCCAGAAAACGATTGAAATCCTCTTTGTAAAGGAAGATCTTGTGACGCTCGTAGCCGTCTCCGCCAAATTTCTTGGTACTCTCCGTCAGTGTGATATAGTAGTCGTCTCCGCGCGTTTTTCGCACGTCGAAGAAGTACGTCCGTCTCTTTCCTGCGCGCACCTTGGTCGAATAGACACTTTCAAATTTCTTGTCGCCGTCCACAAACTTCAGATTTCGTTAGATAAGTGTTGATTTCTTCATGCAAGATATGAAAAAAGCTGAAAGAACGAAACTCTGCGCGATGAGTGTCTATTCGGACGGTGCCTCTGCCAAAAGCTGCTGTTCGTAAATCTCGCGATAGTAGCTATCGACAGACATCAACTGGTCATGTGTGCCTTGCTCCAGCAACTGACCTTCATCTAGGACGAGGACCCGATCATATACCATAGATCCGTGCAACCTGTGGGTGATAATAAGAGCGGTCTTGTCGCGCAGAGCTGTATTGAGATAGTCTACAATTTTCTTTTCTGTCTCGCTATCCACAGCTGAGAGACTGTCATCAATGATCACAATATCGGGGTCCTTGATGAAAGTACGCGCAATACAGATCCGCTGCTTTTGACCACCTGAGAGCGTGACTCCTCGCTCACCTACAATGGTCTTGTATGCCTCGGAGAGCCCTATAATATCTTCATGGACCGATGCATGTTCGGCAAATTCCTGGACCTTGTCCTCGTCAGCGTCTTCTAGACCAAAAGCTATATTGTTGTGGACTGAATCAGAAAAAAGGAAGTTATCCTGAGGGACATATCCGATGCGTTTGCGCAGGTGATCAAGATTGATCGTCTTAATGTTTTGATCGTCGATCAATACCTGACCTTTTGAAACATCAAACATTCTCAGCAGTATATCTGCGATGGTCGTCTTTCCAGAGGCTGTCTTGCCTAGTAGCAGCACCTTCTCGCCAGCCTCTATGGTGAAGCTCAAATCTTGTAGCGCTTGTATGCCTGTGTCTTCATAAGTAAAGGAGACATTGTCAAACTGGATTTTCCCTCTGATATTCATCCGTTCAGGATTGCTATTGACGATCTGAGGTTCTACCTTGAGAAATTCATTGATCCTGGTCTGAGAGGCATCAGCTTGCTGAATGATAGAAGCCACCCAGCCCACAGCAGTGACAGGCCAAGTCAGCATATTGACATAAATCACAAACTCCGCAATCTTACCTGGGCTGATCGCTCCTCTTTCCACGTAAATACCTCCCACATAGACTGTCAATAAAGTACTGATGCCTATCAAGAGGATGATGAGTGGAAAGAAAAGCGCATTGACTTGTGCGAGGGCTAGAGAGT
Source organism: Saprospiraceae bacterium (assembly GCA_020627535.1). Taxonomy (GTDB): domain Bacteria; phylum Bacteroidota; class Bacteroidia; order Chitinophagales; family Saprospiraceae; genus JAHDBH01. The sequence continues at coordinate 21,067 of JAHDGU010000020.1, forward strand.
CGGTCTTGTACTCATCGCACTTATCGTAAAAACTCTTGGCGAACAACTTCTCCTTGACATAGGACTTGATCACCCGGATCCCTGAATAGCTCTCTTGTGCATAGCTATTGAGCTCGGCAAGCTTAGCTTGAATCTTGGCACTACGCTTATTGATGATAGAGCTCACGTAGTATATCGAGTAAGATAAAATAGGCAGTGGCAAAAGCGTGAAGAGGGTTAATTCCTTGCTGACACTGATCATAGACACAAAGGCCAAGATGACAAGGGAGGCCAGATTGATGCCATAAAGGATCGCTGGTCCCAGGTACATACGGACTTTGGTAACGTCTTCGGTGATCCTTGCCATGAGGTCTCCCGTATTGTTCTTTCGGTAAAATGAGAGGTGCAGCTTCTCATAGTGAGAAAAAATATCATTCCGCAAGTCCCTTTCGATCAGTCGAGACATGACGATAAGGGTCTGCCTCATGAAGTACATCATGATACCCATGGCGATCGCCAAACCAATGACAATCAATGCAAAAGATGCCAACGTCGACTTGATCTCATCCACCAGTGCAGTGGCCAAATCAAAATCTCTGACCATCCCGTACAGTTCTACTTGCTGAATCAGCTGGTCCAGCGCTGCACCAATTGCCTTTGGTTGCAGAACGCGAAACATATTGCTGGCGACAACAAAGAAGAAGCCAAAGACAAGGTGCCACTTGTATCGGACAAGGTACTTATTGAGTTTACTGAGATTGGATGTCATTACCTATAGCCAACGAAGATATGCCAATGATGTTTGACATCATAGGCATAGTACCTTTGTCGTATCAACTTCTCAAATCGAATGAACCAGATCACAACCCTCGATGAGTTTATCATCAAAAGACAAAAGGACTTCAGCTACGCGACTGGCGAGCTCACAGGCCTCCTCAGAGATATCGGTGTTGCGGCCAAGATTGTCAATCGCGAGGTCAACAAGGCTGGACTCGTCAATATCCTTGGGAACTATGGTGGCGAAAACGAGTCCGGAGATCAAGTCAAGAAGCTCGACATTTTCGCCAATGAAAAATTTATAGACTGTCTGTCCAATAGCGGCGAATGCAGTGGAATTGCCTCTGAAGAAAATGATGACATCATTCACCTCGAAGGTGTTGATGGAAAGGATGGGAAGTATGTCCTTGTCATGGACCCTCTTGATGGCTCATCCAATATCGACGTCAACGTCAGCGTGGGCACCATATTTGGCATCTATCGTCGCAAGTCTGATACTAGTGGGCCTTGCAAGTTGAGTGATTTTCTTCAGCAGGGTTCTGAACTAGTGGCTGCGGGCTACGTACTCTATGGCACTTCGACGATCTTGGTCTACACGACAGGTCGCGGTGTCAATGGCTTTACCTTGGATCCTAGTATTGGCGAGTTTTGCCTGTCACATCGTGACATGAAGATTCCAGACAAAGGCATCTATTACTCCGTGAATCAAGGGTATTACCTCAAATTTGACGTGGAGCTCCGCCGATATATCGACTACTGTAGTGATCTCAATCTGCGCTTGAGGTATATCGGATCCATGGTCTCAGATATTCATCGAATTCTATTTCAAGGGGGCATCTTTCTATATCCCAATACACGAAAATACCCCAAGGGAAAACTGCGCTTACTCTATGAATGTAATCCGATCGCATTTATCGTGGAGCAAGCCGGTGGGAAGGCCATCAATTGTAAACTTGAGCGCATCATGGATCTCGATGTCGTCGAACTCCATCAACGGTCAAGTGTCGTGATAGGAAGTCCAGAAATGGTCGATGAGATGATGGAATTCATCAAAAGATATCAGGAGCCGGCTACCTCAGAGCTTCCCCAGGCGTAGACGCTCACGATATCCATCTTGATAATCGATCAGTAGGAAATATATACCTGCTGGCAACTGTGATACATCCAGTCTCTCCCTCTGAGCTTGTATCAGGTGTGTTTTTCCAGAGAGATCGATCAGTGAGATGGTCTTTATTTGGCTTTCGCCCAAAAGATCCACAGTATGAGTTGCGGGATTGGGTGCTATGATGGTCCGACTGACTTTTGCCTCTGGCACGACACCACTCACAATGTCGCAGGCTGTACCATCTGCCAAGCCCCAAATCAATCCAACAAGCTCCGGACGATCGATGAAAGGATTGCGATTTTTTTGAAAGGAATAAATAGCGTCATTTCTTCTGATTTCCTTCTCACTCACAGGGTCCATTTGATGCCAGTGTAGGAGTGTCTGCATGAGCCAATCTTCGTAAACTGTGTGAGGATCACCGTTGAGTGCAACATCACTGCTGATCGTATTATCTTCCCAGTCATCTATCTCATGCTCATATCTTGCCGCCATGTAGAAATACATACGAGCATAGTCACCCTTGTAGTCATCTATTGGTTCATAAACCTCTCCACTATAATCCGGTCCGCCATGACTACCAAATCGGGTTCCATTACTACTCACAAAGGAAGCAGAGCCAACTTCACCTATCGGTAAAAAAGACTTTAGACCATTCAGAAATTTATCGGATGGTATGACGTGATGCAAGTCAAAAAATGGTGTATCAATGGGATCATTTCCCCCACCCCACCATGACTTGGGAAAACTATGTTCGCGATTGTATCTATCTCCTTCAGTGCCACCGCCAGTGCCCATATCCCGATCGACGCCAAACGAAAATTCAAAGGCATCAGCTCCATCAGGATTATCAGTGGTCATGTCATAGACGATCTCTCTCTGTCCGTCATCACTGAGCCGGCGATCTGTCGTGTGAAATGCATCCCATACATCAAGTACAGATCCTGAATAGTCGATGGTCGTGTGATCATTGATCAAGTGATGCAATCTAGACTTCAAATCTGCGCAGCGATCACCAACAAGGATCGCGTCTTCTATGTCACGATAATAATCAGAATAAATTAAGATATCATCAATTTCCCAACGCTCAGATTCGTCCAGTGTATTTTGGTACTGGAAAGCAAAAGTCACCCTCGTCTCGCCGACCAAAAAATCTAAAGGAATCGCTGAATGAAATATTGCATTGAACAAAAGATCATTGGCAAAAATATCGTAGAAATCAAGATCAATTTGCGACCAACTTGCCTCTTCGACACCATCTGAGCTGTAATCTCCTGCAAAGTCCAAACTGTACCACAAGCTGATATCTGGACCAGTAAAAATATTTCTATACTTGAAGACAAGTTGTGGTTGAAAGATATCAGCGCCAAAATCTAACACTGGACTGATCAACCAGTCGTCATCTAGGCCTCCAGAAAAGCCATTGATGTATGCATAGGTGTACAGCGAATCCTCGGACATCTCGCAATCCCAACGATCAAAACTGTCCTGATCATCTGGACCTGAAACATACTGCCATGAGACCGATGAGCAATCTTCGAAGTCTTCCTGATGAATTATAATCTGAGCATTCAAGGATGTCACCAAGACCAGAGTCACAAGAATAGGAAGCAATCTATACATGACTCAAAAGTAGGAATAGAACGTCAGTCCCAAGTACCAAATAGCCCTGTATGCTAAACCCAATTCGTGCATTATGCTTTGAAGGATAGTGGATTTATGCAATAGAATCAGGTGCTTGGTCGACAAGGCATAGCAAGCTATGACGAGGAGAGTAAGTGCCTGATTATGAAGCAGAAATACGCTAGACTCGAAGACTTGACACCGCCAACTTTTCTCGGAGATTTCTCATTTGGAAAATGGCTTCTTATCCGAAACAAAATGCTACAAACAAAAATGTCATCTTAATACGTACAAGATATTCAATATCAGCGACTTACCTCCAAGGCAGAATGCTCAAAAAATCCTAAGACACGAATTGGGTTAAATAACTGAGCTGTTATTGCCCTTCTGTAGCTGTCACGACTTCTCCCACGGTAAAATAGGCTTTCATCTTTGACAATCTTGAATGATCTAGGCCATACATACCATCAAGCTCATCAAGAGATTGGATAGTAGATCTTCTCTTCAAGAACTCCGTGATAAGCTTTGCTTCACGCCAATTGATGTATGGATGAGACGCAAGATCTTCCAGCTCCGCTACATTGACATCTATCCTTTGATGGCTTGTTTGAATGGCCAAGTGTGGTATTAACATGCTTGATACGGAGTCCGGGAGACCATATGTGTCCTTCAGCTGATCTAGATTCTCAAATCCTCCAAGTGCCTCCCGAAACCGCAGAATCTTCTTGGCATAGTAAGGACCTATGCCCTTGACCGCGACAAGATCAGTACTATCAGCCGTATTGATATCTATCGGTGAATCTTCAAGACTGTGATATTTGCGATAGGCAAATTGAGATTGTTTAATCCTTTCGGAACGACTTCGATCAATCGATTTTATTTTGTTTATTCTTGAAGGTGCTGTTTGAAAAATGAAATTCTCCCTGTTCTTTTCAATCCAATTCTCTTCGACAGAATAAACTTTTCGCAGGTCGACTAGTGACCTAATCTGAGCACCACTTGCCATATAATTTTGAAGTATCTTGTAGGACTTTGGATGCATACCAGATTTCACAAAAGTCACCGAATCGAGTCGAGAAAAATCCAAGGGATCACTCTGTACAGTTTTTGCATGCTTGGGCTGACCCTGAACTTTTGTTGATCCTATGGAAGTAGAATAAGCACGATAGCTTTCAAGTCCTTGATCGCCTGTAGGAGGATCTTGGCTGGTTGAGACATCCGACATGGGTGACTCTCCCCTATTTTCATATCTCTCGATCCTGAGCTCGGTACCACTTTCTAGCAAGCGTATTGCACGGCACTCAAAATAATAATTGACAGCAATAAAGGCTCCGACGAGCATCACAACAGAAGTGATCTTGATTAGAATTTTCATAAACGTAAAATTTGAAGAGTCTCCGACTGAAAATCAGGACTTCTGTTCATATCAAAAAACTCAGAGATGTCCATAAACTCCTCTGTTGCTCTTGGCTTGACCGAGAGGTCTAGATCTGCTGAAGAAACAATAGCATCCATCCGGACTTCACCAAGCCATCTGCGTAGTTCATAAGGCAGCTTATCAGTGGTAGCATACACATGATCACCCCTTACGAGTACGTATCCTTCATCCCATTTTATCGCATAACTCTGAGTAGCTTTTTGAATTGAAACAAGCCGACAGTAGCTCACCAAAGCCATAGAAGTAACAAGCAAAAAATAAAATAGATATCGCTGTTTTAACCGACCATAGAACATATACCACAACAACATCACTGCGTATATACTAATCACCGCATGTATGTCGAGGGAATCAAATTCCCACATTGAGAATTCCAATCTAGCAAACCAATGTAAAATGCGCAACAACACTGAGATCACAGCCGATAAAAAAGTAGTGATAGCCACATGAACAGTACCAAAACAAATAATCCCCAATAGCACTAAAAATCCCATGCAGACCAAAACTGTCACAGCAGGAATGGCAATGAGCGAACTTACAATCGACAAGGTGCTAAGCTCTCCAAAATAGTACAGCGATAGAGGGCCAATGAATAATTGTGCAATGAGTGATACTCCCATCAAACGCGCAGGCCCTCTGAAAAACCACGACCAATTCATGGTCAGTTTGGCCAATTTGGGAAAAAACAGAATAATTCCAAAGACGGCAGCATAGGAATATTGAAATCCAATGTCGAAAAGTAATTGCTCATCAATGGTGATCAATACAACTGCACTCAGCGCTAGAATATTGAGACTATTTGCCGATCGAAAGTGACACAAGCGACTTCCAAGTAGCATCGAGATCATCAAAGCAGACCGCGATACTGAGGGACTGAACCCTGTGAGAGCTGCATAAAACCATATCACACCAAGAGATATGAACAAGGACCATAGATCAGAGAGTCGATACCAAAACGAAAGAAATGAAAGAAGGGCACAGACAAATCCCCATGCAATGCCAACATGCAAGCCACTTACTGCCAAGACATGAAGGCTTCCACTGCGCCGAAAAATGAACTCCAGATCGTCACTCATACCTGCACGATCGCCAAACACTAGGGCTAGCATTAGCGCTTGTGTATCAGGATCATCAATGCTTTGAGTAAGCGACTGCTTCCATCGTGATCGGTTCTGATCCCAAGTGGAAAGCTCATCTCGATGGATGACATCGTATTGATTGGCCACCAGGCGATAGGAGATACCCTTTCGCTTGGCATACTTTTCATAGTCAAAATGTCGATCTAAGCCAATCGATTTGATCGGCCTTGCCTTGGCATCGACACGAATGACATCACCTTTCTCGCACTGATGATCTGGAGGAAGGACGATGAGACAAAAGCTCTCAGCAGTATGACCTGGAGGCTTTGCCAGAAACTGATTGGACTTTTTGTGCTCTGTAACGAGCTCCCAGCGCTCTACAGCAGTCAAATCTTGTAGGCCGGCACTTTTGGGCGAAAGCCCAGACCAGCAAAGGCTCGACAAGGCCCATGCAACCAATCCATGCCAAAAAGGTCGAGTACTCCGCGAGAGTTGACAGAGAATGAGTACGAGTAGCGAATAGCCCGCAGAAGCTGTCAGAATATCAAGGGATTCTTTGAGAAAAATCCAGGTGGCAAGGAAGCAACAAATGAAGACAAAATCAAAGCCTTTTGGCAGATCGAGCCTCGTAGGGAATGTTGGTGTACGCGAGGATTGCATGACATGTCTACATGTGTCCACACGTCATATGATGACAAATCATCATATGACCTACTTGTGACGAATGTCAAAAAAGACCGTCGAAATATTGGATACTCACAAAGATTTGTTACATTGTTCGTACGAATCTTATCGAAAACAAGCAATTTTTAAATTATGAGATGGTTATGGTTCATCCTGTTCCTCTTGCTCTGGCTCATTGGAGGCTGGAAATTTTGGGACTTGAAGACAAATCAATGTTGCGACAAAAGCAACGGTGATGCAATCGGTGTCGTCGAAGACGACAAGGCCGCCGAATCCAACGATGTGTTGTCAATGGTTCAAGAATTTACTGGAAAGGAACAAGGAGCAGTACTCTTCAACTGGGGATCAGATCAGCCCATTCTAGGAGACCGCTTCACGGCCTACCGAGATAGTATCGCTGGACTGGTCGGAGAAGGTCAAGCACTCGAGATCCAAGGCCAGTACTTCGATGATGAGGTGAACAACACGAGCTTCGACAATCTGGGCCTCGCTCGAGCCAACAAGCTCAAAAATCAATTCTTAAATGTGCTGGACGCTAGTAAGATTAACACTGTCGGACGGAAAATCAGCCTACGAGACGGTGTCAAAGATTACCCCTTCATCGCTTCCATGTTTAGATCTGCGCGCTCTACCGCCAAGATCAAAGAAGTGGACAATACTGCCAAATTGTACTTCGGTTACAACTCGAGCAATCGGATCAATGACGCCGAGATCACCGCTTACCTCAAGGATGTGGCAGATCGCGTCAAGAAGAGCGGTGAGCGCATCACACTTGTAGGGCATACGGACAATACCGGCGATCCAAGCTCCAACATGAATTTGGGTAACTGGAGAGCGACTGCCGTCAAAAATGAGCTCGTACGATATGGTGTGGCTGAAGCCAAAATAGCTACGAGCTCCAGAGGAGAAAACGATCCAGATGCGACCAACAGCACGAACGCTGGACGAAAACTCAACCGAAGAGTAGAACTCACCATCAACTAAAAATCAAACACTACAAATCAGATCATCATGCATAGTCTATTTTATTCATTACAATCAGGCGGCGGGTGGAATGCCTGCGATCTCTCTTGGCTATGGCTACTCTTGCCATTACTAACTTTTATACTTGGCTACTTGGTTGCGATGTCCATCTGGAGAAAGTACAAGGGGCTACTAGCAGAAGCTGAAGACAAGCTCCGTGCAAGTCGAAAAAAAATCGCACAACTTGAAGAGGATCTGGCCGCATGCAAAAAGCGCAGAGCAGAGCTTGACGGTGAACTCTCTCAAGCAAGAGGCGAAATCAGAGAACTCAAAAGGAGACTAGAAGAGGAATCTCGCGCCAATATGAAGAAAGCTAGTGCAGCCGCTAGCGCTACGGCCGCATCATCTCTTGCTGCCAGCAAACCAAAGGCTCCGGCAAACGCTCCAGCTAAGTCTAGCTCAGGAGATAGCATCAGTGCAGAGTCCCTCGCAGAGGCAAAAGCAATATTTGGCAAGCGCATCAAAGCCAATGATCTCAAGATCGTAGAAGGTATCGGTCCAAAGATCGAAGGTCTATTCCACGCAGCAGGCATCAAGACTTGGGCTAAACTGGCAGATACGAAGGCCACTGTGCTCAAAGGCATCCTCGATGAAGCAGGCCCTAGATTCCAGATGCATAAGCCTGACACATGGCCAAGACAAGCCGATATGGCTGCTAAAGGTCAGTGGAAAAAACTCTTAGCATATCAAGATGAGCTCGACGGCGGAAAAGCCTAACATAGAGCTCATTGCGAACAATCAAGAAGCCCGAAGCTTATAGCTTTGGGCTTTCTTTTTTGTTGCATGCAGGGGCAAGATGACATATACGACCACATCATCATCGGCGCAGGGGCCAGTGGACTTCAAGTCTGTCTCGCTCTTGTCGAGCATCCCTCCACCTCGGACGACAAGATCCTCATCCTAGACCCAGACCCCAAGATCAAGAATGACCGCACATATTCCTTTTGGGAAAAAGGTCTTGGGCAATATGACTCCATCGTCAAAAAATCCTGGGAACACGCGGCGGTCATCAATCAAGAAGGAAGACATCATATAAGTTTGGCGCCCTACACATACAAGACCATCCATGCCATAGACTTTTACGCATACAGCAAAGAGATCCTTTCATCAAAAGGCAATGTGAACTGGAAACAAGAGAAGGTAGAGCACGTGATCCAAGGCGGGATCGTAGAAGTGAAAACAAAAGAACGGTCCTACAAGTCCAAGCGGGTTTTTGATAGTCGTACGGACAAACAAGCCTATGACCAGGACAACAAATCACCTAAAATCCTACAACACTTCGGTGGATGGATGATACAGACTCAGCAAGATAGCTTTGACGATTCTTCCGTGACGATGATGGACTTTCGTCCAAAAGATGGGCAGTCCATGTCCTTCATGTATGTACTTCCCTTTGATAAAAAAACTGCCTTGGTCGAGTATACTTATTTCAACAAGCAACTCGTCAGCCGAGCTCATTATGATCAGGCAGTTGAAAAATACATCAAAGAGCAGTTATCCATTACATCTTACAAGGTCATGGATAAAGAGTATGGCATCATACCCATGACTACTCACAAATTTCACGCATCAAATACAGCAAACTACATCAAAATCGGAACAGGTGGCTCATGGGTCAAATCCTCGACTGGATACTCTTTCAAAAACGCTGGCGTCAAAGCAAAGCTACTGGTCTCAAACATCGCAGCAAATCGTCCATTGACCGCTGGTCTATACTCCGAGACATATCGGTTTTGGGACAAGATATTTCTAGATGTCTTGGCGAAGAAAAATGAACTAGGCGAAGAGATCTTCTCTACTCTGTATACGCGCGTCTCCGCAAAGGATCTCTTTGATTTTTTGAACGAGGATATTTCTACTCTCAGAATGATTAATATCTTTCGAAAAATGCCTCAGCTACCCTTTGTACGCTCACTAATCAGACAGGTATTCTAAGACCAAAGGCAGCAGCACCACTAGCGGCTACTACTCCGAGAGATGCCATGATTGGCTTCATCTCATAGGCGAAAGCTATTGCCAATAATGCTGACGGCACTTTGAGTGAATCGACCAATGAGATCTTTGAGCCCTCTACATGCACCCATCTCTCAAGCGGTAATTCTAAGATCATCTTCATGACCTCCTTGCGACCAATCATTTTCCTCAGTCGGATAAATACCTCAACATCAAATAGCCAACGACTCATGAACTTCTGGCCAAAGAGTGGGAATACCAAATCGGCGTCCATCACCTTGGCTCCACATTGTGTGTCATGAATTGGCAATCTCAAAATCAAGCGAATAACCATCTTCACCATATTGCTCAAAAAATGCCTGACAGAAGTCCGTGAAATATGATTAGATTCTGTCTTTTTGCGTGAACCAAAAACCAAATATTTCTTCTGCCGAAGCAGTTCTGTTTCAAGCCGCAAATAGTCATCAAAATCTGTAGACAGGTCTGCATCCATAAAGCCCACAAGGCGAATATCTGGATCCTCTGCCATGGCCAAAGATCCTTGACGCACGGCTTCAGCCTTTCCAGAATTTTTCGCGAGATGTATGACATGTGTTTTATCTGGATATTGAGCATGAAAATCATCAAGCATATCAGCCGTATTGTCTGAGCTGCCGTCGTTGACAAAACACACGATGTGATGACACTCTGGACTTTCCAAAAACTCTGAGAACTTGTCTTTGGGAAGTCTCTCAGCTTCATTGTAGCATGGTATGATAATAGCGTTTCTCATCGTCTAGAATTTTTATTTGGTTGCGATTGATGGATCAAAAGTGACCCCGATGAGTGCCTGATTTTCGGACTATTAGTGCTGTGTGCTGCTTTCTTCGAAATTTGGACTTGATCGCTCGATTTTTGGTTCTTGCCCCGATGGGCTTAGGGTCTACCTTTGTTGTGTGAGGCAAAAGCAGCATAAAATCGGCTATTTCTACTATGCTCTACTATTGGGTGTGCTCATCCATGGGCTTGGCCTTCTTGTGAGTTACGACAAGACCTATGATGGATTCGTCCACATGTTTTTTGCAGATCACTATATGATGAGTTGGTGGGAGACTTGGGAGCCTCGATGGTACACAGGTTTTCACGTGACGAGTTATCCACCACTCGTTCATCAGATTGTCGCTTTGTTGGGTCACGTGATGAGCCTACCATTTGCATTTATGCTTTACAGCATTGTGATGGTCTGCCTTTTGATCCGAGGCGTATATGTATATAGTCGCTTACTTGTCTGCCCTCAGACTGCCTTGATCGCTGCAGTACTTGCCCCCTTGACACCTTCGATTGTTGAGGCCTTACATGTCTTCGGACAAGTACCAAGTCTGACCGGAGTTTGCTTTCTTCTCAATGCTCTTCCGGAGATTTACCATTGGATCAAGGATCGCTCTTTTGCCAGTCTTTTTCGAGGATTAAGCTTCCTGACTATAGCCTGTTCTGCGCACCATGTTACGATCATTTTTGGGACTGTATTTTTCATTTTCCCTGTCATATTCATGGGCTTTATGGATCATCTAGATGACAAGGGTAAAGACGGCTTTCGCCTAAATGTCCTGTATCTATACCGACAGCTCAAGGCACCGATCATTCGAGCCATCACACTTGGCTGCTGCATTATTTTTTTGGTGGTACTCTTTGTATTTCCTTATTGGTACTGGAGCATCACAGATCCAATCACACAGGTGCCTATTCCACATGGGTCTCGTCATGACTTCTTGGCCGAGCCGTCGTCAGGTCTGGTATTTTTCTTGATTCCCTGGGGTGTGATGCTTTTGTCTCTTCCCTTCATTCTGCAGATGGGTTTGAAAAGAAGAAATCTCGTTTGGCTCGGCTCTTTGATCATTTGCCTTATACTAGGTACTGGCGGAACCACCGCCATCCCGATCACGCTTCTCGGAGAGAATGCCTTCAATATCCTTACACTCGATCGTTTTACATTTTGGGCCACTATCCTATCGATACCGATGTGGGCGCTTTTCGCGCAAAAGCTATATCTCGGAGAATGGCGTGATGCCATCATTGCCCGAGCTGGTTTGGTTTGGCATAGAATCCTTGCAGGTGGCCATGCCGTACTCACTCTCGCCAGCTGTATTGTGATCATGCATTTAACGCAATTCAATCCTATTCAGCCAGATCGAATTGACATAGACCCGATAGTGAAATTTCTGGATCGCGACGGACACAGTGAGTGGAGATATATGACCTTAGGATTTGGCGATCAGATGGCATGGCTATCTGCCAACACCAATGCCAAAACCATTGATGGAAATTATCACTCTGCCAGGCGATTGAAAAGCCTTACCAGTCATGCAGTGGAGCGGCTTGAAAACTCGAAATATCGAGGTCAAGAAGGTCTCTCTGCGCTACGCGACATTTTGGCGAAAGCCAAGAAACACAATCTCAAGTACATCTTCTCTAATGACAGATTCTATGACCCTGTGTTGCAATTTCATGGTTGGGACAAGCTACCTGGTCTTGAAAATGGGATCAATATCTGGGAGAGGCCTAATATCCCCAAGCTTGATAGACTTGAAGCTACGCCCTCACTCCCGCGCTATCAAAGACTGATGTGGGGAGCACTTCCTCTGAGTAGCATTTTCTTGTGCCTCCTCATCCATATGATCACTAGACGCAGGAAAGCAAGGCTTGTTATATTTCAGGTCCTCCATAAGTCAGTTGCTACTCGATGGTTACCTCTGCACATTGGATGGCTTGGGATCGGCACTATTTTAATTGGTGTGCTCGTCTATATCAGCGTAAAAAAGCCGAATGCTCATTCTTCTCCGGAGGCACTCATGAGACAATATTTTCAGTACGTTGATTACAAAGAATTTCGTCAAGCATATAAATTATTCGATCCAGAGACTCGCCCCAAATTGGATCAATACCTTCTTGAGTTGTCCATAGAAGATGGACTACTCAACAGCTTCGCCAAACTCGACAGTCTTGACATTTCAATTTCTCCGAATGACGACTCAAGAATTGCTGTTCACTCTCATTGGAACACATCTGTCAGAGCGTACTCCCACAAGACTGAACATCCCGTTGTTCATCGCGATGACGGCTGGTATTTGCAATATCCAAAGGTGTCACAAAAACGAGCAGCTAGTCGAATTCATCATCAGGCGATGATCGATTATCACGCGCAAGGCAGACGCCAGCCCAATGTCGACCATACGAGCTACGAAGATATCTTAGATCGACCTCAGCTCAAGGTGGGGAAATTCAGAATTGTGGCAAAAGATGGGCAAACTCACTTGGTCGGGAATATTTACAATGTCGACGCCACGCCCGCCAGCTTATATGTCCAGATTCTTGTGAGAGATCAGTCCGGCCGCCTATTGCATACCTACGATATCGGATCGCTCATGCGTCATAGATTACTTCCTGGAGATCAGACTCCCTTTCGCATAGTTTTGGAAGATATACCGATCGAAGAGGCTGCACAATACACCTACACGTGCTTGATAGAAAGTACAGTAAGCACCTACTATGAGTATCCATCGGTACAGGTCTCTACGACTTGTCCATTGGACTGCCCACTTGATATCGTGAATACGGGTTCAAAACCGATCAGACTCGCACAAGTCTTGAGCACACACGCTGACCTTGAAGGAATCCTCTGGCTCGAAGAACAATATCTCAAGGATGGAATCAAGCCACAAAAATCACAGGCCATGAATCGCGAAGAGATCGCTTTGGAAGATTTAGAAGTCTTGTATGAAGTTCCCAATGAGCTTATACTGGCGAATGGAAAGCTTGCGGTCCCAAGGGCGTTTTCTGCAGGAGTAGAAGACCTGCCAATTGTCAATTCATTTTTAGCTGATGAAGAATAAAATTGTAGCCATCATACTGAGTGCTGCTATGATTGTCGGTTGCAGTCGAGTGGAACAGCCTTTGGAGTTCTCTGGGCAGGTCGAGATCGTACTTGATGCTCCTGAAATTGAAGCAGGTCAGGAAATTGAAGCTCAATTGGTTTCGGACATTCCTTGCACTGATTTCAACTTGATTTTTTCCACTGTTCTCAGTCATTCATCTATTCGGATTCAGGAAGATTGCAAGTTCGCGATTGGCACGCACAGCACCAGAAACAGCGGTCGAGCCCAAATCCTTGTCTACCACCGAGATACACTTGTAGAAAAGAAGAAGCTTCAAATCAGCGCTCAAGAAAGTTCAGATAAAATCCTCATGCATTATGGACCAAAATCTGCGAGGGTATCAGAGACGGAGAGGCTTCAGCTGCTCTACGCACCAATAGATGAGTATGGCAATCCCATCGATCATTCTACTCCAATGAACTTTGTGCAGCACCAAAATTCAAGACAGAGTGCCTATCAATCGATCAATATTTTGGATGAGGCAGAACTGATAGGTGTCCAAAAAGCTGGCCCGCTACAAATGGGAGTTACAACCGACGATGTTGCCGGACCAAAAGGAGAATTTGAGATCGTGAATGATCCTATTGAGAGTTTTTCAATAAGTACTCAACGCACCGTGGCCTTGGCCGATGGCAGAAGTTTTCTCAAGATCATATCGAGTCCGTTGACTGATAAATTTGGAAATAGTGTCTCAGATGGAACCATCGCGACCATCATGGCTCGAGATGAACTTGGACATAAAATCTCGACGCAAGCCCAATGTATAGATGGGAGATTTGTCGGGTTGCTGAGACATCCCAGCAAGTCGTCACAATGGGAAATACAGGCGCAGCTCGAGCGTGTCAGTTCCAGTAATCGACTTGAGCTCAACTTTGAATCAGCCTTGTCTCAGATGGAGATACACTGTACAGCATATGGTCTGTCCATCACGAAAGCGAGAAATCAGCAAGGGCTGGTCGCTCCAGACGGCATGATGCTCACGGTCAAGATAATCGATACTGAATCAACTGAGAAGAAGTATGACGCTCAGATCATCAATGGACAGAGTGACATCTTCATTCCGGAGCAGATCTTGAAGAACTCGAGGCACATCCTGGTAGAAGCAGGAGACTTTACAAAGCAATTGAAGTATACAGAATGTCGATAAGCTTAGATTTGCCCTGAGCTTGTCCTCGCATCTAGACTTTTGGCTTTGTTCGCTGTTTACAGATATATTATAATAGGGGTAATCGTTCTTGCATCTCTGGCTGCTTGCGATTCTCATATTGATGATCGCGAAAAGCCAGTCATATTTGATGAAGCGAATATACCTTGGGCCGGTGTGCAACATGCTCATTACTGGCAAGATAGTACTGAGCTGAACACGTATCTACAGGAAATTATCGCCGAGTCCTATTGCAAGGCCTTGGCAGTCCTGACGGAGCCAAGTCTCAATCAGGACCACACAGTGATATCTCAATATTTCACAGGCGATCTGAGCACCAAGATTTTGTCTCAAAAACAAAAGCCAGACCAAGAATTTGATCAAACCAATATATCTCACCATCTAGAACTAGTCAGGCAAAGTCATGACGGATTGCTCGTGCAATTTAGGGACCTAGAGAAGGTCACAGCCAGTACCATGGGGGCAAGATCTACTCTAGATACAAGTGTGGTAGATGTCATCATGATCCTTGAAGATGAAAGGTGGAAAGTAAAGCTGATTCAAGAAAGTGAGAGTAAGAACGCGCTTCCGCAGATCAGACGAATAAAGGAAATTTCCACATCTGGTATTCGAGGAGTAAATTATTACCCTAGCGACAAGCCATGGCTATCGTTTTGGTCTGAATTTGATATTGCGACGATAGCTCATGATTTTCAACAGATCAGCTCCTACGACTATAATGTAGTTCGACTGTTCGTACCCTATCGCAAAGACCCACACCAGGATTTGCTGAGCGATATCAGTCGATGTCTGAATGAGGCAGAAAAAAACAACCTAAAAATAGTCCTATGCTTATTTGACTTCCCTGATGGATATAGGCCAAAACTATTTCCTTATCATCAATACTATCTCACTCAAATTGTCAATTCAACAAAAGACCATAGTGCATTACACTCCTATGACCTAAAAAATGAGGCAGATCTTGATTTCAAGAACTATGGCGAGGATGTGGTTATCAATTGGCTGCGCTTTGTCTCATCAAGCGTGAGAAATTTGGCACCAACCGTACCATTGACCACAGGTTGGTCAAGTGGCAGTGACGCTCCTAAAGTCGCGGAACAACTCGACTATATTTCTTATCACCATTATGGCAATCTTCAAGACCTTGCATCTATCGATAACTCCCTTAAAGGCCTTGAGAAACCCTTGGTCATATCAGAGTATGGCATGAGTACTCATCGGTGGCTTGGAAATGCCGAAGAAAAACAAGCTCAATATCTATCTGAGCATGAAGAGTACTTTCAAGAAAAAAGTGTAGGCCATATAGTATGGACCTACACTGATTATGAAAACGTGCCAAGTTATGTTTTTGGTCGAAAGTTTTGGGTCAAGAACAAGCAAGCAAACTTTGGCTTGATCAAGACAGACGGGAATCCTAAACCCTACTTACGAGATCGTCAATCAAGCAGCAAGCGCTAGTTTCGCTTTCGACATTTGGAGTCTTTCCATGTGCATCAAATACCAATCGCTAATTTCTTCTAGCGGAAGTGCTGATGCTGCGGCATAGTTCTGTAGTGCAATATCCTCTCTGGCCTTTTCATCATAGAGCAAATGCTCGATGGCTTCTTCCATACTTTCTACATCTTCCGGAGCAAAATATGCCCCTGAATATCCCTCTTCCTCGATAAGCTCTTTGAGATCTCCCAGATTAGGCAGGGCGACAGCCTTACCGTAGCTACCAGCTTGATGAAGCACACCAGAGCTACCAGTTGTAGAAGTATAGGGAAACACTACAACCGTACTTTCTTGAAATAGACTCGGCACATCCTCTTCCTCTACGTAGCCAGTGAATTGGAGATTTTCGACATGCTGAAATTGCGACTGCACACCTTCTAGGTATCCTGGCACATTAGGATTGTCTGTGCCGGCGATAACGATATCAATCTCCTCATTTCTTTTTTTAGAGATGCGATCACAAGCTTCTATAAGGGCTTCTACTTTTTTGTAAGTTCCGAATTTTCCAAAGCTCATGACGCTCTTACGTGAAGAGCTTTCAATTTTTGAATTTGGAAACTCCATTGTCTCAAAGCTTCCATGGGGAATCAAAGCAACATTGTCAGCCTTATACTTCTCTCGCAATATTTCGACATACTTTGGAATGGTCACAGCGAGTACGTCAGAAGACAAGAGTATTTTGGTCAATACCGTACCAATGGCATTATAAAAGAACTTCTTGAGTGGATTCTTAGTAATTCCTGCAGACTCGAGATCTACAGTCTCCGTGATATTGTGAAGTAGAGTGATCGTTGCAATATTTTGCAACTTCGAGAGTAGTGGAGAAAACAATCCCAGCGCTGCGACCGCCTTATTACTCCCAAAGGAAAGGAACTGCAGATTGTAGATCAGGCTGTCTGGCTGGATCTGCTTGAGCTTTCGCTGAATGCGTATGATACTATTGACTTGATTAAATGCCCAACACTCATGGATATGGATTTTATCCGCTTGTTCAGGAAAAGATTCTCCTGCTGGGAGTTCATCAGATAAAATGTGGATCTCAGTGACCTCTGGCTTTTTGACGAGCTGTTGGACAAGATGATAAGCATACTCATTGAGGGTTCCCTTACTTGGAGGATACGGCGAAACTATGGCAATTTTCACGTTGATAATTTTTAGAAATGAAAAATATAAAATAGCATGTCAGGATCAGCAGAAGAGCTGACATGAAATACACTTGACAATAAACAATATTGAGAATACTATCAGCCACATAACTCATGGCCACGACTTGGACAATCCCAAATGCGAGGGCAAGAAAAATTGGGCGATAGTCATTCAGTGAAACAAAGAAGTAGACCAAGGCATTCGCTAGAGCGAATAATAAGGTAGCACAAGCGTAGGCAACCAGGTATTGGACAAGTCCAAGATACTCAGCACCAAAAACTAGGCTTATGATGGCCTCACCAAAAAGCTGAGAACCGATGATGATGCCCAAGCCTATTGCCGCAACCATGGCCAATACCTTGGCACACAAGAGAAGAAATTGACTTCTATTTTCCTTTGCCTTAATAATTTTGGGGAAGTACATCATCACCACAATCCAAGAAGCATAAAAAACCATGCGACCTATGAGCGCAAGGGCATTGTACAGCCCAGCCTCTTGTGAATCAAAATAGTGCTTAACAAGCAAGACATCAGAGTGATTGAGGACCACTTGACAAAACTCATAGATCAAAAGACCCGCAAAGACCTTGAGAAAAAATCGCTTAGAAGCTTTTGATGGCAAGGCAACTTTGGTGTTGCCAATCAGCTTTGTCATTCCGCTCAGCCAGACAAATGCCAGTGAATATCCTCCTGCAATCGCCAATCCACTCAAATCGAGATGAAGCTGAGAGCCTAAAAACAAAATGGCAAGCGTCACTCCAACCCGGATTAGAAATTCTAATCCAAAAGATCGAGCGAGGTCTTGAAAATTTTCTAAGCCCTGAGCTATTCCCCGCTTTGCAGACATGGAAATATAGAAAGGCATTGACAGAAACACAATTGCTAGTATAGCAGAGCTTTGGAGCTTGAAAAGATCTGTGAGAGTAGGTACGGTGAATAAGGCAAGGATGGATGCAAACACCGAGACTGAGACTATCCGTCGCATAAAACTCCGTAAGACTGCTTTCAAATCCTGTTCTGCCTCCTGACCATCCATCTCTGCGGTGATCCTTGCGAAGCACATCTGTACGCTGATCGAGATAAACGACAGTGTCAAAATAATAGTAGCCACGGCGCCAGCCTCCGCATAAGATGCAGGACCAAGAAATCTCCCGAGTAGAAGATTGACCCCATAGTTTCCCGCATTGACAAATAGGATCACCAGAAAGAATAATGACTCTGGTCGTGTCAACAGTGATCTTATGCTTGATAAAATTTTCATCGCAGGTAACTGTGGTTGGACTATACCAGATTGAGAAGTGTATGATCAGTTCCAGCCAAGGCCCAAGTCTTTTGGATAGTTGGCTGAGTCATACCTGTTAATCTCAATTTTCGATTCGATCTTTTACAATTCCAATATACCTTCATGAGGGTATTGAGACCGGCGAGGTCAAAATCTGTTACATGTTCAAGATCAATGTCTATGGTTTGTAGCTCTTCTCCAAGATCCTGATCTAGACAAGATTTGAATCTCAGTGCATTGGGACCAGTAAAGGACCCTATAAGACTAAGGCGAAGCTCCTTTGCCTCCAATCTGAAGTCCTCTGATATATCGAATGCTGTGCTTTTCATGACGTACATTTTTCGTTCGTTGATGACTCAAAATTGATCCGAGGACCCAGAAAAAATTTGATACATTAGATTTTTGGTAAGGATCACTCGATTTTTGGCTCGACTTCCCAGATAGACACATGATATACCCTGTTTAACGACTGTATATCAGCGACTTAGACAGATTTTAAGGGTATAGATTTGTGCTCATGAAAGCCAAGTCATACATATTCATTGTCCTTGTCAGCTGCCTTCAAGGTATCGCAGCGCAAGAAGATCTATCACCAGGATTCAGAATGATGGAGGATGGTCGCTTTGGTCAAGCCCAAGAGTTCTTTGCTGATCAACTCACAAGACATCCCGATCACAAGACAGCTCAGATCTGTTATTTTAGAGCACTAGGACTCAGTGATTCACCAAGTCAGGCGCTGAACGGATTCAAATCGCTCATGGAGGAGTATCCAGCTGATATCGAGATACATCTCAATTTGGCGGAAGCCTATCTATGGGATGGACAGCCATCAGCGGCAAGCCTAGAGTACCAACGGATCATCTCTGCAGACTCAAGCTCTGCCATTGCTTGGATGGGCCTAGCGCACAGTCAAGCCAACAGTGGTTTGTATCAGTTGGCATTGCAATCGATCACACATTCATTGAAGCTAGACCACTACGCGCAAGCTGCAGAGTCACAAAAGAGCATTCGGCTAGCTCTGGCCAATCAACTGCGTGAGGCAGAACAATTTGACGAAGCCGAAAAGCACATCCATGATGTCCTGAAAGCGGACAAAGATCACACCGCGGCCATCATGAGCATGGTGGATCTGCAACTAATGATGGATCATCCAAGGAAGGCTCAAAAATATCTTGAAAGACTTGCTACGAGAGAAGTACAACACGCTCACTACTACTTGACCACCTCTAGTTATATTTCTCGTCTCTTAGGGCAAAAATCACCTGCGCTACACTTCGCTGAGCAATCATTGGAGCAGGCCACAACTAGTTCGCAAAGAATCAAATCGCAGCTACTGATAGCCGAATCAACAGCTCTCTTGGGCGACTTTGACGATGCCTTTTCACTCTTAAAGCAGATTAATGGGATGAGCAAGGACAGTCTACGCCTGATCAGTGCCAGATTATCAAGTTGGAATCGGGAGTTCCACGAAGCCACTCGGCAACTTGATTCGATCAGAGGACTTCCGTCAAAAACGGTCCTGGCAGCAAGAAGTCAATTGTTCGCCGCTCAAGGCAGAACCGTGTCTAGCCTCTACACGCTCGACCAGATCGGAGATCCGCAAAATATGTCCATTGACCAAAAGCGATTCCGTGAAGTTCTGAACTGGAACAATGCCAACTATGCCAGCTTGACCGGAACAAAGACTATCGATGGAAGTGGCAACTCCCATCAAATCATGGCACTTCATTACAGTCAAAAAACCAAGGAATCCACGATAATGAGTCTCGATCTCCACAGAGATGAGGTTCTTAACGGCGCAGATATCTCAGGAGTGCAAAACACCATATCACTGCGTATCAATAAACAACACTCACCCAGCTTGTCCTGGGGACTAGGCCTTGGCCTCATCCAAAATCGAGTGGACATCACACGGGCCAGATTACAGTATGAAGGACGAGTCAATTGGCAAGCATCTCGAAAGCATGGCATTGAACTCCAAGCAGCCAACGCGGTTCAAAATTATACGACTGAGCTGCTCGGTAGTCAACTACTAGAAAACTCGATTTCCTTGAGCCATCATTTTTCACCAAGCTCTGGACCATCCATGTACTCTCAGCTGAGGTGGACATCTTTATCGGATGGAAACAAGAGGTCCTCAGCCTTTCTCTCACCGCATATCATATTGAGTCAGAGGCCAATAGCCAAGATGGGCCTCAACTACCTCTATATGGCTCACAAGAGTTCCAATTCCGAGATTTACTTTAGTCCTAGATCTTTTCAATCACTGGAGATATTCGCTAGTATTGACAATTCACATAGGCTCCAGGATAAATTCCACTACACGGTGGGACTGGCCTCGGGTTTTCAGCTCATCTCAGAACAGTCGATGCAGCACATCTGGAGAGCAGAAATCGAGCTGGGATATCGAGTAAGTCAAGGAGGAAAGTTAGCGGTGAAAATTATGCACAATACAAGTGCACAAAGCACCATTGCTGGATTCCAGTTCTCTTCAGCACAAATCAAGTTTACTCAGAGATTTATCAAAATAGAAGTACAGAATTGATTGAAGATCGGCGAACTGGCTAGGTAATTCGAAGCAAGCGGCATCGCATTGCACAAACTAGTAGGAGAACTTGTCTATGTCCAGAATGGTATAGACTGTATCTTCCACCAAGTTATCTTTCGTCAAAAAATGCTTTAATTGAGTCTTAGGTAAATCAACCTTGGAGCTGAAGTTCTTTCTCTCACTCCAATATTTTACCAACACCATACGCTTGACTCCCTCAGTCTCCAGAAGATCGTAGAGAAAAGTTGCAAGCTTTTCTCGACTCTTAGAATTAGACCCAAAATAGTCACAAAGACATCCTCCTTCGGATAGTTGGTAAAAAGAGGCCTCATTATAGTAAGAGTATTGAGAATGATCTAGTTTTTCTAATATACTTGATTCACCCCTAGTCTTCTCAATTAGATCAAACCCTACATCAATAAACCAACACATATGTCTCAGCGCGCAATTCGTTAAACTTCCTTGAGATTCACTAAAGAATATTCAAGCTATCCATGAGTAGATTCTTATGCGCGCGGCTGACAGGTATAATTTTCCCATTCTCAAGTGAAATGGAGTTATCCTCGATGTCCTTGATCTTTCCAAGATTGACGATATAAGATCTATGAACCTTTAGCAAACGCGGATGCTTGAGCCGAAGTGCAATGGCTTTCAAGGCTCCATATATGATATAAGACTTTGATTCTGTAATGACCTTGACGTAGTCACCCACATTCTCAAAGTAAAGAAGCTGCTCGATCGGTATCCTCGTCAATACGCCATCTACACGGATATAAATCTCGTTGAGCTTGGACTGATAGGCCAATTCATCCAACTGCTCCTTAGCCTTCCTCACCTTGGCCATAGCCGCCTTCAATCTGGGAAGTGTGATCGGTTTGAGCAAAAAGTCTCTGACTTCAAGCTCAAAAGCGTCAGAGGCATATTCAGCACTTGATGTGGTCATCACCACCTCAGGTACTGAGTGTAGTTCTTCCAACATCTCTATCCCTGACATACCAGGCATCTGTACATCAAGAAAAATCAGATCCACGCTTTCTTTGGCCAAGTATGCCAAGGCCGATTCTGCATCAGAAAATATGGAAACCAGCTCTACTTCCTGAAGCTTAGGTAGCAACAACTCCAGTGACTTACTCGCTACTAGATCATCCTCTACGATTATGGTTCTTAGCTTGGACATCAGCTAGATCAATCTTTTGATATGAGGCAAAGATAGCTGTAGCTCTCTCTTGACTTCAGAGACCAAGTTAGCCACGACATTTTCTTGGTCTCGACTTTTGCACGCCAGCTCTATACTTTGCATTTTCTCCCTTAATCTCGGCAGACCGACAAGATCAAAGTTGGGCTTAATCTTGTGAGCAATTTGATGCACAGTATCAAAGTCGCTTTCTCGTAGAGACCTTTCTAAATTTTCAAACTCTGCAGGCACTGTCTCCAGAAAGATCTGGAACATACTGCTCCGATATTCTGCATCTCCTTGATAGATTTCTTCCAGCATGCTCTCGTCAAGTGGATTACTCGGCAAATCCTTTTTGTGAAGAGGAAGGTAGCTCAGCAATAAATTTTGTAGTTGGTCAGGTTTAAATGGCTTAGCTAGAAAATCATCTATTCCCATATCAAAGGCTCTTTGATGATCTGATTTCAAAGTACTGGCAGTCAGAGCTACAATTGGAAGACTTGAACTATCGATACCCATCTGTCTGATGGCACGAGTGGCATCATAGCCGTTCATGATCGGCATCTGGATATCCATCAGTACCAGAGAGTATTTACCAGCAGCGACCATATCTACCGCCTCTTTCCCATTCTCCGCTAAATGCGTTGGTATGCCCCACTTTTTCATGAGCGTAAGGACATACTGTTGATTCATCGGATTATCCTCTACGATCAAGACCGGATGAGAGACAGCGGGCAACTCCTTACTCTTGATTTGACTTGGCTTTACATCCAATGGCATGTTGGTTTTCATCAATGGGATAGTAAATTGGAACATAGTCCCCTTGCCATATTCACTACTGACGTGAATATTCCCACCGAGCGCCTCGACGATCCTATGCGATATTGCCAAGCCAAGACCAGTGCCCCCGTAGTCCCTTTTTTTGTCCTTGAGATCATGGACCTGCACAAATTGCTTAAACAGCTTGTCAAGATCATTCTCCTTGATGCCTATACCAGTATCCGATACGGCAAATGAGGCCTCATAGCGATCTCCTTGGTCTACCAAGTTGAGACCAATATCAATATAGCCTTGGTGTGTAAATTTCGCCGCATTTCCGACGAGATTGATAAGCACCTGCCTTATCAGTTTTTCATCAGCTTCTACCTGATTCTCTGGGATAGCATTGCATGACAACCGGATCTCTACTGGCTCAAACTCCAACTTCACAGAGAACATATCTCTCACCGATTTGACCAATTCACAAAGTGGAAAACTCACAGGATTTACCAAGATCTCGCCAGAATCAATCTTTGCGATATCCAAGACATCAGATATGAGACCCATGAGTATATCCGCTGATTTTTTCAAGGTATGCAAGTACTCCTTTTGTGTCCCGCTGAGCTTGGAGTCTTCCAACAACTCAGACATACCGATGATCACATTGAGCGGTGTGCGGATCTCATGGCTCACACTCGTTACAAATGCCTTTTGCGCTCTCTGGGCAGCTTCGGCTTTGTAGAGGGCTTCCTCTAGTTCTTGTTGTAGTTCTTTTTGATATGTGATATCATAGTGAATCCCCAATGAGCCTGTCACCTCGCCGTGTTCATTGAGAATAGGACCACCACTCACCAAGAGATATTTTAATTCTCCACTTTTTGTATGAATCGCCAATTCATACACGGAAGACAGACCCGATTTGCGTTCCGCAATCTTGGCCTGCATGTCTTCCTGATCTTCGGATATTTGAAAAACTTGAGAAGCTATTTTGCCTCGCAGCTCTTCTTCCTCATACCCCATCATTTGACAGAATAGAGGATATGCCCTTATGATGACTTCGTCATTGTCCACCTCTAGCAGGCCAAGCTGCATGTTTTCGATGATGGACCTGTACTTTATTTCACTTTGTCTGAGCTGAAGCGTCCTTCGATTGACAGTCTCCTCCAGCGACTCATTGACCCGGTAAAGCTCTAGCGCTTTATCCTCCAGGATTCGCTCAGCTTGTCTTCGAGCATTACGCTCTCGTTCTATGCGTCGCTTGAGTAGGGTGATTTCATCCATCTCATGACTTTTGCAAATGGAATCTCACTCGACTTCCATCTTCTTCCAAGTTTTCCATGTCAATGGCAATTTCCTCTTTGTAGTAGGCGATAGAGCTCTCAATGAGGCCCAATGCAAAATGTCCCATCTTGCGCTGTGAGGTATAAATAAGCTCCAGTTCGCTTTCAGATAGTTTTGTCGCAGCAAAATGCGGAAGTTCCGCATCAGGATAAAGCTTTTTCACTTCGACATGAATGTAATCATGTATGCTTGATAAAAAGTCAAAGGTGTCTGAGGCCTTCTCAAAAAATGGCTCATAATTGGCCACCATATAGTTGCTGAAGTAGTGAGCAAATACCTGAAGCAAGTCCGGGACAGGAATATTGACTTTCTCAGAAAGTAAAGTCACCAATTTCACGATCTCTGCGTGATCATATGTACCTATAGCCGTATATACACCACCTGACGCTAGATCTGATTCCTCGATGAGTTGATCCACCATCTCATAGCCAAACTTCTCTTCCACCAAGTTCAAAAACTCTGTAAATACAATTCCTTTCATACCATGAATTTAGCACTCTGAACTGAGTGCTGAGAATTTTTTCAATAAGACCCGTGGTATCGACGTAAAAACCACTCGAGAAGCAAGGGAATCACCAGAAGAAAAAACAACCAGCGCAACTCCATCAAGGATCTCGTCTGAGAGCTTTGATACATGGTAGGCTTCATTGTCTCCAAGCCGATCAAAGCTCCCAAATCTGGAAGCTGCTCATAGGCCAAAAATTGACCTTCGGTCATTGCCGAGAGCTCACGCAGTAGATTGTGATCTGCCGTAGAGACTACAGACTCAAGTTGCACTTCTTTGACGACAAATCGACCCGCATCTCTGAGCTCTTCACCTTCATATCGCGTCGATACCGAAAATCTGTAATTCCCAGGAGCAAGTCCACTTAGATCAAGTCGATAAGCGAGCTCGGTGCGATCCATGACATAGTCAAAGATCTCTCCTTCACTGTTGCGCAACTGCAACTGCACTTCAGGATCATTCACAGCATCGTAAGAACTATTGTAGAGCTCAGTCCCTAGCGTGATGGACTCATTCTCGTCAAAGACATACTTAGGGCTCGTCGCTCTGAATTTACGCTTGTCTTCCTTGCTGCTGAGATACTGGATCGACTTCTCCATGAAGATCTCCAGCCCTTCAAAGTTTTCTTGATCAAGATAATGGAATAGCTTCCATCGCCATAGGCCTTCGGCTTGGATGATCATCATCCTGATATCACTTTCCTCGCCATAGACGACCAGAGGATAATCCGTTTTGACCGAGCCAATCTGCTGCTTTAGCATCACACGTGCTTCTCCACTCACCCGGCTCTTGCCAAATGGTGCCAATAATGGAGGATATTTTGCCAGAAGTGACTTCCACTCATCCTCGACCTCGAAAAGGGTAAAGCTGCCATCAAAACTGCCCTGCACTTCATTGGACCTGCGATTGCCACCATCGATGGTCACCAGATTTTGCAGATCATTCAGATCCTTTGTCGAGCTGCGCTTACCGACAATAATCATCATCGGGATCTTTTGATCCTTGATGCGCTGTACGAGTGTTTTGTCTACACCAGAAGATGGGAGTTGATGGAGGATCGCAAGATCATATTTGGCTAGATCGGCAATTTTGTCCTTGGCATAGTGCAATTCAAGCTCATAGTTGTCATTGGCGGACAAGAGCTGTTTGAGGGCGGTGAGATCCGGATGAGGATTTCTTGCGATGAGGGCGATGCGTCTTCTGGTCTCTATCACACGGATGAAGATGTCGCGTGCATTATTGGACCGCGTCACTTCATTATCAACAGCACTCAGAGCGATACGATACTGCTGCACACCAGCATCATCTAGATCCAAGATGACGCTGTAGGTATTAAAATAGTCTTTGCGGTCTATGACCACCGGCTCGCTATGGATTCGCTCTGATTTGCCCTCTACAACTTTGTAGACCAGCAGATTTGATCTGAGTCCCATGGCATTGCTCGCCGCGACATCAATCTCAATCGACATCTTGTCACCCTTATAGGCAATGCTATTGTGCAGGACGTTCTTCACGCTGAGATCTCGCCGTATCGTTGTATCACCGAGACCAATGGTGTGCACTGGTATGCCTGCAGTATGATTGAGATAGAGAGGATTGGCTCCGATATTGTAGAGCCCGTCCGATGCGATGACAACACCTGCAATATTCTCGTTGGCGTACTCTTGGTACACAAGCTCAAAGATCTTTGACATGTCAGTAGTGAGCTGGCCACTTTCTTTCGCGTCTCCACTCACCTGATCTCCGAAGTAAAACTCTTTGTAGTCTATAGCAGTTTTACCGCCCTGGCTTTCGCCAAAATGTGCTTTAAGCTGTTCAGATAATGCCATGAGCTGGAGACTATCGTGCTGAGATTGCACACTATTGCTCTGATCTATAAAGCTCAGCACCTTGGGCGCTTTTTGCTGAGTGACGATAAGTCTCAAGAGCGGCTGCAAGAGCAAAAAACTGATAGCTGCCGCGGCTAGAGCCCTCAGTATACTCATCAGCCATCGTAGCCACGAGGGCTTGTCTTGAAAGACCTTAGACCTGTAGTATAACAGTGCCGATATTGCGATTCCGAGCAGTGCACAAAAGGCGATGTACCAGCTAGGATATGATAGGACGAGATCTTTCAAATTGTCAGTATGATTTCCAGTGTCTGAACGTAAAGTTGGAACAAATATTCCGAGCTCTTAACGTCTCTTAAGACTGAGTGTTCTGTACTATAAGTCTCCTTGCTGCGGCCTCACGATGATTTCTTCCATGACAGCGCTTGGGCTCATCTTGATCGCGGCGGATATGACTTCTGCAATGTCGCTAGCCTTCATGAGTCTTTCATCTGGCAAATCGACGCCCGCCCAACTGTTGGACCAAGTGGCGCCAGGCATGATAGCGGTAACGGCTATATTGCTATTGTAGAGTTCACTACGCAGCACTCGAGAGAATCCGAGCTGAGCAAATTTCGAAATACTGTAGCTACCAGCATTGGGATATGACATGAATGATGCGATGCTGCACATATTGAAAATGTATCCTCGAGCTGCGGCCTTTATACAGGGCAACAAAGCTCTAGTGAGATGATATCCGCTCAGGAGATTGACACGGAGCATCTTTTCTAGAGCACCATCCTCTTCCTCCGAGACTAGCCCACCGATGTAGACACCCGCATTATTGACCAATATATCCAAGCTTTCCCACTGATCACGGATCATTTGGGCGAAAGCCCTGACCTCATCCTCATGCTCCAGATCAATCTCAGCTGCATGACAGGTCACTCCGAGGCTCTCCATCTCCTGCTTGACCTTGTTGATCTCTGCCTGCGAGCGACTACATATATATAGATCATGCCCTTCACTGGCCAATTGCTTGGCGATAGCATAACCAATACCCTTGCTTGCCCCTGTCACGACTGCCTTCATCGTAGTAAGTTTGTGAGCCCGCAAATGTAGGGACTTGTCTGACAGAGCAGCATGTGATCCATGCGCGATGTGAGACCATAGAGAACAATGTTTACAGGATTACTCACGCATTTTGGTCGATATCTCGGCATGATGGGACAGGTCTTCTCGAGACCTGAAAAGACCCGCATGTACTGGAATGAGACCCTCAGACAGATGGTCGATATAGGGATAGGATCCGTGGTGATCGTGGCTCTGATCTCGGTCTTCATGGGAGCAGTGACGGCAGTGCAGTTTAGCTACCAGCTCGGAGGTCAGCTGATACCGCGCTACTATATCGGCTATATCGTACGTGATATCACGATCATCGAGATGGCGCCTACTATTACATGCCTTGTACTGGCAGGGAAAGTGGGATCCAATATGGCGGCAGAAATCGGTGGCATGCGCCAAAAAGAGCATATTGACGCCATGGAGATTATGGGTGTCAATACGGCCGCATATCTCATCATGCCTAAGTTGATTGCAGCACTGGTTGTCATCCCACTACTCGTGTTTATGGCAGCCTTCATTGGTATCATGGGTGGCTACGCCGCTTCAGTACCTACAGGCCTCCTCAGTGCAGAAGAGTATATCCGAGGTCTGAGATCGTTTTTTGACCCCTACAATGTCACCATGATGATGGTCAAGGCTGTGACATTTAGCTTCCTCCTGACCACCATCTCCTGCTATCAAGGCTACTATGTCAAAGGTGGAAGTATAGAGCTCGGCAAAGCCAGCACACAAGCCGTCGTCTTGAGTGACATCTTCATACTCCTATCAGATTACCTCATCGCCGTACTCCTCACAGGATGATCAGAGCCGAACATATCATTAAGTCGTTTGGCGACGTGACCGTCCTCAAAGGGATTGACTTTGTCTTTGAACAAGGGAAAAACAACCTTGTCATTGGGAAATCAGGGGCAGGCAAGACGGTACTGCTCAAGATTCTTGTAGGACTCCTGCAGCCTACGAATGGTCATGTATGGTTTGATGATCTAGACCTTTGCACTCTCGGCAAGAAAGAACTCAGACAGCTCAGGATGCGCATCGGAATGCTCTTTCAAGGTTCTGCACTCTTTGACTCCATGACCGTTGAGGAAAACATACGCTTTCCATTGGACATGTTTACCAGTAAGACTCGCAAAGAGAAGGACATGCGCGTGGATTATTGCCTGGAGCGTGTAGACCTAGTGGGTAGCAATCGGAAGTACCCTAGTGAAGTCTCTGGAGGTATGCAAAAGCGTGTGGGCATTGCGAGATCCATCGTCCTAGAGCCAGACTACCTCTTTTGTGACGAGCCCAACTCTGGCCTTGATCCAAAGACCTCTATTGTGATCGATGAGCTCATCTCAGACATCACGAAGGAGCAGAATATCACTACTGTCATCAATACGCATGATATGAACTCGGTCCTAGAGATCGGTGACAATATCCTTTTGCTCAATCTCGGCAATATTGCTTGGAGTGGTAGCAAGGACGAGGTCCTCGATGCGGACAATGAGTATCTCCAAGACTTCATCTTCGCGAGCCCTTTCTTGAAGAAGATCAAGGAGCGAATGAACTAAAGGGCAGTAGAAATAAGCAAATCAGTAGTTCGTAGACCGATGCCGAGGACCGCAAATCCGGCTCAATTCAACTCAAAGGAATTCAAGCAGTCTATCGGTCGATCAATCAGTCACACACTGTGAACCGCTACCGATCACCCCAATTCCGCGATTTGACTAGCCTGATTCAACTACGAGCCATTCGCTCACTCTGTCAGTCGATCCCTCAATCACTCAACAAAAAAAGCCCAGATTCACTTACGCAAATCCAGGCTACCTCGACTAAGGTCTCAAAATAAGAAAACTACAAGTTTGACCCTGTAGGTCGTTTTTTACTCAACAACAATGAAATTATTATTGGTGTGTGTTCGTCTTATAAATGCTCGGTTCGTCAGCGAACATATATAATTATTCCAAATATATAGACTTTTTATATATGTGCAAAGAAAAAATCAAAAAAAATTTTCAAATAGCACAAAAGCAAGCGATTAGATATAATGCTTAGTTGATATACGTCTCAGCGGTGAAGGTACGACTTCTCGTCAATTCCAGAAATACAGGGGTTTCTTGAGGCTCTGTCTAGATTCTATGCGAGAGAGCGGGACGAATTGCTACACGAATGGTCCTCGAGGATGTAGACGCCCCTAGCTATCTTGCGAGAGATTTGAGCTTCGCATCAATCGCCGACGTTCGTATTGGGCCAAGATGACGACATGAAGGCCAGCTGCAGTCACTAGTACAAGAAATAAGTCACTATTCCCAGTGATCCAGCCACCTACTAGGATGACAAAAGTCCAGATTAAGGCACTAATGATCTGAATATTACTCAGAAAGCGGAAGAAAGATCTCTGGTTCTTCATGTTGCATGATCTACAAGCTAGGATCAGTCTCCATGAACCCGAGGGAAGCTCAAAATGTTCCCCGCTTTGCTCCTATTAAGAGCTATTGGAATTCAGAGATTCGGCGGATGAAAATATGTAGAATACAACGCAGAAGTGCGTCGCTCTTGCCCCGAACTCGCGTATATTTGCAGCTCGATTCTATCGAAGATTCTTCATCGGCCCAGGTGGCGGAATTGGTAGACGCGCTAGCTTGAGGGGCTAGTGTCCTCTTTGGACGTGCAGGTTCGAGTCCTGTTCTGGGCACAAAGACATGAAATATGGCAGCGAAAGCCGGTACTACAAATCTCTTTCAGAATCCCATATTGGAGAAGCTGACTAGGACTAGTCCAGCTGTCGCATATACCTATTACCTCGCAGTTGCCCTCTTCTTGTTTGTGGTCAACTTTTGGATCAATGATTACACGGTAGCCCAGCTCGTAGGTCTTTTCTTCATTGGCTTGCTGTATTGGACATTGTTTGAGTACGTCTTTCACAGATTTGTGTTTCACCATGTCAGTGAATCTGAGCGAGGCAAGAAAATCGCCTATACCCTTCATGGTGTGCATCACGACTATCCGCTCGACAAGGATCGCCTCATCATGCCGCCACTTCCTTGGACGATTTTGGTGGCAGTCCTACTAGGTATTTACTATGCCATTGGTGGAGAGTTAGCCCTGGCCTTCATGGCTGGTAAGCTCATCGGCTACTTGGGCTACATCTTTGTGCATTTCCAAGTACATGTACCAAATACACCAAAGCTGCTCAAGAAGCAGAAGATCCACCATGCGATCCACCACTATCAGTTTGACAACAAGGCTTTTGGTGTCTCCTCACCACTGTGGGATCACATCTTCATGACCATGCCACCCAAAGAGAGTTTCTCCCTCGGGCTCGAGAAGAAGGAGCACGGGTAGGCGAGGCATTTTAGATTTTAGATTTTTGATTTTTGATTTTTGATTTTTGACTTGATTACTAAGTCCATCAGCTGATTCATTGCAAATTAGTTTCAGAGGTCTAGTCCACACTGTCGATACTCCACATCTACAGTCTACGGTCTACAGTCTACGGTCTACAGTCTTCGGTCTACGGTCTTCGGTCTACGGTCTTCGGTCTACGGTCTACGGTCTACGGTCTACGGTCTACGGTCTACGGTCTACGGTCT
>JAHDGU010000010.1 GCA_020627535.1 Saprospiraceae bacterium
ACCGTAGACCGTAGACCGTAGACCGTAGACCGTAGACCGTAGACCGTAGACCGTAAAATACTAGTTTGCTTGACCATTCCGGGAGTCAATCACCCAATCATTGGATCACTGAATCATTCTCCTACTCTGTAGCTATTGCTAAAACTCCTGAGCTTCATCTTGAGGACGCCAAAGATGGCCTCACTGATGATACCACCGGACATCTTGGATACGCCTTCTTGACGATCAGTGAATGTGATAGGGACTTCTGTGATCTTGAAACCAAGGCTGCGCATCGCAAACTTCATCTCAATCTGGAAAGCATAGCCGATGAACCTGATCTTGTCAAAATCCAATTGTGATAGAGCTGAGATGCGATAACACTTAAATCCCGCTGTGGGATCCTTGACAGGCATCCAGGTGATCATTCTTACATAAATGGATGCCCCATAGGACAGAAATAGTCGGTCAAAGGGCCAATTTTTCACCTTGCCTCCCTTCGTGTAGCGACTGCCAACGGCAATTTCTGCATGACCATCTACGAGCGGCTTGAGAAGTCTTCCGAGATCATTCGGATTGTGACTGAAATCTGCATCCATCTCAAAACAATAGTCATAGCCCTTCTCGATCGCCCAGCGAAAACCAGCAATATAGGCCGTACCAAGGCCAAGCTTGCCACTCCGCTCATGGATATGAAGACGCTGTGGCCAGCTCTTCATGAGCTTCTTGACCATGTCTGCAGTGCCGTCAGGTGATCCGTCATCAACGACCAAAATATGCAAAGCTTCAGGCTGTGCAAATACAGCCTTGATGATGGCGGAGATATTCTCTATCTCATTATATGTCGGTATGATCACGACGGCCTTCATGGCATTGCTCTTTTGAGGCACTTCTGTGCGGGCACAATATTCGGACAAAAATCTGGGATGCCGACTATCATTCGACAATTGACTGATGCTCTGGAGGCAAATTGTATTCCGTGGAGTTTTGACCCTTGGGAGTTGTTCGCTGAGAGTTGATAGTTGAGAGTTTGTAAATCCCTGAAAGAGGTTTGGGCCAGATTGAGAATAATTGTCTGTCATATGGGACGGATGCGGGTCTTGACCACAGATACGCGGTTCCAGTCATCGGTCATCGATTGAGGTAGCTCCCAACTACCAACTCTCAGCTACCTTTACCCTATGATCCAAGCAATCACTCCTATTGACGGCAGATATGCCGGTAAAACTCAAGAACTG
Organism: Saprospiraceae bacterium; assembly: GCA_020627535.1. Lineage (GTDB taxonomy): Bacteria > Bacteroidota > Bacteroidia > Chitinophagales > Saprospiraceae > JAHDBH01. Next base: position 1,218 of record JAHDGU010000010.1, read on the forward strand.
CAGGCCTACTTCAGTGAAGCGGCTCTCATTAAATATCGCGTACATGTCGAATTGGAATACTTGAAAAGCCTCCTGCCCGCGATAGATCAAGACACGTCGGTAGTCAGTGACATTGAGAGGATTAATTGTAATGACAGTGCTGCTCAGAAGATCAAAGAGATCGAGCGTACGACCAATCACGATGTCAAGGCTGTGGAGTACTGGATCAAAGATCAGCTCACCGCTCTGGGGCATGAGGCCAGTTGCGAGTGGGTACATTTTGCACTGACGAGTCAGGATATCAACAATACGGCTTTTCCACTGATGATCAAGTCGGCATGGACTGAGGTCTTACGACCAAAAATTCTGGAGCTACATGCTGCGCTAGTATCACTGGTCAATGAGTGGCAAGATATACCAATGCTCTCTCGGACACACGGTCAGGCGGCCTCGCCGTCTAGACTCGGAAAGGAGATCCAAGTATTTGCCGAAAGGCTAGAAAGACAGCTCGAGCTGATCGATCGCGTTCCATACTCTGCGAAGTTTGGCGGTGCGACAGGCAACTTCAACGCACACCATGTCGCCTATCCTGAGGTGGACTGGGTGGGCTTTGCCAATGAATTTGTGAGTGGACTTGGCCTAGAGCGTCAGCAGACGACCACGCAGATCGAGCACTATGATGATCTCGCAGCGCTGATGCAAGGGCTCAGCCGGGTCAATACTATCTTGCTTGACTTTTGCCGCGATGTATGGACCTATGTGTCAAGAGACTACTTCAAGCAGAAGATCAAGAAAGGCGAAGTCGGATCCAGCACGATGCCGCACAAGGTCAATCCGATCGACTTTGAAAATGCAGAAGGCAATCTCGGCTTGGCGAATGCCGTGGCACTACATCTAGCTTCGAAGCTACCTATCAGCAGGCTTCAAAGAGACTTGACTGATAGTACAGTCTTGAGGAATATTGGACTGCCATTTGCCTACAGCTTGATTGCCTACAAATCAGCCCTCAAGGGCATTTCCAAATTGCTCTTAAATGAGCAGCAGCTTGCTGTCGATCTTGAAGATAACTGGGCGGTGGTGACGGAGGGCATACAGACCATCTTGCGACGCGAAGGTGTCAGCGGCGCTTACGAAAAGCTCAAGGAGCTGAGTCGGGTCAATGCGCGAATTGGAGAGGAGGAGATCGTTCAGTTTATCGCTGGGCTCGACATCTCAGATGCCATCAAAGATGAGCTCAGAGCTATCACGCCGCACAATTATCTCGGTATCAAGCTCACCAAGTGAATTCTTGATCAGCTCGACAGATGATCAATTCATTCTTGGCAGAAGCCTCTACCCTACCGATAACCTGTGCGTCAATATCGTAGCCAGCAGCGATGTCCATGACCATTTTGGCGGAAGCCTCATCCGTATACACCTCCAGACGCTGACCTAGATTGTAGACTTGGTGCATTTCGCGATAGTCCATCTGACCAGCATCCTTCAACAGCTGAAAGACAGGTGGCAGATCAAAGAGATTGTCCTTAATGATGCGCACGCCATCGACGAATTTCATCACCTTGGTCATGGCGCCACCCGTATTGTGGATGATGCCCTGGATCTGCGGACGAAGTTGATCGATCATGGTCTTGAGCACAGGCAAATAGGTGCGTGTCGGACTCAGTAGAAGCTCACCAATGCCGTAATCGCGACCGTCCATGGAGACCTGATCTATGATCTTGTACTTTCCACTATAGGCAATCTGAGGATCAAGACTTGGCTCGCAGGTCTCTGGATATTTTTCTCTGTGATAGTTGCTCAGTGTCTGGTGTCTGGCACCAGTGAGTCCGTTGCTCCCGATACCTGAGTTATACGACTTCTCATAACTCGCTTGTCCGTATGAGGCCAAGCCGACAATAACAGCGCCAGGCTTGATATCATTGATGATAAGCTGATCGCGTCTGAGTCTCAGTGCAGTCGTGTATCCCACATCAATAGTCCTCACGATATCACCCACATCCGCTGTCTCACCACCTGCCAGATGGAGTCTGATCCCATGATCCTGCATCGACTGCACAAACTCCTCTGCTCCTCTGATCAATGTGCTAATGACCTTGCCATCCACGAGATGCTTATTGCGCCCAATGGTCGACGAAATAAGCGTCCCATCAATCGCCCCTACGCAGCCCATGTCATCCAGGTTCATCACCAAGGCATCCTGCGCGATCCCTTTCCACACGCTGTAGTCACCCGTCTCTCGCCAGTACAGATAAGCCAAGCTGGTCTTCGTCCCAGCGGTATCCGCATGCATGAGATTGGCATACTCCGGATCTCCTTGCCAGTGATCTGGCAACACCTTACAAAAAGCCTTGGGATAAAGGCCCTTGTCTACATGTTTGATGGCCTCATGGACCTCCTCTTTACCAGCAGATACACCTAGCGCGGCGTAGAGATTGGATTTGTTGTTGGACATGGCGGTAAAGGTAGGGAGAATGGTCACGTAAACTCATGACATTCGACTCCGACACCTATATCTGATCACCTGATCTCTGCTCGACATTGGCACCAATGCCGCTGCCTTAATTCCCACTCATTGCAGCAGTGCCTAGTCATTAGTTTTTCTCCGACATAGTTTCTTGAAGTCGTTCTTTGAGTTTTGCATTTTCGCTACTCAATTCATCAATTTGATCTTTCATATCGATGACATGAAGCCAAAGCCATTCGATTTGCGCTAGGAGCTTGGAATCCATGTCGGTCACTGAATACCCTGTCTTGACAAGCTGATCCGCAGAAGGCATATCTACCAGATGCGACTTTTCTTCTATACTCGCCTTGACCTCTGCTATACCTGGTACCAGATCCCATGCATCGTCCGACCAATCTGCGCTATTTTTTAGCGCAACTTTTACTTCTTCTGTTAGGATGCCATTTTCTACAATGAGATTGTAGCCGTTAATAGGTGTGACATCTCCCACTAGCAGCTGCGCATTGGAAGTCAACTTCATTTTGGAGTCACCGTCATGTCGAAATTCCAAGTTGCCATCACCAACTGTGTTAATATATCCATGAGCACCGCCATGCCACATCTCAACATACTCACCACTTGAACTGTCGTAGCTTGATCGCATTAGTCCTCCGACATGTAGTCGTGTTTGAGGATTTGACCTATTTACTCCAACATAGCCATTGGTAGGCTTAATAACTACGAGATCACCATCACCATAATTAAAAATTCTAAGAAAATCATTATCTGCCCTAGCACCGACAAACCAATCATTCGCACTTTCACCTGATTGTAGCCAGAGCCCAGACCCCGAAGAATGCTCTCCCAGCCATAGGCGTCCCTCGACATGCAATTTCTCTCGAGGAATAGCTGTACCTATGCCAATATTTCCATTTTTCACGATTCTGAGACGCTCTGGAAGTCCTGCTATCTCTGTATTCGCTTCACCACCTGCAATGACAAAATCCGCATCGGGGTTCTCATTATTCTCTCTGAAAATATTCCAGCTATAGGCTCCACCACTATTTTGGAAAGCCATTCCATTAGATGCACTGTTATCGGATGTTCTTATCGTAAAGCTGTTCCGGCTATTATCTTGCAATATCAGTCTTGCCGATGTTGCAGCACGTCCGATCCCTACATTCTCCAAAAGGTAGTATCCATTTTCATTGGATAACCAAGGACTAGTCTGCCCCAGAGCAAAAGGCCTCCATTCTCCTGAAGCAAAGCCTTCGAATAGATCTCCATCAAACCGGATGGTACCTTCTTCGCTGGAAGTACTATTTCCAATTTTGATAGCACCTTCCACTTCGAGGTTTTCTACTTGCGCAGAAAGAAATCCCAAGGAGCAACTAAGCAAAATGAGGGTAATTTGTAAATATTTCATATCAATTAAGTTTATTCGATTGTAAATGTTCCTGAGTAAGCAACTCCGTCTTCGGTTCCGACCTCGTACATCTTGACCTTATAGTCACCAAGATTTATATTATTCGGAATGGACCACGGGAAAAAACCATCATCATTTGTTGAGGTACTGATAAAACTCACATGATTGTCATTGGCATCCAAGAGCTCAATGACAACATCATCTGTGATATTGATACTTGTCCATCGTATACTCAACGAACTCCCTGGTGACCGGACTTGTCCATCCCATGGTTGAGATATTTCAATCATAGGCATATTTGTTACAAGGATCTCAAATTCTCCACTGTAAGACACCGCATTTCCTGTTCCATGCTCGAATGCCTTGATATGATGATAGCCACCATCGAGAGTGATGGGCAAGTCCCACTCAAATTCACCATCATTATCTGTGGGATTATTGCTGTTATATTGACTCACAAGGTTCACAACGAAATTGCTGTCAGCATCCACCAATTGCAAGACTATCTCAGGGCCCACATTGGAGCTTGTCCAGTTGATGTTCATCGCATCTTCACCGGTTGTATAGGACTCACCATCTTGAGGGGAAGTAAAAGTTATCATCGGCACAGAAATAATCTCGAAGAGATCAGATGTATCAGAAATCATGTAGGACGAATTTTCCGCAATGACAATGTAATAGTCATCTGTAGGTATACCACTTGGAATATTCCAAGCATAATAATTGTCATCTTCTGTGCTTCCATCAATGGTCCACGACTGAGTACCCGCTTTATTGACGAGTGTCAACTCGACATGGCTTTCTACGTATTGACTCGTCCATTGGATGTGCACCAATGAAACATCAGCGGTATATGACTGCCCTGAAGAAGGAGAATAAATGTCTAATTGTGGAATAGCGGGTACAATTGACAATTCCTCTGAATATGACACTAGTGTGTCTAGGACTGCTCCGCTGTCACCTAAAGCGTAGCCCTGTATACTTAAGACATATGTCCCTGCCAATATCGTAGAATCGATCTCCCAACTGTAATAACCATCATTGGGAGACATCAAGTCAATATCTTGAACATATTGACTATCAGAATCAAGCAAAGTCAGTTCAACTGTTTCACTCAGATTGGTGCTCGACCAGAGTATGTCCAATTGGTCATAACCAATTACTAGGTCACTAATGTTAGTAAACTCAAAATTTAGACCTGCAGTCTCATTAAGGTCACAAGGATCCACTTCTGCGACGAATACTGCACCTGGCTCAACATGTACACCAGGATTTAGGACTACACTAGATGACGCCAGTCTTGAATTGGACTCTACTGCAGCCGTCATTTGTCCATCCGTTACTATAGAGCTGCTTGATTCATACTCAGAGGCAAATTGACCTTGGATGATTAGGTGCTCTGGACAGTCTTCCAGCGACAAATCATCTATCAATGCGCTTTGCAGTCCTCTACCCGCAATGTAGATTCGTCCCTCATGATTCAAAAAACAAGTATTTGGATAACTAACATTGTGCGACATAGCTGACCAGGAGGACAATTCTGGACTTGCATAAGCCAGTGTATTGTAGTTGAAATAAATTCTCGAGTCTTCATTCACAAACATCTCGTGCCCACTAGTCTCTGCAGGCATATCATTTTTAGACTCCCATGTGTAGCCTCCATCTATACTATAGTAAAGGCCATGATCTCGCACCGTAGCCAGTAACGTTGAACTACCAAGGATTTTGACATCTGTGATATAACTCGTCGGCAAATCATGATATATTCTCATCCAAGTATCACCAAAATCATTGGATCTGAACAGGACAGCATCTTCTCCAGCCACAAAGACTTGTTGCTCCAATACATCAATTTCTCTTAACTGCAAATCGGCACTTGTCAGGACTTGCACCCAAGTCACTCCGCCGTCATTTGTTTTGAATACGATTCCATTTGACGCGGTATCTCTAGACACCAGAAAACCATGTTCTGCATCTGTAAAATGAACTGCATAGCTTCTGTCAGCCTGCGCCAAAAGTGACTTCGACCATTCTTCACCTAGGTTGGAGGATCTGTATACTACGCCACCACCTCTATGCACAGCTACGATATTACTGTCGGAAATATGAGCGGCACCGATACTGCTGATGGTGTGTGTCTCACTTTCATCTTCTATGCGATACATTTTGAAGTATTCACCATTATTCATCGACTTGAGCATGTAATACCCGAAAGTGAGGATCTCTTCGTCATGAGGAAAAATCTCATGAATTTCTGTACTAAAAAAATCATTATGAGAAGGTGTGGTACGATGTATATCCCAAATCGACTCATCGCCATCTGTCGTAGATAATATTACTTCACCCTTACTTTGGAGATAATCCTTCCCCGAGCCATCTTCATTATACTCAAACACACTAAAAAAATACGACTCTCCCGAGTCTAGTCCATTTACGGTAACACAAGTATCTACGCCTTGGTAAAGCATTTTGGTATTGGGTCGCGTCCTCTCTCCGTCGCTATATGCAGGTGCTATTGACCAATTCGAGTCGGTGCTATAGTCCAGTGAGTCAACAGGCTTTCTGTAACCTCGTTCTTCGTGGTCATATCCAAGTAAAATGGCTGCACTTCCATTTCCACGAGACCAACAGAGAGAAATTGATGTCTCATCCTTACTGATTACTCTTAAGTCATGAGCTTGACTTGATGGTTGATTAGGATTTGCAATTTCTAGACTCGCATAGACCACATTATTCGCTTCATTGCTTTCTGATTCTACGTCTGATCGATGCGGATACTCCAAGTCAAGGTCTATTGCCAGAAGTAAATAGTACTGCCCCTCAGTAGCCAGCTCTGAGACTTTTACGTTCCTCTCGTGATAAAATGGCTCTGCACCATTGGCCTCGTCAAAGTGATATTCTGGAGGAGACCAAGAGCCATTTTCTATCCAATGACCTCTTCCGTAATCTAAATCATCACTAGACAGAATTGTATCCGTCGACAAATACATATTGTAGGCAGGAGGTGGATAGGTCGTAGGCAAATCACCATTGCCGATATTGACAAACTCAACACCGACATCAAACGCCTCTCCAGCACGGACGACACTCTGACTGAGGTATACATTCTGCATGGTAATATCAGGCAGCTCAGTAATGATCTCAATAGGTATTGCCAAGATGTCATTTACAGGATCTTGATCCGGTTCTCTGTGAGGAGGATTCCACGAGTACAGCTTGACGATGATGTACTTCGTACCATTAGTTGTATTGTTGGGCACTTTGACATTTCGGCTTCCGTTAAATGATGCTCCTCCCGATAGATACACTGAATGAAGATCTTCCTGGTCTGTATACGTATACTTGTGATCCAGGCTATCAAGAATTGCGTCATCAGAAAAATAGTATTCAATCCAATTAAATTTTATCTTTTGGACACCGTCATTGATGACGGTCCAGTCAACATCGATGTATTGATTTTCCAAAGCTTGAGGATGACTGAGTGAAGCTGTCTCAAAATAGAGATCAGGATAAAAAGCATCAGTAGAAAGCACCTCTATCGTCTTCGTTTTACTCAAAATGCCAAGATCCACTGTCTCCACCTCACAGGTTACCTCATACAAACCTGGATCCTCGAAAATAATCCCACTGGCATTACTATTATCCAAGATAGAATCTGGTGTTCCGCCTTCAAAATACCATCGTGTATACAAGATAGGGCCAGGATAGATATCATCAAAGCTCACTGGCTCATCTTCGATGATGACAGTAGGATTCCAATCGAAGTCCAGCGCATCCTCGCAGTAATTGATATCTATGTCAATACCATTTTGGCATGAGCCGCCTGAAGGAAGTGCTTGTGAACCTTCATCTGCCTCTTGAATGATGTATAGCTCAGTGCCAGGGTGCGGATCCATGGTCACTATTCCCGAAAATTCCAAGTCAATCGACTCACCTGAAGCAATCACGAGATTGTGATGTTCTTCAATCAACTGGGCTTCACTTTCTTCTATATTCCAGATGGCTGCTCGAATACTACCTTCCCAAGTCACACCTGAATTATTATACAGAGTAGCATCGACTTCGAGAAGTTCATTTTTACAGATCGGAGTCGCGTATTGGGTACACCCTTGTAGGTTCAAAACAACATTCTCCGGGTCGGATATTGTCAGTGACCGTACCGCAGACCAAGGGCCGTAGTTGCCATTTGTATAATGTACGCGTACTCTCCAGTAGTATTCTCCTACTGTGGATATACTGGTTGACAAGTCATTGGAAGTTCTGACAACTTCTTGCGCATTATCAAAGCTTGTATTATCCGCAATTTCAAACACATATTCCTGAGGAGAACAAGGCCCTGTGACTGGCCCGTTCTGATACCATAAGAAGTCAATATCCTCACCGCTGAGCTTGATAGCACCACCAGCTGGCTCAAAGAGTGAAACATTCACTGGCTCACACTCTGTCGTACAGTCTTCCTTGATCTCAAATATCAATGACTGTGCAGACGCCGTGGGATCGTCAGCAGCAATGATCCGAATGATGTAATAGCCCTCAGGCACATCCTCGGGAATCGTCAAAGTGTGATCACCGTCATTAATCACAAAATTGGTCTCATACGCTATTTCGCTCGTGAGCAGATTGTGCAGTGCTAATCGAACTACGGCAGTATTGCCATACTCCTCCCAGGTCACTGGCAGATCCTCCCCTGTCTCGTAGCACTCATCCTCTGATGGTGGCCAAGTGAAATCAAATGTGGAAGAGTGACAGCGAGGACCACTCACATTGACAATCTCAAAGCAATGCTCCGTATCTGAGGTCTTCTCCACAATGATAGCTACATCACGCCGATTAGGAATACCCGACAAAGTGTATGTTCCTCCTTCGATATTGTTCAGCTCTGCATAAACATTGTCAGGGTCTTCTGCTCGCAGATTGTAAGTACCCGCGCCGGTCTCGTCAAACTCAACGATAAGATCATACTCAGTGAAAGAAGCGCACTCAATCTCCACATCTACTATATCCACATCGCATGGCTCACTCACTGTGAAGAAGGTATACGGATCACACTGGTGTACTACTCCAAATTCATCTACTGGGTTGATCGTGACTTCTATTTCGTCATTGGGCGGTAATGATTCTGGTGCTTCGAAGTATTCATGTCCTCCATATGTACGAGTTTTTTCATAGTATATCACGGAACTGCCTACAGACTTTATCGTTACTTCATATGCAAGGGCTCCCTCAACTTCTTCCCAAATAACTTGTATGCTTTGGTTCGATATCACTTCATCGGGTACCGGAAATATAGGTGAAATGCACGATAAACTAGTACGATTTTGTTCGCTATCCGTCTTCAAACCAGCTTCACAATAATCCGCCCTAGGAGTCAAAGTATAATCTGGATCTCTTGGTTGGATCCCCGAAAAAAAATATGTGAACTCATACTGCCTTCCGTTAAGCAATGGAAGAGACTCTAAATCATAATATTGATTCAATGATGAATCTTCCCAACCCATATTAACGTGATAGACATATCTACCTAAGATGTCATCCCATTTGAAACCATCAATAACAACCCAATGACCGCCACCTGCCACATTTGACAGATAGCCTAAAATCGGTCTTCCAGAAACCAAATCAGATCTCAAAATACTACCAGCTCGATAATGGTTGGAGGGTGTAATTGAAGATATGTTATATCCAAAATTATTAATCATTGCTGACACAATATCCAAACTGCCGCTGGACACCTCTGATTTATAACTCCCATTTACATCAAAATTTGAAACGATAAATATGGCAACCGTCCTAAGAAATGATGCTACATCAAGATTTCCTGATTCATAGTCACATTCAGCCATATTTCTATAATTATAGTTTAGACTGCTTCCAACTTGATAAAAGCAAAAATTCCCTTCAATCAAGGACGGACTTACAGGCCCTTCAGCCGTGGAGCAATAAGCCGCAATTCCAGAAGGTTGAGTTGGATACTCATAATATCGAAGTATCTGACCTATGGCAACTGCCCCACATCCAAGGAGTGAGTTTTTTGACTTATTCTGCCCAAACAGAGTTGTCCTTTCATAAACGGGGCATAAAGAGTTATATGGTGACTTCTGATGCCAATTTGTCTTGATTAGGCGGCTAACTTCATTTGAATATTGACACTCCAACTTTGACAAAAATCCACACATAAAAAGGATAATAACTCCTATCCCTTTAATTGACCCGACTAGTTTGAGTGTATCTATTATATCAATCTGTTCACTTTGCATTATTAATCGTTATTCATGAGATCAATTAAAATTAATCATGACTCTTGAAAGCAATCCATCAAATTGAGAGAGCATGTAATCCACACCAAATGCACCACATTCCTCGCACCAACCTTACTCTTCATATTCTTGACATGTGACTTGACAGTTTCTCGAGACATGTAGAGCTCTGCTGCCGTCTCCTCAAAGGTGTGGCCGATGCGTAAGAGGGAGAGGACTTCTAGCTCTCTAGTGCTAAAAATACAGGCGGACTTCTTAGAGTCATATATGACATTTGCTTCAATCCTGTCATCATCAATAGTGGTATTTAATCCTGGAGTCCGCTCTTGGGTTGAAGCCCTACTACTATGTGGAAATGGGAGATCTCCTAGCGGAACAGGTCGTTTTGGGGTTGCTGATTGTAGAGTCATGCTTCAATGATCACACTTTTTTGACGAAAGTCATAATCAAAAGAAGCGAACACTATGATTTCACTTGTAAACAGCCAATATTCCTGCATGAAAAGAAATCATATCAAACCTAGGTGGGTCTTATGATTGTGATCCTCTCCTCCAAGTTCGCTTTAAATCTCTTCCCCAAGGGAACCCTACTATCATCGCTCATGACAAGATCTAAGTCAGACTTGTGCTTGATCGCAGTCAGTCTCACCGCAAACTTGCGATGCACTCTGACAATCAGCGGATCAGCGATGGCCTGGACAAGCTGTGACAATGAATTGTAGTTGTACAAAGCGTATTGCTCTGTATAGACGATAACACCATTGTCTTTTGCCTCTAAATAGAGAATACTGTCCTTTTCCACTCTCTGGTAATACTTCCCCTTGGCCTTGAGGTAAACGGCTTCACCATCTCTGCCAGATCCATCAGAGTGTTCAAGAGCTAACGCTCTTTCTATACATACGTACAGCTGCCTATCAGACACGGGTTTGACTAGATAGTTTGCATCAGAGATTCCCTGACTCCTAGTGAGAGTGCTGCGGTCAGTATGTGAACTGATGAATACGATCCGTGCCTGTGCATGTTGTTTTTTGATCCGCTCGGCCACTTGGATACCGTCAATGTCATCAGCTCCAAGGTCAATATCAAGCAAAGCCAAGTCAAGCTGGTGAGTATCTAAGTGGGATAACATATCATCAGATGACGAAAAGCCCAAACAGTTGTCATATCCTAAACCAGACAAGTCAGCAAGCAAATTCTCTCGCTGCAAGATATCATCCTCAAGGACAACAACACGGACATTGCTAACTGCCATATGGGAAGCTAATCTTTAGACTCATCGACTCCTGTGTTAAATTGACCAACTTGGCTTGTAGTTGTTCTACAAAACTATGAATCAACTGACTACCGCTTCCGTCGCCATCATCCTGAACAAAACTTCCATTATCTTGGTATTCAAGCACCAGCTGATTGTCTTGTACGGAGAGCTCTACTTCAATTTTAGGATTCGGCTCACGCCCAAATGCGTGCTTGACTGAGTTTGTCAAAAGCTCATTCATGATCAGTGCTAGGTAGATTGCCTTATCTTGTCTGAGCTCAATGCTCTCGAACTTGTGCTCATAACGAATGGCCTTGTTGTCAATCTCTGACATGGAGAACTTGATATCCTCTATGATCTCATCTAGTACTGCAGCTATATCTACGTACTCGTAATCATTCACCTCTGAGAGTCTACGATTCACTGAGGCAATAGCTCTTAGATTTTTTTCACTTGCCTCAGCAATTTCCCTGGCCTCAAGATTCGAAGCGCGCGTTTTTTGCTGTTTTAGTAGATTGCTGGCAAGGACGAGCTGATTTTTGACACGGTGGTTGATTTCGCTATTCAGTCTTTGAACTTGTTGGTTTTTTTCTAACAGTTGATCATTCAGAGCATTTGTCCTTTGCCTTTGTCGCCAGAAGAACAAGGCACCCAGAGCAGTCAATAGCGCTACGAGGCTACTCAAGACAAGAATTTTCTTTTGTGATGCTATCTGAAGTTGGCTATTTTCATCTTGTACTTTCAGTAACTCGATCTCTTGCTCTCTCTGTTCTGTCTCATACTTCTCAAGTAGATCAGCATTCACTGATAGCCTTTCGAGTTCAAAAAGCGAATCACGTAACTCAACGTAGGTTTCAAAATTTGTCGCCATTTTCTCATCACCATTTTGTTTCAGCCTTGCATCCAAGAATCCTTCTAAGATCAGTGAGTGATGATCGATATTATCGATATCTGCATCTCTGTAAGTTTGCAAAGCTTGGCCATAGTGAAACGTGGCTTTTTCATATTGACCGAGGGCTTTGTGTGCATTCGCCTTATTGCCGTGAAGTTGGAAGCGCTTCGCCTCCAGACCATCAATCCCGTTTACAAGACGTAATCCTTCTTCTAAGTGAGGCAGTGCTTCAGACGGCCTATTCAAATCGATAAGAATACCAGCCAAGGTATTTATGTTATACACTTTTTCACGATCTGAAAGCACCGCTTGTTTACTCACTGTATTCATGAGCTCAAGTGCTCGATCTGGGTATCCAGCTTCATTACAAGCTCCAGCCCAAGCTCTATAAGTCTGACAAAGATTCACATGTTTAGGGCCATAGGCTGTCAAGGCAGCTTCATAGTACTCAAAGCTCTGCTCATATTCACCGATGCCCTTGTATATATTTGCGATGGTATAAGCCATAGCACCTTGCATATTGCCCTCATCGATGCGTTCTGCAAGTGCCAAGGCTTCCGTCAAGTCTCTAATCGCTAAAGAGTCCATACCAACACGGCGGTGATAATTACCCATCACAAAAAGTGCATAAGCTCTTTGATATATCTCCTCTCTATCTGATTTCGCATCATCAAATGATACACGTTCGAGAATTGCCAATCCCAAGCTATCATTGCCCAGTCTTAAGTGTGTCGCCCCAAGTTTTAAGGAAATCGAATTGATCTGATTTTGACCTGAGTGCTCCTCAGCCTCTTGCAATGCCTCTTGGTAGAGATACAACGCGTCTTGCTCGTTATCCAAATTGGATTGGACTAGACCATTGAAATATGGAACGAACCATCGAAATGGGGCAACTTCATGTTCTTCAAATAACAACTCTAGAGAATCCAAAAGCAGTTTACAGGAATCAATGTCTGAATCTATAATCCTCTCGATCTCTTTCATTAGAACCTTCTGCTCAGGAGTCCGAGCTTGAGACTGAGCAAAGGCTTGAGGAGTGATAAAAACGGCAATTAATAAAGATGCTATTGGCAGGAGATATCTTCGGACCATGTGAGTACGCTATGGTGACAATGATACAATCATTCTCTAAGGATCGCAAATCGCCGAATGCTCGTTTTATATCATTCTAAGACCTGACAGCATAAAAATCTAGAAATCCTGAGAATGGCAATTAGATCTACTTCAAAGACAAAGGCATCGGATATAGCAAGAGCTTTTATGATGCTTTGGCTAGGAGGTTGGGCTTGCGGTAGGACATGCCCTGATGTTTTACTCGTCTACGCACTTCCATTCGTAGACTACAACATAACCACTATTTGGGGTATCAGAAGGACTAAAAATAGCACCCGTTGCAATTCTTGTCATAGATATATTCGACGTAACTGAAATACCCATTCGCTCATCTGCACTATTTGGCAGAATACTTTCTCCAAGTTTCGTCCAGCTCCCTTGTCGATAGTCAAATGCTCGAGTTTGGCCTGCCCTGAATCCAACAGAATCGTTGAATACCGAACCAGCAACAAAACCAGTTCCATCAGTGTTCATGCATACGGAACTCCCAAACCAATCACCACTAGATTCACCGTAGAGGTTTGAGCCCATCTGTTGCCATACGGAATCTTCAAATGTGTAAACCTGCGCCAAGCCCCTATTCACTCCTTCAAAATCATGCTGATCGGAACCAACAATAATGGTCTTCGCATCGTTTCCTATGGCCACGTCAGCACCAAAATTACCTCCTTCCATAAGTCCAAAAATACGTTCACCTTTCAAGTTCCACTGCTCACCATCAAGTTGGTATACATCAAGTGCTCCAGTTTCAGTAGCATTGTTCACCGCATTCGGAGCTCCAGCAATTAAAGTTTTACCATCAATACTGAGATCTATACTTGTACCGAATTCTTCTGAGTCTTGACTACCGAAAATGTCATTGCCAACTTGGATCCATGAACTCGAAGACCATTCATATATTGAAGCTTTTCCTTTATTAGTTCCCTCCTCATCATTTCTTGGTGCTGATATAGCAATTCTATTGCCACTATTGTCAAACTGCACATCAAACCCAAACCAATCTTGAGATTGGCCGTTGGTAATCGGTGACCCTAGTGGCACCCACTCATCCTCATGCAACTCATAGACCTCGACTCTACCATTAAATCCCAATGGAGTACCAATAGCAATTCTGTTTCCTGATGCATTAATAGTAACTGACCTTCCAAATTGAGCTCCATCATTCACCCCGAAAAGAGTCTGACCTAATTGACTCCAGGAACCTTCGTTCCACTCATAGCATAAAACTCTGCCACGAACACTTCCATCGTCATCAAAAGTCGGTGCTCCTATGACCAAAATATTTCCAGAATCATTCAATTCTATTGACAGTCCGAATCGCTCAAGCTCAAATTCACCTTCTATATCCCCACCCAGCTGTGCCCAAGCAAAACTGTCGCAGGCCACACAAGCTGAATCATACAAGGCAATTACCTCAGCCCCGTCTTCCACAATGGTATTTTCTAATAGTTCAATTTCCGGAGCCGAAAGCAAATAGTGATATGGCTCCTCAAATACCACACTGTCAAATTCCAGTCGCCTAGCCGCTTGGTAAATCTTTGAATTTGCTAGTAACTTATTTTTCACAACTATCGTATCCAAGCAGTCGCAAGGTGCACAAAGCTCACCACCGCAGTCGATGCCTGTCTCATCGCCATTCATGATACTGTCTGTACAGGTCAAGCAAGACGAAGAGTCAAGTCCCATGGGATTGTAATTGTGACTTAGCGGATCTGGACAGCCTGCCGTGAGACAAATAAAATCAACCTCAGCTTCAGAATTACACCCAGCAGCATTATTATCAATAGAGGCCGATTGTGTCTCAAGAAAGGCGCAAATAGAACTAATCGCACAGGTACTTAGCTGCGGATTGGTGCCGATGGAAACATTATCCAAGGTCTCGTCGAGATTATCCAGTCCTGCCAGTGAAGATAAACGATCATTGTTAGTGACATTTAAAACTCTCACAGATCTCAGGGCTGACATCTCAGCAAAATCCAGTAGCTGATCGCTCCTTGTGACATCCAGAAAGTCAACACCAACCAGGGAGGAAAATCCACTTAGATCATCAAGATCTCGGCATTGAATGGACAATCTGCTGCCTACAGCCCTCAGTAGGGCAAAAACAGACATGGTACTGAGATTATCCAGATCTAGATCGATGATCCATGCCGAATCTAGTGCTGGAAAACTAACTTCTACGAACTCCTCTCCCGCTATCACAATCTCTCTCGCATATTTCAAGCTCTCCATCTCGACCGTCTCAAATGGGAATATTTGGTCCAGGATGCGCAACTCACCCATGATACTATCGACATTGTGCAGACCATTGAGATCAAGAAGCGATTGAAAGTTTTCTATGATCAAATCACCACCGATGTACTCGATCTGCGCCAAGGGTGCCAGATTAAATACCGCACTAAAATCATCTATCACTATATCCCCAAGCACCCTAGTACATCCAGGATACTCCGTCGGAAAGTCATTGATCTCTTGCTGAGAAGTGAATTCAATACCGCCAGGCAGGCAGTCTTGGGCTGGTAGAAGGACTGGCAATACAAAAAGGAAAGCAAGGAAGAATCTTGGGATTCGAGACATGGGAATTACTTTTCTCGAAGGTATAAAATCACTTGAAATCTTCGCACACTAAAAAAGGATGTTCACATGCTGAAAATGACCATTGGCTAAAGAGGAAGTACTAAACGAGGACTGATCGACAAGCTGCTTCATCTATTTTACTAGACGATAGTGTCTTTAGCATGGCTTGAATCAAGCTGCACAAAGCACTATCAGAATCATCGCAAGTGTCAAGTCACTCACACGTCCGCATCTATCCTGCGCAATTGCTCAGCATCTGCTAAGTCTTGTAGACGACCAGAGCTTTCCTTATTTTGGATGAGATCCTTTAATGAGATAAAATCTATTTTGAGATCATCAAGATCTGCCACGATTCTTTGAGCATAGCAAGATTCGAAATCAACACCATCTATATCAACCTGAAGGTCAATCCGATGGGGAGCATAGCCCAGCTGGACAATATTTTCCGCGCTGAGGAAGTCTTTCTCACTGATCCCAAGATTTCCGAAACCAAATTGATCGACTGCCTGTACGAGCTTTGTGAGATTGCCTTCATCGATCCAAAGCCAAAAGTCTATGTCTTTGGTAAATCGAGGATAACCGTGATAATTGACAGCATAACCTCCTACAACAAGGTACTTAACCCCTCTCTCGTTTAACAACTCGATAAACTCTCTGAAGTCCTGATGTATCTCCATAGTGCTGTTTGATCACTTGTTGCCTGATCCGTTCAAGCTCGGTAAGTCGCTCCGCTCCAGATAGGCTTCGCCAGTAGTCAATATTACTACTGTCTTCTCCTTTTTTGACGATGCGGACGACTTTCTCCATGTGCTAAGATCATACCTGCCATAGCTATGACTGACGCTAATATAAGCCGAATGAAGCTCCAGAAAGTTCCTCTACCACAATGAGAAAATCAAAAACTTGGCACGCTTATTGGCTCTATCATTGCATCTGCAACTGTAGAACCAAAACCTGGACATCTCGCGATGTCCACATGTCGATTGAACAGAAAAGAGAGACCAGGCAAAGGGTCTCTCTTTTCATTACTCATTTCCTTAGTTGGGGCTCCTACTGGATGATAATCTTCTCCACGAGTCGTCCTGATTCCGTCTCTACCTTGATGTGGTAGACAGCTTTCTCTCGGTCTAGTAGCGATATCGAAGTCGTCCAGTAGTCATCCCACTTGGTCATGACACCTGCCTTCACTTCTCTCCCCTGCTGATCATAGATGGCAAAGGGCATCTCAAATGCTCCCTCGACTCCACGCAGCTCTATCCGGAAAAAACCATCTGTTGGGTTAGGCAAAATCTTGAGCTCACCAATCTCGCTCAATTCCCTCGTCGATACCGGTGCACCGACGCGCACTGATATCGTGTCGGAACAGCCATTATCATCAATCGCTACGACGTCATAGATCACATTCCCGGCTAGGCCAGTGATCACCGCGGAATCTACAAAGTTGGTACCGTCCACCGAGTATCTCACATCACCCACGCCATTGACGTCAGTCAGCAATATAGATCCATCGGCAGAATTGCTCGTGCTAGCGTCGATCACATCGATCGTATCTATATTCATCAGGCACTGAAATGGAATACAAAACTCTGTCTCATCCGTCTGTCCAAACACATCTCCCGCTGCGTATACCGTGCCATCATCTCCCACGAGCCTGTAAGACCCCTCGCCAAACTCACAGCACATACCATTGCTGACTTGATCAAACATGATGAGACGATAGCAGCCATCCTCCAGGCAAAATGCCACATCATCGAAGCCAGCAACATTCTCAAATGGACCTCCTCGATCCACAAAGTTGCCCTCGGCATCACGCAAGAAGTATCTTGTCTCCTGTGGGAAGCTATCAAGGTTGAGCTCTAGTTTGAGGCTTGCCAAATTAAAATCTAGCAGAAAGGTCGAGTCGATCTCTGTGTCTAGGACCACTGCCGCTTCACCATTGGGTCGATCAAGCTGTACGTAGAGCTCATTGGCACCATCTACTAGCCCTGAGACTGGCACTGTGATATCCATAGATGACAATGCCGGTATCATACCTGTCCACACAAAGGTTTCTGCCGAGCCTCCATTGACTTGATAGATGACATCTAGACTGATGATATCTTGGAAGCTCTGATTTCTGACACCGATCACAAACTCACCATCTTCTTCACAATTCTTGGCAACATCAAGGCTGATCTCGTTCAACTCTATCTGATCTGGCACGCGCTTCACGATCTGATAAACTATCGTATCATTGGCAGTGTGCAGATCTCCTACAGCCTCTGTATACACAGTGACCGCTTGGCTTTCAAGGTTTGAGAGATCTAGCGCCTGGGCAAATGTCACGCCCAGTGCCTGACCTGGCCTCAGCCTCCTCACGATGAATGTATCTAGCGTCGTCAGACCATCGTACTCGACCTTGACACTGAATTCTCTGAGGGTATCAATGCCCACATTTTGGATACTCACTATGGTTTGCTCTTCATCAGTGAATAGCCCTTTGCTCTGTGGACTGACGAGAGCTGTCGGTCTCAGATCCAAGCTATCTTGATCAATCACCATATTGATCACCTTGGTGTTCCATGTCAAGTTTCCGATGTAGTGCCCAGTAAACCAGAAGTTGCGATCATCTCGAGGGTCTACACTCATCTGTGCATAATCTCCCCAGCGCACATTGGTATTGGGTCTGGTGGAAGGTACTAGTTGTACTTCATTGAAGGACATCATACCGAGAGGATCATCAGCCTTGCGTCCTGTGTAGGCGATTCCAGGATTGGTCTGTGGCCCGACGAATGCATATGCCATGGCGATGTTGCCTTGACCATCCATGGCTGTCGCTGCCATAAATCTATTGAGGCTATCCGGGCTCCATGTGCCCTCTTGATAGAGCTCCCATACACTCTCATCCCCCACTTTGCGCAGCTCAAACCATCGTATACCAGCCTGATTTTCGCTACTGACGTCGATCGTAAAGTTTCCTACGATGCTCTCATGAGTGCCAAAGTTGCGGTACTGCAGCTTGTTCATCAAAGTCTGCTGCAGAATACCCATCTCCTGACCGTTGGGATTTTCTACACAGAAAAACAAACCATCCTCGCAGACATCTGATTCAAATGGGCTCAGACCCACTTTGCGTGGTCCACTGACGAAGCTCGTGCTTGGCGTAGTCCAATTGATGATCAGCTCATAAATATCTAGCTCATCATTGCCACCGTTCCAAGAGTCATCATGGATCCGCATGATATAAGCCGGTTGATTCTCTCTAGGCCCTAGTGGTCCGTCCCAGTCAGCGGGCGTAGAAAACTGCCAGACGAACTGCCCTGGAAATGTGATTTGATACTTGGGAAAAGTGAAGCGCAATATCCTTGCATCTTCGCCTGCGAGCATCTGGTCTCTTTCTAGAGCATACATGGCGATATCTGGTCCAAATTCATTGGTCGTGACCACGTAGGCATTGTTCCATACAGCAAACTTGGGATAGTCTGGAAAGCGCGGCGTCTGAAAACTATACAGGTGGTAGGCTCCTAGCGGATCCTCACTGACTGAGACTGCAATCAGGAGCTTGTTATCTCCCTGTGGCGCAAATTCAGTGAGAAGCCACCTTTTGGCATGCTCATCATAGACCACCACGGGATCGCCTTGTCCCTCTTCCCCGATTGATTCCCAGAAAAGTGGCTCCGTATTGATAGGACCAAAGACAGTATTGCCTAGTTTATCCATGACGAGTAGCGAAGCACCTTGATTGGAGCCATTACACATCTGGATGTAGTAGTTCTGCCCGACTTCTCCTGTGGGATCTGGCGGCAAGAATCCTTGAAACCCTAGCCCCTCGTATGTCCCGAGGATCGCCATCTCATCATCCGTCCGGAGAGGATCCTGGATCAGCGGATCTCGACCTTTGGGTAATGCATGTGTGGGTTTCTCGCCCGGCATGGCCGGATCTGCCTTCTGATCGACAGCTTTCCAAGCGTCATTTTCTTTCTTGACTTGTTCAAAGTGCTCCGGATACTGAGAGATCACATCCTTGATCTTCCCAGTAGTACCGAGATAGATCATCTGTGACAGCTCCGCAGGATTCTTGACGATTTCGTCTTGGGCTTTCGCCAAAATGCATGAAAACGAAAGGATCAAAAGTGTAAAAAATCTTCGCATATCGTGATTTGGTATTCTGTGCGAAGATATAAGGCGCTAATGCGCAAATGGTTGCCTATCCACCAACTTCTTCCCCCTTAAGTCTTTTGCGCTGCTCTTCCTCACGTTTTTTGGCGTAAGCCTGAGCTCTAGACACTATATCAAGATCCTGTCCATTCAAATGTCTATGGAGAGAGACAATGGTAAATTGAACTTGATCATCTGGATGACTGATCCCCATGAGGCGTAAATAATGTCCGTATCTGCTACCATCACGCAGGTTCCAGTTGGTCAATATCCACTTCCCAAGACCAAAATGCAACTTGTGGGAGATGACATCCTCAGGCGCCAAGCGAAACTTCTCCAATCCTGCTGGGTCGCTCAACTCTTTGAGCTCAGAAATGGCCTCTTCCACATCTGCAGGGATATAGATATCATTGAGATACTCTCGGCGAATATTCTTCTCATATGTCTCAAGATATTCGGCTCTACTCTGCGCAGAGACTGTCAGAGATGCAAAAGAAAGAAGAACAATAGGAAGGACTACTTGTAGTTTGATCATCACAGTACCAAAAATGCACAATCGTGCACTTGTAGTGCGATTTACCGAGTCTTTTAACGAGAAATTATACTCCAGCCGCAACGCTGGTCCAAGTCATAAACGAACGCCTCAGACGTCTTGGCAACTCTAAGAGCATCATAGCGAGACAAAGGCAAAATATTTTGATCAAACGGAACATGGTAATCGTGTTTGTCTGGAGAAAGAAAAAAAAGACCCCGGTGACGAGCCGGGGTCGACGAACAATAAACCAATTAATAAGAATGGAATAAAGTGAAGAGTAAAAAAATGACGAACTTCTTGTATATCGTATGCACAGTAGTCATCTGTGATCTAGTCTACCTTTTTATGGAGGAAAGAGTTTTCTGAGATGATCTCAAAATCGTCATCCTGTCCGAGTAATGTAAGATTGCTAAGGATCTCATCTCCTCCGAGCTGTACATCATCTAGCTGTACATTTTTGCGCTCATAAGCAGGCACCGTCTCCAGTTCAGCCAGCTCTTCTGGCGAAGAGATCTTGCGCTCTACATGGGTGCTTTCTTTTGTCTTGCGCAGGGCTGCTCTGAGTCTCTCTTTGCGATCTTCGTCGCTTTCATTTTCTACATGTCCTGGCTTGACATATGGCTCACCAAATGGGTTCTTTTCTACTGTAAGATCCACCCGTGTGGTTGGCATCTGTACCTCTAGCTTTTGGGGCTTGTCATCAAGACCGACTGTCCTTGGCATTTTCGCGACAGCGGGCTCCATTGCAGAGCTCCCCATAGACACCTCACCGTCAAGATCCACCACGATGACATCAGATCCCTGCTCAACAGTGCTCGAACCACCAGCATCAAATCCCGTAGCGATGACGGTGACACTGATCTCATCACCAAGTGAATCGTCGGTGACATTCCCCCAGATGACATTGGTCCCAAATCCAGCTTCTGTCTGTACATAATTATTGATCTGCGTGATCTCGTCGAGTGTAGCAGGTGTACTTCCAGAGATGATATTGATCAATACATTTTTGGCTCCTTGGATGTCATTGTCCGCGAGTAGCGGTGCATTGAGCACTTGCTCCACGGCTTTCTGCGCGCGATCAGGTCCAGATGCTACACCTGTGCCAAGTATAGCGACACCACTCTTGCGCATGACTGTGTCGACATCATTGAAGTCAATATTGATATCACCATTGAGCGTGATAATTTCTGCAATGCCTTTGGCGCTTGTGCAGAGGACCTCATCAGCATGTCTGAGAGCTTCCTTCATACCCATATTGCCATAGGTTTCTCTAAGCTTGTCATTGGATATGACGATCAGAGCGTCTACACTCTTGCGAAGCTCATCGAGTCCTTCAGCGGCTTGTCTCATCCTCATCGGCCCTTCAAAACTGAAGGGAAGCGTCACGATACCTATCGTGAGAATCCCCAACTCTTGGGCTACTTTGGCGATGATTGGCGTCGCACCAGTTCCGGTGCCACCACCCATACCTGCTGTCAGGAAGAGCATCTTGGTATTATCCTGGAGATACTTGCGGATATCTTCGATAGACTCGTTGCACGCTGCTTTGCCTTTTTGTGGCAAGTTACCTGCTCCAAGACCATTGGTCAAGATCGGTCCTAGCTGAATCTTGGTCGGTACCGGACTATTTTCAAGATCTTGATTGTCAGTGTTGCAGATGGCGAAGTCTACTCCGACAATACCACTCTCATACATATTGCTCACGGCATTGCCGCCTGCGCCTCCTACTCCGATGACTCGGATGATTGATTTTACCTCTGTCTGGATTGTAAATTCCATGATGGGATCATTTTGACGATTATCTTGATTGGGCATTTTTCTTCTTTTTAGCGATTACAGCTCGGTATCAGGTTGAGGCTCAAAAAAGCCTTTGGTCTTTTCGATACTCTTTTTCAAAAACTTGCTCAGAGCACTGGGCTCTCTGTCCAGCTCTTCTTCTACATCATGACCCACTGTAGTTTCATGTGCAAGTGGAAGAAGTCCTGAGCTATCTGCTTCTATCGCGTGGATCAATAGACCTATAGCTGTGGCATAGATCGGACTCGCGATGCGCTCACTGTACCCGTGAGCCAGATGCTCTACCGGTGTACCGATGCGTGCATCTTGTCCTGTCATATATTCGGCAAGCAGATCAATGTTTTGCAGCATCGAGCCACCACCTGTGAGGACCATCCCTCCAGTGATCTTCCGAGAAAAGCTGCTATTCTTGATCTCCCAGTGTGCGTACTCTAGGATCTCACTTACACGAGCTTGGATGATCTTCGCCAAGTTCTTTTCAGAGACCTCCTTGGGAGATCGATTGTGCAGACCTGGTATGGTGATGATACGATTGTGCTCTACAGCTTCTGCAAGAGCAGATCCATACTTCACTTTGAGCTTCTCAGCCTGCTGATTCATGACGGTGAATCCTGTCTGGATATCAGACGTCACGACATTCCCCCCGAGGGGAATCACTGCAGTCCTACGGATGATCTTGCCCTGGAAGATGGTCAGATCTGTGGTACCACCTCCTATATCTACTAGCACAACGCCAGCTTCTTTTTCTTCTTTACTGAGCACAGCAGCGGCTGATGCCAGTGGCTCGAGTGTGATCTCTTTGCATCTGAGACCAGCTTTTTCGATACAGCGCTTGATATTCTTGCTTGCTGTGATCTGCCCTGTGATGATATGAAATCTACCTACGAGTCGATTACCACTCATACCGATCGGATCAAGGATACCATACTCATTGTCCACGTCATACTCCTGCGGGATGATATGCAGGATCTCATCACCAGGTGGCAATGCGATGCGATAGTTCTGATCGATGATCTTATCTATATCGGCTTGCGTGATTTCGGACTCTGGATATTCACGAGCAAGGATTCCTTGCTGCTCGATACTCTTGATATGCTGACCGGCTATGCCGACAGTGACCTCCTCTACTTTGATACCACTAGACCTCTCGGCCATAGCTACGGCCTCGTTGATCGCCTTGACAGTCTTGTCAATATTGGCAACTACACCACGTCGGACACCCTCTGAGGCGACTTTGCCAAATCCGAGAATCTCGATCTTGTCGTATTCATTTTTGCGTCCGATGAGGACACAGACCTTGGTGGTTCCGATGTCTAGCGCAACCCGAATATCATCGGTTTGGCGGACTGTGGTATGTATTCCAGACATAGGCATTGAATTTTCAGTTCGTTCTATTTTTTACGTCTTATCACTTGCTAGTTTGCAAACTACCTGGCCGTGGTAGCCGACATCTATGGTCTTATATGCTTGTAGGCCCGTGCGCTTCACAGTCTCTGCGTAAAAGCGCTTGAGCTTCTCAAATTTTTCTTCCACCTCAGTGGGCTCTCCAAATCGAATCTTGGCATAGCCGACTTTAGGGACGAGCTCATACTCACCGCTCGCGTGGATGTGTACCTGATCGACCAGCGCGGTCAGAAAGTCATCTTTTGACATCGCATCCATGAGTGCAATCAATGATTGCTTGTCATCACTCTCATCATCAGTAATCCAATCAAGGTGGCCACTCACAATCGGCACTCTCACCGTGTGGTTGGGCGATGTGGGAAAGACATTACCTAGGTCGTCTACATACACACTCTGCTCATGGGTAAAGACACGGAACATTGGCTTCTTAGTCCACACTTCTACATGCAGCTGATTTTTGTGATCGACGTACACTTCTGTCTGGTTGACCATTTCTTCTTCAGATAGGATGGCCTCGATCAGATTGAGATCTAGTTTCTTGATCTCGCGATTGAGCAGCGTGTTTTCGAAGTTTTCCAATATGATGTTCTTCACGTCTACAGGAGAGAGAAGAGACTTATCTTGATAGTCATCCACAGTGACCACGATCGCCCGGACCTGCTCATCCGACTTCCTGTGATAGGAAGCAAATACAACGGCTACGAGCGCAAAGAATCCGATGAGATTCAGGAGCCCCTTCCATTTGAGTTGTATTTTTCTTTTGAGTGTCACGATTTGAATAATGTGTTTTTAATCTTTTCTATGTGTTGGTCCAGATCTCCTGCTCCGAGGATTAGGATGACCTGTGCCATGGTATCTTTCAATTCTTCACTGACAGCCTTGCTATCAATGATGCGGACCTTCTCGAGATCCATATGTCTCAGTATGATGTCTGATGTGACGCCGTCCATTGGCTCCTCTCTCGCCGGATAGATCTCTGTG
Organism: Saprospiraceae bacterium; assembly: GCA_020627535.1. Lineage (GTDB taxonomy): Bacteria > Bacteroidota > Bacteroidia > Chitinophagales > Saprospiraceae > JAHDBH01. The sequence goes on from JAHDGU010000010.1 coordinate 26,013, forward strand.
ATCATCACCTCATCTGCGGCATCCAGTGCTTGAGCAAATTCCTTGTGGAAATCTGCCGTGCGGCTGTAGAGATGAGGCTGAAACACTGCCAGGATCTCCTCACCTTGATCAAAGTGATGCCTTGTCGCATCAAGCGCTGCTCGGAGTTCACTCGGATGATGTGCATAGTCCATGATCAAAGTGCGATCTGTATCTTGAGCGATAATCTCGTAGCGTCGTTCGATACCCTCGAAGCTGCTCAAAGCATCCATGATCGCCATCGGCTCGTATCCCATCTCTCGGAGCAAGCCAAATGCTGCCAGTGCGTTGTGCGCATTGTGTTTACCTGGCATGGACCAAGAGCAGCTGTACTGCGCCTCGTCATCTTGGAAGCCGATTTTCCACCGATTGTCTTTCTGCCTTTCGGCAAAATGAAGGCGATAAGAACCGTTGTCTCCGTAGATGCGATGCCTCACATGCTGAGGTGACTCTAGCTTGACAGCCTCATGCTGAAAAAGCAGTCCATCGTCACTGATCATTTTGGCGAAAGCCTCAAAACTCTCCTGCATCGCTCCAAAATCACCGTAGATATCCAGGTGATCAGGATCCAAAGAGGTAATGATGGCTGCGCTCGGAGTCAACTGCAAAAAACTGCGATCATACTCATCTGCCTCCACCACAATCAGATCATCTCTACCTGCAAGAAAATTGCTCTGATAGTTCTTCATGATCCCACCGACAAATGCACTCGGATTGGCCCCAAGCTCGTGGAGCAAATGGGTCAATATCGCTGCTGTCGTCGTCTTCCCATGCGTCCCAGCTACAGCCAGGCAAGTGGATTGCCGTGAGAGTATGCCGAGGACCTCACTCCTCTTGAGTAGGGTCTTGCCAAGATCTCTGAGATACTTCAATATCACAAAGTCTCGATCTATGGCAGGGGTAAAAACGTATAGCTCTGCATCTAGCGGAATGGTATCCGTCCGATCATCATACTGAATTGTCAATCCTTCACTGACCAACTTTTTGGTCAGTATACTTTCTGTTTTGTCATAGCCAGATACTTGCCATCCTATGTGATGATAGTATCTCGCCAGCGCGCTCATACCGATCCCTCCTATACCTGCGAAAAAGATCTTTTTCATCCGGCAAGCTGGAGTATCTTCTGAGCAATTACATCCGCAGCCTCTGGTCTTGCCAACTGTTTGAGTTGGGCAGACTTCTCAGCGAGCTGCTCGGTATTTTCCACACATTCCAGAGCGAAAGAGATGAGCTGATCATTGGCATCGATGTCCTTGATCATCCATGCAGCATCTCGATCGACAAGGGCCTGAGCATTGAGGGTCTGATGATCCTCCGCTACGTTTGGAGACGGAACCAAAACAGCTGGTCTTGCGACCAAAGTCAATTCGGAAATGGTCAATGCACCTGCTCTACATATCACAAGATCTGCCAATGAATAGGCAAGATCCATACGATCTATGAAGGGCAAGAGGGTGACATTGTGCAGCTGGGCCGTACCACATTTGTTGTAGTCGTCGTAGTGATACTTTCCACACTGCCAGATGAAATCATAGTCCGCATGACGGGCAATGAGATCTTCTGCATTCTTCATGGCTTCATTCAGCGTTTTGGCTCCTAAGCTTCCTCCAAACAGTAAAAGCGTTTTCTTATTTTGCTCTCGGCCAAAATGTGCGATTGCCTCTTGTCGTCGGTGATCAGGATCCTGGAGATCTGTGCGTACAGGATTCCCCGTGAGCTGGATATGCTCTTTTGGAAAGAACTTCTCCATCTTCGGGTAAGCGACACAAATCGCATCTGCTCGCTTGGCCAACAGCTTGTTGGTCCAGCCAGCATAGGAATTTTGCTCTTGAATCAGAGTAGGAATTCCTCGCTTCTGTGCCATGTACATGACAGGTGCACTCGCATAGCCACCAAATCCTGCTACCACATCAGGCTGAAAATCAGTGATGATTTTCGAAGCTTGAAGTAAGCTTCTGGTAAGCAGAAATGGCACCTTGAGATTGCTGAAGCTCAGCTTGCGCTGAACTCCTGCAACAGGAAGACCTATGATCTCAAATCCATGTGCTGGCACCTTGTCCATCTCCATGCGCCCTTGCGCACCGACAAATAATATTTCAATGTTTGCAGACTTTGCTTTCAAAGTCTTTGCCACTGCGAGGGCAGGGAAAATATGCCCTCCAGTGCCTCCGCCACTAATGATGACCCGCATCGGCTGCGGCGGATTTTGGGTTACGTTCGATATAGCTGCTCACGCTCAAGATGATCCCAAAGGCCATACTCGAGAAGACCAGTGATGTACCACCCTTGCTGACCAAGGGCAGTGTCAATCCAGTGACAGGAACCAGGTCCACGCTCACTGCTATATTGGCGAATGCTTGTATGACCAGTAGAAAACAAAGTCCGATGGCCAGCAGCAATCCGAATGTCATGTTGCACTGTGTCGCTAGGCGTACACATCTGAAGAGCATCACCATATAGAGTACGATGATGGTTACTCCGCCGATCAGTCCCCACTCTTCGCAGATGATCGCGTAGATAAAATCCGCATAAGGCGACGGCAGGAAATTGCGCTGAACACTATTGCCCAATCCCACACCAAAAAACTCTCCGCTCGCAATTGCTATCTTGGATTGAGTGATCTGGTACTCATCACCTGACACTCCGATAAATTCATTGATACGACTGATCCATGTCGCCACTCTGACATGCTCTGGCAAGAAGTTCCCTATCACAAGCAGCAGTCCAAATCCGATGGCAGCTGCAACCAGTAGAGCACCGATGTATCTGATCTGTATGCGACCGACAAACATCATGGCGGCACAAGTAGCAAATAATATCCCCGCTGTGCTCAGATCCGCCGGCGCGATCAACAAGCATACCAGGACGATCGGTAAGATGATCGGCACAAGCCCTTCTTTAAAGTCCTTGATTTGCTCTTGCCGTGATGAGATCGTCTTAGCGACGAATACGATCAAGGCCAGCTTCGCAAACTCCGATGGCTGTATCGTCAGCTCGGTGAATGGCAGTTTGAGCCATCTTCTCGCGCTACTGCTCTCCACACCTACCAGCAAAGTCGCTGCTAGGATGATCATCGAGATGACCAGCAGATAAGGTGCCAGCTTCATGAAGGTCTGGTAGTGCATCCGACTCAATCCCCACGTCACTCCTACTGCGAGTACCGTAATGAGAAGCTGCTTGACAAAAAAGGCTGAGGTCGGCCCGCCATAGGTCTGAAAAGCCATGGATCCTGTGGCACTATAGACTGCCAGCAAACTACATGCAGTGAGGACAAAGAAGATGGCCCAGATCACTCCGTCACCTCTGAGTATTGTCCTTATGTCTTTTGCGAGTATCACTGCTTGTCGATTGCTTTGTTGATTGCTTGTTTAAATTTTCTTCCTCTGTCTTGGTAGTTATCAAAGAGATCAAAGCTGGCGCAGGCTGGAGAGAGTAAGACCGTGTCACCGGTCTCGGCTTTCGCCAAAATGTACTGGCTCATCAGGTCGGGATCTTGGAACTCGGGAATGATGGCAAAGTGATTCCCGAAGTCTTTTTTGATCTTTTCATTGTCTACCCCTAGGCAGACAAGATGCTTGACCTTTTCTTTGATCAGTGATGCAATTGGAGTGTAGTCATTGCCCTTGTCCTTGCCTCCGAGGATCAAGATTGTATCCTGTGGCATGGCTTTCAAGGCCCAATAGACGGAGTCCACATTGGTGGCTTTGCTATCATTGATGAATCGTACGCCCCCGTGCTCGGCAAATAGCTCGAGGCGATGCTCAGGTGCTTGGAAACTCTCCAAGGCACTCTGTGCTTTTTCTTCATCAAGACCTACTGTATCGAGCATCATGAGGGCAAAAAGCGCATTGCTGCGATTGTGCTCTCCCAGCAGTTTCATCTTACTGAGATCAAGTCTCCCACCACTCACCATTTCCAGCGTATCTCCGAGGGCGCTTGAAGCATCTAGCCATTTGGGCGAAAAGCCCTCTGGCAAGTACTTCTGATACTCTCTCGAGACTGGATCAGATGCATTCAAGTACAAGTGATCGTCTGCTTGCATGCTCCCAGCTATCTTGTACTTAGCCTCGGCGTATAGTGCCAAGTCGTAGTGATATCTGTCCATATGATCCTCGGTAATATTGAGAATCGCAGCAACATTTGGGCGAAAGCCCCGGACATCATCTAGTTGAAAACTGCTGACTTCCAAGACCCAATAATCGTGGTCTCTATCAGCAAGTGCTCTGGCGAATGATGTACCAATGTTGCCAGCACAGCAGACATCATAGTCATGTGCGAGCATCAAGTGATACAGCAAGCTGGTCGTGGTAGTCTTGCCATTGCTACCGGTGATCGCAAGGATCTTCCCATGACAATGACGAGCCGCAAACTCCAACTCCGATATGATCTCCAAGCCTGCTTTTCGCAGTGCTTGTACCACAGGCACATGCTCTGGAACTCCAGGACTTTTGATAATCACATCACTGTCTACCAATCTGTCAATAGTATGTCCACTTTCTTCAAAGAGGACATCGTGTTTATTCAGTTCTATCTTGAAGTCTTCTGGAATCTGACCGTGATCAGAGACCAAGACTTGATAGTCTAATTTCTTTGCAAGTAGTGCAGCTCCGACGCCGCTCTCTCGAGCTCCGAGGATAGATACCTTCATGGTGTATCATCGGATCTTGAGTGTCACGATGGCCATGATCGCGAGTAGTATCTGGACGATCCAGAAGCGACTGACGATCTTGGACTCATGCATCCCAAGTTTCTGAAAGTGATGGTGTATCGGAGACATGCGAAAGATCCTTCGACCTTCGCCGTATTTTTTTCTTGTGTACTTGAAGTAGCTGACCTGCATGATAACGCTCAGCGTCTCTATCAAGAAGACCGCACAGAGTACGGGGATCAAGAGTTCCTTGCGGAGTACTATGCATACTGTGGCGATTACTCCACCTAGCATCAGACTCCCAGTATCTCCCATGAAGACCTGTGCCGGATAGGCATTGTACCAGAGGAAGCCGATGCATGCGCCTAAGAAACAGGAGCAAAAAATGACCAACTCACTCGAGCCTGGGATGTAGAGGATATCAAGGTATGTCGCGAGATCCCATCGACCGGAGACATATGCAAAGACCAATAGAGCCAGCGCGATAATTCCGGACACTCCCGCAGCCAAGCCATCTATTCCGTCTGTGAGATTTGCCGCATTGGACACGGCAGTGACGATGAAGATCACAAAAAGACTGAAGAAGAGATTGAGCACGATGGCACCTGTATTATCTCCAAGCCAGGTAAATAGATCTCTGTAGTCTAGCTGATTGCCTTTGAGAAATGGCACATTGGTCAAGCTGGTTTTCACCAAGACCTGTGCCTGCTCGATTCCATCTCGTATGGGTAGAGTCTCGACGACCTCAAGCTCTCTCATGGCTGCTTCTGCGGCATCCATTCGGACCATGACACCGTCATGATGCAACATCACCATGGCGACGATAATACCTACGATCACTTGACCGAGAATCTTAAATCTTCCCCTCAAGCCGGACTTGTCTTTCTTGACTACCTTGATATAGTCATCAGCAAATCCTACCGCTCCGAGAAGAAGCGTCACCGTCAAGAGCAACCAGACGTAGACATTGCTCAGATCTGCCATGAGCAGACACGGGATCATGATGGCCAGGATGATGATAATCCCTCCCATCGTGGGTGTGCCTTCCTTGGCTTTCTGTCCTTGCAATCCGAGATCCCTTACGGTCTCGCCTACTTGCATTCGTTTCAAAGAACTTATGATCCGCTTGCCAAACACCATCGAGATGATTAGCGACAAGATCACTGCTAGCGCTGAGCGAAATGAGAGGAACTGAAAGAGTCCCGCTCCAGCCCAGCTATATGTTTTTTCTATGTAGTCAAATAAGTGGTATAGCATGAGCTAGTCAGTGAGATTCTACCATTCAAGAAAAATAGAAGCAACGGCTTTCTAACTTTTTAGAAAAACAGCCTGAGCTTTGCCGCTGCAACTGTAAAAACCAACCTGAATGATAAAGAACCTACATCTTTATATCTTCTGAATTAAATCATTTCAAATCCTGTGAGCAGCTCTTCCCGATCGTCAAAATGGTGTCTCACACCTTTGATTTCCTGGTAGTTTTCGTGCCCTTTTCCTGCGACGAGTATGAAGTCATCGGCTTTCGCCAAAATGACCGCTCGCCTGATCGCTTCCCTTCTCTCCGCGATGACTTCGTAGTGCTGAGCACCTAAGTCCGCCACCATTTCTCTAAGAATCTCATCTGGATCTTCTGTCCTAGGATTGTCGCTGGTGAAAATCACCTTGCTACTCCACTGACATGCAATCTTCGCCATCTGAGGTCTCTTTCCCCGATCTCGATCTCCTCCGCAGCCGACGACTGTAATGATCTTCTGATCGGGTCTTGCGATCTTTTGTATTGTGGTCAATACTTTGGACAATGCATCTGGCGTATGAGCGTAGTCGACGATCGCATGGATGCCATGCTGATTTGCGACAATCTCCATCCTTCCACTGGGTGCAGTGATCAACGAAATCTGTCTGAGGATTTCATCTTGCTCTTCACCGAGGATCATTGCAGCCGCATAGACTGCAGTCAGATTGGAAGCATTGAAATCTCCGATCAACTTGACGAAGACTTCTTTTCCATCGATCTCCAGCATCATTCCCTGCCCGCCAGCACTGATGACTTTGCACTTGTACTCCGCCATCCGCTGGAGCCCGTAGTCATGAGTCTGTGCCTGACAGTTTTGCAACATGTATGCTGCTCGTTTGTCATCCGCATTGACTAGTGCATGACTCTCCTTACTCAAGTCATCAAAGAGCATCTTCTTAGCGTCGATGTACTCTTTCATCCCTCCGTGATAGTCCAAGTGATCTCGACTGAGATTGCTGAACACTGCCAGGTCAAAGTGAAGTCCAGCAGTTCTGCCTTGATCCAAGGCGTGCGAGCTGACTTCCATGAAGACATGTGTGACTCCCTCATCCACCATCTGAGATAGCAGCTCATGAAGACTGACAATATCCGGTGTCGTAAGACTTGCCGATTCGCCTTGACCTTTCCAGAGATTCTGTATGGTCGAGAGCAAAGCTGCCTCGTGCCCCAAAGAAGAGAAGACTCGGTATAGCGATGATGCTATGGTCGTCTTACCATTGGTACCCGTGACACCGATCAACTTAAGCTTGCGACTCGGATCATCGTAGTAGCTACGACAGATCTTGGCCAGTGCTTGTCGACTATCCTCTACTTGCCAGTAGTAAATGTCTCGCACTCTGGCAGCGGGAACGTCTTCACAAAGAATGACTGATGCACCATGATCGATAGCACTATCGATGTAGTCATGACCATCTTGATGTGTGCCTTTGATCGCAGCGAAGAGATATCCTGAGGATACTTTTCTACTATCAAGAGCGAGACCACTTATGGTGAACTCTGCCACATCAGCGTCGATGCTGATTCCTGCACCTGATGCTATGTCCAAAAGACTTTTCAAAGAACTATTTTATTCTAGTATCAGATCAACTCTTTGATCTGTTGAATTCTCATTACGGAGGATCTGCTCACTCACTCTGCCACTACCAAGCAATCTGACTCGATAGCCTTTCTCTTCTAGTACAAACACTGCATCTCTAGCTCCTAGCCCGACCACATCAGGCAACTGATCGTCGAGATTGATGGCAGCCAGTGCCATATCTTCATTGAGTCGTCCATTGAGCTTGGCCCACTTGATCATTTCTTCATCTTTGTACTCCAGGCCTATACCTGAGAGCACTCTCGTTATATCATTCTGATAACCTCTTGCCGATAGCACTTCTCTGCTATCAAAAGAGGCATCCGCAAACTCACTCATCATCTCAAGATTGAGCCTCACGGTGCTTTCTGCGATCTCCTTGAAGACTGGTGCCGCAACTCTACTCCCGTAGTAATCCTTTTGCTTGGGATTGAAGACGACCACGATACAACTGTATCTCGGCTCATCCGCCGGGAAGTACCCAGCGAATGAGGAGATGTACTTAGTCTTCTTATTTTGAGTATTAGCGTAGTCAAATTGAGTCGTACCTGTCTTTCCAGCTAGTTTAATCCAAGGTGATTGGATATTGGTAGCCGTGCCTCTTTCTACTACACCAGATAGAAGCTCTTGAGCCGTCTTGATGGTGTAATTTGAGGCGATTTTACTTTTGAGCACTTTAGGCTTTTGAGTGATGACACGACCGTCAGCATGAGCGACCTCACTGACCAAGTAGGGTTTCATCATCTTGCCATCATTGGCCACTGCACTGTAGAGATTGAGCACTTGTAGTGGTGTCATGGTCAATTCGTATCCACATGACATCCATGGAAGCGAAGTACCAAACCAATCTTGCTGACCGTAGATGCCATCTTTGATTAGTGGCTGACCTTCGCCTTTGATGTCCACACCAGAAATCTTGTGTAGCTGAAACTGCTTGAAGCGATTGACGAAAGTCTTTTCCTTATCCTCTCCTCTGTAGTGCTGTGTCACCAGCTTGGCGATCCCGACATTGGAAGATTTTTCAAAGACCTTTTGCAAGTCGATTTCCTGCATCCCATGGGGAGATGCATCTCTCAAGGTGCGATCATAAAAGCGTGCAACACCACCGTCTACATCTACCATAGAAGCCTTGTTGGCATATCCATCTTCCAAGAGAGCCATGACGCTCGCCAATTTGATAGTGGAGCCTGGCTCGTAGGGTGTACCGACAGCATCATTGTAGAGCTCTTGATAGTAGCCATAGCCGTTGGCTCTCAAGTTGACAATCGCCTTGATCGCTCCTGTCTCAACTTCCATCACGATTGCGACGCCCTTGTCTGCTTCATTTTGCCGCAAGGCGCGCTCGAGAGCTGTATGTGCTGCATCTTGCAAACCGATATTGATGGTCGTCTTGACATCGGCCCCTCTGCGAGGATTGATGACTTCCACATCGCTGACCGGAATCCAGACATCTCCTACTGACCGCTGTACTACTTGCTGACCTTCCTTACCAGTCAGGTCCTCATTATAGTAGTTCTCGAGCCCTACCGAAGGTCGATTACCCTCAGGAATCCCGATAGTCCGTGCGGCTAGCTGCTTGAATGTCTTGAGTCTGCGCTGCTGACGCTCGATGATCAAACCACCCTTAAACTGTCCACGCTTAAGAATCGGGAAGGTCTTGAACTTCTCCATCTGGTCGTAGTTGACACCATTTTGAAGTACGATGTACCGACTTCCGCTTGCACGCTTTTGCTTGAGCCATGCGGCGTACTCACTAGGAGACTTATCGCGATCTACATGTTTGTGCAAATACCAAGCAAGACTGTCAACATGATCAGCAAAGTACTCATCAGTCAGCGGCTTGGTATTTGGATCCATCCGTATGTCAAAGAACGGTTGTGAACTTGCTAGAGGACTGCCATCATCGGCAAGTATTCTACCACGTTCGGCCTGAAGAGGCATGGTTTTGATATTGGCTTGAAGACCCATACTTCTCCACTTCTCTCCTTCAATCACTCCGATCTGCAAGGACTTATAGACCAGCAAAAGGGCGACGAGTGCAAAAAGGAAAAAGCACAAGTAAAGCCTACCGAGAAGTTCTGTTCTACGCTTCATCCTACTCCTCTCTCAGTATGTATATCGAGCTAGCGTCGTCGACCAATCCAAGCTCTGCAACTCGACTGTCCACTTCGGACTTGGTCGCGTAGTACATGTACTCAGACTTGGCGCTTTCGTATCGCCAGCGCTCTTCTTTCAATGTTTTCTTCAATTCTGTAATTTGCCTCTTCTTCCCTTCGATGCCGAGGGCATTGGCGGTATAGATCATACCAAGAAGCACAAGAAAATATAGGAGACTTACCTGTCTGTAGATACCAGACGAGTTGCGGGTAGCATTTGAAGTCTTGTTTTTCTTCTTCACGGCGAATTACATTCTTTGAGCTATTCTCAATCGGGCACTTCTGCTCCGAGGGTTTTGTTCGATTTCGTCATTGCTGGGAATGATTGGCTTGCGCGTAATCAATTTCCAGTCTGTTTTTGTCTGCTCGTAGATACTCCCTTGGTAGCCATCCGACTCAGCTCTTGGCCTCAGAGCCTGCTTGACTCTTCGATCCTCAAGTGAGTGATATGACATGATGACCAAGCGCCCACCTGACTTGATTCGCTCCGCACATTGCCGGAGGAGTTCATCAAGTGCCGCCATCTCATCATTGACCTCAATCCTCAAAGCCTGATAGACTCTGGAGAGAACTTTCGTCAAATCCTTTTTTTCTAGGCGCGAAACCAAATCATTGAGCTGAGAAGTCCTCTTCAGGGCGAGAGACTTACGAGCATTTACAATGAGCTTGGCGAGCTGCCTAGACTTGCGATATTCACCATACTGCCAGAAGATGTCAGCCAGATCTGATTCTGTATATTGATTCAAGATCTGCGCGGCATCTTTCTGCGCTGATTGGCTCATGCGCATATCGAGCAAACTGTCAAATTTGTGAGCGAAACCCCTTTGGGCTTCGTCGAGCTGATGAGAGGAGACCCCCAAATCAGCCAGTATTCCGTCAACTTTGTCTATACCGAAGTAGTCAAGCCACTCTGCGAGGTAGCGAAAATTGCTTGGCACGAAGAGAAATCGATCATCCCGCCACGTCAAGCAAGGAGAATCAGGATCCTGATCGAAGGCGAGCAACTTCCCAGTCGTGAGCCCCTCAAGAATGACTCTTGAGTGACCGCCACCACCAGCGGTGCAGTCGATATAGACACCTTTACTTTCAATATTTAAGCCCCGGATGCATTCATCCAAGAGGACAGGTATGTGATAACTCACACTTCTGGGGCCTGCCCACCCCATTCTGTACCAAAGAGCTCTTCAGCAACATCTGACATATCATCAGTGACTGCCATCAACTCTTCGTAGCGCTCGCGATTCCAGATCTCGATTCGATCATCCTTAAACGGGATGAGCAAAACCTCACCTTCCAGCCCTGCGTATTCTTGAAGCAGCTTGGGCAAGAGGATTCTGTCATTGGAATCCACGAGAAGCTCTGTCGCGCCACGCTGTATGAATCTCATCAGCATGCGATGCTTCTTGTTAAAGACATTAATGCGCGAGGTAACCTTTTCAATAAACTTGTCCCAAGTCGTCTTCTTAAAGAGCGTCAGACATGGTTCGAAGCCACAATTGATGACCAACTGTATGGTCGTATTTCCATCGCTGATTTGGCGCACGAGTGTATTGGGCAGACGCAAGCGTCCTTTTGCATCAAGCTTTACCTCGTATGTTCCTAAAAAAGCCATGTTGGTTTCGATGACGAGTCAAAAATAGATCACGACCCACAAAAAACCACTTAAGCATAAAAAAAGAACACTTTCTACCACATATTTTTCTTCAAATTATAATAATTAATCATATATATCATCATATTGATGACATGATCAAGTAGAAATGATGACATATCGCCTCGAGAGCTGTCAATCTTGTGGTAAAAAGTGGTTCTGGAAAAATCAGGTGCTTGACAGGAAAGTCAAGAATGATGCCAAAATTACATAATATTGACTGAAGGAGAGCGGATTATACATGACGGATTAATATAATGTATATGCAATGAGGGCCGATAAGCGGAGACCTGCTACGGTAAACCGTCATATCCCGCTCGGCGCGAGGACGCGCTCAAGAAGTATCCAATGCGAAGATCATACGCCAGAAGCCCTCTGCTTGTGTTGCGCCGCCCGCCTGCCTATGGTAGGTCCTACAAGTCAGCAAGCAACTATGAGTTGAAGAATCCAAAACAAAAAGGGCTATCCCCTCACGAGGACAGCCCTTACTTCTTGATTACACAAGGTCTGACACATATGCCAGACCTAAGATGTTGTTACATATTGGCGATAATCTCATCACCAAACTCAGAACACTTAAGCTTGGTTGCTCCGTCCATGAGTCTGTGGAAATCATATGTCACACGTTTTTTGGCGATGGCACCTTCTATACCTTTCTCGATCATATCCCCTACTTCTCCCCATCCTAGGTAGTCCATCATCATGACACCTGAGAGGATCACCGAGCTTGGATTGACTTTGTCTTGTCCAGCATACTTCGGTGCAGTACCATGCGTCGCTTCAAAGAGTGCAACACCAGAGTTGTAATTGATATTGGCGCCTGGAGCGATACCAATACCACCGACCATAGCGGCAAGAGCATCTGATACGTAGTCGCCATTGAGGTTGAGTGTGGCAATGACATCATACTCAGCAGGCCTGAGGAGGATTTGCTGAAGGAATGCATCGGCGATGACATCCTTGATCAGGAGTGCACCATCATCAAGTGCTTTTTGCTGTGCGGCATTGGCCGCATCAGTACCTTGTGAAGCCTTGATCTCGTCATACTGTCTCCAAGTCCATACCTTATCACCGTATTCTCTCTCTGCGAGCTGGTAGCCCCATTCTTTGAACTTCCCTTCTGTGAACTTCATGATATTGCCCTTGTGGACCAGTGTCACACTCTTGTAGCCCTTGGCAAGGGCGTACTCGATAGAGGATCGCACCAGTCTCTCTGTACCCTCTACACTTACTGGCTTGATTCCAAGCGACACCGTATCTGGGAAGCGAATCTGGGTGACGCCCATTTCGTTTTGAAGGAAGCTCTTCAGCTTGTCGAGCTCTGGTGTACCATTATTGTATTCAATACCTGCGTAGATATCTTCAGTGTTTTCTCGGAAAATGACCATATCTACTTTACCAGGATCCTTCACAGGTGAAGGTACTCCTTGATACCATCTGACAGGTCTGACGCATGCATATAGATCTAGTTTTTGACGGAGTGCCACATTGAGCGATCTAATTCCTCCACCTACAGGTGTCGTCAGTGGCCCCTTGATAGCTACTTTATACTCTGCAATATCATCAAGTGTCTTTTGTGGCAACCATTCGCCCGTTTTGTCCATAGCCTTTTGGCCGGCATAGACCTCGTGCCAGTGGATCTTTTTGCTTCCGCCAAATGCTTTTTCTACTGCTGCGTCAAATACCTTTTGAGCGGCAGCCCAAATATCAGGACCGATACCATCTCCTTCGATAAAAGGGATGATAGGATCATCAGCGACATTCAATTTTCCATTTGAGATTGTGATCTTGCTTCCAGACATTTCTTTTTTGATTTTGCGAGAGTAAAGCTAAGAAGACTGGACTTGATAGACAGCCAAATGGACACGCGATGTCTGCCTGACATTTTCGCGAAAGCGATATCTAGGAGCTCTGCCAATCATCACCTACTTTTGAGGCAGAGATGTCACAAAACCCAAATCTAGACGCTTCTAGCCACGACTGGACTCAGCAAGAGAAACTGATCGACTCTACCCTGAGGCCACAGAGCTTTGAGGACTTCAAAGGGCAGAGCAAGATCGTAGAAAACCTGAGTGTCTTCATCGAAGCTGCCAAGCTCAGAGGAGAGGCACTAGATCATGTCTTATTGCACGGACCACCAGGACTAGGTAAGACAACTCTATCGCACATCGTGGCCAATGAGATGGGTGCACAGCTCAAAATGACGAGTGGACCAGTGATCGAGAAGCCCGGAGATCTAGCCGGCCTCCTGACCAATCTACAAGAAGGAGACGTCCTGTTTATCGATGAGATCCATCGACTCAACAATGTCGTAGAAGAGTACCTCTACAGTGCTATGGAAGACTACAAGATCGATATCATGATCGACAGTGGACCAAGCGCTCGGAGTATCCAGTTGAGCCTTCATCCATTCACGCTCGTAGGTGCTACTACTAGAATGGGACTGCTCACTGCTCCCATGAGAGCGAGGTTTGGCATCACATTCCTCTTGGATTACTATGATCAATTGACGCTAGCCAATATCATCAAGCGCTCCGCAGAGATATTGCAGATTCCGATATCAGATGATGGTGCTAGCGAGATCGCCAGAAGGAGCAGAGGCACACCGAGAATCGCCAATGCCTTATTGAGGCGGGTAAGAGACTTTGCACAGATCAAGGGCAATGGCACTATTGACCTCGCGATCGCTGAGTATGGCCTGGAAGCGCTCAATGTAGACCAGAGCGGTCTCGATGAGATGGACAATCGCATCCTCCACACGATCGTTTCCAAGTTTAATGGTGGCCCGGTGGGACTCAATACCATCGCTACAGCCGTGGGAGAAGAGTCTGGCACGATTGAGGAAGTGCACGAGCCATTTCTCATCATGCAGGGATTCATCCAGCGCACACCTCGTGGACGGGAAGCTACGAGCAAAGCTTATCGACACCTAGGCATCGCTGAGACAGGTCGAACGCCAGATTTATTTTCTGGAGAGACTTGACTTTTCTGTCAAATGGCCGTAGATTAGTGCCATATGGCAAGATATCAAGACATTGTAGGGCAGACATCATTGGCCGAGGAGGCAGCTGCAGCGTACGGAGCACTTCATCAAGCTGAGCATGAGCCCTTTGCCTTTTTGGATCGTATCAAGCAAGGTATCGATAGCAATACCATCAAGCAGCTGATTGATAGCTATCCTCTTTCATCATCAGATTGGGCAGAGATATCTGGGATTCCGTTTCGCAGTTTTGCCCGCTACCTCAAGGAGAAGAAGCCCATCACAGGCATACATGCGGAGCGCATCTTAGCGACTTTGGAGCTCATACTATATGGTATAGATGTCCTAGGATCACAAGAAAGATTCTTCACATGGGTCGAGCGCCCTCGTCCCAATCTCAATGGCATGTCACCTCGCGAGCTGATGCCCTATGCCTATGGCAAGGAGCTCCTCATGCGTCGATTGGCTCGTATCGAGCATGGGATCTATTGATGCAGACTTATCGGATATGCAGATCGCGATATGCCCACGACCTGAGCGGACGCGGAGCCGAAATCAACGGTGGCAGATGGAATAGCAGAGGCCTTGCCATGCTATACTCTTCTGAGCACATCTCACTAGCACTTTTGGAGATCATGGTCCATGCGGAAGCCGACATTCTGCCTCTTGACCTTCAAGTCCTATGTCTGGAGCTTCCCTCTCACACCTCTCAGACGGCAAACATCTCAGCGCTTAGAGACAAGGCTGAGACCAGGAGCCTGGGTGACGAATTTCTCAGAAATGGTTCTTTCCTTACGCTTCGTGTACCTTCTGTCGTCATACCAGAGGAGTACAATATCTTAATCAACCCCAACCACCCTCTCATGGAGGAGGTCAATATCAGCAAGCAAAGAGCACTCAATCTTGATGAGCGATTGAGTTAAGACTTATTCTTGCCGAGTGATATCATATTGGCAAAGAGCCTGAAAGCACCAGGCACTCCAGCGGGTAGCTGACGGAAATAGGAATAGCCCGTGTAGACAATGAATCCTTTACCATGCTGTGCCACCAAGAGCCCCCCATCTTTGGGATCTTCTCCTGGATCATTGGACGATAGGATCGCCGTATACTCCGGGCCCCATTCATCGGGAAAGTACAGTCCTCTTTCTTGCACCCACTCATCAAAGTCTGCCTCAGTAATCTGATTAGGCCACTGCAGTACCGGATGGTCAGGTGCGAGCACCCTGATTTCTGCCTCTTCTTTGGTGACACGATCGCGAGATAATGATATCGCATAAGGGCTAAAATCGTCGGTCACCAAGCGTCGACTGGTATTGTACTGATAGATAAGATTCCCACCATTCTCTACATATTCGTGCAGCGCTGCCATCTTGTACTTGAGCCACTTCTGCGTATTGAGTGCCCTGATACCTACTATGACGGCATCAAAATTTTTCAGATTTGTAGGCGTGACATCACCCTCAGAGATCAGATGAATGTCATAACCGATCTGTTCGAGATTTTCTGGCACTTTATCTCCTGCTCCCATGATGTAAGCGATGTCCTGCCCGGCCCTCCTCAGATCTACTTTCACGAGTTTGGTCGCGGCTTTCGCCAAAATGACTTGACGAGGAATATGCTCATAGTCGATAACAGTCAAAGACTGCTCATAGTCTTGCCCGTCAGCGTTAATGATCAGACTCATCTCAGCGACTGACTGGCCAGCAGGAGGCGTCACTTCAAATTGGAACATCTGCTCCTCACCTTTAAGTGAGGCACTAAAGTCTGCTGCTGCTGGACTCACAGTCCAACCAGGGGCAAGCCTCGGTGTCAATGTACCTTCGAGACCCGCTCGATGTGCCTGAAGAGAAACTTGTATCATCCGAGTCCCTTCGTTGCCAAAGACGTAGACCTCTTTCTCAATGTTAGCAGTGACGGCAGGCAAGATATCAAAGGGAAAGTACTCTTGACCCACGGCTGGATCTGTCTCGGTATAAACGAGTGGTACTTGGATGGTGATATCCTGTCCTTGTAGGGCTACGATCAGCTCAGCTGAGTAGATATTGTCATTTTCCGGCTTACCGATCATGTGTCGATCATCCACACGATACATTCCGAGCGTACCTTCCTGGACAAGCCAGTAGGGAGACCTTGTTTTTTCACCAGCCGGAATATTGGCTGCGAACTGCAGGAGCTTGGTTTCATTCCGTGCGAGTTCCTGTCCTACAGTACTATCGATTGATAGCCCTTCGATCGCGACTGACTTGACTTGGAGGCCGCTCACGCTCCTCGCTATGACTTCAAGATCCATTTTGAGCTCATCACCAGCCGTCTTATATTGCTCATCTGCTCTAAGCTCTGCATAGACACCAGCACAGTCCAGTATGATCTGATCAAGGACCTTGAGCTTCTTATTTTGATAAGGATTGCTTGGCAGTTCTGCGATCATCGAGCGCAGTGCCACAAGCTCCTCAATCATGTTGGCAGGCTGCACAAAATCGAAGTCCTTGATAATGTCATCAAGCATTTTGGCGACAGCCTGCCCTCCATCTACCCTAGCCCAAGTGAGATCAATCCCCTCGAGCGGGTCGCCTTCTCCCTCAGGCATATCACCTTCAATAAGCTGCAGGTATTCCAGCTGACTACCACGTGTAGAAGTAGAACCGAAACCCTGGCATCGATGCTGACTACGGCTTTCTGAAGCGATCTCTGAATTGCTCTTGCCCAATAGCGGATAGAACACTCCTATATCGACGGGCAACATCCTCGACTTATCAGCCTTTGCAAACTTTTCTCTGCTGCCGTAAAACCACCAGCTTGTATTGAAAAACAATCGCTGCGGCTGCCAGAGATCTACATGTCTCAACTGCTCCGGGTAGGCCGCTGGAGAACCACACAGAGACATGGCCTCGACTGACAACTGTGCAGAACTCGTATGATGACCATGTGTGCGGCGACCAGAGTCATGGGAAAATCGATTGATGATAATGTCCGGCTTGATCTGACGAATGGCCCACACCACGTCGCCTAATACGGCATCCTTGTTCCAGATTTCCTTTGTCTCCTCTGGTGACTTACTGTAGCCAAAGTCATTGGCTCGCGTAAATCTCTGATGACCACCATCGATGCGACGTGCTGCCAAGAGCTCTTGTGTCCTGAGGACACCCAGTTGCTCTCTGATCTCTGTGCCGATCAAGTTTTGACCACCATCACCACGCGTCAGTGAGAGGTAGGTGGTTTCCACATTGAGATAATTGCTGAGATAGGCGATCATGCGCGTATTCTCATCATCGGGGTGTGCGGCGATATAGAGTGCAGATCCGACGACTGCTAACTTCTGCAGGTCAGTGTAGATATCGATCGAAGTCGGTGTCTGAGGTGCTTGGGCCAGTAGGCCGCTGAGTAGTAGTCCCGACAGACATGCCATCAAGGCCGAGCGTAAGATGATTTTCATGGCCATAAAACTACGGAAATGGCCTTGGGTTCACGCTGCTAAAGTCTCCTAGCCAAGTCTGCTGGCAGACCATCTCTATGGAGGGTAATCGATACAGTCTTCATCTGCACATAAGCTTCGCTCATGTAGAGGAACCCCTTGTAGTCGGAGAGTTCGCCCCAGCTATTCTTGATGATGTAATACTTGGTCCCGTGCTGATCTTTGGCAGTACCGATGATATGCATGAGATGATCATCAGTTGTAGCATAGCTCTCAAATGCTGCTTGCCGACTTGCTTGGGTGACCTGCTCTTCTTCTCCTGGCTCGGTGAAGAATATATCTTTTGATCTGCCTTTCGGCAAAATAGCAAGTCCATCTCTTGCGCTAAATCCTGGTTCGCTCACATCACCATCCCAAGTCAGTGTATAACCCTGAGCTATGGCATGGTCGATGACAGATACGAGATCAGTGATCGGCACATTGAAGAAACTACCATTGCTGTAGTTATCAGGAATCTCGAGGATGAATGGCTGGTAAAAATCATGATGTGTGAATGAGCTTAGATGTACGTAATCATCGCTATTGATGCTGTACTGCATGGACAACTTATCTGCCGTCGTACTCATCCCGTCATGGTCAAAGTACTCCGGTACAGCGCCCATGTAGCTATCTAGTACAGCATCAAATGCCTTGGTCCAAGTGGGTGCTCCTCCCGCAGTAGCACTAATGCTCTTGTTGGCGATGACACCGTCGAGCAGCCCTTTGAGGACCTTTTCCATCTCGCTATGGTTATGCTTGTTCTCGGAGATCAACTTACCATCGTATGCACTCTCTGGCATAATCCCGACGGCGTCGATGGCCCGAAATACGTCATGAGCTAGAGAGCCCTGAGAAAAATTAGCCTTTCCCTGCCTGAGCACATAGTTCTGCGCTTTGTCCTGATAGATGGCTCTTACCAGATACATCTCACTGATATCGATAGGCTCTTCTCCCAGGCGCATGAGCTCCGACTCTAGAAATGATGCTGTACTAAAACACCAGCAGGTGCCTGTGCGATCTTGGCTTTTGACGGAACTGCAGTCAATGCGCTTCTCATCGGTGAAAGTGTACTGCGCCACGCCACTGGCGATGACGGTAAAGATCAAAAAAAGAGTCAAGAGAGATTTGGCCATAATCTGAAGGCTTGGTAGTCTAGCAAACATATCGCAAAATGTCCTCAATTCACAAGATCTGAACAAGGACCTGAATAATCCGGTCAGATTTGGTCTTGATGATGAAATTTACAAGGCAGAGATTAATCATGGAAATAGAGATATTCAAATTTGGCGGATCATCGGTCAAAGATGCGACGCATATCAAAAATGCTTGCCAAATCATCAGCGAGCGAAAAAATGGACCACTTGTGGTGGTTGTGTCCGCGATGGGCAAGACGACCAATGCTCTTGAGCGATTGCTCAAAAGTGCGCGCAATGACCACCGCAGAGATCAAGAGGAGTACGAGCAACTGATGAGATCACACTTGGACTGCTGGAAGGCGCTTGACCTGGGCGAGGCAGCTGAGCTAGAGAAGATCTTCACCAATCTAGACAAAGATCTCAATCGTAACGAACTGCCCTATGACGAGCAATATGATCTGGTGATCGGACATGGAGAGTACCTTTCTACTACCATAGTCCATAACCATTTGCGGCATCTAGGTATAGCCTCTTCGCTCGCTGATGCGCGCGAGCTCATCATCACTGATGACATACATCGCAATGCCAAGGTCGACTGGGTGCGCTCACTACCAGTGATAGAGGGACAGCTTATATCAGCTCTCAAAAAGGAAGAGGTGGTTGTGATCCAAGGATTCTTGGGCCGTGACAAAAATGGCAGTGCCACCACCTTGGGTCGTGAAGGAAGTGACTACACTGGAGCCATCTTGGCCCACTGCTTGGAGGCGCAGGCCTTCACCGTGTGGAAAGATGTGGATGGTATCTATAGTGCAGATCCAAAGACCTTTGCCGAAGCTGAAAAAATCAACCATCTTGACTATCGAGAAGCGATCGAGATGACATACTATGGTGCGAAGGTCATTCATCCCAAGACGATCAAGCCCTTACAAAACAAGGGAATCCCGCTACATGTAAGAAGCTATGTGGACCCAAGCGCTCCGGGTACTGTCATCAGTCAGAGAGGACAAGGCATTTACCCACCGATCATTGTCAGGGAATCAGGGCAAACGATGCTACGCATTTCGACCAATGATCTCAGTTTCGTAGCAGAGGACCACCTGGCGAAGATTTTTGGTCTCTTTGATCGCTATCGTGTCAAGGTGAATGCTATGAAAAACACTGCCGTCAGTTTTGTCGTCTGCTTCAAAGACGACGGTCACCGAAGTGAGGCCTGTATCAGAAAACTGAAGGAAGATTTCGAGTTGCAGATATTAAGAGATCTAAGCTTATTGACCGTAAGGCATTACAATGAAGAGCTGCTCGATCGACTGACAAGACACCAGGTGATCTATTTCACCGAGCGATATGGCAGCACGATCCAGGTCATCTCCAACTGATGAATCTACAAATCCTAGAAAAAGCACCAAAGAATCTCGCTGAAGGAGAGTCTGATCGCAGGGAAAATCTCAGAAATAGCTGTATATTGCCCTCTAAATCTGAAGGGGAAGATTACTATGTTGAAACCTAGACACTTAATCGGATTGCTCATTCTCACATTCGCAATCCCGCTATCTCTTGCTGCACAGACAGTCCTATCTGGAGAAGTCATCGACAAATTGACAGGAGATCCGCTGATCGGAGCTTATGTAGAAGTTGAAGGCACTACAGATGGAACGACCACAGAGTGGGACGGCAGTTTTCAGTTCAATACAGACAAATCAGACGGGATCGTCTTGCTCATCAGCTACATCGGATATGAGGACTTCCGCATGGAGGTCGTCAATCCCGGCGAAAAAATTAAGGCCATCATGGCAGAGTCCTCTTTGGTCATCGAGGCAGTCGAGGTGAAGGGTCAAAGAATTTCCGACAAGCAAAAGTCAGCGCCACTGACTGTAGAGTCTCTCGATCTGATTTCCATCAAAGAGACGCCTGCGGAGAACTTCTACGATGGTCTAGGATCCTTGAAGGACGTGGACCTGACAGCGGCGAGTCTAGGATTCAAAATCATCAATACCCGAGGATTTAACTCCACAAGTCCAGTACGGACGTTACAACTCATCGATGGGATTGACAATCAGTCTCCAGGTCTCAACTTCTCTCTAGGAAACTTCCTCGGAAGTTCTGAGCTAGATGTCTTGAAAGTGGATATCATCCAGGGAGCTACCACAGCATTCTACGGACCCAATGCTTTTAACGGTGTGATTTATATGCAGACCAAAGATCCATTTTTCCAAAAGGGTTTGGCCGCGAAGTTGAAGGTCGGGGAGAGAAATCTCATCGGTACGGATTTTCGGTATGCCGATGCGGTGAGCAATGCGGATGGGAAAGACTGGTTGGCTTACAAGGTGAATTTTTCTTATCTCACTGCAGATGATTGGGTGGCGGATAACTATGCGGCCGTTGACGGAGCAGAGTTCCTCGAAGATAATCCTGGTGGCTATGACGCCGTCAATCGGTATGGAGATGAACCTTTCAGAGGTAATTCGTCGAGCAGTCGGACTAGGCCAGGCTTCGGATCAGTATTTAGGACTGGGTACAATGAAGAGGACCTAGTAGATTATGGGACTGAAAACATCAAGCTCTCCGGTGCGGTTCATATGCGCTTAAATCCAGAGATAGAGTTTGAATCACCAGAGCTCGTCCTGTCAAGTAGTTTTGGCGGTGGCACGACTGTATACCAAGGTGACAATAGATTCAGCCTCAGAGATATCAAGTTTTTCCAGCACAGGGTTGAGCTTCGTAAGAAAAACAAGTACTTCTTCAGAGCCTACGCCACACATGAGGATGCTGGCAACTCCTATGATCCATACTTCACAGCACTTCAATTGCAGGATCGAGCAGTCAGCATCGATGACTGGCTGAAAAATTATCGCAACGAATGGAGTAGAAACGATGGCAGACTTGAAGCAGTTGAAGGCTTCCCAGTTTGGTTTGACTATATCGACAATGGCAATCCAGAAGACTACGATGGCGACTTGGATGTATTTCTAGCTGAGAACAGAGATCTCGTATTAGAATTGCATGAGCTTGCGAGAGAGAAAGCGGATTCAAGAGGTTTATTCGCGAATGAGCAAGCAAGATTTGTCCCAGGCACGCCGGAGTTTCAGGAGGCTTTCGATGACATTACATCTCGAATTGCCGGAGAAGAAGGAGGAACGAGGTTTTATGATAAATCCGCATTGGTACACGCACAAGGAGAGTACGATTTCAATCCCATAGAATTCAATACTGAGAGTAATCCGACGAGCCTCGACTTGAAAGCTGGAGCAAGTGGAAGAATTTACTTGCCAGATAGTCGTGGATCAATACTCTTGGACACGATGGGCCGAAATATTGACACTTGGGAGTTTGGTGTCTATGGTGGAGCGACTTATACATTTAACCAAAATAGAATGAAATTGAGCGCCTCGGCCAGGTACGATCAACATGAGAATTTTGATGCCAATTTTTCACCAGCCGTATCTTGGACATTCACACCATCCGAAAACAACTTTCTGAGGGTTTCTTTCAGCAGTGCGATCCGAAATCCTACGCTCAATGACCAGTACTTGAACTATAATGTAGGCCCTGCCATCTTGAGAGGGAACATTGATGGAATAGACAGCTTGGTCACTGTAGAATCTGCCATTGACTTCAACAACACGAGGGATCTAGAAGTCCTAGACTATTTTGATGTAGCACCGATCACTACTGAAAAAGTCCGAACACTCGAAATCGGATATAGAACCACACTATTTGAGTCACTCTACCTTGATGCTGGATACTATTATTCTCGTTATCAAGATTTTATCGGTTACGAGTTGGGTGTTGACTTGGAGATTTCTCCGATTATCACAATCCAGTCGGCGGATGTCTTTAGAGTAGCATCCAATGCTCAAGAGGTGGTTACTACCCAAGGATTCAGCATAGGCGCGAGCTACTATTTTGCCAAAAAATACCAGCTCAGAGGAAATTACAGCTGGAATAGGCTCAATACTGATACGGATGACCCAATCATACCTGCCTTTAATACACCTGAGCATAAGTACAATATTGGGCTTAGCGGCAGAGATGTCGCCATTAACCTTGGCAGTGTGAGTCTGCCCAATTTCGGCTTCAACATCAACTACAAATGGATTCAGGGCTTTTTATTTGAAGGATCACCGCAGTTCACAGGATTGATTCCTACCTACGATCTATTGGATGCACAGATCAATTATAATATCAAAAAAATCAACACCACGCTAAAAATTGGAGCCACCAATATTTTGAATGAAGCAAACTTTCAAACATATGGTGGGCCAAGAATTGGTAGAATGGCCTATATCTCATTGACTTACGATTGGCTAAAAAGATAATAATCAAATCGACACTATTGACTTAAATCAAGCTTATGAAAAAAACATTTTACTCTACAGTTCTTATGTTCTTGTTTGCAGTGGGAATTTCTGCGCAAGAGAGATATGTCGATCCAGTCTTCACTGGCATCGATGTATTACCAGCTCAAATTTATGGCACCAATATTTCAATCATACGAGGGCTGGCCAATGCTTTTCCACAAAGTTTAGAAATGGACGTGTACATGCCTGCTGGGGACACTGTCAGCAGCAGACCATGTGTACTGATAGCCCACACAGGTAGTTTTTTACCGATTTATTTGAATCAAACAACTACAGGTACCAGACTTGACAGTACCACAATCGAGGTCATGAAACGCCTCGTGACTAGAGGATACGTTGTTGGCGTCTATGATTATCGACAGGGCTGGGACCCTGCCAATGATGATGAAGATGCGCGAAAAGGAACACTACTTCAGGCTGCCTACAGAGGTATTCAGGACACTCGCACAGCAATTCGCTACATGCGTAAAAGTGTTGAGGAAGACGGCAACCCTTACGGCATTGATCCAGACAAACTAGGTGTATGGGGCGTCGGAACTGGTGGATATCTTGCTCTCGGAGCAGCGACACTTAGCGGAATTGATGAAGTTACTCTCAATAAATTCAGAGCTACAGATGGCTCTCCGCTCATCGTTGAACAGATTAGTGGTGACATCGACGGGAAATTGGAGGCATATTTCGACTTTCCTGACAATACTGCGCCTTCAAATTTGCCCAATCACGTCGACTACTCCAGTGATTTTGCCTTCTCATTCAATATGGGAGGTGCTCTAGGAGATAGTACTTGGATAGATGGAGACGACTTTGAACCAGTGATGAGTGGAGTACATACCACTCAAGATGCCTTCGCGCCATACTACAACGGACTCGTTGTAGTACCGACTACACGTGCAGAAGTTGTGGAAGTCGCAGGAACTAGACTAGCCGTACAGAAGGCAAATGAAGCTGGAAACAATGAAGTGATAGATGGCCTCGGTTCTAGTGACGATGTACTCAGTGAACTAATCGATGAACAAATCAATACTGTCGGCTTGGTTCAAGCCACTAGAGAACAATTGGTTATCGGACTGGGAACTGAGCACTTTTATGGTTTTGATATTCCTATTACTTTCGACTCGCTAGGTAATGCTCAAGTCCAAGGCAGTCCATGGGACTGGTGGAGCTTGGAAGATTTCATTGCGGTTGCTATGTCCTTCGGAGGAACCGAGGATGATGCAATCGCCATTCACAACGCAAATCTCCAAGGTAATCCTGACATGTCTGCTGAAAAAGCACGTACATACATTGATTCTGTCTTTATGCTAGCTGTTCCTAGAATGTATCTGACATTTGATCTAGGAGATGCGATCACCGCTACAGATGACCTTGTCGACGGATCTGCTGTAGGCCTCAATGCTTACCCAAATCCAGCACAGAACCAGATGAGCTTTGAGACCAAGGATGTCATGATCGAAAACATCAGTGTCTTCAATCAGCAAGGTCTGATGATACAGAGACTCAAAGATGTTAATACCACGAAGTATGAGTGGCAGAGACCTTCCGAGTTCAAAGATGGTATTTACATCTTCCAACTACACACCACGGAGGGCACTGTTGCTCGCAAAGTGATGTTGCAGTAGTTATTGTACAGTACAAACATGAAATTTCAAAAGAGTCTGGTCCTTGACCAGGCTCTTTTTCTTTTGGGCGAAAGCCTCCTGACTCTCGCTATCTTTATGCCATATGGAATACAGATACCTCGGAAAATCAGGCCTCCAAGTCAGTGCACTGTCACTGGGATCTTGGGTGACCTTCGGCAATCAGATTGGCGATGATGTCGCCGAAAGACTCATGGATATCGCCTACGAGCATGGCGTCAATTTCTTTGACAATGCCGAGGTGTATGCACATGGTAAATCCGAGATTGTCATGGGCAAGATCCTCGAGAAAAAGAATTGGGATCGCTCAAGTTATCTTGTCTCCAGCAAAGCATTTTTTGGTGATGGCGGACGATTGCCCAATCAAAGGGGGCTAAGTCGCAAGCACCTCTTTGAGGCATGTGACGCTGCACTACAGAGACTACAAGTCGACTATCTCGACCTATACTTCTGTCATAGACCAGATAAGAATACGCCTATCTCCGAGACCGTATGGGCGATGAATCATCTCATGCAGCAAGGCAAGATCCTCTACTGGGGCACCTCTGAGTGGTCAGCACAAGAGATCACTGCTGCTCATGCTGCTGCCGAGAAGTACAGTCTGATCGGTCCAGTCATGGAGCAGCCACAGTACAATATGTTTCATCGTGACAAAGTGGAGGTTGAGTACGAACAGATCTACAAGACCTACGGGCTTGGGACCACGATCTGGTCTCCTCTGGCCTCCGGTATCTTGACCAAAAAATATGTGGATAAATTTCCAGAAGGTACGCGACTCAGCCGAGCTGAGATGAGCTGGCTCAAAGAGCGCGAACTCACTGAAGAGCGTCTCGACAAGAGTCGACAGCTCAATGCACTTGCCGATGAGATCGGTGTGAGTTTACCAAAGCTCGCGATCGCCTGGTGTCTGCACAATCCCAATGTGAGCACGGTCATCCTCGGAGCATCCAAGGTGCATCAGCTCGAAGAGACACTGACATCCCTCGATGCCATGAGCTATCTCACCGCCGATGTCGTGGAGAAAATCGAAGAAATCACAGCATCTCAACCCGCAAGACCAGACTACTAAATATGGAAGAAAAACCACCCATACTAGGTAGCTGGAATCGCCTTTATGCATTCGTACTGATCTTCCATATTGTGCTGATCACGATATTCTACTTCATCAGTAAAGGACTGTCATAGATGCATTGGATAGACTGGTCAGTACTCGCCTCGACACTTATCCTTATTGTGCTCTACGGTATTTGGAAGACTAGACATGTCTCCAGTGCAGAGAGCTTTTTGCTCGGCGACCGCAATCTGCCATGGTGGACGATCGGACTGAGTATCATGGCCACTCAGGCCAGTGCCATTACCTTCTTGAGCACACCTGGCCAGGCCTTTGAAGAAGGCATGGGATTCGCTCAGTTCTATTTTGGCCTTCCCGTCGCGATGGTCATCCTCTGCATCTGGTTTTTGCCTCGGTACTACAAGCTCAAGGTCTTCACGGCCTACGAGTATCTCGAGCAGCGCTTTGATGTCAAGGTCCGGGTCCTGACGGCTACCCTCTTTCTCATCAGTCGTGGGCTGGCTGCAGGTATCACCATATTCGCTCCGAGTATCATTTTATCCTCCATCCTCGGCTGGGAGCTCTTCATGACCAATCTGGTCATCGGATTGCTCGTCATCATCTACACAGTAGCAGGTGGTACCACAGCCGTATCTCAGACACAGAAGCAACAGATGATCGTGATCCTCTCTGGGATGTTCATCGCATTTTTTATCCTGCTCAGCAAGCTTCCGCAAAATATTGGATTCGTAGATAGCCTCAAGCTGGCAGGTCAGATGGGCAAACTGGATATCGTCAACTTCGAATTTGACCTGACCAAGAAGTACAATATGTGGACGGCCATGCTGGGCGGCACATTTCTCTTTCTCTCTTACTTTGGTACGGATCAGTCTCAGGTACAACGATATCTCTCAGGCAAGTCATTGACAGAGTCTCGACTCGGTCTGCTCTTCAATGGCATCTTCAAAGTCCCGATGCAGTTCTTCATCCTACTCGTGGGACTCATGGTGTTCATCTTTTACCAATTCAACAGCACCCCTGTCCACTTCAATGAGGCAAACGTGGCCGCTGTCAGCGAAAGCAGCAGTTCGGCAGAATTTGATCTCATCGAGCGCCGGCACCAAGAGGTGTATGAGCTCAAGAAGGAGAAGATCGAGCAATTGCTCACTGAGATACAAAGTGATGCTGGAGCTTCCGCTCAAATGAGCAATGAAGTCGTGGAGCTCGTCGAACAAGAAAAGACTATCCGTGCAGAAGCCAAAGATCTGATCAAATCAGCCGTCCCAGATGCTGATGTCGAGGACGCTGACTATGTCTTCATTCATTGGGTGACCAGGAATCTTCCTGTCGGCTTGATCGGCTTACTACTCGCTGTGATCTTCTCGGCGGCAATGTCATCTACGGCCTCCGAGATCAATGCGCTGGCCACGACCACCGTCGTGGATCTGTACAAGAGAAATTTTGCGCGGAAGCGTGATGACAATCACTATCTCAGAGTCAGCAAGCTCTTGACGATCATCTGGGGCGTGATAGCCCTCATATTCGCCACTTTCGCTTCGCTATTTGAAAATCTCATTGAGGCGGTCAATATCATCGGATCACTCTTTTATGGAACAATCCTTGGGATCTTCATTGTGGGATTTTTCTTCAAAAATATCAGAGCGACTCCAGTGCTCATCGCGGCGATCATTTCTGAAATTTTGGTCATCACCACCATCACTCTCAGCGCGACTGGCGTCATCAATCTCAGCTATCTAATGCTCAATCTCATCGGATGCGCCCTTGTAGTGATGATAGCGCACATCTTTGATGCGCTTCTGAGTGATTGAGCTCAGTGACTAGTCCCTGAGCCTGAGAGCAATGTTCCAGTTGATGCTCTCTCCATTGGCAAAATCCTGAAAGGTCGTCCAACCATCTGTCGTATTGAAGAAGCGATCG
Organism: Saprospiraceae bacterium; assembly: GCA_020627535.1. GTDB lineage: Bacteria > Bacteroidota > Bacteroidia > Chitinophagales > Saprospiraceae > JAHDBH01. The sequence continues at coordinate 53,904 of JAHDGU010000010.1, forward strand.
CCGTTGGAATCTCTCGGTCCAGCGTCACATCCTAGTACTTGCTGATTTTCTGTCTGCTCCACGGTGTAGACCACCCAGATATCTTCACCTGTAATCTCGATAGGAGAATTGAGGAATATGGTATTGCCAATATTGGGACTAAGATTGTCCGTCACATTGTCTGAGTACAACAGTGTTCCTGGCGTAGAGGCATTGCCCTGATTGATGGTCAATATCGCCGAACTGGGCACATCGTAGATGAAAAGCTCGACCGAGATCATCTCCTTTCCGATTCGCTCAGTCAATACACTTGCTGGAAATCTTGCAGCAAAGGAATAGCTGCCTTCCGGCAAAAAGGGCGACGTGCTATTGACACCTGCGTACTCCAGCAGATTGAGATCGATTTCTTCATCAGGCTCACAAGCAGTGGTGAGTATGAGGAGTCCAGTAACAAGAAGGGCAAGTGTGTATTTCATAGCTATCAGCTTTTGTGATTCATAATGCGAAGAAAAAGGCTTCAGTTCATTCGGAGAAGCTTCTGAGTCAACCTTAGCAGAAGTTTAGGAAAATCGATGGTAGTCTCAGGGCACTCTGCGCATTTTGGCGAAAGCCAGATCATCCGGATCAAGCACTCCTAAATGGCACCTCTTGCTTTGAGTTCTAGGTACTTGTTGATCGCATTGATCGTCAGATTCTTGGGTTTGGTGAGCAGTGCATGTATCCCATAAGATCGCAGCTCATTCACGATCTGCAATTTCTCGTAGCTGATTTTCTCCGCGATCGCTTGCTGATAGACACCTTCAATATCCTCTGGTTTCTCCTTAATGAGCTCCTCGAGTTCAGTATTTTGGAAAAAGACGACCACGAGCAGATGACTTTTGGCAATCGCGCGAAGGTACTTGAGCTGTCGCCTCATCGAACCCAAGGTCTCAAAATTGGTAAACAAAAACAGCAGGCTTCGCTGATGGATGCGCCGATTGATCATATTGAAGACTAGCTCGTAGTTGCTCTCTTTGTAGAGCGTGCGCTGATTATAAAGTGTCTCCAAGATCTCGTGCATCTGACGACTTCTCTTGCTCGCTGGCAAGATGGCTGAAATTTTATTGGAAAATGCGATGAGCCCTGCCTTGTCCTCTTTGGCGATGCTGATGTGACTCAATACCAAACTGGCATTGATGGCATAGTCCAAAAGACTCAATTGATCAAAGGGCATTCGCATCGGACGGCCCTTGTCGATGAGACAATAGACGTTTTGAGATTTTTCGTCTTGATACTGATTGGTCATCAGCTTACTGCGTCGGGCGGTGGCCTTCCAGTTGACCTTGCGAGGATCATCGCCGGCCACATAGTCTTTGATCTGTTCAAATTCCATGGTCTCCCCTATCCGACGGATTTTCTTGATGCCTAGATCCTGAAGTCGATTTGAAATCGCGGCAAGTCGAAACTTGCGCAACTGCAAGAAAGATGGATATACCTTGACCATTTCGTCTTCTGAAAAGCGAAATCTCCTTCGGAAAAATCCAAACCAAGACTGGACGAAAATATTGACCGCACCAAACCAATATTCGCCACGTCTGTACGGCGTCAATTGATATTTGAATTGGTGCTGCTCGTCTGCTTCGAGAGCAAGAGTCCAAGCTGAATTTCTAAGCTGAAACTGCTCTGGTACTTCATCGATGAGTTCTAGATCTACTTTTCTCGGGTAGTGAGACTTGATATCAATCATGACGGGATTGGCATCCGATAGCGAAAACTTCTCCGGCAGGATTCTCTCGGCCGTGATCTTATTGCCTTTTCCGTACAAGAAAAATAGCTCGACGATACATAGAGCGACAAAGAGCCATGTGACTCCGATACCGACATAGTAGAGCATGGGCACCGTATCTCCCAGAAGTAGAAGAACGATAATGAGAGCAATGGCGTCAAAAAACCGCGGCCCAATAAAAAAGTCTTTGTACCAGCGCAATATCACTATCTCGGTATTTCTTCGCTTTTGATGAGTTGATCGATGACACGCTCAGCAGTGGCTCCTTCCATTTCTTTTTCGGGAGTGAGAAGGATACGATGACCGAGCACAGGTACAGCTACATACAGGATATCATCTGGCGAGACGAAGTCCCTTCCACGCATCACGGCAATTGCCTTTGAAGCCATGAGAATGGCAAGGCTTGCCCTAGGAGAAGCACCTACATAGATATCGCGATGATTCCGTGTGCGACTTACAATCTGGGCAATGAATGCTATGAGATTATCCTCGATATGGATGTCCTTGACCTTATCTTTCATACTGACTATATCTGCTGCAGAAAATACAGCCTGTACATCGTCAATGGCATTGCGATTGCCATGGGTATGAAAGCTTTTGATGATATCCTTTTCTTGCTCAAGGCTCGGATAGGTAATATTGATTTTCATCAAAAAACGATCCATCTGGGCTTCTGGCAGTCGATAGGTCCCTTCCATGTCAACAGGATTCTGTGTGGCAATGATGATGAAGGGCTCATCCATCTTGTAGGTATCACCATCCATCGACACTTGTCGCTCTTCCATCACCTCAAATAGCGCACTTTGGGTCTTGGCTGGAGAGCGATTGATCTCATCGATCAATAGAATATTTGTGAAGACAGGACCCTTCTTGTATTCAAACTCACTCTTTTTCATATTGAATATCGAGGTGCCGAGAAGATCCGATGGCATCAAGTCGGGTGTAAATTGGACTCTCGCAAAATCTACACTGATACATCTCGCGAGCAGCTTGGCTGTTAGCGTCTTAGCAAGACCAGGATTACCTTCGATGAGCACATGACCACCTGCTAGGACGGAGGCAATCAGGAGTTGGACCATTTTGTCTTGGCCGACGATGACCTTGCGAATTTCTGCCTGAATATTCTCGATATTCTGTCGGAGCTCGTCGAGCTCGGTGCGTTCACTAAAAAATTCTTGATTTTCCATAATATCTATAGGGAGCTATAAAATTCATTGAGTCTTTTGACAGCGGCCTCGAGCTGTCCATCTGATATCACTTTTCTTTCCTTGAGGTTGCGCAAAATCTGGAATAGTTTTTCACTACGATCTACAGGGAAGCCCGTTTTTTCACTCAACAACTTGGCATCTCTATCTGAAAACTGTATGTCTCTGAGATAGAATCTACGCGCGATAAAATCTCTAAAATATTCCATTCTTTTTTGAAGGATATCACTCGGAGCTCCTTCTTCATAGTACATCGATCCTACGGTACGCGCATACTCGAGGCTCTTGTTTTCAAATTTCTCTTTGATAGGGATGATTCGCTGTTTTCTCTTGGTATAAAATAGGACATAGATCAGCAACGAGCCCAAGAAGATATACCACGCTAGCCTCGGCGACCTTCTTGTAAGGACTTCTCGCATAGTTGTCCTCGCAGCTTCAGACTTTCCTATCTTGTAATATTCGTCCCAGTAGACCGATCCGATAGGGAGATAGGACAAGACTTTGGTGGCATAGGGGCGAGAAGTCTCATCCAGTATATGGTAATTCGTCATTGCCTCTGGAGCGCCGTGAATCAGAATGCTCCCTCTGCCATAGCGTACCCGCAAAAAATTGGGCAAACTATCCAAGGCATGACCCAGTACTTCCACATCATACTCGCAGTCATAGTACCTGAAGTACTGAATAAATGAAGAATAGCGAATCCGATATTCTTGCCCCTCTTCTTGCTCCAAGGTATATGGCGCTACGATTGATCTCTTATCAGAAAGATCTATCTGTCGATTAGCTTTAACAGAGTCCATCACCCCTTGGATATCATAATCCCAATAGGGTCTGGCATAGATTCCCAATGTATCAAGCAAGGTACTTTGATAACCAAAATTGGCAGATAGAAATAAATGGCTTCCTTGATCGACCTGATCGAGCAATCTGCGGCTATCGAGTTCATCTAGCCGAAGGCTGCGATCGATGAAAATGTAATTCTCCCACTGTGCTGTGCTATCTATATGTTCTTCATAGATCGTGCGCACTGCACTGTATACCTCTCGATTGGGAAACAGATCTCCGAGTGACTCATGGAGTACTCGACAGCCGAATGGTATCTTATCAGTCTTCGTGAAACTATCGCGCCAGTTGAGCTCCTTGGGGGCTCCAATGGAAACCAGGATGAGTACTATTAAGTACACGAGAGCAAGCAGTGCTAATTTTGACTTTGCGCTCACGTAGCTGGCGTTTTTATCAATTTCAGAAAATCGTCAAATTCGTCCATAGCCAGTTGGAAAAGCTTCTGGTCAAAATCAAAATTGCCATACCAGCTATATTCAAACCAATCTATGAGGCGCTCAAAACGCTTTTTGATCTCACCGGAAGGCAGCTCAAAAAGGTAGTCTAGGTTCGTCTTGTAAGATTGCCACTCGATGAGACGATGCTCTTCCATTTGCTTGAGCACAAGCAAAAATCTCAGTCGCATCACCTGCTCATAATCATTGGCCGCAATCGCCTCGGCGAGAAGGTCTTGCAAATCCTTTTCTTCTACTTCATCAAGCTCAGATATCTTGATCTTACGACGCTTGATCGCGCTCTTGCTGAACATCGTAGGATCCTTGATCTTGATCATATAATAGATGAATACGGACAGAGCTAGAATCATCAACCCGTACTCTATCACCTTGGATATTGTGCCAGAAGAATCGCCAAATAGGTCATTGATCCAATTGCGGAACCACATCTTGATGCGATTCATCAGGCCACGATTGGTCTTCAGATCATCACCATAAACATAGGCTGGATCATCGAGATACTTCTCAAGAGTCTGATCACTGATCTCTCTTTCGACGTAGGGTATATCGGCGAGATATGCAGTGGAGTCTTGAGCTTGCAATAGCGCAAGACCCGAGAGCACAAGGCAGCCTATGGCAACGAATATCCTAGAAGTCACCTTCATTCCCGAAGTACTTGTTTTCGACTTCTCCAATCGTCTCTATTTTTTGGGAGATGCTGTATCCCTCTTTTTCTTCACGACAGCGGTAATAGCCCAAATTCCAACAACAAGTCAGTATTGCCCTCGTGTAGAGAGAGCCCAGCATGGCGAATAAAAAAGTAAATGTCCCCCAAGACCCCATCGTCATATCAACTCCTTCGGATACACTCACAGCAGATTGCACTCCGATCACGATATAAAAAGGAATCAAAAAAACATAGTTGATGAAAGACACCAAAAGGGAAGTCACTACAATGGCCAAGAAAATAAGCCACCACTTCGTCTTGATGAGCTTGAAGCTTCTGGAAAAAGCAGCAAGGGTAGACACATCTTCTTCATGCACGATGATCCCAAGACCCAGACGGGTCACATTGAAAAAATAGATTACCCACAAGGATGCGAAGAATAAGAGCAATCCTCCCGCAACGCTTGACAGTGTAATGATGACCACACAGACCGCTACTACAATGATAATGATCAGCATCACCAATAAGTAAAAACCAGTCACCTGTGCAATCTTGGACTTGAAGATGTCCCATATCTGGGTGTAGTCTGGCTCTCCTTCAGTCTCAGCATAGCTGCGCATATAAGCGCTCACGACAGTTATGGCTACAAACCAAGAAAAAATGAGAAAAACATAGAGTAATCCCATGCCTACAGCAAAGTCCTGCAGGTAGTCACCGGCAAAGTCTCCCGAGCTCAGCGCACTGAAATTAAAAATCTCACTTCCCGTCAAAACAAATAAAATCGAACCGACCAAAAAGACCGGAACGATGTACGTCAGAAACAATCTCGTGAGTGGACCCAAATTGCGAAAAAAGAAGGTCACCGAGTCACCGATCATCTGCCCGAAATCACGGACCTTATAAAGCTCAATATATCTTTTGTTCGGCATAGGAAGACAATTTTTGCGGCAGCAAGATAAAGTACCAAATGATGTAGGCAAATGATAAGGCAATGATGATCAATCGACCATATAAGCCCAGCTCGATATAGTGTCTGGTCACATATCCTTCAATAAATGCTGCGACAATAAATACAGGCACGAGCCCAATGATCAATTTCACCGCACGCCGTGCACCCCGCACCAGAGATACGGTGCGCTTGTAGGTACCAGGGAATAGTAGACTATTTCCCATCACCAGACCTGCGGCTCCGGCTAGTACGATGGCGCTCAGCTCTAGCGCACCATGAATGAAGATCGTCGTGAGACCAATCACACCTAAACCTTTCTGAACGAAAAAACTGAGAAAAGCACCCACCATCACTCCATTTTTAAATAGAATAAATATGGTACCAAAGCTGCCCACAATACCAGCCACAAAAGCTGCGAAGCTCACACGCACATTGTTGAGAGCAATGTAAGTGAACATGTCGTTTTCATTCATCTGATCATAGACGGCAAGTGGGTCCCCTTTCTCGATATTGTCCAAGGTCATATTGACGTAGCTGTCACCCATGATCGTCCTGACATACTCTGGATCTTGGATGCAGCTAAATACGCCGATCCCAATGGCAGCCATGAAGATCAAAAAAGACATCAGCATCTCTCTGCGTGACTTGTAATACTCGAGAGGTACTTCTCGTAGTAAGAAGTGCTTGATCCGACCTTTGCGCTCTTTGCTATTGCTGTAGACGCGACGGTGAGCCTTGACGGCTAGATTTTCTAGATAGGGAACGATCTTGCTCTCGGGATATACGGTCTTGACGAAGGAGACATCATCGGTCAGCTCCGTGTACAGCTCATCCAGCTCGGATGGCTTGACGCCGTCCTCACGCAGTAGTGTACGCTCGTAGGCTTTCCACTTGTCCCTGTTGTCGTCTATGAATCTGACCTCTTTCATCACACGTGCCTCTGCCCAGATGTTTCATACCTTTATCAGTAGCAGGACAGTTTAAAGATAATGAGTTCATTGGCCATCACCACCACGCACAATGTGGTGCTCGATTTTGAAGCAGCGAGTCTCGGCGATCGCATACTCGCCTATATACTTGATATGCTCATCAAGGGTGGCTATCTCGGGGTGATCGGTATGATCTTCAGTGGCCTAGAGGCATCAGGGGCTAGGATTCCAGGTATGGTGGTTTTCTTCTGTCTTGTGCCATTCTTGTTCTACTCATTGCTTTTTGAGATCTTTTACAATGGTCAGACACCAGGCAAGAAGGCCATGAAGATCCAAGTAGCTACACTGAGTGGCTATCAAGTAACTACAGGTCAATACGTGCTGCGCTGGCTCTTTCGTTTGCTGGATATCTCTACGCTCTCAGGTGCCGTAGCTATCATTGCCATCGCGGCGGGTGGTAAAGGACAGCGACTAGGAGACATCGTAGCAGGCACGCTCGTCATTTCCATCAAGCAGCGCTACAGGCTCAATGATACGGCCTATCGCAAGACGGCTCCTGATCACACAGTGGAGTACGAAAATGCAGCAACTCTCAGCACCAGTGATATTGCGACGATCCAAGCCTCTTTCGCTGGCAAACTCCACGAGTCCAATCCCGCATTGATCCAGCGCCTCGCTGACAAGGTAGCACTGAGCTTGGGTACAGAGCGCTATGATAAGCCGAGCATTTTTCTCAAGCAAGTCCTAGCCGATTACAACCATCTCATCCGTCAGTCAGAGGACTGAATCATCTGTAGATCCTTATGCAAGCTGACATTTGGTGAATTGAGCTGGCATATGAGCGGCCTTTCGGCCAAATGTTCCGTAAATTGCAGCCGTTCACTCAACTCTAGCCAATGCTTCTGGACATCTTGCTGGTCATCATCAGCACCTTTGCCCCTTCAGGACAGACGACAAGCTCTGACTCTCCTGACTTGGCCACCAATCATATCATAGTAGTAGGACCTACAGCGCAGCGCGATTTGATCTCATGTACGCAGCAGACTGAGACCATTCAGCTGCAGGAGCTGATCCCTACGGATCGCTATGTCCTTTACTTCACGGCACTTGATGTAGAGCAAAAGTTCAGCTTCGCTCTTGATCCCACACAGGTAGAAATTCAGGGATACAATGAGCGCAGTGTTCAATTTGTACCTCTAGTAGCAGACATAGATCTGCAGATCATTTGGGCGCAAGCCCCTCAGCCTACCCATCAAATATGGCTGTCCACCTCCAACGAAAGTGCCAGAGCCAGATGGAAAAAGAAGAAAAAGGGCCAGGAAGAAGATGATCCGCAGCGCACACCTCCGAGTATCACGACAGGCATATCTGCGGAGGATCTCATCAAAGAGAACTTCATCAATGCAGCTTGCTTCGAGGTGGATAATGTCATCTTCAATGGTGATGCCAATCGTGGCATCGGACAGTTTAGCAATGCCCTAGACGTCTTTGACTTTGAAGAAGGAATCATCATGGCCTGCTGCAATGTGACGGAGATTCCAGGTATGAACTTCGGGACCAATGATACCGGCGGCGACGACAATATCGGTGGAGGTAGTGACCCTGATCTTGTCGCTCTCGCTGGAGCAGGCATCAATGATGCGCAGGTCATCACTTTCACCTTTACACCTACCGTAGAGCAGATCAGCTTCAACTATGTCTTCGGCTCAGAGGAGTATTGTGATTATGTCAATTCACCGTTCAATGATGCCTTCGGTTTCTTCCTGAGTGGTCCTGGGATCGCAGGGCCTTTTCAAAATGGTGCGGAGAATATTGCTTTACTCCCTGGGACAGGCACACCGGTGACCATCAACAATGTCAACTACGGACTCAATGATGAGTTTTATGTGACCAATGTCCCTCCAGGCCAGGCACAAGGAGCAGGTGGCTGTCCAGCGGGAGAGGTTGATGCCCCAGCTACCAATCCCGACGATATCGTCCTTGACGGATACACGGTAACCCTCACCGCTGTGGCTAATGTCATTCCATGCGAGGAATACACGATCAAGTTGGCCATCGGAGATGCAGGAGACGATGTCTTTGGCTCAGCGGTCTTCCTAGAGGCCAATAGCTTTTTCTTTGGAGATGGTGTGGACTTTGAGGTCAGCTTTGAGTCAGCGACGGGGATGAGCCTCTTTGAAGATTGCAATGACGATCAGGTCTGTATCACCTTCACACGAGATGGTGACGAGCAGCTCAAGCCCATCGAGATTCCTATCAATGTCGATCCTGCTTCCACGGCTACAGAGGGCGAGGACTTTGAGATCCTGCCAGATACACTCGAGTTTCCTGGCGGGCTGACAGAGTTTACCTTCTGCTTTGAGGCATTCCCTGATGACATCGAAGAAGGGCAAGAAATCGCCATACTCCTCATAGAAAATGTCTGCGACTGTGATGATCCGATGATCGAGATCCCGATTGAAGAGGTACCGCCATTGGACGCATCGATCACCGGAGCAGATCGAGTATGCCCTGGAGAAGAATTTGAACTGACGACGACCATCATCGATGGCGTGCCAGGATATACGTACACCTGGAGTACGGGAGACGACACAGAGAACATTACAGATGCCATAGATGAGGATACCGAGTACTTTGTGACCATCACTGATACTTGTGGACAGCAGACAGTACTCGACACGATCGTAGAGGTCGTCACGCTGCCCGCTGCCGATCTGACGGGCGAGGGATATCTCTGCGAAGGTCAAGAAGACTGTCTCGAGCTCAGTGTAGAGCTCACCGGAGACAATCCGTGGCTCTTGGTCTACAGCGTAGATGGCGTCAATGTGACCGTCCCAGATATCGTAGAATCACCGTACATCATTGAGGTCTGCGAGGCAGGCACTTACGCTCTAGAGTCGGTGAGTGTGGTAGGATGTTTTGGTGAGGTCTCGGGTGAAGTAGAGATTCCGATCTTTCGTGTAGACTTCTCTGCTGATATTGAGAATGTACTCTGCTTTGGCGATAGCACTGGTAGCATCGATATCACTGTCACTGATGGTCTCGGACCTTTTGTCTATGAGTGGGCGCCCATAGACTCAGACCAGGAAGACCTGATGGACATTCCTGCAGGTGGGTATTCTCTCACTGTCACGGATGATCGAGGCTGTATGGATGAAGAAGTCTTCGAAATCTCACAGGCAGATCCACTCATCTTCGAGTTGGAAGATTTTTCACCGGTCACTTGTGATGGACCATTCACGGGCGCATTTGATATCACGATCCTCAATGGTGTCGGCGAGATACAATACGATTGGGAAGATCCGATAGACGACGTCGAAGACCCACAAAATGTCCCAGCAGGATTTTGGGATGTGACCATCACAGATGGCAATGGCTGTATGATCATCATCGAAGATCTTGAGATGCCTGTCGATGACAGGATACCAAGCGCTGAGGCCGGTGACAGCATGACCATCACCTGTGAAGATCCTCAGGTCAACCTTGATGGCGAAGCCAATACACCACTCTCCGGTAATCCTCAGATCAATTGGTCCACAGAGACTGGCAACATCGTCTCTGGGCAAAACACAGAGATGCCGCTCGTCGACGCACCGGGTATCTACTATATCGAAGTCACCAATCCAGATGGTAGTTGCCCTACGATCGACTCAGTATCCGTAGGTCTCGACACCATCTCACCGACGATAGATGCCGGTCCGGATACATTGATCAATTGCTTCAATCCGATCATACAGCTCGGCACAGACAATCCTGAAGGTCATGATCTGGTCTGGTCCACGCCAAATGGGAATATCCTCAGTGGTGCATTGACTGATAGTCCAAGCGTCGATCAAGCCGGTCTCTATTATCTGACAGCCATCGACACCAGCAATGGTTGTAGTAGTCTTGATAGCGTGATGGTTGCTGTGGATACCGTAGCACCAGATGTGCAGATTGCTCTACCAGACACCATCGACTGTGGTAGACTGATCATCACACTTAACGTTAGAGGAGCTAGCTCAGACGACTTTGATTATCTCTGGGAGAGCACAGATGGCAGTATCCTCAGTGATCCGACACTCGACAGTATATTGATAGACAGCTCAGGCAACTACAGCCTACAGATCACCAATCTGCTCAATGGATGTACTAGCACTGATGAGGTCGAGGTCTTTGACAACCTTGTGACTTATGACATCACTGCAGAAGAGATACTGGATATCACCTGTGACAGGCCCTCAGTCATCATAGATGCATCCGGTTCACAGATGGAGACCCATCTCATCCCAAGCTGGACAGGGCCAGCTGGTAGCATCCTAGATGGAGAAGACAGCTATATTGTCACAGTCGGCGCGGCGGGTGTCTACACCCTACTCTTGCGAGACACGATCAGCATGTGTCAGACACAAAGAGAGTTTATCGTATCATCGGACCTGGAAGAGCCCGGAGCAGAAGCCAGCTTCATCGATACACTAAGTTGTTCGCAGCAGATGACACAGGTCATCGCCAGCTCCGACAGTACAGGAAATGACATACTCTATCTATGGACTACGACACAAGGTGAGATCCTAGAAGGCGATAGCTCTCAGATCGCAACGATCGGTGCGCCAGGCAGCTATACTCTGACAGTGCTCGACATCATCACAGGCTGCAGCAGCGTGGTCGAGCTGATTGTACCCGTGGATACAACAGCACCGCAAATCACCATCATCGATGAGCAGCCTACCATCAGTTGCAAGACGACGGAGCTCTCTCTTGAGCTCTCCATATCTGGTGATGATAGAGATCTCATCTATGAGTGGAACGCGACCGCTGGAGGCAACATCGTCTCTGGAGATATGACGAGTATGCCCAATATCGATGCTCCAGGCATATATACTGTCGTGGTCACAGATACCGCGCTGGGATGCAGCTCTTCTGATATGATCGAAGTACTTGGAGACTTTGACGAACCGGTGATCTCATTGCAAGATACTGGCAGGCTCAACTGTATCGTCTCTATGACAGACATCATCCTCATTGTCGATGATCCTGATGACAACTTAAGCTACGACTGGACGAGCCCTGATGGTGAGATCATCGGAAGTACAGAAGAAATCGACATATCTACTGATAGCACTGGACTCTACATCGTCACCGTGACGGATACAAGCAATGGTTGCACGACGATGGACAGTGTCATAGTCGTCAGAGATCAGACGAGACCCGATATCGCTCTAGCAGAAGTAGATGTTCTCAGTTGTGACGTCGGTCAGGTCGTCCTCGATGGATCTGGTAGCACCGGCCGAGAATTGACCTATGACTGGCGCGTGCTAGGCGGCGCGGGACTGCCCGATGGCGATCAAGCCAGCACGCAGGTGGATGAGCCCGGCACCTACGAGTTGATTGTCACCGATGGCTTGAGTGGATGCACGAGCAGGGCACAGATTCAAGTGGAAATTGATACCATATCACCGATAGCAGTAGCTCTAGCTGGTGATACGCTCAACTGTGCCATCTCGAGCATCATGCTCAGTGGTGATGGATCGAGCACCGGAGATCAATATATCTATGAGTGGAGTGGTCCAGCTGGGTCGATCGTATCTGGGCAAGGTACGCTCAGCCCAGAGGTCAATGATGTCGGCACTTACACCCTCACTGTCACAGATACGAGCAATGGATGCTCCACAGAGGCGATGACCTTTGTCGCGGCAGATCAAAATACTCCTGCGGTCCTTTTTGCGGAAGCACCGACCATCAACTGCCAAGCAAGTACTGTCACGATCGATGCAGAATCCTCTAGTCAAGGCAATGACTTTGATTTTGTCTGGAGCTATGAAGGCAACGACATTGCTGGAGAGACCGGCGCCTCACTCTTGGTGGACGAGCCAGGAACCTATATCCTCACCATCACCAATAGCAGTAACCTCTGCGTAGATATTGACTCTGTCGTCGTGGGCATAGATACTGTGCAGCCAATGATCAACCTCGCTGATGTCGACACCATCAAGTGCAGTCGATCAAGCATCATCCTAGATGCTAGTGGCTCAAGTCAAGGGGACAATTTTGTCTATGTCTGGACACTAGCTGATGGCACTGATCTAGAGGGTACAGACCAGATCATGGCTGATCAAGGAGGGCAATACAGTCTGACCATCAGAGATCAAGACAATCTATGCAGCAATACCATCCTCATCGATGTGCCAGAAGACCTGAGCGACCCGCTAGCCTCTATCGCCGAACCCCTGATACTTGACTGCAACAATCCTGTCATCACTCTTGAAGGATCGCATGGCAGTATGGAAGCTGATGTCACTTATGTCTGGCGACAAGACGGGACCATCGTCTATGAGGGACAAGCGGCAGATCTTGAAGTCACCAGTCCGGGGAGCTATAGCCTCACTGTGATCGATCTGAGCAGCGACTGCGAGAGCGTGAGTACCGTCGATGTCCTAGAAGATAAGTCAGAGCCCGTGGCGCGCATAGCGGAAGCAGATGTTCTTACCTGTGACCAAGAGATCATCACGCTGGATGCAAGTGGAAGTAGCACTGGGGATCGATATACAGTCAGCTGGGAGACGGAAAACGGCCTCATCGTCAATGACACTGACCCACTAGCTGTGACGGTAGCTGAATCAGGTATCTACAGTCTCACCATATTGGACGAGATCAACGGCTGCAGCGCTGTCGCGCAAATGGAGGTCAACGAGAATCGGACAGATCCCAGTGCGGACATCCAGGCAGTGCAGATTGCTTGTGAAGCGTCCACAGGAGGCATCGCCGTGAGTAATGTTGTCGGTGTCGAGCCGATCAGCATATCGATAGACGGTGGTGCGACATTTAGCAGAGACTTGTCTCTCAGTGGACTCGCACCTGGTGACTACAACGTAGTCCTCATGGATGGTACTGGATGTGAAATCCAGCAAGCCGTGAGCATCGCAGAGCCTATCGTATTGACGGCAGCGATACTCGAAGATCAGGCACGGATCAAACTCGGTGAGGACCATCAGATAGATCTAGAGATCGATATCCCACAAGATCAGATTGCCTCCATCTCTTGGAGTCCAGAAGAAAGTCTGTCTTGCACCGACTGCGAAGATCCAATTGCTACTCCGACGAGTACCACCACGTATACTGTAGAGATCACGGCGATCAATGGCTGTAGCATCACTCTGCGCATGATCGTCATCGTTGACGAAAGCCCGGATATCTACATCCCGAATATCTTCTCGCCCAATGAAGACGGGATCAATGATCGCTTCACTGTCTATGCCAATGAAGAGCAGGTCCTCAGAATCACCAGGATCAGTGTGTATGACCGTTGGGGTGGACTGGTCTACAGGGCCACAGATATTCCACCCAATGACGAGAGCACAGGATGGGACGGCACCTTCAAGGCAGAGGATCTCAACCCGGCCGTCTTTACCTATGTGGTATATGTGCTTCTCAGTAATGGTCTTGAGATCCAACGGACGGGAGATATTACATTGACGCGATAGCTCAGGAGGTTGCTACTTTTGTGACATGAAGCATCTAGTCCTTGTTGTACTTACTACCCTAGTCTTGATGGCCTGTGACAAATCCGGCACACAGTCTCTTGATGGCTCTGCTACCAGCTCCAGCCAAAAAATCTCTAATGGCAAGCTCAGCGCAGATTCATGGACGCTGTACAACAATGGATTTAATGTATACGAGATCGGGGGAGGATTTGACAAGACACAGATTGCCGGTGGCCTCGGTGTACATTCCTTCAACGTCTCCAAGAAAGACAGCCTCGGCAATGCTTCCAAGACACAGGCGCATGTCCTGGTAGATCAAGACAAAAACAATCTGGCATCGATCTCTATGGATCCCTACAATCTGCAGATAGAAGTCATCTCCATCAAGTCTCCAGAGTACAAGACCGCAGAGGGCATCGGCGTAAGTAATACACTCTCTGACTTCATCCAAGAATATCCTGATTACAAAATCTATTTTGAGCGAAGCAATACGATGATCTACGTGAGCTCACCACTCTATCCAGATGTGCGCTTTGCCCTCGACCAACAGGCCTATACCGGTGGCGCGGACAAGCTCGGCACCAGTGAAAAAGCCAAGCTCGACTACACAGATTTTCTAGCGATTACAGAGATTACGGAGATTTATTATCAGTAGGGTGTGGGGCAGCAAGTTCTTTGGTATAATAATCGGCGTGACAATTTTGTCTGGCTGTAGTTCTCAGGTCGTCATTGGAGAAAAGGTCAATTCCTTTAGCCATTTTACTGACTCGAATACATTACTGATGGTATCACCATCTCAACTTGTTGATGGCTATCAATTCACTGAGAATGATGTTGTATTCACATTAGGTGTAGAGAATGATCAGGTTGTTTATCAATCGACAAGAGATATGAATTTTGTCACAGACGAATTGAAGTGTGGTGATCATTTACCTGAATACTATCTAGACAGAGTCGTTCGGGAAGACGGATGGGGGTGTTATGTTCTACTTGATTCTGGATGGAATGCCGCATTTTACTGTGGGAATGGGCAGAAAGGAAGCGGAAAGGTTGAATGGTTTTTTAAGAGAGTGTAATTCTTGCAGATTAGCTGGTTATATCTCCACGCAAGGCTGCTATCATCTGATTGTCCCAGAAGTGCCTCCTCGATCCAATACGCTCATTCACTAATGGTTAGAATATCCATGCAGGTACCGCAGTAGAGACAGAATTCTTGAAGTGGAGCTGAAATGATAGCCGCTAGATATGCACGACGGGTAGAATTGAGCATAGTCCTTCGAGGAGACACTCCTCGAAGAATCGAAAAATACATTACAGCATTGAGGACTGGAGTAAAAGTGAGAACTAGGATCCCTAGAACAAATAATTCGGCAGTATATGACTAAAGTCGCCATCAAATATCAAGATTTACATCATTTTCTCAAGTATGTGGAGAGTGAACATTTTATGCCTAGTATTATTGTTCACAATGATCTTGTCTACTTAAAGTTTAGTGATGATCAGGCGGAGTATATCTCAGAAAAAATCAAGTATGCACTAATTGAAGAAGGGTTTGACATGAACTACAATCTAAATTCAAAAGGCGTTATTTTACAAAGGCTAGTAGATTCATTTGTTAAATCGGGTTGGTAGTCTGATTACCCGAGGAGTGACTCCTTGGCCCAATGCGCTCATTCACTCAATAATTGAAAACCAAAGTAGACCTAAATGTGATCAAGACAGTACTCTTGAGGTGGAGCTGAAATGATAGCTGCTATGTGTGCATGACGTATTGAGTTGAGCATAGTCCTTCGAGGAGATACTCTTCGAAGAATCGAAAAAAAACCGGAAGCAGCTAGAGGTGCTGGTCTTTATGGTAGAGGCACATCAAATTATGACCCAAATGGAGCTTACGCTGATCTTACTCAAGAAAAATACATAAAGAAAAGAAATGAGAAATAGCATCTTCATCCTGTTGGCAGTTTGTCAGTTTACGATTCATGCTCAAAACCTGGATGCATATCAAAACCTGGCTATCCGGTTAATGATCGCTAATGAATACGGACTTCATTCTACTACTGATTCACCAATAGATGTAGACTATTTCCATACGATCCCCGAGCTTAAATTACTCGATTCAAAAAATTTCCGATCAAGTATAGAGTTTTACTCCATACCATTCCAACCTTACTTACGTCTAATAGATGGATCCCTACTCCATCCACCGCTCGTTACCTATGATACCCCACCGATGATAGTTGCAGTTGATAGGAACTCCAAGGTCATTTACAAAGTTTCGGGCTTCCAAAGTCTTGATTGGGAACAAATCATCACATACGGAACAAACTATGACTCTAGGAAGAAAAAAAATAAGCTAGATATCTATATTGAAGAAATTCAAATCTCAATTTTATCTTGCTTCAACAAAAAACAAAAGTTGTGCTCTTGTTCCAAGATGCTGAAGAGCTAATTTCTAACTTGACCACAAAAGAGCAATAAAGCAGCTTGGTCAAATTGATACTAGATCGATCAACAGACTCTAATTATGAATTCTCTGCTAGTGACAAAATTCTCACACAAAAAAATAAAGACACTTTAGAGCGCCGGAGTTAAGAAATCTCCTACAATTCAAAAGAACAATCAGCTCCGACAAACAAAGCAGATGACTACAAACTGCAAGCTATTATTGAAAAATGAAGGAATCATTTTACAATCGGTTTGATCAAGGAACATATACTGGACCGACGGAAGACGAGCGCCAGCTCCTTGATCAATATTTCTCAGAGCTATTAGGTGAGAAGGTAAGCTCTGATATCAATGGCATATATCATCAATTGGAATCACGATTAGACTATGTCAAATTTGATCCAGATGGAAGCTATGCGGAAATTATGCAGTCATTTAAAATCAATCTCTTTGAGGATAAAGATCATTATGTCATATCCGACTATCCAACGGAAGTGGTGAAGATCGGTCAAAAAGAGTTGATTAAAGCCTGGGATGAAGTTTGGACGCCCCCAGCAGATGACGCAATGATTGTTGTAGCAGGACTGGAACTATGCCTTTTGCTTACACACTACGGTTGTTTGTATTATCGGCGCAGAGAAAAATAAATAATAAGAGCACCATTTCATACTCGAAAGGAGATCCATTAAACATTCAAAAATCTCGCTCGCGACACCAAGCTCCTAGCCCTCACCCCTCCACCGCAGCGAATATCCCAGCATACAGTCCTTCAAAGTCAAAGTCCATCTGCATACCACTCAGCACAGTGATCACCATCTTCTTGCTAGGAATGACAAGCACTCTTTGACCGCCAAATCCATTCTCGAAATACGCATCCGGTGGCACATTGGGGATGCTGAGCTCTCCGTGATTGAGCCAGATCTGTGCCCCGTAGGCGCCGTCTGATCCTGCGGCGGGACTTGTGCTCCACTCCACCCATCCAGCTGGCAGCACTTGCTCACCATCCCAAAGTCCGTCTTGAAGATAAAGCTGACCAAACTTGGTCCAGTCTCTCGCGGTCGCCCAGCCATAGGAAGACAGTACAAAATCACCCTGACCATCTCTCTCAATCAAAGCGGATCTCATCCCGAGCTTATCAAAGAGTTCACGCTGAGGGAAACTGTGATAGGACTCCTCATCTTCATGTCGAGACCTCAGGATACCACTGAGGATATTGCTCGTCCCGCTGGAGTAGTACCAATCAGTCCCTGGTTCACTACCCAGCTTTGAGCCTTTGGCATAGTCATAGCAGCCGGGTCGCATGTAGAGCATGCGAGTGACATCAGAAATCATGAAATAGTTTTCGCTAAACTTCAGGCCACTATTCATCTGCAAGAGATGCGATAGCTTGATACTCTTGCGTTCATCACTCTCCCATTCTGGTAATAGTCGTTCATCATCTAGTGATATCTTACCTTGTTGTACCAAGCGACCGATCAAAGCATTGGCCATCGTCTTGGTCATAGACCAGCCAAGCAGTCTCGTGGAGGAGGACACTCCTTCGCCGTAGCCCTCTGCGATGAGATGACCATCATAGGCCACACAGATGGCCAAGGTAGATGCATTTTGCGTAAGCATCGTATCCAGATGTACCTGGAGTGCATCATAGTCCACCTTATCCACTACAGTCGTGTCCTCGCCATCTCCATAGGGCCAAGCTCGTCTAGTGTCAAATCTTACCACATTGAGTTTGATATCAGATACTGGAGTTTCCTCAAAATGAGCACCACAGCCGCTTGCATCACATCGAAAGTAAGCCGTACTGCTCACACCAAAGAGTGAAGCCTTGACGCTCTGCTCCTCCTCATCGATCTTGTAAGGAACATACTTGATAGGCACAAAGCCCAGATCAATCGCCAGTCGGTCTTCGCCAAATCCCGCAATAAAGTGACTACTACAGGCATACTTGGCCGTATAGGCTGTCATGATCTTGAGTGCACTCCGCAGAAAGAAGAGCAGTGCAATGAGAATGATTCCAATGACAATGGCTGTGATCAATTTTCTTGGATTCATGATGAAAATGGTGTATCCGCCTCAAGATACACCTGATTGAGCAATTGGCATTCTGGCATTCTGCTGTACATCACTTCTCAAAGGCATCATTCGTTAATCGGTGTTCGATATTCAATTCGCCCTTGTCTTACTCTGAGATACCGACCGGAAACTTACTCCAGTACAAGCCCAGCAAGAGTGCGCTGATCATATCCCACACGCCCCACCAAGCCACGATCAAGAGCATTCCTCCGAGATCTGGAAAGAAATTGAGAATCAGTATGATGGCAAGGCCACCATTTTGGATGCCGGTCTCGATCGAGACGGCTCGACTATCGGCCTTGGACATACCCCAGAGCCGTCTGGCGTACTGGTAACCAAAGAAGAGAGCAAGCAGATTGTGTAAGATCACCAGCCAAAAGATATACTTCATGTAGCGCCGGATATTCTCATGATTTTCCAATAGTGCTCCTACAATGAAGGCCAAGAATATGAATAATGAGATCCATCGCACTGCTTTCTTGATTTTCTGCACGAATACTGGAAAGCGGTGCGCCAAGAACATGCCCAGAGTCATTGGAATGATGAGCAGCACCGTGACGATTTCAACGATTTTGCCGAAAGGCACCCTCAGGCTTTCCTGTGGCACATCCGCCACACCTGATTGTATCCATATCGTACTTGCTGAAAGGAATACAAGTGGCGTGATCACCACGGCCGCGACTGTAATGACCGATGTCATCAGGATCGACAGTGCCGTGTTGCCATGCGCCAAGTGCACAGTAAAGTTGCTCAGGTTGCCACCGGGGACACTGGCGATCAACAGGAGTCCCATCCCAAGACTTACCATCGGTTGCCATATCCACAGTAAGATGAGCGTCAATATGGGCAACAGGATGACTTGACTGCTGAGTCCAATAAGAACCTTCTTGGGAGATTTCAAGACTGCCAACAGATCTCCTAGTTTGATATCCAGCGCGACACCAAACATGAGGAAGGCCATGAGAAAATTGAGTAAGGCAAGATTGTCCTCAACCAGATTAATGGTCAAGTTGTCAAATGTCTCCAAAGGATCGTTTTGAATTTGAAGCAAGGTAAGCAACTGTGGTCACATCTTGCGACTTTTAGACATATATATTAGATGCCAGATTCCCACACCATCATCGATCGTGCTCGAGAGCGTCTCGTGACGATCATAGAGAACCAAGACAAAGAAGCGCATCTCTTTGAGCTCCGCAGGATATACATACTTCTATTGCATGATATGGCTGAGCGGACAGAGGTATTTCTCTCTAGTCTCTTTGCCCGTGTGAGCTATCTCGCCGGTCTCCAATCCTGGAATCGTCAGCAAAAGCGGCTGATGCACGTCTATCGTCGCATCGCAGAAGGCAAAGAACAGTTTGAGCCAGAGACTGAGTATAAACTTGCCATTCACAGCCTTGGATTTTTGCTCAGCACGCTCGGTCGTCCGCTAGAGATCGAGACAGATGCTGGTGTAGAGCTTCTGTCATCGCTAGAGGAAGAAAAAGCGCGTCAGAGCTATAAGCGCATTGCCTTTGTCCAGATTCTCGAGCGTCAAGATGCCGGCAAATACCTCATCATTGACGAAGATGAAGCACATACAGAGCTCACCATGGATCTTGCTCATAAGCACAATGAGTCACTGCACTGGCTCGATGATGTGCTGGGCCAAAGGATTGAACTACCTGTGCTCGCGAGCCTGCACAATGTGGATGTGATGGAAGATGGGCTTTATGTCCCTAGATCTATATCTCTTGAGCCTGATTACCTCTTTAATGTCACTGACATCGCCGGTGCCTATGTGGGACGCAGCATGGAACCTGTCGCCCATCTCATCAAGCGCTATCTGCCGCAGACCAGCAATCCCAAGCTGGTCTTGGGAAATGTCGCGAACTACTTCCTGGATCAGCTCATTCGAAATTCCCAGCTGAGCTTCGAGACTCTTTTTCAAGAGACCTTTCAGCAATATGCACTGTCTTATCTTGTCATGGACGAGCGAGAGCTCAGAGATATCTATCGTGAAGCGCGACATCACTATCACAATCTCAGATCACTCATCACAGAGACATTTCCTGATCTCGGGATCACGAGTCGGAGTAGTCAAGTGGAGCCGAGCTTTTACTCTCACCAGTACGGGCTGCAGGGACGGCTCGATTTACTGGCCGTAGATCCACGCAATGCCTCGTCACCGAAGATCGTCGAGCTCAAGTCTGGTCGTCCCTTCATGCCCAATGGTCATGGCATAGGCAATAGTCACTATGTCCAGACCTTACTATACGACCTACTGGTCAGAAGCATATCTGACCACAAGCAGATTCCCCAAAACTTCATTCTCTACTCCTCACTCTCAGAGCGCGGACTTCGCTCAGCACCGTCTATCAAGCAACAACAGGATGAGGCGCTCATGGGACGAAATCTGCTCTTCATGCAAGAGTATCAGATGATGCTCGGCAAGACAGACCTTCTCGCATCCAGCGATGAAAAAGCACAGCATAGTCTAAGAGGCTTTGCGCTCAGAGACCTACAGCGGATACATGCTACCCTGGCACAGCTGGATGCAGTCGAGTACAGTTACTTCAAGGCTTTCAACGCCTTCATCTCTCGTGAGCTCTACCAGAATAAGATTGGTGAGTATGGTGGTTTGGACAGACGCGGAAATTCCTCTCTCTGGCGGGACAGCATCGAGGAGAAGGTCGAGAGATTTGAAATATTGAGTTTTCTCGAGATTGCTGGTCAGGAACGAGACGGCATGGATCACATGCTAGAGCTTAGGCTTTCGCCAAAAAGCAACAGACTCTCGAGCTTCAGATCAGGAGACATCGCTGTGCTTTATCCGCTGACAGATCCAGTACAATCTGCTGTGAAGAATCAAATTCTCAAGGGCAGTATCATCGAACTGTCTGAGGAGCACATCGTGTTTAGACTTCGTCATCCGCAGTACTACGATCAGTACTTCGAGTCGCACCAGTACTGGAACCTAGAGCCAGACTCTCTAGATACTGGCTATCGTCGGATGTATCAGGGCCTCTTTGCATGGGCAGAAGCTCCCAAGAGGTCCAGAGAGCTCATGCTTGGACGCCGCGCACCAGAGTATCAGGACCCAAAGATCAGCTACCACTGGGATGAGCGACTGACCACATCACAGCGATCGCTACTTCATGAGCTCAGCAAGACGAAAGACTATAGACTCGTATGGGGCCCGCCCGGTACTGGCAAGACCAGTGTGATCCTGAAGCACTTCGTCAAGTATCTGTATGACACAAGCCAAGCATCACTGATGCTCATCGCCTACACCAATCGTGCGGTAGATGAGATCTGCAAGTCTCTGGAAGAGATACAATTGCCGTACCTACGGATCGGCTCCAGATATAGCACGCATCCCGACCACAGAGGACAGCTGTTCCAAGAGCGTGTCAAAGCCTATACCAAGCGGAGCGAGATCCGCGCTTGCATCGATGAGCATCGTATCATCGTAGGCACACTCGCATCTATAGAGAGCAAGCCAGAGATCTTTGCACTGAAGAAAATCGACACCGCGATCATCGATGAAGCATCTCAGATCTTGGAGCCCAATTTGGTCGGCCTGCTCCCGAGATTCCGTCGCTCAATCTTGATCGGTGATCATCTGCAGCTGCCCGCCGTCGTGAGGCAGCGCAGCAAGGATAGCAAGATAGAAGACGATTCGCTCCTCAAGCTCGGCTATAGAGACTGCGCGGATTCACTCTTCTCTAGACTCATAGGACAAGCCAGAGAGAAGTTCCCAGAGGCCATCCTCAGTCTGCATGAGCAAGGGCGTATGCACCAGGAGATCGTCAGTTTTCCATCAGAAAAGTTTTATCAAGGAACACTGAGAAGCTTCACCACAGTGCCAAGACTGACCGCCCCACTACCTGATCAGATCAAATCAATCCTGCCTCATCGCGTGGTATTTATCCCCGTAGCTGCTGAACAAGAAGATCAGATGTACAAGTACAATCGAGCAGAATCGGCAGAGGTCGTAAACCTTGTCACCAAACTACTAGACACAGGCTCAGTCACGAGTGAGCAGATTGGCATCATCTGCCCCTACAAGGCACAGATCGCTCAGATACGTGGTGATCTGGAGAATGCTGGCCTTCGACATCCAGATATGACCGTAGATACTGTCGAGCGATATCAGGGCAGCGCACGAGACTATATCATCCTGAGCACCACAGTGCATCGATCAGATCAGATCCAGCAGATATCATCCCTCACGGTGGATATGACGGTAGACCGCAAGCTCAATGTTGCCCTCACCAGAGCCAGAGAAGCACTCATCGTCATCGGTAATCCTGCTGTCCTCAGCCTCTCGCCTATCTACAAGTCATTTATCGACAGATATCAGATCGAGCGCACTACTGCTTGATGAGTTTTTGGACTGGGCCGTGGGCCTCATCAGACAGCAACTGGAAAAAGTACAGTCCTGCAGGTAGCTCTTCTCCAAATGTGATCATGGCCTCTGATACGACAGATTCTTGGATCAGTTGTCCTTGTGCATCTCGAAGCTGCCAACTGAGTTGATCGCTGATAAGAGCCTCGTCCAATAGAATCTCAAAGATGTCCTGACTTGGATTGGGTAATACTTGAGCCGCCAAGCTTTCATCAAGCTGCAAAGTCGCAGTACTCTCAGATTCAAACACACGGAAATTATCGATTCCAGCCTCCACTGCATCGTCGAAACCGCTCTCACTCGTGATGAATCGTATCCGCATATCTGTTGTAGCCTCTAGGTGATCAGACACCAAGATCTCTCCTGAGTCAAACCACTGATTGGGCGAGGGAAACTCATTGCGTATTGTGTCGATCACTACGCTGGTAATGCCGTTATCTAGTACAACGACCATTTCCTCAGTTGTCGGGTTACCCTGAAAGTCACTGGCCCAGTACCAGTGCTCATAGCTCAGGGCAGGACGCTCATAGCTCGTGAGGTCAAAGCTCGGCGACTCAAGTATCGTGGTACCAAAGACAAATCCAGCATTGAAATCTGCAGTATTTGCTGTCACAAAACACTGGGAACCTAGATCATCACTATCATCCTCAGGTGCCAGCAATATCTGACCATCGGGGGATGTGACGGCTATCGGGTTGCCTCTCTCCCACTCACCAGAAAATCCTTGTAGGGATGTTGTCCATCCAAGATCTAGGCTAAAGACATCAGTGATACCAGCAAAAAGCTCGATCGTCAAGCTTTGGTTACTCGGCGATGACTCGAAGTTTTGTGCATTGATAAATTGATATTCGTACCCCCACTGACCGACAACAAGATCATAAGTGCCGATGGTAAAATCTGGAATGGCTACAATTCCACCAGCATCAGCCTCATACTCCGCTGAAAAGCCATCTGTTTCAATCATGACTTTGGACCCTGGAAGTGGCATGCTCGTCGCTGCATCTATCACCCGAAGTTCAAGAGCGACAGTCGGCAATCTCTTCAGCTCAAAATCCACCAAGGTCACCTCCTCTGAAGCCAGCTCAATACTGTCAATCGTCTTGGGCTCATAGCCAAAGACACTTGCAGTAGCCGAAAAATAACCCGTATCCACTGTGCCTGTTTTGTAACTTCCGTCCACGCCGGAGTTCTCAAAAGTCAAGAGGGTCGTACCTGACATCTCGACGCGTGCATTAAAAATACCGATCCCTGTCACGCTATCCTTCACGACTCCTTCCAAAAACGAAGCTCTCTTGTATGTCGGGCCCAGCACCACAAGTCCACTATTCATATCACCGATCAAGATATTACCTGATGGCAAAAATGGATACGCTCCCCATGCTCCGGCAAATCCTACTGCATCTGGGAAGAAAGTATCAAAGTTTCCTACTTCCACAAGATTATCTGGACGACTAGCATCTACGACGATACAACCATCCGTATAGTAGGAGATAATCAGGTAGTCATCCCACACATGCACATTGTGAGGCACTACGCCGTCCCCGAGAGTTGCTGTAGGTCTATAAGCGTCCAAAAACTTGATATCGTCCAGATCACTCACGTCATAGGCTGCAACCGGCGCATTGCCTAGCTCGTCCGTGGTAAATACCGTCAGTCCATCATCTGATAGCCATGCATTGTGCGTAAACTCAAACGGAGTCGCCTGTGTCGCAAGCAGCTCTACACTGTCCTTATCACTGACATCGTAAATACCAAGTACACCAATATTGATCTCACTGCTGTAGGCGATATTATCACGTACATAGATATCATGGCTATACTCTGGGGCGCCAAGCCCCACGACACGCGGGGTATCTGGATTGGTAAATACATCCACAAATAGAAGTCCACCATTGTTGGCATCACAACCTGAGAGATAGGCGTAGCCAAACTCATCGATATAGATGTTATGACAGGTGTTGACGGGGGCTTGTCCTTCAAAGAAGTCAGTAGTATTTCTCCAGCTCACTGTATCTGGCAGGTCAGAAAGATCGATGACCAGCAGACCATCAGTCGTACCTGCTTCATCAGCCGTCACATAGGCATGACTCCCCCATGTCTTGATATCCCTCCAAGTACTTCCTTGCTGAGGAATAAAGACCACCTCCTGTGGGTCTCTCGGATCAGTTACATTGACCACAGACACACCATCAAATGTGCCCATGATCGCATATTCACTGCTATCAGGTGCCACATAGCCCCATATGTCATTTCCGACACTTTCGTACGGGAAGTTTGACAAAAACTCAATATTGAGCTGGGCGGTCATTGTTGAAAGTCCAAGACACAAGGAAAAGAAAAGGGTAAAGATTGATTTCACAGGTAAGTGTTTTGAGTGAAGAGTATAAAGACGCTTGAATGTAAGGAGAATCCTATCAGCGTTGAACCTTATTCGACCAAGCTTGATATATCATTGACATTCGACGATTTGATCTCTTTGTCCTAGGAATGACGATAGAGAGATACAGAACGTTACAGGGCTTTCGCCCAAAAAAACCGCAATTTTGCAGCACCAAATATTTTAAACACAATACACACGATGAAAAGAGCATTTTTTTCCATCCTATTTGTAGCCTTCGCTGTGGCGATGACTGCCCAAGTACAAACTCCAGCACCAAGCCCTTCTTGCAAGATGGAGCAAATGGTCGGATTGACCAAAGTATCTGTTGACTACTCACGACCAGGTGTCAAAGAGCGTAAGATCTTCGGAAGTCTCGTACCTATGAATGAATACTGGCGCACAGGAGCCAATCAGTCTACCAAGTTCACATTTGACAAAGATGTCATGGTAGCTGGTCAAGAGCTCAAAGCAGGAACCTACTCACTATTCACCAAGCCAGGTGCAGAGAGCTGGGAGATCATATTCTACTCAGACCTGAGCAGAAACACTCCACCAGCAGAGTGGGATGAAGCTGCGATCGCAGCAAAGGCAAACGTAAGACCTGTCACAAACTCTATGAGTGTAGAGACTTTCACTATCGATATCAACGATATCAGAGATGACAAAGCGATCATTCATGTCAAGTGGGACAATGTCATCGTACCGATTCCACTAGAAGTAGGAACTGACAAGCAAGTGATCAGCAGCATCGATGCTGCGATGGCCGGCCCATCTGCCAATGAGTACCGCAATGCTGCAAACTACTACGCCAAGACTGGACGCGACATGAACAAAGCTCTTGAGTGGATCAATAAGTCTCTTGAGCTCAACCCAGGAAGATTTTGGGTTCTTAGAGATAAGTCAAACATCCAAGCCAAGCTAGGAGATTTCGCAGGAGCCATTGCTACTGCCAAAGAATCTATGGCTGCTGCTCAAGAAGCTGGAAACATGCAATACGTCAAGTTTAATCAAGACGCTATCGCTGAGTGGACAAATATGAAGAAGTAAGACCTACTTCAATGAGGTCTCATTTGTAGACCTCTAATGAAATAAATATCTTGGAGAGGTGAACGATGTGTCGTTCACCTCTTTTTATTTCGAGAAATGAACAACACATGAAAAGCCTCCACTCCTTCTTCCAATTTTGCCTCCTCTTGATCTTGCCACTAGGTCTCCTGCATGCTCAAGACACCTTCTCCATTGTTGCAGCGGATGAAGAGACTGGAGAAGTGGGTAGTGCTGGTGCGAGCTGCCTAGACGCTAATGTGATCTCAGAAGGCGCCAAGATCATCAGCGACATTCTTCCCGGAAAAGGGGCAATCCACACACAAGCTGCCTATCGCCAAGGCAATCAGACCAATGCACGCAGACGCATGGAGCGCGGGGATAGCCCAGAAGAGATCATCAGCTACATGAGAAGCAATGACATAGATTTCAACTCCAGTGTCAGACAGTATGGCGTCGTAGATATAGACGATACCGGCCAAGCCCGAGCCGCAGCATTTACAGGGAGCAATTGCCTAGATGTCAAGAATCATCGCATCGGAGTCAACTATGCCATCCAGGGGAACATCCTCATCTCTGAAGGTATACTCGATAGCATGGAAGCGAGGTTTCTCAGGGCAGAGGGAACGCTCTCTGATCGCCTTATGGAAGCACTTCAAGGTGCCAACGTACCCGGTGCAGATAGCAGATGCTTGGCAGAAGGTGTCAGCAGTCAATCCGCGTTCATCGCTGTAGCTAAGCCTGACGACTCTGAGGAAGATCTCTATCTTGACATCAATGTTCCTATCACCGAGTACGGCGTAGAGCCGATCGATGTACTCCAAGAGCAATATGACCTTTGGAGAAGTACGGGTACCAGTGAAATATTGAGATCAGATCAAATCAGCTTATTTCCCAATCCGACTCATGGTGATATCAGAATCCAAATTTTGGATAAGGAGCTCAAAATTGCTAGTGTATCTGAGCTAGACGCTGGTGGACAACTACTGTGGATACGTAAGCTTGACACTCAAAGCCAAGACCTCCGCCTGAAGCTCCATGGCAAGGGTACGAGCTACCTGGTCTTCAGAAACGCCGCGGGTAATCTACTCGGCGGCCAGAAAGTCATCATACACTAAGACTCTATGCATTGCGCTTGCCTGTGTATGAGCGATAGGCATAGTACACGAGCACACCAGATGAGAGGACCACGAGGCCACCGATCGTCTGGACAGGCCTCTCTACCAAGGTACTAATAAGAAACAGTGTACCTACGAGTATGAAAAATCCAGGGAGCCAAGGATATAGCCATACGCGGAATGGACGTTCCGACTGAGGCCTTGTCTTGCGGAAAATGAAGAGACATGCAGCACCCAGGATCAAAAAGACCATGTCAATAAAGGTCACATAGGTGATCAGATTGTGAAAGGTCTGCCATGCAACCAGCAGAATAAGGGACATTGCCACCTGTAGGAGAATTGCGATATGAGGTGTCCGATAGGTCGGATGTACGCGAGCAAGAGCCTTGAAGAAGATCCCGTCCTCCGCCATGGCGAAGTAGATCCTGGGAGCACTCATCGTGTAGATACTAATCGTCCCTACGATGGATAGTACGACCGCTGCCGCAACCAACTTAGCACCATAAGGCAAAACTTTTTGCAAGGCGTCTGCTGCGACGCGATTGCTGGCTGTCAACTCTTCTATGCTCAAAAACTTCAAGTAGGCCCAATTGGCGCTCACGTACAGCAATGTCACGATCAAGGCTCCAAGAATCAGAGCACGAGGTACAGTCCGATGTGGATTTTTCGTCTCTCCGGCCAGAAAAGTGGCATGATACCATCCACCATAGGACCATAGCACACCTACCAGCGCGACAAAGATTGCTGTGAAACGAATCTCAGCCGGGCTACTTGCAGCCTTTTCGGACATGGCGGCATCTGGAGGAGAAGCCATACACAAGGCCACAAAGACAATCGCAATCAGAGCAGCAATCTTCAATCCTGTCAGGCCACTGATGATCCATTGGCTCACGTTGATCCCTAGAATATTGATCAAACTCAGGCTGATGATGATCCCTGCAGCAATCCACATTTGCGCGTCAGCGCCTATCTCTACAAAAAATCCCAAGAAATCAACACAAGCCACACCAAGAGCAGCAAGGGCTCCTGTATTGATCACAGTCAGAAACACCCAGCCATAAAGAAAAGCCATCAGGGGACCAAAAGCATCTCGGATGTATACATATACACCCCCTGCCTTGGGATACATAGAGCCGAGTTCAGCAAAAGTCAAGGAACCAGTGATCGTGATCACACCACCGAGAAACCAAACCAATAGGATCAAGCCGGCGTCTGGAACCTCAGATGCAACCCCATTGGGCGTCATGAATATGCCAGAACCAATGCAGGCTCCAGCAGCTATCATCGTCAGCCCTGGCAAGGTGAGAGCACGCTTCAGTTTTTCCATGACTGCAAAGTACAAAAAAGACTCATGTAGGGGATGCGATCCATGATCGCATATAAGACAAATTCAAAAAAATCCTGATGAGTACTTTCACATATATGCGGTACTGGCTTGCAGCACAGCTCTTGATCATCTTTCTCTCCTCTTGCACACTAGAGGCCCAGCGATCAAGCTTGTTTTTATCAGATGAGCGCGATGTCGTCATCCCCTTTGAGTACGATCAGGAGTTTATCATCGTGGAAGCCGTAATCGATGGACGGGTCAAGGTCAGGCTTCTTGTTGACACCGGGTCAGAGTTTACGATCATATTCTCTAAGTTTCTGACCGATCTGATGGGACTCGAGTACTACAAGCAGATAGATCTCCTCGGATCCGACCTGAGTCGTAAGATCAAAGCGCATATCAGTGAGCGTGTCAGTATAGGGCTCGGCAAGAATGCCTCTGTAGAACGGAGTCTCCTCGTCCTTGAAAATGGCTCAGTGCAGATGGACAAGATGCTCGGTATGGAAATCGATGGCATCCTGGGTGCAGAAGTGTTCAAGGCCATGCTCTGCCATATCGATTATGGAAAAAAGAAACTACGCATATCTCGCCCGACCAATCTGAAGCGCATGACGAAGAGACATCAGGCAATCCCCACCCTGATCAACTCCAACAAAGCGCATATCTACACAGCACTGACCATCGATAGCGTAAGACTCGACAGCATCCTCTTGCTCTTGGATACGGGTAGCGCTATACCTTTCATGGTGCATGATGACACACTAGATGAGCTCGTACTGCCTGAGGACTTGACTACTGGCGTCCTTGGCATCGGTCTTGGAGGCTATGTCAAAGGCTACAAAGGTCGGATCGAAAAGCTCGAGATCGACGAGCTTGACATCGAAGACGTAGTGACCAACTTTCATAGTGTGGACAGCCTGTACTCAAGTCAGCTCGAGTTTTTGCGCAATGGACTGCTCGGCAACCGCTTTCTCCAACACATGGACCCGATCATTGACTACTCAAGAGGAACGGTGTACTTCCGTCCCAATATCAAAGCTCTCAAAAAGAGCAAGCATGATCGCAGTGGCCTATTTGTGATTGCAGCAGGCGTCAATTTCAGTTCGTTTCATGTAATCCACATAAGCTCAGGATCACCTGCCGATAGGGCCGGCCTTAAGTCTGGGGATATCATCCGCAAACTCAACGGGCTATCTGCCAAAAGTCTCAGTGTGGAAAAGATTCAAAAGCGCTTGCGGGCTAAGCCCGACAAATTGATCAAAATGCAGATCCTGCGTGGCTTTGAGACAATTGATGTGGAATTTCGCTTGCGAGACTTGATCTAATTGGGCTGCAAGTATGATTCTTTGATGCGGCTTGCGCCAAAATGACCTACAATCTCTTATCTTTGCACTCCTATTTTCAAAAAATCGCGAACCATGTTTGCAGTAGTCAATATCGCTGGTCAGCAGTTTAAGGTATCTCAAGGCCAGGAGATCTATGTGCACCGCCTCGATGCGGAAGAAGGAGCTTCATTGAGCTTCGGTGATGTCATGCTCACCAGTGATGGTGACAATACAGCTGTAGGTACACCTACACTTGCCACTGCCGTCAAAGCCACAGTCCTAGAGCACGTCAAAGGAGACAAAGTCATTGTCTTCAAGAAGAAAAGAAGAAAAGGCTTCAGAAAGAAAAATGGCCATCGCCAGTCTTTCACGAAGATCAAAATCGATTCCATAAGCTAATAAGACTTTAGACCATGGCACATAAGAAAGGTGTAGGTAGTACAGATAATGGAAGAGACAGTAATAGTAAACGTCTCGGTGTAAAACTATTTGGTGGCGAAGCTGCTATCGTGGGTAACATTATCGTCCGCCAACGAGGTACAAAGTACCATCCAGGTGAAAATGTAGGTCTAGGTAAAGACTTCACCATCTATGCGCTTGCTGATGGCACAGTCAAGTTTCACAGAGGTCGCAAAAACCGCGTCTATGTGAGCATCGACCCATTTGAAGATCCATATGCAGGGCTCAAAGCACCAGCCAAAAAAGCTGCTGCCAAGCCCAAAGCCGAGCCTGTAGCTGATGACTCAGCAGCTCAAGCAGAAGCTGAAGCTCAGGCTGCTGCAGAGGCTGCCGCAAAAGCAAAGGCTGACGCTGAAGCAAAGGCCAAGGCAGAAGCTGCTGCCAAAGCAAAGGCCGAGGCAGAAGCCAGTAAAGAAGAAGCAGCGCCAGCTCCTACTCCAGCCCCGGAAGAAGCCAAAAAAGAGCTCTTCGGGAAGATTGGTACAGCTGATGCCAGCAACAAAGACGATCTACAGAAAATCAAAGGTATCGGACCTAAGCTTGAGGGCATCCTCAATGAAATGGGCGTATACACTTTTGAGCAAGTGAGCAAGATGGGTGACCGTGAGTATGATCTAGTAGATTCCATGCTCAGTGCCTTCCAAGGGAGAGGAAAGAGAGATGAGTGGAGCAAGCAAGCCAAAGAGTTTTTGAGCTAGTCGATCTCCGATGAAGATATAAAAAAGCCTTCCGAATCGCTTCGGAAGGCTTTTTTCTTTTCAAGGAGACAAATTGATGAGCGCAACTATTGTCTACAAGACCAGCTCCTTCGTGATGGTCTGATCTCCATCCTGTAGTCTCACATAGATCACTCCACTTGGAGGTAGACTGAGTGCTGCAAGGTCGATCACATCTTTCCTGGAGAGATCCGCTTTCTTCATGATGACTTGACCATTGGATGTGAGGATCTCTAGCTGTACATTCCTTTTGGCGAAAGCCGCTCGATAGCTCAAGTATTGGCCATGAAGCTTGACAGTGTTGACCAGTGACAGGTCCATCTGTGGTGCAAATCCGTAGGTGCAATCATCATACTCATACTGGCATACCCAGTCCCACTCCACCTCGCAGCAGTAAGGATCGATCGACTGTACCCACTCGACGCACTCGTCGTCATCATTGTACTGGCCAGTGTATGGATCGATAGATGGTACGCAGCCCTCACCTTCAGTATCTGAGCAGTCTTCATACGCCTCTTGGCAGATGCCATCCCACTCTACTTCGCAGCAGTAAGAATCATTTTGGATGACTTCCTCTATGCAGGCTTCATCCTCAAGAGGCTCTCCCGTGACTGGATCTATTGCCTCAGCCTCACAGCCTTCGTCACAGCCTATGGTGCTAAAGCTTTTGACGGAAGTCCAAGGGCTATTGCCTACAGGGCAAGTGGCTCTCACACGAGTCTGATAAGACTTACAGACCTTGAGACCAGAGATCGTGACACTCGGCTGAGAGCTCGCTTTGCTCGTCCAGCTTGAGCTTCCGCTCTCGCGATACTGGAATCTATATCTTGTCGCATTCGGCACATTGTCCACACTGAGTTTGGCCTGACTCTCACTGAGCACATCGATGGTCATATTGAGCGGGAGCTCGCAGACTTGTGGGTCTTCTTCCTCTTCCTCTTCATCAGAGTCTTGCTCGGAGCAGACATTCGGCGCATTGTTGGTCAATATAGAGAGGCTAGAACTCACATAATTGTCCATGCGAGTAGACTGACCGGCGCTAAACATGTACATGCAAGCGTCATTGGTGTAGTCCATGTAGTTCATGTGCATATCTGTCGAGCCACAACTACTCTGCCCTACGGATGGGCACCCTCCATAGCTATCATTGGAGACTGGTGTATCACTGACACCGTCATCATCACCACAGCCACCATTATTGCCCCAGATATGCTCAAGCAGTAGATAGTGTCCCACCTCATGGGTGGTGGTTCGTCCCAGATTGTAAGGAGCTTCAGGGCTCACCTGCCCGCAGCCTGCTCCAGAGCCAAAGGCTCCTGCGTCGATCACAACACCGTCACCGTTGCCACTGCCACCGAGCGGAGCATATCCGAGGAAACCAAGATTTGGCCTCACGAAGATGTTAAGATAGCCTGACCAGGCATTGGACTGATCTCCACTTACTTGATTGAAGGTGACTGCAGGATCCCCATCAACGAGACCAAATCCGCTCGGGTGATTCTGATCTGCAATGCAAAAGCGGACACAGGTAACACCATTGTTGACACCTGGGAAGCTCGAAGACGCATTGTCGGTCCACTGATTGATGTCATCATTGGTGGCAGCAAAATCAGCATTGAGGATGTCGATCTGATTTTGCGCTAGTTCTCGCAGGCAGTCTTCATCTGGCGACGACACATTCTGGAAGTGAATGGCCACTGCTATGAGCTCAGGTTCATTACAGTCTGAGCGAAAATCACTCATACGCTCCATCTTTTGAAGTTTGTTGCGGTGCGCTTCTCTGTACTCTGGGTTTTCCATGAGATGCTTGACATGGTGAGCATGTCCACAGGGCCTCCTGGCCGATGTGCTTTGATTTTGGGTTTCCTCTTGAATTTCTTCTTCGACGATTTGATGCTGGTTTAGCTGATCTTCTTCACAAGAAGTGAATAGGCAAGCTATGCAGAAAATCGTCAACATTAGCTTCATTGCTTTCATGCTTATCGTTTTTGCTTAATTGAGTAAATGATGTTGATAGTCGTGTACACATCTGACTGACAATGGCAAAACCAGCTGACCCTCATTTTTCGCATTTGCAAGCACCATAGCAATCACCCCTATCCTGAAAATCCAGAGCATAACATGGACTTACACCAAGATCTAAACAATTGAAAATCCGCCCTTTAGCTCTCAAATATTTTTTTGTAGCATTGTGTAGTGAATCATAGGGTCGTTAAGATATTGAGTTGGCAAATCCTGCTTTGTGGCCTGACCATGGTGCCGTGGGCACTATCATCTCAGGATCATGCAGAGCAGATCGAAGACATCTTTGGGGATCTATATGAGACAAAGGATAGCACGGCGCATTTACCACTCCTGCAGGAAGCTCTGGCTGTCGCCAAAAAATCAGGCTGCAAAGACTGTCAAATAGATGTCTATGTGGCGATGCATGAATGGCTGGACCCTCCAAGTGGATCCAGCTACTTTAGCCTAGCCAAGGGTGTGGCTGCATCTACACTCGCGTCAGATGATGACATCTATCTCAAGCTCTACGAGGCAGAATCACGATATCTCAATGACAGCCTCAATGAGTCTCTATTTGTACTCTTAGCCCTGATGAAAGAAATCCCAGACTCGATGACAGTCGAGCTCGCTCAGACGCATCAGTTGGCAGGCGCTGTGATGCATGATCTAGATAATTTGCCCTTAGCGGTAAGAAATTACCGTCTTGCCAGGGACTTCGCTACCGAAGCAGGGGACAGTGCAATGATCATGGATATCCTGATCGAACTCGGTGATGCACATCTTAATCTCAGAGAATTTGACGAAGCTGATGCCATCTTCGAGCAGCTACTTGCGATGTCTAGTGATGATAGATATACCGATCAGCATGCATTTGCCTTGCTCAACCTTGGGCAGTCTGCGCGGATGCAGGAAAACCACTTGCTGGCCATAGAGGAGTTTGACAGATTGAATGACCATCTATCAGAAAAGGACAGTCTACAGTATCTCAGAGCAGCACTCTATACAGAACGCGCCCACTCACTAGCCGCACTTGGAAAACTAGACCAAAGTCTAGCAAGCGCACTAGAGGCTGAAAAATACATGACCGACTTTGGTCAAGCGAAAGTCCAATGGGAAAATCAAGTGCTACTACAATCGCTCTACGAAGATCAAGGCGACTATGCCAATGCCTACAAGTACCAAAGTCTCGCGACGGTATCTGCTGCTGAACAAGAACTCAACTATGACAGAGAAGAACTACGTCGACTCAAGCGGGAGTTAGAGGTTGCTGTTGCAAAAAAGGAAACTGGAGAAGAAGAAATCCGGGCAAAATATATTCGTCTTCGCAACTACTGGATTGCAGCCATTGCGGGACTTGCATGTATTGCCGCAGCCATAGTTTTTGTCCTGAGCTATCGGCTCAAGACACTCAAATTGACAAAACTCGAGTCGGATCACCAGCTACTCTCAGCTGACTATGCGCTCAAGGATCAGGACCTCGCCGCTCAAGCAATCTCCATGTCACATAGTAATGAAGTGATTCGTAAAAGTTTGGAGGACTTATCCAATCTTAGAAATGGAGTCGCTCAGAAACATCAACGATTGATCAGTACCATCATGGAACGACTGTCTGACGCACGCAATGGCAAAATTCAAGATGACTTTGATCTCAATTTTGCAAGAGTGAATCAACAGTTCTACGAGAAGCTCACAAATCAGCACCCTGATCTGAGCCCAGGAGATCTCAAGTTATGTGCGCTGCTCAAGATGAATATGAGCTCCAAGGACATTGCAAATCTGCAGTACAAGTCTGTAGGAAGTATAGAAGTCGCAAGATCACGCTTGCGCAAAAAACTTGGCATATCCAATAGCAAGACCAATCTTGTCAAATATCTCATCAGCCTCTAAATGTCCATTTCTTGCTGAAGGAAGATCTCCCAGTCATCGGCTATCACAATGAGTCCAATCCAGATTCTGGATTTGATATTGTCAAGCACGAAGACCTGAAACAAAGGAATGATATCGGGCACAATCCCGAGATCACCCATCGTGTCAGCTTCTATATCGTACTTCTTGTGCGAGATGGTCAGGGCCATCACAGCATCGATTTTCAAGACTACAAGCTGCAGACGCGAGATGTCCTGACCATCAGAAAGGATCAGGTACATCGATTTCATTTTTCCTCCGAGTTGAAGGGTGATCTCCTCTTGTTCCGAGAGGACTTTCTTGTCAGCTATCTAGAGCAAATCGAAGCCCTCAAAAGTTTACAACTGTTCAATGAATTTTTGATCGCGCCGCGGACGACTCTTTCGGAACTTGACTACAAGCAAATGAAGGATAGTGTCAATCGGATGAAAGCAGAATATGAGATGATGCCAGATCCCTATGCGCTACAAATCATCCGTAGCGAACTGCACATCCTGATTACAAGACTCTTCCGTATAAAGTATCAAACGAACCAGAAGGTATTAGGTAAAAAGCATCTCGCTGAGTTCATCAAATTTCAAGAGCTGGCAGAGAAGCATGCTTCTAGCGTGCATACCGTCATAGAATATGCGCAGCTGATGGCGACCAGCACTAAGACGCTAAATACCATATGTAAGTCCATCATCAACAAGACAGCCAAGGTCATGCTCGATGAGATTAGGATCATGCAAATCAAGCGTCGCCTGCTCCATACGACCGACTCTATTAAGGAAATAGCCTATGCCACAGGCTTTGAAGAGACGAGCAATTTTTACAAATTCTTCAAACGACTCGCCTCGCAGACTCCAGAGAGTTTTCGGCAAGAGCACGGAGGATAGACTTCTGTTCCGATTTCTACACTAGAAGGGAGGGATTGTATATCCATTAGGCTCATCTCCGATGAGAGCTTTGTCTCATCAACAAATCACTACACTATGAGACTAGCTATTTTGGCGACAGCCACCACACTACTTCTATCCAGCTGCGATGCACAGCAATCAAGTAACAACGAATCAAGTAAAGAACAAACCATGGAAATCAGTAACAAACAAAAGACCATTGCACTCCTCGAATCCTTGAGCACAGGCGATCCGACACCCATCAGCTACATCAATCCGGATAAATACATCCAACACAATCTGGATGTAGGAGACGGCCTGGCGGGTTTTGGAGAGGTGATGCAAAATGCACCTGAGGGAGGATTCAAAGCCAAGGTGGTAAGGGCCTTTGAAGACGGAGAGTATGTAGTGACCCATACGGAATACGATTTTTTTGGGCCTAAGGTGGGATTTGATGTCTTCAGATTTGAGGATGGACTTATCGTAGAGCACTGGGACAATCTCGCAGAGATAACACCACCCAATCCGAGCGGCCGCACGCAGCTAGACGGACCAACACAAGTGAAGGATCTGGATCAGACGACTGCCAACAAGGCAAAGATTGAAGGATTTATCAATGAGGTCCTTCTCAATGGCCAAGGAGATAAGATTACTGAGTATATCAGCACAAAAGAATACGCTCAGCACAACTCTGCAGTAGCTGATGGCCTAGAGGGATTTGGTGCAGCTATGCAGTACTTCGCAGAAAATGGGCTTGTTATGGAGTATAAGAAAGTGCACAAGGTGCTTGGCCAAGGGAATTACGTGCTCGCCATGTCCGAAGGGGTCTTCGGGAAAGGTGATACTGTCGCTTTCTATGATCTGTTTAGACTAGAGGATGGCCTGATCGTAGAGCACTGGGATGTGATTCAAAATATCCCTGAAAAGTCCGCTTGGAAAAATGACAACGGCAAATTCTAGTGATTGTATTGATAATGTGTAGAAAAAAGGCCTTGCTCTGATGAGCAAGGCCTTTTTGATTTCTAGCTGCATAGAATCGCTATTGCTCAGGAATAAACTTGAGCGAGATACTATTCACACAATGTCTAGTATTCTTGTCGGTAAATCTCTCCCCGATAAAAACATGACCAAGATGTCCATCACAGTTACTGCAAAGGATTTCTGTCCTTCGGCCATCAGCATCCGTTTCGCGCCTCACTGCTCCTGCGATCTCATCATCAAAACTCGGCCACCCACATCCACTGCTAAACTTGTCAGTGCTTCGATATAGTGGAGCATCGCATCTACGACAGACATAAGTACCCGGCTCGTAGTGCTTGTCATACTCGCCGCTATAAGGCCTTTCGGTTCCCTTGTGGATGATGATCCTCTCCTCCTCTGGCGTCAGCGGATTATACATCTTACTGGGCCTTGAGTTTGTCTTCAAATTTCTTGCGAAACTTGCTGAGCTTAGGATTGATCACCACGCGGCAGTAACCTTGGCTCTTGTTATTGTTGTAGTAGTTCTGGTGGTAGTCCTCCGCAGGATAAAACGTACTTGCAGCCGTCAGCTCTGTAACAATAGGATCATCCCATAGCTCTGTTGCCAATTCTGTCATAGACTTTTGGGCGATAGCCTTATCCTTATCATTGTGATAGTAGATGGCAGAGCGATACTGTGTACCAACATCTGCCCCTTGACGATTGAGCGTCGTAGGATCATGTACAGTCCAAAACACATCAAGGATCGTCTCGAGGCTCACTACGGTGGGATCGTAGATCACTTGAACGACTTCAGCATGGCCGGTAGTCCCATTGCAGACCTCCTTGTAGCTAGGATTGTCTACGTGACCGCCCATATAGCCTGAGACCACCTTGCGGACTCCTTCTAGCTCGAGGAAAACAGCTTCGATACACCAGAAGCATCCACCGCCAAGTGTAACAATGTCTAGATCATTCATAGAGATTTCCATTTTGGGTTCTTGACTGATCGGATTGTTTGCATTGACATCGCAGGTAATCAGGGATGCCGCAATCAATACGGTCGAAAAAAGAGCATTCATTGTTTTCATGTCGTATAAACTTATGGACGCAGTATTGGGTTCGCTGTGCAAGTTAGGATTTAAGAGTCTCATAAGACAAAAAAAGCGTCAACCACTGAGTGATTAACGCTTTTTGATATTCTTAGAGTTGTCTTAGGGACTATTCCTCTTCCTGTGTAGCCACTGGTGGAGGAGTTGCCGTGGTACCAGAAGCTTTTCTACGAGATCTCCTCGTCTTCTTCTTAGCACCAGCCTTCCCAGACATCTTCTTATTCTCGTAAGTCGTATTGAAGTCTACAAACTCAATCATGGCCATCTCTGCAGCATCACCTTGTCTGAAGCCAGTCTTGATGATACGAAGGTATCCACCTGGTCTCTCGGCTACAGCGCTCGCAATAGGCCCGAAGAGCTCCTTGATAGCGTCTTTGCTCTGAAGATAGCTAAAGACCACACGGCGATTGTGCATCGTGTCGGTCTTGGCCTTGGTGATCAATGGCTCTGCGTAGACGCGCAGCGCTTTGGCTTTGGCCAGAGTGGTATTGATTCTTTTGTGCTCAACGAGCGAATTGGTCATGTTCATGAGAAGGGCTCTTCTGTGCCCTTTCTTGCGACCGAGATGGTTAAACTTCTTACCGTGTCTCATGATGAATAATTGATTTGCTTCGCGACACTAATCAGCCCAAGGCGATCGGTAATTCGCAATATTGAAATTTGTAATTCTAGTCTTCTTCTAGCTTATACTTGCTGAGGTCCATACCGAAAGTAAGTCCTTTCTGCTGGAGAAGTTCTTCAATCTCCACGAGAGACTTCTTACCAAAGTTTCTAAACTTAAGGAGCTCATGCGTATCAAACCTTACAAGCTCACCAAGAGAATTGATCTTAGCAGCTTTTAGGCAATTGTATGCTCGAACTGAAAGATCCAGATCTTCAAGTGAAGTTTTGAGCAGCTTGCGCATGTGGAGAATATGCTCATCGACTACATCCTCATCCTTTTTGTTTGCGTCCTCGAATGTGATATTGTCATCAGTGATAAGCAGTAGATGTTGTATCAAAATCTTGGACGCTTGCTTGATCGCTTCCTCAGGATGGATAGTTCCATCTGTCTTGATATCTATCTGTAGTTGCTCGTAGTCAGTTCGCTGACCTACACGCGTATTGGTGATATTGTATGCTACATTTTTGATAGGCGTGTAGATGGCATCTACTGGGATGACACCAATCGGGGCATCCTTCGCCAGAGTTTCACTCGCCGGCACATACCCACGACCTTTCGTCACAGTCAGCTCCATCTCGAGATTGACACTTGCCTCCATCGTACAAATTTTGTGCTCTGGATTGAGTATCTGGAAAACATTGGTAAAGCTCTCAATGTCGCCAGCTACAAATGTATCCTTACCGGTGATGGTCAAGTAAATCTTATCTTCTGTACCATCGTAGTCCTCTAGCTGAGGCTTAAGTCTTACTTGCTTGAGATTGAGAATGATGTCGATGACATCCTCTACTACTCCCTTGATCGTAGAAAACTCATGCTCTACACCAGCAATTCTCACAGCTGAGATCGCAAAACCCTCTAGGCTACTGAGCAATACTCTACGGAGGCTGTTTCCTATTGTCTGGCCAAAACCAGGTTCCAATGGCTTGAACTCGAATGAACCTTCGAAGTCCGTAGCCTTTTGCATCAATATCTTATTAGGCTTCTGGAAATTGAGAATCTCACTCATGTGTGTAATAAAGGTTTGCTTGAATGAATAAGTAGGAGACCTACTTAGAATAAAGTTCTACAATCAACTGCTCGTTGATGTTTTCTGGAATGGCTTCTCTTTCTGGGTATTCTAGGAATTTCCCTTCTTTCTTATCACCATTCCACTCTATCCAAGGGTATTTTCTCACATCTGATCTTGTACTAATGCTGTGAGTGATAACCTCTAGATTTTGCGACTTGCCCCTGATGCTGACGATATCACCTGGTCTTACATGGCATGACGCGATATTGGTCACTACACCATTGAGTAAGATGTGCTTGTGATTGACAAGCTGTCTTGCAGCACTTCTCGTAGGAGCAATTCCCATACGAAATACTACATTATCGAGTCTAGACTCTAGATACTGCAATAAGATTGTACCGGTCACACCACTTTTGCGGCTCGCTCGATCAAAAAGGTTACGAAACTGGCGCTCTAGCACACCATATGTGTACTTAGCCTTTTGCTTTTCCATCAGCTGCAGAGCGTAATCAGACTTTTGTCTTCTCCTTCTGGTATTACCGTGTTGACCTGGTCCGTACTTTCTTTTCTCGAGAGCCTTGTCATAACCAAAAATGGCTTCTTTAAAAGCTCTCGCTTTTTTCGTCTTAGGTCCTGTATATCTCGCCATGAGTCTTAGCTGTATTCTGGATAATTATACTCTACGTTTCTTGGGTGGTCGACAACCATTGTGAGGAATGGGTGTGACGTCATTGATGCGTGTAACACGGATGCCATTTGCATCTAAGGCTCTGATTGCGCTTTCTCTACCTGATCCTGGACCTTTCACAAACACCTCTACAGTCCTGAGGCCTGCATCATAAGCCACTTGCGCAGCATCCTGAGCAGCCACCTGAGCAGCATATGGCGTATTTTTCTTGGAACCTCTGAATCCTGCCTTTCCAGCACTCGACCATGAGATCACTTGTCCCGCTTTGTTGCAAAGGGAGATGATCACATTGTTGAATGTAGCTTGGATGTGAGCCTGACCTTCTGGGTCAACCTTGACGTTTCTTTTGACTTTTCTTGCCTTAGCCATTATTTCGTAGCTTTCTTCTTGTTAGCGACTGTCTTTTTCCTACCCTTTCTTGTACGCGCGTTAGTCTTGGTACTTTGTCCTCGAACTGGCAAACCTTTTCTATGACGTAGACCTCTGTAACACTTGATGTCCATCAATCGCTTGATATTCATCTGTATCTCAGATCTGAGCTCACCCTCGACCTTGTAATCATTCTGAATCAGGATGGTAATATCCTTGATATTGTCATCCGTCCAATCTTGAATCTTGGTAGTGTACTCAACGCCACACT
The DNA here is from genome assembly GCA_020627535.1 of Saprospiraceae bacterium. Classification (GTDB taxonomy): domain Bacteria; phylum Bacteroidota; class Bacteroidia; order Chitinophagales; family Saprospiraceae; genus JAHDBH01. Next base: position 95,272 of record JAHDGU010000010.1, read on the forward strand.
TGTCTAGTATCTCACGTGCACGCGATCTACCGACTCCATATATATATGTGAGACCTATTTCTCCTTTCTTATTCTTCGGAAGGTCATTTCCTGCGATCCTTGCCATTGGCTCTGATTTTTATTACCCTTGTCTTTGCTTGAATCTAGGATTCTTCTTGTTAATCACATAGAGCTTTCCCTTTCTGCGAATGATCTTGCAGTCAGCTGATCTCTTTTTGATACTGGCTCTTACTTTCATAGTGCCTTGGTTTACTTATATCTATAAGTGATCCTCCCTCTTGACAAGTCGTATGGAGACATCTCCACCGCTACTTTATCACCAGGTAGGATTCGAATATAATTCATCCTCATTTTTCCAGATATGGTTGCTACAATCTCATGATCATTTTCAAGACGGACGCGAAACATGGCATTGGATAATGCCTCGATAATAACGCCATCTTGCTTGATCAGGTCCTGTTTCGCCATAGCTTTCCAAAATTGGAGTGCAAATATCTACTTTTTTGTCGAGATCAATGTGAGATAGTCATTACTTTTTATCTGCTCATCGATTCTCCCATGATCACTGAGCACATCAGGCTTTTCATCCCTCACTATGACATCGTGCTCGTAGTGTGCACTAAGCTTACCATCTTTGGTGAGGATACCCCATCCATCGCGCATTTGGCGGACACGCCTCGTGCCTTGATTTATCATAGGCTCAATCGCTATTGCCCATCCATCTTTCAATCTAGGGCCACTCCCTCTTCTACCGTAGTTAGGCACATCAGGCTTTTCATGCAGATTGCGCCCCAGACCATGCCCTACCAGCTCCCGTACTACACCGTAGCCATGGATCTTTTCTGCATGATGCTGAATACTACTGCCGATATCTCCGACTCGATTACCCACAATAGCCTTACTTACACCGATCTCAAGACACTCTCTTGTCACTGACAGGAGCTCATAAGTCTCCTCGGGAATTGGAGCTATCGCAAACGTAAATGCCACATCACCGTAGTATTCATTCTTCAAGATTCCACAATCAACGCTGATCACATCACCTTCTTGAAATACATAACCATTGGGAATGCCATGCACAATACAGTCATTGATCGAGATACAAAGAGATCCCGGAAATCCTCGGTACCCTTTGAATCCTGGCACCGCTCCATGATCTCTTATGTATTCTTCTGCTTTTTGGTCAATATCATTACCTGTAAGCCCAGGTTTGATGATAGTGGCCATGTACGACAGGGTATCACTAGCCAAGAGGCTAGAAATACGCATGAGTTCTACTTCTTCTGGAGTTTTTGATTCGATCACAGGGCGGTCGACTTACATGGTGTTACCCACCTGCATGCCTGTACGACCCATTACTTTACCAGACTTGATCAGTCCGTCATACTTTCTCATGATCAAGTAACTATTGATCTGCTGCATGGTATCTAGGGCTACACCAACAAGGATAAGTAGCGAAGTTCCACCAAAAAACAGAGCAAATGCCTGGTTGATATCCATCAACTTGTTGGCCAGAGCCGGAAGGATGGTTATAATACCCAAGAAGATGGATCCTGGCAGTGTCACTCTCGATGTGATGGTATCGATAAAGTCAGCCGTAGCTTGACCAGGCTTGATGCCAGGGATAAAAGCATTTTGTCGTTTGAGAAAGTCGGCGTGTGACTTAGGATTGACCGTCAAAGCTGTGTAGAAGTATGTGAATACAACTACGAGAATGAATGCTAGGATACTACTAGGCAAGCTAAACGGATCAGACAATGTCTGAACGAGCTTACTACTTTGAGCGCCAGTGCCACCACCCATAGTTGCAAGTTGTGCGGGCAAAAACATCAGTGCTTGTGCAAAGATGATTGGCATAACACCTGCGGCGTTGACCTTCACTGGGAGGTAGTCACGCACATTGCTCGCCGGCATCTGAGCACCAGCTCTACCGACCATACGCTTGGCGTATTGTAGCGGGATACGACGAACTGCCTGGATAATCAATACGGAGGCCATCACTATGGCAAAGAATAGCGCCAGCTCCAGAACGAAAATCAACAGATTGTTGATCTTCAGACCAAATTCTGCGATGAACGCACCAGGTAGAGCTGCTATAATTCCAATCATGATCAATAGCGAAATACCGTTACCGATACCTCTATCAGTAATACGCTCACCCAACCACATGGCAAAAATGGTACCCGTAGAGAGGATGATAATGTTCGCTGTGAAGAAGATTGCCTGAGACAAGTTGGGATCGATAGCGCCTGCACCTTTGATAAATCCAAGGTAGGCAGATCCTTGTACGATTGTCACCGCTATGGTGAGAGCACGGGTGATTTGCGTCAGCTTTTTCCTTCCGCTCTCCCCTTCTTTTTGTTGTAATCTCTGAAAGTATGGCACGCCAAATCCCAGGAGCTGGATGATGATCGATGCCGTGATATAAGGCATGATCCCAAGTGCTAATACTGAGGCCCGCGAGAAGGCTCCACCAGTAAAGTTGTTGATCAGACCAAAAATGTCCGCTGAGTTCCCACTTCCAGTCGCCGCCTCCAAGATCTCTCTGTCCACACCCGGTAACAGCACGTGTGAACCAAATCGAAAGACAAGAATCATCCCCAATGTGAAGATGATTCTTTTCCTTAGTTCCTCAATTTTCCAAATATTGGATATCGTCTTAAAAAATTTCTTCATAAGATCTTAGGCAATAGTGATGGATCCACCAGATTTCTCAATAGCTTCTTTTGCGGAAGCAGAACATGCATGAGCTGTGATATTAAGCCCCTTGCTAAGTTCACCTCCACCAAGAATCTTCACCAAGTCTCTTTTTTTGATGATCCTTTTGCTTGCGAGGAAATCAATGCTGATGTCAGTCTGATTGAACTTTTCAGCGATTTCTGATAGTCGAGTGAGGTTAAATGGAACATACTCGGTCCTGTTGACAGGCTTAAATCCTCTCTTCGGCAGACGCATCTGTAGCGGCATTTGACCACCTTCGAAGTGTCTCTTGCTCTTGTAACCAGATCTAGACTTTGCTCCTTTGTGACCACGAGCAGATGTGCGACCTTTTCCTGAACCAATACCACGACCGATTCTTTTTTCGCTTTTGACTGATCCTTTGGCAGGACTGAGATTATGAAGTTCCATTGCTAAATATTCTTTGTCTCTCTTACAGCTCTTCTACTGCAATGAGGTGATTCACTTTGTTGATCATTCCTTTAATCTGAGGTGTCAGTTCGTGCTCTCTGCTTGAATTGATCTTCCCCAATCCGAGTGCCTTGACCGTTGCCTTTTGGCGTTTTGATCTATCGATGACGCTCTTGACGAGTGTGACTTTAACTTTTGCCATGATCTTCTACTTATCCGTTGTATAGTTCCTCGAGGGTCAAGCCTCTTTGTCTCGCAATTTCTTTGGCACTTCTCATGCTACGGAGAGCATCAAGAGTTGCCTTGATGACATTGTGCGGATTACTCGAGCCCATAGATTTGGCAAGTACATTCTGCACACCTGCGCTTTCAAGCACCGCTCTCATGGCACCACCGGCAATAACACCAGTACCATTGGCTGCAGGGCGCAAAAGAACTTTACCTGCTCCGTACTTTCCTTTTTGGGCGTGAGGAATCGTTCCTTTGATCAATGGGACAGTGACAAGATTTTTCTTCGCATCGTCCACCGCTTTCTTGATTGCTTCTGATACGTCTCTCGCTTTACCCAGACCGTGTCCCACTGTTCCCTTACCATCCCCAACAACTACGACTGCTGAGAAACTGAAGGTACGTCCACCTTTGGTAACCTTAGCCACACGGTTAAGATTGACCAGTTTTTCTTGTAGCTCAGTTTCTGAGGCTTTGATTCTTTTATTGTTATCTCTTGCCATCTGACTTGGTGTATTCTGTCAATCTTAAAAATTGAAACCTCCCTCTCTAGCACCATCTGCTAGAGCCTTAACTCTTCCATGAAAAATATATCCTGAGCGATCAAAGACGATCTTCTCATAAGTACTTCCACCGACCTTATTGGCAATTAGCTTACCAACTTCTTTGGCTTGCTCCACCTTGGTCTTTCCATCTGCTTTGATCTCGCTAGAAGAAGCAGCCGCTAAGGTCTGGCCATTGATATCATCGATCAATTGGCAGTAGATGCTTTTGTTACTTCTATAGACAGAGAGTCTGGGTCGGAGAGGTGTACCTCTGAGCGCCTTTCGCGACTTTCTCTTGATCTTTTGTCTTCTTGCTGATTTACTCAATTTCATGACTAGCAGATTATTAACCAGCTGTTTTACCAGCTTTTCTTCTGATTTGTTCTCCTTTGTACAGGATACCTTTTCCTTTGTACGGCTCAGGCTTTCTGAAGGCTCTGATCTTGGCAGCAATATGACCTACAAGCTGCTTATCGATTCCTTCAAGTCTGATCAATGGTGGCTTACCTTTTTCAGTCTCTGTGCTCAACTTGACCTCATTCGGAATGTAGAACATAATAGGGTGAGAGTAGCCCACGCTGATCTCAAGCAAATTGCCTGAATTACTTGCACGAAAACCCACACCAACCAGTTCTAGTTCTCTTGTATACCCATCAGAAACACCTGTAACCATGTTGGCAATTAGCGATCTAGACAAGCCATGAAGCGCTTTATGACGCTTCTGATTGGTGGGTCTCTCAACGGTCAACGTACCGTCCTCAATTTTCAGAGACATATCTGGATCTAGCTGCTGCTTGAGCTCGCCCTTAGGTCCTTTGACTGTTACCAGGTTAGTGTCAGAGACATTGATCTCTACTTTCTCTGGTAATTCTATGATTGCATTTCCTATCCTTGACATGAGTTCAAGATTGATCTATTAGTATACGTAGCAGAGAAGCTCTCCACCGACATTTTCTCTTTTGGCATTTTTACCTGTCATGATACCTTTTGAGGTACTGACGATACAGATTCCGAGGCCATTAATAATACTCGGGATTTCCTCAGCTCCAGAGTACTTACGCAAGCCTGGCTTACTCATACGCTGGAGTTTCTTGATGACTGGCTGGTTTGTCTTACGATCATACTTAAGTGCGATCTTAATCATACCACCTTTGCCCGCATCCTCGTCCAACTTGTATCTGTAGATGTAACCTTGATCATAAAGGATCTTAGTGATCTCAGATTTCATCTTTGACATGGGAATTTCTACGATTCTGTGCCGAGACATTTGCGCGTTTCTGATACGCGTCAAGTAATCTGCTATTGGATCTGTAACTGCCATTTTCTTTTCCTTTATCGCTGATCTACCAGCTCGCTTTTGTAACACCTGGTATTTTACCTTCTAGAGCCATTTTTCTAAACATCACTCTACAGATTCCAAATTTTCTCATGTAGCCTTTTGGTCTACCTGTAAGTTGGCACCTGTTTTTGAGACGGATCGGATTTGAATTGCGTGGGAGCTTGTCGAGTGCTTCCCAGTTACCTTCTGCTTTTAGCTGTGCTCTCAAGTCAGCATACTTTGCGACCATTCGCTCACGCTTTCTTTGTCTCGCCTGTATAGATTTCTTTGCCATTTCAGCTCTAGTTGTTCTGATTTTTGAAAGGAAGTCCAAGCTTAGATAGTAAGCTGAGTGCTTCGGCATCTGTATTCGCACTGGTAACGAAAGTGATATCCATACCAGTAATATTGTTCACTTTGTCAAGGTCAATCTCAGGGAAGATGATTTGCTCGGTGATCCCAAGGGAGTAATTGCCCCTTCCGTCAAAGCTCTTATCATTGATTCCTCTGAAGTCACGCACTCGCGGCAAGGCGATACTGACCAAACGATCAAGGAACTCGTACATACGATTTGACCTCAATGTCACTTTGGCACCGATGGTCATACCCTCACGTAGCTTAAAGTTTGACACAGATTTTTTTGCTTTGATAGGAATGGCTTTTTGACCGGTGATCTGAGTCAGTTCAGTCAACGCTGCCTCTACAAGCTTTTTATCTTGTGTCGCACCTCCTACTCCTTGGTTGATGCATATTTTCTCGAGTACAGGTACTTGCATCTTAGAAGAGTATTTGAACTCCTCTACTAGCTGAGATATAATCTCATTGTAGTACTTCTCTCTAAGTCTAGGTACGAAAGCCATTAGCTTATTGTATTTCCAGATTTTTTAGAATATCTCACGATCTTGCCATCTTCGTCTCTGAATCCTACTCTTGTTGGATCTCCAGACTTTGGGTCTAGAAGCATTACATTAGAGACGTGGATAGGAGCTTCTTGCTCTTTGATTCCACCGGGATCGTTATTCGTTGGCTTGACGTGTTTTTTCACGATGTTCACACCTTCGACGACTACACGATCCTTCTCACGGATGATGCCTTTCACTTCGCCTTGGGCATTTTTATCCGCTCCCCTGATGACCACAACTTGGTCACCCTTTTTGATTTTGAACTTCTTGTTGGCTGCTTTGCTCATATCGATAGATTTACAGCACTTCAGGTGCTAGGGAAACGATTCTCATATAATCCTTCTCACGGAGCTCTCTGGCAACAGGTCCAAAAATCCTTGTACCTCTTGGTTCATCCGCAGCTGTCAACAGGACTACTGCATTGTCATCAAAGCGGATATAGCTCCCATCTTTCCTTCTGATCTCCTTTTTGGTCCGAACCACAACTGCCTTGGATACTGAACCCTTCTTGATACCTCCAGGAGAAGCTGACTTCACTGTAACGACGATAGTATCACCGATACTGGCATATCTCCTTTTTGATCCTCCAAGCACACGGATACACAGTACTTCTTTGGCACCGCTATTGTCCGCTACTCTGAGTCGTGATTCTTGCTGGATCATTTCTTTAAGATTATACTCTTGTTATTAATTACTTGGCCTTCTCGATGATCTCAAGAAGTCTCCATCTTTTCTTTTTTGACATTGGTCTGATTTCGCCGATTTTCACTTTATCGCCGATACCGCACTCATTGTTCTCGTCATGAGCAGTGAATTTCTTGCTCTTCTTGAAGTACTTCCCGTAGATTGGGTGTTTTAGTCTTCGTTCGACGACAACGGTGATGGTCTTATCCATCTTATCGCTACTGACGAAGCCCACTCTTGACTTCCGTTGATTTCTTTCTTCGCTCATGACTATTTTCTTCTAGCTCTGATTTTGGATCGATTTGCCAATTGCTCTGGCGTAAACTCTGCAATTTCTCTCCTTCTCACCTCGGTTTTCATACGAGCGATATCTCTTCTGACATCTTTGAGAGAAATCGGATTGTCAAGTCCTTTGACAGCGTGATCAAACTTCAGTTTGGCATAAGCTGCCTCCGTTTGGGCCAGCTCATTTTTCAACTCTTCACTAGAAAAGTCTTGTAGTTCTAGATATTTTTTCGTTGCCATAATCTTGACTTATGCAGAGTAATCTCTTCTTACGATAGTTTTGGTACGAACAGCCAATTTTTGAGCTGCTAATCTGAGACCTTCGCGCGCGACATGCTCTGGCACTCCATCCATCTCAAATAGGATTCTACCAGGCTTGACAACTGCCACGTAGTGGCTCAGAGCACCTTTACCCTTACCCATCCTTACCTCTTGAGGCTTGGCTGTGATAGGCTTATCTGGAAATATGCGGATCCACACCTTACCTTCCCTCTTCATATACCTGGTCATCGCGATCCTCGCAGCCTCTATCTGACGATTGGTAATATAACCGGAGTCAAGCGTTTTGAGAGCAAAAGACCCGAATGCAATCTGGCTTCCTCGCTGCGCCAAACCTCTGACTCTACCCTTTTGCTGCTTGCGGTATTTTGTCCTTTTTGGTTGAAGCATTTTTCCTGTATTTTTCGATTGGTGCCCTTGGATTCGCCCAAAAGTGGCGCAAAGTTAACACCATTCAACGATTATCTTATTAGTTGTTCTGTTTTCTACCCCCTCTTCTATCTCCACCTCTACCGCCTCCTTGGCGACGGTCTCCTTGTCTTCCTTCACCACCGCCTCTTCTTCTGTCTTTACGCTGAGCGCCTACATTCGGTGACAAGTCTCTCTTGCCGAGAACTTCTCCCTTACAAATCCATACTTTGAGACCGATCTTACCATAGACCGTGAGGGCTTCCTTCTGCGCATAGTCAATGTCCGCTCTGAATGTATGCAGTGGTGTACGACCATCCTTATACTCTTCATTACGAGCCATCTCAGCACCATTGAGCCTACCTGCTACCCTGACCTTGATGCCCTCGGCACCTGCTCTCATCGTTGACTGAATCGCCATTTTGATTGCACGTCGGTAGTTGATACGCGCCTCGATCTGCTTGGCAATTGACTCTCCTACGATATTCGCGTCTAGCTCTGGCTTACGGATCTCGATGATATTGATCTGTACATCTTTTTTGGTCAGTCTTTTGAGCTCCTCGCGGACAGCGTCGACCTCTTGACCTCCACGTCCGATGATGATTCCAGGACGAGATGTGTGGACAGTAACTGTGATTCTTTTGAGCGTGCGCTCGATCACGACACGTGAGATTCCACCTTTGCTTATACGTGCGCTCAGGTAATTTCTGATTTTCTCATCCTCTACCACATTGGCAGCGTAGGCTTTGTCAGCAAACCAGTTGGAATCCCATCCTCTGATGATCCCTAGTCGATTACCGATTGGATTTGTCTTCTGTCCCATGTGTTATTCTTCTTCGCTTGAGGTTTGTAAATCTGCTTGTAGTGGCACTTTATTTTCCACTACGAGTGTGACGTGATTGGTACGCTTGCGAATTCTATGCGCTCGTCCATGGGGAGCTGGTCTGAATCGCTTGAGCATCGTACCCTCATCTACAAGAGCCGTCTTGATATAGAGATTGTGATCATCTGCTGACGCTGACTCGGTGTTTTTGTATTCCCAATTAGCAACTGCTGAGAGTAGCAGTTTTTCTAACCATCTCGAACCTTCTTTACTATTGAATTTCAAGATATTCAGGGCTTCACCCACCTGTTTGCCTCGTACCAAATCAACCACCATCCGCATTTTACGGGCGGACATTGGGCAATTTCTGAGTTTCGCAACGGCTTCCATCTTCTGTACTTTATTGATAAGTTATCTTAAGTCTTTACTTTCTGTTTCCAGAGTGTCCTCTAAATGTGCGCGTCGGAGCAAATTCACCCAACTTGTGACCCACCATATTCTCTGTGATGAATACAGGAATGAATGATTTGCCATTGTGCACTGCTATAGTGAGACCGACCATATCCGGAATGATCATAGAAGATCGAGACCAAGTTTTGATCACGGTTTTCTTCTGAGAATTCTGAGCTTTCTCGACTTTCGTCAAAAGCTTGTGAAATACGTAAGGTCCTTTTTTGATAGATCTTGCCATGATCAGTGATTATCTTTTTTTGTTTTTTCTTCTCTGTACGATCAGTTTGGAAGAAGCTTTCTTTGGATTTCTTGTCTTTTGACCTTTGGCCATGACACCGGTACGAGATCTTGGATGCCCTCCAGATGCACGACCTTCACCACCACCCATTGGGTGATCGACGGGGTTCATGGCGACACCTCTCACGCGAGGTCTTCTTCCTTTCCAGCGGTTACGACCTGCCTTACCGAGCACTTGTAGACCGTGATCTGGATTTGAAGTACTGCCAATCGTCGCCTTACAGGTCAAGAGGATCTTGCGCACTTCACCACTTGGCATCTTGATCGTCGCAAATCTTCCTTCGCGACCCATCAACACACCATAGGTACCTGCGCTTCTAGCTATGGCTGCACCTCTTCCAGGGTTCATCTCGATAGCGTGGATAGGCGATCCCAACGGTATATCGCTGAGGTATAGACAGTTTCCCTTGTCAGGTGAAGCACCCTTTCCAGACCTTACGACATCGTCTACCTTCAATCCATTAGGAGCGATGATGTATCTTTTCTCACCGTCTGTATACTGTACAAGGGCGATATACGCTGAACGATTTGGATCGTACTCGATCGTGAGTACCTTGGCATCCATACCCTCTTTGTTCCTCTTGAAGTCGATGATTCTGTAGCGTCTTTTGTGACCACCACCGATGTTCCGTACAGTCATACGTCCTTTGGAGTTACGACCACCAGAATTTTTGAGACCCACGGTGAGGCTCTTCTCTGGCTTGTTGGTCGTCACTTCTGTATGCTGCACACTGATCAAGTGGCGCGTACCAGGACTGACGGGTTTATGTTTTTTTACAGGCATGACTTGTGTCTTTAGCTGTTTCTAAGTATTCTTAATCAGATCAGATATCGCTGAAAAAATCAATTTCTTCTCCTTCTGCGAGTCTCACGATTGCCTTTTTGTACGCAGATACTCTTCCTTGTACAAGTCCTCGACGTGTATTTCTGGACTTCGCTTTGGCAGGCATCACGATCGTGTTGACAGATGCAACAGAGACGTTGAATCTCTCTTCGACTGCTTTTTTGATCTCTACCTTGTTACATCTCCTATCTACTACGAAGCTGTATTGATTCAGATTTTCAGATAAGCCTTCTGCTTTTTCTGAGATAATGGGTTTGATAAGTACGTTCTTAGCCATGATCAAATCGCATTAAAATAGTTCATGAATTTTCTCGACCGCACTTTCTGAGATCAAGATGTGTCTGCTATTGACGATATCATAAGTATTGAGATCGCTATACTTGACCACATCTGATTTGTTCACATTGCGACTAGAGAGATATAGCACTTTATCGTAGTCTGGTGTCACAATCAAGGCAGGTCTTCCATTGGTATCGAAGTTGCGCAAGATGTTGATGAATTCAGATGTCTTTGGTGCATCGAATGTGAAATCTTCAATGACCTTTACTGCTCCTGCCTGAGCTTTTGCGCTGAGCGCACTGCGTCTCGCAAGTTGCTTGGTCTTTTTATTGAGCATGAAACCATAGCTGCGCGGTCTTGGACCGAATACGCGCCCTCCACCTTTGAACAACGGATTTTTCAATGAACCTGCACGCGCAGTACCAGTACCTTTTTGGCGCTTGATCTTGCGTGTCGATCCTTTGATCTCACCTCTTTCTTTCGCTTTGTGCGTCCCTTGTCTTTGATTGGCTAGGTAGTGCTTGACGGCTAGATAGACGACGTGTTTATTGGGCTCTTGCCCAAAAATGTCATCCGATAGCTCTACAGACTTCCCGGTAGACTCACCACTGATGTTGTGTACTTCGAGCTGCATGTCTCCTTATTTTTCGATGTAGACAATACCGCCTTTGTGGCCAGGTACTGCACCTTTAACTAATATCAAATTCTTGTCGGCAATGATTTTCACCACTTCGAGGTTTTTCACTGTCACTCTGTCTCCACCTGTACGACCTGCCATACGCATGCCTTTGAATACACGTGCTGGATAAGACGCTGCACCGATAGATCCAGGCGCTCTTTCACGATTGTGCTGACCGTGCGTACGATCACCGACACCATGGAACCCGTGTCTTTTGACGACTCCTTGAAAACCCTTTCCCTTGGATGTGCCTGCGATGTTGATAAAGTCACCTTCAGCAATGACCTCATCAATCTTGACCAGCTCACCCACAGACTTCTCAAGAGCATAATCTCTAAACTCTCTCAAGTGTCTTTTGGGACTCGTGCCCGCCTTATCAAAATGACCTTGCAGTGCTTTGGTCGTATTCTTCACTTTTTTGTCACCGAATCCAAGTTGGACAGCTGTGTAGCCATCACTATCCTCAGACTTGACCTGTACGACCACATTGGGCTTAGCCTCTATCACTGTGCACGGGATGTTTCTTCCTGCTTCAGTGAAAATGCTGGTCATACCAATTTTCTTACCGATTAAACCACTCACGATGCGTGTTTTAATTTGTTTTGTCAATGAGAGACACCATGCCACTGGCGCTGCTGCCTCCTAACCTTCTATAAGTTTCGTCCTGTAAGACTAGGTCAACTTGACCTGGATATCCACTCCGCTAGGTAGTTCTAGCTTGGATAGTGCGTCCACCGTCTTTTGGGTGGGTGAATAAATCTCGATGAGCCGCTTATGTGTCCTCAACTGAAACTGCTCCCGAGACTTCTTATTGACGTGCGGCGAACGCAGGACAGTATAGATGTCTTTCTCGGTTGGCAGAGGAATCGGACCAGCTACGACGGCACCACTGTTACGCACAGTCTTTACGATCTTCTCAGTAGACTTGTCTACAAGATTGTGATCGTACGAACGAAGCTTAATTCTTATTTTTTGATTCATAACCTAAATTCCAAATAGTTTGTCTCCTCTTCTTATTCCTTCTTACACGTTGACTTCACCTTTAGCCTTAGCGATCACTTCATCAGCGATGCTTTTTGGAGCGGCCTTGTAGGCGTCAAATTCCATTGTTGAGCTCGCTCTACCCGAGCTGAGCGTACGAAGCTGTGTCACATAACCAAACATCTCTGCCAGAGGCACTTCAGCTTGGATAGCAACTGCACCACCTGTGCGCAGCTCCTGATTTTTGGGAATACCTCTACGTCTGTTGAGGTCTCCGATGATCGATCCTACATACTCCTCTGGTGTTACCACCTCAAGTTTCATGATAGGCTCAAGTAGTACTGGCTTACATCTTGGTGCAGCAGCTTTAAATCCCTCTTTGGCACAAAGCTCAAAGGCGATAGGCTTACTATCTACTGCGTGGATACTTCCGTCAAATACTCTGACTTTCATGCTATCCATAGAGTAGCCTGCCAAGATTCCATTGTCCATCATGGCACTGAATCCCTTGACAACAGAAGGCAGCAATTCTTTAGGAATGGCCCCTCCAGTAATCGCATTGACAAATTGCAAGCGGACTTTTCCTTCTTTGAACTCTTCACTATCAAGAAACTCTTGATCCGCTGGACCTAGGTCAAACTGCATATCAGCAAATAGACCAGAACCACCCGTCTGTTTCTTGAGCTTCTCTCTGTGAGTGAATGTCGTTGTGAGTGCTTCTTTGTAATTTACTTGAGGAGCACCCTGATTACACTCTACTTTGAACTCTCTTCTGAGACGATCGACGATGATCTCCAAGTGAAGTTCTCCCATACCGCTAATGACGGTCTGGTTGGTCTCTTCGTCATATCTTACCTTAAACGTAGGATCTTCTTCTGCCAACTTGGACAGTGCAAGACCTAGTTTATCAAGGTCTTTCTGAGTCTTTGGCTCTACTGCAACACCGATCACTGGATCAGGGAAGCTCATGCTCTCAAGGACGATAGGCTTATCAAGCGCACAAAGCGTATCACCAGTGCGAAGGTTTTTGAATCCTACACCTGCTGCAATATCACCAGCTTCGACGACGTCGATTGGCTGTTGCTTATTAGAGTGCATCTGGTAGATACGAGAGATTCTCTCTTTGGTGCCAGATCTTGTATTCAATACGTAGCTACCCGCTTCTAGTCTACCAGAGTATACTCTGAAAAATGCTAGACGACCTACGTAAGGATCTGTAGCAATTTTGAAGGCTAGTGCTGAGAATGGCTCATCAGTACTAGGCTTTCGAGTCTCGGGTTCTTCAGAGTCAGGATTTGTTCCTTCGATTGCCTCGATGTCAACTGGAGATGGCAAGAATGCACAAACTGCATCAAGCATCGCCTGGACACCTTTGTTCTTAAAGGCAGATCCACACATCATCGGACAGATGCTCATGTCGATCACCGCGGCACGAATCGCAGCTCTGATCTCGTCCACAGAGATACTATCTGGATCTTCGAAGTACTTCTCCATCAATGTCTCATCGTACTCCGCCACTGCCTCAAGCAGAGCTTCTCTGTACTCAGTGACTGTATCGGCGAGGTCTTCTGGAATCGGAATCTCCTCGTAAGTCATCCCTCTATCTTCTTCGTTCCAGACGATAGCTTTATTCGTGATAAGGTCTACCACGCCTTTGAATGTCTCTTCAGCACCAATTGGCACTTGAAGAGGCACGGCGTTTGCCCCTAATTTTTCTTTGACGTCATTGACAACATTGAAAAAGTTTGCGCCTGAGCGATCCATCTTGTTGACAAATCCGATTCTTGGCACTTTGTAACGGTCTGCTTGTCTCCAGACTGTCTCAGACTGAGGCTCTACACCCGATACTGCACAAAAAAGTGCAACAGTACCATCAAGTACGCGGAGCGAACGCTCCACCTCTACGGTAAAGTCAACGTGACCCGGAGTATCAATGATATTGATGGCAAACTCATCATCCTTCCACTTCCAACTCGTCTTGGTCGCTGCAGAAGTAATTGTAATACCTCTCTCCTGCTCTTGCTCCATCCAGTCCATGGTAGCTGCACCATCGTGCACCTCACCTATCTTGTGACTGATACCTGTGTAGTACAGGATACGCTCAGTAGTAGTGGTCTTACCGGCGTCAATGTGAGCGGCGATACCAATATTTCTCGTGTATTTTAGGTCTTTAGCCATTGTATCTAGACGTTGTCCTTGTATTATCTACCTCTATAGTGAGCAAATGCTCGATTTGATTCTGCCATTCGGTGTGTGTCTTCCTTTCTTTTGACCGCTGCACCTTCTCCTTTTGCAGCTGCCATGATCTCGGCAGCGAGCTTTTCAGCAAATCCTCGTCCGCTTCGTGCGCGGGCAAATTTGATCAACCACTTCATACCAATCATGCGCTTACGATTCTGTGGTATCTCTGTGGGGATTTGAAAAGTAGCACCACCAACTCTCTTGGATCTCACCTCTACTTGTGGCGTCGTATTCTCCAAAGCTTTCTTCCACTGTTCCAGCTCATCTTCGCCTGTCTTTTCTTTAACGATATCCATCGCATCGTAGAAGAGCGTGAAAGCAACACTCTTTTTACCTTCTAGCATCAGGTTATTGACAAACTTGGTTACTTGTTGGTCATTATACCTTGGATCAGGTAGAAGGGCTCTATTTTTTGGCTTTCTTTTACGCATGTCTCTTATTTCTTCGGTCTCTTGGCACCGTATTTTGATCTAGATTGAAGTCTATCGCTCACGCCTGCAGTATCAAGCGCTCCTCTGACGATGGTATATCGTACACCGGGAAGGTCTTTCACTCTTCCACCTCTGATGAGGACTATAGAGTGCTCCTGAAGATTGTGGCCTTCACCGGGGATATAGCAGATCACCTCGATACCATTGGTCAATCTCACTTTTGCCACCTTTCTCAAGGCTGAGTTTGGTTTCTTTGGCGTGGTCGTGTAAACACGTGTGCACACCCCTCTTTTCTGCGGAGAGCCATTGAGCGCTCTTGTTTTGCTCGTGGTCACCACTTTTTTCCGTCCTTTTCTGACCAGTTGATTGATCGTTGGCATATGCTAATTTTTTATCTAATTCCGTGTCACTCAGGAACTTACACTTACTGCATGCGCAAAGCTCCCGCAAAACGGAATGCAAAGATAGGAATCATGCTCTCAAGTAGTATCACTCCGCTGCAAAAAAATCCCGATTTTAGGGGGATGAAGGATCTTATCATCAGACAAGGGCGTAAAGATGATCTGCCAGAGGTCTTAAAACTCGTGCATATCCTTGCTGAGTTTGAGGAAGCCAGCGATCAAGTGAGGACCGATATCGCCCACTATCAGGAGCAATATGATGCTGGGCTCTTTGAGATAATTGTAGCCGAAGCCGACGATCAGATTATCGGTATGGCTCTCTATTACCCTAGCTTCTCGACATGGAAAGGTAAAATGATGTACTTGGAAGACTTCGTTGTAAATCCAGAGTTTCGATCTCTCGGAGTTGGTCAATTGATCTTTGACAGATTTCTCGAAGTGAGCAAGAAAGCATCTTGCAAGCTGGTCAAGTGGCAAGTGCTCGACTGGAATGAAGGAGCGATCAAGTTCTATAAGCGCAATCAAGCCAAGATCCAGGCGGACTGGCACAACTGCCTCATCTATTTTTAGCGAGGATTGACTCGTATTGATTGGTGCATTTGGGCGAAAGCCTTGACATCACCAACTTCAAAATCAATCCCATTGTATATGCAGGATATTTGAGCGAAAGCTCGATCACATCACTGCCCCTCAGCTACCTTATATATATATGTATGACTCCCCTGGCGAACATAGCAGACTTCCGCATTGCTTCCATGTACGACATGCATCTTTTGGTTTGCGGTAGGTCGAGACCCATTAGCGACACGAAATCGGCGTTCGAAAATTTCCTCACCGTCGGGCTCAACTCGTGCGACCACTATGCTCGCAAGGTCTTCTTGCGTATCTCGAAGTTCAAACCATGCTCCTGACCCCGTGCCACCGAGCCAGTGGCTGACCTCACTCGGGGCCGGACTAGGTGCCTTATGATGATTGGCCACAGCCGGTGCTTGCTTGGGCTTGCGAAATACTGACTGTAGCACATCATCTCTGAGCTGAGACACCGACAATCGCTCAAGGCCTGAATCTGCGACGCGATAATAATGATCATCCGCCGCTCCTGCCTTGACATTGCTCAAGGTGCTTGGTGTCAACATTCGAGACCACTGAAAGGCTTGCCAACGCTCATGCCCTTGATGGATGCAATCCATCATAAAGCTCCTGACAAATCGAGAGCAATTGGTATTGCTCGGGCGAAATGGACCATAGGGAATGAGCCCTCGGTCTTTCCATTGCCGCAGAGTCTGGCGAGCACGCTCACCATCCGCACTGTAAAAACAAGATGCGTACAAGGCACCTGCTCCATGTGTCTTCTCTGGATGATGATAGAGATATCTCAGGATCTCATCAAGATTGGCCAGCTGTCCATCTGCACCAAAGCTTGCCTGCACATCAAGTCGCACTTCTGGATCTGTAAAGCGGCTACGCACTCGGCCATAGCCCCTCGGTGTGATATAGCGGCCAAAATCAGCATAGAAAACTTCGCGACTGGACACATCTACAAGGGCTAAGGCCGCATGTCCCGCTCTTACGTAGCCATTATTGGATATACGGCTCAGACCAAGTAGGCGATGATACCACATACCCTCTGAAGATGCAAGTGCCTCTGGAAAGGCAATAGGGATCAGATATACCCCGGATTGATTCATGTATCAGTACTTTCTGCCAGCTAAATAGTCAGCCAGCTCTTGCAGTGCCACAATATTAGCAAATTGGCTCAAAACTTTCATAGTCTCAGTGATTTCGGCTTTGTACCCCTCTATGTCTGCCCGCACGGCTTCACGTATCGATAAATTCTCAAAAATCTCTTCCACTTGAGAGAGACGAAGCTTGGTATCAAGATCTGCATGATAGAGCTCGACGAATCGAGACCTTTCTGCCGAGTCTAGTTTCTCACAAGCTGTGATGTAGAGAATGGACTTTTTCTTTTGTATTACGTCGCCAGCCTTTTGCTTGCCAAGAGCTGGATGATCGCTATAGTAATCCAGCCAGTCATCCTCCATCTGAAACGCTACTCCGAGCAGCTGACCCATACGATGCCAATGTAGGAGCTGATCCTCTGGAGCGCTTGCAAGACGGGCTCCCAGCACGAGCGCAGCAGATAACAGGTCTGCCGTTTTCTTACTGATCATTGTGATGTACTCATGACGCTGTATGATCTCGCGTTCCTCAAATTCCATGTCCATCTGCTGACCTTCGCATACACCGATGGCCATCTGACTAAACCCTGAGATCAATTGGCCATAGCATGCTCTATCCTGATATTCCTCCAAAATGCGATAACAGTAGACCAGCATGGCGTCACCGGACAAGATCGCTCTATCAGCACCATACTTTCCGTACGCACTTGGCCGGCCTCGGCGCAATGGAGCATCATCCATGATATCGTCATGGATCAATGAAAAATTGTGAAAATATTCTATCGCCCTGGCCAGGGCGAATACCACTTCCGTATCGGATGCATATGCTCCATAAGCAGCAAGTACAAGACGCGGTCGAATTCTTTTGCCTCCAGAGGCTAGCGTGTATGCAATCGGCTCCGCAAGCGATGGCAGCATATCGATTTGACTCTCTTCTAGATAATTCGTAAATGATCTCGACATGATCACAAATGTCATATCTCCACTAGAATTCGGAGAATGTATTCCAGATTTCTAACTTGTGGCTTCAATACTTCCTGATGACATATATGCCGACTCAAGTTTACTGTAAATCTCTTCTTCTAGCCATTTGTATCAGTTTGATGCTCTCCTCGTGTGGAGCCGATCAAATAGAAGCAGATGTGATCTTTTACAATGGTCAGATCATGACCATGAATGAGGAAGCGATGCAGGCCAACTATATTGCTGTGCGTGATGGCTTGATTGTTTCTGTAGGCGAGGAAGATGAATGGGAGCGCTTTCGCGCAAATGATACGCGTCTCATAGATCTCAAAAATGCATTTGCCATGCCTGGCCTGATCGAAGGGCACGGACATTTTCACGGAGTAGGAGAAAGTGTCTTGAAGCTAAATTTTCTTCAAGACACCAGTTGGACAGATATCCTCAATAAAGTGAAAGATCGGCTCCAATCAGCAGAAGAGGGCGAGTGGATACTTGGCAGAGGATGGCACCAAGAAAAGTTAATGGATATTGATTTGAAAAATGTGGGTGGCTATCCACTGCACGATGAGCTGTCTGCTTTGTCGCAAGAGAATCCAATCATCTTGACTCATGCCAGCGGACATGCCATCTTGGCCAATGAAAAAGCCATGCGGCTATCAGGAGTCTCTGTAGAAACACCAGATCCTGATGGAGGTCATATTGTACGAGATCAAAATGGTGCAGCCATCGGCGTATTTGAAGAAAGAGCCATGAAAATCGTCCGCGCGGTTCACCAAGAATATCTTGAAGGACTGGACGAAAATGAGAGATACGAAGAGTGGCTCAAAACGACTGAAGCAGCAGTCCAGCACAGCCTAGCGTACGGAATCACTTCTTTCCAAGATGCGGGAAGCACTGATGTTTATGTGAACAACTACACCAAACTCGCAGAGGACGGAAAACTCGATATCCGCCTGTGGGCTATGCTCCGGCAACCATGGGCCGAGCTCCGTGACCTAGATATGTCATCATACCCGATTATTGATGCAGGTGAAAAATACTTTACTTGTCGAGCGATAAAATCTGAGCTTGACGGAGCACTTGGTTCGTATGGTGCGTGGCTACTTGATGACTACAGTGACAAAGACGGATTTCATGGACAGAACACAACCAAAGTAGAAGATGTGAAAAATATCGCGGAACTCTGCCTTGATCGAAATATGCAACTCTGCGTCCACGCAATTGGTGATCGAGCCAATCAAATCACACTAGACATCTTTGAGGCTGTCGCCCAAAAGGGAAATGAACTGAGATGGCGCATTGAGCATGCACAGCATCTGGCACCAGAAGACGTCGGTAGATTTTCTAAACTCAATGCGATAGCTAGTATGCAAGGAGTCCATTGCACTTCTGACGCACCATTCGTGGTCAAGCGGCTTGGCGTCCAAAGAGCGAAGCTTGGCGCCTATGCCTGGCGAAGCTTATTGGATACCGGTGTCAAAATTGCCAACGGTACAGATGCTCCCGTCGAATCTCTCAATCCCTATGAAAACATCTATGCCAGTGTCACTAGAAAATATGGCAATGGCGAAGAAGCATTTTTTCCAGAACAAAAAATGACAAGACTGGAAGCCTTGAAATCTTATACCATCGACAATGCCTTTGCCGCATTTGAAGAGCAAGACAAAGGAAGTCTTGAAATTGGCAAACTTGCAGACATGACAGTCGTAGATAGGGATCTTTTACGCTGCGCTGAAGATGAATTACCCTTAGCCAGGGCTCTAATGACGATCGTCGGAGGAGAAATAAAATATGAAGCGCAGTAGACTACTGTTGTAAAAGACACGAAGCAAGCATCCGAGAACTCCAGCGATTTTTATCGCGAATCCCAAAAACCTCTAGACCGACATGGCTCAATGCTCCAGTCAGCATGGCCTATCGCGATCAGTGTACAATAGTAGACCAGGAGCAGCACGGATAAACGTGATCAATCGTGAAGACTGCAAAACGAGGTAATGAAGTCAAAAGCAAATCACTACAGTCTCTTAGAGTACGACTTTCGCATTTCCCGAATATTCATTACAGAAAAAGGCCCGTACAACGTACGAGCCTTTTCTAATCTTGAATCTGGAAATCTTTAATCCTCACCCATTACCGTGTCCATAAATCTTCTAAAAAGAGATTTTCTCTCAATTGCCTTTGGCTGTTCACCTTGAGCAGTTGAAGATTTCGTTGCATTGCTCTTGGCAGCAGTCTCGGTCTTTGCAGGCACTTCTACATTAGCTTTTAGACCCGTTTTTGACGCTACCTTGCTTGGCTGCTGAGCAGGTGCAACTTGGAACTCTGTCAAGTTTGTGCTTTTCTTAATCCTTTGATCAGAAACTGGAGAGGACTTGGATGGAGGATTAACTCCCAGATTTGGTTGAGCTTTTCTCAGCTGTCTTTGCTTTGGGCGGACGCCCTCTTCTAGCTGCAGTTTTTTTAGCTGCAGTTTTTTTAGCTGCAGTACTTTTCGTTTTATTGGTGCTACCCTTTGGTCTACCGCGCTTCTTTGGCGCTGCCTTGGTTGCGGTGGCAGATTTTGCAGTAGTCTTTTTGTTGGTACTACCCTTTGGTCTACCGCGCTTCGTTGGCGCTGCTTTGGTCGCTGTGGCAGATTTTGCAGCAGTCTTTTTGTTGGCACTACCCTTTGGTCTACCGCGCTTCTTTGGCGCTGCTTTTTTTGGCGTTGCTTCTTGGGCTGCAGGCTTATTTGCTGGAGCCTTCTTAGCAGTTGCTTTTTTGGGTGCAGCTTTCTTCTTAGCAGCAGCTCTTTTCTTTGCGGAGGTCGC
Source organism: Saprospiraceae bacterium (assembly GCA_020627535.1). GTDB lineage: Bacteria > Bacteroidota > Bacteroidia > Chitinophagales > Saprospiraceae > JAHDBH01. Next base: position 115,931 of record JAHDGU010000010.1, read on the forward strand.
ACGCTTCTTGGCAGAAGCAGCAGCTTTTTTCGCATTAGCCTTTGCTTCTTTCTCAGCATCCTTAGCGGAGGCCTTCTTGCTCTTGAGCTCTTCTCTCAGACCTTTTAACTGGTCTCTGAGATGAGAACTCTTGAAGTTAAGTGCATCGAGATCATGCTTGTAAGAAGCTACTAAGCTCTCCAGCTGCTCGATGGACAAATCAGAAATTTTCATTTACGTAAATTTTTTGTGTACGAAAAGCACAAATCATGCCAGATATATCAAAATTAATCATAATTTGTAATTTCCGCACATAAGGATATAAGTCTCAGATTTTCACTATGCAAAAATGTCTCAACTGCAATGAAGAATTTATCGGCAGATCCGATAAAAAGTATTGCTCTGATCAGTGCCGCAGCGAAGCATATAACAAGAAAAATGTCAAGTCGTCAAAGTACATGAGAGATGTCCACAAGATCCTCCAGCGCAATCGACAGATACTCATGAAACTCAATCCCAGTGGTAAGGCAAGAGTCCATCGAGATCAGCTCAACAAGCATGGTTATCGCTTCGACTTCTTTACCAACATATACACTACTCGTGCTGGTAAAGAGTATTACTTCTGTTACGAGCACGGCTATATCCAGACCGGTGATGATTTCTTCACTCTAGTGGTAAGAGATGTTGAAAAACTCGATCCTTAGATCTTTACGAGCTCTCAAACCTATCCTACAATTCATCCTTCTGACTTTCTCATTCTGAAGTTCTGACGAAAGAGGATCCACCTAGACGGCGCGTCAGTAGGAAAGTTCGATTGGAGCTTTTTTGAATTCACTCTATCGCAGAGACATAATGCAAACTTCCACGCACCCAACTCAGATTCTCCCTATATAAAATGACGGAACCTTTGTACTCCGTAGCCGCCTGATCACACCGAAATGTGACTTCTGTCATTTCTTCATCCACTCGCACAATACTGAGCATCAGATCCTCTCGCGTCTCATGGTTCCAAATGATCGTATCCATTGACTCTCTATCTATTTCCACAAGCTGATCTCCGACAACTCTCAAGGCTGTGACATATTTCAATCTAGCCTGATCCAGAAGATCCTCATCAATAAGAAAATCAATGGCGGCATCAAGAATCTCATTGTAGTCGATTGGGCTCAGAAAATTTTTCTGAGCTATGGACCTTGATTCATTCTCCATGATCAAATACTCAAAGTCACTCTCTCCTTTGCAAAAGGAAAACAGAAGCATGAGGATGGCAAATTGAGATCTTCTACTCACTTCAGTTGAAACTCATAAAAACGCTCTGTGAGACCACCTAGTTGCCTGCTCGTTGAGACCAGAACTTCCCAATAAGCATATACAGTGTATCAAGACGTGAAGCGTGATTATTGATTGCCAAGTATTAATGGCATACCTGACTCACCTGAGCCTACCACTATGACTTTGCTATTGGGGCTATTGGCTAGCTCGAGGGTGGCATCAATTCCTTTGTCTTGGAGAATTTTATCCGTAAGACTGGCACTGAGCAATCTATTGGCCTGTGCCTTGGCCTCTGCTTCGATGATTTTCCTCTCTGCCTCTTTGCGCTCTTTTTCAAGTTTGAAATCATACTCGAGTGACTCCTGTTCTTGCTTGAGCTTTCTCTCGATTGCTTCTTCGAGGGTAGCGGGCAGTTTTACCTGGCGGATAAGGATCGCATCTAAGTACAAATGTTTTTCCTCCATTTCCTGTGATGTGCGCTGGAATATTTCATCCTGAATAGCTTCTCTCTTTGTACTGTATAACTCTTCGGGGAGATATTTTCCGATCACCTCTCTGGTTGCAGATCTTATCTCGGGTCGGATTATCCTCTCGATGTAATCTGGCCCTACCTCATCGTGCAGATATCCTATCTCCTGAGCAATAGGTCTGTATCTAAAGGAAAGATCCACTACGATATTCAGACCATTTTTGCTGAGCACTTCCATTTTTTCAAATGCCTCATTGTAGCGTGAGTCATATATGATCATACGATCCCAAGGTGCTACCACTCGAAATCCTTGAGGATAGATTTTTTCTTTCTTCAATCCACCGGCAAATCGCTTAAAAAGGACTCCATTGTGTCCTGGCTCGATCGTCAAAAAAGTTGTATTGGTCAGAATCAAAAAGAGAAGAAGAATCAGAAAACCAATAATGGCAAATCTGATAATTTTTCCTTGATTGACGAATTGTGGTTGATTGGTCGACATGATACTTTATCTATTAGTGAACACAAAGTTTAACTCCAAAGCTAAGCTACTAGTTCTTGCAGCTGACGCTTAATCTCAAAAACATCCTGATCCATCATACATTTAAAGTGTCCTTTGGGACATGAAGCATTGCCGATTTTGGTACAGGGATTACATCCCAGATCTACGCGGCTATGATGGTGCTTGACGACTTCTGCGCCATAGTACGGATACATCCCTAGATCGCGGTGAGTAGATCCCCAGAGCATGACGATTCTTTTGCGAAGAGCAGCAGATATGTGCATCATACCGGTATCACCTGTGACGACGACTTGTGCATCTTCGATAAGTGCGGCACTTTCATGTAGACTTAGCCTTCCGGCAAATGATACGACATGGGGAAAGCTATCCGCTAGTTGCTCACCAAGTTCTTTCTCCGCCGGCCCACCGACAAGCAGAAACTTCTCTTGGCTCACACCAAGTAATTCTTGACATTTCTCAAGAGGAAACCGCTTGGTGTAGTGAGCTGCTCCAAGAACCAGCGCCACATATTTCTGTGTAGGGGATGGATCGTACTCCTTTCTTTTTTGGCGAAAGCCATGACGGTCCTGATCACTGACAAAAAAATCATGACCCGCACCATCATTAACTACTCCTAAAGGCTCCAGACTATCAAAGTATCTGTCGACGAGGTGTACAGGGGGCATGTGGTTGTTGCCAGTATTGACCCACCACCATTTTTTCCATCTGAGCTTATTGTAGGTGATGCGCTTCACGCCCAGGGCTCTCTGGATGCGCCAAGATCTCAGATTGCGATGCAGATCAACGATGAGGTCAAAGTCATACTGCTTTAGACTTTGATGCAGTGTTGACTGATCGGCCATCACATGAAGCTTGTCTATATATATATTGTCTCTAAGCACATCAGCAAAGCGCTGCTTGACAGCAAAATGGAGCTCGATACCGAGCTGCAGTTTGAGGCATCTCACCACAGATGTACATACCACAATATCGCCTATGGAGGATAATCTGATGACCAATATGCGCTTCAAGTCTGACACGGAGTCAAAATTCGGCAATATTCCAACAAGTCATTTGGCGGAAGCCAGCAGATAAGCAGAAACATAAAGGCCTGACAATGTGAAGCTTACAAATATCCCATAGTAGAATACGTGCTGCAAAATGAACTCTGAAACGCGATTTTGTGTACTTTTACCTGTGCAGAACCAACCGCTAGAAGCTGCTGCGGCAGTGAGCGCTATCATATGGCAGGAAGATATCAATCAATCCTAGAGACGATAGGCAATACACCACTCATCAGACTCGACTCTGTGAGTCTTGAGGTGGGTGCAGAAGTTTTCGCCAAGATCGAGTCATTCAATCCCGGGCTGAGTACCAAGGACCGGGCAGCATTATTCATGGTAGAGCGAGCCGAAGATGAAGGCCTTCTTAAACCTGGCGGTGTAGTCGTCGAGGCCAGTAGTGGAAATACTGGTATGAGCCTAGCCATGATCTGCGCTGTCAAGGGCTATCAATGCGTCATCGCCATCCCCAGCAAAAGCAGCAAGGAAAAAGTGGATCAGCTCAGAGCTCTAGGAGCTCGAGTCATTGTATGTCCGGCCAATGTCTCAAAAGACGATCCTCGCTCGTACTACGAAGTCGCTCGGAGAATCGCAGGAAATACTGACAATGCAGTGCATCTCAATCAGTACCAGAATCAATCCAATCCCTTTGCCCACTACGCGACAACTGGAAAGGAAATCTATGAGCAAACCGAGGGCAAGTTAACCCACTTTGTAGCAACTGCAGGTACTGGTGGAACGCTATCTGGTACCGCACGATATCTGAAAGAAAAAAACCAGAATATACGCACCATCGGTGTAGATGCGGAGGGTAGCATCCTCAAAAGCTATCACGAGACTGGCGAGATTGATCGAGACGAGCTGAAGCCTTATCTCCTAGAAGGCGTAGGCAAAAGCTACATTCCTGGCAGTATGCACATGGAGTATGTAGACCACTTCGTACAAGCAGGAGATCGGGCGAGCGCTAGGAGGGCCAAGCGACTAGCTCGTAGGGAAGCCATATTTGCTGGATACTCGAGCGGAGCCGCGATTGAAGGTGTCTATCAGATCGCCGACCAACTCAAGAAATCTGATGTCGTCGTCACCTTGCTACCAGATCACGGAAGCAAATACATGAGCAAAATCTACAATCAAGATTGGCTCAGAGAAAATCGACTGGCAGGGAAAAAATACAAACCTTATTATCAAACACTATTACCGACTACGATTGATCGAGTCAAACTGAGAAGATTGAAGAAATGGATTTATTTGAGAAGTTAAAAAAACCACAGACTCTCTCTGCCTACCAGAGTTTTGCTGAAGGATATTATATCTACCCTCACCTAGAGGGCGATCTCGGACCTCGCATGACCTTCAAAGGGAAGGAGGTGGTCTGCTGGAGTATCAACAACTATCTCGGCATGGCGAATATGCCAGAGATTCGGAAGGCGGATACAGAAGCTACGGAGAGATGGGGAATGGCCTATCCTATGGGTGCGAGAGTCATGTCTGGAGATACTAAGCTCCACCGACAACTAGAAGCAGAGCTTGCAGAATTTAGCCAAAAAGAGGCTTCCCTCCTTGTCAACTTTGGCTACCAAGGGATCGTCTCAGCGATAGACTCTCTGGTCGGTAGACGCGATGTCGTCGTCTATGATTCTGAGAGTCATGCCTGTATCATCGACGGTATCCGCTTGCTTTTCGGGAAGACGTTTACTTTCCAGCACAATGACATGGATAGCCTCGAAAAAAATCTTGTCCGCGCGGAAATTGAGGCTGAGAAAAGCGGCGGAGGAATCATGGTCATCTCCGAGGGCGTGTTTGGCATGAGAGGTGATCAAGGGAAGCTCAAAGAAATCGTTGAACTCAAGAAGAAATTTGATTTCAGACTATTCGTTGATGACGCACACGGATTTGGCGTACTCGGTGAGCATGGTCGAGGTGCAGGTGAAGAGCAAGGTATTCAAGATGACATCGATGTTTATTTCTCAACCTTCGCCAAGTCGATGGCTAGTGTAGGGGCATTCTTCTCTGCTGACAAATACATCATTGATCACATGAGATACAATATGAGATCTCAAGTATTTGCCAAGTCACTTCCTATGCCAATTGTGGAAGGGGCGCTCAAGCGTCTAGACATGCTGCGGACTAGACCGGAGATGAAAGAAAAGCTTTGGAAGAATGTGCGTATGCTCCAGTCCGGTCTCAAAGAAAGAGGTCTAGAAATCGGGGAGACTAATACTTGTGTGACACCTGTCTATATGCAAGGCTCTCTTGAAGAAGCGACACACCTAACAAAAGATCTGCGGGAAAATCACGGTATTTTCTGTTCGCTAGTGGTGTACCCAGTAGTGCCAAAGGGTATGATCATCCTGAGACTTATCCCGACCTCAGCACATACCGAAGAGGATATCAGATTGACCTTGGATGCATTTGAGGCTGTCGCCAAAAAGCTTCAGGAAAAAGCCTATCCTACAGCAGAATGGGCATTTGTCTAGTTGACAACCCAGAATAAGAGACACAATAATAGAGGAAAGAGAAGTCAGGTTTGGCTTCTCTTTTTTTTTGCACTTACAGTTCAAATTTCTTGTACCACTCTGCATATTCATTGATCCCTTTTTCGAGATCGTATACTGGGATATAATTGAGATCTTTTTGAGCTGCTGATATATCCGTTTCCCAGCCTGGAGCTGTCAGTTCTTTCATCTTGTAGGGAGAAAGATGAAAGCTCTTTGACCTGATCAATGCGACGGCCCACATGCTGTAAGAAATACCCATCAATATCGGTCTCGGAATACGGAGCTTGATTGCTTTTGCATCCATGGCAGTTTTGATATAGCCAGAAAACTGAGCTGGGCTATAGACATTGCCATCTGTCAGATTATAGACCACTTGCTTGTGAGGCATCAGTGCCGCATCGATCGCCACCCGCGCAAGATCCAGGACATAAATAAAGGTCAATCGCTGACGGTCAGAGGCAATCCTTACATCAATACCCTTGGATATACTCCAAAGGATCTTGCCAAAGTTTTTGTCGCGAGGCCCAAAAACTCCTGTAGGTCTGAGTATCACATATGGCAAGTTGGGCATGGCCTTCAATCTTCTTTCTGCCTCTGCTTTGCTTTTGCCATATGGTGTCAGGGGGCGATAGGGCGACTTTTCATCCAGCGGTGGATCGTCGTATGACTGCAAGGGTCCAATGGCGCCCATACTACTCATAAAAACGAATTTTTTGAAAGAAGGCTGAGTTTCCACAGTACACTTAGCGAGCCATTCTGTATACTCGACATTTCCTTGATGAAATTCCTCGATCTTTTTGGGGCGCGTGACTCCTGCATTTTGGATCACATAGTCAAATCCTCCAGTTTTTTGGGCGAAAGCCTTGAGATCGTCCAAGAGCTTTTCCTTCTTAGAAAAGTCAAGCTCAAAAAATTTCAATCCTTCATGCTGGAGGTACTTTTTGCTGCTCGTAGCGCGTACCCCTGCATATACTTCGAGTCCTCTGCTGACCGCATGGTCCACCAGATGACTTCCCACAAAACCGCTAGCGCCGGTGATCAATATTCGTCCCTTCATCGCAATCAAAAGTACGACCTTTGGTCAAGGCCAAATGCCCAAGTACATGAGTACAACGACAGTTGAAATCAGCTTCCGCGAAGCCATCTCACAAGGAATTCCAGAGCAGTTACCTCAGCCTTGTCCTCGTGATGAGTCAGTAAGTCATGCGCCCAAAAGAAATCTCCAAGGTGTATTTGATAAGGAGGATGAAAAACTAGCGCTCCAAAATGCTTTGAGATATTTTCCTCAAGAATGGCACAATATATTGGCTAGAGAGTTTCTACAGGAACTAAGATCCTATGGACGCATATACATGTATCGGTTTCGACCTAGGTATGCCATGCACGCTAGACCCATCGACGAATATCCAGCACAGTGCGCCGCTGCTGCCAGTATCATGCTGATGATACAAAACAACTTGGATCCTGTGGTAGCAAAGCATCCACATGAGCTGATTACATACGGAGGCAATGGAGCAGTGTTTCAAAACTGGGCACAATACCTGCTGTGCATGAAATATCTGAGTCAGATGACCGAGTACCAGACCCTCGTGATGTACTCTGGTCATCCTCTCGGATTGTTTCCTTCTCACCCCAAAGCTCCGAGAGTTGTCGTCACCAATGGTATGATGATCCCCAATCACTCCAGCAAGCGTGACTGGAATTACTACAACGCGCTCGGTGTGACACAGTATGGTCAGATGACTGCTGGATCATACATGTACATAGGACCTCAAGGCATCGTGCATGGTACCACCATCACATTGCTCAATGCTGGCCGCATGCTGGACTCAACCAAGGAAGATCTCAGAGGTAAACTATTCGTCACATCTGGACTCGGAGGCATGTCAGGCGCACAAGCCCTAGCTGGAGTCATCACTGGTGCAGTGACCATCATTGGCGAAATTGATCCTGATGCTGTGGACCAGCGCGTCACAGATGGATACATCGTGAGGGCCAATGTATATACGGATGCAGAAACTTTGATCTCCAGAGCACAAGATGCGATGAGCAAAGAGGAAGCCATCACACTCATTTATCAAGGGAATATTGTAGCTCTCTGGGAGGCTCTTGCCGAAAGAAATATTGAAGTCCACCTCGGATCGGATCAGACTAGCTTGCACAATATCGATGATCTAGGCTACTGCCCTATTGGTTATAGTTTTGAAGAGGCGGCAAGCTTGCTCTCGACTGATAAAGAAAAATTCCTCTCCGAGGTCCGAGCCACTCTAAGAAGGCATGTCAATGCGATTAATACATTGAGCGCGAGGGGTATGTACTTCTGGGATTATGGCAATGCATTTCTCAAGGAGGCAGGGGAAGCAGAAGCAGATATCTGGAAGGTTCGCGGCAAGGAGTTTAAATATCCCAGCTATGTCGAGGATATCATGGGTCCACTCTGCTTTGACTATGGATTTGGTCCCTATCGATGGGTATGCTGCTCAGGCACCGAAAAAGATCTATATGAGACTGACAAAATCGCAGAGGAGGTTCTGCTCGGCTTGTATGAGATCGCTGACGAAGAGATCAAGCCGCAGCTCAGAGATAATATCAAGTGGATTCAAAACGCCAGGATAGATATTCCGATCGTAGGGTCAAAAAGCAGGATACTCTATGCCGATGCCGTCGGGCGTGTAGAAATCGCTCTGGCCATGAATGCGGCAATTAGATCTGGGCGCATCAGTGCTCCCATTGTCTTGGGACGAGATCATCACGATGTCTCTGGCACTGATAGCCCCTACAGAGAGACTGCCAACATCTATGATGGTTCGCGCTATACCGCGGATATGGCAGTACACAATGTCATCGGTGATAGCTTCAGAGGGGCGACGTGGGTAAGCCTACACAATGGCGGCGGTGTCGGCTGGGGCGAAGTCATTAATGGCGGTTTTGGAATGTGTATCGACGGAACTGAGCAAGCAGATCAAAATATCAAAATGATGTTGTCATGGGATGTGAACAATGGGATCGCACGACGCAGCTGGGCCAGAAATCCACATGCTGTGACGACTGCAAAGCACGCAATGTCTCTGGATCCTCATCTGACAATCACAATCCCAGAGATGACAGATGAAAGCTTTCTTGACAATCTGCTTGATCAAAAATGAGCTTGAGAGAAACTCGGCTCAAGCAACTCTTCAGGGCTCTCACAGGATTTGGCCTGGGTGCGGTGTGCCTGGGTGTCATTGCATTGATCCTAAAGGTCTTTCCCACGCACTATCGCGTATTTGCCTACAGTCTTGCATTTCTGCAGTTGGGGACATTTGCGTACTTGCGTATTCATCGACAGCTAATAGTGGACGGAAATAAGCTTGACGCTATCCTCAAGTGGAAGACTTCTGGTGGTGCGCTTTTTCTGACCGGAGTGGCCATCATGATCGCGGCCTTGTGCATCAACTTACATGCACTACTACAATTGGGTGCCGCTATGGCTCTCCAAGGGATGATCAGCTACTGCCACGTCTTCCTGACAGAGTATCAAATGCACTGAGCTTGAGAAGAGATGTCTATATTCGAGACCTCGTACATCTTTGAGAGTCCAATAGGTGTATACAGTCAATAATATGATGAGAGTAATCAGCATCTTGATCTTGTTTATTGCTTTATTGGGTAATGCAGTCTATGCCAGCTCTGAGCCGACATCAAGACCAGATGAAAGACCAACAGCCCTGATCATGGGTGACTGGCAGACAGTCGCACAGGCTACTCAGCAGATCATTGAATGTGACACTTGCTTCCGAATCACCCAAGAAGCTGGTGGGCAGATCGGATGCGTCTGGGATCATACGGCGCGAGATCTCAACGATGGCATCGATCTCAGTTACACCATGAACTTTGGCGACATCAACAACAATGGTGCTGATGGCATGACAATGGTCTTCTCAACAATCCCAGATCAGTGCGGTCAGTCTGGAGCCGGATTGGGAGCAGTCGGACTGGATAATGCAATCGTGTTTGAATTTGACACTTGGTCTAATGGTGCTGCCGAGGATGATCCCGGCTTGTGTCAAGATCACGTGGGCATGTGGATCAATGATGATATCAGTGATATGGAGTTTGGTCCAGAGTGTATTGGCAGCTTCCCATTTGATAATCTAGAAGATGGAGACTTCCATGAAATCGAGTTCACTTGGGATCCGGTCAGCATGGATTTTAGTCTGAGCATAGATGGCGATGTGGAGTTGACTGGCAATTTTGATTTTGAAGGATATCTCGGAAATACAGAGTTTTTTTTAGGTTTCACAGGTAGTACTGGTGGCGCATTTAATGAGCAGACCGTCTGTCCTGGGCTGCCAATAGCTCCACCGGAGCCACCAGTATTCGTGCTAAGTGACCCAGATGTCTGTGCAGGAGATCAAGATGTGCTCTACACCGTGAGCGCAATGGGGCAAGATCTGGTCTGGACTGTACCACCGGGATCGAGTTTCACGGCATCTGACAGTAGCATTTTTGTAGATTTTGGCAACCAATCAGGACAGATATGTGCCTCTACGATGACCTGTGAACAGAGTGATCCTGTCTGCATAGACGTCACAGTCCACCCATTGCCAGACGTCATGGCTGATGATCCGCCCCTAGTATGTGAAGACGAGTTTTTCATCGATGAGATCATCATCAATGGGCTAGATGGCACAGAAGATATCAGGTATTATGAGACTGAGCAAAATGCAATCGATGACATCAACAGATTTCTCAGTTTTCGCATCATAGAGTCGCAGACTATTTGGATCCGCGTCACATCAGCCCAAGGCTGCGTCAGTGTAATTTCAGCGACGGTGACCTTCGGCAATATCAATGGCCAGTACTTGCCCAGCCCTCCTGCCCCACTCTGTGCTGGAGACTCGATGGATCTCAGTGATATTCAATACTTCGATGACAATGGGAATGTCATCTCGAGTATCGAATGGTATGACACAGAATCAGATGCAGAGCTACAGATCAATGCCAGATCGAGCATTGTATCGGAGCCGGGAATCTACTGGGTGAGACTCGAGTCAGAAGCGGGATGTACTGATATACTCTTTGTAGAAATCACGGAGGTTGGCTTACCAGTGATAGAACTACAAGAAGACACTCTAGCTTGCAACAATCCCGCGTTGATCATCGGACATGATGGAGATCCATTCTGGTCCTACGTATGGACCGACAGTATGGACAATGTCATCTCTATGGATGATGTGGCTCAAGTCACCGAAGCAGGAATCTACTATGTCGAGATCATGGATGGCAATGGATGCAGATCTACAGATAGTGTCATGATCTTCCAGGATAGTGATGTCCCTAGCGTGTCAATCGCTGCAGATACACTGACTTGCTTATTTGCGGCAGGGCGATTTAGACTTGATACACTCATTCCAGGTGCGAGCTATCAATGGGATGGACCTGATGACTTTGATTCTACCCGTGCAGAACCCATCTATATTGTTGGAGGTGACTATGATCTCACCATCACTGCGCCCAATGGCTGTACAGCCGTATCATCGATCCAAGTGGAAGTAGATACAAGTGTCAGTGAGACTTTGTATGCTTTGCCAGACACCTTGAGCTGCAGGATAAGTGAAACCGTCCTACTAGCTGATACGATATACTCAGACCAGAGCTACACATGGACGGGTCCAGATGGGTATATCTCCACGTCCGGAGAGCCTGTAGTGAGTGCAGCTGGCAGATATATGTTGCGCATCATGGCGTCCAATGGCTGTCGCTATGACACCAGCGTCGTGGTGGAAATAGATACAATGACTCCTTCCCTGTCACTGAGTGTGGACACTCTCCGATGTGAGGATGACAGCCTACAAATCTCATCGATCAGTAATGCTAATGAGTGGGACTGGACAGGACCTGGTGGCTACAGTAGCATGGAGCAAGAACCATACATTTTTCAGGCAGGAGTCTACTTTGTAACTGCCACTGGAGCCAATGGATGTATGCGATTGGACTCTATAGAGGTGATCGCGGATCAAGATATTCCGCAAGTGATAATTGAAGCTGATACGCTTACGTGCTTTGCTGATATTGCAGGCATCAGAGCCGTCACTGACATCGATGGCTACGAATATTTATGGACTTGGCCAGACGGATTCACATCCATGGCTCAAAACATCTTCGTAGTAGATAGTGGTGTGTATCATTTGCGCGTCAGCGCTCCCAATGGCTGCCTACAGGAATATGAGATCTTCATGGAATCCGAACGAGATACGCCCGTCATCGAGACTAGTGTAGGGATCATTGATTGTAGGACGCCTTTCGGCGAAATGTCTGTGAGCGGAGACATCGACGACCTGGCTGATATCCAATGGATAAATCTGCAAGGCTTCATGAGTGACGAAGCGATGACGAGCTCGGATGAGTCAGGTAGATACTACGTGAGCTATACTGATCCGTCCAATGGCTGCACGGCAATAGACTCTGTAGACTTACTCGTAGATACTTTGCACCCTGTCATCACCCTGGGCAGAATCGACACTCTCACATGTGAGACTGATTCCGTCCGGCTATTGGCTGAGGTTCAACCAGGTGATGCTTTGCTCATGTGGATAGGGCCCGCGGGGTTTAATACTGATGAACTACAGCCATGGGCCAGCCTACCAGGAGAATATCGCATCATTGCGGCCTTGGCGAATGGATGTGACGCTCAAGCAATCCTCAATGTAGAAGCAGATGAGGACATTCCTATGGTGCGCTTGATCACTGATACTATCAGCTGCTCGATGCCCATCGCAGAACTTACTGCAGAAGGAGCGAGTCCGGACTGGGAGATTAGCTGGATCAGCGAAAATGATGTGATCAGACAAGGCAGCACCATAGAGACAGATGAAGCAGGTACGTACAATGTGGTCGTGAGCGATCCAAGCTCTGGTTGTGATCTAGAAACCTCTGTGACTGTAGCAGCTGATACACTTTCACCTAGCTTAGTCATCAGCTCAGATAGTCTTGGCTGCGCCGCAACCGAAGTCATATTAATAACCGAGACAGGAGCACAAGAGATTGAGTATCTGTGGTCTGGACCTAATCAATATAGCAGTATGGAAGCCTCACCCATTGCCAGTGAGGCAGGCATCTATCGCCTGATCATCACGGATCTGAGTAATGGATGTAGTACAACTGGTGAGCATGAACTCGTATCATCAGGCGATGCCATACAGGGTGTCATACTGGAGATCACAGACGCCCTATGCGGCGATGAACTCGGACAGATCAGGGTGATCGATGTCATAGGTGGCAATCCTTCTTATGACTTCAGCATAGAAGGTACAGATCTACAAGGCTCAGCTGGCAGCTTTGACAGTCTTGTCGGTGGAGAGTATCGCTTGATCATCGAAGACGAACTTGGCTGCATGCTGATCAGAGATTTTTCGATCTTGGAAACTGCGGATATTTCTGTGGATGGCCCGACAGAGGTCAATCTAGATCTAGGCGATAGCCTGGAAGTAATATACTCTGTGAGCAATCTTTATGAGACCATAAGATGGTCTCCATCTCCGAGTAGCTGTGACACATGTTTGACATTCTTCTTTACCGATGCCGACCAAGGTCTTTACACACTAGAAGTGGTCGATAGCAACGGCTGTACAGACGATATTCAAGTCATTGTGAAAGTGAGCCGACCAAGGTTTTTTGTCGCCAATGTATTTACTCCGAGCAATGAGGATGGTGTCAACGATCGCTTTTTCATCCAAGGTCCAGAGGATGGAAATTATGTCTCAGATCTTCAAATCTATGATCGCTGGGGTAGTCTAGTATTTGAACACGAGAGCGCCCCGATCAATCGTCCAGAATATGGCTGGAATGGTGTGATCAAAACTGATCTAGCGCAGACCGCGGTTTATGTCTACTACTATGAGATCCGCGTAGGGGATGTCGTCATACAGCAGGGACAAGGAGATCTGACCTTGCTGAGATAGTCTACTTGGTAGTCTCCTGATCTGGCATATCAATGAAGACTTGGTCCACAGGCTCCCACAGCTCTATTTTGTTCCCTTCATTGTCCAAGATGTGGACAAACTTGCCGTAGTCATAGCTCTCGATCTCATCGACGATCGTCACGCCTGATTCTCGGAGTTGCTCAACGAGCCCTTCGATATCATCAACTCTGTAGTTGATCATAAACTCCTTCTGAGACGGATCAAAGTATCTTGTATCTTCTTTGAAAGTACTCCACTGGAGATAGCCAATCTTATCCGGACGTGCTCCTTGTCGAAACTCGAAAAGCGATCCATAATCATTGGTCTTGAGGCCAAGATGATCTCTATACCAATCGCGTGTCGCATCTGGGTCCTTGCACTTAAAAAAGATGCCTCCTATACCTGTGACTTTTGCCATATCAAAATTTTTGCACTTTGTGGAGAACCGAAAATAAAAAAAGGCAGAATCACAATTGACTCTGCCTCCTAGAAATGTTTCTTTTGTGGCTTATCTTACGCGCCAGTCAGCTCTATTCTTAGTTGCATATCGTCGCTGATCGCTTTGTCCTTGAGAGCACCAAACTTACCAGAACCATACTGGATACCCCACTCCGTGCGGTCTATCGAGAATTCTGGAGTTTTGGCACTGAATCCGCCATCCGTGGATACCGTAGCTGGGATCGTCACGCTTTTGGTCTTGTCTAGCATGGTAAGATTCCCTGTAATCTGGTGAGTGATTCCGCTCTCAGAATTTTCCACCTTGCGGCTATCTACGATTTCAAAAGTGGCCTTGGGAAATGCCTCTACATTGAAAAAATCAGCATTCATCAAGTGACCTTCTAGATCAGACTTGCCATCTCCAGTAAGGTCAGTCACAGTGAGTGAGGACATATCAATGACGAACTTACCAGCAACGATATTCCCATCCTTCACAGACAGTACACCATCGCTGAGCTTCAGTGTGCCAGTGTGCTTGCCTGTAAGTTTTGACCCTGTCCAGTGAATAACACTGTTGGCAGCATCTACATTGATGGCCGTGGAGGCAGAAGAGGCAGTCGCAGCTTCTTGAGCTTCACCAGTTTCTACCTTGTTTTCCGCTTTGTTACATGCGACTAGGCTCAGCGCAATAGCCAAGCCAAAAAGAAATTTTACGTGTTTCATAGTTGAATTGTGTGTGATTGTGTATTTACTAGGCACTACAATGGTAGTGGTCCTCATTTGTTCATGGATTATCACTGGGTAACATACTTGACACCTCCTATAATGTGTCGCATAAAATCCTCATCGTCATAACTCTCCCTGGTGTGGCCCATACCTGTGTACCATGACTTGCCGCCGTCATACTCCTTGTACCAGGCGATAGGATGATTTATTCCCATGGTGCCTCCTTGATAAGTACTCTCATCGAGATTGATCAGTACATTGAGCTCAGGGGCAAATGATCTGAAATTGTACCACTCATCAGTCCTCACCCAAGGATCACTGAGATGAGCTGTGGATACGTGGTCAGGATCAATCTGATCGAGACTTGCCTCATGCAATCCCGGAGGATGATCCGCAAAATACGCTCCGACTAGACCATTGTACCATGGCCAATCGTACTCTGTATCGGTCGCACTATGAATACCGGCAAAGCCGCCGCCAGACTGTATATATTTCTTGAAAGCCTCCTGCTCCGTATCTGAAAATACGTCACCTGTAGTGCATAGAAATATCACAGCATCAAACTGTCGCAAATAATCAAGTCGAAAGAGCTCGGAATCCTCTGTATGCTCAGATTCAAAACCATTGATTTTTAGGCTCCGTGCTATTTTCGCGGAAGCGTGCTCAATACAGTCATGTCGATAGCCAGTAGTCTTACTAAAGATAAGGATCTTGCTCCCTTGCTTCTTTCCTTGTGACACATCACAAGAGAGGCTCATCAATAATGCAAGAAAGACATGGAAATACTTCATCTGACCATCGTTGATCTATACGTGAAGATAAGGCTCACAGACTGCTAAGGACCAAAAAGAGCACCTGTGCAATGATAATCTTCATGATCAGCGCAATCGGAAAAACCATGGTAAATCCATAATCAACTACTCTACTCTTGGCACGATTGCGGGCAAAATCCAAGATCGCAGGCTGATTGCTCACCATGCCCATGAGAAATGAAAATGGAATCTTCAATAACTTGTAACCAACGAGAAGTGTAAAAAAGGCTGTGGCAAGGCTCACAACTGCACCACCAATAAAGATTTCGAGACCACTCGAAGTAATACTCTCTACAAATGCGTTTCCACTCTTGACCCCAACTGCAGAGAGCAAAAAAATCAGTCCTATCTGCTCCAAAGTGACATTTGCACCGTAAGGCAAAGTCCAGACGATCGGGCCCGTACGCCTCAGCGTGCCTAGCAATAACCCAACGATCAGTGGACCGCCTGCGAAGCCAAATTTGAAGCTAAATTCGCCGCCAAGAGGAATCGGAATCGCTCCTATCAATAGTCCGAGTCCGATCCCAAGACCGAAAGAAAAAAGATTGACTTTGCTAGATTGATAGTAACTATCACCGAAGTAGGAAGAGAGAGCTTTGAGATCCTTGCGACTTGCAATAAATCGGATTCTATCTCCGAGCTCAAGGACCATATTGGGTCGAGCTAGGAGGTCTGTGTCACCTCTACGGATACGAGTAATCACGGCAGAAAACTTCTCACTCAGATTGAGAGAAGCAAGTGTGCGCCCAGCAAGATGCGCATTGGAGACAAAGATGCGACGGACATCAAAGTCTTGTCGATCATAGGCCAATGGAGACTTAATGATCTGGCCCAAGACGCTCTCGACGGCCTCGATCTCGTCATTGCTCCCGACCACCATAATCTGATCACCTTTCCTGAAGTGAAGATCCCAGTGCGATAGAGCTGGTTTGCCATTAAGCGGCAGATATCGACCAAAGTTGACATTCCATTTGTGTTTTTTCTGTAGGTCTCTCAAGCTTGCTCCTAGCGCTGAGTCCTTGGTAATTTCCAGGGTACGACTTGTAAGATCAGTACCTATCGGGTAGTCACTGGCAAGTGCCTTCTTCTCAGCGTCATAGTCGATCTTGAAGACTTTCTCCATCACGATAATCATGATGATCGCGGCCATAACACCCATAGGATATGAGTAGGTATATCCGAGAGCGACATCTGAGATCAGGTCTCCTGCACCACTGAGATTGCTTGTACTGAGAGACTCGATCACACCAGCCATTGCAGCCGTATTGGTACTGCTACCAGCATACATACCAGCAATATTGGCGGCCGATAGATCACAGATGAAGAAAATAGCGGTAGCGATCAGACCTGTGAGCACAAGCATAGAGATGATAAAAATGAAGTCTCTGACTCCATTTTTCTTGTAGGAATTGAAAAACGCAGGTCCAGACCTCAGTCCTATGGAATAGACAAAGATGGATAAGCCAAGCAGGAAAATGATATCTGGTATCGTGTAGGCCGGATTGAGTGCACCAAACGCCAAGCCGGTGAAGAGCACCGCAGCCACACCGAGGCTCCCACCACGGATCTTGATGCTCCCAATCAAGTAGCCCAGAGAGGCTACAATAAAGAGTAAGAGTATGGGATTCGATTCTAGGATCGCGTTCATGGCACAAAGGTCGATAAATCTCCAAGCCTAAGTCTCTTCACCTCCGTCTATTATAGCAGATGACGAATCAACTAGTAATATCAACAATTCACCAGAAAAGCCTACCACCTCAAAAGATCTTGCCCAAGATTTACAATCAAATCCAAATAAATAAAACACATGAAGACGAGAATTGCATTGCTCTTAAGTCTGCTAGCCATGACGATCACAGCCATAGCGCAGCAATCTTCACTGACACAAACCATCAAAGGAACTGTCATCGATCAGGAATCTGAAGTGCCTCTGATCGGGGTCAACGTCAGCTTGGTCGAAGATGATTTGCTCCTCGGAACGACCACAGATCTGGATGGGAATTTTCAATTGGAAAATATTCCTGTAGGTCGACATACACTGCTGTTCACCTATATCGGATATGGCGAGGTCGTCTTGCCCAATATTCTAGTCAATTCGGCCAAAGAAGTGAATCTCAGCATTAGCATGGCAGAAAAACTCAACGAGCTCTCGGAGATCGTCATCAGTGCGGATCAAGATCCAAGTCGTACGATCAATGAGATGGCGACTGTAAGTACAAGAACAATGTCTGTGGAAGAAATGAGCAGATTTTCAGGCACAATCGCAGATCCGGCAAGAATGGCTCAGAACTATGCGGGAGTCAGTGGCGCCAGTGATGATAGAAATGACATCATTATCCGAGGAAACAGTCCGACCGGTGTCTTATGGAGAATGGAAGGCGTGGATATTCCTTCGCCCAATCACTTCAGCACCATCGGGACGACTGGCGGACCAGTGTCAATGCTCAATATCAACAATCTCAAGAATAGTGATTTTCTCAGCTCAGCATTTCCGGCAGAATATGGAAATGCCACTTCCGGCGTATTCGATCTTCAATTGAGAAACGGCAACTATGACAAGTTTGAATTTTTGGGCCAGATTGGATTCAACGGATTTGAGCTTGGGGCTGAGGGTCCATTGCCTTTCGGCAAAAACGCTTCGTTCTTGGCGAACTACCGCTACTCTACTTTGGCTGTTTTTGATGCTCTCGGCTTGGATCTCGGCTTGGGCAGTGCGGTCCCAGATTATCAGGATTTGACTTTCAAGATCAATGTACCGACTGAAAAAGCCGGAAGATTTACTTTTTGGGGTGTCACGGGGAATAGTGACATCACTTTTGAGCCAGAGGAAGATGAGGAAAACACCAACTTATTTTCTGGAGACAATGAATACGCAGAATTTGAGTCAGCCACAAGCTTCGGAGGCATATCTCACACCTATTTCTTTAATGACAAGACCTACTCCAAGGTACACTTAGCGTATAGCAACTTGAGGACTGACGGCTTCACTGATACGATAAGCGTAGACGGTATGGGCAGAGAGCGCGTCTTTTGGAGTTCTGTAAATCAAGAGCGCTTCTCTGTCAATACCAAGTTTAACCGCAAGCTCAATGCGAAAAATCGCATTACTCTAGGCATCATTTATGACATCCACAATTTTGATGCTGCTGATAGCGTCACGATAGCACCTATGCCACTACAAGCAGGATTTGCTTTTGATGGGCAACTACATTTTACCCGAGAGTATGTACAGTGGCAACATAAATTCTCCGATGCAATTACTCTCAACACTGGGATATCTGCCCAGCAACTGCACTGGAACAATACCAGCGCCATCGATCCTCGCATAGGACTGAGATGGGATCTTGACGCCAAAAACAGTTTGAGCTTTGGCTCTGGCATCCATAGCCAGATGCAGCCCACCAATATTTACTTCCAAAACCGCACGAACGATCTCGGGCAGGAGGTTTTCCCCAATCAGAATCTCGAAATGTTCAAATCACTGCACAATGCGATTTCCTGGGACCACGGCTTCAACAGTAATCTCAGGCTCAAAGTAGAGACGTACTATCAGCACCTGTATGACATAGCCGTGGATGAAGTGAGCTCTACTTTCTCAATGATCAATACTGGCGCAGACTTTGTACTTCCCACGCGTGTCGGGCTCGTCAATGAGGGAATTGGAAGAAACTATGGCCTGGAGCTCACTCTCGAGAAATTTTTCAGCAACAACTTTTACTATCTCAGCACTATCTCACTCTTCAATAGTGAATACCAAGGCAGTGATGGTGTGTGGAGAAATACTCTATTCAATAGCAACTATGTCATCAATGCACTTGCGGGCAAGGAGTTTCCGCTGAGCGAAAAAATGACCTTGACACTGGACGGCAAACTCACGTTTGCTGGTGGCAGAAGATACACGCCGATCGATGTAGAGGCATCAAGAATAGCCAAACGAGCTATAGAAATCGAGGAGCTCAGTTTCGAAGAGAAGTATGACCCCTACTTCCGAGCAGATCTCAAAATTGGCTTTCGCCGAAATAGTCCGAAGTTCACACAGACCTTCTTTGTAGATTTTCAGAATATTACCAATCGTCAAAATAATTTCCTCACAGACTTCAATAATCGGACTGGAGAGCTTGAAACTAGCTTCCAAAGAGGATTTTTCCCTGATGTAAGGTATCAAATCCTATTTTAGCACACGTAATATGTCTTCAAGGGTCAAAGATTTACTGGGTTTCAGCGATGCGAAGTTTAAGTGGCTTGGCATCGCTGTCCTAACTTTCCTTATACCATTGATTTTCTATTCGGATATACATATGGTTGAGGGGGGCAGCTATTGGAATGGCGTATCGATCTCTGTTTTCTACGTGATGATCATATGGTTTGTCTGTAGGGAGATTATGATCTTTTGCCTGAAGACATATTCGATTCCAGAGCAAATCAAGAAATTCATCACAGTGCTTTCCAGCGGCGTACTGCTCACAGTGATTATTGTTTCTGTCAGTGGAAATCTTATTGAACAGCTCTTCACTGACCGAGAAATCATGCCAAAGCACTACTTTAAATCAATTTCTGTTTCTACCATCATCTGCGTGGCTGTCATGGGTATTTATATGGGGCAATTCTTATTTCTGAGACTCAAAAAGTCACTCATCGCCCAGGAACAACTCAAAAGAGAAAACATACAGTCTCAGCTCGAGACACTCAAAAATCAAGTCAGTCCACACTTCCTATTCAACAGTCTCAATACTCTGGCCAGTATCATCCCTGATGAGCCCAAGCAAGCGGTCCGCTATACTGAAGAACTGAGTAAGGCCTATCGCTACATCTTAGAAATAAAAAACAAAAAACTCATTACGCTCAAGGAAGAGCTTGAGTGCATCAAGGCATATGTCTTCATGTACAGGATAAGATTTGGCGACAATATCCAAGTGTCCATCGATATCGATCCCGCACATCACGATCATTACATCGTACCGCTTTCCCTGCAGCTCTTGTTAGAAAACGCCATCAAGCACAATATCATCTCTACAAGACATCCACTTCACATTGATTTTCGGTCATCAAATGATAAAATACATGTCAAAAACAATCTTCAGAAAAAACAAAATGTGAGTAGCTCCACGGGTACCGGCTTAGAAAATATCCGGTCTCGCTACAAAATCGTATCCGGTAGAGATATCGATGTCACTGTCTCTGAGAAGTACTTCAGTGTCAGCATTCCCGTACTAGAAATCCATCAATATGAAAGTGCTGATCATTGAGGATGAAAAACCAGCTGCTCGTCGTCTAAAAATGCTTCTCGACGAGCTAGATTCAGATATCGAAGTCTTGGACGTTGTAGATAGCGTTGAAGACAGCGTCTCTTGGTTTCGTAATCACCAACACCCAGACTTGGTTTTTCTTGACATCCAGCTCGCTGATGGATTGAGTTTTAGCATATTTGATAAGATATCGATCAATAGTAAAATCATCTTTACGACGGCCTTTGATCATTTTGCTGTAAAAGCATTTCGTGTCAACGCTATTGACTATCTGCTTAAGCCAGTAGATCAGCAGCAGCTCGAGGAAGCAGTATCGAGAGTGATTTCTCTGCAAGGCACCCAAAGTATTGCGCCACTACTCGAGCAATTGATCCAAAAAAATACAGTCAACTACAGACGACGATTCTTGGTCAAGCTAGGGCAACAGTTGCATCATGTCAACACTGATCAAATTGCCTACTTCTTCTCAGAGGATGGCTACAGTTTTATCAAGACACTGGATGGCAAGCGCTGGTCCATCGATGACAGCATAGACATCCTAGGCGATCAATTAGATACGAAAGAGTTCTTCCGGATCAATCGCAAATTTTGTGTAAATATCAAGGCAATTGCTGAAATCCATAAGCACTTCAACAGTCGCCTCAAGCTAAAGCTGAAGCCAGTTTATGAGCAAGATGTAATCGTCGCAAGAGATCGCGTTGCAGATTTTAAAGCATGGCTAGATCAGTGATAAGATCATCTGATTTCCCCTCTAAAAAAAATGGTCCTCATGATTTTCTCACAAGGACCACACTACTCAGATTTAAAAATTCTTATTTGACTGTAAGCTCATGCAGCTCGGTCGGATTGAGCGGGCAGAAGTACACGTATTCTCCTGGCTGGAGATTTACTACTCCAGTCAATGAGCTCGATCCGTTGCTCACTAGTGACTTGACATATGCTTCAGGGATGTGATTGGCTTGATCAGTCATCCCCTTGGGTGCGATGACAAAGCCAAGGTCCTTATCAACACCCTCATTGCTGATCTCAAAGACATATTTACCGCTCTTGAGCATTAGGGACTCTTGGGTAAATTTTCCTGGCACCTGCTCCAGAGATACTTTCTGGATGTCCTCGCGGACAGTCAGTGGATATCTCTCTGTAGGATTAAGCGGACAGAAGTACTCATATTCTCCAGGCGCGAGCTTGACGACACCTGTGAGAGAGCTCTCTCCGTTGGCAACAGTCTTCTTCACGTATGCCTCCTGGATATGGCTGGCTTGATCTGACTTTCCTTTTGGCGTAAGCACAAATCCTAGCTCCTTATCGACACCATTGTTGGCAATATTGAACTGGTACTCTCCAGCTGGTAAATCAAGACTTGTCGTAGTGAACACACCAGGTGTTTGCTCTAGAGAAATTGTAGTCACTTGTGCGAGAAGACCAGTAGTGAGTCCAAGACTCAAGAGAGATGCAAAAAATATGATTGAAAACTTTTTCATGATAAATGATTGATTGAATGATTAATGATTACACTCACAAAGGTGAACCTACTCTATCACCATCTACTAGACCATAGTTCCCTACATGTAGTCAATAATTCCCAAGCTCAATTTTTATCGAAAAAACAGCAAGACAGCAGCCAATCCAGTCAGCACAATAATCACCTTCCGATAGCCCGATTCTCCGAGATACTTGACAAGTCTGACACCGACAAAAAAGCCAAGAATAATCGCAGGCGCCGCCAGCACATTTAGCGTAAGCGTCTCTCTATCGATCGTCTCCCAGACCAGGGCATGAAGCGGCAACTTGATACAATTGACGATCAAAAACAGCCATGCGACCGTGCCTATAAATTGCAATTTGGGAACCCTAAGACTGAGGAAGTAGAGGTTCACAAAAGCACCAGCTAGATTGCCTACCATGGTCGTAAATCCAGCACCTAGTCCCATGCTACCCGCGAAGACCCAATTGTCCGGGACCTTCTTGAAGCCCACGAACTCACCATAGAGCAACATCAAGACGCAAAAGACCACAATGACTGCCAATACGAGTCTAAAGCTCTGTTCATCGATAGAATCCCCTAGCCAAGTGCCGAGCAAGACGCCAGCGACGATCCAGGGTAGCAATCTCAGCAGCTGTGACCAGTCAGCATATCGGCTGTAATAAGGCACAGCAAAGACATCTCCGATGAGCAGCATCGGCAGTACCAGTCCAGTACTGGCTTTGCCACCGAATGCCAAAGCCATAAGCGGTATGCTGAGAGAACCGAGTCCCTTGACGCCTCCTTTGGCAATACCGATGATAAGAGCACTGATGAGATACAGTCCCCATTGCCATGGTGCGAGATCTATGTCCTGAAGCCATCCTTCCATCATCATGTGCCTACCTGCTCAGCACAAAGGTCGAAATCCTATAACTTTATTCGCATAGAACAGACGGCTATGAAAAAACTCATCGTATTTGCTTGCCTACTCTTCGCTGTAGCTGCATGTCAGAAAGAAGAAAAACCTATGTCATCTCCCGCTGATCGGAAGAAGGCAAAGACCGAAGCGAAAGCGACTCCTGCCAAGACTAGCAAAAAGTCAGATGCTAATGCGGAGGCCAAGCGCATCTACAAGCTCAACTGTGTCGTCTGTCATGGAATCAAGGGTGATATGGGTGCCAGTGGTGCGCATGATCTCACGAAAAGTGAATTGTCGCTGAAAGAGCGCATCACAGTCATCACCAATGGTCGAAAGACCATGACACCATTCAAAGATGTACTGACCAAAGATCAGATCAAGTCCGTCGCCAAATACGTCGAGACACTGCGTACAGAGTAACTAGTGCTGAATCAAGCACTTCACAGTCTTCACATCATTGAGCCTGACGAAATATAAGCCGTCCTGCCATAGAGAGACGTCTTGGTAATATCTCCCGCCAGATAGTTTCATCGGCGTCACCATCTGCCGGCCATGTATATCAAGAACCTCGATCGTCACGTACTTGCCAGCCTCCCACTCCATGGTGAGGACATTGTCTGCAGGATTGGGGCTCAATGAGATCTGGAAGTCTTTGCCCAACTCGACCGTCGCGGTCAAAAAATCACAATAGGCCGTATCTGGATTGAGCTCAATCCACTCACCACCCTCTAAATCCCTACCTTGAAAAGCTCCATAGTCGACTGGATATCGCTGTGCACGGAAGGTCAGATTGTTATTGATTTCAAGCGTCGTGTCACCTTGTTCCAAGGCGAATCCTCGACGTAGTGGTGTGATATACTCCCAGACTACCTCGTCATCTGGCGTCAGCTCAAAGAGATATCCAAATCTACCTACACAGATCAGGTAATTGCCATTGGGCAGGTACTGAGCACTAGACAAGCCCGTGGACCACATTTTGGTGGGCTCTGGATGTCGGATCCTTTTGTCGTAGTCAAAAGGCAAAAACCGATCTTCGTCAAAGCCAAATCTACTCGAGTACATATCATAGGTATTGGCAATGAGATTCACTTCGGAGGCATCCGCTTCGATATTATTATTGAATACGAGCACCTTGCCATAGTTCGGATCAGCGGGACTGATCCATGGCTCATCGATCCATCTGGTATCGTGCTGGCCAAATAACTGCTGCAGCGTATCTTGAGACTTGTAAGATGCATTGTTACCCCATCGCCACATCAGATCACCTCCTACTCCACTATTCCCACCAGTATGTCCTGCAGCCTCTTCTGTGCTCGTACTGTGATCGATGACCATGACTTCATTAAAGAAAGGTACAGATAGCATGATGAGATCATTGGTGGCGTCATAGTCTATCGCATTGCTATGCATCCAGTCTGGATTGCTATTGTCATCAAAGTTGATATCGATCAACTCTGGATGATCGGAGACTGTGCCATAATTGCTCTTGGTGCTATCATAATCCTGGATCAGGTGATCCCAGGCATGCCATTCCCAGACGACCTCATCGGTCGATGGATCAATCTCGATGATATAATCTGGCCAGATCTCTGTATCGAGCAAACTTGTATCTCGACCAGCCTCGATAGCCTCCTCACGCGATCGATACTCCCACACGATTGCCAGTATGTTGCCATTGGGCATGGGTTCGATGTCATGGTGTAATCTCGCTGTGCTGTCATTCAGCGTAAAGGACCACTCCAAATTATTATCCCAGTCCCGAATCTCGATCGTCTCACCGCCACCGCCGGCCCAGATAGGATCATCAGCAAAGGTGATGTCTCTCTTGGCCTTGACCAGTCGCCCATCCTCCAATAAGTATGCCCAGTTGCCTGTCACGAAGTTGGCTTCATCTGTCCACTCATGCACGATCTCACCACAGTTGTCCAGCAGAAATACAGAGGGCTGATTGTGCGGGTAAATGAGATTATAGCCATCATAGGCCTTGCTCGCGTCATAACTCAGCAATCCAAGAGTATTTTGGGCGTAAGCCCCGCAGAGTCCTACAACACACAACATGATCAGTCCTAGTCGCAACATATTTCTCAATTTATTTCAAAACTACACACTCTTCTTTCAAGACGCTTTTCACATCAGGCCTGCTGCCATTCAATCCATGAATTAGCGCATATTTACCGAGAATGAGTAAAAATATGTCTGCATCAGATATTGTAAGCAAGATGATGACCAAAGATGCCTTTTCCCAATGGCTTCATATTCAAATCATTAAATCAGAGTCAGGTGCTTGTAAATTGCAGATGACGATCAGACCGGATATGTGCAATGGATTTGGTATCGTCCACGGAGGCATCATCTTCTCATTGGCCGATAGCGCACTCGCATTTGCAAGCAATGGCCACGGTCGGCATGCACTCAGCATACAGAGCGATATTTCCATACATCAGAGCGGCCAGATCGGTGATGTCATCTATTGTGATTGTGAGGAGATACATCGCAGTCACAAGATCGGGAAATACAGATGTAGAGTATTTACAGATACTGCGGACATTGCGGCATTTAGCGGCATGGTTTATTTCAAGTCAGAAACATGGGAGTAGCAGTGACACACGAGCAGGTCTCGATATTGCTCGAGAGATTTTATGGCCTTTCGGCCAAATGTACCAGACTCGGCGGAGAATATGATCAAAATTATCAAGTCTCTGATACACAAGAAAGTAAGAAGTTTTTGCTCAAAATAGCACCTGTCTTCAAGGATCTGAAATCTCTGCGATTTGAGACTGAAGTACAGAATATCATGGCACAAAAGTGTCAAGCATATCACATACCTAAGATACTCCCAAGTCTAGATGGAAAGCTGATCATCGAGACAATGTTGCATGATCATATGGTCGCCATCAGGCTCATCGAATGGGTAGATGGTGAGGTCCTCGGAAATATTCACTTACGGACTGTGTCCATGCTTAAAAATTGGGGTGAGCTAGCGGGCATCATGTCCACCAAGATGCCAGAAGCACCGGCACAAAATGCAGCCAACCAGGATCAGTGGAATCTGGATCACTTTGATCAAAATGAGGAGCTCGTCGAGCTTATTGATGATCCTGATTTACAGCTTATAATCTCCTCATACTTCTCTCTCTTCAGAGATCGCCATAGAGCTAGCTTAACACAATGCGAAAAAGGGCTCATTCATGGAGACCTCAATGATCACAATGTGTTCATTGATCCTGCATCCATTGATTGTCCGATTATTGGAGCCATAGACTTTGGTGATCTCATGTACACCAGTCTGATCCATGAGCTTGCGGTAACCGCGGCATATGCCATCATGCACTGCGAGGATCCACTAGCAGCCGTGTCACACATGCTCCAGAGCTACACTCACTATAGACAGGCTACGGAGCTTGAATTGCAACTCTTGTATGGACTTATTGCCATGCGGCTTTGCACCACAATCTGTCATGCAGCTAAAAATAAAATAGATCATCCTGATCGCGAATATCTCCAGGTCAGTAACATACCAGCGAGAGACGCATTGCTCAAGTGGCATTCAATTTCACCAAAACTAGCATATTACAGCTTTCGGGAAGCATCTGGCCTTTCTCCGCTTCCGCAAAAAAAAAGAATCTTAGAACACATTCGCCGGACACGAAAAGGTAACATTCTGCCTTATGAAAAGCTTGAGAATCTTTCAGCCATTCATCTCGGAATTGATTCTCATTTGCTAGATGAAAATGGTAGCCTTCAATCAGATCTCGCTGAGTATAAATTGAAAAAGGAATTGGGTGAGAAAACTGGCATTGGTGGATATGGTGAGATCAGAAGCATCTATGATAGTGAGCAGTTTGTCAGTGAAGGCCTGTCTGGAAGAAAATATAGAAGCGTCCATCTCGGACTAGATCTCTGGACCCGAGAAGGTACTGAGGTATATAGTCCCTTGGATGGGCGAATATATGGTGTCGCTGATCATCAGGTCCAGGGAGACTATGGAGGACTAGTTATCGTAGAACACAAGGTCGGTCAGGACAACTTTTTCTTGCTCTACGGTCATCTTGATCCGAGGAGTATATCTCGTCAAATCGGAGATGACATCAAGGCTGGAGAAAAAATTGCTCAGCTCGGTGCTCGATCGGTAAATGGCGGATGGGTACCTCATCTACACTTTCAGCTGATCTTGGACATGCTAGATCACAAAGACAATTTTCCAGGAGTTTGTGCGCATGAAGATCAGGCACTATGGAAAGCTATTTGTCCCGACCCATGCGTATTTTTTCCAATAGAAGAAACGGAAAAAGAAGAATACTCCGTAGAACAATTACTGCAACTTCGTGGGCAGTATATAGGAAAAAATCTTAGCATCAGTTATGCCGATCCATTATACGTGCTTCGCGGTCGTCGAGAGTTTCTCATAGATCATAAAGGGCACTCATACCTTGATCTGGTCAACAATGTGGCACACGTAGGACATGAAAATCCTCGGATTGTCAATGTCATTAAGAGACAAGCAGAAAAGCTCAATACCAATACGCGATATCTCCATCATCTTCTAGATTCGGCTTCGCGCAGATTGCTTGAGACGCTACCTGATCATATTACACGATGTTACTTCGTCAATAGCGGTAGCGAGGCCAATGATCTCGCACTACGCATGGCAAGATGCTTCACAGGTTCACTCAAGACTCTTTGTCTGGAAATGGCTTATCACGGACATACTCAGTCCTTGATTGACGTCAGCGGCTATAAAAATCAGCGAACTGGCGGAGCTGGATTCCCAATGCACGTTCAAGTTCTAGAAGTGAACACTTCCAGAGACCACGTACAGAATAAATTCCGCACGAGTAATTCAATCGGTCAAACATTTATTCATGAAAGCATCTTGTCCTGTGCTGGCCAAGTGCCTTTGAATCAAGAATTCATTCAAGAAATATACCATCAAGTACATCAAAACAATGGCGTCTGTATTGCAGATGAAGTACAGACTGGGCTTGGTCGTGTTGGCAGTCATTATTGGGCTTTCCAGCTCTATGATTTAAATCCGGATATCGTCACCATTGGTAAGCCCATTGGCAATGGTCATCCCATTGCAGTGGTGGCATGCTCAGAGAAGGTGGCAGAGGCCTTTGACAATGGCATGGAATACTTCAACACCTTTGGGGGCAACCCTGTCTCTTGTGCAGTAGTCAAAGAAATGCTTTCGATCATCGAAGAGGACGGACTGCTAGAAAAGGCAAAGGAAAAAGGACATTTTCTCAAAAAGGCGGTCGAGACCCTATCGCATAAATACACCATCATTAATGATGTGCGGGGTGAAGGGCTATTCCTTGGTGTACAAATGGGAGATGGGAAATATCACTCTGCTAAAAATCTCGCCAAGCATCTCAAAGAGGAACTGCGACAACAAGGAATCTTAGTATCAACTGATGGGCCAAACGAGGACATATTAAAGATCAAGCCACCCTTGGTCATCACAGTGGCAGAGTTGGATTACTTTGTCAGGACCTTGAGAAATATCCTTGCTCGTCCATACTTCAGTGTTCACTAAAATCATCACCACCCCTCTAAATCAATCATAAGAAAATTCACAAAAGAGACTGTAATTCATCAATACTCAAAAGACAGCACATAAAATATCTCATCATAGGAGCTAGCGGAATGATAGGCTCAGAGCTCGCCAATATTTGCCTTGCACACCTAGAGACCAGCGAATTGATCAGCCTAGTGAGAAAACCCTCATCAGGAAAGCACAACAAACTCAATGAAATTGTTGTCACAGATTTCATGCAACTAGAAAGTATCGCTGAAGACCTGCGTAAAATCGATGCCATCTTTTGCTGTGCAGGCGTCTACACAGGCAAGGTCGATGACGAGACCTTTGAATTGGTAACCACAAAGATTCCTGTCGCGCTTGCAGAACAGGTGTATGCCCACTCACCTGAGGCCAGATATTGTTTCTTGAGTGGACAGGGCGCTGATCGAACAGAAAAAAGCCGCATGATCTTTGCTCGAACCAAAGGTGCTGCCGAGAACCAAATCTCTGCAGTTGGACTCAAGAGTTTTCACACATTTCGACCTGGATACATCTATCCAGTGACTCCAAGAGACGAACCAAATCTGATGTATCGTGTCAGCAGGAGTCTCTATCCCGTGATCAGACTGATGGGAAAGAATATGAGCATCAAGTCGACGGAGCTGGCTCAAGCCATGTTTGAAGTAGGTCGCCATGGCCATGCAAAAGAAGAACTCGAAAATCGAGATATCTTGTCTATCATATAGAAACTATCAGAACAATATTCCTCCACTACCAATCCTGCTCAAAAAAAGAGTCTTGCATAGCGACAATTTTGAAATTTTGATTGACAAGTTTGTCGCCGTCGTAGTTGAAACCATCTTGTGCGACCATAAGACCATAAGGAAAATCTGATCCCAGATCGACGGAAGTCGCATCGATGCCATCTGTCTCCTCTGCACCATCAATGTCAGATCCTCCTTTGATCGTAAAACTCCCAAGATACTTATGGTCATCTCGGATATCAAAAACAGCATAAGAAAAATTCCCCTGACTACTCGCAAGTAAATATTTCTTGCCAGCTCTCTCATAGATAGTAAGTCCTTCAATATCGTATCGGATGTTTTTATTATTATCCTCACGACTTGATTGAATCAATTTCGCCTTTGTACCGAGACTGCCGCCAGGAAACATCCATATCCCCAGATCCTCTTCGCCAATATAAATGACTGATGCATCAGAATCAAATACCATTCCTTCAGGCTGAGAATCGAGTGTGGTACCACTGAGCAACGTCAGGTAGACTGTAGAATCTGCAATACCCAGAGCATACTGACGGACCATTCCATTTTTGGCATTGACATAGGCATAGTACTGATCGCCATATTGACCAAAACAAAATCCATACACATCATCCATACCTCTTCGACTAAGATCTAGGTGACCTCCATTAATGTGCTTAAGTGCTCCATTGTCATCAATAGCAAAAATTTCGAGAGACTGATTTGTCCGGTTGGTCCCACCTAGCAGATCATAGCTCAAATTTCCATGGGAAATCCCTTGGATCACGTCAATATTATTGATCCTACCTACAGGATAAAATGCAGACTCCTGACCTTGGAGATCATAGGCTACGATACCTGCCCTTTTATTAGATCCATAGATCCTGCTTGCTTCTGGTTGCGTCGGATGAATCCAGATCGCAGGATCATCGGCTGCGTCTTCTCCCGCAGCAGAACGTACGGGTGTTGTCTCATAAAGTGGCGGGATCGTCTTATTAATCAGGCTCTGAGCAAGTAGCGCTTCTGCAAGTGCCAATGAGTCGTCGATGGCTTCTTGCCTTTCAGCAGGAATACTCTGAGCCTGCTTCGGCTTATTTTGCTGACAAGCCAGACAGCATACCCATACTGCTAGACTAGTCAATCGTATCAGAGAGATTCTCATTGTCTGAAAATATCATATTTCACTCCGAGATCTAGACGCACACCATAGTACTCCGCCTGCATCGTCCGATCAGCGATCCCTTGATAATAGCGCAAAGGCTGATTGAGGAAATTATTGGCATTTAGATATACGACCCAGTTGCTGTTGATGCTGTAATTCAGATTAAAATCCAAATAGGTGACCTGGTCATAGTAGCGATCCCCGAATGCTTCGCTTCCTACCTCATCCAGAAAATCACTGGCATAGTTAAAAGAAACTCTAGCCGTCAGCTTTTTGCTATCATAAGACAAAGAAGCATTGAGACTATGCTCAGGAGAACCTGGTAAAGACAGATCCTCGTCCTCTCGACCTTCAAAGTTGAAATTGGAAATATCAGACTGTGTGAAGGTATAGTTGAAATACAGCCCGACTCCCTTGAGTGACTCAGAGATAAAATCCAGCTGTCGCTGAAATGCAAATTCTACACCAAAAAGCGTAGCATCGCCACCATTGATCGGCTGTGAAAGAGATGCCCAAGCTTGCCCATCAAACTCGACATCATCAAAGCTCTGTGTGACAATAAAGTCATCAATTGACTTGAAAAATACACCCCCAGAAACCAAACCAACATTTGCAAAATATTTTTCAGCCATGACATCAATATTGCTAGACAAGGTCGCATCCAGCGTAGGATTGCCAAGACTCAATTCTTCTCCTTCTTCAATCTGACGATATGGCACCAGATCAAAGTAATTCGGTCGTGCAAGTGTGTTAGTCCATGCGGCGCGGAGCACACTCGAATTGCCGATATTGTATCGCAGGTGAATGCCTGGGAGGAAATTGGTGTAGACATTTTCTTGCTCTGTTGTAGCGGTAAGCGTCTCCTCCTCGTCATCATAAACAAATCCCGAATAGTCGATCTGTGTCTGCTCGACGCGCACACCGACGAGTGCCTTAAATTTGGGACTGAACTCATGGTCTAACATCAGGTAGCTGCCAAATATTTGCTCTGTTGCATCAAAGTTTCCTGCTAGCCCGCTAAGATCCTGCTCCTGCTCAAAACCAGATCCCGTGAGATCCAATCCAGCAAGATAATCAGCACTGATAAATTCACCTACAAGATAGTCTCCCGCAAGAAAATCACTGCGCGTAAAATCTTCAAGATTGTTGAGCCCTTGATTAAATACATCATCATTGACTGGCTCATACTCATAAAAATTATTGTCTCTCAATTTGTCCTTAAGGCGCACTCTGGTGCCAAATTTGAGAAGACTTTTATACTCACCCAGCCCTAGTGGCAGAGTAAAGTTGAGTTTGCTATTAAAATCTACATCCTCTGTATACTGAAACTCTTCAGTGATCTCGCTCAGCTCCCAAGCACTAGACGGACCAGTAAAATCAGTTTCCATAGCGCTGAAATTTGGGAAGCGCGAATCTGATAGATCAGCTATTATAGGCACAGTTCCGTCAGTAGCAATTTCGTAGTAGCGCTCATTGGGTCGATCTTCATTGGCCTTGCTGTATGCGCCAGACCAGTTGATTTGAAGCTTGCCAAAATTGTGATCTCCACGCAGGGAGAAGCTCATCATTTTCTGATGCTCGAGTCTTGCAGACTTCACATCTTCCGTGCCTCCTTTGGTCTGCCGCTCTAGTTCGCCGATCCATTGATCGCCGTCTAGCTCGATATCTTTATAGACCGCACGATATCGATTTTCCCAGTCTTTTCGATCATTGTAAATTCCTTGAAGGACGATACTGTGATTATTATTGAATTTATAATCCAGAGATAGCGAATAGCTTTGTCTTACGCGTTGGAGATAATACTGTCTGATCTGAAACTCCTCTGGCCAGACATCCTCGCCCTCGTCATAGCGATCATTGTCATTGGCATCATCATACGTCCACTCGGGCTCAAAGTTGTCGGATCCCAGATTGTTATCAAAATAGGAAGCACTGAGGATGTACCCCAATTTTTGATTGGCAGAGCGATTGCCATAGATGATGGATGTATTTAAGGTCGGTTCGGAAGCCAAAAAGTTGTACCCGCCACCCAGAGTTGCAGATATTCTCTCTGTAGATGGTGCCGTCCGTGTCACTAGATTGACAGAGCCCCCGATAGCATCGGCATCCATATCTGGTGTCACCGCCTTGTTGACCTCTACGGTTTGTATCATATCAGAAGGGACCAGGTCCAATTGGATTGACCTCACCTCTGCCTCTGCAGATGGGATACGCTCCCCATTAATGGTTACAGAATTGTACTGCGGTGCGGTTCCTCTGATATTTCCAAATCTGGCTTCACCCTGGTCATACTGCACATTGATCCCAGGCACACGCTTGAGTGCATCACCGATATTGGCATCGGGGAATCTTCCGATCTGATCAGACGCAATCACATTGGTAATGTTGTCATTGCGAAACTGCTGATTGATAGCCTTGGCCTGTCCTCTCAGCTGACCTGTCACGACGATTTCATTGAGACTGATCCCTGGCTGCATAGATTGCACGACCTCTATAGTCTTTCCTTCCTCGATATTGACGGAGATAGTCATGGTCTCAAAGCCAATAAATGACACCTGAAGATCATAGCTACCTACAGGTATGGCTTGGATACGAAAATTACCAGACTGATCGGTTACGGTACTTAGATCGCCCAGGTCTATATAGGCTCCCGGCAGAGGCAGATTAGATTCATCTAGAATCTTTCCTGAGAGATTACCTGTTTGCGCTTGGAGCAAAATACCGAATGTACTGTAGAATAATAGAGTACAAATGCTTTTCATTGGTTTCGTTATTTTGACAGACAAAGCACGGCATGTCTTCCTCTAGAAGAATTACGTAATTGCTATCAAAATGTGAAGAAATCGTGATGCGACATACTCGGCACAGTATAGCTCTTGTCTTCTGAGACAGTCGAAATTCGCGACCATGATAAAACAAGTTATCACGGCAAAACATATTTGGATCAGCTCTATTTAGCTAAACTGAAAGAAGCTGGACATAGAGATCATTTTCTAGATTTAGCTATGAGCATCAAGTCGACGGAGTTGGCGCAAGCCATGTTTGAAGTAGGTCGACATGGACATCAAAAAAAGAACCAGAAAATAAAGATATACGAGCAGTGATCAGCTGACGTGCCTTGCTGAGCTTTGTCTTGGGCTTTCGCCAAAATGGGCCTTGTAGGCCTTAGAGAAATAAGAGGCACTCGAGAATCCAGTTGCGTGAGCCACTTCGGCGAGCGTCACAGCTTCTTTGGACATGAGTCTGCGCGCGTACAGCAAGCGATAGACACGCAGGTACTCCTTGACCGTCTTACCACTGATACTCTTTACTCTATTTCTAAGTGTCTTCTCTCCAAGACCCATCTCATTGGCAATATCCTCAGAGCTGAGCTTGGGATTAGTAAATTGCATAGAGACAGTGGATTCCAGCTGCTCCATGAGTTCACGATCGCTAGAGTGAATATTTGGCGGAATAAGCTCTTCGGTGATTTCATTGATCGCCTTTTGCTCTGTCAATTTTCTTCTTGACAGAGTTTGAGTGATTTGATGAATTAGTCGCTCCGCTGTAATTGGCTTTGACAAGACCAGATCTGCTCCAGAGCGGATCGCTGATATAGCAGCTTCTTCAGCCGTATTGGCCGTCAAGAAAAGTACAGCTGTGCTCTCATATAATTTAGAGCCTTGTAAGCCATCCAAAAATTCGATGCCATTTTTAAAAGGCATATTGTAATCGGTCACTATCAGATCTAAAGGCGCATCCATGGACTCCAGCAAAAGCTCAGCCATCAATGCGCTTCTTGCGGCAAATAACGAAAACGAAGAACTCAATGCAGATCTCATACTCGACAAAAAATCTTGATCATCATCCACTAGCATGACTCGTGGCAAATCTGGTGACCTTGGTCGATTCAGTTCCTTTTCGATCTCGGACCTTTGAAACTCTGATTTCAATTGTAGATAGGACTTCTCAGAAGCTCTAAGGCGGAAAGAAAAGTTACTTCCCTTATTCAGTCGACTGGTCACAGAAAGCTGACTATCGTGCAGAGCAAGTATCTTGGCCACCAAACTAAGTCCTAATCCAGTCCCTCCTAAGTCATTGTTACTTGCCTGAAAAAAATCAGACGTAAGCTGATCTAATTCCTCTTCAGGAATACCAATCCCTTGATCCTTGAAACTCACAATCCAGTCATCAGCTGTTCGCTCTAGAGATACCTTGACTTCTGCACCTTCACGAGAAAAATTGATGGCATTGGAGAGTAAATTACCTACGACCGTGGACATGAGTATAGGATCAAAGTATGCCAAGCATTCATCAGCTACATCAAATCTCCAAGTCAAATTCTTAGCCCGAGATTTACCGGACAGCCTCTTAACTTCCGCTCGTATAATATAGGAGAGATTAAGACAAGAGATATTTGCTTTCAGTTGTCCACGTTCGGCCTTAGAAAGATCTAAAAGATCATTACTGACCTGCAGAAGTCTAGCAATATTCTCTCTGACTTGCCCTTCCTTTGCTGTACTTCTGTCTGCTTTCAAATCGAGCTGAATCGATTGCAACGGCGTCCTAAATTCATGGGCGATATGAGCGTACATTTTATTCTTCAGTTCTTGTGACTCACTGAGTTTCTTCATCAATTGACCTTGCTCATCCAATGCCTTGGAGAGATTGACTTTTTCAATCTCTAGCTCCTCAGTCTTATCATCTACCATCGAGGACAATCTCGTATTCTGCGCTCTGATTGCACTCACCCTCCATCTGTAAAACAGCCAAATCAAGACTAGACCAATCAAGGCAGCTAGCGCCCTCACCCATAGCTGCTGGTGCCATAGAGGAGCTAAGACAACTAGCAATTCCCTGTTAATTTCTGATTGATCTTGCTCACTCCTGACTGTGACGCTTACGCGATTCTCGCCTGGTTTTAAGTTGAAGAGTTCCATTTTCCCATCCTCCGACTCAATCCATGTGTCTTTATAGAAATACTTCATCGAAGTACTCATATCTGGTCTCAACCTGATGGCTCTGACAGAAATAACAAGGTTGTTTCTTCCTGCCTCAAGATGATACTCCTGATGTTTTATCGCGAGATCAAGCTTGTCATCGAAGAATGAGAGTGAGGAGATAGCTGGTGTCTGACCAAGTCTTTCTGGATATATGCAAATAGAACCAAAAACATTGGGAAAGATGATTCGGCCATCTTCGAGCAAAACGGAAGTTGGCTGAAGATCCCAATTTGTTGCAATCAAGGGCAGCCCGTCATCCATACCGAGAAAAGAAACTTTTACATCTTCGTTGAGAAGCCCTTCCTTGTTGGCATAGAAAATTCGATTTCCATCACAAATGCCCAAAAGACGCCCAAGCTGATCCTCTTGAAGCAGTGAAATACTTCTTGGCAAAGTCGCCAACTCCACAGGTGCAAAAGACTCATCCTGCCATCTCCACAGACCGAGGCTATCGGTGCCTGCCCAAATATTACCTTCAGAATCTTTGAACAAGGACTGAATCGATGCAATTTCTGCCTGCCTGGTAAACTCCTGATCTCTAAATCGAAAAACAGCACCACTGGTAAATGCAACCAACAGATCCATATTCCCAAGCTCTACGATATTAAAGAGTCTATCAAATTCGTCGACTTGGTCGACCTTGTACTGTAAGAATCTGTTTCCTTTGCGCAGATGAAGTACCTTTCGAGTACCGACCCAAAGATTTCGATAGCTGTCTTCATAAATACTCCTTATTGTCCTTGAGTACAATCCGGATTCTTTTCCGTAAACATTCCACTCTTGAAAGTCAGCTGTCTGGGAAAGAAATTCAGCTATCCAAAAGTCACCATAAGAGTCTTGAAAAATAGAGAATTGACATCCAACTTCTTTCACAACATCTGAAACCTGACCTGATCGGAACATACCGTTGCAAGCCCTAGAGAAATAGATATCTCCGTCATCGGCTTGTAGAATACTCCAAACATTATCGCTACCCAGTCCTCGTGATTTATCTAAGACTTCAACCGTCTGTTCATACAACACCACCACACCCTGCCCAGATGTTGAGATCCAGACATTCTTCTCCCTGTCCTCATAGATACTATTGATGTAAGAGGATCTATCAACATCCAAGGAAATAGCGATCAACTCACCATTGAGCGTCAATTTGTACAACTCTGACTCGGCCGGACCACGCAGAGACAACCATAACTCACCGCTAGCTCTGCGCAGATGGCTGATGATTCGATTATCGTCAAAGCTCAAGAGTGCAGATGTCTGGGGATGAGTCTTGCTCAATCTGACGACTTCGTGATTTCTTCTTGAGAGCACATCACCATTAGGCAAGTACATCAGATCATTTTTGAAATTAGAGAGGTTTTGAATGAGATATATGTATTCATTTTGGTACGCTTCACTCCGGAGGACATACTTACAGTTATAGAGAGTCTTGATGAATACGGTATCGCCATTCTCCCAAATGTCAATTTGATCGGTACCACTCAAAGGGACGGTTAGATCATACTCTAGGGAGTCCAGTGCCTTGTTGTATATCAGAAAGCCATCGTTGGCCAATAAGTAGAATCTCTGTTCGCTCTCACTTACGGCTGTAAGTGTTAAATCAAGTCTGGGCTTGAGCAAGATCTTTTGTATAGCACCTGTCTTTGCTCTTGTCACGCTGTACAAGTCATTGCGATACCAGCGGGCGCCTTCAGAGTCTTCGAAGATCATCAAGCCAGAAGGCCCGTCCTTTTCCCTAAAGTCATAGCCATCATATACTCTCAGTCCTAGATTTGTCTCAAGCACCAAGCTTCCGTCATATTCCTGATAGATCGGCTTTGCCGTATGAAATGGCACCTCGACAGTACTTCCAAATTTTACCATTCCATACTCTCGAAAAGGATCCTGGCCGAAGGATGTATACCAGCAACAGTATAGCAGACACCCTACTAGCGCAGTGAATCGCGTGCGCCGAGTTCCGATAATACTAGGCAAGAACATTTCCGAAAAGTACAAGTTCTTTTCCAAAAAGTACATAAAAGGGGATAGCCAAAGGTTCATCTTTAGTGCATTGAAAACAATCAGTCTGGGCTGAGCGCCAACTCACTCAGATACATTCTTGCCTTTAAACCAAGTGAAATGAGAACTGTACACTCGTTAGCTGCCCTGTTCATTGCTATCATAGCAATCCCCTTCCAAACAAATGCTCAAATCTCAACTGGAACATCCCTCGGATTCGATGGGGTGAATGACTACGTAGAGTACGTCAATGCGGCATCGGACTTTGGTGCAGTTGCCAACTTCAAGGACGCCTTCACCTTTGAGGCATGGGTCCTCAATCAAGGCTCAGGCGTTTGGGGTCGAGTCTTTGACTTCGGAGATAGTACCAATGAATACATACTTTTCACGCCAAACAGCGGCGTTGATGGCAATGGTCTGATGGAATATCGCTTTTTTGGTGGTTTCAAGTACAGACTATCAGCACCAGCTTTCCCTGCTGGATGGACGCATCTGGCTTGTACGCTGGATGAACTGGGGAATGCCAAGGTCTACTATGACGGTGTAGAAGTCGCGTCTGCATCTGGTTGGCCAAAAATTGACAACATATTTGGCGTAAGCCGAGCATATCTCGGCAAGTCACAGTTTGCTGATCCATACTTCAAGGGGCGTATGCAAGATGTCCGTGTCTGGAAGACAGCTCGCACCCAGCAAGAGATCATGGACAATAAGGACTGCTATCTCTCGGGCAATGAGCCGGGACTGATCTCCAATTTGAAGATGCGAGCTGGTCTCGGTGGGCAAAACAACAGCAGCATTAACAACATTCAGTACATTCCTGAATATGCGCGGACAGGTGGGTCATATGCCATCGTCAGAAACGGTTTCTTCCAAGGAAATGTAGCCAATTTCTTTACAGACGGCGGTCTTGCACTAGACCCAAATGAAAATAACACAGTGTCATTCTTCAGTGGTGAAGACTACATCAAGTTAAGCAACGAGTCCAACTTCGATTTTGACGAAGAATACACAATAGAAATGTGGTTCCACCCACATTACTTGGATGCTGACATCCAGCAATTTGTAAACAAAGGCAATCTTGCGGGACCATTGACTTTCTATGCCAATGTCAATAACAGCAGATTTGAGTTTGGCCATAGCCCTTCTGCAGGAGTCTATGAGCGTATCATAACCTCAGCTATCACTACAGAGGACGAGTGGTGCCACCTGGCGATGACAGCCAAGGAAGAAAACGGCAATCTGAGATATGACCTCTACAAAAATGGAGAAAGAGTCACAACCAAGTTCATCAATGGAGCGAGCATCCCACAGACCAACGAACAGGTCATACTAGGGCGACACACACATGGGCGTATGTCCAATATTCGCTTTTGGGACAAAGCACTCTCACAATCTGTGATCGTGGATAACATGTCGACGATCTACGACAGCGGAACACCCAGTCTTGTGTCTCAATACAATGAATTTAATGATTTCTCTGCAGGACTCAAGGATGGTATTGGGAACAATGATGGGGTGAGAAATGAGGTGCCAATATTCATTTCTGACCCTTGCTACGTGCAATATACCGTAGAGCCTGTCAGCGGTTCCTTGAGCAATTTGGGCGAAAGCCTTACCCTCTCTGCCGATATCAATAGCTGCACAGACAAGGAGTATAGCTACCAGTGGCAATTTGAAGAAATAGACATCCCAGGAGCGACAAGTAAGACGCTCATGCTGAGCAATATCCAGCTCGAAGATCTCGGGAGATATCGTCTAAAAACAACTGCTTGTGGCCAGGAATTTTTTACACGAACAGCCATCGTCGATGTCGAAAACCAAGGAAAAGTCTTACACTTTGACGGCGTGGATGATCAATTGCGGATGACAGAGGGGATTCACAATGCGGCTTTCACCATTGAGACTTGGGTCAGATTTGACGAAGACCCTCTCAATCAATCGATAATCGCACTAGGAGATCAAGCTTCCAATTTTGAAGATGAATTGAGTCATCATATTTCCATCAACGATTACGGCCAATTTGAATTTTTACTCTACAGTCGACAAACTGGTGATAACAATGAGGCTCGCAAAGTAACCTATCCAGACAAAGTTGAAGCCAATCGGTGGTATCATGTGGCTGCTCGCCAAAATGCCTCTACACTCCAACTGAGAATAGATGGAGTACTGGCACCATCTGTGCCCGTCACAGGTATAGAGTCAGGTACAGATTGGAATATTGGAGGTCCCATTCAAGACTATAGGGCGTTTCATGGTGAGATAGCAGATCTTAGAATTTGGGAGCTAGCCGTGGATACCAGATTGCAACAAACCATAAGCAGTGGTGCCGCAGATCTCGTCTTCAATCTCCGATTTGATGAAGGAATTGGCGGTGGTGATAATACATCTCCAATTACCATAGACACGGTAAGAAATGAAGTCGATGGATCGAGTATCACGCAGATAGAATTATTGAATTTTTCTTTGAAAGGATCTGAGTCCAACTGGCTACCATGTGATAACTATGACACCCAGTCTACTGTCACCATTACAAATGAGAGTCGAAACACCAATGGTGGAATAGGTACTCACGTCAGAGCAGGAGCAGAAATCCGGATGGTCGGCTCCGTCAATGATGGCGATGGCACAGAGCTGTATCAGTGGTACAAGGATGGCGTAGCTATCCTTGGAGCAACTGATTCGACTTTCGTCAAAATGGCACAAGCCGGTGATGACGGAATCTATACACTTAGTGTATCTGGCTTCAATCGATGTCCTTCATTCAGCCAGCCCATTGAATTTGCGATCCTTGGCAGTGCACAAACTCTAAGCTTTGATGGAGTCGATGATCATGTAGTGATTGATCAAAGCGTAGGAACAGATTTTACCATAGAGGCTTGGGTAAAGTTTGACAGTGACCCCTCAGACATGGTCATAATCACTGGCAGTTTAAATGAGCAAGATCCAGTATTAAGCTTCAGCCATCAGCTCTACGTAAACCAAGATAAAAAAGTGAGCTTTCATCTCTTTGATAGCGGAGCTAGCGAAAGACGCACAATCGTATCTGACGAAGTAGTCGAGGTCAATAAGTGGTACCATGTAGTAGGAAGAAGTTCCAATGTCCAAGAGATGCAACTCCTTATCGATGGCGTGGAGCAATCACAATCAGCTTCGATTAACGGTAATCTTACGGGTATTTCGACCTTCTGGTTGGGCTCATCAGCACTGACAGAGCTCCCAGGAGGAGCAGTAAAAAGGCTGAAACCTTTCCATGGAGAAATCGAAGAACTACGCCTTTGGGATGAGTGGCGATCGACTGCAGCCATTAATTCT
The DNA here is from genome assembly GCA_020627535.1 of Saprospiraceae bacterium. GTDB lineage: Bacteria > Bacteroidota > Bacteroidia > Chitinophagales > Saprospiraceae > JAHDBH01. Next base: position 156,997 of record JAHDGU010000010.1, read on the forward strand.
GTCATTGACAGAGAGTTCAATTTTGGGAATTTCCATCCTGACACCTATCTGAAGTTTAATCAGGGAGTCGCCAATGGGGATAACTCTGGTTTCAATCCTGATTACTTGGCTAGCTATTCTACTCCGGTAGACTTTGTCTTCGGTAAAGCATCCATGAGAAATTTTGCGCTAGAAGGAGAGCAATCCAATTTATCAACATGCAGTCCAATTACAGTTCCCATTGTTATTCTGGGGTCGAATGCATACATTCCAGTTGTTGGTCAAAATGTGAAACTCTTCAACGCCTTCAGAGAGGATGACATCGAATATGAATGGATGTACAATGGCCAAATCATCCCAGGACAGAACTCTGATACACTTCTCTTAAGTAATTTCCAATACAGTGATACTGGCAGGTATGAGTTGATTACAAGAGACTTTTGTGATCCTCAATTTGCTGACACGAGTCAGATTGATATAAATACAGTCCTATGTCTATCCGATTTATTAGGTATAGAAATTGATCCATTGACACAAGCGCAATACGATCACTGTTTCAGTGATTTTAATTTCTGTCTTCCTGGAGATACCATCATATTTTTCAATCCTCAGATCGAGAGCGGTTATTGTTCATCAGACACATCATACTTTGGGCCCGAGAGGATCTATAAGTTTTCATTGCCAGAAGACAAGGTAATTCAAGTATTCTTGTCTGACTTAAATAAGAAAGCAGATATTTTCCTCTTCGGCGATGATTGTAGCATAGCCACTTGCCTGGGCCAAAGCACCAATCCTGGACTCGAAGATGAGTTTTTCCAAGCGGTCACCCCAGCCGGTGATTACACCCTTATCATCGAAATGGAACTCTTATCTGATGATAGTCTGGAGTACCTACTTGACTTTATTGTCCTAGAAGATCAATGTGTTTCTTCTGAAGCCATATCCTGTGAGGATAGTATCACTGCGAATACGGCAGGAGGATCTGATTTGATTGATGACTATTGTGGTGTAGGCGGATACATTGGAGAGGAGAGGGTCTATCGCCTGGAGTTGAGTAACAACCAGACACTAGATATTAGCTTATCAGGTCTGACTGAGGACCTAGATTTATTTTTGTTGGACAGTACTTGCACTGTAACCAATTGTCGAGCCTCGTCCACATTGGCTGGTGTAAATGAAGAGAACATCCTCATCGGTGCGACGCCCGGTATCTATTATATTGTCGTCGACGGAAAGGACGGTGTCACAGGAGACTTTTCTCTTTCACTACAGTGTACCGAATATTTCTCTGCCAGCAAGCTTGACAATGACGCCTATGTAGACCTCTCTTGGTTTATTGATAAAAATCTCTGTGTACCACAGGACACGGGGGTGATCGTCCGGCTCATAGAAGCACCGGCTACTATATTATATGAAGAAACCTTCAACACCGCTGCCTTGACTCCAGATGTCATTATCGGCAGCTATCGGCATTATATCGGAGATGATGAAGAGCGACGCTATGCGCTGCGCGTCATCAACCGTCTCAGCAATGAAACCATCTGCAATGAGATTGACACAGGCATGACCACACCATTTGCCGCACCAGAAATTGTATTCATCAGCTCTCAAGATGACCCAGACAGTATCAGAGTGACTTGGAGAAATCACTCCAAGCTCTCTGATCAGTTCAGAGTATTCCGAGACGGAGAGCAACTAATCAATTTGACTGACGGATATAACGAAGACAGTCTTCTCATCTCCTACGTGGATGTTCATGACATCAATGATCCTGCAAGTATTCAAGCAGACTCCAGCTACGAGTACTGCATAGAGACATTTAGCGTGCAGCTCAATCAGAGCTATGCACAAGTGTGCTCTACGGGTAGCACTTATGATGTTGACTTTCAAGCCACACAGGGGAATCCTACGGATCGAATCGATTTGACTTGGGCAGATGTATCTGAGTTCTGTAGTGCTATTCAGATCAGGAGAAATGGCATCAACCTCGTGATGCTCAGTGCAAACGAGACAAGTTTTTCAGATCTGTCTCCGCTCTTCGGTGTAGAAACAGAGTACAGCCTCATTTTCTTGAATGGCTCCGCAGAGACCATGCAATTTGATGCTCAAGGATTCGCTCCAGCCAATGGCTCAATATCCGGTCGAGTATCTACACTCGAAGGTGACTATCCAGTGGCTGAAGTAAAAATTGTCTTACAAAAGGACACCATTATTGATGGCAGCTCAAGTCTCACCAGCATTGATAGCACTACCACTGATTTTTCAGGATCCTACCAATTTGATGACATTGTCTACGGACTGTCCACTGATTTTACAGTAAGCGCGTCGAAGGATGGAAGTGTATTCCAAAACAATGACCAGCTGATCACATTGAGCGAAGTGAATCGCCAACTGACCAATGTCGACTTCATCGATGAGACATCTCTGCAACTGCGTGAGCTCACTGGTCTTGTGGATAGCTTCACTTCAGAAATATTCGCGCAAGAAGACTATGTAAAAATTGACTGGCATTACAGCTATGACAGCGCTGATACGCTGTTCTTTAACTTATACAGAGAAGGTGAATTGCTTTTTAGCGAAAGCGATGCCCAAGGAGCGATAAACACCTATAATGATTTCTCTGGTGTTCCGGGACAAAACTACACCTACACACTTCAGGCATATCGCTTGGTCGGTGATAGCACATTCTTGGAAGAATTCACTCAGGACATCCTGTATCCAGAGCTTACACCCGTCCAGGGACTCGCAGTCTTTGCTGGATCAGAAGCAGGTGATGGCGGCGAAATACCTGACCACAATCCTAGAAACTACCTCAACTGGTTTGACATCAATCACCCGTCTCAAAATTTTGACGGTTTTAGAATATTCCGCAATGGAATTCAAATTGCCGAAGTAGACGAAAATACTGATCAGTACGTCGATGAGCTTGAGCCTGGTCTCGCAGTGCAATATTCCATCCGTGCATTCAAAGAAATCGATGGCATTAACTATCAGTCACAACTTGCCTTGGCTGATCCGGATACGGTGCAGACCAAGACGCTCTGGGAACCCATCATTAGCGGTATCAATGTGAGAAGAGTGACACTTGATATTGGGAGCCTAGGATATCAGGCTGAGTTCTTCGCAGCAGATATATATGACGGGGTCCTGATCGAAAGACTTGACCTCCAAGACCCTGAAGCAAGCTATGTCTTGATTGGAGAATTTAGCCGAGAGTATATAGCTGCTCTAGCTGAGGCAGAGGGCCTGCAGCCAGAATTCTATGATCAGCTGGCAGTGCCTGGTGTACTCTACTCATACCGCTTGAGCACTTATAAAGACATCAATGGACAGAGATATACAAATTCTACCACTGATATCGCTTCGGCATCTAGTATACCACCACCATTCAACTTTAATGTGACCAACCTAGAAGGACAAGTAGATCTTGATTGGACAGATAATAGCACATCCACGGGACCATTGAGCTTACTTTTTGTACACTATGATGGCGTAGAAATCAGACGAGTAGATGGAGCAGACACCACGCTCATTGCTACCCTTCCAAGTAGTCAAGAGGATTATTCTGACTATATCAATAATCCAATCTACGACCTATTTGAAGATGATTATATCAACAAGACCTATACTTATATATTGCAGTCCTATCTTGACATCGATGGTGTTCGATATCGCTCTGCTCCCATGGATGCTCAAGGATCACCACTCCCAGGCGCCAATGAAGAACCACTTCCGACACAGCTCGTAGCAAGTAAGAATATTCCCAACCACATCAAACTTTGCTGGGACTGGACTGCTGGCATACAAGCCGATTTTATTATCTACCGTAACGACAGTATCCCACTTGATACACTACCCTTTACAGCCAGAGCCTACTACGATTATGATGCGCCTGTCGGCCAAACGGTGGTCTACAGCGTAAGCACATTACTCCAAGGTAATGAATCAGCCAAAGTAAGTACAGAAGGCTTGATCCCTAGCACCACGAATATATCTGGTCGCGTGTACAACTTCTTCACTGATGCAGGTATTGAGGGAGCATTGATCAACTACGAAAATCTACCGATAGGAGACTTTGCTCAAGGAGACTTCTTTGGAAATGTCGAGACGGATGTGACTGGAAATTACACCATTGAGGGACTCCCAAGTATACCAGGAATTAGCTTTCTGATCGATGTCACAAAGGTCAACACTGACTTTAATCCTGATCCAGATCTCTATCAGAGCGTCAATACAGAAAACTTTGCACTAAATCTATCTGGTGAAAATATTCTTGACTTCATTGACTATGTAGAGAATGTCGACACCATTTCTTTTGCCCAAGTCAGAGCAGTTACAGCGGAACCAGATTTTGGCAATATGGTCGTGCAAATAAACTGGAGTCTAAGCAATCAAAACTATGACGGCGTAGAAATCTTCCGCGCCAATAGTCTGATTGGCGAAGTGATGAAAGGCGATGGGCATAGTTTCTCAGACAATACAGGCTTCCCTGGAATACCATATGCCTATGGCGTCATCGCTTTCAGAAACACGATAGAAGGAAGAAAATACACAGAACTTGCAACTACAGGGGCCACATATCCTGATGTCGCACCAGTAGAAAATTTGAGTGCAACAGGATTTTTTGATCAGAATAAAATGCTGATCTCTTGGTCTCATCCATACAATGATCACGATGTCTATCGGGTCCTGAGAAATGGGATCTTCCAAGATACTATCTCGACTGATGAGCCTATGATGTGGTATGACACCACAGGTATTCCTGGTCGACAATACCAATATGAAGTCACTGCCATCAAAGGCAATCTTGTATCGCCGGTGCGTATTGTGACGGCCAACTTTAAAGGCGTCGGAGAAGTCATTGGTCTGAGCACGAGTATTGATAACACCGTGCCTGCATGTGCAGGAATTACGACAAACTCCAATCATGTGCTGATCCAGTGGCAATATCAGCAGAACGCAGCACAAGGGTTTGAAATTTATCGTGACAATGAACTGATTGCAGAAATTGATAGCAATGTAATTTCCTTTGGCGATCTACCGGTAAAGAATGGAGATCTCTCCTTTTCCAATGAGACCTTCTTCTATCGCGACTATGCAGGTCTCCCAGGTACCACGCATGCCTACCACGTGCTCGCTTACGTAGAGCGTGAAGGTCTCAGATACGCGAGTGGCATTGAAGAGCTCTACCCGATTGAGATCATCAACTATCCAGATCTCAGTCTCGTCACGAACTTGGATATTGGAGCCAATGATGTCCTGGGATCTGTACAGCTTATTTGGAGCTATCCAAGTCAGGTTGTAGATGGCTTTGAGATTTTGAGAGATGGACAAGTCCTAGACACCATCGTCGCCGGATTTGAATCTAATTTCATCTATCAAGACATCACTGGTCAGCCAGCTCAGAACTATGAATACGGCGTCAGAGCCTTTGACCTCAGAGAAGGTACAGTCTACTTCAGTGAAACGACCTGTGCCAAGATTCAAGAATTCCCCATAGTTCCGACACCACAAAATCTTTTTGCCTCTCAAGGTGAGTTTTTGGACCACATAGAAGTGAGTTGGAATTTTGATAGAGCAGCATTTGTGGATAGCATTTATCTAGAAAATTTATCTACAGGAATCACCTCACGATATGCGGGTGGTAAGCGCTTGCATCAAGATATTGTCACAGAGCTCTTGCCAGCAGAATTTGTCTATCGTGTCCGCGCAGCTCGAGCAATCAATGGTCAGTTGATTTATTCAGATTGGTCAGAAGAGGTCATAGGCTGGTCACAAAAGCAAATCAATGGAGATCAACAATCTGATATTATTGCTAGCGCAGATGCCAACTTACTCGGGTATCATGTAGATATCGATGGAGACTGGGCAGTGGCTGGTGCTCCTGATGGATGCGAGCAAATAGCCATTTATCGCAGAGTAGAGGGCGGATGGTCACTCTTCCAGACATTGGATAATCCTACTGGAACTGCCAATGCGGATTTTGGTCATTCTGTTTCCATCTCTGGAGAGCGTATCGCGGTAGGAGCACCTCTCGCTTTATCCACGATCATCTATCAGTTTGATGGGCTACAATGGGTTCCCTTTCAACGAATCGCTTGGGGGGCGGTAGGATGGAATACAGGCTGGACTGTATCACTCGATGGTGATAATCTAGGAATCAGCGCTCCAACCGCCCCTAGCGGTGGCCGACTACGCCTGTATGAGTACGATGGTAGCACCTATGTGGAGAAGGTTCAAATCACAGGATATGACTGGGACAATGATGGCTCGACCAACAGCACAGCTCTCAACTATTTTGCAGAGGACCTGGACTTTTATGATGATATGGCTGTCTTCTCGATTACAGAGCCTGGTGGTCTGAGAAGATGGCTGATTAGCTATCTCAAAGACGCCAATGGGATATGGCAATCACATGAGCTATATCCGCAAGTTGATTCTGAAAACTTCCCACGTCCTTCAAATAGAGTCAAGCTATTGGAAGATGTCGTTGTCTATGGAGATTTTGTTGAAGACAATGGACAGGGCGTCTACCAAGGAGAGGTCAAAATTTATCGACTTGGTAGTGACAAATTGATTTCATCCCAAGAAAGTATCGAGCTTGTCGGACCCGCAGAACGCGCATATTTCGGATTTGATGTGAGTGCTGCCTATATCCCTTCGCCAATTGAGGATGCTCTCTACGTCGCCGTCGGAGCTGTTGATGGTGGTGATCTGCCATTCAATCAGTTTGGCGGAGAATCCTATTTATTCACTGACCGCAGCGGATCATGGGAAGAACTTCGAGAGATTAAGAATGAGGATGCAGCCCAGAATGATCAGATGGGTAGATCTATCGCACTTTCCAAGAATGCGATTATTTACGGCACTCCATTTAAGTATGACAATGATCGAGGCCATGTTGGTTTAATCAATTTGATTGCTGCACCGATCAATACCAAAGCCACCGATGGTATTTCTGCAGATTTAGATCCTACGAGAACCACCATCACTTGGGACTACGACGGTGATGAACTCCTGATTTCTGGTTTCAATATTTATCGAGATGATGAATTCGTCGCATTCAGAGATATCGCCACCATGTCACAGACCGCACCGGGCGTATTCAGTGGCACATGGGACGATAATACTGGCAATGCAGGCCAGAGATATATCTATAGCGTGCGGAGTGTCAATAATCTCAGCGGCTTTGAGAGCTATGGCTCTGCCGATGAGGGATACAATGCACCTGACGGTAAAATCCAAGGAACTGTCGTCACCGCTCAAGGTGGGATCCCTGTACCGGGCGTAAACATCACCGCAGTCGGATTCGTCAACAATGAGCGCTACGAATACACCGGTATCACTTTCCCCAATGGCGAGTACGTGCTGACCAATGTATTCTATGATAGTCACCCAGATTCCGTATCTCAATATACGGTCTCAGCCTCGCTAAGCACAAATAATATCATTGCCTCAGGTACTGATGTCGCGACACTTAATAGTCTCAATCAGCCAGTGGTAGGAGTCGTAAATTTCCTAGATAACTCGGCCTACGTGATCACAGGCCAGGTAGTACAGACAGACGTAAACTGCCCTGTAGAAGGGCTCCGCGTAGCTCCAGTATACAATGGTGTAGAATCCTTTGCAGACGAGACTACTACTGATGAAAATGGAAATTATAGTATCGTCATCAATCCGAATGATCCGACACTGAACGAACTGAGGATTCGCGTAAATAATATCTGGACAGAAAATATGGACAGTCTTCAGTACGGATTCGTCTCGATGGACGATACAGTATTTACTGATTTTGTGAATTTCCCATTCATCACTGAAATCAACTACGTGGACACCCTTACATATCCAGTGGAGTTGAGCGTCAGAAATACATGTGATGATGCAATCGACCTTTCGAGTTGGGATATCAGGATACGGACTGTGGATGGATGCTTTGACCTAGTCTACACTACGGACTTTAATGGTCGTATCACAGCAGATCTCTACCCTCTTGACTATGTCATGGAAGTAGTTGACGCTAGTGAGACCAATAGTAGGACACAAGCGGCATTGAATTATTTTGCTGGCAAGCCAGTAACACTCAATTTATTATCTCTGCATCAAGACTCATTATCTTCTCTAGGAGTCGAGGGTATTACGGCTTCCGCCAAAAGAAAATTCGTCTATCATGTCGCTCCTGAAATAGAAATTACTGGGGAGATGGATTTCTTCTGCAATCAACCTGTTGGTGTGCTACAGCAAGGAGAAACCTACACGCTGAATATTGATATCAGAGAGAATTTTGGCGGCACAATATGTCCAGTGCAAGAAGGTAAAATCAGAATTTACAACCCTGCCGCGAGAGACGAGTTAAATACCATCCTGGAATACGATCCCATACTTGAGACTTTTCCTAGCTATACCTTCACAGCAGGTGACCCTCTGCAGGCCGATCCATTTATATATGGTGCGACTGTGGATTACCTTTCAGATGAAGATGATTTCCTTGGAACGACCGTGGCATCCTTCTTTGTCGAAGGCGCCGTAAGACTTCCTGGTAGTGACATCATAGTCGACCCGACAGCAGGAAATGACGCTGTACCCATGCCGCTGTTCGTCCTGAGAGATCCTCCAGGCGATCACAGTTACAGTTATATTTCTGGAGGACAGACCGTGAGTTACACGACCTCGGTCTCAGAGACCAACAGCAATGAGCAAAATGTATTTCTCAATACCAATGTCGTCGCTCTTGGAGCTGCGGATATAGGTATCAATGGGAATTTTGAAACAGGCTCAGGCTCAACAAATGGCAGAGAGTACAGCTCAGAGGTAACGATCTCTCAGACCATCAAGACAAGTGATGATGAGTTTTTCATCGGGCGCAATGCTGATATCATCGTAGGTCAAGGTCTGGTCATGACCAATGGTATTGTCCGACAATACAGCGTAGGAAACTGTGATACAATCGACATCCTCGAAACAGTAGCCATATCGCCTGATGCTGCGGCCACCACATGGTCCTATACCATCGAGCAGATCGAAGCGATCATCACAGGCTATCAGAATGATTCGACCTTGATCGAAATGGGAGAAAAACAGATTGAAGAGCGTGGCGAGATACTGTCCACAGAGGACGCGCTCAAGAGGATGACATCTTATATTAAAAATTGGAAGTCTGTATTGCAATACCATGGCGAAAATACAGTACCGCATTACCGTATCTGTGCTGAAGATCCACCAATAGGAACCAATCCATTCGTATTCAATCAGCAAGAGCAGATCGACGAATGGCAAGCACAGCTTTGCCCTCTACTCGGAACGGGTGAAGGAGAAGACTTCCAACTCTATGAAGAAATCATATGGAGTCAGGCCACCATGGACATGTACAATGCAGCTTTCTTTTCGATCGACAACATCGCCAAGGGAGCAAACATTGATGGTCGTTGGACTTATCCCAGCAATGGAAACATCCAGACCATATTAAATTATCCAGCGGTCAGTGGACACATCAACAGCTTTGGTGCCCCTGTGAAAAATATTACTACCGGTGGTTTTGTAGAAATCGAAGAGAGCTTCCAAAGTGTCAATAGCCGAGCTAGCTCACACGAAGCAAATTATTTCAGAAGTGGAGGATTTGGTGTCACAGCTACTTTTTCAGCAGATCTTACAGTAGTCTTTGGAGGATTTGCTGGGGCAGGTCTTGGTGCTTTTGCCGGTGTCTTTGGAGGTGTAGTACGAGAAGTCTTTTCAAAGAACCTATCAGTTGGCTCTGATTTCAATTGGAGATTTGAAAAAACTCGATCAAGCGAATTCTCCATCGAGAATTCCATCGAGACAGGATACGTCATATTTGATGATGACATCACCGATCAGTTTAGCATGTCTGTAATCCAACCGGTGAATCAAAACCAAACAGCATTTTTTGATTACTTCGGAGGTAGGACTTCCTGTCCGCCAGAGCCAGGCTCTATTGCAGTGGATGATCCCACAATATTTATTGTCAATGAAGATGGCTCACTCACGGACAACAAGCGCATCGAAAACATACCGCCTGATGGTGTAGCAGTATTCACCATTCAGGTAGATAACCGCACACCAGTCCCAGACAAGCCGGACCGAGATACTCGTGTATTTCTAGAACAAAGCAGCAACACTAATGGAGCTGTCATTAGGCTCAATGGTGTCAATCTCAATACCTCGGTCTTTGAGGATTCACTTGCCGCGGATAGCCCTGTAGAATTGACTCTTACCATTGAGAGAGGACCAGAATTCTTTGAATATGAAGACCTTCAAATATTTATTTCACCGACCTGCTTTGAGCAACCTAGAAAAGAAATATTTGTCTCTGCCATATTCCAGAGTCCGTGCAGCCCTGTAACCATTACGTCACCCGATAACAACTGGCTCGTCAATGACTTTGAACCTCTGGTGATCAGTATGCAGGATTATGACCCTGACAATGCATCACTGGACAAAGCCACATTGCAATATCGACCACTAGGTAGTGGTGAAGACTGGCAAGATGTCAATGCACTACAGCTAGAAGAAGGGAATGAAATATCCGGAGATAGCCTCGCAGCTCACAACGCTGGACTTGCTCAGGGACAGACACCGACTTACGACTTTATATGGAACGTGCCATCTGACTTTGTAGACGGAGAATACGAAGTACGCATCGAGATGTCCTGTGACATGGGCAATGTCACCACCCTATCCAATAGTGTCAGTGGTAGAATTGCCAGAAATACGCTCAATCTCTTTGGCACACCGCAGCCCGCAGATCAAGTATGGACCCCTGGAGACGAGATTTCTTTCAGCTTTAATCTTCCGCTCAATTGCATTCTGGTGGATAATGAAGTCTTCGAAGAAGAAAATGTCTACTTGTACAATGAGACGACTGGAGATACCCTCGATTTCCGCATGGATTGTTATGGCAATCAGCTGGTATTTATTCCAGACCAACCGATGTCGGATTTTGATGGAGACTTTCTGACGGTATCTGTCAACGACGTCGTATCGACCAATGGGAATATTTCCGAGCAATTTACTTGGACATTCCGCGTCGTTACGCAGCAGGTGTATTGGGCAGATTCTGATACGATCAAGCTCAGACTTTATCAAAATGATAGTACAAGCATTGAAGCGCTCATCAATAATATAGAGCAATTCCCAATTCCCAGTTTGAGTCTATCTGCGACAGATGGTATTCTTGACACGTGGTTGGAAATTAGTGATCCGACTGGCTTATTTGATGTGCCTCCGATTACAGGGACTGTCGTCCAAATAGATGTCAATGCTGATGCTCCACTAGGCGTGTATCACGAGACAATCCAAATTGACGGTCTCAGTGGAAGAATTCCAAAACTTCTATTGGAACTAGAAATTTTGGCGGAAGCCCCAGACTGGGTCGTAGAAACCTCCGACTACAGTACTACAATGAATATCATCAGCAACTGGAGATATACAGATGATGCCCCTGAAGCAAAGTCCATCGACGAAGCAGATATCATCAGTGTATGGAGCGGTAGTGAGCTGAGAGGCGTGGCCAATATCCAAGAAGCTGGAAACTTCTTTGCGGCATATCTCACTGTCTATGGTAATCCAGAAGATGATGGTTCAGCTCAGTTGGAGTTCCGTGTTTGGGATGCTGATCTAGGAAGAGAGTATGATGGTCGTCCATTAGCGAGTATTTTTTATCAGAGCAATGCGCTCATAGGAGCTACAGATGCGCCTGAAATGCTTCTAGTGGATTCGCTCACAGACCTCGCCAGATATATCATATTACCCAATGCAGGATGGAACGGATTTTCATTGAATTCAGAGACTACGGACATGGATATGGATCATAAGTTGCGATCGCTCAAGCATGTTTCTGATGGAGACCTCATCGTCAATGGAGAGCAATTCAGACAGTATTCCGATAGTCTTGGGTGGTTTAATGTCGGACCAGCCAATCTGGAGAATGCCAATACCAATGATGGCTACATGATATACCTGCAAAATGGTCCAGACACACTGCGTGTGACCGGTGCCAATGCAGTCATCGAGGACATTGAGCTAGATGAGGGTTGGAATTGGATCGGGTATCCACTACAAGATCCGAGTGCTCTCACGGATGTCAATGATGTCAACGCATTTGAGCTACAGAGCGACAATGGTCTTTTCCGTCTCAATATGGAGTTCCCTATTGAAGGAAGCACAGCGGGATTCTCAGTATACAATAATGCAACAGGCACTTGGGATCTAGGAAGCTTACCAGCCCTGGAGCCAAATAATTTGTATAAAATATTCGTAGAAAATCCATTGGGATCTACGCTCTGCTGGGGGAGCTGTGATGGAATAGAGGAACCTCCGACTTCAAGATTAAATGTCGTAGCAGATCCAGAAGATGAATCGACTTGGAACCTACCAGATTTTGCTACCGAGGACGTCATGCCTATGGTCAGTCAAGTCATCAAAGACGGTTCTATACAGACCGATGCATCCGATGTACTCATGCTCTTCGAGGCTGACACAGTGCGCGCGTATGCGACTGTGCAGTACAGTGCTGAGTTGGACGAGTACATCTGGTCATTTATCACAGAAGAGATCAGCTCTGCTTCCAGTTACGATATTTATTATTATGACGCAAGTGCCGATACCATACTTCGGTCAGGCACCTTCATCAACTATGACCGAGATGGGAAAGGTGATTTCTTCGATCCATTCATCATTGATCTGGACAAGGAAGTCTGTGTGGGAATTCTATATCTGACAGCAGCAGATAGTCCGCTCAGTGGCACCTACAAAGCGGCACAGCAGATCATCATCAATACGACACTCGCTATTCCTGCCAATACAGAAGTCATTCTCAGTGCTCCAGAGGTAGACATCACCGCAGACTTTATCACTGGCGATAATGCCATCTTATCTATAGAACAAGAAGGATGCGGTCAATAGGTAACAATTCTCATATGAAGCAAAAGGGGCGAAGTACAGTTTTCTCCTTACTTCATATATTTAGACAGAAAGCCGAGCTTCAAGACTCGAAACCCAAAAAAAACGACGTCAGACAGATGTTTCAGAGGATCGAGGAATTTGCATTGAAAAACTTCTCTCTTGATGATTTTCAATCAAGCCAACTGAGTAAGTTCTGCTCATCACTAGAAAGCTCATTGCCTAAGTTGGAAAGGTGTTTCCATGAGATTACTACAAAGTACAATTTTGATACAGTTCAGCGATATAAGGAGAAGAGAAAATACCCTACCAGCAATTGTCTCTATATCTGGCGAGAAGCATTTCAATTTGAGTTGTCTGCGGCACTAGACGACCACAAGGTGGACCCAGACTTTATCCACTTCATTTATGGCAATGATGTATACAATCCACTTCCTGATTTAGGGCATCATGAATTGGAGAAATTCATCTTTGACGTGTATTACACGTGGATTGCATATGCCTATTATACTACGAAGAGCTATTCAAACGGAATTCCAATGGGAATCACCGTCAACGGTGATATCAGCTCCTATTATTTCAACGATTGCTCCTATCAGGCCTTATCCATGTACCACAATAGGATTGACACAAACAAAAGACTCGGAAGTCCATATGCCCGACATCTTGGGATCGAAGAGATCCTCGTGAGGACGCATATAGTCCAAAAGCGATTTTCGGAAATCGAATTATCATGTCAAAAAGACAAGGAAGAACAGATATTGATATGGAGAAAAAATAGTCACAGCGCGGAAAGGTATAATATTCATTCAGGAAAATTGGTTGGCAATATGGAAATTTCATTTGAAGAGACTGGTCGAAAAGTGCAAGATCAAGATACCTGTGTCTCTCATCTGGCTCGGACTTTTGAGACGCTCGCCAATCAAGGGTGGATATTCAATCTTTTGAAGTCTCGCCGCAGATAGCATCACTGGTATACTACCTGCTCGTGGAGCGCACAAGAATGTGGACTTTGTGACCTTAAAACCTGTTACAATCCTATCCATCGACCAAGAGGAATGTGGTCAATAGACCATGATCAAGGCCCTGTGGCGCGTACAGTAAGCCACAGGGCTGTTTTTTCTGTAGACATCCATATGTAAGACAGGTATGATGATGTTAGCGATTTAGTCGGGATTTAGTAACGTTATCTTTCGTGGATGGTATTATCGACTGATGGGTACAATAGTGGATAAATCTTGTATCTTACATTACAGATCGGCCTAGCCTAGTGGGCCTACGAACAAAACCTCGAAACCAATTGACTATGAGTTCAAGGATCTGGCTTGTTTTTAGCTTACTTGTCTTCACGTGCTTATCGCTCCATGCACAGAAAATCTGGAAGGGTACGAGCAGTGATGCCTGGAACGAACCGAGCAATTGGGAGCCCACTGGTGTGCCTGGTGTGGGTGACAATGTGCTTATTGACTTCAATCAATACAGATTTACAGGGCCAGCTCCTGCCACAGATGGCTATGGCATCACCCTAGCCGCTGGAGACACCTTGACAATCACTGTCGATGCGGAGTTGAGCATTGACGGCGGACTGGCAATCAGCGATGGCCTAGCGCTTGATGGCGTCGTTGACAATCACGGCACCCTCTCCATAAGAAACTGTCTTGATGATGGCGTTCAGCTCAATCAGAATTCGGTTTGCACGAATCATGAGACTGGCTTCATCGCTATCGACAGCTCCAATTACGGCATTTATACTCAAGGCGCTTCATCAAGCTTCACCAATCAGGGTATGCTAAGATTTGGTGAGAATGGAAGAGTGGCTCTTCGTTCCTTGTTGCAAGGAAGTGCATCGAGCTCGATCGTCAATGATACCTGCGCAGTGGTTCATGCATTTGACAACAGCAATGTCTCAGGTGGTAGCGTAATCACGAACGCAGGAGTCATCTACCAAGCCTCTAGTATTGGCAGCACAATATTTGAGAATACCGGTACCATCTATTCCCTAGGGACAGGGTCCTTTACTGTCAACAATGGAATTTCAGCCCTCACCACTCTGCCAGACACCAATCGTTGGATTGGTGTAGAGGATGACGATTGGCACACACCATGCAACTGGGATAGCCAGATCTACCCTTTAGCATCCCAAGAGGTGATAGTTCCTGACTCTGCGAATTATCCTAACATTTTAGACAGATACCAGGGATATTGCAAGTCTCTTCTGGTCCAGTCGGGTGGAAGACTAAGAGTGAATAACAATGGTCGTCTTACCATTAATGGTAAATCTCAGGTGGATCACTGCATTAGGAATTTGGGTAATGTCGATTTCAGTGGAGACTCCGAAGTAAGTCTAGACAGTAGTCTATCACATGCCATTGAGACCTCATCAAACCTTACTTCCTTCGGAGATCTCACGATCGGTCAAGAAGGTGTGTCAGGATCCGTAGGAGGTGCTGGCATACATAGTACAGCCATTTTAGTACTAATCGGAGGTAGCACTAAGATTTTTGAAACCACAGGTCATGGCATCGAAAATGACGATGGAACAATTTTTCTCATCGGCGATACCATGAGAATCATCAATTGCAATAGTACCGCTGTGATGAACAGAGGCAATGAATTTTCTCTAGAGAGAACAAATGCAGTTCTTATCATCGATTCTACCACTAACGGACTTGGCATAGAAAACGATGGTTCACCCATGTTCAATGTGGGACAGGTTTTCATCTCCAACACGGCCAGCCACGGCATCGCCTGCTTCAATTCTGGCTCACTTCAAAACATGCGTGACATAGACATATCCGATGCAGGAATTGATGGAATTATTTGTAGCAACAATGGCTCAGTGGTCAATGAAGAATCAGATCGATTTGATTACGAAGGCTTCGGCCAGATACATATTCAAAATTCTAACAACTCTGGCATTGCTTGCTTCGCCAACTCCTCTGTGACGAACAAATCCGGTAGCACAATCAACATCAACACTACGAAATTTTTCGAAGGAATCGCCTTATCTCAATCACAGTTTTCCAATAGTGGATTCATAAATATCAATGATATACGAACTCATGGTATAGATGTCCGATCTACAGCAAATTTCAATAACAATGGTGGGACCATCCATATCTCCAACACACAAAACAATGGCGTAAGACTCACAGCGCCGAGCGCTCTATTCACAAATACTGTCAGCGCCTCGCTTCAAATAGATACGGCCAGCGTGCACGGCATATTGATGCAGGATGGTGACTTTTTCAACTATGGCAATATTGAAGTCGACAGTGCGACCCAAGATGGCGTGCAGCTTCTAGATTCTGCCATCTTTACCAATTCTGGTGCCACACTCTCGATAAGTCGATCGGGTTTCAGCGGCTTTGCAGTGGTAGGAGAAGATTCCAAGTTCGTCAATACCTCTGAGGCGCAGTTCACCAGTCGCTTTGCCAAAAACAATGGCCTCTACTCAAGAGGACGTGTAGAAAACCTGTCATCAAGTAGTATGGTCATGGAGAATCCAGCCTTCACCACTATATATCAGAACTTTACAGGATCACTTCTCAATGATGACTGCTCCTCTATAGTCGGCAACAAAGAGGTCTTCATCGATCCTGGCTGTGTTCACACCAATAATGGCATGTACAATGTCAGCTCACTCATCATCAATGGCACATTCGACAATACCAATGGATATGTCTTTGACGCCAGCGGAGGTTTTGATTGCAGCACGATGGGAGGTACTTGTTTGAGTGATTCGCTTGTACACATTCAATTTACCTCAGACAATGATAATGATGGCACGAGCTTCTGTGAAGGAGATATAGACGATTTGAATTGCCCAAGTACAACGAATAAAATTGTCTCCAACAGCCTGGATGATGGCATCGGATCTCTCCGCTGGATTATGGCTTGTGCGCAAGATGGTGATACCATAGGATTTGCTCCAGCGACAAATAGTGTACCTCTCGATCTTTTTTCGAGCACACTCGTGATTGACCATGATCTGCATTTTCAGGGCAATGGCACAACTAGTACAGTCATCGATGGAGGAAATGCAGATGACCAAACTACCATCTCAATCATTGCTGGAAAGGCAGTAAGCTTTAATGATATGCGATTTACCAGAGGTGGCGGTGAAAACTTCAATGGCTTTGGCGGAATGGTCGCTTCGGGAGGTCAGGTCAATATCAAAAATTGCGAATTCGAGCATAATGAAGCTGCAAATGGAGGCTGTATTTTTTCATCAGGTATCATGCAGATCACAAATAGTACTTTCCATCACAACAAGTCGATGTTTCAAGCCGGCTGCATCCAGAATCAAGGCACGCTCGAGCTGATCAATTCACTCTTCTACGAAAATCAGGCAGGTACATGGGGAGGTACGATAATCAATTTGGGGAGTACTGACACCCTAAATGTCTACAACTGCACATTTGCCGAGAATAGGGCCGACCTTGGTGGTGCTATTTTGGACTTTGGAGTCATGACGCTGTCTAATACTCTATTCTCCTCTAATTCGGCTAACTCTACTGGGCCCAACATTTGGAATTCCAACAATGCAGCAGATGAATTTTATCACAACTATATAGACGACACCACTTCCTCTCGTATTAGCCTAGGAACTGACGGTAATATTACTGGAACTGACATTTACTTTGTCGATACGGCATTGAACGATTATAGGCTGAGATACTCTTCCCCAGCCCTCAATGCTGGCAACTCCAGCTATCTTCCTCTCGATCTATGTGATCTCGACGAAGATGGGAACACTGCAGAGGCCCTGAGTCTAGATATTAGAGAAAAACTGCGCATCCATAATGACACTTTGGATATTGGTGCATTTGAAAATTCTGTTCACTCGGTCACATTCAGAGTGGATATGAATCGTGTGTCTGGCAGAGGTAATGTAGATGGTACGTTCCGAGACGAAGCATTTCTCGGCGAAGACTTCAGTGGCTCATTTCTTATGTCCGATCCCGAGGGAGATCGGATCTGGGAGTTTACAGCCCGTTTGATGGATGTGGTGGCCGGAAGCAGCTATAAATATCTATTTGCAGAAACCACAAATTCTAGCAGTCTAGAATTTGCTCCAGGTGAGTGCTCTGATTATAATAGTGCTGAGTCTCGCAATGAACGAAGCTTTGAAGTTAACTCTTATGAAACCGTTCTACCTGTCGTCTGCTATGAAGAGTGTTTTGCTTGTAACGATGAGTGCGACTACGCACAGATCGTAGAGTGCGGTGATACCGTCAGAAGCAGTACTACAAGCCAGAACTCTGCACCAGATTTGATCTGCAATATTTCTCATCTTGCCAATGGTCTTTGGTATGAGCTAGTTGGCACTGGAGGAATTGTCACAGTATCGACGATCAGTAACTATACCGACTATGACACACGCTTGGCCATATTCAGAGCTGACTGTGATGAACCCATATGTGTGACAGAAAATGATGATTTCGGAACACTGCAATCGAGCATCAGTTTCGGGACAGCCAAGGACACGAGCTACTACATTTATGTCAATGGTTTTGACATGAGTGCTGGCGAATTTGAGTTGACAGTTAACTGTGCTGACCCCTGCCCGGAGACACTTGCACTAGGAAGTGGATTTGGTCCGATGGCTGGTACGTATACTGCGCGTGATTCGATCACAATGACTCAGTTTATAAGACAGTTTGAAGGCATAGAGCTGATCCTAGATGCACCAGTAATTAATATCGAAGCGACCACTGACATACCTGTGCCCAATCGATTTGAAACCAAGTCTGATGGGTGTGAGAATGATTGATAACTAAATTCTCACGTCTTCGCACCTCAAAAACGAACTTATAAGTCTGAACTGGGCTAACTCAACTATCATCTAATTGGTCGTATCGAGTCAGGAAAATAGATTCAATCCAGCATCTAGATCTCCTAAAATGGCAGGCCCTTCATGACACCGTAGGCGAATGTGGTCATCAAGCCTATCATGAATATGATTACGGAGGCCCACACCAATTTTTGTTTCCTTGCAATAGCCCTACCCAAAAAATAGAGATCTTCGATCATTTCATTGTAGATGGAATTACCACTTTCCAAGATTCGCTGAAATTCCGTTTTGAAGGACTCCAATGATCCGTGAGCATAATTGCCTGCATAGAGACTTCCTCTGTATATACTCCTTTTGAATCTGCCTCCAAGGTATCTATGCGGCAACATACTAAATAAGGCGAAGATCATCGACAATAGCGAGAAGCGGAAAAGAATCTTACCAGCTCCTTCAATGATACTCCTCTCAGATTCTGGTGCAATATAAACAGCACCAAAAAGTAGAGAAATGATAATAGAATTCATCGTAAGGATGATGCTCGATTTATTATCGATCATCCTCAGCAGATTGTAGTGATTCCGGGATAGCGTGCGAAAGAGCGTCTGGACTCCTCTAGGATCAAACTTGTCCCCTTTGGCCCCTTCTTTGATCTTCTTCTTTTTCGCTTTGAGCTCTACCTTGACAGATTCTAGATCACTGCTCATGTGCCATACTAATCGTCAAGATATCGCGGTCAAACATGTACAGACCACTTTTCTCCTCTCCGATGAGCTCCAACTTATCATTCATGACCCTCGCCAGCGCCTCTTCTTCAATTTGCTCAGCGACGTACCACTGAAGGAAATTGTGCGTGGCGTAGTCTTTCTCTTGTAGTGCAATATCTACACACTTGTTGATACTCTCGGAGACGAAGATCTCATGCTGAAGCAAGGCAGCAAAGGCGTGCTTGATCGATGGGAAGGTAAGTTGAGGCTGTGGAAGTGCAGGAACCGTCGCAAAACCACCGCGCTCATTGACAAAGTGAATGAGCTTGAGCATATGCTGACGCTCCTCTTCGCTATGTTGGTAGAAAAATGCCGTCACATTGTCTATACCAGGTTGAATCTCTGCCCATGAAGCCATGGCGAGATATACTTGTGATGACTCGGCTTCTATGCGTATTTGCTCATTGAGAGCTTCTTGAATTTTTTTGGAAAGCATGTTCTAGATGTTTAGGACAAATTATAAGTCCCAAAAGTGCCGATTTGTTCGGACTTGGTAAGCAATGCAACGCTATCCTTATTTGGTCAAAATCTAAAGAAAATGAGCTAGCTTGCTAGCCAGGCTTGCACTCTCCTCACAAGTTCTTGTTCGTCAATATCCATTTTGGCGAAAGCCCGACCTGTCACTCGATCATGCAGATCGATATATCGCTCACTCACGAGCTCCACAAACTCATCCGGCATATCTGGCATCACTTGACCTTCCTTACCTTGAAAGCCATGATCCATGAGCCATTCTCGGACAAACTCCTTGCTCAGTTGTCGCTGGGCTTCTCCTCTTGCCTGTCGCTCTTCATAGCCGTCCATGATAAAATATCTCGAACTATCTGGCGTATGGATCTCATCCATCAATGTCACTTGGCCATCAAAGATCCCAAACTCGTACTTGGTATCTACGAGGATCAAGCCTTGCTTAGCGGCCATCTCTGTACCTAGAGCGAAGAGCTTGAGGGAATAGTCGGCCAACTGATGCCATACGGCTTCAGAGACGATACCTTGCTTCAGAATCTCTTCTTTGCTGATATCCTCGTCATGGCCTTCCTCTGCTTTGGTGGCAGGGGTGATGATGGGATGAGGAAGACGATCTGACTGCTTGAGTCCCTCTGGCAGTGGTACGCCACATAGCACACGCTTACCATCTCGATACTCTCGCCAGGCATGGCCCGCCAGATATCCTCGGACGACCATCTCCAGCTTGATGGGCTCACAGGCTTTACCGACCATGACATGAGGCATCAGAGTGTCTTCCATCCAATTGGGCACGATATCTGCGCTCGCTGAGAGAAAGTGCTTCGCTACACCTGTAAGGACGGCTCCCTTGTGTGGGATAGGTCTGGGCAAGATGTGGTCAAAGGCACTGATGCGATCGCTCGCGACCATGATGATCTTATCGTCCACGGTGTAGACATCTCTGACCTTGCCTCGGTAAAACTTCTGATCTGGATGAAAATCGTATGGAGCCATCGGACTGGGCTCTTAGATATTCTGTATCATATTGCGCGTGCTCATGATGTCCTTGAGCTCCTTGAGGGCTTCGTACTCATGTGGCAGCGCCTTCTTGAAGGCATCTTTGATGGCCACATAGGTATAGCCTTCGACTTCTGGCAAGACTTCTTTGACCTTGCGCTCTAGGCGATTGATGTCATGCTTGATGATTGCTCTCACAGAAGGTATATCGTGCCAGTCCGCTTCGATGGCCACATTGGACATCTGATCATCTGCATGACGGGCGTCATCCAACTGGATGCACTCTCCTTGGCGCTTCATGGCCTCTAGTCTGTCTTGAGAGAGGTAGGTCGCCGGCAGACGACCATCTGGAGTCTCCTCGTTCAGCATCAGTACTTCTAGTCCTTTTTCGTGTACACGATAGACGATGAGTCTGATCTGGTCAAATACGTTCATAGCCGTTGTAATAAACTTAGCTACGAAGGTGTTCAAAAATCTCCGTAAATAAGCTAGATCTTATAGACTTTTTTCTTAGAGCTCTTGTCCTTGCTTGTCTTGACATCGATATCTACTTCACTATCCTCAAAGATCGATTCGATCCAATTTTCAAACCGCTCAGCGGCTTTTTCCATCTCGATCTCAAAGTCCTTAGACCAGTCTTCCATGTCTCGTTCGAGAGAATCACCCCAGGACTCCAGATCTCGACGCAGAGCAGCAGCATCCTTCTCACTCATGTAATCCTCTAGATCTCCTTCCATATGTATAGTCCAGGATCCATCTGCATTTTGCCGCAAGGCATCTTCATCTACCTTGTCCTTATACTTATCCATGATCTCTCCTAGCTCACCCATGGACTCACCGAGTACGCCCAGCGACTGTCCGAGCTCACCGAGGACTTCTGCCAGTGTCTCACTGCCTGATTTGTGCTCTTCTGTTTTTTTCTGAGCGGATAGGCTTACGCCAAAAAGCATAACGAGTGCAAGGAAAAATGACTTTTTCATAATTCGTATTTAGTGATGATGTGCAGAGCGTAATATGCGAGTACGATATCCCGCTCTATCGGGTTAATGGTCTTGATGTAGTTGACAATTCGTTTTTTCACCTTGTCGCTATCGTGCTCTTCAAAATTGAAGCTTGCCACTTCTCTCCCTTCTACGCTGATCGATCTCATCTGACCTGTGGTCTCCATGGCAGCTAGGAGGCGCTTTGACTTGCCTTTGCTGATTTGTAGCTGTGAATTGATAAATCCGACCAGCTGTCGATTGACGAAAAGCGAAGTCTGTCTCTCCTTGAAGCGAAAAATGAATTCGCGATTTCTGGTGTAGGCTAGTGCGACGCCATTGGTCCTTTGACCCTTGTAGTTTTTGTAGCCGTAGCAGAGAGCGGGCTCTTCAAAGATGGTGGTGATCAGAGCTTTCTTGATCGGAGACCTCCTCTTGAAGCGTTTCTCTTGCTGCCTCCAATCTGAGAGTTCACCGAGCTCTTTGTCACTTAAATCGACCAACAGCCTCTTGTAATCTACCAATTCGGCATCGATGGCATTGAGATCCCTATTGATCTTGCTCTTACCTGGCTGATACTCAGCTATGGCATCAAATACCATCTCCAATATATTCATAGATCTAGTGTAGTAGTGTGTGGGTCAAAGGTGAAAAATATCTGGCTAGAAGCCAAATGACCTCCTGGAATTGCGAACCATCGTCTTGCGCAGACGGCGAAGAGCTCTCTCTTTGATCTGTCGCACGCGCTCTCTGGTCAGACCATAAAGGTCCCCGATCTCCTCAAGATTGAGCGCCTGAGACCCATTGAGACCGAAGTATGACTTGAGCACTTCCACTTCTCGTGGGGAGAGATGTGCTAAGCCCAGTTTGATTTCGTCCTGCAGCGACTCTTCCATGAGCTTGCTATCGGGCGGAATCTCATCGACTTGCTGAAAGAGATCGATCATCACCGCATCTCCGTCATCATTGCTCACTGGTGCGTCAAAGCTCTTGTGTCTGGTCGTACGATGCAGTAAGCTTCGCACTGCATCCTCCGTGATATCTAAGATCTCCGCAAGCTCACCGACAGATGGCTCTCTCTCAAACTCCTGCATGAAGGAAACACGCGTTTCTTTGAGCTTTTTGTATGAGATAGATTTATTCATCGGCATGCGGACGATGCGGCTGTACTCCACGATCGCCTGGAGGATACTCTGTCGGATCCACCATACCGCATAGGAGATAAACTTAAAGCCCTTGGTCTCATCGAATCGTCGAGCAGCTTTCATGAGACCGACATTGCCTTCGTTGATGAGGTCGCTGAGGCTGAGACCATTATTTTGATATTGCTTGGCGACAGAGACGACGAATCTTAAGTTGGCTTGGATCAATCGATCCATGGCTTCTTGGTCTCCTTCTCTGATACGCGAAGCTAGCTCCGCCTCCTCTGATTCGGCCAGCAGTTCGATCTTGCTGATATCATTGAGGTACTTATCGAGGGCAAGGTCCTCTCGAGTCGTAATCCTGTTTGTGATCTTCAGCTGGCGCATAGGTAAATCAGTTCGTACTTAAAGTACGTCTTTTGAGGGCAAATAGTTTCTGCTCATGATGTGAAGAACTGGTAAAATCTACCAAATTCTGCTAGAATACGATCAATGATTGCGCTTTTGTGCCAGATATTCGCTCTTGAGCAGTCCAAAGCGATGCTCGTCCCAGCGACCATCTTTCTTACAGGAGTGCTTTCTCAATGTGCCTTCATGCACAAAGCCATTTTTCTCCAGGATACGCATCGACCCTGGATTATACTCCAAGACACAGGCATAGATACGCTCTATACCTTTTTGGCGGAAGCCCAGATCACATATCATTGATACTGCCTCTGTCGCTATCCCCTGCCTCCAGTAAGGCTCACCGATCCAGTAGCCGAGCTCCAGCGTGTGCTCATGATCGACTCCTTGACGATGCAATCCTGCGCAGCCAACGAGAGTGCCTTCGCGATCTATGGCTCGTACGAGACTGTCCGTCCCCTTCGTATGTAGAGAGATAAACTCCTCAGCATCCTTCATCAAGTACGGATGAGGCATGAGGCTGCGCACATTGTTCCAAATATTGATATTGTCCAGGAGCTCGACGAGCCTAGGAGCATCACTCTCCTGGAGTTGCCTCAATTGTATCATCGCTCGAGCTGCTTTTGGAAGCAGAGACTGTTTTCCACTCCTTTGTATTGACCGTAGTTTTCTACCTGTACATAGCCCTGAGATTGATAGAGTCCTATGGCCTCGGGCTGCATTTTACCGGTCTCTAGGATCGTCCTCTTCGCTCCAAGCTCAGCGGCCCATCGCTCTAGCTCCATGAGCATCTGCTTGGCCATCCCTCGACCTCTGAAGTCTTTATGGACATACATGCGCTTGATCTCGTAAGTCTCGTCATCGTAGGCCTTGATGGCAGCGCAGCCCACTGCACGATCGATGGCATAGACGACGACCCTGTACTTGATGTCCTCGATGCCATTGAACTGATGATAAAACTCGTGCTCATCTCCATCACGGATAGCTAGGTCAGCATCTAGTGCCGAGACCAGTTCTGGAAAATCACAATTGCACCGATCTACTCTGATGATACTGGGCATGTGTCAAATATAGTATTGCGAAGACACCCCTGCACTGGCCCATCAAGGAAAAACTCAGACATCTCCGGAGCTATCGAGCTTGAATCAAAATTCTCCAGCTGCTGATTGTCTTTTACCAAACTCCGAAGGGGTGAGACCGATTTTAGCTCTAAACTGCCTATTGAATGAAGTCTGACTTGTAAATCCACATCTGTGGGCTAGATCTGAAATACTGTGAACAGATCCAAGTGATAATTCGCGCTGCGCTTTTTGTATGCGGAGCTGAGAGATATACTGGAATGGGGTCTGTCCTGATTGCTCCTTGAAAAAACGACAGAAGGCAGCTGGATTCATAATTGCCTTGTCCGCTAGCTCCGACAACTTAAGGGGCTCTGTAAATTGCTCATGCATAAAAGCAAGGACTTGAGTCATGCGATTTTCTATACCTGCCGTCTTAGAAAACTGGTACGCACTGGAGCACAAGATGGTCTTGTCCTTTACAAGTGAGAGCATACTTATCAGCTGCAAGAATGCCAAGTGCTGATCTGTCCTTTGGCAGCGCAAGAGTAAATCCATTTGCTTTTCAATTGCAGCATTGGCTCGAAAAGAAATACCTCGTTGAGCATCTGAAATTAATTTTTGGAGCTTTGACCAAATTGGCAGATTGAGCCAAGAGGTCCGCCATAGCCTAGGATCTATGTGAACCACTACGACCTCCATCAATTGACTGCTCTCATTCCACTCATCACTACTGATCCAAGTGTGTGGAAGGTTGGAGCCGAGAAATACGAGATCACCAGAATCAAAATAATCCGTTTGATCTCCTACCCAGCGACGACCTTGTCCATGCCTCACATAGCACAGCTCATAGGCGGCATGATAGTGCCAATGCACATCAAAGCGATCCGACTTCACGGTGAAGACATTGATCCAATCCTGCCCTACTTGAGCTTCTAGATGTTGACGGCTGAGTTTCATCGTTTCATTTGCATGAAAATGCACATCTCAACACAATGATGCAAATATTTGACCAAGTTCTGTCAAAATTCCTCTAGCAAGACATGGCAATCCTCGCTAAGTTTAAGGCTCTCTATCCTTAGAAACCAGAGACCACTGTGAGAGCACTAGTCATTCTATGCACGATTTGCTTTGTCATCCAAGCCTGCCAACAAGGTGATGAAAAGCCCATGCGACTCAGCTCATGGGTGTCGAGTCCTAGTGAGACTGCTGTGTATAGAGAGGTACTTGATGGCTTCCGCCAAAAATATCCTGAGCAGGAGTTTGAGTACGAACCCATACCGGGCAACTATCCAGAAAAAATACAACTCATGCTGGGAACGCGGACTGCACCAGATCTTTTCTACCTGAAAGGATTCACTGCGCCTGCGTACATGGACTATGATGTGCTTGAGCCTCTCGATCCGTTTATGTCTGAGACAGAGGATTTTGATGTCGATGATTTTTTTCCATTCAGCATTGAAGCCTTTCGGCAAAATGGCCAGCAGTATGGAATCCCCAAGGATTTCAATCCTTATGTGATGTTCTACAACAAGGAGATGTTCCGTGAAGCCGGCATTGACAGTTTGCCCACTGACTGGCTGAGCTTTGTACAAGCGTGTGAAAGGCTCACCATAGACAAGGATGAAGATGGAAAGACGGATCAGTACGGTTTTATCGTGGAGCCGAGTGTGGAGATGGTCATGCCATTTGTCTATCAGAATGGTGGCAATTTCCAGAATCCAGATGGCAGTCTTGGCATTGCGGATGAGCCATTTATCGAGGCACTAGAGTTTTACCACGGTCTTTACACGAGTGGTGTTGCTACGATGGCACAAGACCAAGGGGCACAATGGAATGGCGATGCCTTTGGCAGAGAAAAATGTGCCATGGCAATCTCAGGTGGCTGGCTCATTCCATTTTTGGCAGATCAATTTCCCGAACTTGACTATGGCATTTTCCCATTGCCAAGGGGAAAGGAACAAAGCACTGTAGCTTTTACAGTAGCCTATTCTATCCCAAAAGCTTCAGAGCACAAAAAAGACGCTTGGCAACTCCTTGACTATCTTGTCGGAGAAGAAGGGATGTCACAGTGGACCTCTAGTGGAGTTGCCATGCCTACGAGAAGATCAGTGGCCGAGAAAAATGGATTTTATGAGCACCCCGTGTTCAAGGTATTCATGGAGAGCGCGGAGTTCGCCCGCCCATTTCAGGTAGAATATAGTGAGCGCGGATATGAAGAATTGGTCGTCGCATTTCAGGCCGTGTTCTTTGCAGACAAGGCTCCTCGAGATGCCCTCACAGACATCAAAGGTCAAATCGAAAAATACAAGCTGGTCAGATAGTGAAAGCCAAGAAGATATCAGCGAGCAAAAAACAACAAACCAAGACTGCCTACAGTTTCTTGGCCTTTCCGCTCTTGGTTTTTTCTGTCTTCACGATATTTCCGATGCTCTTTGCATTCGTGATTAGCTTCTATGATTGGAATCTTTTGATACCAGACAAGCCTTTCGTCGGTTTGGCAAACTATGTAGAGCTGGCTCACGATCCAGTTTTCTTGAAGGCCATAAAGAATACGACAGTCTATACACTGGGTGTCGTTCCTACCCAGACATTTCTCGCTTTATTTCTCGCCTTCATCATGAATCAGAAGATTCGGGGTCGAGCATTTTTTCGCTTGGCTTTTTATACACCTGCCATTACAAGCTCGGTAGTCACTTCCATCATCTTTGTGTGGATCTACAGCGGTCCTGGCTTGCTCAATTATCTCTTATCCTTGATCGGAGTCGAGGGCGATGACTGGCTCTTCAATCCCAAGACGGCATTATTTGCCATTATGATACTCAATATCTGGACGACATCTGGATACTTTATGATATCATTTCTTGCCGGTCTGCAATCCATACCACAGTCGCTATACGAAGCCGCTAAGATTGATGGAGCCAATCAGTGGCAGCAGTTTTGGCGAGTGACAGTGCCTATGGTGAGGCCTATCACCTTTTTTGTCATTGTTTTAGGATTGATTGGATGCTTCCAAGTATTTGATCAGATCTATGTCATGTCCTCAGGTGGGCCGGTCAATAGTACGACGACAATGTCCTACTTCACGTACCAAAGCTCCTTCAAGTATTTTCGCCTAGGTTACGGCGCAGCATCAGCCATCGTATTGGCAGCAATCATATTCGTGGCCACCTGGCTACAAAAAAAATATTTCCCATCCGAGGTCAACTAGTATGAGAAGGCTCAAAATACAGAAGCTGTTTTTTTACCTCATCCTCTTTGGGATGACGATCATTTACTTGGGTCCTTTTCTCTTCTCTGTTTCGATCTCATTCAATGCAGATAAGGATGTTTTGACCTGGCCCATCAAGTTGATACCGGAAGAGTGGACCCTAGCCCACTATCAATCTGTCTGGAGAGATCTTCCTTTTGGTCAGTGGCTCGTGAATAGTGTTTTGATTACATCAATCCAAACAGTGAGTAATGTTTTCTTCAGCGCGCTGGCAGGATTCGCTTTTGCTAGATTGAGGTTTCCTGGAAAGAATATCATATTCAGTATGCTTCTCGCGAGTCTCATGATTCCTGGCATCATTCTACTCGTACCCAAGTTTATCGTACTCAATGAATTCCGCTTGATCAATACTTATGGCGGATTGATCTTGCCCGGTCTAGTGAGTGTCGTGAATATTTTTCTCATGAAGCAATTCTTCGAAACCATACCAAAAGACTTAGAAGAGGCAGCTTTGATAGACGGCTGCTCCTATTTTCGGATATTCTGGCAGATATTCCTACCCGTTTCCAAACCAGCGCTCGCTGCCGTGGCCATCTATACATTCCAGGGTAGCTGGAATGAGTTTATGTGGCCAGTCATAGTCTCCGTGACCAATGACATGTTTACACTACCCGTAGGCATGGCATTCTTAAAAAATGAATTTTCAGTGCAGTGGCCCTTGCTCATGGCCGGAACGATTCTGATCTCATTACCGACAATCGCAATATTTCTGATATTTCAAAGATATTTTGTCCAAGGGGTGGCATCCGCTGGACTCAAAGAATAATCATCCATGGCTGACGTACTACTAAAAAATATTCAGAAGAGATATGACAAAGATGTACTTGCCGTCAAAGGTGCAAGCGTAGAAATAAAAGACAAGGAGTTTGTAGTACTTGTAGGACCTTCGGGCTGTGGCAAGTCTACCCTCTTGCGTATGATTGCCGGACTCGAAGAAATCACGGCAGGTGAGCTCTACATTGATGATCAGCTTGTCAATGACCTCTCTCCTAAGGATCGAGATATCGCCATGGTATTCCAGAACTACGCCCTCTACCCACACATGACAGTCTACGAGAACATGGCATTTGGCCTGAAGCTCCGGAAATACAAGAAATCAGACATCAAACAGCGTGTACAAGAAGCGGCAGACATCCTAGGACTCCGAGAATATCTGGATCGCAAACCCAAGGCCATGTCAGGAGGGCAACGACAGAGAGTAGCGATAGGAAGAGCGCTGGTCAGGCAGCCCAAAGTATTTCTCTTTGATGAGCCCCTCTCCAATCTCGATGCCAAACTTCGAGTCCAAATGCGGATGGAGATCAAGAAGCTACATCAACGACTCCAAGCTACCATGATCTATGTCACACACGATCAGGTCGAGGCGATGACAATGGGTGATAAAATCGTCGTGCTCAAGGACGGTGAGATCCAGCAAGTAGATTCTCCTATGAATCTCTATCACGAGCCAGAGAATAAATTCGTCGCAGGATTCATTGGCAGTCCCGCTAGCAATTTCTTGCACGGCAAAATCACACAAGACACTGAGCTCGCATTTCAATCAAAGCATTGCACGATTTCCATACCCACTGATACATCTATGGGAAAACGGCTCAATAATCATGTCAATGAGCGTGTGATCTTAGGATTCCGTCCTGAGTATCTCTATGACAAAGCACATGAGGCTGACAAGCGTCTGAGCATAGACCTAGTGGCCATCATCGATGTCATCGAGCCCATCGGGAGTGAGAGCTATGTTTACTTTCATTTTGCAGACATGCCAAGTGATAGCTTTTGCTTCCGCAGCAATTCTGACATCCACTATGTTCCTGGACAAAAACTTAAACTCGGAATCGATCTGAATCGTCTCAGATTTTTTGATGAAAAAACAGAAAGAAGAATCAAGTAAATGATGATCAATTATAATAAGGGTAAAAATGACTTGCAAGATTGGATCGTAGAAGAAACCGCATTTGCTCGCAAGTATCAAGGGAAGTGTGAGAGTATCATGTGCCTGGGCAACGGATACATGGGACTCAGGTCGGCAACGGAGGAATCCTATGTCGGTCAAGTCAGAAACTTTTTTGTCTCGGGCACCTTCAACAAAGCCTCGGAGGAAGAGGTCACCGAGTTGCCGAATGCAGCTGACTGTCTCGGCATGGAGATACATCTTGATGGACGCCTCTTCAGTCTTGAAATCGGACAAACTGAAAATTACTCACGATCCCTCAATCTAAAGACTGGTGAACTTCAAAGAAGTTTTTTGTGGACAAGTCCCGAAGGCAAAAAATTTGATTTTCATTTTTCTCGCTTTGTCAGCATGAAGCAACTGCATTTCTTCAGCAGCTCTCTTCGGATCAAAGCACTATCGGGACCGAGTAAAGTCCTCATCAAGTCTGGAATGAATGGACAGATGACCAACAGCGGAGCTCAGCATTTTCTCGAAGGAAATAAGAGAATCTACGACAAGGAGTATCTGCAGATGCTCCAGCATACGACCGAGTCTAGGATTGACTTCGTGCACAACTGCTATCATAGACATGAAGATTCTGATGTGGAAATCGCTCACAGATTTGAGATGGATCGCCGAAAGGTACTGATGGTTTATAAAGCAGTCCTTAAATCAGGACAAAAAATCCAGCTAGACAAGCACTGTAATGTGTACACTTCTCGGGACAAAGATTGCGCCAGCTTGTCACTAGAAGAAATAAAGACTACCTCTAAGAATACTCTTGTCCAATGGAGTCAGAAAAGTTACCAAAAACACCTGAGCGATAGTGCAAATGTCTGGAAATCCTACTGGGATCGTATAGATATCAATGTAATCAGTCAAAACTCTTTCAATCAACTAGCCATCAGATTTGCACAGTATCATCTAATGGTGATGACGCCTCGACATGACAATCGATATGGCATCGGGGCAAAAGGCCTGAGTGGTGAAGGTTACAAGGGTCATTCATTTTGGGATACTGAGTTATTTATGCTGCCATTCTTCAGTTACAGTCTTCCTGAGATCGCGAAAAGTCTGGTGGAGTACCGATATAATACCATCGGAGGAGCCAGAAAAAAGGCTCTTGAAAATGGTTATCGCGGGGCGATGTATCCATGGGAATCGGCGTGGGCCGATGATGGAGAGGTCACACCGGTATGGGGTGCGGCTGACATCATCACAGGAAAGGCGCATAAGATATGGAGTGGATTTATTGAGCAGCATATCACCTCAGATGTAGCATTTGGTGTATGGCAATACTATATGCTTACCGGCGATGAAGAGTTTATGGAAAACTGTGGGTATGAAATTCTTCTTGACACAGGAATATTTTGGAGTAGCAGACTAGAATGGAATGAAGAAAGAGAGGAGTATCATATCAATGATGTTGTGGGTCCTGATGAATACAAAGAGCATGTGAACAATGACGCCTTTACCAACCATACGGCCAAGTGGTGTATGGAAAATGCCATTGAATATCACGATCATCTACAACAACATCGACCGGATGTCTACCACAGACTTAAGGATAAATTGAGACTTGAAGCAGAAATTCCAGAAGTAAAAAAACGACTGGGGCAGCTTTATACACCCCAGCCAAATAAAGATCTCGTCATTCCTCAAGATGATAAGTACTTGGACCTCAAGATCATTGATCTCAAAAAATATAAGGAGCAAGCTCAAGTTGGCTTGATTTTCAGAGATTACAACCTGGAGCAGATTAATGAAATTCAGGTATCTAAGCAGGCCAGTGTGGTCATGCTTATGTATTTACTAGAGCACAAGTTCAGACTGGAGATCAAGCAAGCAAACTATGACTACTACGAGCCAAAGACGCTTCATGACTCATCTCTGAGTCTGTCGACGCATGCCATTTTGGCTGCTGATCTAGGAAAATCAGACTTGGCTTATTCGCTTTTTCAGCGCGCAGCACAAATTGATCTTGGTCAAAATATGAAGAGCTCTGATCATGGAATTCATGCGGCATCGCTAGGTGGAATTTGGCAGATCATTGTTTGTGGATTTGGAGGAGTAAGAATGGTCGGAGGAAAACTACGGCTCGCACCTAATCTTCCAAAAGATATTGATGAGTTGGAATTTCCACTCAACTGGAAAGCTGCGACATTGCAGATTCGAGTTGATAGAACTTCTATTTTGATTCGCACAGAAAGTGAAAAGGAACTAGCCATTTGGATCAATGGCAAGGAGAGACTCTTTCAAAAACAACTCAGCTTAGAATATTAAGGCGCTGATGCTTTGGGCATAAAAAAACCCGAGCAGGTTGACCTACTCGGGTTGTTATTTAAGATTTATGAT
>JAHDGU010000021.1 GCA_020627535.1 Saprospiraceae bacterium
TGAAACAACTTGGAAACACTTAGTTTTAAACGCACCTAATTAAGGGTAGCTTACAATTCTCCCAATTTTCCCTTTTTGACTCGCAGATGCCACTAGTACTAGCCAAAGTCTCTAGAAAAATCCATTTTGCACTATTCCGTACACAAAGATTCCAACTGATATGGAAAAACCCACCATAAATGATATATAGGACAGCTCCATTAATATTATCGACTTGCGTTGATGTTTTTCAAATAGAAACATTGCCCTAACCTGATTACCTATTTGCAACTTCTGGCTTTTAACAGTCTTATCATAGGCATTCTCATAGTCATCTAATGAAACACTGTTATTAAATCCAATAGTAAATATCCGCTCCTCTAGATTGCTGTATTTCCCAACAATCTGCTCCAGATACTTTTTAAGAAATGAGAAAGCATTTGGTCGCGACCCATTAATAGCCAGCATTAATGATACAAATGAAAATGTAACTAGAGATACACCAATGACTGATCCACACTGTATCTCTTTGATATAATCATAAAATATCACAACTGCTGATATAATGGTTGAATTTACACGAATCATAATAGCCGCCTTTCTATCTATCACATTGACGGTATTCACATACAACTTGTTCTGATTTCTCAAGAAGGTTGCAAACGCTTTTCGCGGCTCACGCTTCGTTTCAAAAATAGGGGAATCACTCTCATTCCTCTGCTTTTCAATAGCTTTCGCACGTCTTTTCCTCGCTTTTCCTTCCGCCATCTCTTTTCTTAACTCAGACTTTATCTCTTCCTTTAAATTACTTCTAAGCTCTAGTAAGACATCTTTTTCCATATTTCACTATTATAGGTTAAGTACAAACTAACTACTCGTAGCGCTATTTACAGATCACTACTATATTTAATGCTTATTCTGCCATAGCGATGTCACATTTGCCTTGTCGACGTGTATTTCGCCACGAACATTGCCATGACAACTGTAATATATATCTGACCTGCTATGCTCAAGATTATAGTCGCCATTTTAGATATAGCATTCAGCGGAACTATATCTCCAAAACCAATTGACGTGATCGTTATAAAACTGAAATATATAAAATTGAAATAGTCACCTGCGCCTTCAAAACTGAACGAATTCGGTATCCATAAATTTACAATCATAAATATGAATGACGACATAACACCCAAGATCAAATATCCACACACCACGGATAGTATAGCATTGAAATCTACTATACTAGCTTTCCAAGCACTCAACACTACCTTATAAAAAAGCCAGTAGAAGAATGCAAACATAAGAACAGAAACAAATGTACTCCCACCGCATGATTCTTTAAATGTTGCTTGGTGTACGCCTAAAATAAGACCTCCCAAAACAAAGTGCAAAGCAAAACTCAACATGCGAGTTGACGCATAGAATGGGCCCAGAAATATAACAATGGCTAGACAGAAATCTCTGACCCAAATATAATCTGGAAACTTGATGCTCATGGCCCCACTTAGCAGTAGCCCCAAAATTGATAACAGCATATAAAGATAGTTCGGGTTGTCGAACGAATTCTGCAACCACGACTTGGCTTTCTTTAATATCTTGTTACCATCACAGACCAAAATACTCATTGAATTATACTATACTGACTATTGACCTATTCAATCTCAATTCACGATCATTCAACACCATCCCATAACAACTCATATGACTTAAACTGAGATGACTTTCCCGTTCTACTATCACTTAAGTATCTATTACTCTGTTTCTCATCAATAATACGAGCCTTAGCGCTGTCATTTAGTTGCAAATCCAACAGTCTACGTACCGTTTTCTTTATAGACGGATCAACTATGGGCGCAACAACTTCTATACGACTATCAAGATTACGCCTCATCCAATCTGCAGAACCTAAATACATTTTATCATCTCCATTATTACAAAAAAGGAATATTCTGCTATGCTCTAAAAATTGATCCACAATACTCCTAACTCTGATATTTTCACTTAATCCATCAACACCAGGCACCAAACAGCATATGCCTCTTACAATCAGATCAACATTGACACCCACACCACTTGCTTCATATAGAAGATCAATCATACCTTTATCCTCAAGGCTATTCATTTTAGCAATTATGTATGCCTTTTTTCCTGCCTTAGCGTTTTTGATCTCCTTATGAATCAACTTTTCAAACTTAGACCTAAGTGAAAATGGCGCTACTAACAGCTTCTTTGTTCTCGGAACTATGATCTTTTGCTGTAGGAGTAAAAAGACTTGGTTTAGCTCCTTAACCATATCTTGGTCTGAAGTAAACAAAGCCAAATCAGTGTATAGCTTAGCCGTATTCTCATTAAAATTTCCTGAACTAACGTAAGCACTTCCGATCGTATCTGAGTTATGCTTGTAAAGAATCAATAAGATTTTAGAATGCACTTTCACACCAGGAAAACTGTACTGAACGGTCGCACCTGCTGCTATAAATTTTTCTCCCCATAGGAAGTTATTTGTTTCATCAAAACGAGCCTTAGTCTCTATGAAGATGAATACCTTCTTGCCATTACGTAGACAGTTAAGGAGAGCCTCTGCAACCTTCGACTCTCTTGATATCCTATAAAGTGAAATTTTGATCTCCTCTACTTTAGGATCATTAGAACATTCCTCCAATAAGCGTATCACATATTTGAAGGAATGGTACGGATAATGCAAAAACAGATCTTGTTGATCTACCAAATCTATCAGTGACTTTGCTTCCTCCATTATGGGTTTATCTAGTGGCGACATTTCTTCCACTGTTGTTAATGAATCAAATAACTTCCTCTGATCGAACAGATCTCTTAAATTGTGATATGCGTTACCCTTAATGATATCAATTTCATTCAACTCATGAACCATAACCAGATGCTGTAATAACTTATCATCTATTTCATGCTCCACATAGAATCTCGTAATTTGTCCTTTCTCTCGATTTTTTAACGCGTTCTTCAATTTGACCATCAAATCACCCTCATACTCGTCGTCTATATAGAGCTCCGCGTCTCGTGAAGCCTTAATTGTATAAAATTCACAACCGTATTTCCTGGTTAGGTTGAATTTATATATGTCATCTAAAAAAGTAATAGCTTGCCCACTTTTCTTCCCAGGAAGCTTGATTATTCTAGAATGAGCATCAGTAATCTCATGATAAATGACAGTATCGTCGTTGACTAGTCCGACAATGTAAGATCTCTCGTTTACCAAAAAACAATTTTGGCAACTCTCGACATTGTCTTCCTCTACAAATTTATCGAATAGATATTTACTAAACACTCTTTGCTCAACATCAAAATTCTTATGACCGATATAAGCAAAACCTCTTTCTTGAAGTGCCGGTGTGATTTTGTTCTCTAAAAATGACTCACATTCTCCTAATTGCAAGTTCACTTCATTCAATATATCTACGAGTAATTTGTTCGGCTTTGAAATCAGTCTCTTCCTTAATGACTTTTTCAGATCCTTTATCTGACGAATTGCTGAGACTCGAACCTTAAAGAACTCATCAAGATTTGAATAAAATATAGCCAAGAACTTCAATTGATCAAATATACTGTTGCGATCGTCCCTCGCCTCTTGTAATACTCTATGATTGAACCTAAGCCATGACAGATCTCTATTATAACATTTTACTTTCATCGACATTGTGCTATTCCAGTTTTAGCTAAAATGATTGCTTAGCGTGAGTTTGCATAATTCTCTACTCACGATATAATACCATATACATCACTGGCACAAAAACTAGAGTGATCATAGTACCAAATAGCAGGCCTACCATGATAGCCGCAGCCAAGGGCTCCCACATAACACCACCTCCCATATATAGAGGAATCATACCTAGTACAGTTGTAAATGTCGTGAGCATAATAGGGCGAAACCGCTGTAAGCAAGCCTCCTTTACAGCATCTACTACCACCAATCCTCTAGTCTGTTCAATCTCTATTCTATCCAACAAGACTATGGCATTATTAATGATAATACCCGCCAAGGATATAATACCTAGAAAAGCAAAAAATCCTAAGTAACTTCTAAGAACCACTAATCCTACTGAGACCCCAATTATACCAAGTGGGATGGTCATAAGTATTATAAGCGTCTTCCTGAAAGAATTGAATTGAATGATCAAAAGCATTATGATAATAAATCCAGATAAAGGTAACCAGCTGACCACATTACCCATGGCTGAGCTCTGCGTATCATGATCACCTCCCAACACATAACTATAACCATCGGGCCATTCTGCTCCCATCTGCTCATCCAGCCAAGGTGTCATAGCAGCCATAATACCTGCCGTATTACCATCCTCAGTGATATTCGAGGATATCTTAATGCTTCGCTTAAGATCCTTCCGAAATATACTGGAGTACTCCCACACTACATCCACCTCTGCTACCTGTGATAAAGGGACATTAGCACCCGTCATTTGAGAATAGATATTGATACTTTCCAAATTTTGCAACTCAAGATCATCGTGATTTATGTCACGCATAATAATATTTATATTCTCTTTGCCTTCTCGATACGTACCAATATTATATCCACTTAGTGCAGTGCGCAGAGAAACAGCAATATCTTGATTGCTTAGCCCAGCGTTTTGTGTTTTTACTGGATCTATTTCAAGAATAACTTTTTTCGTCTTCGCACCCCAATCATCCTCAATATTTTTTGTACCATACTGCTTTGCCAACTTGGCTTTAACACTAGCCGCTATCTCCGTTAATATTTTAGGATCATCGCCAGAGACCTTGATCTCGATAGGCGTTCCACCACTCCCCCCACCTGCACTCAGTCTTCTGACCTTTATATTCGCAGTAGGAAAAGTTTTATACACGAAACTATCCAACTTGGCAATGACATGAGAATTCGCTTCTCCAGAAGTCGTGTTGACAAGCATGTGTGCATAGTTAGGATTAGGTTCATCTGGCAGATAACCCAAATCATAAGAATGAGGCCCCTTGCCTACAAATGATGACCAATTCACAACACCTTCTCGATCACCACCGTCTTCAATCGCCAATTCTTCACTCAAGTACTTTTCTATTCCTTCTATGACTTCCATAGTCGCATCTATGCGACTACCTTGTGGTAGCTTGACATCTACGGTAACCAAACTTCTGACCGACTCTGGAAAGAATAATAATGTCACTACTTGAAACAAACCAAGAGAACCCACAAACATGCCAATAATGACTGCTAACGTCTTCAACTTATTTCTTAAAGAAACGTCTATAAGCTTTTCATACTGACCTTTCATACTTCCTATGATCCTGTCAATAATTGATTTTTTATCAGGATCTGCCCTATCTACCTTGAGGAAGAAATAGCAAAGTAGCGTAACCATCGTCATAGAAAGAATCCAGGAAGACACCAAGGCAATCGTGACTACTATAAACAAAACACCCGATAATTCTCCCATACTACCTTCTGACAAGAAAAAAGAAAGAAAAGCAGCAGATGTCGTTAATGTGGAAATGAGCAACGGAATAACTAATTCGTCACAAGCCTCCTTAACGGCTCTCAACTTGTCTAAACCATCCTCAAGTTTTACGAGTATCGTTTCTGCAACAACAACGCCGTTGTCCACCATAAGACCCAATGCCATGATCAACGCTGCCAATGAAACTTGGTTAATACCAGTCCCGCAGAAGTTCATAATGAGGAATGTTGACAATATTACCATAGGCACTAGTGCGGCTATAATAAAGCCAGTTCTAAAACCCAAAAAAATCAACATGACGACGAGAACTAATATCACCGTCTGGAATAGATTACTGACAAAATTACTTACCTGAGCATCGACAAATGTATCCAAGGAAGCCAGTCGCTCTATCTGTAATCCTGCTGGCAACTCAGCTCTGATATCCTTGAGTTTTTCATCCACAGCTGCCCCTAAATTGACGATATTAGCTCCGCCCTTTAAGTTAATTGCTATTGCGACAGCTCGCTTTCCTCCAACCTTTGTAATCGCACCCTCAGGTGTTTGATAACCTCTTGTGATAAATGCTATATCTTTTAGTAACAGAGATTGTCCTTTAGAAGATCGGATGATTGTATTCTTTATTTCGTCAACACTATTAAAGTTTCCTGTTGGTTCAATAATCAAGCGCTCGTTTCCAATATTCAATTCACCCCCAGAAAACAATATGTTTGTACCCGCAAGCACCTGCTGTACTTGTGTTGGTGTAATATTGAGACTTGCCATCTTAGCATTGTCAAATTCTACGATGACTTGCTCAGTTTGATCGCCGCCGATTTCGACTTTTGCTGCATCATCTATGGTGATGAGCTCATCTCGTATTTCTTCCGCTATTTTCTTTAATTCGGCGTAGGAGTATTCCATGTTTCCCTCCTCGTCTTCTGATGATACCAAACCCAGTAATATACCATAGACAACACCAACCTCTTCATCTTTTATTTCATACCTGACTCCCTCTGGGAATTGAGTAGCATCTAATTTCCTTCTAATCCGGTCCCAGATAGCTTGCATCTCTTCAGCAGGAACTTCATCTCTGAGGGTCACTGTTGATGCAGATAATCCAGATCTAGATTCAGAAGTGATTTCTTTGAGCTCAGGAATCTCTTGTACTTTCTCTTCGATCTTTCTTGTAACAAGATTTTCAACTCTATCAGGTCCAGCTCCTGGAAATGGGGCTATGATCTTAGCCACTCTTACCGTGAATGGTGGCATACTATCTTTGGACAAGCTGAAATAACTCATTAGTCCAGCTATGGCCACACATATGAAAATTGTTATGGCTACTCTACTTCTCTTTATGGCAAATTCCGTTAAGTTCATCTGAGGTTCTATTTTGAGTGATAAAGGCTCACAAGCATCCCATCTTGTAGCATGTTTAATCCAGCACTTACGATCATTTCTCCTCCCGAGAGACCATCCAATACTTCAAAATTGGCATCGTGCACTTTTCCCACTTTTACAGCTCTTCTTTTGCAGATGTACTCGTCCTTATCTTCACTGATGATGTACACATATCGTCCTTGGTTATCTTCACCGATAGCACTCGATGGCACAAGTATAGATTCGCCATTTTCCTCTTGGTCAGAAAATATGAATTTCGCAATTGCTGGCATACCTGGACGGATCCGGGCATCATTCTCTTTCATTCTGACTGTAACCGGATAGGTATTTCCTATGGCATTATAACCAATCTCATGGACAGCACCCTTTAGTTGGACATCCTTCAATGTATTGAAAGTGACGATCACCTCCTGATTAGGCTTTACAGATGCTATGTTCTTTTCTGGAATGCCAACTTCTATATCCGGTTTACCCTCAGAGTTGATAACCATAATTGGCTGCCCCTGTGCTGCGAGTTCGTTTGGCTCTATATTTATTTCGGTTATGATTCCAGAGAATGGGGCTGTCATCCTAGTGTAGCTGACTTGATTAGAAGCGGACTTCGTTTGGCTTTGGGATGATCTCAGAGCTGACTGCGCTGCTGCGATCTGTGTATTGACGGCCTTATAATTGGCTTGTGCGCTTTTACAAGAAGACTTCGCCTGTTCAAACTCACTAATGGAAATACTATTTGTTTCATATAGTTTTTCATAACGTTTATAGTTTGACTCAGCTGTGACCAATGCAGATCTTGCGTTTTCTAGTTGTGCCTGGGCATTTTCTACTTGTGCCTTAGAATTATCTATTCCAGCTAAGGACGCATTGTAGCTCACTTGATAGTCGGATGCATCCAATACTGCTAGAATCTGGCCTTTTTGGACCTTCTCTCCAACTTTAACCTTTACCGCATTTAACGTACCAGAGACCTTAAAGCTCAATTGCGCCTCTCTCTGTGATTTTGCTAATCCTGTGAAGCTTTGACTCTCGTTCACGTCTGTGCTCCGTACAGTCACATATTTTACAGGTTTAATTCTAGTTGTTGTATCTTTTGTATTGCTTTCACTGCACGAGCTTATTGTCATGATACACGTGCAGAATATTATTATTCTATTTATCATTAGAATCATTTTTTAAAATGAAGTTGAAATATTCGTTGACTAAAGTACTTTTATCCTCTTCTGAGGCCACTAAGTAGCTATTATTAAGAAATCTCTCTACGACTATCGCATCGATCAAATATTGAAATTGGGACGACACATAGCCAAGTTCTGCCGAAAGCGCATTGTTCTGTGCATCTATAAGATTGACTATGGTGACAACACCTTCACGATAAAGGTCCTGTACCACCTTTAGATATTTACTACTGGATTCAGCTGCGTCACGTAAATACTTGACATCATTACTGGAGTTACTGAGGTTCTCGAGAGCGATTCGAATTCCACTTGACAAATCTTGCTGTATCAAATCTCTCGTTGTCTCTAGTTGTAGAAGCGATACCTTATCCTTCTGGATTCTATTCTTTCTTAATTTACCTTGAAATATGGGTAGGGAAGCACCTACGCCGATGTTCCAAGTAGGTGCAAATATGTCTACCCCTAGTGCTTCGAAGTTCTCCTTTGGTGCTTTGGTACCATATCTACCAATTCGTTTATCAAGGCTTCCTTGCAATCCTATCTCAGGCTGCCACAGACTATTCCTATTCGCTTGTAAGGAATTCATTTGTGCATCAATTCCCCAATTGACTTGCTCTACTTCTGGAGCATTATTGATTACATAGTCAATGAGAAATTCAGCGACATTCCTAAAGTCATATCTACTTTGAAGCTGAGCATTTATTCGCTCATCGCTTAATAAGGTGATACCATCAATATCTCTTATGTCCTCGAGTGTAAACTGCTCGTCCAATGGACGATTAATGAGTTGATTGAAAGCTATACGTACTTGCTCCAATTGAGTCTGTGCATCATTCAGACCTGTCTTCTTTATGGCAAGCTGTGTTTCGAGGCCATAAACATCTGCGCTGCTCGTAGTCCCTATATTTGCTTTGGTCTTAGCAATGTTCAGATTGTAGAGTGCGCTCCTCACATTATTATTCTGTACCTCTACATTGGCTTGTGCTTGAAGGCACCTTAGGTAGGTGACGCAGATGTCCGTAATTAGATTCATCTTTTCAGCGCTCAGACCTGCTTGCTCGGCTTCTAGCAGTGATTTTTGGATAGCAACATTTGCCCATGCACTTCGAGAGTAGATCAACTGAGAAATCTCAATACTGCCTGTCCAGTCTGCTTGCGCAGTTGGAAAGCCCGCCATAGCGAAAAAATCAGATGTATTATCGTCAAGGACTGCAATGCTCGTACTTGCTGAAACACTTGGCAACAGATTCGACTTGGCAATACCTATTTCTGCCTCTTGAATGTCTACGTCTTTTGCCTCAACTTGAAACGATAGATTACCAATGAGCGCCGCTGCGATCGCCGATTCCAAATTGTAGCTGATATCGCTTTGAGGATCCAAGTCCACTAGTGATGCTTTGCTCAATACCTCAAATGATGGGTAGATTTGAAGTTTATCGATAGTCGACATATTGATGACAAAATCACTAGCTATACCACTGACCTTAGTAGGAAGTTCCCCTGCATTTTTGCCCTCCAAAATCTTCATCACATTCAATGCAATACGCCGTGCATATGTGTCAATATAATCTGAAGGTGATATAGAAGCCATGATACCACGATCAACATCACTTCTGCCCAGAAGACTGAACGAAGGAAGTCTGCGCTCATTGATACCATCTATCACTTGCTGTTCCTGATCTGCAGTCTCATACAGATATGGAAGAAAATAAATTGCATCAATGTCACTGGGAATATTTTGTACATCAACATCTGGTTTTCCAGATACGGGAATAAGCTCTATGTTGTGATCCACTTCAAGTTTTTGGAAGTATGACCCCAGAGCAGACGCTGAAGCTTCATCTACAAAAACACCTAATCGCTCAAAAGGATAAATACTTTTGAAAGCTACAAGATCTTCTTCTATAGAGAATGGACTTTCAATGTAATTGTAATTATAGACACCAGAACTTGAATTTTCAGAATACTCCAGCTGGATTCCTGCTATGCTCGGAATCGGATAGCTATCTAATTTTCCCAGAAGTTGAGAACTCAGAAATCCTATTGATAGAACGAGATCACTTCCTTCAATTACATCGAATATGTCTGGTTGGGTATCGGAATAGTAGTCTTCGCCTAATGTGAATTTTTCAAAATTGAGACGATGGTTTTGTCCAATTAATGCTGCAATTTCTTTCTCAATTTGTTGCGAAAAAATCTGTATAGGTTCATTCTTATCTACTAGCAAGGAGATAGATGTGGTAGTTTGGGAATAGACGTTGACTCCAAATAAAAATACAAGACATGCAACTATATAATTCTTCGGTAAATATTTCATTTAATTATGCGTTTTAATCATTAGATTTAAAAATCTGATTAACTTCTTGTCAAAAAAATTAAGCCTCAGACATGCCCTTTATCCACTTTGGTATTAAAATCTTTCTTTCCTCCAATAACTCGTCATAAATCTTCGGGTCTATATCAAAACCACCTTCAAATAATCTCTTGATCATAAGTGGAAATACGGTTAGACTGACAATATTTAACAGGTAATGCACCGGACTTTCTGAAAGCTTATTTTCTTTTGCATATTGAATATATTGGGATGCAAAAGAGGATTGGATTGCTTTTATTTTGAAATCATTAAGGAGTGATTCTACAGTGGGATTGTTCTCATGGCTTGAGCTCAAAACAAAATGGATGAGATTCGGGTTACTCTTTAATAGATCCACATGATGTTCAACAAACTGAGATAGTTTGTGATCTATAGTACTATCCTCATTTTCTAAAATGGTCAATAAATTGAAAAACAGATCTTTTACTGCTTCAGCTGCAATGATTTCGAAAAGCTTCTGTTTGCTTCTAAAGTAGTAGTTCAGTAAAGCGATATTGATACCAGATTCTTTTGCTATATCCCGAGTCTTGGTGCCATCAAAACCCTTTTCCTGAAATAACTTTCGTGCAGCTATCTTGATTTTTTCCTCTGTACTGACGTCGTTTTCTATCATTTGCTTCCCATTCATGCACAATGATAGCTCAAATATTTGATTTAAACAAATGTTTAATACTTTTTTTAACCATTTGCTTAAAACTGCTGCTCTCCTCTGCCCGTGCATGTCTTGAAACCAATGGGTGATGGGTGAAGAAGAAAAGGCAAGCCGCCTGCCAGACGGACAGGCATGTCTGAAAGACTCTCAGCTTTTAGAGAGCGGCACGCCTCCTCAGCGTTTCATCAGGCCTAAGCACTGATGTTTGCATTTCTACGTGAACGTAAAACCAGTAGGAATGTCATCGACATCACGACTATGAGCTGTAGGCTCGAAAAGAGACGCATTGATGATGACATGTCCGTTGCACTCTTGAAGAACGGCAGCTTTCCCCGATTATTTCCCGATTTTTTCCCCAAATCGTTCCTTTCACACCCTGCTTCTCTTATCTTAAATACGGAAGAAACACACCAGAACCCGCGGCATATCAGAAGAAAGTGCAATAAATAGGAGATGGACACCTGCAAGTCATCCCTTTCTAGCCAATATTCCATATAGTGGCCGTTTCTGAGCGTTTCTCACTGCTACACCCATTCATAAACTTGTAATTTCAGTGTTCAGGATGTAACGGGCTACTTCACTCCTTTGGTCAATATCCCACCGCCACCGCAAGCACAAGGACCACACCCGCCATAGCAAGACACAGCAAAAACAAAGGAAATATAAACCGCAACCACCGATCCAGCGGCACCCTACAAAGACTCAGCATAGCAATCAATCCACCAAGTGTCGGATTGATCAAATTAAACAGACCATCTCCTACCTGAAATGCCAGTATACTCGTCTGCCTCGTCAGCCCAAGCACCTCTCC
Organism: Saprospiraceae bacterium; assembly: GCA_020627535.1. Lineage (GTDB taxonomy): Bacteria > Bacteroidota > Bacteroidia > Chitinophagales > Saprospiraceae > JAHDBH01. Next base: position 11,834 of record JAHDGU010000021.1, read on the forward strand.
CACTGGGATCATCACTGGCAAGGTCGCCAATGCCTGACCACTACCGCTAGGAATAAACAAATTGATGACTCCCTGAGACACCGCCATGCCGATCGCAGATGCATATAACGGTAGCCCCTGGAGCAACTCGGCCAGATGATAAGAGATAGTATCACCGATATTGCTCATTTCCATCAGTACCTTGATCGTCGTAGCAAAACCTACCATAAATGCACCTGGTGCTGCAGACCCTACACCCTCGAGGACAATCCGACTAATTTCATTGGCGGAGTATCTCGATACAAGACCTACAGCCAATGTCACCATGAGAAATATAGCAGACAATTCATTGATATACCATTTGTGTGAAAACACACCATAGAGGATCACAGCAAGACCCACAAAAAAACACAACAATACCAAGTAATTGCCTCTAGTAATCCGGTATGTCTGCAGACCTTGAGACAGAGCAAAGCCATCTTCATCAAGACCTGCTCCGAGACTCGTTTTCTGACTCTCGAGCCTTCTGAGATATCGTACATTGTACACCGCGCATCCGACCAGTGCCAAGCCACAGAGCACCGCTCTCAGTCCTGCTCCGCTAAACATTGGTAGCTCCGCTATCTTATGCCCCGTCCCCACGGTGTAGGGATTGATCGGTGATAGCCCGAATCCTATCGTCATTGCAGCCACCGAGATACCAGCAGCCAAGATCAAGTCTCCTCCGATGGCAAGACTGACCACAGCAGCTATCTGCACCAAGGCAATATTGTTTTCATAGCCCACCGCGATCCCAAGAAATCCAAATACCATCGTCACGATGACCACGATCATATGTCTTTGACGCAAACCAAGCTTACGCACGAGCGTCCCCACCGCATTCTCGAGGGTCTTGGTACGCTCGATCATCCCAAACATGACACCACCTGCAATCACAATAAAGATGATCTCAGATGCCGCCTTGAACCCCAGCGGCATCGCACGAAACATATCCATCACACTGATCGGACTCGAAGGCAAGGTGTGATACGATCCTGGCACTACTCTACTCCGACCATCTACCACTACACGCTCAAAGCTCCCAGCAGGAATCACATAGCTCAAGACACTCACCAAAATAAATATGAAAAACAAAAGAGCCACTGCATGCGGTGCTCGCTCATACCATCGCTTCTCTTGTTGCTTCACGCCATGAAAGTACTGAAATATCCAGCTCCCTCTCAGGCGGAGAGCCGATGCATTTTGTCCTGATCCTTGACGTACGCATCGACACGCTCAGCTGCCATTCGACCCTCAGCGATAGCCCACACCACGAGACTCTGGCCCCGGCGAGCGTCACCGGCCACAAAGACAGACTCCAGACTTGTATGATACTCATGCGCCTGGATGTGATTTCGCTCATCTAGCGAGAGCCGATCCTTGGCACCGAGCTCTTCACTGTTGGTATGAAGAAATCCCAAGGCCAGAAACACCTTTGTACAAGGGATGACTCTCTCAGAATCTGGAAGTTCTTGCATGATAAGTTTGCCCTCTTCATTTCTCTCCCACTGTACATCTACGATCCTCATCCCCGAGAGATGCGTACCATCGTCACTGACAAATGCCTTGGTCATTATGGCCCACTCGCGCTCACAGCCTTCTTCCTGTGAGCTACTTGTCCTTAGTGTCATCGGCCATTGCGGCCATGGATTGTTTTCTGATCGATGGGCTGGTGGCTGCGCCAAGATCTCGATCTGCGTCACTCGGGACGCGCCCAGCCGATGACTGGTGCCGATACAGTCGCTTCCAGTATCGCCACCACCGATGACCACCACCTGCTGATCCTTGACCCGTATCCGCTCTGCCGCTGACACTGAGTCGTTGGAGACAATCCGATTGGCCTGCTCCAGATATTCTATCGCCATATGGACTCCGATCAAGTTTCGGCCCGGTATCTCAAGATCTCGAGCGACACTCGAGCCAGTGCATATGATCGTCGCATCATGCCCATCCACCAGATCTTGTATCTCCAGATCTTGACCTACCGTCACCCCACAGCGAAACTCCACTCCCTTCCTTCGCATCACTTCGAGCCGCCGATCTATGACTTCTTTCTCTAGCTTAAAATCTGGAATCCCGTAGCGCAGTAGACCTCCCAATCGATCTGACTTTTCATAGACGATGACCGCATGTCCCTTTTCCACTAGTTGATCTGCCGCTGCCAATCCTGCAGGACCACTTCCGATGATCGCAATCCTTTTGCCGGAAGGCTGCTCGACTTCCGCACTACGCACCCATCCCTCCTCATAAGCTGTCTCAATGATCTTTTTCTCCATCGCCTCGATCGTCACGGCATCCTCATGAAGATTGAGCACACAGGATGCCTCACAGGGCGCAGGACAGATTCGTCCTGTAAACTCTGGAAAATTATTGGTCTGTGAAAGAATATGGTAGGCACGGCGATAGTCACCGAGTCTCACGGCCTCATTGAAGTCAGGAATATGGTTTCCCAAAGGACAAGCACTATGACAGAAGGGCACACCGCAGTCCATACATCTTGAGGCCTGTGATTCGCTCAGCTCATCAGTAGCAGCTTTGACAAATTCACCAAAGTGCTTGATCCGAGATGCAGGTTCTTCCGAAGTAGGCAACTGCCGCGGCACGATCTGATGTGATGAAAATTTTTTCATATTCATGCTACTTTGAGATGTGATATCGCAGGAGATTGCTCCGTAAGTCTTTTGTACTCTTTGGGGATTATCCGCACAAATCCGCTCCCTGTTTTTTCCCACCGATCTAGCAGTCGCTGGGCAAGCGTACTTGCCGTGAGCTCGATGTGACGCTTGAGCATACGATCTATCTCTTGTCGATCAGGCTCTTGCAAGTCCTCGATCAAGACCATCTTCTGATTGATCAGCGCCGGATCACACAGATCCTCATGGAGATAGAGAATTCCTCCACTCATTCCTGCAGCCAGATTACGTCCATGTCTCCCGAGGATGAGTACGCGTCCACCTGTCATATACTCACAGGCATTGTCCCCGACACCTTCCACCACGGCTAGAGCGCCACTATTGCGCACTGCAAATCGATCACCTGCCAGACCAGCGATATAGGCTTCACCCGCAGTAGCTCCATAGAGTGCTACATTCCCGATGATGGTATGCTCAGAGGCACTTTCGTGCAAATGCACCGACGGTCTGACGGCCAAGCAAGCTCCACTCAAGCCCTTGCCAAAGTAATCATTGGCCTCACCAGAGATGCTGAGCCTCAATCCCTGCACCGCAAATGCACCAAAACTCTGCCCCGCAGAACCCGTAAAATGCAACTGCAGCAGCTCAGGCGCCAGCCCCTTGAGACCATGGTTCCTGACGATTTCGCTCGAGAGCATCGTCCCTATGGCTCGATCGGTGTTGATGATTGGAAATTCTCCGCGGTATGTGTGTGATCCCTTGCGAGCAGGTTCAGTAAAGTAGAGCAGCTTTTTATCTAGCACCTGATCGATGCCGTGATCCTGCAGTCGAGAGCAGTATGTCGTCGTACGCGCCTCTTCTCGATAGAGCAGTGGAGCGAGATCCAGCTTCTCTGTCTTCCAGTGGCGATGGAGACCCCGAGTAGTGAGTAGATCCGTGCGACCTAAGAGATCATCGACCTTCTTCACGCCACAGGCTGCCATGATCTCTCGCAAGTGCTCAGCAAGAAATCGGAAGTAGTTGACCAGGTGATCCACCTTTCCACTGAAGTTTTTGCGCAAGGCCGGGTCCTGCGTTGCGATGCCTACAGGACAGGTATTGAGATGGCATTTTCTCATCAGGATACAGCCCTCTACGACGAGAGCTGCCGTCGCGATACCCCATTCCTCTGCACCGAGCATGGTGGCAATGGCCAGATCTCTGCCGGTCCGCAGTTGACCGTCGGCCTGCAGTACAGTCCGATCCCGTAGTCCACTTCTCATCAGTGTCTGATGTGTCTCGGAGAGTCCGATTTCCCATGGCAGTCCAGCATGGCGAATCGACCCCAAGGGAGATGCACCCGTCCCTCCATCACTGCCACTGACCAAGATATGATCTGCATGCGCCTTGACCACCCCGGATGCAATCACGCCGATGCCGGACTTGGACACGAGCTTGACACTGATCCTGGCACGTCGATTGGCATTTTTGAGATCAAAGATGAGCTGGGCAAGGTCCTCGATCGAGTAGATATCATGATGAGGCGGCGGACTGATCAGACCGACACCTGGAGTCGATCGTCGCACCCGCGCGATATGCTCATCGACCTTATGACCTGGCAACTGACCACCTTCTCCGGGCTTGGCACCTTGAGCGATCTTGATCTGGATCTCATCGGCCTGATTGAGATACTCGATATCCACGCCAAATCTTCCACTCGCCACCTGCTTGATGGCAGATCGAGTAGAGCGACCCTGATCATCCCGGATATATCGCGCAGGATCTTCGCCACCTTCACCGCTATTGCTCTTGCCACCGATACGATTCATCGCCAAAGCAAGCATCTTGTGCGCCTCCTCAGACAGTGAGCCAAAAGACATGGCACCTGTAGCAAATCGCTTCATGATTGCCTCTGCTGATTCGACCTCCTCTATATCTATGGGTGACCCTGTAGGCCTGATATCCAGGAAGCTCCTCAGGCTCCCATGACTGTACTCCAGCAGATCGATTTGCTCGGCAAATTTTTTGTAGATCTCATAGTCATTCATCTTGGTGCTATGCTGAAGGAGATGGATCGTCTTTGGATTGAAGAGGTGATACTCTCCTTTTCGCGTCCAGCGGAAGAGTCCTCGATCTTCTAGTCTGAGTATATCATCTGCATAGGCATCTGTGTCAGAGGCGAGTTGCTTTTGACGATTCTCGCGATCTAGCTCCTCAAATCCCAGACCTTGTATACGGCTGATAGCACCAGTGAAGCACTTTTCGATCACCTCTGGCGCCAAGCCGACAATCTCAAAGCTTTGCGCACCTCGATAAGAGTTGACCGTAGAGATTCCGAGTTTGGACATGATCTTTAGCAGAGACAGCTCGGCGGCTCGGAGATATTGAGCAGCGGCTTCGGGATTGTCTGTCTCATCCGCACACTGCATCGCAAGTCGCGGATAGATCAGATCCGCACCGAAGGAGAGCAGACAGGCCATATGATGACCTTCCCACACATCACAGGCATCGACGATCAAGCTCAGCTCCTTGCGGTATCCGGATTGGATCATTGATTGATGCAAGGCGCCTACAGCCAGCAAACTAGGCATCATGAGATGAGTTTCGGGCAATCTTCGTTGAGAGAGAATCAGGGTATTGATCCCGTTCTGATGATATTCGGACGCTTTCGCGCAAATGCTGGTCAGCGCAGCTTCTAAACTCATTTCTGGCGAATAAGAAAGACTTAATTCGGCCTGAGTGAGAATTGGTAATGGTGCCTCGCCACTCAGAGCAGCAAAGTCCGAGCTCGCCAAGATCGGACTATCAAGTCGTACCGTCTTGGCCTCTTCTGTCCCTACATTGAGAAATCGACTACCGACGCCAATGGAAGTTTTTAGACTCATGTAATACGCCTCTCGGATCGGATCGATCGGCGGATTTGTCACCTGAGCAAACTGCTGCTTGAAGTAGTGAGATACATGCTGGGGAAAACTCGATAGCACGGCCAAGGGCACATCTGCTCCCATAGAGTGAATCGGCTCCTTGCCATCCGTCATCATGGTTTGCATGATGAGCTCATAGTCCTCTCGTGTCATCCCTACGGCACGCTTCATCTCATACGATGTAAGATCCGTCTCGAGCAGTGCAGTCGAGTGATCTAGCTCACTGATATGGACGGAGTGTTCCTGGAGCCAAGTCTGATAAGGCCGACGTCGACAGATCGTGTCCTTCACTTCTTTGTCAGATATGATCCGACCTTCTTCGAGATCTGCCACCAAGATTTTCCCTGGCTCTAGCCTGCCTTTCTGCATGATTTTTGCCTCGTCGATATTGAGGCTACCAGCTTCGCTCGATACGACGAGATGGTCATCCTTAGTGACCAGATATCTCGAGGGACGGAGACCATTGCGATCGAGCGTCGCACCGAGGACGACACCATCCGTGAAGCAGATAGAAGCCGGACCATCCCAAGGCTCCATGATGGCATCATGATATTGATAAAAGGCACGCTTGTGCTCATCGATGTCTCGCTGATTTTGCCATGCCTCCGGGATCATCATCATGATCGAGTGTGGGATCGATCGACTGGCACGCAAGAGAAAATCTACCACATTATCAAAGTTTCCAGAATCAGATATAAATGGATCACATACTGGAAATACCTTGGCAAGGTCCAGATTGTCTGAACCCGTTTTTTTGAGAAATCTCTCCCGTGCATTCCACCAGTTGAGATTACTCTGTATCGTGTTGATCTCACCATTGTGCGCGATACATCGGAAGGGCTGAGCAAGCTTCCACTTCGGTGTCGTATTGGTCGAAAATCTACTGTGTACAATCGCTACCGCCGACTGGAACTTTGGATCCTGCAAATCATCAAAATAGTGCCGGAGTTGGACCGCTTTGAGCATTCCCTTATAGACGATCGTACGAGAAGATAGACTACAGATATAAAAATCATCTCGCAGTTCTTCTCGGCTGAAATAAATATCCTTCAGGATTGAATTTCTGAGGATATAAAGACGATGCTCCATATCCTTGTAGTTAAATCCTGTCGTCTTGAAAAAATATTGGACAATCTTGGGTTGAGTGGCGATAGCTGATGGTCCTAGATCATCGTCATTCACAGAGACCTCGCGCTTGGCAATGAGCTCAAAGTCCAAGAGACTGGACCACTCTTCTATTTTATGATCACAGTATGCACTGAGGATCGGGTCCTGAGGCAAAAACACCTGACCCACTCCATATTTCCCCAAGCGAGGAAGCTCGATAGCTCGTTCGCGGAGTTGTGACTCCAAATACTCATGAGGGATTTGGACCAATATTCCTGCGCCATCCCCAGTATTTTCGTCGCATCCGCATGCACCTCTATGCTCCATGTTTTCGAGCATGGTCAGGGCACTATCCACGACATATCGACTCGCAGCTCCCTTGATCTGAGCGATCATCCCTACACCACAAGAGTCTCGCTCTAGTTGTGGAAGATATAATCCCTGTCTGATCGTCGAGTCCATATGTAGTTTCTTTTAGCTGTAAGCCTTCACATGATGCTCATGAATATCAAGACCAGAAAACTCTTCTTCCCTGCTCACACGTATACCCATCAGCAGTTTCAATAGGCCAAAAACGGCAAAAGCGAATGTGAATGTGAATGCACCGATAGCAGCGATCCCTATCAGCTGAGCTTGCATCGTGCCCACACCGTCACCGTAATTTCCAAAAAGAGCTACGGCAATCGTACCCCATATACCACAGACCAAGTGCACACTCGTGGCTCCCACAGGATCATCCAATTTCAAGCGATCAAAAAATGTCACCGCCAGTGGTATCAGGACACCACAGATCAGACCGATGAGTATGGCCTCTGTACCAGTCACGCCGTCAGCGCTCGCAGTGATACCGACCAGCCCTCCGAGTATACCATTGAGAGCCATCGAGAGATCATAATTGCGAAACATCAACGTGCTCGTGACAAATGCGCCAAGAGCTCCGGCTGCAGCTGCCATAGCTGTGGTCATAAAAACCAGAGACACTGCACCAGGATCCGCTGATAAGACTGATCCAGCATTGAATCCAAACCACCCAAACCACAATAGCAAAACACCGATCGTTGCTAAGGGCATGCTATGTCCAGGGATAGGCTTGATGCCCTTGTCCGTGTACTTTCCAGATCGCGGCCCGAGGAGGATAATACCTGCAAGAGCGCCCCAGCCACCCACAGAGTGGACAAGTGTAGATCCTGCAAGATCATAAAAGCCCAACTGATCAAGCCAACCCTGTCCCCACTTCCACATACCAGTGATAGGATAGCTCAGTGTGACAAAGAGCAAACAAAAAATCAAAAAGGGCATGAGCTTGATCCGCTCCGCAACCGCACCCGAGACGATGGTGCAGCAAGTCGCCGCAAACATGGCCTGAAAAATAAAATCTGTATGATACCCATAAGCGCCACCGGCATAGTCAATGAGACCTGCGGCACCATCTGGCATGCTAAGACCAAAGCCTGCAAAACCAAAAAAGCCTCCGGGTTCGCCACCGGGATACATGAGATTAAATCCGATGATGTAATAGCTCAACAGGCCGATTGCCACGATCATGATATTCTTAAATAGAATATTGACTACATTCTTTTGTCTCACAAAACCCGCTTCCAGTGAGGCAAAGCCCAAGTGCATGACGAATACCATCGCTGTAGCAATCAATATCCAGATATTGCTTACTGTAAATCCTACTTCACTTACTGCATTCAATGCCTGATTGGCCGCATCTATATTCGCGTTTTCCATTGGTTTTTGACTTATTTAGCTATTGATTGCATCAGATCCAGTAAGGCCAGTCCTGATATTGGTAAGCATATTCAATTCGCACACAGAGAGGATTCCATCTCCTTTCTCTCCAGTGTGTGCTGCATCGAGAATCGCTCCACAAGCCTTCTCTACAAATCCCTCAGAGACAATAATCTCCAACTTGACGCGAGCGATGTATCCTTGATCGTAGATGGCACCACGGTACTGTATATTCGCACTCTTTTGATGGCCGTATCCTTTGACCTCATAAAATGTAAAAAAATGAATGTCCTGACTCTCTAGAGCAGCTTTGACCTCATCAAATCTGGAGGCCCTGATGATAGCTTCGATCTTTTTCATAAGCTTACTGTGTTGGCAAACAGCGGATTGAAAATATCAAGGACTCTCAGGAAATTTTATGCTAGATGAGGGCAATTCATGGTGCACAATCAAGGATCAGAAACTACATCACATTGATTATCACGAGTTTACGCGACCCAAGGATGTCATCCGCAAACAGCTCAAATGCGAATAACTCAGAGACGGAAGATCAGGTTTCTACCGGATACCATGTACCACCTGACCACCAAAGTCATCAGGAAATTCTTCGACGCCATCAAATCCCAAGGCAATCTCAGCACCATTGTAGGGAACATGAGCTGTCCCAAATAGGTAATCCCATATCGCCAAAGTCAAGCCAAAATTGACGCCATAGCGGCGATCCTCGGGCAGCTCCTTGGCATGGTGCCAGATATGCATTTCTGGACTATTGAAGAGCTTTTTCATCCATGGGCCAAATGCTATCATACTCAGCACGATGCAGGCTGGAATGATCATCATTTGCGCGACAGCGCTCCAGTCCTGTGCAAAGACAAGATCAAAACTACCAGTGGTGATGACAATACCGATCAGTGCTCCCAAAATTCCAGAAGTCACATAGCCCGACACAGAAATATTGCTATGATTAAAATGACCCACCGCCAAGGTGAAGATGTGAATCACAAAAAAGTCATAGAGTCCAATGCCCATCAGAGCGAGCGGCACATATTCAAAAAATCGATACACCACAGTCTCCATCCAGTGAAATCTGAGATGAGCCGCAAAACCCATCTGCTCGACAGAGTGATGGACCTTGTGAAACTCCCAAAGAAAAGATACCCGATGCAGCAATCGATGGACCCACCACTGCACGAAATCCCTTACCAAAAACCCCACCAGCAGGATTGACCACATCGGCCAAGATCTCATCGGATTATTGGCCTGTAGATCAAAATTGGAAATGGCAAGAATCGCATCATTGAATATATTCACAAAGAGATCTGAAGCGGCATTATATATGATCAAAGAAAAAAGAAAGAAATTAAAAAACATATAAAAAAGATCCAACCAAAAATCCTTTCTCAATATCTTCTGATTCTTCCTCCAAGGAATGATGATCTCAAGAAAAAAGAAAAATACAGAGACCAATATCAACCAATAAAAATAATTGGTCCAGGATGGATGGGTCAATTCATGCCACAGATAGCTCGCGTATCCTCGATACCCATTGACAAATATATCCCAGTAGTGGCTCATTTATTTCTTCGGTATTTTAATCTTGTAGACCTTGCCCGATGCATTGTCCAATTTGCTCGTCAGTAACCACGGATTGTAATATTTCAATGTACGATAATCAGTTCCATACTCTCGAGCAAAATCACCCCAGTTGGCCACAGTCGTATTTACTTCCAGTTCATAAAACTCTTGGTCATCTTCAGCCACTTTTTCACCCAGATCAAAACCGTACTTCTCAGGCTCTGACATGATTTCTTTAATCGCCACGATACGAAATACATAGCGCATCGTCTCTTCAGTCAGATTGAGCTCATAGTATGTTCGAGCTCTCTGCTCCTTGAGGAGTCTTGCAATCTTCGTCTCACCACCATTATACGCTGCCGCTGCCAATGTCCAAGTGCCAAATCTCTCCTTGAGATATAATAAATATTCCGCTGCAGCTGCTGTAGATTTTTCAAGATGATATCTTTCATCCACGTCTGTACTCACTTGAAGTCCATACTCACGCCCTGTCGTCTTGAGAAACTGCCAAAAGCCTTTGGCACCTGCTGGTGAGGTTACATTGCGAAGACTACTTTCGGCGACAGCCAGATACTTGAAATCATCCGGCACGCCCTTCTCCGCCAAGATGGGCTCGATGGCAGCAAAGTGCTTCCGCGCAGCCTTGATATGCAATAGTGTCGTACTGTGCCAGTAACTGTTGACACTCAGCTCACGATCAAGCCTCTCACGCACATCCATCTTGTCAAGTGGAAGTGCCTCCCCCGCGAGATCGTATGACTCCTTCATAGGCACCGACTTGATCATCTGTGGCAGTCGATCATGCTCCTCATCCCTCTGCTGCCGATCGCCATCACGATCATCGACTTTTGCATCACTACTACTGAAGCTGTAGGCAAGTGTGAATGCCGAAAATATCAATGCGGCGATAAATAAATTCTTCATAGCGTACAAATCATTGAAAGTAAGTTCTAAATATATTACAATAAATCATAATATATTAGACTTTGCGAGGACGTTTAAAGACAGGAACCGTAGAGCAGGGCTCACCAAACATGATGCTCTGGGCATAAGGTCTGAGTTGTTTGGTCAACTCGAGATACGCACTGACAGGTACAGGCTTGTTGCTACAGCCCTTGATCACCACACGCTCACCCTCATAGCTGGACCAATCTTCCTTGACCAGTACATCAGTGTAGTAAAGCGTCATCACTTGATCTGGCGAGCACAGATAGTGCGCCTTGGCCACGGGCTCCAGATAGCTTGATACCAGCATATACGCCCATGAGGGTATGATCGCATCAGCACTGCAGTGCACTGCGACCAGTCTCCCTTCATAGGAGGACCAGTCTAGCTCCTTCAAGGCTGCACGAAAGTCCTTCTCCTTCAAGATCAGCTCCATGAAGAGATGATCCTTCAGATCAAAACTGACGGCATCACCAGGATAGTGCTCTTCTAGATTGATCAGCTTCAGCTTGCTATTGGCGACTCGATTGACGAGTGGTTTGTCTGTCTCCATAGTCAGTAAATGTATGGTCTATAACGATTGAGTCCTGAGCATAGTTCGTCCAGCTTTATAGCGCCATTGGCACATGTGTCCCTCAGGCGACTAGGACCTTCCTACTCTTCCTCGTCCTTGAGCTCCTGAGGAGTACCGACCGAGTTTTCTTCCATCTCAAATTCACTCAGCTTGGGGAGATCTTTGATACTCTTGATCCCAAAGTGATCCATGAACTTCTGTGTCGTCACATAGAGCAGCGGTCGTCCTGGGCCTTCAGATCTGCCCTTGATCTCCACCAGCTCTTTCTCTAGGAGTTTCTGGATCATATAGTCACTACTGACCCCACGGATCTGCTCGATCTCTGACTTGGTCGTTGGCTGCTTGTAGGCGATGATCGAGAGTGTTTCCAGCGCAGTCTTACTCAGTCTGCGTTTATTGAGCTCCTTGAGATACAGCTTGACCAGCTCAAAGTTCTCTTCAGAGCTCATGAGTTGAAAGCCATCTGCGATCTCTTCCAGTCTCATACCCGACTTGGCCGAGCCATGACGCTCGCGCAGTTGGTCGATCGCCTGCTCAAAGTCCTCGTCTTCCAAGACCTCATCCGCGTACTCTCTCAGATAGATCTTGATGTGATCCAGGCTGATGGGTTTCTCCGCGACGAAGATCAGTGTCTCTATGAGTGATGTGAGCTTTGGTATATCCATCTCTTTCTTATCCTTTCGGAAAAATGGACCGCGAAGTTAGGGCAAAGCGCCTGCTTGGACAGGGAGAGATTTCAATCAACTACCAACGTAGCTCACGCGATAGATGCAGTGTGCATAGTCATCACTGATCAAGATGGAGCCGTCTGGTAGATGCTCCAGATCCACGGGTCTACCAAGAGGTTTTTTCTGGCCAGCGACTAGCCATCCTTCTGCAAACATCTCATAGCCACGACTGTTACCCTGATCATTCTGTCTCACCATACTGATGCGATAGCCGATGGGATCAGTGCGATTCCAGCTGCCATGCTCAGCGATCAATATTGCTCGATGATACTCCTCTGGAAACTGATCCGCCTCATAAAACTCAAGCCCGAGCGGCGCCACATGTGGACCAAGATTCTGATAGGGAGCAACAAACTCATCACAGGCCCGCTTCGCACCAAATTCTGGGTCCGCCATATCACCTTGATGACAGTAGGGATAGCCATAGTGCAAGCCATCCTGCGGTGCACGATTGAGCTCACAGGATGGCGAGTCATCACCCATCCAGTCGCGACCATTGTCAGTGAACCACAGCTCATCCGTGTCTGGATGCCAAGTAAATCCCACCGTGTTGCGTACACCTTCCTGGACGATTTCTCTCTCTCCTGATTCTACATCGATCCTCGTGATGGTATTGAAGATCCGGTCTTCCGACTCACAGATATTGCATGGAGCACCGACTGGCACATAGAGCTTACCATCTGGACCAAAAGCAATGTACTTCCAGCCATGATGCGTCTCAGTGGGATAGTCATCTCGGATCACCTCATAGTCCATATCATCCGCAATCCGAGCGTCAATATCTGCGATCTTGAGCACACGATTGACCTCAGCGATGTAGAGATCACCATCCTTGAGTGCCACGCCATTGGGCATATTCATGTCTGTGAGGAGTGTGTACTTCTCATCGGCTCTCATGTCACCATCAGTATCTCTCAGAGCATAGACATTTCCCTCCTTGCGAGTACCGACATACAGCGTCTTGCCATCTGGACTCAGGCACATAGAGCGCGCATTCGTCACGTCTTGTGCATAGTAGTCGATGCGGAAGCCTTCTGGCAATCGGATTTGATCGAGCACGCTTCTGTCTTGAGCCGTCTCGACCTGGCTCACAAGGGTCGCAGTGGCCAGCTCAGAAGAGTTGGCACTTTCCTTTTTGGCGCAAGCCACAGCCAAAATAGATACAGCGAGTATGGTAGTGGATATTCTCATTGGAGTGGTTTATAGACCTTAGCGATCGTCGGATGGATCTCATGGACTCCTATGAGAGAGGCGGGACCGTACCATTTCATCAGTTCGATGTCAAACACATCTGCCTGTATCGCAGGATCAGAATTGACCAGTCGCTGTGCCTCCTCCATATCTGCGTCATATATGTATAGTCCCAGAAGATCTCCCTGATCGCCAAACTGCCCCGAGAGTACGATTTTCTTCTCATCGATCAGCCGCTGTACATTCTTGTAGTGAAGATACTCCATGTGCTCTCTGTCCGAGCTTGGCAGATCGACTGGATTGCCCCGACGCAGGTAGGCGAGGACAAAATTCTTCTTGCCATAGTCATCCGCCCCGTACATGGTCGCCAGCGTCGAGTCAAAAGCAATCTTCTCTTGTGGTGGCTGGCCAGGTGCTCTATGCGATGCTTCTCCACAGGATATGAAGCCACTGATGATGAAGCAGGACAGGAGCGCTTTCGCGCAAATGCTACGTAACAAACAGACCATAGATCTCATGGCATCAAAGTTAGTCCAGTCGCCTTTTTTGAGACAAGCAGTTCCTATAAAAACAAAACTGGCTTCCGCGAGCTCAAGGCAGCTAATACTGACCGATCCCGAAGAGTCGATGCCCTCGAGCAGCATCAAAGGGAAGGAGCCGTGCAGCGGATGGGCTGGCAATGTATAAACGATGCCCAGCTCGGACCCTCCTCAATCCTCCCTTGAAAGGGAGGAAGCTCTCAACAGTATTCAGGACGTTGCAGGAAATTGACAACCATGTGCAGGTGAACACAAATATCCTTCCCCTTTCAAGGGGAAGGTGCCGAAGGCGGATGGGGTTCAGCTACCTACTGCTTAATAATCTTCTGTACGCTCAATGCAGGGTAGGCAGGGTTGGAGCTAACAAGTCTGACAAAGTGCAGGCCGCTGCTGAGATTGCTGACATCAATAATCTCCTCGTTGCTGCTTGTGTTGATCTCCAGGATCACTTGTCCAGCAGCATTGAGGACATCAATATCGTATAGGCCAAGATCACCTTTGAGGACAAAGTAGTCATCCACTGGATCAGGATAAATTTCTATATCGATCTCACTCACTTCAATGTTGGCCGTACTTCCCTCTTCTTTACCGCGCGACATGACATTGGCGAGCAGGCGGATGTAGGCTGCTTGATAGTAGATGGCAGGCTCTGTGATCTCCCAGGACTTGCTTGGTACATCATTGAAGTCATCATATGCTTTGAGAAACGGCTCACCTGTGGGTGGAGTGCGACCTCCGCTATAGGTATGATTGGGTCCGCCGCTGAGGTATCCAGGAGCAGGACCGTAGGGATCATCCTGCACATTGTCCCAGTCAGATCCATCCGCAAACCAAAAGTGATAGATCTCATCGACACATTTATCTGCCCCGTAGTCATACATGTTGCTGAGATACACCTTACCCAGTGGATTGACACCATGGACGTAGTGGATGTGACCTGCCGCCTTTTGATAGTAATCTTCGGGACTACCACCATCGAGCCCATAGCGGGGAATATTCAGATTCATATTGCCCATTTTACCCTGATTTTGATTGCTACCCCAAGTCAAGAAGTAGTTGGGCAAGTGGGCTCTGAAGAGATCAAGCTCGCTGATGCCGTAGTATCCTTCCCAGTTGTTGCTCTGCATAGCATCGAAGGAATCATAGAGATCCTGAGCTACATCGGGGTTATGCCCAGGCAATGTGCCGTAGAGTAAGAAGGCATCCCGATCAGAGTTGTAATTGACATCCCACTGTTCATCGTAATAAGTACTCTCTTCACCTGGGATATTTTGAGTACTACCAAAGACTATGCTCTGCAAGTAGAAGTCTTGGAAAAAATCATCGTACTCCGCAGAGCCAGTGGCCTCAAAGAGGTAAACACTCGCTCCGAGTAGTCTTTCTAGGTAATCTGTATAGTTGTTAAAGTCCGCGTCTCCTGAGACGATCTCTTCGAGATCACAGAAGTACTCCAGGCTATCTCCTTCAAAGTATGGCATGACATAATCCCATGCCGCCTCAGCCTCCAGGAGGAGATCATCCGCAAATGACTCGAGTCCATCGATGTCCTTGTAGACAGTGTAAGCATGAGCGAAGAGAGAAGCAACTGTGACGGATGCACTCGTACATGTCGGTCCATAAAATCTCTGATCCGTATTGGCACTTGGCGGATAATTGACGTTTTCAGCATAGTTCTGATTGCCCATTTTGATATGTACAGAGCCATCTGGATTGGTCATGCGTCGGAGCCAATCCAGCTCCCACTTGATCTCATCAAGTAGATCAGGAATACCATTCCCAGACTCAGGAATATTGAAGTTATCAGTGAAAACTTCCTCATTTTCTTGATAGGCCCAGAGCAGGTCATGCACTGTGGTGTAGGTGAAAGTCACATACTTATTATTATCACCTGCATCAAACCACCCACCTCTCAAGTCTTTTTCTAGGCTCCCATTATTCGGCTCATGGATGTAGCGACACTCACTATCCTGCAAAGGATTGAGAAAGTTCATGCCATCTGTCCAGTCATCTCCAGCATAGGGGGCGGCCTTTTCATCATTGCATCGATTGTAGTAAAACATCTTAGTCGCAACCTCGAGCACATCATCATAGATCTGATTACCGATCTCGAAGACCGCTGATGACTGGTCATTGCTAGGGTCATAAATGTAATACGTACCTGGATCAGTGACAGTCGAGAAGTTCACCCACCATCCTCTATCACCTGACCAGTAAGTATCCACATTGCCATCGTCCCATACATCTGGTGAGAAACTGGCCACAACCGCATCGGTCTCGCTATCTCTTACCTCTATCGTGGAGCCCGGAGTATAACTTAGGTTGCTATTTTGACCGATCACAGGATCCGTCAATACAGCAAATTTCTCAGCGAGAGGTGTGTAGCCAAATTGATCTACATGGATGTGGGGGCTTTGAGCAAAGCAATTAAAGAGGCTAAGAAGGCAAGAGGCAAAGATGAGCTGTCGAATAATCCGGTACATCAGTATCTGTTTTGATTTGATAACGGAGATACATCCAATCACCCTACCTAGTCCAGCATATTCTTCACACCAAAGTAGTGCCTACCTGAGGTCAATCTGCAAAACTGTAAGACCACTCATCCACCCATCGCATTGGTAAGATCGTGCCATCTTCCAAAAACTTCAGGGGTGCACTCCAGTACTGATAATCATGTCCCTTGATATTGTCAGATGCGGACCCCCAGAGATCACCCATCCATATGTACGCCACTTCATCACCTTGTCCTAATTGTAGCACGTAGGTTTGTTGTGCAGGAATGATAGGCCTCTGAGCTATGGATCGTCCTGCAAGGAAAATGTCCATTTCATCTACTTGCAATTGTCCACTCGAGTTTGCCACTTTGATTTCTGAGACGTCGATTCGATCAAAGCTATTGTCTTTACTCGGTTTCACACGCAATCGTCTTGCTTTCACGCCATCAAGCTGCAGAGTGAGACCTATATGAAGACTCGACTCATCTTGCAGCACTAAGTCATCTGGGATTACTCGCCAATTGGCTCCATCTAGGTACTCGATTGAAAAACTGGGCACTTTGATCGGCGCATGTACCTCTGGATGATCGACATCACCACATCTGCCAGCTCTATTACCAGTGAATATACCTACATCAACTTGAGAAATTTCGTGATAGCCATCAAAAACCATCTCTATGTACGACCATGACGAATCCCTCATTTCTAGTTGCTCGTAGAGATTGTTCCGCAGCTCTCCATCGTTCAGCCTCAAGGTACGGCTTCCAGGGTAGCGATTAATATTCCCAGTATACTCATAGCCTTGCAAGGGATCCTTAGACATATATACTCTTGCGCCGGATCCTTGATTGCAAAAGCAACAGGTATAATCCGTCAGTAAATAGTAGTAGTCACCTCGTTTAAACATAGACCCGGCTTCCATATGCTCATCGATGACACCCCCATTGATCATCGTAGAAGAAGTGTAATCCTCCGTGAGTTTTTCGATAGACACTCGATGATTGCTGATGGTATTGTAGCTGATATAGGCAATACCGTCATCATCTACAAAAAGTCCAAAATCACCAAGTCCCTCTTTGGATCTGTACATCTTGACATCATCATTCACGATCTTGAAAGGCCCTTCAGGATTTTCGCTGATAGCCACCCCAAAACGTCCATCCCAGAGCTCGGCGTACCAGTTATACCAAAGCACGTAGACATTTGTGGCCTTATTATAGATTACATGAGGTCTGTAATATACTCCCGCCGGCGCATCAGCCAAGAGTGGACCTTCATTTTTCCAGCTAGACATATCGGGCGATGAATAACAGTGATAGCGATTAGCCTTGGTAAATCCATTGGTACTGCCATACGATGTGCCGTACCAGTAGTAGCGATCCTGATACTTTACGACTCTTCCATCATGAAGATCTACAATCTGTCCATGCTGATCCATACGAGGCTCTACATTGTCGATCACGAGCTGTGCTTCTGACAGTGAAATGACTGAAAAAGAAAGCAAAAAGACCCCAATCCATTTCATCCCTTCTTGAATTTGCAGATGAAGCTATTGCTTTCTTCACA
The DNA here is from genome assembly GCA_020627535.1 of Saprospiraceae bacterium. GTDB lineage: Bacteria > Bacteroidota > Bacteroidia > Chitinophagales > Saprospiraceae > JAHDBH01. Next base: position 29,839 of record JAHDGU010000021.1, read on the forward strand.
GGCAACTATCCTGCACTCTCTCCCGGGTGGATATTCTCAGCGAAGCAAACAGCCATCAATTCGATCTTGAATACTAGAAAATCTCAACCATTTCTTCTACTTTGTACTTTCACCTCCATGTCTCTCTGTGATCAAAAAATCTTTCAAGCTCAATTTCTCGAGTGGAACCAATCGATCCAAAGGTTTCTCCAGAGTAGAGGCCTTGCGCAAGGAGATGCAGCAGATCTGACGCAAGAGTCTTTCATCAAGTTGTGGAACAAGTGCAAAGAAGTCGCAGTAGACAAAGCAGGCGCCTTCCTCTTTAAGGTCGCGAGGAATCTGTCTATAGACCACTTTCGCAAATCAAAGACTAGACTGAAATACCAAGAATCTGTAAACTTGAGTGAAGGCCATATCGTAGATGGTCAGTACGAGCTCGAAGCCAAAGAATTCAAAGCTAGGCTTGAAGAAGCCATCGACACCATGACCGATGCCTCTCGCGAAGTGTTTCTCATGCATCGCATGGATGGAAGAAGCTACAAAGACATCGCGAGCTTTCTAGATATCAGTGTCAAGGCAGTAGAAAAACGGATGTCCAAAGCTCTGCGACATCTCGAACAAAAAAAGATATTCACAAAGAGGTAGGGTCTGACGACCAAATGACGTCTATCTGTCAGAAATGAAGCAAGAAGAGAACATATCACTATCACGATGGCTGCAAGGCCAGCTCAGCGCTGCAGAAGAGCAAGAGCTTGCTAAGACCCATGATCTGGAGCAACTTAGGGCTACCTTGCGTGCCCAAGAGTCACTGGAGCTCGAGACCGTCGATAGTGCTGACTTGTGGCAGCAGATGTCCTCACAATTTGACCAGCCAAAACCTGAGACCAAGGCTACTTGGGTAAGAGTACTTTGGTTTATCATTGGCATGATAGTCGGCTTCTCAACACTATACCTGCTGTTTGGAGACTCCAGCGACAAGATCAAGACGGAGCAAGCTCAGACCATCGAGCACAGCTTCGCTGACAATAGCAAGGTCATACTTGCTCCAGACTCTCGTCTTTCATTTGATGACAAAAACTGGTCCACCAATCGCCATGTCAAGCTCAGCGGTCAAGCCTACTTTGAAGTCAATAAGGGAACCGAGTTTAGCGTAGAGACCAAGGCGGGTACTGTCACCGTCCTCGGGACCAAATTTGAAGTATGGCAAAGGGCTCATCAGATGCGCGTCACTTGCACAGAAGGGAAGGTCAAAGTGTCAAATAAGCAACAATCTGCCTCGGAGACTATCACAATTGGACAAGAAATCTTGCTCAACAACGGAGATCTTTCTAACGTTGCAAAGAGCGAAGCGGAAACAGCACAGTTCTTGTCCGGCCGACAAGAGTATGATCAGATCACCGTCGAGGAGCTTCTTGCTGAACTAGGAAGATTTTATGACCTAGACATTTTGCCGAAAGGCATAAACCTCCAAGAAGCCTACTCCGGCATCCTCATACTCGATGATCTAGACAGATGCCTCAAGCTGCTTTCCACTTCGATGTCTTGGGACTATGACTTGGAACAACAAAAACTGCAGATCACCACTCAGTAGGTTTCTTACGGGAATATACTTGCTACTTGTCTCAGCATCACTCGCAGCTCAGGACTATCATCTCGAGGCCGATCGGCTCACCAGTTTCCAGCTCATCGAAAGCGTAGAGGAAGCACTCGACATAGAGTTCAATTTCAATACGGAGATCCTGCGTAGTCAATCTCGGTACACACTCAGTCTTGGTGGCTCTCGAGCTGCCGTCATCACTCAACTATCACAATTGCTCGATCGGGAGATCATCCTCCTAGAAGACAATCTCTATGTGATCCAAAATCAAGCATCTCGATCTGGCCAGATCGAAGTGCAGTACTATCAACTCGACCTTCGAGATGTGGAGGGCTCAGCGCTTGTGGGCTGCTATCTTGAGATCGCCCCGCTCAAGCTGAGCTATACCTCAGATGAGACAGGCATGGCCCTCATTGATGGCATTTTTTCTCCACAGACGGAGATCAGTATCAGTTACCTAGGCTTTGAAGAGAAGCGAGTCCCCATCTCCACCCTCACACAATCTGGACCAAATCTCATCGTCCTCAAGGAAGAGGAGCACATGCTCGGTGAGGTCATCATCATGGATCGACGCATCGTAGAAGACATCCAGCTCATCAATGGCAAAAACGTCATTGGCAAAGGAGACATCGTCGCCGCCGGCACCGTGGACAATGATGCGATGGTCGTCAGTCAGATGCTACCTGGCGTATACAATGCTTCTGAGTCGATCAATGATGTACAGATCCGAGGTGGCATGCCCGATCAGACAAGCTTCGAGTGGAATGGTATCCGTCTCTTGCAGAATAGCCTCTTTTACGGTAAGATCAGCAGCATCAATCCCTTCGTGACCAATCAGATCTCGGTGAACAAGAATGGCGGTCAAGCCAAAGATGGCAGTCACAGTGCCGGTGTCATTTCGATGGAGTCGGATCTCTCAGAGCTCGATCGCACCAGAATCAGAGCTCAAGCCGATCTACTGCACTATAATCTAGGTGTCGATCTCCCTGTCATCAAGGACAAGCTTCACATCACGACGGCGTACCGGCGATCTCTCAACGACTGGTTTCAATCTTTTTACTTTGATAAATTTTACAATCATAGCTTCCAGTTTGGCCAGATTCGACAAAATGAGTACTTCACTGAGCTTTATGAGATCGAAGAATTTGAGACGATAAAGCAAGACTTTGCCTTCAGTGATCTGAGCTCGAGCCTCTCTTTCCGTCCTCACGAAAAACTTCGCCTAGACCTCAGCTATCTGACGGTGCAAAATGACTTTGACTATGATCGAGCCTTCGAGTGGAGCGATACCTCTGGAAGATCCGAGCTAGACATCTCCAATTGGGGACTCAATGGCACCCTGGCCATGCAGTGGACTGAGCAGCTCAGTACTGAGGTTTCCTTCATCAAGTCGCAGTACAACTACCAATTTCGTCAAGGACTCGGGGAAGACAATAAGATGGTCCTCAATCAGCGCGGTCAAGTCAATCTTACCACGCAGGAGCAACTGAGGGCTTCCGCCAAATGGCACTCAAAGCAACACAGCGCCGAGATCGGCTGGGAACGCCTGGACTGGGATGTACTCTATCAGGATGGTGGTCTCAGCGAAGACGGAGAAAATGAGATCTACATAGATCATGACATTGAGAGCTTTGAGCATAGCGTCTTCCTTGATTACCAGATACAGATGCCCGCGGTCATCGTCCAGTGGGGGCTGCGCTTCTCAGACTACAGCCTCAGCTTTGACAATCGACTCATGGTCGAGCCAAGGATTCATATCTCCACCATCCTCGGGAAGAATGTCACGCTCCACGCGCACTATGGCCAATACCATCAGAGCCTCAATCGACGCACCTATCGCACCAATCTTGAAGTCGAAGAGGGCTTCTGGTATGTAGCAGATGAAGGGCAAGTGACGGATAACTGGATCAATGTAGTACCGATACAGCAAGTCAGCGCAGGCATGAGATACAAGAAATCTCGCTGGATCTGGGATGTGGAGGCTTACGCCAAAAACATCCAGAACATCTGGTCAGAGGTCCTCGACTTTACCTATGAAGAAAACCCATATGTCTACATCGACAGCCGGGTCTACGGCATCGAGCTGAGTGGTCAATACCGGCACGATCGCCTCTCGCTCACGACGACCGCCAATATCATGTCCGACAAAATCATCAACGGGCGTGACCTTGTGCTAAACAGCCCATTTTCACAGCCACTGCGTCTCGGGCTTTTTGCCAATTATGACCTCGGTGCCGTCAAGCTTTCCGCAGCATGGAACTACGCCAAGGGAAGATACTACAGCGAACCCACTGGACTCGTGGAGAAAATCAACCAGAATGGTGAAACTTATCTCGAGACAGAGTTTGACGAATTGCTTACCGCACAGGGCAAGGACTACCATCGTCTGGATCTCAGCCTATCCTATGACAAGACGATCATGAACAAGATCAAGTCCCGAGTGGCTCTCAGTCTGGTCAATGTCTATGACCGCAACAATATCATCAGGAATCAGTACCGCACAGATTTCACCCAAGACCCAGTGGTCACAGGTTTCTTCCAGAAGCAAGGTCTACCTTTTACGCCCAATATCTCTGTCTACTTCGAATATTGACGTCGCGCACGCAAGATGGAGCTTTTGACCGTATCTTGCAGCCATGAAGCATCGTACTTTTTTGAGTTTTTGTTTGATATTCCTCATGAGCACTTGCGCGACAGCGCAGGGACCCGTGGAGAAAGCACCTATCATCCAAGAAGGTGACGGTCCCTACTCTCAGCTCATCATCCGCGGCGCCACACTGATCAACTCCACCGGCGCGCCACCCATAGGTCCCGTAGATATCGTCATAGAGGACAATATCATCAAGCGCGTCCAGACAGTAGGATATCCGGGTGTAGCGATAGACTCTGCAAGGAGACCCAAGCTCAAAGAAGGCGGAAAAGAACTCGATGCAGAGGGCAAATATGTGTTGCCAGGATTCGTGGATATGCATGGGCATATCGGTGGCCGATGGCAAGGTGCTGATGCAGAATACGTCTTCAAGCTCTGGATGGGACATGGTATCACCACGATACGAGATCCATCCTGTGGCAATGGTCTCGACTGGGTACTCGATCAGAAACGCCTGAGCGCCGAGAATAAGATCACCGCACCAAGGATCAAAGCCTACACCGTATTTGGTCAAGGCTCCTATGATCCGATCAGCACGCCTGAGCAAGCCAGAGAGTGGGTACGAACCAATGCCAAGAACGGCGCTGATGGAATCAAGTTTTTTGGGCTTCCGCCAAAATTATTCGCCGCTGCGCTAGACGAAAACAAGAAGCTCGGACTCCGCTCAGCCTGCCATCATGCACAGATGGAAGTGGGCCGATGGAATGTCGTCAACTCCGCAGAAGCCGGACTCACAAGCATGGAGCACTGGTATGGTCTCCCTGAAGCACTCTTTGAAAATCAGACCCTGCAGAATTACCCTCTCGACTACAACTATCAAAATGAGCAGCACAGATTTGGTGAAGCAGGTAGACTCTGGAAGCAGGCAGCAGAGCCCTACAGTGATCACTGGAATGCCGTCATGGATCAGCTGATCTCGATGGATTTCACGATAGATCCGACCTTCAATATCTATGAAGCAAGCCGAGATCTGATGCGTGCTCGACGAGCTGAGTGGCATGAAGAGTACACGATCCCAAGTCTGTGGAGATTCTATCAGCCCAGTAAGATCTCACATGGGTCGTACTGGCACTTTTGGGGTACAGAAGAGGAAGTCGACTGGCGCAAAAACTACCAACTCTGGATGACCTTCATCAATGAGTACAAAAATCGTGGAGGCCGCGTCACAGCTGGATCGGACTCAGGATTTATCTTCCAGCTCTATGGCTTTGGGTACATCCGGGAACTTGAGCTCTTGCGAGAGGCCGGATTTCATCCATTGGAAGTAGTCCGAAGTGCTACCCTCTATGGAGCAGAAGCACTTGGCATGGATGACGAAATCGGGAGCGTGGAAGTAGGCAAAAAGGCGGATCTCATCATCATCGATGAAAATCCGCTCCAGAATCTCAAGGTCCTTTATGGCACAGGAGCCATCAAGCTCACTGATGACAATGAAGTGGTCAGAGTCGGTGGTGTGCGCTACACGATCAAGGATGGCGTCATCTATGATGCCAAGCAACTTCTAGAGGACGTCAGACAGATCGTCAAGGAGCAAAAAATCGATGAAAACTTCGAGATCCTGCAGCCTGGCATCAAGAAGAAAACATAGGATTCTGCCAAGCTAGAATCACAATTCACGGCAATTTCGAAAAAATGTTGTTCTTTCTTTTTCAAAGAACTGTCAGTACTATGACATCCCGTCGATAATGCGTAAATTAACGCATTCGATTTACTCAAAACTCAAACGGATGAAGAAACTTCTACTCTCTTTGACCTTGGTCATGAGTCTGGGCTTCGCTCTGCAAGCACAGATACAAGATGGTACGACTGCTCCAGAATGGACTGCAACCGACATCGACGGCCAATCACACACACTCTATGACATCCTCAATAGTGGACGTCACGTAGTACTTGAATTTTCAGCCACATGGTGTGGACCTTGCTGGAATTTTCACAATACTGGAACATTTGAAAGTCTCTGGGACGAATATGGCCCAGATGGTAGTGATGAGATCCATGTATTTTATGTGGAAGCCGATCTCGGTACAAGCCTAGAATGCCTTTTTGGCCCGACCAACTGTACTGGTGGCACGCAGGGCGACTGGGTGACAGGTCATGACTTTGACTTTATCAACCTGACCAACACCAATGCCTCCGGCATGGCAAGTGACTACAGTGTAGGCTACTATCCTACGATCTATGCGATCTCTGCCAATCATACCAATGGCGTCTACGAAGTCGGACAAGAGCAAAATCTTGACAGATGGGCAGAGTGGCTCTTTGAGTCATTTGAAATGGTCGTAACTCCTACGATCACCAACTCTGATTGTGGACTAGCAACTGGTGAAATTTCACTAGCTATCGAACTAGGTCATGGCAACAAGACTGTCTCTTGGAGCAATGGCATGTCTGGACCTACAATCTCTAATCTCGAGCCTGGTCAGTACACTGCTACCGTAGAGGATGAAAACGGCTACATGGTCGTTGAAACCTATGAGATTACAGGACCTCCGGTACCTGCCATGGATCTTCTCTCTCAGGAGAATGTAGACTGTGCTGGTAACGAGGTAGGATCTCTCAGCGTACTTGCTGGTGGTGGTAATGGCGGCTGGTCTTATGAGTGGAGCAATGGTGAGACCACCAGCTCTATCGAAGATCTTGCAGCTGGCACCTATGAAGTCATCGCGACAGATGCACTCAACTGTGAGACAGTAGAAACATACGAGATCACTGAGCCAGAAGAACTAGTACTTGAGACTGAGATCACTGAGCCTGACTGCCTTGATGGTCTAGGTGCGGTACAAGGTCTCCAGTCAGGTGGTGTAGGCCCATACACTTATGAGGTCAATGGAAATACCAATTCATCAGGATACTTTGATGTCGGTACTGGCGACTATGACATGATCATCACAGATGGCAACAACTGTACGACGACCATGCCATTCAGCATCGGTGAGCTCGAAGATGTAGAAGCTATCGCAGAGCAAACTGGCAATGACATCTCTTGTGTCACACCGACTAGTGAGGTCTCTGGTATCGGCTCTTCTGAAGGTGAAAATGTAGATTACGAATGGATCACTGCAGATGGTGAAATCGAGAGCGGAGTCAACGATCTCGTTGCTACCGTGAGTGCTCCTGGTACTTATACACTATACGTATTCAATGAGCAAAACAACTGTTTTGCAGAAGCATCTGTGACAGTCGGTGGCAACATGGATCTGCCTGATGTCATGATCGAAGATCCCGAAGCAATAGACTGCCAAAATGGGTCTGTAGAATTGGATGGAACGGGATCTGAGTCTGGATCACACATCTCATATACATGGAGTACAGAAGATGGTGAGATCGATGGAGACACTGATCAAAATACCGCCACTGCATCTGCTCCAGGCACTTATACCCTATCGGTATTTGACAACATCAATGGCTGTGAGTCTACGATGTCTGTGACTGTTGACTCTGACGGTGATCTTCCTGAGATCGCAGTAGAGGACGGTACGATCGACTGTACGGCTGATGTCATCACGATCTGTGCTGATGTGGACGCCGGTGTCTCTGTGACTTGGGATACGCCTGACGGCGAAATGACTGGAAACTGTATCGAGGTATCACAAGCAGGTGAGTACATTGCGACTGCAGAAGCAGATAATGGCTGCTCGCAGTCTGCAACATCTATCGTCGATATGTCAATGAATGCTCCAGAGGTAGATATCGAAGAGCCTCTAGAAGTCACTTGTCTACAAGAACTGGTGACAGTAAGTTCTGAGATCGAAGGTGACCTGTCTGATTTCACCATCCTATGGACTACAGAAGATGGTAACATCGTAGGAGATGCAACAGGTACTGACATCGAAGTAGATGCTGGTGGTACTTACTCCATCTCTGTATTGAATGAAGTCAACGGATGTGAGACCACACTCGAAGTGACCGTCGAAGAAAACATAGAATTCCCAGAGTCAGCATTTGACTTTGAAGTGATTGATGGAGTCGTGCAAGTGAATAGCACATCTTCTGGAAATCCATCTGAGTTCAACTGGAATTTCGGCGCATCTGGCGAAGAAGCTGAGGTGAGCTTTGATGAAAATGGTGAATTTGAAATCTGCCTCACTGTCCTCAATGACTGTGGAGAAGATACAGAATGTCAGACTGTAGATTATGCTCCTGAGCTTCTCTTCGAAGCTACAGAGGCGGACCTCGACTGTCACGCTGGTGCTGATGGCCGTCTAGAAGTAGAGCCTAGCGGTGGTCGTCCTGAGTATACTATCGAGTGGACTGGACCTAATGGATTCACCTCTGACCAATTCGTCATAGAAAATCTAGAGGCAGGTACTTACACCATGATCCTCAGAGATGAGTTTGGCTATGAGAAGACAGAAAGCTATGAAGTCACTGAACCAGCCCCAATCACAGAGCAGCGAGTAGACATCACTGATGAGACATCAGAAGATGGTGGATCCATCGAGCTCATCGTAGAAGGAGGTACAGGTGAGTACATGTACAAGTGGAGCAATGGCGAGACGACAAGTCTTATCGATGGACTACCTGCTGGAGACTACACTTGTGAAGTCACAGATGAGAATGGCTGTGTACAGACATTCGGTCCATACACAGTAGGATTTAGCACAGCTGTGAGTGATCTCGATGTCGTCAAAGACTTTGAGTACTTCCCAGTACCTGCCAATGCAGAACTGAATGTACGCATCACTCTCAATCGAGTCATCGATACACAACTTCGTGTACTCTCGCCTGAGGGTACTGTGATGGTTCAAAGAGACTATCAGCAGAATGTCATCAATGACAAGATTGATATCACTGACTTGGCATCAGGCATGTACCTACTAGAATATGGTACTGCTACTGATCGTCAAGTAGAAAAGCTGATTGTCATCAAATAAGAAATCCCAGAGGACACGGTCCTAGTACCTGCATGACCTCAAGTTTTATGAAGGTCGGTTCCCGCGGAGCCGACCTTCTCTTTTTTACATGCTGAGGAGTCTCCACGTACTTTTGTGACATGAGTGAAGAAGTAGAGATCTGGATCAATCAATCTGTCGCCATACTGATCGATGGCAATAATATCGAACTCAGTCTGCGCAGCTTGACGGGTCAGCAAAATGCATACCTTGATTTTGACAGCGTGATTCCCAAGCTTTTGGGTGAGCGGGGTCTTAGTAGACTGATTTATTTCCGAGAAGGGAGAAGCATCTCTGACAAGCTCGCGCATCGCTTACTCAATCATTTTCATGGCTCAGTATTTCCCTGTCACAAATCCGCAGATATTCCCTTGACGATCAAGGCTACGCAGATCGCGAAGAAAGTAGATACCATCATCATACTTTCTGGAGACTCTGACTATGTAGAGCTTGTACGTCATCTCAAGGGTGAAGGTGTCCGCGTCGAGATCGCGGCCATCGCGGCAAATACAGCGCGTATCCTACGGGAAGAAGCAGATCTTTTCACACCTCTGGATGAGGATGACGCCTATTTTCTCAAGAGCCACAAGACTAAGAAATAGTACTGAGTTCGCTTATGGAGTCTTGGGCAGTTCATGGAGTTGACTCTGCCATTCCAAGTGAGCTCTGAAGGCTTACGCCAAAATCAAAAAGTCTTCGCTCATTCCTCCGCGGTCAAATCTGGACGGAAGATGCCGAAATTATCTATACCCAATTTCTCTAAGACAAAATCACTCCAAGATCGCAGTGCCTCAATATCCCTGCCGGCAAATGCATCTTCATGCAAAGCCCTCTGACTCTCTAGAAGCTCTGTCGAGACTTCTTGGTATATCTTTTCAATCTCAGTTGGTGTCATACGAGAATCGCTCAATCGAGCTACTAACTGACGTCGATAAATCTCAGCCAAGTCAAAATATATATTGATATAGCACTGCAATGCGCTGGTCTCATCAAGATGATTGAATGACTGGTACACATCAAAGATGGCACTTGTCTCATAGAGAATTTTCCCAGAGGACTCCACGTAGTCCAGATAGAGTATCGTGCTCAGTTTGAGATTGTCCGCCATGAAATTGCTCTTGGAGACACGATCTCGTAGAGATCTCACGTCAGCAGCAGGCAGGGTCTTTGGGCTCTTCTTGATGCGGACCCTCTCGTCCCCGGACCAGTGTAGATAATTGCTTTCAAACAAGTGTGATCTACGATTGAATCTTGTCCCGTCCTCCTGAATTTCCTTCAGGCGCTGTTCTTGCCTTGCCGTGAGAGCGACTTTGTTCTGTCTATAGATCACAGACCAGATCATCGTATCCGGTGGCAATTGAAACAATCGATAATCAGATATTTCTTTTGGCACATCTATCGTCGGCTCCACAAATCGTTCCGTATTAGCTCCATACAGATGTAATATCCCTTCAGCTTCTACGGACAGGGTGTCTTGCAGGATCGACTCATCCCTCGAAATGCTGGTCGCATACGCGATGCGCAAGCTCAGCAAATCAGCTTGTTGAAAAGAATAAACCATCTGATAGGCCATATCTATGATCGGTAAATTGCCCAAGGTCTTGAAGAGCGTATTCTCCTCAGGTGATTCCAAGACAAGCTCCTTGACCTGATCACTTGCCGAGTCTATCCAGATATATCCAGAAAAGTAGTCGGCTTTCTTGCGCTTTGGTTCGAATGCGATCTGGACACCTTCTGAACTTCTCTGTACGACCGTCAAGGCATAGGACTTTTTCAATTTCCTTTTGTTGAGCTCCAGAGGATTGGTAGGAAATCTCGATCCTCCATCAAGCAAAGAGTACATGACCATCGCTCTGCTGAGATCAATATTGATAAAGTATCTCCCATCCGACCTCGGCGCAAGATAGGACCTCGCATTTTTAAATTGCAGATCCGTCACACTTCCATGGTGTACCTCGGCATTGAAAAAAGACTCTGAAAACTCGATGGCCCGATCCTCTGATATGCTATGAACTAGCAAATAGCTTTTGCCAACATGTGGTGACTCATCTTCTACCAATTGCTTCCTAGCGGCATCGATCATATCATAGAGATACGAATCATCGGCAGTGATCGTCAAGCCTTGCAGATTGATGATATCTGCATCCAGCAGGATCTCGCCACTCGACGTGATGTCAGCAGCGGTGATAAGACGTGTGACATAGCCGATAGAGCTGATCTCAAGGGTATCAGCTGGACTCATATTCCAAATAAAATATCCATCGCCATTGCTCATCGTACCCGTTGACTCACCCAATCGCAGGACATGAGCAAATGGCACTTGCTCTCGGGTAGATCTATCTAGGATAAGATAGCTGGCCTCTTGACCAAATGTCCATTGACCACAAAAAGAAAAGAGATAGAAAAGAAGAAGTTTCTTCAGCACTTTTAGATCAACCCCAATTTTGCTCAAATAAATCCAAGAATGCTGGGACGGATAGATTGAAACTGTCTACCAAGAAATGAGAAAAGATCATCCATCTCAGACTACCAATCTTCTTATAGGCAATTCCCCAAATCAATCCCATGACAAATGTGGAAACAAAGACTGTATAGCCCGCATTGAGCTCTGAAAAAACACCGAAAGACAAAGGATGATATAGTGCAAAGAAAAATGCCGCATACAATACTCCTTGCCAATGTGGGAGATGGGTGAGTCGATCGAGCAATACTCCTCGCCAATAAAATTCCTCCATAAAAGGATTGATCACTGCAATCAGGATATAGGGTATAAAAATCTCCCAGGCCTTCAAGAGATCCCAATGAAGTAAGAATACGGGCAAAGGAAGTAAGCCTATAAGGAGCACCAAAACTTTCCATCCCCACTTCCCCTTAGACTTTCCGAGCCATTTATTTTGGATAGCACTTTTTCCCGACAGGGAGATCATAATCCAACACACCGCCCACATGGTCAACATGACGGGGATAAAAGCCCACTTACCAATCATCGATGAACTGATCCGCGCGACGAGATGGCAGATGATGACCATAAAGATGGGAGAGAGTAAGACCAAGCGCTCTTTACTCATGTTACAAGTATCGTGATTGTATGGGTGTTTGTCAAAGAAAATCCCATGAGACATCAAGGCTCATTGAAGAAAATACTGGCTCCCTGTGATGTCACAGCATAGAGGGGCTCAGAAGGCAGGTCGTCTTAGAGGATGCAGCAATAGATACTGGCAATCGTTGTTCGGTTGACTACAGCGTCCCGCGCAGTGCTTGCTCTCTTTCGATTGCTTCGAATAAAGCCTTGAAGTTTCCTTTGCCAAAAGAGTGCGCTCCTTTTCGCTGAATGATCTCGAAGAACATCGTCGGTCTGGGCTCTACTGGCTTGGTAAAAATCTGAAGAAGATATCCTTCATCATCTCGGTCAACCAGTATCCCCAACTCTCTGAGCGGTGCAATATCCTCGTCGATCTCTCCGACCCGATCGGTCACTGCATCATAGTAGGTGTCCGGTACTCTGAGAAATTCTACTCCTCGACTCCTCAATTGACGTACGGTAGAGATGATATCATCTGTGGCTACGGCAATATGCTGTACTCCTTCGCCCTCATAAAAGTCTAGATACTCGTCGACCTGTGAGCGCTTGAGTCCTTCGGCAGGCTCATTAATTGGAAACTTAATCCTGCCATTGCCATTGCTCACAACTTTGCTCATCAATGCCGTATACTCTGTAGAAATGTCATTGTCATCGAAAGTCAGAATATTGACAAATCCCATCACCTCTTCGTAGAAGTTCACCCAATGATCCATCTTGCCCAGCTCCACATTTCCAACCATGTGGTCGATATATTTCAGACCGATGGGCGACGGATTGAAATCTGGTGTCTTCCAGTCCTTGAATCCTGGAAGAAACGGACCGTCATAGGCCTTACGTTCTACAAACATGTGTACCGTCTCGCCGTAGGTGTAGATGCCCGAACGGACTACCTTGCCATGCTCATCTTCTTCTGATACCGGCTCACAAAAGCTTTTAGCACCGCGCTCTATGGCAGTGCGATAGGCGTAGGTAGCGTCGTCTACCCATAGGGCAACAACCTTGACACCGTCGCCGTGCTGATCGATGTGCCTACCGATTGCCGTGCCGCTCTTGAGCGGTGAAGTAAGCACAAGTCGAATCTTGTCCTGGACGACTACATAGCTCTCACGATCTTTCAAGCCTGTCTCGAGGCCAGCATAGGCCAATGATTGGAATCCAAATGCTGATTTATAAAAATGAGCAGCTTGTTTGGAGTTGCTCACATAGAGCTCTACATAGTCTGTACCGAGTAGCGGCATGAAGTCCTTGGCGGCTTCATAGATCTTTGGAATGGCTTCAATCATGATGTCTAAGTCGAGAAGTACTCTGATAAATTTATCTCTGTACAACTAAGATAAGACATCTTGATTATTTTTGTTGCATTAACAACATTATTCTCTCTTGGGTGATAGATTCATCCGCCATAGAGTGAATCCTGCATTCCACTTCATTCAATCACAGTACATGAGTAGTGAACAAGGCTTTGGCATTTACCTAGACCGTACGCTCAAAAAAATCCGACTGGCTTACCAAAGAGCTTTTCAGGAAAATAAGATCGACTTGACCATCGAGCAGTGGGTCATTCTTCAACATGTGCATGATCTGGGTGATGATGCATCACAAGTCGAGATCGCAAAAAACAGCTATCGAAATAGAGCCACGACATCCAGAGTCATTCAAGGTCTGAGCAAAAAAGGTCTCATCGAGAAACTGCGATTCAGCGGTGATCAGAAGCGCTTCAAACTCAGCATCACCAAAGATGGGATGGACATCTATCACAAGACTCTTCCAGTAGCACAAGAACTGAGAATAGTCGCGTTTCAAGGCATAGCCCCAGAAAAGTCAAAATTATTCCTTGAAATACTTGATCAAATCTGGGACAACTATGACGACTTGGAGTTGGCAAAAGCTAGTAAAGTCACTGACAAAGTCCCTCAACACTACCAAGGGTGGTAAAGGGCCTCATTGTACCAAGCCTATGAAAAGAGCAACTGCACTTCAGTCATTCCTATCATCAAGATGCAACTTTGCCATCAGATGACGACCAATGAAGATTCCATCAGTCTCAATAAATACGTGAGCGGTACAGGTATTTGCTCACGGAGAGAAGCCGATCGCTGGATCGATGCTGGCCGACTGACGATCAATGGAAAAGTAGCAGTCAAAGGGAATCGCGTCTTTCCAGGAGATACAGTGCATTTGGACGGAAGTCCGCTTGGCTCCGCCCCAGAACAAGTGTACATCATCCTCAATAAGCCTGCAGGTATTACCTGCACGACCGACCAGTCCGATCCCAGCAATATCATCGATCATATCGGTCATCACCAGAGAATCTTCCCGATCGGTCGGCTTGATAAAAACTCCACTGGCCTGATCATATTGACCAATGACGGCGACATCGTCAATCAAGTCTTGCGCAAAGAAAATCGACACGAAAAAGAGTATATCGTCAAGGTGGATCGTCCCATCACCAGGGGATTTGTCCAAAAGATGTCGCGTCCGATCCCGATGCTTGGCACCAAGACGCTACCCTGCAAGGTGGAGCAAATCAATAAGACTGTATTCCGTATCATCCTGACCCAAGGTCTCAACCGCCAGATCCGTAGGATGTGTGAGTACTGCGGCTACAAAGTTCTATCTCTCAAGCGGGTGCGCATCATGAATATTCACCTTGGACGACTAGCGATGGGTGACTGGCGAGATCTGAGCGCACAGGAGCTTCAAGGGCTGAGAAAGCAGCTTTGAGGCCTTTCGGCCAAATGAGCTAATGGGCAGTGAATACGGCATGCTCGCATCAATGGCTAAAGTTTTTTCAAAAAAATTTCATCTTGTGTCCTAATGGACAAAACTCGATCGTCATCAGGGTGAAATCTATTTATTCAAAATCTCTTTAATCAAAGAATCATGAAAGACTTTTTAATGCTATTCAGAAGCGAGCCTCAAGAAAATCCACCATCACCAGAGCAGCTACAAGCTATGCTCAAGGAATGGGAAAAGTGGCATGCCGAACTAGAAAAGAATGGGCAGTTTGTGGCCTCTGAAGCTCTCAACTATAGTGGTCGTCAACTTGCTCCAGATGGGTCAGTAACAGATGGTCCCTATGCCGAGCTTAAGGAGCTCGTAGGAGGATTTACTTGGGTGAAGGCCGTAGATCTGGATCAAGCATTTGAACTCGCTAAGAGCTGCCCTATGCATATGATGGGTGGGCACATCGAGGTGAGAGAATTCGAAGTATTTGACTATTAAATCTTTGATCCTGATGACACCGAATATTGTAATCATCCTATTGAGTTCTCTTATACCTTGTATTCTGGGATTCATCTGGTTTCACCCTCGACTTTTCGGGGGTGAAACCTGGAATCGTCTCGCTTGCATCGGACCAGAACAATTGGCCAAGCCAGATGGCGCGCAGCAGATCATTCTCTCCATGGTGCTCAATGTCTTCATCGCATTTGGCGTCTACATGGTCACTGTACATCAAACTCATGTCCTGGCCTTGACTGGTGCAGATATGGATGCCATGAGCTCGGGCACTGGACTGGCATTCATCACTGAGTATGGCTCCAATTTCCGCACCCTGGGTCATGGACTTCTTCACGGCGCTGGAATGTGCACGCTCCTCTTTGCAGTTCCGCTACTGGGCTATGTGACCATCTTCGAGAAAAAAAGCCTAAAGTACATGATCGTCTATACCGCTTACTGGGCATTGTGCCTGGGTGCAATGGGCGCAGACATCTCGAGATGGGGAGTCAATGATCTTTGATGCATCTTACCGACAAGACTTACGTCAAAAAGCGGAGTGAAATCGCTCCGCTTTTCTATATTCAATATCTCAAATGGCAGTATCACGAGCAGATGATTTGATTCCTTCCCTATTCAGGTCTGAATACGGGAAGATCGTCGCAGTGCTCGTCAAGACTTTTGGCTTACAAAATGTCGAGATCGCACAGGATATAGCCAGCGATACCTTTCTCAAAGCGACAGAGAGCTGGGGCATCAAGGGAATTCCCGATCAACCACGAGCATGGCTTTATGCTGTCGCAAAAAATAAAACCAAGGATCATCTCAAACGGCTTGATACTTTCTATGACAAGGTCATTCCAGCAGTGAAACTCGAAAGCTCTCATAGCTCTGAATCAATGATTGACTTCAGTGATGAATCAATATCGGATTCTCAACTCAAAATGATCTTTGCCATTTGCAGTCCGCAGCTGCAAGTGGATGCCCAGCTGACAATGGCTTTGCGTCTGCTCTGTGGATTTAATATTGACGAGATTTCCAATGCACTGCTTAGCGCCAGGAGCACGATTCACAAACGTCTTGTGCGCGCAAAGGAGAAGTTTCGCCAAGCCGATATTCCACTAGAATTACCGCCAACCAACGACATTAAAACTCGCATCTCTTCAGTACTAAGAGTGCTCTATTTGCTCTTCAATGAAGGTTACTTCTCTACCGTCAATGACAAAAAGATTCGCAAGGATCTCTGCTTTGAGGCCATGCGACTCGGTATGATCTTAACACAGAATTCCTTGACCGCCGTATCAGACACCTACGCGCTGATGGCCATATTTTGCTTTCATACATCTCGATTTGAAGCTAGGATCAGTGAAGGCGGTGAACAAATACTCTACTCGGATCAAGACCGCACTCTATGGAATGATGAGCTCATCACCAAAGGACAAATTTATCTGACCAAGACTAGCAAGGAGGACTTTGAAAACAAATATTTCCTTGAGGCACATATTGCCTATTGGCACACCAAGAAAGATGTTGATGAAACTGAGAAATGGAAATTTATTCTAGGGTTTTATGATCGGCTCATCCATGTGGAAAGCTCTCCGATCATTAAACTCAATCGAGCTTACGCCATTTCTATGGTTCATGGCAATGAGGCGGCCATTGCAGAGTTGCAAAATGTAGAACTCACTGATCATATGCTCTACCACTCCTTGCTGGCAAACTTACATCATGAGCCAGCAGATAAAATTGCTCACTACCAACGTGCAATAAGTCTAAGTACTAGTCCAAGTGACAGAATGCTCCTCCAAAATAAAATTCAACAACTACAATCATAAATCCCTATACCATGGAAACAAGTCTTGTCGACAGTTTCAGATGGCTCGCAAAAAAAGAAGATCTCGAACTCGAGTCCATAAAATTTCGCGGTGAAGCCACGAGGTACTCTGTACTATTTTCGAAAAATATAGATGGCCTGGTGAGAACACGACTGGTAATTTTCATATCAGCAGTCTATATCTGTCTCCCCTTGCTCTTTTCCATCTTTGCGCATCATGATGTGTCAGCTTCCATCATCATAGAACGCGTCATCATTGGGATCGCACTGTGTATTTGCGGTCTGCTTTTTCACAGAGCGCCTGTGATTCTCACGATTGTTTCCCTCATACCGCTATTCCTCATTGTCTTGGGGAGCCTATTTACGCCTGGAGCTTTTAATATAAATACCATTTCCATTATTGTGGGTTTCATGATCCTCATAGGATGGGGTATCAAGCACCAGCTCGAGGCCAATAAAAATAGAATTGCTCTGAAGACCTACTTGGATGATGAAGGGAAGCTGATCACAGATGAGTCCTAGTCTTTCAAGGCAGTTAACATCAACTCTACAGGATGTACTGCCTTCCGACCAGTGCCATCTGCAATCTGGTGCCGACAACTGGTCCCACTAGCTACGATATATACCTCAGGTGCAGCCTCACGTACAGCAGGAAACAGTGCCAGCTCTCCGATCCTCTGGCTCATCTCATAGTGCTCATCTTCGTAGCCAAAAGACCCGGCCATACCACAACATCCTGATGGAATGATCTCGACTTCATGACCAGTCGCAATACTTAGCATCCAGACAGCGTCCTCAAGATTGCTGAGCGCTTTTTGATGGCAGTGGCCATGTAGTAATATCCTTCTTTTCGAATTGTCAAAGTGATCAGCTGATATGTTTCCATTGACGATTTCACGAGAGATAAATTCTTCGATGAGAAAGCACTGGTTCGATAACTGACGCGCCGCATCTTGAATTTCCTGATCGACAAGTCGTGGATACTCATCACGAAAGCTTAAAATCGCACTTGGTTCAATACCGATTAACACACTGTCCGATGATAGCAGATTGCCGAAGAGAGATACGTTGGCATTGGCCCATTTTTTTGCTTGCTTCAATACTCCCTTGGAGATGGCTGCGCGTCCACTTTCTGCATGATTTACAAGTCTCACTTCATAGCCCAGTTTCCGCAAGAGGCTGATTGCCATGACACCGATATCGGCATCTTGATATCTCGTAAATTCATCACAGAAAAAATACACTGTCGTAGCCTGCTCTCGCAGCGGTACCAGACTCTTATAATTGTGATCAAACCATTTATAGATATCCGTCTCAGAGATCTTGGGCAGCGATCTGTCGCTGGCGATTCCAAAGTAGTTTTTGATGCGAGTTGAAAAAAACGCTGACGATAACAGGCGATTGCTCAACTTAGGAAATCGTGCTGCGAGTCGATTATTCTTGGCAAAATTGGCAAAGAAGCGAGTCCGTCTCGAATAGCCATTTCGCTCTTGGTATTGGAAGCTGTATTCTGCTTTGAGGAGGGACATATCCACATTGGAAGGGCACTCGCTACTGCATGCCTTGCAGCTCAAGCAGAGATCAAGCACCTCCATGACATCGGACTGCTGCCATCTATTCTTTGATTTTTGACTTCCGAGTGTCTGTCTCAAGATATTCGCCCGAGCTCTTGTAGTATGCATTTCATCAAGACTAGCATGATAACTCGGACACATGGTACCACCTGCCGCTGGCATCTTCCGACAGTCTCCCGATCCATTGCACTTTTCTGCCAATCCTAGCATCGAATCCGTATCGGAAAAATCCATCATACTGTCAATCTCGTCGTGCTCGGTCAATTGATCCACTCTGAGTGCAGCATCCATGGCTGGAGCATTGACAATTTTACCAGGATTAAAAATATTGTGAGGATCCCAAGTGAATTTTATTTCTTGGAATAACTGGTAGTTCTTTTCACCCACTATCTGAGGGATGAATTCTCCTCTCAATCTACCATCTCCATGTTCACCACTCAGAGACCCATTGTATTTCTTTACCAATTTTACAGAGGCCTCAGAGATTTCTCGTAGCTGAGATCTTCCCACTTTTGACTTGAGGTCCAGGATGGGACGTAGATGGATTTCACCAGCCCCTGCATGAGCATAGTAGATACATTCCTGCCCAAAGGATGCCATCAGTGCAGTAAACTCTTCGATATACTCTGGCAGATCCTCAAGGGCTACAGCAGTATCTTCAATGCAAGTAACTGCCTTCTTATCACCCTTGATATTGGATAAGACACCGAGTCCTGCTTTGCGTAGATCCCACACAGATTTGCTCCGATTGGCTTCGACAATGGCATAATGATAGCCCAAGTCTTCCTCTTTTAGGGAGCTAATGAGTCGATCGACTTTTTGATGACAGTCATCGAGGTTTTCAGCCCTTAATTCGACCATTAATACTGCCGCAGGATCGCCTTCAATAAAGAATCTATTTTTCGCCTGCTCCACATTTTCTTTGGTACAGTCCAGTATCTTCCTATCCATCAATTCACAGGCACTTGGATTATGCTCCATGACAATCTGAGTGGCACGCATACTTTCTTTGATCGATGCAAAGTGCGGAACCAAGATCAGATGATCTTTTGGCGGAAGCCTATCAACATGCAACAGGACTTCTGTCATCATCATCAGTGTCCCCTCAGAGCCACAGATCAATGGGCACATATTAAATTCATCCTTGCTTCCGCCAAAAAGGCGAAAATCCAAAAGTGCATCAAGGGCATATCCAGTATTGCGTCGATGAATATTTTGCTTAGGAAATGATTGACCTATTTCTTCTCTCGACTTTGGATCGGATAAAACAGTATTTAACTGCCGATAGATCTTTCCTTCAAGATTATTCTGCTGGCACTTTTCCAAAAAACCATCTACACCCAAGGGATGAAAATGAACCAGCGATCCATCAGACAAGATCCCTTTGATTTCTCGTACATGATCCCTGGTGGTACCATACTCTATAGAAGTCGTGCCACTGCTATTGTTGCCGACCATACCACCGATATTGGCTCGATTGGCTGTAGATGTAATCGGACTGAAGAAATAGCCTTTTGGCTCTAACCAGCGATTGAGCTCATCGCGGACGACGCCGGGCTGTACCCAGATCTCTTGCGACTGTGCATCAAGCTCTCCGATATGACGAAAGTGCTTGGACAGATCTACGACGATACCTTGCCCTACGCATTGGCCAGCTAGTGATGTTCCTGCTCCTCGTGGTATCAAGGGCATCTCATGCTCGGTAGCAAAGCGAAGAATCTCAGAAATATCCTCGTCATCATGAGGTACGCAGACAGCCGCGGGCTCCTCTTGGTAGATGGAGGCATCGGTGGCATAGAGCGTCCGATAGACTTGACGTAATTCAATCGTACCTCGTAGACGATCTGACAGCGTAGACCAGTTTATCGCAGATATATCTAGCACTGCCTACAAAGGTAGCGTGGATAAGCATCACTGTGTAAGCTACCCTTAATTAGGTGCGTTTAAAACTAAGTGTTTCCATGTTGTTTGA
>JAHDGU010000011.1 GCA_020627535.1 Saprospiraceae bacterium
CTACGGTCTACGGTCTACGGTCTACGGTCTACGGTCTACGGTCTACGGTCTACGGCAAATTATTCCTACATTGTGATATCACCAAATATCAACTATGATGAAAACACTCATTGGAACACTAGTAGGAGCACTGATTCTCTTCTTTTGGCAATTCTTCTCCTGGTCAGGCCCCGTGCACAAATCAGAAATGATGCCTACAGACGCTCAAGATGAAATACTCAGATTCCTGGACGGCAAACTCGACGAAGGAAGCTATTTCTTACCCCAGCCATTGGGAGAACCTAGCTCTGATGAAATGAAGGAATTTCAAGCTGAGATGACGGGCAAGCCTTGGGCACTCATCAGCTATCGCAACGACTACCAAGTCAACATGGGGCTCAATATGCTCCGTGGCTTTGTCATCAATCTGGTTTCAGTATGGCTCATCATATGGATCCTAGGTCGCTTTCGCGAAAATGATCTGGTGACAAGCCTGGTCACTTGCCTTTCTGTCGGCACGATTGCCTTCCTCACGATCCCATACCTGAATCATGTGTGGTTTGAAGGAGGAGCCATGGGCTATCTCTTGGATGCAGGAGTATCCTGGGGACTCGTAGGAATCTGGCTAGGATGGTGGCTCAATCGAGGCAAGTCCTAGTTTTTCATCCAATACCAAAAGGAAAAACGCCTTTCTCTGATTTTCGAGAAAGGCGTTTTATCTTGATCCTGGTTCAGGATACGAACCAAGCAAGACGGAAGTCATCTAGATCAGTTAGCTCTTGATGATGACACCAGTCGCCTCAAATGCTAATACCTCTTCTGGCTCGGTGATCGCTTCGATTTCTTCCTTGCTTTTTCCGGCATCCTCAGCATAGTGTCGCAGCAGGTCCACATCCATTGTATCAATAAATGCTCTACCTTCCATCACGGCCTCTTTCCCCTCAGCGCCTTCAGTCGGCACAAAAAATCCATAATCCTTGAAGCGGACCTTCATGGACTCACCTCCTGGCATCGTCACATCCATCCAGCAACCTTTCTTCGGGCAGGTCTCAATGATCTTGGTGCTGAGCTTGACCTTCTCATCTTTCTTGCCATCCATGTACTTGACCAGCTCGGCTGTCGTAATGGCATCATTCCACTCTATCTTTTCACCATAGTAGGCGAGATCATCTCCTGAGGCTGTGGTTTCAACCGCTGTAGGAGCTTCTTGCTTACAAGCAACGACCACCATCACAATTGCAACGAAGTATAGTATTCTTGACATCTTTCTAATTTTTTTCCAAAATTATCACTTCTCCCATGCAACACAAGGAATTTGCTCCCGTCTTTGGTCCAAACTCACTAATTGCTATGACCAAACTCTACCTTCTACTTGCCTTTTGCCTTTTGAGTTGCACACTCATCGCGGCACCCAACTCTTCTCCACATCAAGACAGAGAGCTCACCGTAGGTCAATGGCTAGATATGAATGTCAAAGAATACCAGGCACATACCGGATCCAGACTGAGCTTTAAAGAAAAACTAGGCTATGCGGTCGTCAAAAAGAAGGTCAAGAGCGCGGTCAGAAAAAATCTCATCCCTGCAGAACATCCAGCTGAAGATATTCTTGATGACTTCGAGTTCAATCTCGGCGCGTTTTTGTTGAGCATGTTCTTCCCTATTCTCGGTTTTGTAGCTGTCGTTCTCTTTTTTGATGACAGAGACGCTTGGCAATCGGCAGTATTGGGATCGATTGTAGGCCTTTTGCTAGGAGTAGCGATTTTTCTCTAGTCCAGCCTAGTCATATTACATTGCTCATTTTATAAGGCAAGCCATATTTCACTATCTTGCCCAGATGAAACAGACTTCCGCACGCGACAAAATCATCTACTGGATCAGCACAGCGCTGCTTTGTGGTCTCATGGGCTTCTCAGCAGGCATGTACTTTACCAAAACAGAGATGGTACAAGGTTTTTTTGAGCATCTTGCTTATCCTACCTATCTGATCTACCCGCTGGCAATTGCGAAGATCTTGGGCATCATAGCTATACTTTCTCAGTACAGCAAGATGCTCAAAGAATGGGCCTATGCCGGCTTCTTCTTTGATCTCATTCTTGCATTGACAGCTCATGCTGTAGTCGGAGATGCGGTGGGTATGTCAGCCGCCGGATTGATCTTCTTGGCGACTTCATATATCATGGACAGAAGGATACATGGGAATGCATCAGGTGGACCTCTTGTCAATCAAAGCTGAGACTTCTCAAGCTTTGGCCCTCTAGAGCGAATTCGAATTTTGCTATCTTTCCTCTCACAATTCTCTACGATGTCTATCAAATCACAGATCCCCGCAGTACAATGTATCAACTTGTACCACACAGTCCTCTTAATTTCAGTCCTAGCTCTCCTTCATTCTTGCATTTCACTTCAAAGTCCTTACGGTACTAGGCTCAACTCAGAACAGTTCAAGGACAAATTCTCAGAGTACATTTCTGCCGATGAGACGATATTGCAGAGTTGGTATCACTTCGTCAAGACCCAAGATCAAGACAATACATACGTCTTGCGGACCTTTTTTCCTGAGACGAAACAATTGATCTCAGAGGCTCACTATGCCGATAAGAATTTACAAATTCAGCATGGCCAGTCTAAATCATGGACTGACGAGGGCACGCTGATCTCTACAGGCCAATACGCACAAGGACAGCAGTCTGGCCAATGGACATATTATCACCGAAGGACTGGATCTATCTCCTCCCAAGGCAACTACGCACGAGGTAAACGTCAGGGCACATGGATCGAATATGATCTCGAAGGACGAAAGAGTGCTGAGTACAGCTACATGGACGACCTCCTCGAGGGAGAATTCACCATCTATGACAGTCTTGGTGTAGTCGTCAATCAGGGGGTATATACTCAAGATGAACTTCTGCATCAGTCCAATGCAACAACCAAGGCGCCATGTGAAAACCCATATGAATCAATGCCACACCTGGCACAGTGCTCACATCACGAAGAATCACCCACCCGAGACAAGTGCAGTCAAGATGCATTGCTTAAGTACGTCTATGAAAGTATCAGATATCCTGCCATCGCCCGCAAGTACGAGATACAAGGATTGGCGGTCGTTCAATTTGTCATAGAAAAAGACGGGAGCATTTCCAATATCCACGTGGCAAAGGGCCTTTGTCAAAGCATCAAAGAAGAATGCGAGCGTGTCGTCGGTCAGATGCCTGCATGGGCTCCTGGAAAGCAATGCGGAGAACCCGTCAAAGTCGAATTTACCCTACCGATTCGCTTTAGGCTCGGTTGATGGTAGACGCCGAAGCCATCAATACCGCTGCTCCTCCCTATCCAGCACCCTGACAAACTTCTGAGGAATATCGATCGATACATCCAGTGGCGCTCCAGAGACCGGATGCCGAAAACTCAAGCCTGTCGCCGCTAAGAAGAGCCCTTTACCTAGCAAAGTCCTCTGTCCATCGGCATATGCCTTGTCCCCTAGTATCAGGTGTGACTCAAGGACCAAATGCTTTCTGAGCTGATGTGTTCTTCCTGTTTTGGGCAAAAGCCTGACCAGACTAAGTTGTCCAAATATTCTGGACGAGACCGTGCGTATACACTTGAAGTCTGTGTGCGCCGCTTTACCTTCTAGAGCATGGTCTATGCTACCTTGCTGATCTGGCTGACCATGCACAATGGCATGATACGTCTTTTGTACCTGCTGATTTTGCAGCATACGGCCCAGTTTGACCTGAGCTGACTTGGCCTTTGCGAGGATGAGCAGACCACGAGTTGCCACATCAAGTCGATGCACTGCCATCGGTCTCACTAGTGCATCAGACACACTGCTCGGCTTATACTTTCCTGTAATCGCATGCTCTACGGTCGAGTGACGATTACCATTGGTCGCTAGACCTGCAGGCTTGTTGACGATCATCAGATAGTCATCTTCATATATGATGTCCATCTCAGCATCATATGCCTTACTTTTCACAGGCTTTTGCGCCTTGAGAATGATGACTTCTCCTCCATAGAGCCACTCCGCTCCTGTGGCACGCTGACCATCGAGGAGGACATCACCACGCTTGATGGCTTTCTTGGTCGCAGACTTTGTGGTCAGGGCACGGAATACCGGTCCGCAGTAGTCTACCAGGCGTTGACGATCTATCCCTCTAGGGACCCGATGCTTCACACCACTCAAGACCCTATTGATTCATATAAGCTGACAAGATCTGATCCAGTTCTGCTTCGGAAAACACGAGGACCTCACGTGGCTTGCTTCCCTGAGCGCCTCCTACGATGCCCACAGCCTCCAGCTGGTCCATGATACGACCTGCACGGTTATAGCCGAGCTGCATCTTGCGTTGCAGCATGGATGTACTACCACTCTGTGTAGTTACCACCATCCGAGCAGCCTCCTCAAAATTGCTATCAAGATCAGAAGCAGCTACTGAGCCCTTCTTGTCACTCTCATCTCCTGTGTACTCTGGTAGTATATATGGTTCCATGAATCCTTGTTGTGAACTGATGTGCTCGATAACGCGCTCCACCTCAGGCGTATCCACAAATGCACACTGAAGCCTTATGACCTTTCCGTAAGCGCTCAGGAGCATATCACCCATACCTGTGAGCTGATCTGCGCCACCTGTGTCAAGGATGGTACGGCTATCCACCTTCTGCTGTACCTTAAAGGCAAGCCTAGCAGGGAAATTTGCCTTGATCATACCGGTGATGATATTGACAGATGGTCGCTGCGTAGCAATGATCAAGTGGATCCCTACTGCACGTGCCTTCTGTGCAAGTCTAGCAATCGGCAATTCGATCTCCTTGCCGGCCGTCATGATCAGATCGGCAAATTCATCGATCACGAGTACGAGATACGGCAAGTACCTGTGTCCTTTGAGCGGATTGAGCCTGCGACTGGTAAATTTCTTGTTGTATTCCTTCAGATTTCTGACACTCGCGTCCTTGAGGAGATTGTATCGATCATCCATCTCTATACAGAGACTATTGAGGGTATGGATGACCTTGGTGGTATCCGTGATGATCGGCTCCTCCTGATCCGGCAACATGGCCATGAAGTGCTTCTCCAACTTACCATAGAGCGAGAGCTCCACCATCTTTGGGTCGATCATGACCAACTTCACTTCAGACGGATGCATCTTGTAGAGCAGTGAGATGATCATCTGATTGATCCCCACAGACTTACCTTGACCCGTAGCACCTGCGACTAGCAGGTGAGGCATCTTCGCCAGATCTGCTACGAAGACCTCATTGCTGATGGTCTTCCCTAGAGCGATCGGTAGTGTCATCTTGGCCTCCTTGTACTTGCTACTGCGAAATACCTCTCTAGCACTCACGATCTGCCGCTTCTTATTAGGCACCTCGATACCTACAGTCCCTTTACCAGGGATCGGTGCGATGATCCTGATACCAAGCGCCGAGAGGCTCAAGGCGATATCATCTTCGAGATTTTTGATTTTATTGATACGTATTCCAGGAGCCGGCACGATCTCAAATAGCGTCACAGTAGGACCGATAGTCGCCGTGATCTTAGTGATTTCTATCTTGTAATTGCGCAGCGTATTGATGATCTGATTGCATTGCTCTTGGAGCTCTGACTTATCGATTTCAAGCTTCTCATCATCATACTCCTGGAGAAGTTCTATGGTCGGAAGGGAATAGTGACTCAGCTCCGCCTTCGGGTCAAATGCCTCTTCCGGCATCTCCTCGATCGACTTCGGCTTAGGCCCTTCTTGCTCTTTGAAGAGATCTAGCGTCGGGTCATGCTGCGGCTTCTTGTTGATCTCTAGATTTGGCGCCTCAGTTGGTGCTTTTTTGGCCCTTCTCTTCTTGATCGCCGTAGGATCTATTTTGATTTCATCATCAAGAGATAGTGCCAGTTGCTTACCGACGGGCGCAGTATCCTCTTTGTCAGCCCTTTCGGGCAAATGGATTTCAGGCTCAGGAGTCGATTCTTGTGGTGCCGAAGTGGCAGCAGCCTTCGTTTTTTGGGATGATTCTTCGGTTTTCTCACGATCTTTTTGGGCGAAAGCCCCAAAACCTGTAAAGGGCATACGGAAAGATCCGCCCGCACCTGCGAGCTCAGGCTGCCATTGATAAGTCGGCAAGGCAAGATTGCGCAAATCAGGATTGACCACCCATAGGAAGACCGCTATCATAGTAAAGAGCAGCAATAATATCAGACCAAAATGGCCAAGGAAATTGCTAATCCAGATGTACATCGATTGACCGATCGCTCCACCCCAAGCAAACTCAGAATCAGGAAATGCTGCGGTCAAAGCAAGACTGAAGAAAAATGTACACAATACCAATCGACGTGCTGGACGGAAAAACTTCATCCATGGCTCTAGTCGGATCAATCTCAAGGCAAAGCGCGCCAAAATCAATACGAGCAAAAAACTGCTCACGCCAAAGCCCCAATAGCATAGCATCGAAGAGCTGAATGCGCCAAATCTACCTAGCGAATTGGCCATAGACAAGTCTCTCTGCAGGAATATCTCCCAGCTGTAAAGCAATACCTTATCTTGGTCTTCTTTCCAAGTAAAAAAGTAGCTACAGAGTGCCAACATCAATATCACACTGAGAAACAGGAGAAAGACTCCTAGTCCACGAGTGTATCTCGGATCCTTCCAGAATGCCCACGACTGGACAGTCTTCGCCTTGGATTTGCGATTTTTTTTCTTAGCCATTTTGAGTACCTATAGTCGATTAGTCACACAAATATAGAATATTACACATTAAAAATAAATTTAATGTGTTTATTCATCCTGCCGTGTTCTGACAGCTGTCAGGCAATCGCTTAACTTCGCCGCGAAATCGAATCACTCAAGCCTAATTCACAAGCCATGAAGCAAAGTATCTTCATCGCCGGAGCAGGTGGCATAGGACGTGCTGCCGCTCTCATGATCCTAGAATCTACCCACCTTGATGTACAAGTCATCCTCGGAGATGCGGACCCGGATGTACTCCGATCAGCCAAAGATTGGATCGAGTCCGGCACCATGGCACACAAAGATCTTGATGTGATCGTGATGCCTCGGTCTGGAGACTCTGCTGAGCTCATCAAGACTTTTCAGGCGGCCTCAGTGCTTCTGGATTGCTTACCGGGTTCACTAGCGCCAAAGATGGCCAGGCACTGTATAGACTATGAGATGCACTATGCCAATCTCACTGAGTACGTCGCTGAGACAGACGCGATCATGGAAATGGCCAAGGATGCCAAGACAGGATTTATCCTACAGACTGGACTCGCTCCCGGATATATAGATGTCCTTGGTGTAGAACTTGTCAATCGATTCAAGGAGCTCCACCCTGGCGGCAAGCTGCGCAATCTCAGACTTCGTGTCGGCGCTCTAAGTGAAAATGCAAGAGATCCACACTACTACGCATTTACTTGGAGTCCTATCGGTGTTGCTACAGAATATGTGAAAGAAAGTGTCGTGGTAGAAGATGGCATCACCAAGAAGATCCCATCACTGTCCGAGCGAGAGCAACTCATCCTTCAAGGCAAGCACTACGAAGCAGACTACACCTCTGGCGGAATCGCCGATCTCCCTCAAGCACTAGGAGGTGAAGTCGCCAATATCAACTACAAAACCATCAGATATCCAGGGCACTATGACTGGGTCCTCGCCAATCTTAAAGGTCATAGCCAAGAAGATATCAACACGCTAGAGCGCTTCATGCTCGACAATATCCCCACAGTAGAGAACGACATCGTCCTTGTCTATGCAGAGGTCGACGGTCATGATGCATCTGGTCGCCTTCATGGGATCAATAAGATACTAAGTATCCTACCCATGAGGATCGGAGATCATACACTGCGAGCGATCCAGACCACGACAGCCGCGCCGCTCATCGAGTCTGCACGTCTATTGCTAGAAGGGCGATATACTGGGGTCATCACACAAAGTATGCTTGAGCCCAAGAGTTTTCTCAATGGGCCGATCGTCAGCCAAGTTTACGGACAAGTCTAGAATGCCATGTCTTACATGTGGCTGATGTAGCCATAGATCTGATAGATAAACAAGGCAATACCTGCAACCACCAAAAACCAGTTGACAATCTGGTAGAACAGTTGATAGCTCTTCAGTTTCTTCCACTGTGTGATCAAAAAGACTATGGGGATTAGCGCCGTTATCTGTCCTAGCTCTACGCCAATATTGAAGCAGAGGATCTTGGCCAGAAACATCCCTTCACCCATATCAAATGACTGAAGCCTTGTCGATAGTCCAAAGCCATGGATGAGGCCGAAGATGAACACCATCCAGAGTAGATTGGGTGACTCAGTCTTAAACCACTTCTGGAAACCTCCGAGATTTTCAAATCCCTTGTAAAGGACACTCAGGGCGATCACTGCATCGATCAGATGTTCATCTACCTTGATCCCAAGGTAAGTCGCACCGATGAGCGTGATACAATGGCCAATCGTGAAGACCGTGATAAATCGGACGATGTCCTTGAAATTATTCAAATAAAAGATGACCCCTGTCAGGAATAGCAGGTGATCATAGCCTGTCACCATGTGCTTGGCACCCACCAGAATATATGCCAATAGACCTCCATTGGACAGGATCTCCTGATCAGATTCACTGACACCATGGGCCATCAGAACCGCAGGTAGCAGCATCACGAGTAGCGTGGATATTATCAGTCTTCGGCTCATATGCTCGATCGATTTTTTGTGCTAGGTTTGAGCAGGCAAAAGTAGTAGCATCGGCTATCACTTGTATTTCTTTACAGATCCATTTGAGGCCTTTCGGCCAAATGTGCTACAATGAAATAGCCTTTCCTTGAGTTGTATCAATTCACATATGCTTCTGTAGATGAAATTGGCGATATGGAGACGGATCATTTGCACGACAGTGCTCATAAGTCTATGTGCGAGTTGCTATATGGCTCAAGCACAATTCACCTACCAAGTTGATCAGCCATCAGCAAGCTACACCTTGGCTCAGGAACTATTGGAGATATCAGGGCTAGGCCTCTCATCTGATATGTCAGAGCTCTACGCCATCAATGATGAACAAGGCATCGTCTTCACCCTAGATCTCCAGGGCAAGATCTTGAAGCAGATAGGTTTTGCAGCCGATAGTGACTATGAGGGCATAGAGCGTGTGGAGGATATCCTCTACATCTTGAAGTCCAATGGGAATCTCTATCGACTAGATCTGAAGTCAGGAAGATCACTTCCCCTCATCAAGTCTCCGCTATCAAGTGTCAATGATACTGAAGGACTTGGCTATGATCCAGTGCACCATGAACTCCTCGTTGCATGCAAAGCCAGTTCCAAGCTCGGCAAGCCAGCCAGTGACAAAAAGACCAAGGCTGTCTACGCCTACTCATTGATTGATCAGCAATGGCGAGAAGATCCAGTGCTGAGCATCATGGATCGTGAACTTGAAGACTGCTATGCATCTATGGATCTGGAGCATCTTCGCAAAAGCGCGAGAGAAAAGTTGGAGGCTCGTGTGACAGACTTTGCGCCATCTGCCATCGCATACAATCCAGCGGATCAGCTATACTATATCCTATCCACTGTAGGAAAGCTACTCGTCAGCTGCACAAGAACGGGAGAGATCCGTCAAGTGTATTTTCTGGACAAGAATATCCACATCCAGCCAGAAGGCATTTGCTTTGATCAAAATGGCGTCATGTATATCAGTAACGAAGGAAAAGGCCTCAGTCCCCGTCTCCATGTGATCTTACCGAACTCATCAGACTAGCTGAGTAGCCACAAGATCACGGTAGCAAACACTAGTGCCCCAATCACATTGCGCAGAATCATGCGCTTCGGAGATGCTATCCGTCGAGTAAGATACTGTAGGAGGAGATCGATCAGCAGACATGAGATGCACACTACCGTGAGACTCACGATCGCCGCTCTCGCAAATGCCGCATCGTCTGCTCTCCAAGATCCATCAGCAACGACGGCCCAAAGAATCATCAAGATGCCTACAAGGGCCAGGAAATTGAGTATCGTGGGACGATACCAATAATCTTTGGCACTCACGCTCTACTCTCCTTGAGCAAGGCTGTAACAGCGCTTGCCATTGAAGTTGTAGAGATTCTCAATCTTGATGAAGTTGAGTCCAGTCTTCTCGAGCTGACCGAGTAGCTTCACGATGGTCGAGTATCTGATCTGATTGTCTGGATGTGTGACTTCTCCATTCCCCTCACGTGCCTCCTTGGCGACAAATCTACACCTCCAGTGATCCGTGCGGAAAGTCTCGAGTCTACCATGAGGATAGACCTTGACACCACGATTGGTGATCACCTTTAGTCTGAGATTATCTGCCTCTACAGACTCCAGCAACTTACCGAGCACCTCTGGATCACGATCACAGTCAGTCCAGTCTAGGAAGACATCTACACCGATCAGCGACTTGACCAGCTTGCTCGGTGGCTTCACACTGATGGT
The DNA here is from genome assembly GCA_020627535.1 of Saprospiraceae bacterium. Lineage (GTDB taxonomy): Bacteria > Bacteroidota > Bacteroidia > Chitinophagales > Saprospiraceae > JAHDBH01. The sequence goes on from JAHDGU010000011.1 coordinate 10,403, forward strand.
GATCTTATGACTTGTCGGCTTCGTCACTTTGAGCTTTTCAGGTGATTTACCAAGTCGCTCAACGACTGCCTTACCAAACTCTTTGGTGCCAACTACCTTCTTGGTGAGCTCACTCTTGAGATCTCCTGTATGGATACCATCTTCTATGGTTCGGTAGAGAGCTTTCTGAATCTTCTCTGCATACTCAGGCATATTGAGATGCACGAGCATCATGCACGCTCCGTGAAGCATACCAGACGGATTGGCGATGTTCTTACCAGCAATATCTGGTGCCGATCCATGGATCGCTTCAAACATGGCAAAGTCGGTACCGACATTGGCACTTCCACCCATGCCTACACTACCAGCAATCTCCGCTGTGATATCAGAGATGATATCTCCATAGAGATTGAGTGTGACGATGACATCAAACTGCTCTGGGCGATTGGCGATGCGCGCAGATCCGATATCTATGATATAGTGATCAGCCTCGATCTCGGGATACTCTTTGCTCATCTTATCGAAGATGGCATGAAACATCCCATCGGTCTGCTTCATGATATTGTCCTTGGTCATGCAAGTCACCTTCTTGCGTCCATAAGCACGTGCATATTCAAATGCATATCTGATGATCTTTTCACAACCAGGTCTTGATACGAGCTTGAGACACTGCACCACTTCTGTGGTCTGCTGATGCTCGATACCCGCGTAGAGGTCTTCTTCATTTTCTCTGATGACCACAATATCCATCTTGGGAAATGATGTTGCCACAAAGGGTGAAAGCGATTTGACTGGTCTCACATTGGCAAAGAGACCCATAGTCTTGCGGATCGTGACATTGAGACTTTTGTAGCCACCGCCTTGAGGTGTGGTAATCGGCCCCTTGAGAAATACGCCGTTTTGGGCCATATTCACCCAGGCCGACTCAGGGATTCCAGATTTGATGCCTTCAAGGTAGACATCCTTACCTACTCTGATGAAGTCATACTCTAGAGGTGCACCTGATGCTTTGAGTACATCAAGGACTACACTTGTGATTTCTGGACCTATTCCGTCTCCTTTGGCTACTGTGATTCTTCTCGTCTCGCTCATGTGGCTGTATATAAGATTGTGGATGGCAAAAGTAAAACAGTCTCCCTGCCTAAGACTGCTTTACTTTCGTCATGGATTGGTTTGATTGATTACTGTCTCTTGGAGATTGGCTCATCTAGAGAATATCGCATACCGATATAGATGTTTCTCCCCATGATGGGCCCCCAGACCATAGAGCTATCAAAGAAGTCACCAAAGGGATCTGCTGCTCCGAGGATCGGATCCTTTTGGCGGAAGCCTAGGAGGTTTTCACTACCGAGGTATACATTCCACTTCGGGCCCCAGCTCTTGCTTATTTGTGCATTGAGCAGGAAGAAAGACGGAGATGACTCTGCCAGCCGAAACTCCTCTGGGTTTTTCGTAGTGAAAGGTATACGCTTGGCACCGATCCAATTGAGAGTTGCGTCGAAGTGCCACTCATTTTCGGTCTTGTACGAGGCATTCAAAAAAGCGCGATGTGCTGCAATCAAAGGTCGACTCAGACGCTGCATACGATAATCGGTCTGCACATCATACCATCTATAGGCCCATCGCAGGTCAAGTCCATCGATCAGCTCATGGTCCAGTTGTATTTGCAGGCTATTGCTGTACGACTTGCCATCGAGATTGTAGAACCACAGCTCTTGCGGGCTGAAGTCATAGTCCACCACCACTTGATTCTCAAAACTTGTCCGGTAGAGATCCAAACCAAGACTCGCATTGCGCAAGCCAATCTTGAAGTCATGCGTCACATTGAGCCCCATATTCCAGGCGACCTCTGGTGCCAGTCCGTGTGGGAGATCTGCGTCACTCGTCAACAGTCGGATCTTCCGATTGCTCGCAAGTATGCCCGGATTCTCTGCAAAGATCTGTGCTGTGCGCTGGCCTCGTCCAGCAGATGCCCTCAGGATCGTCTCATCAGTAATGGCGTAGCGCAGATGCATGCGTGGAGTCATAAAAAAACCATACAGATTATGATGATCAGCGCGGAGTCCCAGTACGATGTCAAAGTTGTCCAATCCATCATAATTGTACTCCGCAAAGGCACCGATCACTTGCTCCGTATAGTCAAAGAATCTTTGATCCACACGCTCAAGGTAGTCATCATGATAGAAGCTAGCTCCAGTCTTGATTTTATGATTGGTATTGGAGATGATGGTCTCATAGATCAAGTTGAGATAGGCGCTAGACTGCAGCGCATCGTGATCTCTCAGCCCGTAGTAGCTCTCTTGATCATGACGAGACACAGACATCTGAAGGCCAATAGACTTCCATGGGATGTGTTCCCATAGTCGACCAATCTTTGCCCAGGCATCGACTCTATTGATGTCAAGCCCATAGCCCCAAGTCCCTGAGGACGAGATATCCGAAGGACCAGAGAAATCTACTTGACCACCGAGAGCATTGAGATGACTCAACTTCACACCGATCTGCGCATGCGTCCAGTCTCCCGTGTATTTCCAGCGATGAGCGCCCAGATAGACATTGCGCAAGGGAAAGTCCAAGAAATTATCATTGTTAATATCCCTCCTAGTCTGATTTCTCTTGGCATGCAAGAGGGTACCAGCTTCCCATCTACGATCACCTTTGGTATGTCGTAGATTGAGATTGGCTTCAAGACGGCCTATGGCATTGGCATAGACATTGGCATAGAGGAATGGACCTGTGCAAGGCTTGTGCAACTCGGTGTTGATCTGCCCAGTGATACTCTCAAATCCGTTGGAGACTGATCCAGCGCCTTTGTTGAGCTGTATGCTCTGCAACCAGTGTCCGGGTGTAAATTCTAGGCCATGAATAGACATAAGACCTCTGATTTCTGGGATCAATTCTCGCGTAACTTGGATGTATGGACCAGAGAGGCCAAGCATCTCGATTTGTCGAGCCCCTGTGATTGCATCCGTGAAGGACACATCTATACCGGCATTGGTCTCGAAGCTTTCGCTCAAATTGCAGCAAGCAGCCTTTCTCAACTCCTTTTCTGTGATGACCTCCGTCTTGAGCGGATCTAATTTGGAAATGGTCGTGGATGTCTTGCGATATCTGATCTCGATTTTGTCAAGGAGAATGCTTGATACCATAGACAGGTCCAAGGTGCGTTCATCAGTAATTCTCAGCGTATCAGACAAGTATCCCACATAGCTGAAGACCATCTGACGATCTTGTCTTCGCTCGATTTCATATCGGCCCTCGTCATTTGTGATGGTTCCTACCCGATGATCATCCAAATAATACACATTGACTCCTGGCAATACCTCTCCCGTCTTGTGATCGATGACCCTACCTGTCAGTGTCTGAGCTATAAGCATCGTGTGACCAGACAGAACTGCCACCAGGATGCATAGGAATCTAGTGAACTTCCACATCTCCTCGGTATTGACAACAGCCAGGTAGTTTGGTGTAGACGCTATCGGCAGCGACGAGTGCCCCAGCATCGTGCCCTACTGCAACGACCGCGCTGCAGACTTGATCTGGATTGACCTTGGCAGGTTGGTATATGATCTTGAGTGTTTGCTTGTACTTGTCCCAAGTTGCCAATTTTACTCCTTTGACAAGTGCGGCTTTTTCAATGCGTTTCTTGCACATTCCGCAGACTCCCTTTACGGCGATCTCAGCGGTTTCGATTTTCTTGGGTTTTGTGTCTACTTGCTGAGCAGACAGATCGGCTTTCGCCAAAATCAGCATCAGCGTAACTGACAAAATTCTTATGGTGATTTTCATGATGATATGCTTGATTGAGTGAAATATGAAAGGGCATCCACATAGATCTCATCTACAGGATGTAGTCATCTCATATCACTCAAGCATATAAGACCAGTGAGGAAAGCCTGATTCTCAGACTACGACCTCCTAATGGATCATCGGGTGGATCAAAGCGCTTCGCTGATGACTCTCCATCTGCGTGGTGCTTTGACCACTGTGAAACGAACGCCAGTGCATTTATCGCAGGAGTCTCAAGGTCTTGTATCGACTCATGACTAATCAGTTGTTCGATATCCTGCTGCACAGATAGTGGTACATCTTCACAGCAATCATCTGCAGGAGATTCTTGACTTATATCACATATGGATGTTGTACTGCAGCAGCTTGCCTTACTCTCTATCTTCGGTAGATCTATCGTAAACAGTGCAAGTTTTCCTTGGCAGTAATGCGCATTTAGCGGAAGCACACCTGTACCCGCCAGAAAAAGAACGATCGATATGTAGGTGAAAATCGTTTTCACTTATAACAAAGATAGTGGTCCATCATCCTCACGTCAAGTGTAAAACACAGGCCAACACACAAAAGGTTCAGTGCTTTATGCAGAAAAACAACTTTCATATGATATAAATCACACATTTGTAAATCAACTTCTATTCAACACCTTACCACTTTTTAACACTTGGACTGAAACTATTTCGCCCCGAAAAGCGTCTAATGCGGACAAACACACATCATGGTCTGCAATGGCAGCCCATATTTCTAACCTAAAACTCATTCAATCATGCTTAAAAGACGCTTCAACAGGAGCTACATGGTGCCAGCACTCAATGTTCCTGTGACCAAAAACAGATAGTGGCTTAGATTTAGTCACTCCGCAGGGCTCCATCGATGATGGGGCCCTTTTTCATTGCGTCATATCCTCTATGCGGGACATGAAAGTCCATCACAGGGATCAGCGTTCCTGTATGCCATACGACGATTTAGCAGAACCTTAATAGTCGTGAAACAGATTCTTGGCAACATTTGTCTTGTCTGTGAATATCTATTAGTGAAAGAGATTTCGTTAACTTCAGACCCAACTGCCGATGCGTATGAAAAGATCTGGTTCATTCTCCCCTAACAGTTTAGCTGCATATGGGTGTGGTATCATGCTCATTGGCCTGATAGCGTACATTGCGACCGGCTCTAAAGAGCGAGATATTCATGAGGTCGACATGAGCAATATACCGACGCCATCTTTCATTGCATTTGAAGAGAACAAGGGTCAACATGAAGATGGTGTGGCCTACCGCTTAAGGATGCATGCCGCTCAACTCGATTTTCATAGAGATCACCTTCATATGGTCATGGCTCATCCTGGCGATCTTGAGCATCGTAGTCACAGACACATACATCATGGCCATGACCACGATGAACCAAAGCCCATCAGGTACCATGGAATCCAGACATCCTTTCTTGGTAGTCAGACAAGATCCATAGAGGTTGATGGTCTGAGGCACGGGACTAGGAATTACTTCATTGGATCGGATCCATCAGAGTGGGCCTCAGATGTCAAAGTGTATTCATCATTGATGTACCGAGATCTGTATCAGAATATCGATCTCAAATACTATGAGGCCAATGGTCATCTCAAGTATGATTTCATCGTAAAGCCAGGAGCAAATCTGGCCGACATCAAGATGCAAATCGACCATGCCGATGAAATCAAACTCGTCAAAGGGAGACTGCATATCAACACCTCTGTCAACGAAATTATCGAGCAGAGGCCCTATGCGTATCAGATGATCGATGGCCATGCTGTCAGAGTGGATGTGGAATTTAGACTAGAGGAATCTGTCGTCAGCTTCGAAATTCTTGGCCAGTATGACCCATCCATCGATTTGATCATAGATCCAGAGCTCGTTTTTGCCTCCTATTCTGGTGCAGTCAATGACAACTGGGGAACGACAGCAACCTTTGATAGTCAAGGCAATCTTTATGCAGGGAGTATTTCCTTCGGAGACTACCCGACGATATTTGGTGCGTTTCAAGCGTCCTTTGCAGGTGGTGATGTGGATATGGCCGTGAGTAAGTTTGATCCCAACGGTACTACCTTGATATACAGCACTTATTTGGGTGGGACAAGCTCAGAAGTTCCACACAGCCTCATCGTGAATAGTCGGGATGAGCTTGTAGTACTTGGCTCCTCAGGATCTACCAACTTCCCTGCTAGCCCAGGTGCATATAGCGGGAGCTTCTTTGGAGGAACCCCTTTGTCTCCGGTACCCAGTTCATACTTGTATAGCAACGGATCCGACATTACGGTGACGGTCTTATCCCCTGATGGATCGACCATTGTCGGATCGACTTATTTTGGAGGCTCAGGCAATGATGGGATTATTGACTTTGTTGGGCTTGATCTCAACTATGGAGATGCGCACCGTGGAGAGGTCATATTGGATGAAAATGACAACATCTACATTGCCAGCATCACAAACAGTGGTGATGTGGATATCGTCGATGGATTTGACACACAGCTCAACAATGGCGGGATCGTCAATACCTCATCCGACGCAATCATCGCAAGTTTCAACCCAGATGTCACTGCCTTGCGCTTTTCAAGTTATCTCGGTGGAGAGTTTAATGACTTCAGCACATCGCTCAAGCTCGATGAAAATGGAGACTTGTTTACAGTGGGATTTACGGCGAGCAATGACTTCCCTGTAGCTGGAGGAGCCATTAATGCTAGCAGTCAAGGATCTGATGATGGCTTTGTGAGTAAGATTAGTGGTAATGGCCAGAATCTCCTTGCCAGTGGATATCTAGGCTCGAGTGGCAGAGATTGGTCCTACTTCGTAGAAATTGATCTCAACCAAAATGTTTATGTCCTTGGACAAACCTCTAGTGGCACTTACAATATCACCGCTGGCACCTATACCGATGTTGGCGCTACCACTTTCATTCATTCCCTGAGCAATGATCTCACCAGTACCAATTTCTCTACCACTGTGGGGAGCCGGGATGGTTTTGGGAGTCGAATCGTGCCTACAGCATTGCTCGTAGATAAATGTGAACGCATCTATTTCAGTGGATGGGGAGGAGGAGTCGTAGGTGGCAATATGACCAATCTACCGATCACCTCTGACGCATTTCAATCCACTACAGATGGATCAGATTTTTACATGATGGTTCTCGAGCCCAATGCTACAGCTCTCGAGTACGGAAGTTACTTTGGAGGTGGACAGGCAGAAGAGCATGTAGATGGAGGGACCAGTCGATTTGATCCTGAAGGAATCATCTATCAAGCTGTCTGTGCAGGATGTAGAGGCTTCAGCGATTTTCCCACGACAGGTGGTGTGGTATCACAGACCAATAATGCTACGGATAACGGTCGCTGCAATCTAGGTGTCTTCAAATTTGACTTTCAGCTCAGCAATATCAATATCGTGGCACGTGCAGAACCGGTGGTTACAGGTTGTACACCTGTGGATGTGAGCTTTCAAAACTTCACGACAGGGACCAATGATTTTGAATGGGATTTTGACGATGGGACCATCAGCACGCAGCGCAGTCCGACCAAGACCTTTGTTGATACTGGAACCTACAATGTCCGACTCATCGCAAGATCAGGGCAAGACTGTGTTCCAGATGACACCACATTCCTAGAGATCATGGTGCTTCCTCAGTTGACAGATACGACCACCTCATTCAGAAACTGTGGTGCACTGGATACCTTGCTAGTCTCGAGTCAAGAAGGAAGTAATGTGGACTACATATGGTCCACTGGATCTACCAATCGTTCTATCCTAGTGAGCGAAACAGGTATATACTGGGTAAGATCTGATGGCAATAATGGATGTGTGCAGACAGACTCATTCCTTGTGGAGATCGTCACAGATATTGTAGAGGTTAATGAATTTGACCTTTGCGAAGGCAAAGACACGACGCTGCGGCCGCGCATCTTGGGAGGAGGTGCTACATACCTGTGGCAAGACAACAGTACTGGGAATGAGTTTCAGATAGATGCAGGTGGTCTGTACTACGTACAAATTGATCAGCCGGGTGAGTGTACCAGATGGGACACTTTCCGTGTCAACTTCCTCCCTGCACAGCCCAATCCTATCAGAGTAGAAGTCTGTGAAGGCAATACAGTTACACTTGAAAGTACGGCCAGTGGTATACCTGACGTAGAATTTGTGTGGGACTCAGGTGAGATGACCGACGATCTTACTGTGGCACTAGAAGGCAGCTATGTCGTCACTGCCACTGCAGATAATTTCTGTACGATCATTGACAGCTTCATCGTCAACTACAGTGATACTTTCCATACCAAAACCTTCTTGGGACTTTGTATCGCTGAAGACACAATACTCTCTTCAAGCAATCCAATTGGCGGACAGACCTATATATGGCAAGACGGTACAGTAGGACCAGAATTCACCATCAATGAAGGTGGTATCTACTGGGTCTACAGTGAAGTAAACAACTGCCAGTATCTGGACAGCTTTGTAGTAGCCCAGCAAGAGATCCTTTTCGATATTGAGAAGACAAACCTCGGATGCGAGCTCGAGCCTACGGGGTCGATTAGTTTTGTGAACACCAGCGGACTCGAGCCTTTGAGTTATAGTATTGATGGCGAAAATTTTCAGGAATCTCCGGACTTCTTCAATCTAGAAGGCGGCACTTATCGAGCGACTGTCTTAGATGACATTGGCTGTACAAGATTTATGGAGGTAAGTATAGACACTCCGGTCTTAGCCGATATAGCCATAAGCCCTGATGTTACCATATCCCTCAGCGAATCTACCATCCTCACGGCGACAGTAAATGTCCCCTTGGATCAGCTCGACAGTCTCTACTGGGATATTGACTCAGTGGACTGTGCGGGTGACTTCGCCGGATGTTTGATCCAAGAAGTGATGCCAGTGCTAGATGCGAGCTACACCATCACGGCGGTTTCTGTGGATGGCTGCTTGGATGCTGCCACTGTCAGAGTTCAGGTCGATTTTACCAGAGACATCTACATCCCCAATGTCTTTTCTCCCAATCAAGATGGCGTCAATGACCTATTCTACATCCATGGCAAGGGGGATATTGTAGAGCAAATTCACGCCCTGCGAGTCTTTGATCGTTGGGGGAATCTCGTCTTTATCGGAGAAAACTTCATACCCAATGACAGCCGATTTGGCTGGGATGGCACCTTTCGTGGCCAAACTATGAATCCCGCTGTCTTCACATGGACAGCAGATATTGAGTATATCAACGGCGTGCGGGAAGTCACAGGAGGTGATGTCACACTGATCCGATAGAAGCGATTATCTTTGCCCTCCTAAAATCAATACGACCATGGGTAAAGGTGACAAAAGAAGCAAGCGTGGCAAGCTCATCAATAAGAGCTACGGCAAGAGCCGACCAAAAGCTAACGTAGTTGCAAAGGAAAAAAGAAAAAAAGCCAAGGCATAAGCCCTGGCTTTTTTCATTTTGGCGAAAGCCTGATCCCTTGCTTACTTCGGGCCGATCATATCTTCCGGTCTTACCCACTGCTCAAACTCCTCTTCTGTCAGATACTCCAGCGCCAATGCCGCTGCCTTGAGCGTCGTTCCTTCCTTGTATGCCTTCTTGGCGATCTCTGCGGCCTTGTCATAGCCGATTTTCGTATTGAGTGCAGTGACAAGCATGAGCGAGTTATTGAGATTTTGCGAGATGCGCTCTCGATTGGCTTCGAGTCCACGTACACACCTCTCCTCAAAACTCAGGGCTGCATCAGCAATCAACTCCGCGCTCATTAGTAGATTGTAGATCATCATGGGCTTGAAGACATTGAGCTGAAACTGCCCAGAGAGTCCACCAACATTGACCGCAACATCATTGCCCATGACTTGAGCCATCGCCATGGTCAGCGCCTCGGCCTGGGTAGGATTGACCTTGCCCGGCATGATCGATGAGCCGGGTTCATTGCTCGGTATCACAAGTTCACCGATACCACATCGAGGTCCACTGCTCAACATGCGGACATCATTACCGATCTTGAAGAGTGCAGCTGCCACAGTCTTGAGTGCGCCATGTGCTTCTACAATGGCATCATGATTTGCCATGGATTCAAACTTGTTTTCAGCTGTGATGAATGGCAACTCCGTCAACTCTGCAATCACTTGTGCAACACGCTCTGCATATCCCTTGGGTGTATTGAGACCTGTACCTACCGCTGTACCACCCAGAGACAACTCTGACAGATGTGCTAGAGTATGCTTGATGGCTCGGATCCCGTGATCTATCTGTGACACATAAGCTGACAATTCTTGGCCGACTGTAACCGGTGTAGCATCCATAAAGTGCGTACGTCCGATCTTGACGATGGACATCATCTCATTCGCCTTCTCGAAGAAGCGATTGCGCAATTGCTCAAGAGCTGGTATCGTGCGATGCACCAGGATCTGATAGGCCGCAATGTGCATAGCAGTCGGAAAGGTGTCATTGGAAGATTGAGATTTATTGACATCGTCATTGGGATGAAGAGCCTTGTCTTTATCTGTCAATGACCCACCGGCCATCACATGTCCTCGATTGGCGATGACCTCGTTAACATTCATATTGGTTTGGGTTCCACTTCCGGTCTGCCATACCACAAGTGGAAACTGATCGTCTAATTTTCCTTGGAGAATTTCCTCACAGACTTTACCGATCAGGTCCTTTTTGGCGGAAGCCAGTACGCCCAGTTCCTCATTGGTGATAGCTGCTGCTTTCTTGAGATAGGCGTAGGCTCGGATGACCTCAATGGGCATCAGTTGACCACCGATGGGAAAATTCATGCGTGAGCGTTGGGTCTGCGCTGCCCAGTACTTATCGGCTGGCACTTGAACTTCTCCGATGCTGTCTTTTTCTATACGATATTGTGTCATGATCTGGCTGTGGTTTGGATATGGCGGCAAAGGTAATCTCAGCTCTTGAGGATCGCTAAGTGATAAGATCTTCTCTGAACAAAAATCACTCAATGGCTTTGTAGTGAATGAAGATCGTCCGGAGATGTATCTTCACCAAATCAATCAAATAATCGAGTAAATTACACACTTATGGCATTCACCCTTCCTGATCTTCCTTACGCTCACGATGCACTCGAGCCACATATCGATGCACGTACGATGACTATCCACCATGGAAAACACCACAATGGATATACCAACAAGCTCAATGCCGCCATCGAAGGCACGGACCTCGACGGTAAAAGCATAGAAGATATCTTAGCGAATCTTGATATGAGCAATAGCGCTGTACGCAACAACGGCGGCGGTTACTACAATCACTGCCTATTTTGGGAAGTTATGAGCCCCAATGGCGGCTCCGCTTCCTCCGAACTCTTTGCTGCGATCAACGAGGCATTTGGAGATATGGATAGTTTCAAAGAGCAATTTGCCAAAGCTGCTGGTACCCGATTCGGCAGTGGCTGGGCGTGGCTCTGTGTACACCCTGGTGGTAAACTAGAGGTCTGTAGCTCTCCCAATCAGGACAATCCACTCATGCCAGGCGTGGGATGTGGCGGTACTCCGATACTTGGCCTTGATGTCTGGGAACATGCCTACTACCTCAACTACCAAAATCGCAGACCCGACTATGTCTCGGCTTTCTTCGAGGTCATCAACTGGGAAGAGGTCAGTAAGAGATACGCTGCTGCGAAATAATCATCAGCCAAAAAATGTATCAACCGGGGAGATCGACGAACGTCGGCCTCCCTATTTTTTTTTGCGAAAGCTGAATGTCTGATACGAGCATACCTGTGACGATGGAGAAACTTGGCATTGAAATTGCATCATAGTCCTGTAAAAAAGAGGACTCATGTTTGCCATTGGCCTGTTGATCGTATTTGTAGTGATGTTTTGGGAAGACATGGGCCAACGTGCCCACAGTAGAGGATAGATTACTCCTCCGTCTCAGCTACGGCCTTGTACATGCGCTGCACCTCCTCAAGACTAAACATCCCCGTTCTAGAATTTTCGAAGACATATTCTCTGTCACCCATCACTTTGATGTAATTGAATCCGTAACTCGAGTTACTCGAATCAATGCGATTCTCAAAGATGAAGCCGTGATCGGACTCCTCCACGAGACGGAAAAAATATCTGTGACTCTTGATGCCAGACAGCTTCTCCTCCTTGAGCTTGACAGGATCACTAGAGACAGCGTCATCACTGCTGACTAAAAGGTTAAAATTGTCAGACCCTTTGATCTCCAGCTGTTGCTGAAAGGCAATCTGGGATTTGACCACCTCACTCCCTACAGGAGCATTGATCGAGATGGGCATGCCATGACTCAGTAGATCCAGGGATGGTAGGTCATTGGACTTGGTATCACAAGCGACGAGCAGTGCAACAGTCACAAATAGGGCAAAATATGATTTCATTGAGGTCCTTTTATTCAGTATGAGCACTGTGGCTCTAAGATTCAATAGTACAAAAAACTTACAGTCTTGAGACTGATCTCAATATATAGGAGTAACAAATTTTTGGCGTCAAGATCGTCAACAAAAAGTTAAAGATCTCAAGATCTCCTTATTTGGCAAAGAGCTGTGACATGTCTTTGAATGACTTGAACTCCAGCGCATTACCACTTGGATCCAAAAAAAACATCGTTGCCTGCTCCCCTACTTGACCCTGAAATCTGATGCCAGGTTCGATAATAAACTCTATGCCCTCATTCCTCAGGCGATCTGCCAAAGCGTGCCAGTCCTCCCAGTCAAGTACCACGCCAAAGTGAGGGATCGGCACATCATGTCCGTCAACAGGATTGTGATCCTTGATAGCAGCTCCTGCATGATCTGCTACGTGTATCACCAATTGATGACCATACAGATTGAAATCTACCCATTGATCACTCGATCTTCCCTCTTCGCAAAGCATTACTTCCCTGTAAAACTTTCGATTTTTTGAGAGATCATCTACTGGTATGGCGAGGTGAAATGGATTCATAGTGAAACAAAGATTTAGTATTGTTTGTCAATATCAACACGATGCAAGAGTGGCTTGCCAGCCAAATATCTCTGATAATTTTCAACCACTTGGTCTGCAGCTGTCTCCGGATTGCTAAAGCTAGCCACATGCGGCGTGACATGGACTTTGGGGTGCACCCATAGCGGATGCTCTTGAGGTAGAGGCTCAGTGACAAAGACATCAAGACTCGCAGCTCTAATCTTTCCAGCATCAAGTGCTTCTTGAAGATCCCTCTCCTCCAAATGTCCGCCTCGCCCCACATTGATGATTACGGCACTAGACTGACACAGAGCAAAAAACTGAGCGTCTAGTATTCCCCTTGTGTGGTCTGTGAGGGGAAGCAGGTTGATGATGTAGTCGGCTTTCGCCAAAATGGTCCGGAGTCCTTCTTCACCTTGCAAATCCTGGACACCATCCAGCTGCTTGCTGCTGCGAGACCATCCCATGACCTCAAATCCTTGCTGAGCAAGGCGCATTGCGGTATAGGCACCTAGCTCACCTAAGCCCAAAACACCTACGGTCGTCTCACGCATCCGCTGATAAGCGAGCCGACGCCAAGAGCGAGTCGCTCTATCTGCCTCATACTCCGCAAAGTTTTTCATCCAGTACAGGATGCAAGCGAGCGCATGCTCGTACATGTCATGTGTCAGGTCAGGATCGACGATCCGACTGACTTTTGCGCTGGCCGGAAAGTCATCCGCCTCAAACATCGCGTCTACCCCAGCTCCAAGATTCTGTATCACTTGGAGATCTGGATAATGGCTCAGTTGTCCTGATTCCGGGCGCCAGCAAGCAAGAAACTCTACAGATACATCTTCAGGTAGATCAGGATATAGATACACTTCAGAGTCTCCCATTCGCTTTCGGAGCATCTTAAGCCAAGGGGCCGGGTTCCAGTGATTGATAAGTAAACCTATGGGCATGGTACTCTGCGTCATCTATTATGCTGTAAAGATGCGGATTACTTCGCACCATGTAGGCTAGCCTCATACCACACCAAACCTATCGGAGATCCACGAAGGAAGCCATAACACTGTATGCCAATTCCATATGTAGTCTGAACAGATCAAGTCGAGAGCTTCGGCCCAAGCAGTGTTACTGATGGCCTTGATGTCAAAGAAAATCCAGAAATCCGAAAGACTTGACTAGCGCCCCTTCGCCTTTGGAATTCCCAACTGTTTACAAATCACAACACAGGTAAATTAATTGGGCTCATTGTGCCTCGGCACGGTTGCTTTGCGATGGGTCACTGGATTGATGTACTTGTCATGTTTTGCTCCGTGTTCGTAGAGAATACAACCATGACGATTTAGATGCTTAATGAGATCTTTCTTCTTCACACCACTCTAGACATTGACATAAATGGCTTACGCGTTTGGCTCTGATTTTCAATGTCTATCACAAAGTCATCAGTGCTATCAGGTCTCAGGTATAGCTCCAAGGCGTCATAAAGATTTTCTTCTGCCTCTTGTATGGATTCCCCCTGCGTGATGACTCCTTTTAGCTCTTCTAGATAAGCGGTATAAGCATATTCTCCCTTCACAAAAACGGCAGTTAACTCAAGATCTTTCATTTTCAAATCATTTTCAAGACTAGAACGAATTCATACACAGTCCAGTTCGCTTCACATTAAATATATGGCTTTCGCATCCGCAGAGTGGCTGCTAGACGATCTGGTGTAGGCAGCGATATCCCTGCTACAGGTAAAATCCACTTGTATCATATCAAGATCATTGTAATATGTACTTTTAGGCTCCTGATTTTTTTCGCCTGAGCCATGCCTGATTTTTGTCATTTACACTGCCATACGCAGTACTCTCTTCTTGACGGTGCTTCGCACATCGACAAGCTCATGGCCAAAGTCGCAAGTGATGGACAGAAAGCCGTGGCCCTCACAGATCATGGCAATATGTTTGGCGCCTTTGAGTTTGTCTCTGAAGCCAAGAAGCATGATCTCAAGGCGATACTAGGCTGTGAATTTTACCTGGTAGAAGATCGACACAAAAAATCATTTAGTGTAAGCTCGGGTGAGCGCGACAAACGCTATCACCAGTTGCTGCTAGCCAAAAACGCCAAAGGCTACGAAAATCTCTGCAAGCTCTGCTCGCTGGGATTCATCGAAGGCCTATACAGCAAATTTCCGCGGATTGACAAAGAGCTTCTCTTGCAGCACCACGAAGGTCTCATCGCCACGAGTTGCTGCATCGGAGCCGAGGTACCCCAAGCTATTTTGCGCGGCGATCTCGATGGCGCTGAGAAACTTCTCAGATGGTGGATAGATCTATTTGGCGACGACTACTACATCGAGCTGCAGCGTCATGATGGACTGGAAGGGCTCGGAGGAGAGAATCCGATCAGTCAAGAGGAGGTCAATCAACACCTACTGGCTTTCGCCAAAAAGTATGATCTCAAAGTCATCGCCACCAATGATGCTCACTACGTCGAAGAGGAGGACTGGCGCCCGCATGATATCATCCTATGCGTGAACACCAATGCTAAGGTCCATGAGACCAACCGATTCAAATTCTCTTCTCCGGACTACTACATGAAGACCAAGGCCGAGATGGCCATGCTCTTTCAAGATGTACCACAAGCACTGGACAATACTCTTGAGATCGTCGATAAGATAGATCAGCTTGAGCTGGCTAGGGATCTTCTGTTACCTGCATTCCCGTTACCCAAGGGCTTTGACAATCAACCAGACTATCTACGTCATCTCGTCTACGAAGGAGCCAAGATCAGATATGGCGAAGTGACGCAGCAAATCGTGCAGCGCATAGATCACGAGCTGGGGATCATCCGCAATATGGGCTATGAGGGCTACTTCCTCATCGTGCAAGACTTTATCAAAGCTGCTCGCCAGCTCAATGTCCGCGTAGGGCCTGGGCGAGGGTCTGCGGCCGGATCGGCTGTTGCCTATTGCTTGACTATCACAGATATAGACCCGATCAGATACAATCTTCTCTTTGAGCGATTTCTCAATCCTGAGCGCGTGAGTATGCCTGATATCGATATAGACTTTGATGACGATGGCCGCCAGAAGGTCATCGACTGGGTCGTCGATAAATACGGAAAAAATCAGGTAGCACAGATCATCACCTTCGGTACCATGGCTGCACGCTCATCCATCAGAGATGTAGCTCGTGTCAAGGATGTACCGCTAGATGTGAGTGACAGACTGGCCAAGCTCGTCCCATCGCGCCCAGGCACAAAGCTCAATAAGATACTCTCAGATCCAATTCAAAAGCTCAAGTCAGGATTCAATCAAGAAGAGATGATGGGGATACAGCAGCTCAGAGAGATCCTCAACAATGAGGGGAACCAAGAGTCTGAGACGCTGCGACTGGCCATGCAGGTCGAAGGCACCGTGCGAAATACTGGTATACATGCTGCTGGTGTGATCATCGCACCGGATGACATCACCAAGTACATGCCAGTCTCCAAGCCCAAGGACAGTGAGTTTTACGTCACACAGTTTGACGGAAACTACGTGGAGCGGGCTGGTATGCTCAAGATGGATTTTCTTGGCCTGACCACACTTTCCATCATCAATGATGCTGTGGCCAATATCGCGGAGCGCTATCCAGATGTGGGTGAAATCGATCTCGATGATATTCCACTAGACGATGCAAAGACCTATGAGCTCTTCCAGAATGCAGAGACGATTGGCATCTTCCAGTTTGAGAGTAGCGGCATGAGACGCTATCTGCGAGAACTCGTACCGAGCAATATTGAGGATCTCATCGCCATGAATGCGCTCTATCGGCCAGGTCCTATGGACTATATCCCTTCCTTCGTCGCTAGGAAACATGGCCGTGAGGAGACAGTCTATCCACATGAATGGCTCCGCGAAATGCTTGAGCCGACCTATGGCATCATGGTTTATCAAGAGCAAATCATGCAGGCGGCACAGATCATGGCAGACTTCAGTCTAGGTAGTGCGGACATCCTGCGGCGTGCAATGGGTAAGAAGAAGAAAAAAGAAATGGATCGCCAGCGCGTGCTATTTATCGAGGGCTCTACAGCCAAAGGAGTCGATGAAAAGCAAGCCAATGAGATATTTGATGTCATGGCCAAGTTTGCCTCCTACGGATTCAACAGGAGCCATGCCGCAGCCTACTCCATATTGGCCTATCAGACGGCCTATCTTAAGGCTCACTACCCTGCTGAGTTTATGGCCTCTGTACTCTCACATGACAAGGGAGACTCCAAGCGTCTCAATATCCTCATCAGGGAGGCTCGGCGACTAGGCATTAAGGTGCTAGGACCAGACATCAATGAGAGCAAGTACAATTTCGCTGTCAATAATGACGGGAACATTCGCTTTGGATTGTCAGCCATCAAAGGCATGGGACATGGTCCTGTCTCGGAGATCATCGAGAAGCGTGAGCTGGACGGCAACTACGTGAGCATCATAGACTTTACCAAGAAAGTCAACGCCCGTACTGTCAACAAGAAAGCGATGGAGGCCCTTGCGCTTGGAGGTGCCTTCGACTGCTTTGAGGAAATGCATCGAGCGCAGCTCATCGCACCCACCGGCAACTTCAACAACTATTACGAGGCTGCACTCAAGTACGGTGCAAGCTACCAACAACAAAAAGCCTCGATCCAAAACTCACTCTTCGGCCTCGAAGAGAGCTTTAGTCTACCGGAGCCAGCAGTGCCAGATTGTCGTCAATGGACCTTGATCGAGCGCCTGACCAAGGAGAAAGAAATCTCTGGTATATTCCTATCTGGCCACCCTTTGGACAACTATCCGATGGAAGTGCAAAACTTCACCAATTGCAATATCAGCACGATGCAGCAGCTCAAAGGGGCCGAGATCCTCGTAGCCGGTGTCGTCACCAAGTCTGAGGCAAGATACAGCGAACGGAGTGGTACTCAGTACGGACGATTTGAGATCCAAGACTACTCTGATAGTCTAGAATTCAATCTTTACAAAGAACAGTTTACCGACTTCAAGAGTCGCCTAGAAATCGGTCAAGTCATCCTGCTCAAAGCACGCTACACCACAGGCTACAACGGCGAAGAACGACTTCGTATCAATGACGTGAGCCTCCTAGAGTCAGCAGCAGCGAGTTTTGCCAAGGAACTCGTACTTGGTATCGATCTCAATCTCATCACAGAAGAGTTAATCACTGATATCAAAACCACCTTGGAGGAGCACAAAGGAAACAAGCCGGTTCGATTTAGCGTTGAGCGAGTGGACACCAATCACATTCTCAAATTTTCCAATAAGGCAAAGAAAGTAGAGCTCAGCAGCGCACTGATCAAAAAGCTCAGAAGCCTAGGACTTGCCTATAAGATCACAAAATGAGACAATACATTTGGCTGACAAGCCTCTCCGTACTTACCCTCATCTCTGCCTGTACCAGTACCCAAAACGGCAATGAGGCTCACGTAGACTCAGGAGGCGAAGACTCCATGATAAAGCTGCTCACCACAGAAGACTACAATGATATCGAGACCCGCACAGCGACAGCTGATACCACATATGTGATCAACTTCTGGGCAACTTGGTGCAAGCCATGCGTGGAAGAACTTCCTTACTTCCTCGACTACGCCCAAAAAATGCGAGATACAAAAACAAAGATGATTCTGGTCTCTCTAGACTTTCCTCACCAAGCTGATTCCAAGCTCAAGCCATATCTAGAGGAAAACGCTATCCAAGAAGAGGTATGGCACATGACGAATATGGACTACAATAGCTGGCTTGATGATGTAGATCCTAGCTGGTCAGGGTCTATCCCCTGCACACTGGTCAAGAGAGATGGAAAGCGTCTCTTTGCCGAAAAGAGCTACCATAGTGTCCAAGAACTAGCAGAATTCGTGAAACAAATAAAAAGCTAACTGCGTTTTGCAGTCATTACATCACCCAAGTCTAGAATTTACTGACATGAAAAACATTCTTTATTTACTTGCCATCAGCGCGACTCTAGTATTCGGTATACAAGCGACAGTAGGCACTGGAGACGGACTGAAAGTCGGAGACAAAGCCGAAGACTTTTCACTCAAAGGAGTTGACGGTGAGATGCACTCATTGGCAGACATGAAAGACGCCAAAGGTTTCGTCGTCATCTTCACTTGCAACCACTGTCCTTATTCTGTCATGTATGAGGATCGTATCATCGAGCTGCACAACACTTATGCTGCAAAGGGATATCCAGTGGTCGCCATCAATCCAAATGATCCGAAGATCGTCCCAGGAGATGATTTTGATGGTATGGTCAAGAGAGCTGCCGAGAAGAACTTCCCGTTCCACTACCTTCAAGATGAAGGCCAAAAGGTCTATCCTAAGTATGGTGCTAAGAAAACACCACACGTGTTCCTTCTAGACAAAGACCTTGTCGTGCAATACATCGGAGCTATTGACAACAATGCCCGAAGTGCGAGCGCGGTGACAGAAAAATATCTTGAAAACGCTATCATGGCACTCGAAAAAGGCGAAAAGCCGAGTCCAGACTTCACGAAAGCCATCGGCTGTAGTGTGAAGTGCGCCATGTAAGAGTTGATCAACGAATAATATTAGGAGAAGAGGATGTGTCATCAGACGTATCCTCTTTTTTTTATTTGCGCGACAGCGTCACAGATCACATAGATAGGCTTACGCCAAAAAAGACTAGATTTACACCGCTAAACTTACTGAATATCAGTAGAGTACAAATTACAAAAAAATGAGATTTGACGAGTTAGAGCTCGATGAGCAACTTCTCGATGGCCTGTACTACATGGGTTTTGAGACAGCCACACCCATACAAGAACAAGCTATACCTCATATCCTAGATGGAAGAGACGTACTCGCCTGCGCCCAGACAGGAACGGGCAAAACTGCAGCTTTTATCCTCCCTGTCCTGCACAAATTGTCGCTGGCCAAATCTGAGCATATTCGAGCCGTCGTCGTAGCTCCGACAAGAGAACTGGCCATACAGATCGAACAACAGATCCAGGCCTTTGCATACTTTGTCAATGTCAGCTCGATAGCCATTTATGGAGGTGGTGATGGGCATGACTTTGATGTCCAAAAGAAAGCACTTACTTCTGGCACTGATATCCTAGTGGTCACCCCAGGTAAGTTTATCTCACACATACAGAACAAATACGTAGATCTCAGCAAGGTCGAATATCTCATCTTGGATGAGGCTGACCGCATGCTCGATATGGGCTTCTTGCCAGATATCCAGAAGATCATATCTGAGACTCCTGACTCTCGGCAGTCTTTGCTCTTCAGTGCAACGATGCCCCCCAAGATCAGAGACTTGAGCAAGAAAATGCTCAAAAATCCAGCTGAGATCTCCATCGCAATCTCCAAGCCGGCTGAAGGTCTGATCCAGGGTGCGTATCTCGCTCACGACAGGCAAAAGGCAGCACTTATAAGACACCTCATTGCCGATAAGCCCAACTATGAGAGCATCATTGTATTTAGCTCGACCAAGAAAAAAGTAGGCGATATCGTCAGAGCACTTCGAGGTCAGGGCTATGGAGTCCAAGCGATATCATCTGATCTCGATCAGAAAGAGCGTGAAGCTGCTCTACGAAAATTCCGGAGTAAAGAGACGCGCGTCATCGTAGCCACCGATGTGCTTAGTCGCGGTATCGATATTCAAGGCATCAACTTAGTGATCAACTATGACGTACCTCGCGATGCGGAAGACTATGTGCATCGCATCGGTCGTACTGCTCGCGCCGACCAAAACGGTGTGGCTCTCACGCTCGTCAATGAGGATGATGTCCATCGTATGATGAAGATTGAGCGACTGATCGAACAAGAAGTTATGAAGATTCCTCTCCCTCACGGATTTGGCTCAGGACCGGAATACAAAAAAGGCTCGAGAGGTGGCCATGGCGGTCGCGGCGGACAGAGTGGTGGCAGATCTCAAAGATCCAAAGGCAGATCCGGTGGAGGCAAGCGACCCAACTATCGCAAAGGTGGAAACAATCGTGGCAAAGGTCCTGGTAAGAATCGCGGTGGCGGCGGCGGAAACAAGTCCTAGCCTAAGGCTCAAAAAGGCATCACTCGGCGCTCCTCTATCCTCTCTCGCCGAAACTCACTCGTAAGTTCTGCTAAGTGTGATACAAGCAAAGTCAGAAACTGCTTCTTGGCAAAGTTGCTGTGGGTCACGATACCGATCTCTCTGTAGGGCACTGGTTCCTCAAGAGTATGGAGATGTGCCTGATCTACGAGTACTGAAGCAGTCGTAGCGAGTCTCGGCAAGAGAGTGACACCAAGATTTGACTTTACCATCTCGATCAACGAGTGAATCGAGCCACTGCGATAGATCAGCTGATCTTGGCGGTCTGAGCGATTCCTCAGCTCGCAGATGGCTTGGACTTGATTTCTCATGCAATGTCCTTCTTCTAGGAGCCACAGACGTGACAGATCTATGTCTGAGACAGAGTATGTCTTGGTGCTATCCTGGCTTGACGGATCATAGACCACAAACTCCTCTTGGTAGATAGGCCACTCCTTTAGTCCGTTGTCTTGTAGTGGCGTCGACACGATCCCTATGTCTAGCTCACGCTCCTTGAGCAAGGAGACGATCTCTTCCGTAGTTTTCTCGTGGATACTGAGACTGATATCAGGGTATAGATTCAAAAAACTCTTGAGGCAGAGCGGTAATAAAAATGGCGCGATGGTCGGGATCACTCCGATATGGTAATGACCGCTGATGTTTCCCTTGAGCTCATCTGCAATGGCTTCGAGCTGATCATACTCAGCCGCGATGCGTTTGCATTGATCGATGAGCTTATGACCCTCTGGTGTGACAGAGATCGGCTTGGAGCTGCGATCAAAGAGAGCAAATCCTAGTTGGTCTTCGAGCCTCTTGATCATGGTACTCAGTGTGCTTTGGGTCACATGACATCTCTCTGCGGCTTCGCTAAAGCTTCCCGTACTGGCAACCTGAAGCGCATATCTGACTTGACTCTGATGTATTGACAACATAGATACTAAGATCTACAAATTAGATGATATAAATGATAAAGATGGCCTAGTTTTGTGGGTAATTGGCATCGGCCCAAGACTTAATTTTCTCACACAAGGAATCAAATCACATATGCATCACGACCAGAAAGACCTCAGCAAGTGTCCCTTTCACAATGGACAAATGAAACAAGCCGCTGGAGGCGGCCAGACCAACTCATCATGGTGGCCAAATGCGCTGAAGGTGAGCATCCTCAGACAAAACTCTGAGCTCGCAGATCCGATGGACACAGTCTTTGACTATGCAGAAGAGTTTCAATCACTTGATTACGATGCCCTCAAGCAAGATCTCAATGATCTCATGACGGATTCACAGGACTGGTGGCCTGCAGACTTTGGCCACTACGGACCATTCTTCATCCGTATGGCATGGCATGCAGCGGGCACATATCGCACCAGTGACGGTCGCGGAGGTGCGGGAAGTGGCGATCAGCGATTTGCACCACTCAATAGCTGGCCAGACAATACCAATCTGGACAAAGCAAGACGACTCCTCTGGCCTATCAAGCAGAAGTATGGTCGCAAGATCTCATGGGCTGACCTATTTGTCCTCACAGGCAATGTCGCTCTTGAGTCCATGGGTTTCAAGACTTTCGGCTTTGGTGGTGGACGTGAAGACATCTGGGAGGCACCGAGAGATATCTACTGGGGATCTGAAAAAGACTGGCTCGGTGATGCGAGATACACAGCGGATCGTGAACTAGAGCAACCACTTGCCGCAGTGCAAATGGGTCTCATCTACGTGAATCCTGAAGGTCCCAATGGCGAGCCAGATCCTGTCGCGGCCGCGCATGATATCAGAGAGACATTCGGTCGTATGGCGATGAATGATGAAGAGACTGTGGCGCTCATCGCTGGCGGTCACACCTTTGGCAAAGCGCATGGTGCAGCTTCTGGTGATCATCTTGAGGCGGAGCCAGAAGGTGCTCCGACAGAGCTTCAGGGTTTTGGTTGGAACTCTCGTTACCAGACTGGAAAGGGAGCAGATACCATCACGAGTGGTCTAGAAGTCACGTGGACTGAGACGCCTACCAAATGGAGCAACAACTACTTTGAAAATCTCTTTGGATACGAATGGGAGCTCTATCAGGGACCTGGTGGTGCACACCAGTGGCGCCCAGCGAATGGTGCAGGTGAAGGGAAGGTGCCAGATGCACACAACCCCAATGTCAAGCACGCTCCTACGATGCTGACCACTGACCTATCCTTGCGCATGGATCCAGCTTATGAGAAGATCTCACGTAGATTTTACGAAAACCCAGATGAATTCGCTGATGCCTTTGCTCGTGCTTGGTTCAAGCTGACACATAGAGATATGGGACCCAAGAGACGCTATCTAGGCCCTGAGGTGCCAGCAGAGACGCTTATCTGGCAAGATCCAGTGGCCGAGGAAACTGCGAGCAACATTGACAGCTCAGATGTACCAAATCTCAAGGGATTGATCGCCGCCGCTGGACTATCAGTATCAGAGCTGGTGAGCACCGCTTGGGCTTCTGCGTCGACCTATAGAGACTCCGACAAGCGAGGAGGAGCCAATGGCGCAAGAGTGCGATTGCTTCCGCAAAAAAACTGGGCAGTCAACAATCCGTCTCAGCTTGATAAAGTCCTCAATACACTAGAGAAAATACAAGCAGAATACAAGAGTGCCAATGGCAAACACATCTCCATGGCAGATCTCATCGTACTAGCAGGTGGCGTAGGAGTAGAGAAAGCTGCTGCCAGTGCTGGACATGACCTCACTGTGCCATTCACTCCAGGCCGTGCAGATGCTACTCAGGAAATGACGGAAATAGAATCCTTTGACTTTCTCGAGCCAGAGGCAGATGGATTCCGCAACTACAGCAGAGCACGATACGATATCTCTACGGCAGAGCTCCTAGTAGATCGAGCAAATCTGCTAAGCTTGACAGCAGCTCAAATGACTGTTTTGGTGGGAGGCCTTCGTGTGATTGGCGCCAATTTTGACGGAAGTCAACACGGTGTCTTTACAGACCGCGTGGGCAGCCTGACCAATGACTTTTTTGTCAATCTACTAGACATGAGTACCGCATGGGCAAAAGATAGCTCTGCAACGGATCAATACATCGGTAAGGACAGAAAGACTGGTGATACCCGATGGACCGCAACAAGTGTGGACCTCGTATTCGGTAGCAACAGTGAACTCAGAGCACTAGCCGAAGTATATGCCTGCTCAGATAGCCAGCAAAAATTTGTACAAGACTTTGTCCAAGCATGGGTCAAGGTCATGGAACTAGATAGATTCGATCTCAACTAAGAAGATCTATTAGAACAGGAATCTGGACCGCCTCGACGACTAGTTGAGGCGGTTTTTCTTTACAAGATTATCACGAACTTGATGAAAGCCACGCGCTCCAAGGAATGACAAATGGCAGCACAACCACCCACACCAAGAAAAAACCAGCCATAGGTCGAGGGTAGTCGAGCTCACCTCTGATAGCCGGTAATGCTACCAAGACCAACCATGTGCCCTTGTAGATGAACTGGAGAAGAAGTACGGGTGAAAAGCTTATTGGCCTCCATAAGCCAAAGGCAGACAAAACCGCTATGGCAAGCCAGAGGCAACCAACAAGACGCATGACCTCTGTATGCTCATAGGCTCCAGAAAAGACATTGATTGCAGCTTTTCTTGGATCTACAAGACAGCTAATGGCAATGGTACCGGCAACAAGAACATTCAGTAAGTAAACAATGCGCAATGCAATCATAGCGTCGAGCTCATAATTACGATACTCTTACCGAGCCTATCAATCGACTTACTGTAGGATGATCACTACCTCCTCTAGGCTCTATGGTAATATTAAGACTCTCGACATCTTCAAGGTAGCTCAGGTCAACTTGACCCGCACGAGATCGAGGAATCAGCGCTATAGAAATCATCTCGCCATCTACATCTCCCCATAGCTGGTAATCATGATCATCATCAAGCGTGGGCAATGACATAGAACTGATACAGGCCTTCTTGACTTTGTCATTCCAGAAAAACACAACTTCTCCACTGACATCATCAGAAGTCGATAGCACAAGCTGCTGACTCGATGGATCTTGAAAAAAGGCAAAAGCCGCCTGCTGCTCTTGATTTTGCTCTTGACAGTCTTTTTCCAAGGCGGCATAAGCCTTGCGCGACGCCTGTAGGTCTTGATCGGTATTCCAATGCGACCAAACGCTATAAGCTAGACCTGCTAGTAAACCTAACACAAGATACCAGGGCCAAATGGGTGAGCCAGTCGCGTTGCTAGCAGCCCCTCCATTGTCGACACGGTCTAACAATTGTGCCGCGGTAGTCTTGGGAGTCACGGCATTTTGTCGCGCAATATTCTCTAAACAGTTTTCCATATACCCGAGCTCATCTCTTAGACTTGGATATGTCTCTAGATGTAGTTCTACAAGAGCTCGCTCATCAGGTCCTAAATCACCGAGCACATAGGAATGTAGCATTCCAGTCTCGACAAATTTCTCTAAACTCATCACCTGATCACTCATAGCATCCAGGTATCTGTGAGATAATAAAGACTAGAAAGAATGGACATCAACTTCAAGCTGATGCGTAGATCCTTGAGCGCTTTGCGCATTCGAGACTTTACGGTGCCTAGGGGTACATCTGTAAGCTCACTGATCTCAGCTTGACTGTATCCCTGGAAGTAGGCCAGATCAATCAAGTGTCGACCTTGTTGATCAAGTGTATTGACCGCACCATGCAGATCATAGTCAGCTAGATCAGACTGAGTTGCTCCATGCATATCGTAGCCATCCAGCGCCCCTGTCTTGTGCGCTTGTCGATATCCTTTGGAGGCCACGACATTTAGTGCCTTGTTGCGGGCGATCTGATACATCCATGTGAAGACTTTTGATCTATCAGCATCATAGGATGAGGCTTTCGCCCAAATACTCAAAAATGTATCCTGGAGTACTTCCTCGGAAAGATGGTGGTCCTTGACAATCCGCACGATCACACCATGTAGAGCCGCTGAGTATTCTTGATACAATATCTCGAGGGATCGTTTTGATCCCTTACTGACCTGTCTCATCAGATAGACAGGATCCTTCTCAACTTTCTGCAAGAGAGGTGCTTTTTCTGATTCCGGTATGGTGATGGCTGTCTGCATATCGACGGACTATATCATCGGCTTCCGCTATGTCTATAACAAGCGAACTCAAAAATGTTTTGTTGAATAAACATCTATAAATAATTAAACAAAATGATCCAGTCGCAAAATTTCTCGGTACTACAAAGTGAAATCAATAATTCATTCATTGGCCTTCGAGCCAGTTAAAAAACTTCACTCTGATGAAAAAACAAATGATTCTCCTTGCAGTCGTCACACTATTTGGTGCAACTCACACGCTCTCTGCACAGTGCTCAAGTTCCAAGAACAAGCATCATGTCCAGCAGACTTCCTACAGCTATGGTGGTCACAAGTCTATCGTAGAGCAGGCCGTCTCAAATGCTGATTTCTCCACCTTGGTGGCTGCTCTCAAGGCCGCAGATCTTGTAGACGCACTCTCCGGCGATGGACCATTCACAGTCTTTGCACCAGACAATGCAGCCTTCAATCGGCTAGAGGATGGCACTGTAGCCAGTCTTCTCGAGCCTCGAGCCAAGGGAGACCTTACCGATATCCTGACTTACCACGTCGTCTCTGGCAGACTGGAGTCTCCAGATGTCGTCAACGCCCTATCCGCAACTGGTTCAGTAACGCTTACGGCACTCAATGGCAAGACCTTTGAAGTGATCCGCAGGGGTGACAACATCTATATCAAGGATGGCAAAGGACAGACATCTCTCATTACTAGCTACGATATCAAAGGCACCAATGGTGTCATCCATGTGATTGATACCGTGATATTGCCATAAGCGCAGAGGATGACCACATCGAAGCTAAGGGGTCTTCCTGTGTGGAAGACCCCTTACATTTTATCGCACCTCAATATTTTAGAAGCATGAAAATTCACATACTCTTCCTGAGTCTAGCCCTTGTAGTCAGCTCTTGCTCCTCATGGCAAAAAATCTCACTGACGGGAACCCAAAGTATGGGTATTATAGGTCAAGGACCAGGACGTGACGCTGCGATCAACCCCTATGCTGAAGACCCTACTGCGATGGTCATCAAAAACCTAGGACCAGCGCCAGTCAGTATTCGCATCGAAGAAAAACGATTACTAGTGCAGACCATAGATCTAGAGGCTCAAAGAAGACTCCGATTTCCCTTGAGCAAGGATGAGATGGTTTTCTTTGATACCGATGGAATGAGCGATGTGAAGCTCAAGTTTATCCGAATCAGAGAAACTACTTCACTTCAAAAGTGATCTTCAGATTGACTCTGTACTTGTCTACTTCACCGTCCTTGACGGTCACACTTTGACTTTGTACAAATGCGGACTTAACATGATCCACAGATTTAGAGGCCTTGGCAACTCCTTTTGCAGTAGCGTCTTCCCAACTTTCAGATGATTCTGACAAGACTTCGATGACTTTCATGATGGCCATAGTGAAATGATTGTATTTTGATGAAAATCAAAAGCTACGAAAAATCACACATTTCTACCGCTGGAATTTCCCTCGCAGCTGCAGCACTACTGTACGATCAACCATTCTGCCTGTCGTCCAGCATCAGACTGAGCGACGATCAGATACTTGCCTTTGGCATTCACTGTCACATTGGTTGATTGGCCAGGAGGCAGATCTCCATACTCCTGTATGACTTGACCATTTTCAGTCATTACCGATAGTCGCCATGGCACCTGATTTGCATCCCATGAGACACGTATAGCCTGATCCACTGACGCCGGATTGGGGCTGATACGCAACATTTGGGCGACAGCCTCATCATCATCCGTAGATACGCTTCGCAAAATATTGAAATCCCAGATTCCTCGACCATGTGTCGCAAATCTCACTACGTCCTCTTCGGGGATGAACTCGACGGAGTAGTATTCCTGCACAGGAGCCGTTTCCCCGAGCATCGGAAACCAAACGCCAATCTCTCGGATGTAGACATAAGGCCCCACATCCGTCGCAGCAAATAGCATCGTCTCGTCTGCATCTGTAGCAATCTCATGAATCACTGTGCTAGGGAGAAGCCTACTGACACTAGTAAAACTTTGTCCTCCGTCTTGAGACTCATAGATCGCAGGATTGCCATATCCGCTACCTGCAAACCATACCAAATCATCAGTCAGCCTCGACGCATAAATGTCGGCACCATAAAGCCAGTGCTCTCCAGGACCATCAAAATCCGTCGTCTTAGTCCAAGTGGAACCTGCATCATCACTGGTAAAAAAGCTCCCATCATTCATACCTACATAAAGGCGTCCGTCTTGAATCTCGCTGGCCTCTATACTACTAATCGTGGCACCACCACTATTGCTATTCCCCATGAAGTCAAATTCATATTGCCTGTGGCTGACGTTGTAAGGAGATGTTTCTTCTGCAGTGAGTTCGATGAGATAAGAACCCGGTCCTCCGTTCATGTTACCACCTGCGATGAAAATGGCATTGTCATCTGGATCAGGTGTCTCCTCTGTGGGATATATCCAATTGCTCGCTGGACCATTTTCTCCAATGATGCTGAAGTTACTAGAGGGACCATCTGTCCTGGGATTGTGATAATACTGGACACTGCCAAATGGATAGAGGATCCAGAGGCTTTGCCCTCCACGCGAAAATGCGTAGTGACCATAGTCCCCAGATATCACCTGATCGAATGTCACTGTACCGTCCTCCTGTCCAAATTGCGTCACTTGATGCCCTTGATCTTGCGTACCGCCATAGATGTATCTGCGATCCAATGGATCTGTGACGACGTCATAAAACTGTCCTATGTTCAGACCGTCCTTTCCGATATTGGAAGTTGCTGTAAACTGATCGAAGGAAAGATGTAGACCACCATGATTGGCAAAGAGGGCAAATGGTGTCGACTCATTGAGAAAAAAAGTACGGATATCCATCATATCTGCGTGCAGCTTGCTGATATCTCCGTAGTATTCCCACCATCTATTGATCGGATCAAATCGATCACCTCCATCTACACTTCTAAATGCATCCACAGCGCCCATGGCTAAGATCTCTGGATCAGTGGGCCATACGGCAATCCCTGTTTGCCAGCTACTCTCTCGGAGATCATCCACATAGACCCAAGTCCGTGCCGTATCATCTGAGCGATAAATAGACGTGCGGTCTGCCAAGATGTAAAGTGTCAGACCATCTTCAGTGAGTGCACCTTCGAGGTCTCGGTAGTCGCCAGGAGGCAAGCCCTCTTCTGAGGTAATGAGAGTGGCTTGATTGCCCTCTAGGATGTATGCTTGATCTTGTCCATGCCATACCATAGCGATGGTTTCACTGGGATCGACCCATAGGCTAGAGTAGTTGCGTGCAGGCCAGAAATCGATGTCGTGATCCAGTGTCAAGATTCTCTGAAAACTCAACCCCTCATCTCCTGAGTGAAAAATCTGAATACGACTATTGTCAACTTGATTGACCCAAGTAAAGACCATGTAGTAAAGGTCAGTGCCCCTACGCCGCAGTCTGCGGGCTTGGCCCCACTCACTATCAAAATCGAGACCATCACACAGCTTCCAACTTGCTCCTTGATCATCACTGTATCTGAGTCGCTTTCCTGTTGCTGTAAAAATCCGATGGCTACCATCTTCTTTGATGATACCTTCAACGACATCGGTATTGAATCTCAAATCCTCGTTGAGTGGTGTCCACTGCTCTCCAAATAGGTCGCCTTTCCAGATGGTCCCACCGCCCGACACGCCATAGATCGTCAGCTCCTCATCACCCATGAATGTCACGGATGCCAGATTACCGGCTTGATTGGAACTACCTCGCTCCTCCCATATTCCTTTGAGGCGGCCTTGTGCCAAGGACTCTTCCACTTCACGTGTGGGATTTTCTCGGAGGATAGCGCGTTGCTTGTGGATTTTTTCGAGCTCTTGTCGATTGATACTTTTCCAGTCGATGCCAGGCGCAGCTCTATGTATCATTTCGAGCCAGGCCTCGCGGGCTTCAGACTTACCTTCCTCTTCCTGATCACTCAAGACTATCGTGGTCGGTGCAGGCATGTCTGTAGTAGGGCTCTGTTGACAAGCTCCTAGGAGGATCGTGGCTGTCGCCAAAATGTAGGTATATCTCTTCATGGCAGTGAAATTTTCAAACAAACTGAGCTCGATGCTAAGGACGTGAAAATTACGGATTTCGCTGTTTATCTGTACGAAACTCGCTGCACTTACTTCAAGTGGCAGGCCAGAGCGACAAAAGGTTTACCTCAACCAGTACAATATGCCGAATATCAATGCCGCCAGCAACACCATTTGATACTTATAGTTGGCATACCACGGTAAGCCTTCTGTGCCCTCTGAAATGTATCTCGGCTCAAATGTCAGCTGGTCGATCTGGCTAGCGGTCGGAGGTTCTGTAAGGAGACTGACTACCAAGAAAATAATCGCACTCACAAGGACCATAACACCCACATTCATGGTGTAGTGCAAAGACCATAAGCCTAATTCACCTAAGATGAAGAGTAGAATACCAATGGCCGTACCGAGCAGTAAGGTCCAAAAAGCACCTGGTCCATTAGCTCTCTTGAAGAATACACCGATCAAAAATATCACAGCGATAGGCGGCACGATGATCGAGAACATCTGCTGGAGATAGCCCCAGAGTCCTTTGAAATGCTGAATTTGTGGCGCCCAAAGTGCAGCGATCAGCATGAATATCACCGTAGCGATCCGACCATAGTTTGCCGTTTGTTTCTCTGTAATATGCGGATAATTGGGCTTGATAAAATCCATAACTACAAGAGTCGAGCTACTATTGAGGGCACTGTCCACACTTGACATAATTGCAGAGACGAGTCCGGCCAGCACAAGTCCTATCATTCCTACGGGAAGGACTTCAGTGACAAGCAAAGGAAAAACATCATCGCCATTCTTCAAGCCAGGATATAAACTCACAGCCATCGCTCCCGGAAATACCATGATGAAGAGAGGAACGATTTTAAGAAATCCTGCAAGGATCACACCCCATCGAGCGCTATTGAGATCTTTAGCGCCCAGCACACGCTGAACGATATATTGATTGGTGGACCAATACCAAAAACCCAAGAATGGAACACCCATGATCAAACCCGGCCA
Source organism: Saprospiraceae bacterium (assembly GCA_020627535.1). GTDB lineage: Bacteria > Bacteroidota > Bacteroidia > Chitinophagales > Saprospiraceae > JAHDBH01. The sequence continues at coordinate 41,249 of JAHDGU010000011.1, forward strand.
AGGAATAGCGGGATCATCCATAGGTCGGATCACTGAAAAATGATTCTCCGGCACTGAAGCCACGACATTTTTCCATGAAAAATCAAGCTCCTTGAAAAGTAAATAGCTCATAACGGTGCAGCCTACTATAAGTATAATCGCCTGGATGGAATCTGTATACACTACAGCCTTCAATCCCCCAAATGCGGTGTACAGTCCTGCAATACATGCTAGGACTATGGCGATCACCCATAGTTTTGAATCTGGCAAGAATTTTTGAATCACTAGTGAACCAGCGTATAAGGCTCCTGCCGTCTCGATCACAATGGTGCTAAAAATCGTCACACCAGAAAAAAACAGTTGTGATCTTCGATCAAAGCGCTTCTCAAGATACTCAGGTATCGTGGTTATTCGATTTTTCAGATAGAGTGGAACGAATATGAGTGCTGCAATTATCAATGGGATTCCAGACATCCACTCGTATACGCTGTCGACTATACCCGTCATATATGCCGCACCAGAGAGTCCGATGATCGTCGAACTTGATATATTGGAAGCAAAAAGCGAGAGACCAATAAGCCCCCAACCAAAACTACGCCCTCCAAGGAATAGATCCTCACCAGTCTTAGTTGTCCTGGAAATATAAAATCCTATCAGAAGTACCACAACAAAATAACCGACGACAATACCTATATCAATGCTGGAAATGTTCATAGAGACTATTAGATTCTTTGGTAGAGTGAAATGATACCACTTGCTGGCACAGATATAGAAGTAAGAGCATCAAGGGAAATCTCAGCTTGAGTAATCGTCTGCCCCATACAGTCCTGCACATGAAGGAGGAGCTCCACAGACTCTTGGACATTTTTCAATATGATAGAACCTGACATTTTGCCATTGATCAATTTCACAGTGGAGCGACTCGATAGATCCAGGTCCACTACAACATCAGCATAGACACCCACCAACTCTTTCATGGCATCATAGGCTCTCAGGATAGGATAATTTTCACTTGGACCTTCTGGACAAAACTGAGCATGCATCAACACCTCCTGATGATCTAACCAAAACCTCGTATAGAATTTGATCATCTTCACATGATCATCTGGCAGCTCTCGCAAACGCACTGAAATCTGAGGAACCGAAAACAGGATATTATTGAATTGAAGCGCAGCCACCTCTACTTGACTATTATAGTCCCAGGTAATCATATCACTATGGACTGCATCGTCCCCACATAGCAATCGCACATCAGTGGTACGAACCCGATTGAGCACTGCATCATTGGGGCAATCAAATGCTCTGAACATGTTGCCCAATAGTCTTAGATAGGGATTGATATAAGCTTGCCGAAACTCAATTAACACTTCCGAATTAACCTCTATCAGTGCTTTCCTGATATCCTGAATCAATAGGGCTACAGCTTCTTGTATTGACTCCAGCTCTCTATCCGGATTGTTGCCAAATCCTGTCTCAGGATATGTCTTAAAATCATCAATAAAATCTAGTTTGAATCCATCAATATTCCAGCTCTGACAAGCCTGCATATATTTTGATACCAAGTATTGACGTACTTCTTTATATCTCGGGTCAAAGACAGGTGCCCAATGATGATTTTCTGTGAGAAATTTCCCTCGAAATAGTTTGTAAGCTTCAGACTTTTTCCCACAAAATGGGACGCTGTACCAAAGCATCACGGACATACCTAGGGCGTGCACCTCGTCCACAAAATTTGCCATCTGAGGGATGCGCTCTGGAAGCCAATCACCTGTAAAGTCATAGCCTCGGGCATCATCCAGAGTCTGCCAGCCATCATCGACGATGATCGTGCTATAACCCATGCTACTAGCAATACGACACTCCTCCAAGAGTTCTTGAGGCTCCAAACTCTGATGATAGGAGTACCAAGTACTATAGACAGGACCAAATGCCCCGGCGGGTGGTCGCATGACTTCAGGTCGAACACGGGATGCCAGCCACTCCGCTCCAGCCTCAATGGCGCGAGAGAAAGATACATCACCATAATCTAGTCTGATGTGACAATCATACGTATTACTATGAGAGTGCAGAAGGCTAGGAAAGCACAGCTTAATATAGGCTTGACTGTCCTCCTCTCTGATAGAAAACTCCACATTAAGTTGGTGGATCATTTCATCGCAGCATAAGGTCAAGATGTTTTGATCATGATGATCATATAGACAAATGATAGGAGCATGGGTAGAAATACTTGACTGCAGAACTGGTGCTTCCCAATCCGCTCTCAGTCTTTTATCCATATCTATATCTGGTGCCCAAAGGCCTTTTACTGAAGGTGCCGCAATTTTCCAAGTGACTATCACATCACTTGTAGATGGATTGCTTCCCTGCAGTCGATATAATTTATCGCGTGCTATGGTTACGATCTCAAGCCCTTTTCCCTGGATCAATTCTGGCTCATTGCCTATGACTCTCTTTCTATCTACTACTTGCATATGAATTCCTTAAGAGAACTGAAGCTTTAATCGATGATGAGACCTTTGATTTAAATACTGCTCAAGAGGTCTTGCTCCCCAAGAATCTGTACCTCCTACGCCCATATGAAAAAGGTCGATGCACAAATAATATCCATAAAGGCATGAATCAATATCCGAAAAACGCAAGTCTCCCCGAGTCTGTTGACTCATTGCCGAAGGATGAAAGTGCGTAAAACTAAATTCGAAAGTGCTGTTCGCAGCAATTCGGCAGCGTTCTTGTCCAGAAAATATTAGATCCAATGTTTCCACTCCTATCCGATGACCATATTCTTGTGCTGCAATATAGGATGACATTTGCGTAGGGTCAAGATGATGCCAATCAATCCAGGTCGCTGCATGGCGGTCAGAATAGTTTTCTCTTGGCCCTTTTCCCCAATACTTGATAGAATTCAACTCATCACTCAACTTGAGGAGAAGACCAATACGAGGCACATCAAGGCGATTGTTTGAGAGCTGAAGCTCAAACGAATAATTCACAATTCCTTCATCATCCCTTAGTTGAGTAGTGATTTCACCTAGCTCCGATCGATGAAGCATGGAATGAGTATCGAGAAGATCTATTTGAGTCTGCCATCCAGGCTCATGACACGCACCATACAGTCGGTAATAATCATATCCCATATCATTATCTACAGGAGCCCTCCAAAAACAAAATTCTGAAGACTCGATCATCTTGAGTCCAGACTTCGCAATGACCAATGAATGGCTGGTATGACTCTGCGTACCAAGAACGACACCGGGCGGGTCGGATTCTTGAGGACATAAAGACTCGTGGGCATGCGCCAAGACGAACTGTTCGTGACCATGATGAAAGTGAGAGTCATCATATACATCTACCTTCAAAAATTGAGACGCAGCCAGGGCCTCTGCAAAAGCAGAGAGATCAATCATAGTCTCTTGCCTAGCTGGGATTGTTACAATCATTTTTTCTGATGACGTACCATGACATTTGGATGTAAATCCAAGGACAAGCGCCACATCGATCGACTTAAATTGATATAGACTGCGTAGATGCAAGGTGTGCTGCTCAAGTCGAATTTGCAGTGGTTGGTAGCAATACTGAAGTTCGTAGTATGTCGGATGCAAATGTCTATCAGGATCAACAATCCCGTTGAGACAAAAATTGGCATCACTAGGAAGATTTTTCCCGTAGTGCCCTCCATAGCAATAGCTGCGATCATCTTTAGCTCTCAGACCTTGGTCGCACCAGTCCCACACAAAACCTCCTTGCAGGGTATCATGTCGATTAATCACTGCCCAATAATCACTAAAGTTGCCAAGACTATTTCCCATGGCGTGGGCATACTCACACATGATGAGTGGCTTGCTGAAGGCCTTTGCTTGTGCATAGTGCTCAATGTCCTCAATACTTGGATACATCGGACAATAAATATCTGTCATCTCGTCTGCAGACGCCTGCTCATACTGAATAGGTCTGGATGGATCCACTCCCTTCAACCACTTATATGCAGAGATAAAATTGACCCCGTATCCTGCCTCATTTCCTAGTGACCAGATCACAACGGAGCTGTGATTTTTGGATCTGTGATACATATTGCGCACTCGATGTAGGTGAGCCGCTTGCCATGCTGGATCCTTTGCTAGACTCTCTTGGCCATATCCCATTCCATGGCTTTCTATATTGGCCTCATCTACAAGAAGAAGACCGTATTCATCACAGAGCTGATACCATCTTCGATGATTGGGATAATGACTGTTGCGAACAGCGTTGATATGTGCGGCTTTGATCAGCGCAATGTCCTCGAGCATGCTTTTTTCATCAATCACGTGCCCTTGAGCCGCACTGTGCTCATGTCTATTGACACCTTTAATCGTTAGGTACTGGCCATTGAACTCGAGCAGTCCATCAGCAATTTCAACACGTCTAAATCCTACACGAAATGTGTAGTTGAGCTTGGATCCAGCAAAGTGCAGCGAAATATCAAGTCGATACAGTGTAGGAATCTCAGGCGACCATGGTGTGACCTTGAGCACAGGGCTATCGAGACGGCAGTTTTGACCGAGAATTATATCATGACAGCTGTGACATATATTCCCTTGGCCATCTTTCAAAACCACTTCCACATCGACACCATCCATCTCAGACTCCAATAATATGTCAATGCTCAAAGTCCCACGCCCCTCCTCCCAGTCAGCATCTATGCAGATATCAGCTAGTCCCCATAGAGGCTGCTGCCAAACGTACACTTCCCTCTCGACACCACTAAGCCTCCAAAAATCTTGACACTCGAGATAGGAACCATCACACCATCTGAAGATCAATAAATCCACAAGGCAATTCCCCTCCTTGACATATTGCGTAATATCTATCTCTGGCTCTGTCTTGGAATCTTGATGGTAAGCAACAAATTGCCTGTCAATAAAAATGTATATGGCCGCTCTTGGCGCTCCTATATGAAGAATGCTTTTTTCATCCGCAGGGCATCTATGACTTATTCTTTTTCTGAGATGCGCACATTCGTTGTTCGCAGGAACATGTGGGGGATTCTTGTCAAACTCATATCGGTCATTGACATAGATCGGATCACCATAGCCATGTAGCTGAAAATTAGCCGGGAGATCAAGAAGACTCATATCATCGTCACAGCAGGCAATGCACGATTGCAAAGTATCCTGAGGGCTTATCGCAAAATACCTCATAAGCCAAGCCCGAGAAATATCCTCTAACATGGAAGATCGAAACCAATCCGCGTGAGAAATCTGATCATTTTCCCGAAAGGGACTAAAAAAAGCTCTTGGCGGTCGTACGCCAACTGAAAATATAGCCGGATCCTCTAAAAATGACAGAGATGGTATATGAAGATTGTTCCTCATAGTTGATCCAAACTTGCAAAAGAAAAACTCAAAGTCCTCAGACTATCACCATGAATACCGAGAAGAACCGATGTCATGTCTTCATCTATGTTGATTGATTCCAAACTATTGACACATTTACCGAATAATTCGGGTATCTCAGGAAGATCCACAATCTGAAAACAACCTGATTTCGCACCTCTGGCTGCTAGAAGAGATTTGTAGATGCATGGGCCATTGAAAGCACTCATGTCCTCAGTATTGACTCCGCATACTATATCCACGTTTCCATCCTGATCAAAATCCTCCAATATACAGTCGTTGACCGAACTCATCTGAAACTCTGCCGGCAGTTCACGAAATGACCAGCTATCTTCTTGATTGATCATTACGATTGAAGCAAAAATATCTATGCCAAGCTCTGTAGACGAATATGCACTGTCACTTTCAAATATTTCCGAAATAGAGCTACGAGCATAAGATGCGTAGTCTGCATATTTTCTTTTAAGCTTTGGGATTTGAGTGAGGAGCATATCTCGTGTCGCTGTTGGGAATTGAATCCCATCCTCTCTGTAAGAAAAGATCGGGATGGATAGATCTTTTGACAGCGCATAAAGACCAAGTTGTATTCCCTCTCCATTAGAACGCCAGTAGCTATGATTCTTGCCCCAATTGCCGAGGATCAAATCTAGATCACCATCACTATCCACATCTGCCATATCCATACTTCGCCACCAAGCACGAGTGCCCTCGACGAGCTCCGTTTTAAATCCATCAGAATATTGATAGAGTATTGATATCGGTTGCCAATCGGCCAATACGACCAGATCACTCAGACCATTATCATCTAGATCTGCCCATGAAGCATGTTTGATATGACGATAATTGAGATCATGAAGTAGATCCAACAACTGATTTGATAACTCATTCTGTGGCCGATCAAAAGAGACATGATGCTTTACTGTAGTGGTAAAATCATCAGGCTCATTACGGTGCAAAAAAAGGAGTCCACCAGCATCAGCAACATGGTCATCTAAAGGGAGAATCTGAGAAGTAGGCAAACGAGGAAGGAAAGACATGAGATCAGATCTCATTACAAGTTCACCCTCCTCGTAGGAATAAATCAAATCCTGATAATCATCTCCCGAAATATTTGCGAAGCCTCCGGAGCCTAAAATATATTCCTCTTCACCATCACCATCCAAGTCGTAAGCTTGTATACAAGCAGTTTCTTGATCAGATGATGAGGGAAACGGCAAGCGCCGTGCATCAGGCTCAAGGTAACTCAAAACAAGTACACTCTGCTCGCCATGGTCAGAACCAAGGATCAAGTCTGGCTTATCATCGTGATTGACATCATGCACTTGAAAGTGCGGACCTTCTTTGCTCTCACCCTTGAGCAATAACACCTGATGCTTAAAATCGGAGTAGTCATCAGGCATAGAGCGATGTGCTAGAGCAGTGGTCGAAAGTACTGATTTAGAGCTAGTCTCGGGAGTGCTCTTCTTGAACTTAGATCTATCGACGATCGTCGTAGTATTTACTGCAATTGAGTCGATCGTAGACATCTTACCATCTGGCCACTGGATCTTGAGGGCCTTGATGGATTCATCAGGAGCAAGACCAAAATGTATCCGTGGATCTACACTACTCAAATATCCTCGAACTGGGGAATAAATTTGTACACGTTCATTTTGATCGGTGATCAAACTTAGCTTAGATCCAATTACACTCCTCTGAAGAGAATCTTCAAGTACAATACGAACGAAGTGTCTCGACTCAGAGGAAGTCTGATTCTCCAAAAACGCTGGCAATTCAAAGAGGCGTTGAACAACAAGGTCTAAGTCTCCATCATTGTCAAAATCTGCATATGCGGCTGCATTGCTCACCGTAGGATCATTCCCAGCCCACTCCTCGGACATATTATCAAAAGAAAGATCCTCTGTGCCACGAAAAAAATAGTCCTGCAAACTAGCGGGCTGAAGATCCACGATAGACTCAATTTGTTGTTTCCTGATCGTCTCAGCATCGCCAAATTGAATTTTATTGGCAAAGTTGATGTAATCAAGATGTCCCATATCTCGACCAAATCCATTGGTCACATGAATATCCAAAACACCATCACCATCAAAGTCCTGAATCAGAGTGGACCAACTCCAATCCGTCTTAGCAACTCCGGCGTACTGCCCTACTTCGTGAAAGTTTCCATTCCCATCTGATAGCTGCAGTTGATTGCGACTATACTGTGGAGAAAAACCAGCGCTCAGCATGTAGCGATGTCTGTCCTCAGTCACGCCTGTCACTATACTATGATAGCGCTCATGATCTTCGGGCAGCATATCTAGCGTCATGATATCGCCATGCCCATCCAGATTCACATCCTGAATATCGATACCCATACTAGCAAAACTTGATTGCCACATTCGCGTATCCAGCTCATCGGCAAATGTCCCGTCTTGTTGGTTGACATATAGGATATCATTACTGACAAAATCGTTGCATACATATATATCCAACCAGCCGTCCTGATTCACATCACAGAGGGCCACGCCCAAGCTGTATCCTTCTATGAGAATTCCTGACTCAGCTGATACGTTGCTGTATGTTCCATTGCCCAGATTTTCCATAAGAATATCCGTGCTGAGAGCTTCGCCGTCTCGCTTAGGCTTACGAATATTATTGACTGCACCAAGATCGTAGTCCGTGGGATTGACGATCATAAAAATGTCATCATCCCCATCTCTGTCATAATCAAAGAACACGCTTTGTGTCACCTGTGCCGCTATATCAAGCCCGTATTCCTTACTAGATTCTTTAAATACCGGCAAGTCATCTTTGAGCCCCTGGTTGATGTACAGCAAATTGGATCGGCTGTAATTCTCATCTTCAAATCCACTTACTGATAGATAGAGGTCTATCCATCCATCACCATTGATGTCATGAGCTACTGCTCCAGTAATCCATCTATCTGTTTCTATTCCTGCACTCTTGGTTATGTCTTGAAATTGAAGTGCACCAAGGTTCTTGTAAAGGCTCGATGGGGACATATTGCCTCCAAGAAAAAGGTCGAGCTGACCGTCTCTGTCAAAGTCTGCTACAGCAATTCCACTTCCCGTATAAAAATTCGTAAAGTTGATCACATTGTAGCGCTCATTCTCTATAAGAGAGTTTGAATGGGTTAAACCTGTGTGATCAGAGGATAGAGTCTTGAACAATTTGGGCTTTGCAGCCTCACAAGATCCTAGTAGGATGAGCAAGGTTGCATAAAGTACTGCACTATGTGAGCGACTGATCAAGTTGAAGCAAAGGTGATACGGCTCTCCCTGTGAAAGCGTAAGGTATGATAAAAAATGTGGAGTTACTAAAATCTAGTAACTCCACTACTCTCACCTAAAAACTCTATAATTAATAACCTTGGTTTTGAACAAGGTTGCTATTGGCGCTGAGCTCTGAAACTGGAATCCAGAGGTATTCGTCACGATTACTTTGAAATACCCCACCACTGAGCGATTTGGGATGATCTCCATGAAGAGAATTGGCTCCTAGATAGTCGTCAGCTAATCCCCATCTGACAAGATCAAAGAACCTGTGACCCTCGCCGGTCAACTCCATGACGCGCTCATCTATGATTGCCTGCTCCATTTCGGATCTGGACAAGCCTGCCAATGGTTCTATGCCAGCCCTCATTCTCACCTGATTGATGTAAGCTTCAGCCTCAGAGGTCCGATCTTGATTATTCAGCGCTTCGGCCATCATCAGCAATACATCTGCATATCTTATGATTCTCCAATTGTTGCCAACATTGGTTCCAAGGAAGTCCACGTCATCACGCTCTCCCACATCTAGTCCTGCGTATTTTCTGGTAAACAAAGGAGCCATACCGTCCTCCTGAGCTTGAGCAATATCATCCGCAAAATCCGTGACAAAATCAGTACCACCATAGCCAGTAGCACCGGGATAGTCGTATGCTATCGTAGCATTGCGTCTGACAACATCACTATTTGCTTCAAATACATCAAGAACCCACTGGTTGATATAATGAGACTGATCTGGGCTCTTAGAAGGCGGCGCATAATCAATGTGAAAATTACCCATAGTTCCCACACCTGGGACGTCTACTCCCCAAGCAAAAGCCTGGATTCCGAGATATTGTAACTCAAATACAGATTCTGCATTGTTTTCATTTTGGAATCCGAAGTTATCCTCATAGTTCTCAGCAGGCAATAAACTATACTGACCACCGTCAATGACCTTTCGCAGATTTGCACTGGCCTCAGCCCAATTTCCCTGATATAAGAAACTCTTCCCCTTCAAGGCGCTTGCTGCACCGCTCGTAGGACGTCCAATATTACCCCCTTCCCATGATTGAGGCAAGAGATTTTCTGCTTGTGTCAAATCTTCGATAATCTGGTTCCAGACCGCGTCTTGACTCGCCTGTGAGGGGAAGAAATCCGCGTCATCCTGTGGCGTCGAGGTGACTAGAGGAATGTTCCCAAATAGATTGAGAAGATACCAGTGAGAAAACGCTCTCATAAAGTATGCTTGCCCTAAAAGACCATTTCGCTGAGTCTCATCCGGAACTGCCTCCACCGACATATTCTCGATGATCGCATTGGCCCTAAATATGGCTTTCCAAGGCTCCTGCCATAGCTCTGTGCCCCATCTCGCTACGCCAGGAGTACCTTGCAACGTGGACATAGCAGTGTTGACACCAAATGGTCTGATATTATGAGCATCAGATCTCAACAAGGCTCCAGTGTGGATGATCCGCCCCCAGAAAAATGTATTTGTGATGGGATGAAACATACCATTGACAGCAGTCTCAAAATCTTGAGGACTCTGCCAAAAATTTCCAGAAGACACCGTGTTAGTGTTGACTTGATCCAGAAGAGAATCATTGCAACCGCAGATGGTGAAGGCAAAAGCTGCCACCAAGACCACCCGTAATCCATTTATTGTATTTCTCATGATTATCTTTTTATTGATTAGCCAAATTAAAAGCCGAGTTGAACACCGAAGATGATAGCACGTGCATTGGGATATGCTCGAGCATCTAGACCTCTTCCAAGAAGCGGATTGACATCTGCACGATTACCGAAAAATCCAGAGTCTCTGTTGGCACGTCCTCCGTTGGTCGAAGAAACATCAGGATCGTATCCTGAGTATCCTGTAAATGTCAATAGGTTCTGTCCTGTAACGAAGATCCTAAGACCGCTCATCCAATCTGCCAGTCCACCTTCTTCGAAGGTATAGCCGATCTCGGCAGTCCGTAATCTCAGATAGGAACCGTCCTCTACAAAGAAGGAAGATGGCGCACGATTTTCTGCCTGATCCAAAGTGGTCGATCTAGGTATATCTGTAATTCTATTATCTGTCGTCCATGCGTCCAGTACATCCACCAACTTATTATCATCAGACCAGAAGATATTGAAGAACTTGTTGAGGTTGTAAATCTCATTCCCTACGACACCATTGAAAAACAATCCAAAGTCAAGATTCTTATAAGACCCACTCAGATTGATACCATAGATGAAGTCTGGTGTAGGATCACCCAATATTGTTTGATCATCAGCCGTGATCATGCCGTCACCGTTGATATCACGTCGAATAAAGTCACCAGGCTGGACAAGGGATCTTCTGACGGGATCATTGCTAATATTATTATCGGCATCGATAGCAGCCTGATCAGCATAGACACCGTCGACAATAAATCCCCAATAAACACCAGGAGCCTCTCCTTCGATAAATCTATTGACCCTTGTCTGATCTTCACTAGTAGAAGGCCCGATGATCGGGTTGGGCAAGCTTGTTATCTCACTGTTGAACGTGGCAAAGTTGACGCCAACTTGATAGCTGAAGTCAGACTTTGACTTACTTCGATATAGAGCCTCGAGTTCAATACCACTATTGCGAATCTCACCAGCATTTCTGATGACTGGAAGACTCGTACCAGAACTAGATGGAAGATTCACACCTACAAGTACGTCACTTACGTCCTTGACATAGTACTCTGCTGACACCGTGATACGGTCTCTAGCAAAGCCCATATCAGCTCCTATATTGAATGTACGTGCTTCCTCCCATACGATATCTTCTAGAGCAAAAGATGTCTGAGCGAATCCTACTGCAAGTGCATCTGAGAATGATGTATTGGAGTTGAGATTGAATACGGACTGATAAGCATAATCAGGAATGTTCTGAGACCCTAGAGTACCTAGTCCACCTCTGATCTTGAGTCGTGAGATCAAGCCGTCTGATGGAAAGAAAGACTCATTATGTACTTTCCAGCCAAACGATACTGAAGGAAAATAACCTACTCTAAAGTCCGGAGCAAACTTAGATGATTCGTCACGTCGCATTGTGAATTGCACCAGGTACTTGTTGTCATGTGAGTAGTTGATCCGACCAAATAGGGACCTAAGTCCGCTGATATTATTCACACCAGCAATATTCTGGACATTTGTTGGTGCAGCTGCGCCGATCACTTGTGTGCTGTTGCTTGGAAGACCTTGGACATATACTCCAAGATTTCTGAAATCTATCTTCTGCTCAGTATACCCTAGAACTACATTCAATGCATTATTACCAAATTCTTTGTCATAGCTCAATGTAGGTTCAAAAAGTGTCAGCAAATTCTCACTACGTACTTCAGCCAGATCATTTTGATCATTTACATTAAATACCGCATCGGATGGACTCATGAAAAATGTAGGCGTGAATGTTCTTGAGTATTGATTCAGATAGTCGACACCGAAGTTCATCTTGGCGGTAAGGCCATTGGCAATTTCATACGAGAAATTAACATTGGCAAGAATATTTCTACTTCGTAGATTATTGTCTTCTAGTGACGCTTGCGCAAATTTATTGATACCACCAAAGTTGTGCTTATCAAAGTCAGGCGCTTCAAATCCTCCCTCATTTTCAGGAACACTTTCTGCGAGGATCGGCGCAGTCGCTCCATCAAAGCCAAACCAGTTATTCTCTTGTAAATCAGCTTGTACGAGTGAGAGACTCTGATCGATACGCAATTTGCCGATTTTAAACTGGCTATTGACACGACCATTCAGTCTTTCAAATCCACTTCCAACTAGTATCCCGTCTTGGTTGTAGTAGTTGCCTGAAACGAAATACTTAGCAGACTCCGTGCCACCTGAGACTGACAAGCCTAGATCATTGATAGAGCCTGTGTTGATGGAAAGATCTTGCCAATCAGTACTTGGAAGATCATTGGAGAGACGGAAGGAGTTTCCGTCATTCTCCTCGAGCTGATTTCTGTATTGAATAAACTGTGGTCCATCCAGCAGATCAAGCATCTTGGTCGCAGACTCAAATCCTGTGCGCAGATCCAAATTGACCCGTGTAGAACCATCGTCCGAACCTCTCTTGGTACTGATAATCACCACACCATTGGCCGCACGCGATCCAAAGATTGCAGCTGATGACGCATCCTTGAGGACCTCAATAGACTCAATATCCTTAGGATTGAGAAAATTCATATTATCCGCAAATGTTCCATCAATCACGTAGAGTGGAAAGGAGTTTGTCAGCGAGCTCACTCCTCTGACAAATACGTTTGCATCTCCGCCAGGAGCTCCTCCGTTGTTTTCGATTTGGATTCCTGAGAGTTTACCTTGCAATGCTGAAGTAGGATTTCCTACCACAAGACTGGATAATTCTTTGCCATCCAGAGAGGCTATGGACCCGACAAGATCGCTTTTCTTCTTTACACCATATCCTACGACGACAACTTCATCAAACAGTCTCGAGTCAGGAACCATTACGATGTTGTAATTGCTAGACCCGTCAAGGGCGATTCGCTGGGTTCCATAACCCAGATAAGACACTTCGAGCTCGGTAGTTCCCTGGGGAACATCCATGCTCCACTTCCCTTCAAAGTCAGTATCTGTGCCAATAGTGGTACCCGGTACTACGACACTAGCACCAATGACACCTTCGCCATTTTCGTCTAGAACAGTACCAGAAATCACCTGGGCACTCACCATACTCAGCATAAAGCAAGCAAGTAAAATTGGAAGACATACACGAGTGAACGCATGCTTTTGTCCTCGATACAATGGGTGTTTGATTGGTTTCATACACATTTAGATTAGGATAAAAAAAAAAGTCAGAGTCTATAATGATCCTCTACGAATGAGGACACTTGGAATGATTTCATTAATTTTTTTTCGTTCGAGTACAAATGATGCTGCTCTATCCGCCATCTGACCAAAATCAGTAGAAAATGTGGTAATACCACCTGCAATAAATTCCTTTACGACCGAGTCGTTGTGAGAGATAATACCAATGTCTTTGCCGACCTGCAAGTCTGTCTCATGGGCGTATTTGAGCAAATGCCAGAGGTCAGAATCACCTACAGTAACAAAGAGGGCTGAGGGGGAAATATGATCCGTTTGAAATTTTTTGTATACAGTAAGAGGCATGTCATTGTCACGGCTCCACTTGGCACAAGCATCATAGATTCCGGCTGGATAATCCGTGTCATCCCGATAGTAGAGAATAAGCTCAGAGAAATCTCTGATTCTCGAGCCCAGTTCCTCAAAGGCACGTAGCATCGAAATTTCAAATTCCTGGGTCACGCGACTCACCTCATCACTTACATAGAGATATCTATCGACAATGAGCAACTTGTCAGCAGGAAGAGACGTCAGTAACTCTTCTGAAAAATCAGATTGAATGGGTGCGACAATATACATCCCATATTTAAGCCTAATTTCTTTGATGATGCTGTCGTATACCGCCGCATTGTTGTGATGAAAAAAGACATCAATATTGTATCCATCACCAAGGTCGCGACGCAGCGTATCATAAAAGTTTTGCTGGAAAGTCTGAAAACCATAGAGCACTAGAGCAATGGTCAACTGCTGATCAGGATCTTCCGAGCTGACGAAATATCCTAAGCCGTGCTTCGCACTTATTATACCTCTTTCTTTCAGGGAGTTGTAGGCTTTGACGACCGTTTCTCTTCCGTAGCCCAGATCTTTTGAGAGCTGATTGACAGAGGGCAAACTATCACCTTGAGCGTACTTCCCGTCTGAAATACTCTCTGTGATGGCCTTGACGATTTTCTCCTGCTTGGTCAGGTCAGTCAAGGTCGCAAACAATCTAATTTGCTCAGCTAACATGGTTTCAACACTACTGTACTATACTGTACTAGTACGGCGAATATAAGAGAATATGGCGTCCCTACAAAATTTAAATCAAGAAAATCTAGAAATTAGTGAGAAATGTGAGCTTATTCGCAAATATGAGTTCCGTCAGACAAGGCCACCTCAAAAGGAGTGGCAGAGAAGCCAAATCGCTCGCAATAAGCCTTCTCGCACGCATGGAGGTACGCTTCCATATAATCAGACCGGACCAGATTGAGCGTACAACCTCCAAACCCTCCGCCCATCATCCTTGCCCCGAGGACTTCATCATGCTGACGACTGCAATCCACCAAAAAATCAAGCTCTGGACATGAAACCTCATATAAATGAGATAGCCCCTCATGGCTCTCATAAAGCAATTTACCCGCTCCGGCCAAGTCTCCAAGCTCAAGCGCTGACATCATTTGTGTCACTCTCTTGTTTTCTTCAACGATATAATCCAGCCTCTGCGCCAGAAGAATCTCGCCTTTTGCCCTTAGCAAGCTCACATCGCTCTGATCAGCAGAGCTCAGACTACCTAGATCACGCCCTGCCTTATGAAGAATTTTCAGAGCTTCTTGGCACTCACCTGGCCTGCTATTATACTCACCATCTACATTGCTGTGCTTGACATTGGTATTGATCAGCACCAGGGTATAATTCTTTAGATCGGCATGCACATATTCATAAGCCTTGGTCTGACAGTGCATCTGCATGAGGCTGGACTTTCGTCCAAATAGTACGGCAAACTGATCCAAGATGCCAGATTTGACACCGAGATAATCATGATTTGATCTATGGGAAATATCGATCATCTCCCATCGGTCAAGACCTAGTGACCAAATGTGATCTAAAGCCACTAGTATACCACACTCCAAGGCCGCAGAACTACTTACACCTGAGCCCAGTGGCAGTGAACTCTTCATCACACATCGAAACCCTGACAGCGGGCACCCTCTCAATTTTAGTTGTGATAGGATACCTTTCACATAGTTGATCCAGTTGTGATCTGTAGGATCTAGGTCATCACAATCAAAATTGCACTGCTCACCAATATCAGAGGCTATGATCCGAACACGACGGTCATCCGAGCTCCTAATCGCAAAATATATGGATAAGTCAATGGCACCAGGAAAAACAAGACCTCCCGTGTAGTCAGTGTGCTCACCAATGAGATTGATCCGACCAGGAGACCTAACGATCGTGGAAGGCATCGAAGTAAAAAAATTGTAGAAACTATCTTTCAGGATATCCTTCAATGATCTGCAATCAAAATAAAATAAGCGCAATGATAGCAATAATCGCAGGCACCGCCTGCACATAAAAAATTCTCTTGTGCACACTCCATCCGCCGTAGGCTCCGGCTACAACTACGCAAGCCGCAAAAAACAGACCCACATTCTTCGCCCATGTCATATCCTGAATCAGCAGTGACCAAATCAGTCCAGCCGCCAAAAAACCATTATACAGACCTTGATTCGCCGCCATGGTCTTGGTCTTGGGGAAAAGCTCCTTGGGGATGGTGCGAAATACCTTTGGTGCACGAGTCTCCCAAGCAAACATTTCAAGCCAAAGAAAATAGAAGTGCGCAAAAGCGATCAGGGCAATGAGAATTTTTGCAGCAATATGCATATCGTCAGGACATTTGGGTGAAAACCCAAGATATAACAATCTCTGGGATCTCCGAGCAATATCACTTCTTGACACTCATGAGACGCTCGACATACTTCCCCAAAATATCAAACTCCAGATTGACATCATTTCCGACTTGCCACTGATGCACATTGGTATGCTCATAAGTGTATGGAATGATATCTACATAAAATCTCGACATCGTCGGCTCATTTGCCGTAAGGCTGATCCCATTGATACATATACTTCCCTTAGGCACCATGAGATGAGCGTACTGCTCTGGATAGTCAAATCCATAGCGCCAAGAGCCATCCTTGTTTTCTAGGCTGACACATCTCCCTACTGCATCCACATGTCCTTGCACGATATGACCATCCAGTCGAGCATTCATGATCATCGCACGCTCTAGGTTTACCTTTTTGCCTTTGGCCCAGCTCGATAGTGCAGTACGATCAAGTGTCTCTTGGATCGCCACGACTTCGTGCCATCCATCACCTAGCTTTGTGACAGTAAGACAAGTGCCATCATGGGCCAAACTTTGATCCACCTGGAGATCACCAGAGATATCGGATGCCACTCTGATGATGATATTGCTTCCTTCGTGCTCTATGGACTTGATCTCTCCGAGCAGCTCTATGATTCCTGTAAACATGCGCGACTTGCTTGCTACCGTACCAAATGAATAAATCCACTAAGTTGTTCGGGATTCTCAAGGATACCTGAGACACGGCGCTCAAAGATCCTCGCCTCGTAGTAGTAGACTCCATCAGCTAGATCGGCTCCCGAAAGATTGGTCCCGTCCCAGTTGATATCTGGATCAGTCGTCTCGTGTACGACTTGTCCCCAGCGATTGAAGATCTTCATGTCGATGGACTCCACAAATCGGTAAGGGAATGGCTGAAACATATCATTGGCTCCATCACCATTTGGGGTAAATACATTCGGTAGTGTATAGTCTGGACAATTGTCGACACAGACCACTTCACTCAAGGCGCTCTCATTGCCAACCTCATCCACAGAGCTCGCAAAGTAGCACCCTGATATATCCTGGTCGCGCTGATGGAGGTAGACAAACTCGTTGCCGCCGTTGAGCTCTGCAATCAGCTCGAGGTCCCCCTCGACACTCGACGCAAAATAGATCCTGACTGTCTGTAAATCATCAAGGATGCAGTCAGCACTGTTCTCGATCGTCCAGGTGATTCGATTGACGAGAAAATCCTCCGGAGCAGCATCTTCATCTTCACAGCTATTTGCCACTGCGATGCTCGGCACACAAGGAGGCACTGTGTCTATTGGCGTACCACAGGCTATCTGTGACAGATTGATGAGTGGGCTAGGAAATCCATCGATACCATAGGTACCGCGTGTGCTGATGTAGTAGCAATATTCTACATCATTTATCAGATTATCGTCTACGTAGCGATCGACATCCACATTGTCTATGAGTTCGAACTCGCCAGTCAAGCCATTCTCTCTGTAGATCTCGTAGTCAAAGTTGCTCCATGGTACATCTATGTCTAGCTCAAGAGTGTTTGTCCGATCGCTCGACTCAATCAGCAAAAACGGCGTACTTGCGGGCTTGGAAAATGTGTAGACATCGTTTCCAGCTTCGATATAAAAGGCAATAGCATAGCTATATGCTTGAGATCTTGTAGATAGCCCCGTATCAATGTAGCTCGTATCTCCTTGCAGCCCTGCAAATGTATTGGCCTCGACTCGTGTTCCTGGCAATGCCGTAAAATCAGCAATATCACTAGTCACACCGTCGGCTCTCCATACTTCGATGGCATAGGGACCGGGTCTGAGAGACGTGTCTAGAGCCATATCGTCCGGTAGCAGCCATCGAATCTCAGTCTCCCCGGCTCCGTCATCAGTCAACAAGACTGAGGATCTAGTAATCACCGCTTGCTCTTGTCGGAAGATGGCACATGCCTCATTGCCAGGTAGGCTCGAGACCGAGTTGAAGGGGTTTCCGGCAGCACTCAAGAGAGCAAAATCTGCCAGTACTCTATAGCAATAGTTGTTACCCGCTTCGACATCTACATCTCGATAGATGTATCGCTCGTCAAGGACATCCTCGACACGATTGGCAATTTTCACATAGCCTTGACCATCAAGACCCTCTCTACAGGAGTCTTCTTCGATCACTTGAGATCCTAGCTTGCGCCATATGCTAAAGCCTCTGAAGTACTCACCATCTGTCACTTGACAGGCGTATGGATGTTCCCAGCTCAATTCAATAAAATCTTCCAACGGCTCCGCTTGCAGACCTTGTGGTGCTGGGCCGACGACCTTGATGCGAACCTTGACGATATCTACTAGACCCGTACTGTCTAGAAAGTTGTCCGTAGCTCTGAAGATCACTTCATAGGGCACTTCTCTGATATGATTACAGGTGGTCTCCCAGATAAATCTCCCTTCGACCACAGGCTCTTGGAATCCTGATGCCACAAAAAACTCAGCGGGATCATCGACAAAAAATGGGCCACCCTGTACTTCCAACTTCACCAACTGCCCTGTATCTGGATCAGTAGCTTGCACCAAAAAGTCGAGCGTATCTCCAGCTTGCACACAGTACTCAAGTTCTGTAGTAATCTGAGGAGGCTGGTTGGTACACAGATCGATGAAAATCTGCATATCCCTGATTGTGGATGCGATCAAAATCCCGTTACGATATTCTTTGACCTTGAAGGCAATGTTATATTCCCCACTCACTTTGGGCGTGACCCAGATAAACTGTCCAAGCTCTTCATCAAACTGTATGACACCTCCTTCACCAATATCATCAGGAAATTCATACTTGGGGACCTCCTCACCACTATTTTGCAATGGCGTGATGAGTTCATAAGCCAAGCTATCCCCATCCGGATCAAAAGCCCCAGGATCATGCTTGAAGATCTGATCTACGCAGCCAAAGTCTATCGGAGCCTGCAGTAGTACGACAGAGCGATTGAAACCAGAAAACTGCGAGCCCTGAAGTGTGAATGTCGTCTCGATGTAGAATGGTACTGTGATCGAATTGGGAGCATTGACATTGAGGATGCCACCATTGCGATTGGGATCCTGCATACTCAAGGTAAATGTGCCAAAGCCAGGATAGGTGTGCTCTGCGACGTAGAGATTAAGTTTGATATCATTGCCCAGAGATTCACCATTACCATCACCGTTGGATCTGAGGACTGATGACTGCTGTCCATCGCCCCACATCAGAATCAAGCTATCTCTATCCGCCTCCACGCTACTCTCCTTGGTGTATGTGATGATGGTAGCCCTGATCGTGAGATCGTCAATCTGCTCATAGCGAATCTCTCCTGCACGATTGTGCGTAGCACTGACTTCAAGAGTACAAGCCACCAGCAAGACTAATGCGAGGATGCGCAGATTCATACTATAAAGAACGACAAATCTGCTCTAGAAGTTTGTGTGAGTTTAGACTTGATGCCCCAATCTTCTCAAACACTGCTTCAAGCTCTCTTCCCAATGTGGCAAATTGAGATCCGGCAGGTGCGTCAATATCTTTTGATGCGACATGACACTGTAGTGTGGTCGACTGGCGGGAGTGGGATATTCACTACTGGGAATGGCTTCTAGCTCGCACTGCAATCCTAGAAGGTCTCTGATCGTCTTAGCAAAGTGATACCAACTTGTCTGCCCTGTATTGCTCAGATTGTAAATACCTGGTGGGATGAGTGGGTTGTCACCCAAAAGCACTGGGAGCATCACCATTGTCCATCGTGCGATATCTGCGGCATAGGTCGGTGCACCGATCTGATCATCTACGATACGCAGTTTGTCCCGTTCTGTCATGAGACGGATCATCGTCTTGACAAAATTGTGCCCATAGGAGCTGTAAACCCATGATGTTCTGAAGGTATAGTGCTTGTCACAATGCTTAGCGATAGCTTTCTCCCCTTCAAGCTTGGTCTTGGCATAAATACCTTGTGGCGTCGTCTCGTCAGTCTCTTGTAATGGTCTGGTCAGTCCATTGTGATAGACATAGTCGCTAGAGTAGGAAATGAGAGGGATGTCATGTCTTTGACTATACTTGGCCAGCAGCTCAGAAGCTTTGACATTGACAAGCTCACAGGTCTCTCGATCTTCCTCCGCCTTGTCCACTGCCGTGTAGGCTGCACAATGAATGATGGCATCTATAGCCATCAAATTATCGAGATAGGCCTGTATAGCCATTGGATCGGACAGATCCAACTCTGCACGCGTGATGAAGAGAAAATCATCAGGTGAGATATTCGCTAAATATCGAAACTCACTTCCGACTTGACCATTCGCTCCTGTGATGAGGATTTTTGACATATGCGAAGATAGCTGCCAATTCATTTAACATTTACAGAATGTGCTTATACTAAGGAGTATAATTTCACTTTCTTGGCGTATGAAGTATTCCCTACTTATTAGTCAGACGATTCAATTCGGACTTTTACTGCTGTGCTCCGTCAGTATCAGGGCACAAGACTCAGGAGCTCTGCAAATCCTTGTTACACCGTCTTCGACTCAAGTACGAATTCTAGAAAAAGTCTATGATCTTCAGCAAGACAATGTAATAAGACTTCCTGCTGGCCGACACTTAGGCGAGTATTGGGCCCCAACATTCATGGTACATCGAGACACTGTGAATGTGTTGACTGATTCTCTCATTGTGGTTGCAAAGGGCTTGTCCAGGGTCAATCCTGAATACGAAAAATATCTCGACTTAACAAATACCAGATTTCGTCAACAATTTTCCACCTATGGACAAGGAGTTGGATTTGCCTTATCAGGGGGATTAGCCGCAAGTCAGGTGTATACCAAGCCATCTGCTTTAAATACTACCAGACAGAGAGCTCTAAATCTATTGAATCAATATCAAGCATCGCTCTCGACTGAGGAATTAGAAAGTTTGGCAAGACAATATCAGATAGAGTCCGACGATTATGAAGAACTACGCTCACGTCACAATACAAATCAAATTATTGGAACCGGAGCAATTGTAATGGGTACCCTAGCCGGCGTGTGGTATCTTATGAAGCGCACCAAAAAGACTGAAGCGAAACCAAGCTATAACGAACAAAATCCCTTTTCAAATAGCGTTGGCATCTCACCAAAATTCGGTTATGATGATCAGCAATTCATCAGTGGTTTCGTTCTAAATTTTTAAAAAAATGAGAGCACACACCTTACTTGTCGCGATTGGTCTTTGGTTCTCTATTATTGCTTGCGAAAATCAAGAGTTACCGCCACTAGGCGAAAATCTGTATGATCAATACCCCGAACTGATAGTGGTAGATTTCGTCTCTTTCGAGAATTATTCGAATCTCCGCGTGAATGTCAGGCTCAGCTTTGACTCAAAATACAATCAGCTTCCACTGACTTCGCAGAATAGTATTGAATCCATAGAGATATTTAGGGACAATAGACTATTTCAAATACCTAAAACACAAGATAGATTCTTTGATCCTCAAAGAAGACGAGGTCAAGAAACTTGTTATCGTGTAAGATTTTTGTTGAATAGTGGAGAACGCACTCCAGATCACGTTGCATGCATCACCACGCCAGAGTAGTTTACGCCAAAGAGCTATAGACTTTATGTTTGCCAAATGCTGGCTGAACAAGGTCCTTCTCAGATATAATCGCCTGATCTTTAGAGACACCCCAGTCAATCTTCAACTGTGGGTCGAATGCATCCAGACCGCTGTCATGTTCCTTGCTATAAAAATTGTCACACTTATAAGAAAAGACTGCGACCTCTGACAAGACCAGAAAACCATGCGCAAATCCTCTGGGGATGAGGAGCTGCTTTTTATTCTCGGCTGAGAGTTCAATGGCAAATGTATGTCCGTAGGTATCGGATCCTTCACGGATATCACATACCACATCCAGGACTGCTCCAGTAGTCACCCGCACAAGCTTAGCCTGACCCATAGGTGGCAGCTGATAGTGTAGCCCGCGTAGGACATTTTTGCTTGACTTGGACTCATTGTCTTGTACGAAGTGATAGTCTAGACCGGCTTCCGCCAAAATGGACTGATTGTAACTCTCAAAAAAATAGCCACGATGATCTTCAAAGACCTTAGGTTCGATCACGAACAGATCAGGAATCGGCGTCTCAATTACTGGCATCTATTGACTACTATTTTTTACGGAAGAATATACTGATGGGCACACCAGTAAAATTATACCTTTTGCGCAGCTGATTCTCTAGGAAGTTGCGATAGGGTTCCTTGACGTGAGTCGGATGATTACAGAAAAATGCAAAAGCCGGATAGCGCGCCTTGAGCTGTGTCACATACTTGATCTTGATAAATTTACCACGATGAGATGGCGGCGGTGTGCGCTCTGTGACCTCTTGTAAGAAGTCATTGAGTTCTGAGGTTTTGATCCGCTTACTCTTGTTTTCAAATACTTCCAGACCAGTCTCAATGAGCTTAAAGATGCGCTGTTGGGTCAGAGCAGATACGAAGTGAATCGGAACATCATTGAAAGGAGCGAGTCGTTGGCGGTATTCTCTTTCAAGATCTCTCGCCGTATTGGTCTCCTTCTCAACCAGATCCCACTTATTCACCACGAGAACAACACCCGTTTTGCGCCTGACGCACAACTTGAAGATTTGCATATCCTGCGCCTCGATTCCAGTCTGTGCATCGATCAAAAGGAAACAAATATCCGCTTCCTCTACAGCCTTAATAGCTCGGATCACTGAATAAAACTCTAGATCTTCATGCACCTTGGCCTTCTTGCGAAGTCCAGCGGTGTCAATCATGAGAAACTCTTTGCCAAACTTGTTGTAGTGCGAATAGATGCTGTCTCGGGTAGTACCAGCGATGTCGGTGACAATGTTTCTCTTCTCACCCAGTAGCGCATTGGTCAGTGTAGATTTCCCTACATTGGGCTGACCGATGATGGCAAATACCGGCAACTTATTTTCGTCTGCCTCGCTCTCCTCTTCCATGATCTCCGTCATAGCATCTAGGAGTTCTCCGCCACCACTGCCAGAGAGAGCACTCATGAAGAAGGTATTATCAAAGCCCAGACTCCAAAACTCGTTGGCCATCAAGGCTCGATTGTTATTGTCTACTTTATTGACGCAAACAAAGACCGGCTTATCAGACTTTCGCAGCATCTGGGCTACTTGCTCATCAAGGTCAGTAATTCCTGTCGTGACATCAGTGACGAAGCAGATCACAGTTGCCTCTTGTATAGCGATTTCGACCTGAGATCTGATCTCTGCCTCAAAGACATCGTCGCTATTGCGGACAAAGCCTCCAGTGTCAATGACTGTGAAGGTCTTACCATTCCAATCACTCGTCCCATAGATGCGATCTCTGGTGACACCAGAGATATTATCCACGATGGCTTCCCGCTCACCGATGAGACGGTTGTATAGTGTAGATTTCCCTACATTGGGTCTTCCGACGATGGCTACGATATTGGGCATGAGATCAAAGTTAGTAGGACTTGTCGCGCTCTACGGCATTCTTTCTGAAAATGCAGAAGCCTTCGCCGGAGCGAAGGCTTCTGTTCGAGTTTTTCTATCATTTTCGCGAAAGCGATCTAGCCCATGATCATAGAATCACTGATGGCTTCTTTCGCAGCTTTCTCGGCCTCTTCTGTCTTGGAAGTCACGAAGACATCCGAAAACTCCTTGAGTCCGGTACCAGCTGGGATTCGCTTACCTACGATTACGTTCTCTTTGAGGCCTGCAAGGAAATCTCGCTTGGCACCGATCGCTGCTGTCGAAAGCACCTTGGTCGTCTCCTGGAAGGATGCTGCTGAAATCCAGCTATGCGTACCGAGAGATGACTTGGTGATACCTTGGAGGATCGGAGCACTCGTAGCCGGTACAGCATCTCTGTACTCTACGACCTTCTTATCCTCACGCTTGAGCAGAGAGTTTTCTTCTCGCAATTGACGCAGACTCACCAGTTGACCTGCTCTGAGATTCTGACTCTCACCTGGATCGGTGATAAACTTCTTATCGAAGATCCAGTCGTTCTGCTCAAGAAAATCATACTTCTCGACTGCCTCACCTTCTAGGAAGGTAGAGTCACCTGGATCCAAAATCTGAAGTCTACGCATCATCTGCCTTACGATGACCTCTATGTGCTTGTCATTGATATCGATACCCTGTGAGCGATATACCTCTTGTACACCATTGACTAGGTACTGCTGTACCGCAAATGGCCCCTTGATATTAAGGATATCAATCGGTGCGATCGTACCATCGCTCAGTGGATTACCTGCTCGCACAAAGTCACCCTCTTGGACAAGGATGTGCTTAGAAAATCCGATGAGATACTTTCGCTTCTGATTGGTACGCTCATCCTCAACAAAGACCTCACGGTTACCCCGTTTGATCTTTCCAAAAGAGACGATACCGTCAATCTCAGATGTCACTGCAGGATTTGATGGATTACGCGCCTCGAAGAGCTCAGTCACACGAGGCAGACCACCGGTGATATCTTGGATCTGACCCAAGCTACGCGGAATCTTCGCGATTTTATCACCTGCTTTGACCTCAGCACCTTCTTCTATAGAAATGTGTGCACCAACTGGTAGCGTATAATTCTTAAGAATATCTCCATCCGCTGAAGTGATCATCACAGTAGGAATCTTCTTCTTGTTCTTCGATTCCTGAATGATCTTCTCTTCGTATCCCGTCTGATCATCACGCTCCATACGGAATGTCACCCCTTCTTCAATGGCATCAAATTTCACGATACCACCAAACTCTGAAATGATGACCGCATTGAACGGATCCCACTCACAGATGATATCACCCTTTTTGATCTTCTTACCTTCTTTGAAGAATAGTGTCGCACCGTAGGGAATGAAATGGCTAGACTGGATCTTCTTAGTCTCTGGATCGATGATTCTGACTTCGCCAGATCTTGAGAGCACGACCTCTTTCTTCTCGCCGTCCTCTTCCATCTTGACCGTACGTACGTTGTCAAACTCGAGAACACCGTCAAATCTAGCTTCGATTTCATTCTCTGTCTTGCTGACCGTCGCCACACCACCCACGTGGAAGGTACGAAGTGTCAACTGAGTACCGGGCTCACCAATACTCTGTGCAGCAATGATACCTACAGAGTCTCCGCGCTCGGCGATACGACCAGTCGCCAGGTTTTTACCATAGCACTTGCGGCATACTCCTCTAGGTGTATCACAAGTTACTACGGATCGGATCATCACAGACTCGATACCTGCAGTCTCAATTCTCTCAGCAATATCATCACTGATGTAATCTGCAGCTGCGACGATAACCTCACCCGATTCTGGATGCTCTACATCATGCAAGCTGTATCGTCCTCTGATTCTTGCAGCCAGAGACTCAATGATCTTTTCGTTGTCTTTGAGTGCATAGGTCTCAATACCTCTGAGGGTGCTGCAGTCCTCTTCCATGATCACGACGTCTTGTGCAACGTCGACAAGTCTTCTGGTCAGATAACCGGCATCGGCTGTCTTCAAGGCTGTATCGGCAAGACCTTTTCTCGCACCGTGAGTACTGATAAAGTAGTCTTGTACTGATAGTCCTTCTAGGAAGTTGGAGAGAATTGGGTTTTCGATGATCGCACCACCTGTATCACCAGACTTACGCGGCTTGGCCATCAGGCCTCTGAGTCCACAGAGCTGCTTGATCTGCTGCTTTGATCCACGAGCACCGGAGTGAAGCATCATGTATACGGAATTGAATCCACCTTTGTGAGCGGCCAACTCCTTCATGAGGTTGTCAGTGATACGATTATCGGCATAGGTCCACTTGTCGATTACCTGATTGTATCTCTCCTTATCAGTGATCAGACCCATGTTATAGTTGTCGAGTACTTCATCCACTTCTTCTTGAGCAGATGTCAGACTCTTTTCTTTGACACTCGGCGTGATCAGGTCTCCAAGGTTGAAGGATAGCCCTCCTTTGAAAGACCAGTTAAAGCCTAGAGTCTTTATTTCATCCAAGAATGCTGCAGTCGTCGGGAAACTCGTCTCTGTGATGATACGACCGATGATGCGTTTGAGATTTTTCTTGGTGAGAAGTTCATTGATGTAACCTACTTCAGCAGGCACTGCTTGATTGAAGATCACTCGACCCACTGTCGTCTCTACTTTATCGGTCACGAGTTCTCCGTCTTTCTTGACAGTCGTCCTCACCGTGATCGGAGCATGAAGAGCTACTTTGCCTTCATTGTAGGCAATGACTACTTCCTCTGCGCTGTAGAATTTCATCCCAGATCCAGCAATCGTCTCTCTGGTCTCATCAAGAATCTCCTTGGTCAAGTAGTATAGACCCAATACCATATCCTGTGAAGGAAGTGTGATGGGAGATCCATCTTGCGGGTTGAGCATATTGTGACAAGCGAGCATGAGGATCTGAGCCTCTAGGATAGCTGCATGTCCAAGCGGGACGTGTACCGCCATTTGGTCACCGTCAAAATCGGCGTTGAAAGCTCCACAAACTAGAGGGTGCAACTGAATGGCCTTACCCTCTACAAGCTTTGGCTGGAAGGCTTGGATAGAAAGTCTGTGCAGCGTCGGAGCACGATTGAGCAGTACTGGATGCCCTTGAAGGATATTCTCCAAGATCTCCCAGATAACCGGCTCTTTGCGATCGACGAGCTTCTTGGCACTCTTGACAGTCTTTACGATACCACGCTCTATGAGCTTTCTGATGATAAATGGCTTGAAGAGTTCACTCGCCATGCCTTTGGGTAAACCACACTCATGCAGTTGTAACGTAGGTCCTACGACAATGACGGATCGTCCTGAGTAGTCAACACGCTTTCCAAGCAGATTTTGGCGGAAACGCCCTTGCTTTCCTTTCAAAATATCACTCAATGACTTCAGTGCTCGTCCACCTTCTGCCTTCACAGCATTAGATTTTCGACTATTGTCAAATAGTGAATCGACAGCCTCTTGAAGCATCCTTTTCTCATTTCGCAAGATGACTTCTGGCGCTTTGATCTCGAGGAGTCTTTTGAGCCTATTGTTCCTGATGATGACACGTCTGTAAAGATCATTGAGATCCGAGCTCGCGAATCGACCACCATCTAGTGGTACCAGAGGACGGAGCTCTGGCGGTATGACGGGCAGATACTGAATGATCGCCCATGCTGGATCGTTCTCGATGCGTGACTGACCATCTCTAAAGGACTCAACAACTCTCAATCTCTTGAGTGCCTCCGATTTTCTTTGTTGAGATGTCTCTGTCGCAGCTTGGTGTCTCAACTGATAAGAAAGTTCATCAAGATCAAGTTGACCAAGCAGATCGTATACTGCTTCTGCCCCCATCTTGGCGATAAACTTATCAGGGTGAGCATCATCCAATTGTTGATTCTCTTTGGGCAGAGTGTCCAATACTTCAAAGTACTCTTCCTCAGTGAGGAGAGTCTTGTGAGGAACCTCTTCTGCCTTGACTCCCGGCTGGATGACCACATATCTCTCGTAGTAGATTATGGTTTCAAGCTTTTTGGAGGCAACTCCTAGAAGGTATCCAATTTTATTGGGTAGTGATTTGAAGAACCAGATGTGAACCACGGGCACGACAAGTTTGATGTGTCCCATGCGCTCACGTCTCACCTTCTTCTCTGTGACTTCTACACCACATCTGTCACATACGATGCCCTTGTAGCGTATACGCTTGTACTTACCGCAGTAGCATTCGTAGTCTTTGACAGGTCCGAATATTCTTTCACAGAATAGACCATCGCGCTCTGGCTTGTATGATCTGTAATTGATCGTCTCAGGCTTGAGAACCTCGCCAAAGGATCTCTCCAAGATCTGATCTGGTGAACACAAGCTGATCGTGATAGAAGAGAAATCTTCGATACGACTGCTTACGGTTGTTTTTTTGAATGGCATATGATAGAGATTACCGGATGATCTAATTTGGATTAATCGAACTTGACATCTAGAGCCAAGCCACGCAATTCGTGAATCAATACGTTGAATGACTCAGGAATATTGGGTGAAGGTAGATTGTCACCTTTGACAATTGCCTCATAAGTCTTGGCACGTCCCATGATATCATCTGACTTGATGGTCAATAGCTCTTGCAAGATATTGGATGCACCAAATGCCTCAAGAGCCCATACCTCCATCTCACCAAATCTCTGACCACCAAACTGTGCTTTACCACCAAGTGGCTGCTGAGTGATCAATGAGTATGGCCCAATGGATCTCGCGTGCATCTTATCGTCTACCATGTGAGATAGCTTGAGCATGTAGATGACACCGACTGTGGCTTGCTGGTGAAACTTGTCTCCTGTCTCTCCATCATATAGATAGGTCTGACCTAGAGATGGCAAGTTTGCCTGTTGTACCAGTTCATCAATCTCGTCAAGACTCGCTCCATCAAAGATTGGTGTCGCATACTTCTCACCGAGCTGCTCTCCTGCCCATCCCAGTACTGTCTCGAAAATCTGGCCGAGATTCATACGAGATGGCACCCCAAGAGGATTGAGGACAATATCTACTGGTGTTCCATCTTCGAGGAATGGCATATCTTCTTGACGGACAATCCGTGCTACGATACCCTTATTACCATGTCGGCCTGCTAGCTTGTCTCCCACCTTGAGCTTACGCTTCTTGGCGAGATAGACTTTGGCGAGCTTAAGTACTCCCGTAGGAAGCTCATCACCTATCGAGATGTTGAATTTCTCTCTCTTGAACCTACCGACCTCTTCGTTGACCTTAAGGTTGTAGTTGTGAAGTAGTCTCGCGATCAAGGCAACCGTGGCCTCATCCTTGATCCAATTGTTATAGTCCACCACGGAATAGTCTACGCCTTTGAGAACGGTCTGAGAAAACTTGGTGCCTTTAGGTACGAGAACCTCGTTATAAATACTCTTGACACCTTGAGAGACCTTGCCACGGACCATTGTACTGAGCTTATCGATCAGTATGGTTCGTAGCTCGTTGAGGGCAACTTTGTGCTTGTCTTCGAGCTTGGTCAACAAAATCTTCTCTCTTTCTTTCTGCGCCTTATCTTTCTTGGCTCTCGAGAAGAGCTGTGTATTGATAATGACACCTGAGGTCGAAGGAGCCGCCTTTAGTGATGCATCTTTAACATCACCAGCTTTATCTCCGAAGATCGCTCTGAGCAGTTTCTCTTCTGGTGTCGGATCACTCTCTCCCTTGGGTGTAATCTTTCCGATAAGAATATCGCCTTCCTTAACCCAAGCACCTGACCTAATGATTCCATCTTCATCCAGGTCTTTTGTGGCCTCTTCTGATACGTTGGGAATATCATTGGTAAGCTCCTCTTCACCTAGCTTCGTATCTCTTACATCAAGCTCATAGTTGACGATATGTAGAGAAGTAAATACGTCCTCTCTGACCACGCGCTCACTGAGTACGATTGCATCCTCAAAGTTGTATCCTTTCCAAGGCATGAAGGCCACCTTAAGGTTTTGGCCTAGAGCCAATTCTCCTTTCTCTGTAGCATAACCATCACAAAGGATATCCCCGCGAGTCACGCGATCTCCCTTGCGTACGATTGGCTTCAGATTGATACAAGTCCCCTGATTGGTACGACGGAATTTAATCAGCGGATAGGTCTTGACATTGTCTTCAAAAGAGATCAAATCCTCTTCTTCCGTTCTATCATA
This sequence comes from Saprospiraceae bacterium, assembly GCA_020627535.1. Taxonomy (GTDB): domain Bacteria; phylum Bacteroidota; class Bacteroidia; order Chitinophagales; family Saprospiraceae; genus JAHDBH01. Next base: position 70,928 of record JAHDGU010000011.1, read on the forward strand.
TGAAATCGTGATCTTCTCTGCATCCACATAGGTGACGATTCCGTCACCTTCTGCATTGATGAGCATGCGAGAGTCACGTGCAACTTTTCCTTCAAGACCTGTACCGACGATCGGAGACTTAGGTCTGACAAGGGGTACTGCCTGACGCTGCATGTTAGATCCCATCAATGCCCTGTTGGCATCATCATTCTCAAGGAATGGGATCATTGATGCACTAACACCTACAATCTGATTAGGTGCCATATCCATGTACTCGATTTCGTCTGGTTCGAGGATCGGGAAGTCACCATGTTGACGACACTTGATTCTATTGGTCAAGAAACCACCTTTGTCATCTATGCTAGAGTTGGCTTGAGCAATTTTCTTGAAATCCTCACCTTCTGCAGAGAGATATTCTGCATCCCCTTTGACGTCAACTTTACCTTTATTGACTTTACGATATGGGGTCTCGAGGAAGCCCATCTTATTGACCTTGGCGTGTACGCAAAGCGTGGAGATCAGACCAATATTCGGCCCTTCCGGTGTCTCAATGGTACAAAGTCGGCCGTAGTGGCTATAGTGGACGTCACGAACCTCAAATCCAGCTCTCTCCCTACTTAGTCCCCCAGGTCCTAGTGCTGAGATTCTACGCTTGTGCGTGATCTCGGAGAGTGGATTGGTCTGATCAAGAAACTGGCTGAGCTGGCTGGTGCCAAAAAAGCTGTTGATCACGGATGAAAGTGTACGCGCATTGATCAAATCGATCGGTGTAAAGACTTCATTGTCTCTTACATTCATACGCTCTCTGATAGTCCTTGCCATACGCGCAAGTCCTACGCCAAACTGTGCGTAGAGCTGTTCTCCAACAGTTCTTACACGACGATTGCTCAAGTGATCAATATCATCTAGCTCTGCCTTCTGATTGACGAGTCTGATCAGGTAGTTGACGATCTGAATGATGTCTTCTTTGGTCAGGGTCTGCGTCTCACCATCGATATCTAGACCAAGCTTTCGATTGATCTTGTAGCGACCTACTTCCCCAAGGTTGTACCTCTTATTAGAGAAGAAGAGTTTATCGATGATACCACGCGCTGTGTCTTCATCTGGTGGGTCTGAGCCCCTTAGCTGTCGATAGATGTACTGTACAGCTTCAATTTCAGAACTAGAAGGATCTTTCTGCAGTGTCTGATAGATGATGCTGTAGTCTTCTGAGACATCCTTTTTCTGGAGTATGATTGTATCAGATTCAGAATCTAAGATCATCTCTATGTTATCCTCGTCGATGACAACGTCACGATCAAGAATAATTTCATTTCTCTCAATGGTTACAACCTCTCCAGTATCTTCATCTACGAAGTCCTCCGTCCACTTTTTTAGAACTCGCGCTGCAAGTTTTCTACCTATGGCCTTTTTGAGAGTTGTCTTATTTGCTTTGACTTCTTCTGCGAGATCAAAAATTCCCAAAATGTCACGGTCGTTGTCAAAGCCAATGGCTCTGAGAAGGGTCGTCACAGGGAATTTTTTCTTCCTATCGATGTACGCGAACATGACATTGTTAATGTCCGTCGCAAACTCCATCCATGCGCCTTTGAAAGGAATCACCCTTGCAGAATAAATCTTGGTGCCGTTGGGGTGGAAACTTTGACTAAAGAAGACACCGGGAGATCTATGAAGCTGTGACACAATGACGCGCTCTGCGCCATTGATGACGAACGTTCCTTTGGGAGTCATGTAGGGAATATTCCCGAGGAATACATCTTGGACGATCGTCTCAAAATCCACGTGCTCCTCATCGTTACAAGAGAGTCGCAATTTCGCCTTGAGGGGTACACTGTATGTAAGACCTCTTTGGACACACTCTGTGATACTATATCTCGGAGGATCTACGAAGTAGTCTAGAAATTCAAGGACGAATATATTTCTTGCATCCGTGATCGGAAAGTTCTCCTGAAATACGCGAAAAAGCCCTTCGTTCTCACGGTTTTCAGGTGTGGTAGACAGCTGGAAGAACTCTTGAAATGACTTGAGTTGGATCTCCAGCAGGTCAGGATATTGCGCCGGCAATTTGATTTTGCCGAAGCTTTTTCGTTGCAACTCGTTGCTTTTGGATTTAGCTACTGCTCCTTTGGCCATGGTAGATGATGAATTTGGATGGAGAGATAGTGATATGCCGAGGCATGAAACAACACAAGGCCTAGATAAGTTGTGAAACTTATCTAAGCCTTATGTATTGTTATGTAGCGCTGTATCAATCAGTCTTGATATCTATTGGTTGCCCAAAGAATTACTTCAATTCTACTTGTGCACCAACAGCTTCAAGAGCTGATTTGATTGATTCAGCTTCGTCTTTTGCTACACCTTCTTTCACTGTAGAAGGAGCACCATCAACGATATCTTTCGCTTCTTTAAGTCCGACACCTAGAAGAGTCTTGACTTCTTTCACGACTTTGAGTTTAGCAGCTCCAGCAGAATTCAATACTACATCAAATTCTGATTTTTCATCTGCTCCACCTGCGTCACCACCACCGGCTGCAGGGCCTGCAGCGACAGCGACAGCGGCTGCTGCTGGCTCAATGCCATGCTCTTCTTTGAGGATGTCAGCTAGTTCGGTAACTTCTTTTACAGTAAGTCCGACCAGCGTATCCGCGATTGCTTTTAGATCTGCCATCTTATTGTGTTTTTGCTAGTTTTCTTGTGAATTAAAATTGTATGAGTACAAACTTGGAAGCCTTGATTAGGACGCTCTTTCTTCAAGAGCTTTGAGGAGACCAGAAATCGTCTGACCACCTGATTGAAGTTGTCCGAGTAGATTCTTGATTGGCGACTGAAGGAGTCCAATAACCTCCCCAAGCATTTCTTCCTTGGATTTCAAGGCAATCAATGCATCGAGATTTTCATCTCCAATGAACACGTCAGAATCAATGTATGCCGCTTTGAGTGCAGGAATCTCCTTCTTATCTCTAAACTCTTTGATGAGTTTGGCAGGCACATTAGCTGTTTCAGAAAACATCAATGTGGTCGGCCCTTTGAAGACGTCATAAAGAGGCTGATAGGAATCATTTTCTAGAGACTCCAGAGCCTTCTTTGCCAAAGTATTTTTCACCACTTTGACTTCGACTCCTTTCTCGAAGCACATTCTTCGGAAATTGTTGATTTGCTCGACTGTTAGAGTGGAGCTATCTGCTAGATAAAAGAAGGAGGCATTTTCAAATTGCCCTTTCAATTCTTCTATCGCTACTGCTTTATCTGCTTTTGTCATGGCTTGCGATTTAGAATGATCTAGGATCTATTTTGATACCTGGGCTCATAGTGCTGGCCACAGTTACAGATTTTACATACGTTCCTTTGGCTGAAGAAGGCTTCATCTTGAGAAGTGTCCCTACGAGCTCCTTGGCATTATCCGCCAATTTGTCTGGAGAGAAACTAACTCTGCCGATACTATTGTGAATGATTCCATACTTATCGACGCGGAAGGATACTTTACCGCCCTTGACGTCACTTACAGCTTTTCCCACATCAAAAGTCACAGTACCTGTCTTAGGATTGGGCATGATACCTCTAGGGCCGAGAATACGTCCCAGTCGACCCACTTGAGCCATGACATTGGGCGTAGCAACGACTACATCGATATCAGTCCATCCGCCTTGTACTTTCTGCATCATGTCATCGAGTCCAACGAAGTCAGCTCCTGCATCTTTGGCTTCCTGCTCTTTGTCAGGTGTACAAAAGACAAGTACTCTCTTGGTTTTACCCGTTCCGTGTGGAAGAGTCGTGGTTCCTCTTAGGGCCTGATCTGCCTTTTTGGGGTCCAGACCTAGATTGACGTGAATGTCAACTGAGGCGTCAAACTTTGCGGTGTTAACTTCTTTGACAAGTGCCATGGCTTCCTGAAGCGAATACTGCTTCGTACGGTCGACCTTTTCATTGACCTTTTGTCGTTTCTTGACTACTTTCATTATACTACTATTAAAGGTGCTAACGCGCAGCCTCAAGCTGCGCTCCCTGTGATAAAATACTATTTTGCTTAGGCCTCTGCTCCTTCCCAAGGTGCAGTACCTGAGACAGTAAGCCCCATGCTACGCGCTGTGCCAGCCACCATCTTCATGCCAGACTCTACCGTGAATGCATTGAGATCTTGCATCTTGTTCTCTGCAATTGCTCTGATCTGATCCCAAGTGACACTACCGACTTTGTTTCGGTTGGACTCTGGAGAACCTTTCTTAAGTTTTGCGGCTTCCATCAGCTGTGCAGCTGCTGGAACGGTCTTGATGACAAAATCAAAACTCTTGTCCTTAAAGACAGAGATGACTACAGGCAAGAGCTGTCCTCTTTTGTCTTCTGTCTTCGCATTGAAGCGCTTACAGAATTCCATGATGTTGACACCTTTGGCACCAAGTGCTGGTCCCACCGGAGGTGCTGGATTGGCAGATCCTCCTCTTACTTGTAGCTTGATAAACGTTTCTACTTCCTTAGCCATAGTCGACTTATTTATAAAACGCTAGAGTAACTAGCTGATTTTTTCTACCTGTATAAAGTTGAGCTCCACCTCTGTGCCTCGACCAAAGATCTTGACAATGACTTTGAGCTTTTTCTTTTCATCATTGACTTCCTGAATGTCCCCAACAAAATCAGAGAACGGTCCATCAATAATTTTGATACTCTCTCCTACGATGTATGGTTCGATGAGCTCTTCGCTCGCTGTCTCAGATTCATCGACCTTACCGAGCATCCGATTCGCCTCACTCGGCTGCATAGGAATCGGATTGTTCTTACCTAAAAAGTGTATCACATTTGGCACATTGGCAATTGCCTGCACCATCTCACCTGAGAACTTTGATGGAACTGCTTCTATCAAAATGTATCCTGGCAAGATATTTCTTTCGAGTATGACCTTCTTACCTCCTCTAATCTTGTAGACTTTCTCGGTAGGTACCAATACTTGTGTCACATAATCAGACCAGCCAGATCTCGAAATTTCCAATTCAATTCTTTCTTTGATCTTGCGCTCTTTACCGCTGATCACCCGCAGACTATACCATCTCTTCTCGTCTGACATCTTCTATCCTTCTGCGGTAGCAGGATAAATGACATCTAGGAAGTTGCTAGATGCTATATCCATAATGAATACTAACAAGGTGATAATGATCGAAGCAATAATCACAATTGTGGAATTGCTGATGAGATCTGACCAACTTGGCCAAGTCACCTTATTGATGAGTTCGTTGTAACTCTCTTTGATGTATAGTATTAAACCATCCATTTTCCTTCATATCGAGGCCAGTAAACCTCTTCTTTGATTGCAGGGGAGACAGGAATCGAACCCGCAGCCTACGGTTTTGGAGACCGTCGCTCTACCAATTGAGCTACTCCCCTTTGTTTTAAAAATGATTCCGAAGGCCTTTGCAGACCTCCGGATTCATTTCTTAATAAACGTTCGGCAAAGAACTTTTCCTTAGCTCCTTTCAGCCTTGACCGGCCTCAGCTAGGTCAAGCTGCACTTGTTTATTTTATAATCTCAGTAACCTGTCCTGCACCTACAGTACGGCCACCTTCACGGATTGCAAATCGAAGACCTTTCTCCATCGCAATCGCATTGATCAATTTCACATTTAGTGATACATTATCACCAGGCATTACCATTTCTACACCATCTGGAAGTGTAACATCACCAGTTACGTCAGTGGTACGGAAATAGAACTGTGGACGGTATCCGTTGAAGAATGGTGTGTGACGACCACCTTCATCCTTACCTAGAACATAGACCTCACACTTAAACTCTGTATGTGGCTTTACTGAACCAGGAGCGCAGATGACCATACCTCTTTTGATATCGTCTTTGTCAATACCTCTGAGAAGAAGACCGGCGTTGTCACCAGCTTCGCCTCTTGTCAAGATCTTACGGAACATCTCTACACCAGTGATGGTAGAAGTCAATGGCTTCTCACCTTCTTTCATGAGACCGACGATCTCTACTGGGTTACCAGTATTGATAACTCCCCTCTCAATACGTCCAGTCGCTACGGTACCACGACCTGTGATAGAGAATACATCCTCTACTGGCATCAAGAAGTCTTTGTCTACGTCTCTTACTGGCTCAGGAATGTCAGCATCAACAGCTGCCATGAGCTCTCTGATCTTGTCTTGTGCACCTGCATCACCTTCAAGAGCTTTGAGGGCAGATCCTTGGATGACAGAGGCATTGTCTCCATCAAACTGGTACTGATCAAGCAGCTCTCTTACTTCCATCTCAACAAGCTCAAGCATCTCTTCGTCATCGACGAGATCTACTTTGTTCATGAAGACAACAATTTGAGGAACACCTACTTGTCTCGCAAGAAGGATGTGCTCACGTGTCTGCTTCATTGGTCCGTCTGTAGCAGCTACTACGAGGATAGCACCATCCATCTGAGCAGCACCTGTAATCATGTTCTTGACATAATCTGCGTGACCAGGACAGTCTACGTGTGCGTAGTGTCTTTTTTCAGTTTCGTACTCGACGTGAGCAGTGTTAATCGTAATACCCCTTTCTTTTTCTTCTGGAGCACCATCGATAGAGTCGTAGTCAGCTTTCTCAGCTAGACCATCCTCTGACAACACGTAAGTGATTGCCGCTGTCAATGTCGTCTTACCGTGGTCAACGTGACCGATAGTACCGACGTTGACGTGGGGTTTGGTTCTTTCGAAAGTTTCCTTTGCCATTGTAATTTGTTATAAATGTTTATTAAGTAAGGTCAAATTTGCTATCCTAATTTGAGCCAATGAGTGGATTTGAACCACCGACCCCTTCCTTACCATGGAAGTGCTCTACCCCTGAGCTACATTGGCAGATTTGGCGAGTCTAATCCTTGATAGATAGATAGGCAAGTCTTCCAAGACTATCTGATCGATCAACTCATGATCCCAATATCATAGAGCGGAAGACGAGACTCGAACCCGCGACCCTCAGCTTGGAAGGCTGATGCTCTACCAACTGAGCTACTTCCGCAAAATGTGTGAGTGCCAGTGTGGAAATTATGCAAACCTCGAAGGCCACAGCATGTTCCACCTACACTCTCGTTTACTTTTCAAAGTTTCGGAATGACACTTCAGTCAGTCCAATATTTACTGAGCGCCGTATAGAATACTTGCCGCTCTAGCGATGTGGGGGTGATAGGATTCGAACCTATTCAGTCGAAACACCAGATTTACAGTCTGGCCCGGCTCTCCAACTCCGGCGCACCCCCAAGTCTTGTGTGAGCACTCCTCTCCACTCTCGTGTCCGAGGCACTTACACAAAACTTCGAGCCAGTGGAGGGATTCGAACCCCCGACCCGCTGATTACAAATCAGCTGCTCTGGCCAACTGAGCTACACTGGCAAAATGAACGTCAAAAACTGATCTTCTCTGATTGTGAGTGAAGTACAGCAAATGCTATCTTAACACCTCATTATCAAGGAGTTTTACTCTTGACGCTATGTCAAATGAACTTTGCTCTTTTCAAAGCGAATGCAAAAATAGAACTTTTCCCTTCAATTTTAAGGGGTACAGCCATTTTTACAACACTTTTTTTTCTCCCTCGAAGTCCTTGCTAGTCAGCATGTGGGTGGGCCTGCTCATAAGCAGATCGCAGCTTGTCGAGCGAGTTGTGCGTATAGATCTGCGTGGCACTCAGATTGGCATGACCAAGCAGTTCCTTAATCGCATGCAATTCTGCCCCAGTCTCACTCAGATGTGTAGCAAAACTATGGCGTAAAACGTGCGGACTCAATTTCTCGGCAGCACAATACTGCTCAAGTACTTTCCTCACTCTCGTGTAGACAAACCGCGGCGAGGCTATTTGCCCATTGTTATTGAGAATCAAGGCTAGCTGCAGCTCACCAAACTCAGCTTCGCAAGCAGCAAGATATGCATCTATCATACTCGCTAGTCCGTCTGATATCGGCAAGATCCTTTCCTTACCTCCTTTTCCCATGACTCTGATCTTCCTTTGACCTAAGTCTACATCGCTTCGCTTAAGCCCAAGCAGCTCTGCCCTTCTCATCCCTGTATGATACAAAAGACTAATGATCACGGCATCTCGTCGCTTAGTCCAATCGGTCAAGTCCTCAAAACTCTCAAACATGGCAGACACATGATCCTTGCGCAGCGAGACCGGATGTCTCTTGGCGATTCGTGGAGCTTTGATCCCACGTGCTGGATTTTGCTCAACGAGCGAGCGTCTTTGCAAATACTTGTAGTAGCTACGAAGACTGCTGAGCTTCCGACCGACCGATCTAGGACTGACATCTTGCTTCATAAGCTGAACGATCCATGACCTGATATGAATAGTCTGCACTTTTTCCCATTCAGAAAATTCATATTGCAGCTCACAGTAGTCCTGAAAAGCTCGCAAATCAGTCAAGTAGGCCTTAACAGTATGTGGGCTGTAGCGCTTTTCTAGCGACAAGAACTTCTCAAATCGATCAAGCAATGTCATACGATCAGATGATGCTTCAAAAACAACGCCAATCCCTCCGGCAGTACAAGACTGCGAATAAGTTCTTTGTGACGGCGCCACACAGGAGCTACACTCTGATAAGACCAGTATTTCGCTCGATTCTGTTTCGGATCTGAGCCAAATCTGTGGCTAAACCAATCATTTTCACAGCTGAGGATAATATCTCTAGGAGCTAGACTTCCGTCAAATGGATTTTTCCATGGGTTGATGATCAACATTTGCACGTCAGTGCCCTGAGTGCGCCAATACTCCGCCATACCTATTGCCAAATCACTGCCCATACTATGAGCAACCATGAGTACTTGACTCCCTGACAAATTGATCTCTGCGGCCAAATCTCTCCCTCTCTGCATACGTATAGACACTGAGGAATACGGTGCTATTGTCTCGTCCAAAAAGCTATGGCGACAGCTGACAGATTTCTTGAGTAATAGCCTCAGCAATGCACTGGTCGTATACATCTCACCATGGGCCTCGGTAAGTTCCCAATAAGGCATGCCACCGCGCGGGGAACCAAAGCCAAGGTAGCCATGGCAGAAGATCATGTGAGTCGATGCCTGAGTTGAAGTAATTTTGATGTCATGAAGATAGTCTGGCTCAGCCTACTCAGCTGTGTGATCATATCGATTAGTAGCTCATGCACCTCCAAGACTAGTGCAGGCAAAGAATCATGGAGCTTTGATGCGGTCAGTGTCAGGCATAGTGGCATCACCTTCCAGAATCAGATCAAAGAAGATGTTGGCACGAAGCATAATTTGCTAGACTTTGACTACTTCTATAACGGTGCTGGCGTGGGAGTCGCAGACTTCGACGGTGATGGACTAGAGGATGTCATATTCACTGCCAATCAAGTCGATAACCGCATCTATCGTAATCTGGGCGACCTCAAATTTCAAGATGTCACCGAGCAGTCAGGTCTCAACTCTGCCAAATACTGGAGCAATGGCGTCACCATCGTTGATATCAATGAGGATGAGCTCCCAGACATCTATATCTCCCAGGGTGGACCTCATGAGCCAGCACAGCGTAAAAATCTCTTGTACATCAATCAAGGCGACTTCCGCTTCATAGAGTCAGCTGAAGCCTATGGTCTTGCGGATGAGGGCATCAGCACCCAGAGTGTATTCTTTGATGCTGACGGTGATGGTGACCTTGACTGCTTCGTGCTCAATGAAAGTGAGATCTATGGATATGATATACTGCCCTACTATCGCCGACTGCTGACCGATGAGCAAAGCATGTGGGCCAATAGCAGTCATTTTTATATCAATGAAGATGGGCGCTTTCGCGAAAACACAAAGGGCGCTGGCCTTCTTAGCCCCTCATTTGGGCTTGGTGTCAGTGTAGCAGATCTCAATGAAGACGGACACCTTGATCTATACCAGGCCAATGACTACTATGTACCTGATGCCATTTGGATCAACCAAGGCAACGGCAGCTTCAAGGATGAAACCAAGCGCAGATCACGACAAACTTCATTTTTTGGCATGGGAGTAGACATCGCAGATGTCAATGGAGATGGGAAAGAGGACATTTTCGTGCTGGACATGGCGGCCGCTGATCACATTCGATCCAAAACGCTGATGGCTTCAATGAATGTATCCGCTTTTCGCTTTATGGTGGAAGACATGCAATTGCCACACCAATATATGTTCAACAGCCTCCAACTGGCCAATGGCCCCGGACAGTATGACAATGTGGCTCATCTCGCTGGCCTGGCAAAGACTGACTGGAGCTGGGCTGGACTGATCCAAGACTATGATCTCGATGGCAGACCTGACATCTATGTGACCAATGGATACCGCAAGTACGCCCTCGACAACGACTTTAAGACCAAGGTCCTCCAGACCAAGGAGAGATATAATGGTCGTGTACCTCAGGAAGTGAAAGAAAAGCTCTACGACGAGATCCCAGAAGAGCCACTCAGCAATATCATGTATCGCCAGGTCGAGCCCTTGAGCTTTCGAGATGTCACAGCGGAGCTCGACATGGATGCGCCGAGCTATTCCAACGGAGCCGCCTATGCAGATCTTGACCTTGACGGAGATCTCGATCTGATCGTGAATAATTTAGATGGTGTTGCTCAAGTCTGGGAAAATCGTGCTGATCAACTTGACCACAGATATCTCAGCATCAAAGGGCTCGAAGAATATGATGCTGTGACAATCTACTATGACTCTGATCAGCAACGAAAGATACTTCGGCGAACTACTGGATATCGCAGCTGTATGTCTAGCATCTTGCACTTTGGACTCGGTCAAGTGAAAAGTGTAGACAGCGTCATCATTCAAAGTCAAAGCGGAGAACTGCGTATCATCAAAAATGTAGAAACCAATCAGCTATTAGACGCAAGTCTTGCTCAGACAAGGGTCAATGGCTCTACCGACGTCTATGATGCCGATCTGCTCACGCAAGTCAGCCTTGCTCAAGTCAAGTTGTATTTTAAGCACCTCGAGAATGACTTCGACGATTTGGCAACGGAAATTCTACTACCCTATCAACAGAGTCGCAGAGGACCCTGTATTGTCATAGCAGACGTCAATGGAGATGGTAGGGATGACGTATTCTTCGGTAGCTCCTTTGGCCACTCTCCTCGACTCTATTTCCAAACCGCTGAAGGATTTTCGGAAGCCGATGGAGCGTCAGATCTTCTCAGCGCTGAGAGAGAAGAAGCCGATGTATGCTTTTTTGATCTGGATGGTGATGCTGATCTAGATGCTTATGTGGCGGCAGGTGGCAATGCCTACCCAGCAGGATCCGATCGCTATCGCAATCGACTCTTGATCAATGACGGATCTGGTAAATACCACGAAAGTGATAGACATGAAGAGTCGACAGCTCTCAGTAGCTCCAAAACAATAGCACTTGACTTTGATGGTGATAATGATAATGATCTGATCGTCCTTGAGCGTCATGCTGGGCAGTCCTATCCTCTCGGTGGGCGCGTGAGGCTTTTGTTGAATGATGACGGAATCCTCTCAGATGACTCGCACAATCATCCTGCGCTTCAAGAACTTGCAGGACTATGGAATGATCTGCTATTGACCGATATGACTGGAGATGGAATATCAGAAATCATCATCGTAGGAGAGTGGCAAGCCCCTGTAGTCTTAGAGATCAGCGACGGAGCATTTGCGCGAAAGCGCCTACCTGAGCTGGATGAACTCAGTGGCTGGTGGTTCCATGTGGGTGAGACAGACTTCAATCAAGATGGTCAGCCAGACTATGTGCTGGGCAATCTAGGGGGAAATAGCAAGTACAAGGCCTCTGAAAAGAAGCCATTGAAAATATTTGCCGATGACTTTGACCAGACGGGCTCACTTGACATCGTATTGAGTCAAGCCTACAAGGACGATTATGTCCCCTTTCGAGGCAAAGAGTGCAGCAGTGAGCAGATGCCTATGATTGACGAGAAGTTTCCAGCATACAAGGCATTTGCTGCCGCGACGATAGAGGATGTCTACGGTGATGATGTGCATCAAAAACTGGCGGGTGAAGCGAAGGATTTTCGAAGTAAAATCCTACTGAGCACGAATGACGGAAGCTATGATCTACGCGATTTACCCGTAGCGGCACAGACACATCCTATCCTGGATGCGCTATGTCTGGATCTCGACGGCGATGGCATCGAAGATCTGATGGTAGGTGGCAATATCTACGAGACTGAGCCAGAGACGCCGAGACTGGATGCTCAGCAGAGGAGTGTATTCCTGTCTGATGGGAATGGCGGCTTTAAGACCAAGAATCAGACGGGATTTGTTCTGGATGACAACGTCAAGTCTCTCCAGAGCGTCTATCATCATGGAAGGGACGAGCAGCTTATCTTAGTAGGACGGAATGATGGCCTGATCAAACTTTTCACTACACGGAAACAAGATACCAATGAAAACTAGAAATCTCATTCTTACTGCTATCTTCGGCTCGCTCGTGACCGTGAGCCTGACAGCGCAAAACATGGTGAGCGTAAAGGGTGGCGCAGCGCTGAGCACTCAGACTAACCGAGATGGAACTTTTCGATTTGATGTAGCTGCAGGCCTAGGATATGAGTTTGCTCTCAAAGGCCGTCTATGGATGCACCCAGAAATCAACTATATCCCCAAAGGAACTGCCATCGGTGTCTTCGAAAATGTGACCCAATATCGGACCAAAATCACCTATTTTGAGCTGCCTGTACTCTTCAAGTACAAATACGTCTACAACAACAGTTTTGACTGGGCACTAGTCGGCGGGCCGAGTATCGGATATGCCTCCAAGGCAGAGAATGTGTTTTTTGCCCTTGGTCGTCCTTCAAGCCAAGAAATCCCTATAGATAAGTCCACTGGTATCAATCCCATAGATATCGGAATCAATCTTGGCATCGAAGCCAACTTTGCCGTAGATTATGGACAGGTGACATTGTACTCTAGATTCCAACATGGCTGGTCAAGAGTAGCGGCCAATCCTGAGGGCTTCCCAGTGCGCAATATCGTATGGGAAAGTGGTCTCATGTTCAAATTTGGAAGACAGCGAGAGATTGAGATCTATGAAGAGGACAATGTCGTGAAAGGTCGAGCCAAGGTCACAGAAAGGAAAAAGTCTGAGAATTCTAATTCTCGCAAGCCTGCACGCAAGAAACGCAAGCGCGGATAGCTGCCGTGATAAGTCTTGTGATCTAGTGCCAATATCTATTTGAAGTAGACAAAATAAAGCTCCCGTCTCACTTCTATAGCAATAATGGTGTCTGAGGTGGTCTAGTTTTATCAAAAAACAATATGACTACTGAACACAACACTCGAAACAGGGCCCTGAAAATTGCATTGAGCACTGCTTTCATACTAACGCTGCTCTGCTCGTGTGAATCGTTTTTCTGCACTGACGACTACACGCAAACTATGGTAGGTGAAGTTTACGATTACTACACTGGTCACCCAATCTCTGGGGCCCAAATGCACTTCCGCAAACCGGGCGTAGGGCCCGTCGAATATCTCGAGTCGGGCCCAAGTGATGGGAATGGAGATATTTCATTTACACATACAGGATGCGCTGACGGACTATCCACGGTTTTCTTTTTTACAGGATTTACTCATCCAACATACGACAACTTCGGCGCTAGCTATATGTACGATCAAGGCACCCACATCGGCTTCAGTGGAGTCCTATACCAAGAGAAAAAAATTGAGCTGCACTTCGTCAATGCTGATCAATCAGCCCCAGATACCATCAATTACCGCTCGGCATATTCGATACTCAACTATCACACAGGCGGTGGAGATCAGCTCATTATAGACAACGAAGAATCCATTGAAATGACTGTTTGTGACAGCGTAGAGCTGAAAGTATATTGGAGTCGGCCAGGTGAAGAGGACCAGAAAACCAGCATTCTTACGAGCGATCAGTCAAGCTTGAGGATTGAAATATGATGTAGCGCGATCTCATCAAACTTCCGGCTCTGCAGATTTGACCCCACTCATTAAGACGGCACTAGGAGAGTGAAAGATGGCTGCTAGTACTTGACGTATCGTACCCAGCGGCGGCAATAGTCATCTTCGATGTAAGCCAAATAGATGCCAGCTGGCAAACTATCCATTGTGGTACCGCTCGGCAGTCTGATGCCATCGATGGTGTACAAAATCAGGTCTAGAGGCTCTCGATCTGAGATAGCAATTGACTTCCTGTTACAACCTTCTGCGAGGACGTCTCTACTACGAGTACTGAGCTCGCTTTTGCAGTAGGCATGAATCTCGGCTTCTGGATTATAATATGGATCATTGCTATCCGTACATCCCATCACGAAGACACGCTCATTGTCGGCATCAATCCACAGAGTTTTGTTGGACTCTATATCCCTCAGAGTGACTTGTGCCCCAGCTTGATACACTATATGGATTGAATCTGCTTGATCGTGACTTCCGAGTCCTATATGTGCAACGGCACTGCTTGAGGAAGCGTGTGAGCCACCAGAATAGTGATAGATCAGCTGAGAATCTACTTCAGTATAGACTTTAATCATCACAGGATGCTGGGCACTGACGAATGGGCTTGTACCGAGATGGAGTTTGAGATAGTTGTTTCCGACATGATCATTTCTGTAAAGCCTTGCACTTCTGTCAGGGATTTCCTCAGATACAGATCCGTCAATACTCCCTATGAGTATGTCCTGATCTCCATCATGATCAATGTCAGCTTTTGCCGCACCACGATGAATACGGGGGTGGTCCATGCCTGATATGAATGAAATATCAGTCATCCCTTCTTGACTGCGATTCTCATAAAGTCGATTTTCATCAAAAAGGCTATTCTGTAAAAAAGGAGCGACGGCAATAAAGCCATTGGCTACATATAGGTCCTGATCTTGATCATTGTCAAAGTCTAAGTACAGAGCGCCCCAGGAAGTGCTATTGTTTCCATCATTGGTGGTGCTTGCATCGATGCCCAACAGCTCAGCTCTCTCCTCAAATACACCATTCACATTTTCCAGGTAGGCATTGCTACCAATATCCGTGAGATAAAGATCCAGATCAAAATCACCATCCATGTCCGCTACAGCTACACCCATGCCGTATAGTGGATAATCCAGCATATAGGACGTAGCTCCATTTGTATACTTGCCGGTCGTGTCACGCACTAGATACTCATTAGAAGTGAGCCACTCGCCAAAATCATTGACTACATACAAGCCTCGGTCAGACTCAAGATCAAGTTCAACACCAGTAAATCCACATCCACGTGCTGAGAGTCCCATCTCGCTTGCTTTCTCCACGAAGTATAAGTCACCTTGATTCTCATAATAAAAATTGACTTGACAGTCGTGTGCATAGCCTATGACCTCGTCAAGACTATCAAGAATGAACTCGATCTCCGCGATATAATTGATCAGGTAAATATCTAGTAGACCATCGCCATTGATATCTGTCAGGAGGCTACCGACTGATGATCCAAAACCATCGATTCCAGCGGTAAGATTATGTCTTTCATACGATCCATTTCCGTCAGAGGCAAGAATGAAACTTGGTTGAGAGTTTTCATACGTAGCCAGCAAAATATCTGACCAACCATCGTTATTGAAATCCCCAACATTGACAGCCGCTGTGTTCCAATTGGGACCTATATTGACCAGATGTGATGAATCAGCAAATCCATCTCCATTGAGATTTACATAGAGCTTGTCTGGTCTTTCGCCACCACATAAAAATATATCTTGCCAGCCGTCATTGTTGTAATCAAAGAAGGCCACACCACCTCCAGTAAACTCAGGGCTCTGAGCTCTGTGAAGGATTCCGCTAGTAGAAGTAACATCAGTGAACTGCGCACTCGTCACTAAAGTGCTCAACAAGATCATCAGAGATATGAGGGCGGATCGAAAGACCATACTGTGAATATAGAACAAAGAAAAAAGCCCCACTCCAGAGGAGTGAGGCCTTATTTGTCATCTCAATGAGGATTGACTATTGTTTTGTCAATCTCATCGTTCTCGTTGCATCATATCCACAAGCTCCACCTGCTTCGATGTACTTGACGATAATCTCAGAGTCATCTGTAATATCCGCTGGAAGAGAGCCATCAGGATTGAGGAAAATACCAGGTGATCCACATCCTACTGCACAGTCTGTTCTCACAAGAGTAACGACATCACAGATCCACTCAATGGTCGGGCTTACACCGAATCCACCAAAGTTGGATAGGAATGTAGCGTCAAACGTTCGAGTCGTAGTCGAACCTGGAATGGTTCTTAGCGTGACAACTTCTTCGTCGAGAGAGACTGCGAATCCTTGATCACCAAACTCATCATAGCTCAGTAGGTAGTCTCCTACAAAAAGCTCATCTGAGATAGGACAAGTAGCATTGACTCTCCAGTCAAACAAAGCACCAAATGCAGGGCTATTGATCGTAGCATTGGTATTGGTCTGAGCAAATACTCGACCATCAGATAGCTCTACTTCAGATCTGAAAGCATAGAAGTCACCAGGACTCACAGCGTTGATATCAACACCTAGGAACGTTGACACCTCTGACATTGGCAAATTGAGGTTCATCCCTAGATTACCAGTTCCAGAGTTTGTGGCAAAATCACTTGGAGTAAATGTTCTGTAAAGTTGCTCACCTGCTGACTGATCGCCATTGCTAGCATCATTATCAGAATGACTCACATATAGTCTGTATTCAACCACATTCTGACCGCCATCTTCTGTACGGAAATCGAGGTCATGATTGTATGCTGTATTGCTCACATCCATGAGATCAAATTCTCCTGAATTGAGAGAAAGTAACCTTGGAAATGCTCCAATCTCAGCCGTATCGATTGTAATAATCGGTCCTAATTCAGGATCAGCACTACAAGCGAGTAGTAATCCCAAACAAGCGGTATAAAGTATTTTTTTCATAATTCGATTATTAGAGGATTAGATTAATAACAAGGTCCAAGCTCAGCAGGATTCGTATCCCAGAACACTTGCTCTGTGATAGACTTCTGACTGACATTCTGGTTTAGATTGACATGTACTGCTGGGTAGAAAGCAGATCTTGGCCATGCACCAGCTCCTTGCTCGATTGGTGGCTGCACCTCCTGTGGAGAAGCCGTACGTCTCATCCAGTTGTACGCTGCAAGACCATTACCATAAGAAGCAATCAAGAATTGCGTACCAATGACTTCCATCTTATCACCTGCTTCGTCATATGCCTGCATGACCTGAGCCATGTATGTGCTATCATCAGCGGCTGAAGGGACGAAGTCCGCACCAGTAACAACTACAGGGTTTGTAGCCACTACTTCCTCAAGACTATTTGGATCTGCGGCACTAATAAAACTTTTCACCTTAGCAATAGATGCTGCCATACCATCTGCGAGATGCGTCTTAGCAGCCGCTTCATCACCAGCTTTGATGGCCATCTCCGCTTCATAGAAATCTATGAAGAAAGATGGAAAAATCGGATGTATACCCGCACCAAGCCCACCGTCAGTACCATTGTTATTTGTACGACCGAATGAATTGTTGTCAAATTTACCACCAGCAGGATAGACACCATAGACAGCTCTGATATCACCATCTGGCGGAATACCATTACCATTTCCATGATCACGTCCGTAGTATCCAGCCTCTAGATCACCAACACAATAAGGCATGTCCTCATCGCAAGCCGTGAACCAAGTAGGAGTAGCCGTAGGGTCAGGACCAATTGAGAAAATACAATCGAATCTGTTGTCATTATCCAATGGCACGGTAGATACTTGACGGAAATAATAGGCTCTGATTCTTGGATCAGTCGCACCATACTTACGCTGCATGACGTACATCAACCAGTTAGACTGATAATGCCCATCATCTACCTCATAGGAGTTGACGTACAATGGGTGACGAGAATCTGGATTGTCACGGTTTGATCCGTACTGGAATTGGAAGTCAGAGCTCGCTGTGATAAGCCCACCATCAGTAATCAACTGATTGAAAGTGGCTTGATCACCTTTATTCACTGCTGATCTAAGTAGAATAGAGTTACCAGCAGCTGTCCAATCTGCAGCACTACCACCATAGTAGTTGTCAAGAGCTGGACCAGGAGCAGTGTTGGCTTCCAAATCACTGATTCCTTCACTGATCAATGCCTCAGCTGCAGCATAAACATCGCTTCCAGAATCACTAGCAGGACCGAGATCGGCACTACCTTGACCTGCAGCTGTAAATGGCACATTGCCAAACATATCAACCAATGTCATGAGTACATAACCCTTCATGATTTTAGTCGCACCTACATGGAACAACTGTCCAGTAGATTCACCTAGTTCAATAACGGCATCTGCATCCGGCAAAAAACCTGAGTAGGCAGATCTCCATAGGCCATCAAAGTTTTGTGGAGAGAACGCCGTTACATAAATACCTCCAGCAGTCAATGCTCGCTGACGAGACAACTGCATCGTGAAGAACTGCGTATTTTCTAAGACTCCAACAAATCCTCCCTGGACACTATTGAAGAGACTCTCAATATCTGCCGTTTCTGGAGTCGGGTTGTTTGGATTCTCTTGAAGGTCTAGTTCAAACAAGTCTCCACAAGAGAAGAATGTGAACACAAAGCCCATTAAGAGAATGGAATATATTCTTTTCATTTTATTCAAAATTTTGATTCAAGAAATAGGATTGACCCTTCTTAGAATGTTACAGAAAGGTTGAATCCAATTCTCTTAGCAGTAGGACCTGTCACGAAGTCAATTCCTCTACCATTACCTACTCCAAGACTCAAGACTTCTGGATCATAGTTAATTCCTTCTGGGAAGTTGATCGCCTTGAACCATAGGTTTTCACCAATGACAGATAGCGTAGCACTACCAAATGGTGTATTACTGAATACACTTGTAGGCAGCTTATACGCGAGAGTTACCTCTCTTAGTCTCACATTGGTTGCATCAAAAACCTGACCTTCTCTAGGTCCGAAAAAGCCTTCGAAGAATGCATCACCTGCGAAAATCTGAACATTGTTTGGTGTTCCATCAGCAAGAGCTCCTTCTAGAATGAAAGGTAGGAATCTATCAAACTCTGTATCAGTCGTATTACCACGTGCAAGATTCTGTGCAGTACTGATAGATAGTACATCACCACCTTTTTGGTAATTCCAGTTAACAAAGAGTGACAATCCTTTCCAACTCAAAGTACTCAGATAAGAAACTGTATAGTCTGGGTTGGGATCACCAATCGGAGAGATCTCAGCAGATGTATTGTAGAAACCTTGACTGTTAACAAGAAGCTCACCATTGACTCTTTCAAAAGTTGATCCTTGGATCACTGAGAAAGGCTCGCCGGGAACAGCGAAGTTTCCTAGATCTGTAAAACCAGCAATAGGCACTTGATCCACACCATCAGCGATAGACTCTACTGTGTTCTCATTGGATGTGAAGTTCAATCCAAGATCCCACTGTACTTCTTTGGCGATAGGTGTCAATGTAAGACCTAGTTCGATACCTCTGTTTGATACTTCAGCAGCGTTAATCGTAGTACGGTTAAAGCCTGTCGCAGGATCAAGATCCAATGCAACGATGAGATCTGAACTTTCTTTGTCATAGAGAGAAAGATCTACTCCAAATCTGTTCTTCCAGAATTTGGCTTCGATACCAAGTTCAATCTCAGTGTGCTTCTCCTCTGTGAGGTTGGCATTACCAAGTTGATCAGAGATGAAGTTTGTATTTGCCACAGTTCCACCAGAAGTAATGAAGGCTCTTGGCTGAGTACCTAGTACTGTTCTTGTCTGATATGGATCAGGATATCCAGCAGATGTTCCGATACCAGCTCTCAACTTCAAGTAGCTGATCGCATCACCTTGCAAGCCTTGAATTGCATCAGAAGCGATGAAAGAAAGGTTTGCAGATGGATAGAACACTGACTGATTTTCTGGCTCAAGTGTAGAAGTCCAGTCATTACGCGCTTGCAGTTGCAAGTACAAGTAGTTCTTGTAACCAAGTGTCGCAGAACCAAGAATACCAAGAAGGTTTTCAGCTCTGATGAAAGAGAAGGCATCATTCTCAATGAAGTTACCATGTCCCTCTAGTCCAAATACGAACTGCTGCGTACTGCTAGCACCGTCTAGATCAAGAGTCTCTCTTCTAGAGTTACCACCAATGAAACCACTAAGGTTCAAATCATTGCTGAGGTCAAAGTCATAGTTCAAAGTGGCAAGAAGGTCAGTGATCTTATTTCTTCTTGTAGAAGTCGCAAATACACCATCAGGCACCTGTACACCGCCTTTGTTGACAAATCTGATATTCTTTTGAGTATACTGATCCGCACTTGCACGGTAGTTGAAGCTCAGCCAATCATTGATCTGGTAGCTGAGGTTCATGCTTCCCCAAAATCTCTCGATATCCTCACGATCCTGAGTATTGTTGAGCGTCCAAAGTGGATGCTGAATCTGAGAACCTTGACGATAGTACGTCTGAGAACCATCTAGCTCACTCTGGAATGGTAGTCCAAATACATCAATACTTCGAGGTGTGTAAAGTACATCTGCAAAGAGAGATGGTACGTTGTCACCGAATGTTCCAGAACCAAATCCCGGAGAGATCGGTGGAGAAATTCTATCAGAAGACATGAAGTTGAATACACCGTTCAACTTTAGACCATTGGCCAAAGTCGTTCCAGCACCAAGAGATAGATTGTGCTTGAGGTACTCATTTGATTTGCTTCCGTCAGCTCTGTCAGGCGTATAACCTTCATCGCTCAAGTAGCTATATGCTGCATTGAAGCGACCAGCATTACCTAGGTTCTTTGAAACATTGACACTTGTGTTTGTGCTCAATCCTCTTTCGAAGAAGTTCTCAGCACTCTCATATGGCTGATACGCATAAGTATCAAATGTCTTTGACGGATACTGATCTGCAAATCCAGGTCCAGTAGTGTATGGGTGAGCTAGAAGCACACGACCATTTTCTTCGCCTCTATAAGCAGAGCCGTAGAATGCAGGATCTAGATTGTCAAAGGCAGGTCCCCAGTTAGAGAAGAACCAACCGAAAGATCCCGAGAATCCATTGCCAAAAGTGTTCTGGTAATCAGGAAGGTTTGCCACAGATGTAGAACTCACGTTTTGAGTCACACTGATTTCAAATCCTTTGTCTCTGCTAGGATCAGTTTCTCCAGTTTTGGTCGTCACGAGTACTACACCATTACGGCCTTGCTCACCGTAGAGTACAGTGGCACTCAATCCTTTCAAGATGCTGATCTCAGCAATGTTGTTAGGATCAAGATCCAAGAAACGGCTAGATGCAGAAGCACCACCAGACACAAAGTTGTTATCCGTGTTTGTAGAAGTGTTGAATGGAACACCATCTACGACGAAGAGTGGCTGGTTGTCACCTGTGATCGAAGAGAAACCACGGATGACAATACTTGTACCTGATCCGGCAAGTCCGGAAGTAGAAGTAATGTCTACACCTGTAGTCTTTCCACGAAGAACACGTGCGACATCAGTCTCAGCACGACCTTCGAGTGCAGCTGGAGCGATGGTGTTGACACCATATCCCAGTGCTTTTCTTTCTTTCTTGATACCAAGTCCTGTGACGACGAGCTCTTCTAGCTGGATACCTTCCGCTAGAGTCACGTCCAAGACATTGGATGCTCCAATGGCTACTTCTTGATTGTCGAAGCCAATGTAGCTAAATACCAAGATGTCGCTTCCAGCTGGAACATCAATGGAGTACGAGCCATCAATCTCAGTGGTAGTACCTACAGTGGTACCCTTCACCTCGACCTGGGCCGCAATCAAAGGTTCGCCAGTTGCATCTGTAACAGTACCTGTCACAGTTCGCTGTGCGATCGTAAAGCTTAACGCTCCGAACACCAGCATCACGCATAGTGAGAGTCTTTTCATGTGATAAGATATTTAGTTTTCAAATAGTCATAGGGTGCAACCTGACGGCCACATCACCCCACAAAGCAAATACATATTCTTCTAAAAGTGAAGAAATCGTTAATAAAATTCTTTCTGACAACAATTGGCCTGTTGATTCATATTCGTGCTTCAATCCGCGTCAACAGGAGGATCAAGAGACCATGGAGGATGTGTTTAGACCAAGGGTTTGAAAGGATTTGCAGCCCCTTAACATCCTGTTAACATTCCACAAGACGTCATTAACACCAAGCTGGTTGGGGAAAATTGAAAAAAAATCAATCGGCATGTCTCAAACAAGCTTGGTACATGCCAACGACATTGGACATACCGTAGTAAAGGGCGTCACTGACGAGCGCATGACCTATACTCACCTCCAGCACATGAGGCACTTCTGTCACAAAGTACCCTAGATTGCTCAGATCAAGATCATGACCTGCATTGACCCCTAATCCCGCACTGTAAGCAGTCGCCGCCGTCTCCGCATAAGGCTTCACAGCCGCAACTCTATCCTGCGCAAAGTCATGGGCAAAAGGTCCAGTATAAAGTTCGATGCGGTCCGTCCCGGTCATTTTGGCGGAAGCCACAAGCTCTGGATCAGGATCTAGAAAAATGGAAACCCGTATACCAACGTCATGCAACTCACCGATAACCTCTTGCAAAAAAGTTTGTTGCTTGAGAGTGTCCCAACCGTGATCCGAGGTCAACTGGCTCGGATCATCAGGCACCAGCGTACACTGATCAGGCTTGACTTGGAGCACCATGTCCAGAAAGGCTCTTGATGGATAGCCTTCCACATTGAGTTCTGTAGCAATCGCGTCCTTGAGCAGTGGTACATCACTATATCTTATATGTCTCTCATCTGGTCGAGGATGGATGGTGATCCCATCTGCGCCGTAGGACTCTATATCTAGCGCCATCTGCAATAGATCTGGACGATTGGCGCCTCGACTATTGCGGATCAGTGCGATCTTATTGACATTGACACTTAGTGCAGTCTTCATACTCAATGATTCTTGCCACAAAGGTCAAACATTTTCATACGCACAAAGAACTTCATCTTTGCCCTTCATGAATCGCATCATCATAGGTCTTCTGGTGGGATTGATCGTTATCGGATCGCTCGTACTTGGCGAGTGGTACGCTTTGATATTCTTGTGTCTATTGGTACTCTTGGCACAGCATGAGCATGGGGCGCTTTCGCGCAAATTGTACGCAAGATCCTATGGCTGGTGGACCATGAGTCTGATTACTGTGGGGAGCCTGTGCTTTGCAACTTTGGCATGGATGCTCTTCCGCAATCGTGGCCAATTTGACTCCGCAGCGTTTTTGCCCAGCTTGATAATATGCGCAGTCATCTACTTGCTCTTGCGTATCCTCAATCTTTACAATCAGACCAGACCAAGCCTCGTGAGAGAATTACTTGATCACATCCTCTATGTACCTCTCGCCACTGGCCTGGCGTATTGGATCTGCATCAAAGACGGTGGATACAGCTACTCTCCTCTGCTCGGTATCATCATGCTCATTTGGACAGCTGATGTCGGAGCCTACTACTTCGGTAAGAATCTGGGACAACACAAGCTTTTTCCTTCAGTGTCCCCCAATAAAACCTGGGAAGGAAGTCTTGGAGGACTATTCGTGACATTGGTCATGAGTCAGCTACTGTGCAATTTCCTATTGGATCTTTCTCGCTGGGAGTGGCTGCTCGTCGCAGCTATCACTTGGCTAGGGTCGAGCTATGGTGATCTCATTGAGTCTCAGTACAAGCGACTAGCTGATGTCAAAGATTCTGGTAGGCTTCTAGGAGGCCACGGAGGTGTCCTAGATCGTTTTGACGCTTTCTTTGGTGCCATTCCGCTGGTGGCATGCTATCTCTACTTGATGATGAGGTACTCGCTGACAGGAGGCTAAAAAAAACCAACTTTACTGCAAATCAAGATGCCCATGAGATTTCACCCCAGTGGCCACAAGACCATATACATCGCTCTGCTTCTTTTTGCGGCAGCATCAACTGGATTTCTCCTATTGGACATGCCTATACTCAAGTCTATTCTTTTGATCCTGAGTATTGTGGTCCTCATTTTTTGTCTTCAGTTTTTCCGATATCCGTCACGTGAACTCTCTGGAGCACAGGCTGGTGAGATTTATGCGCCTGCGGATGGTAAAGTTGTGGTGATCGAGAAAGTCCATGAAAAGAAACACTTTGACGAGGAGCGAACACAGGTCTCCATATTTATGTCACCGACCAATGTCCATGTCAATTGGACTCCTTGTAGTGGAAAGGTAGTCAAGGCAGACTTGATCGACGGCCAATACCTCTTTGCCATCAATCCCAAGAGCTCAGAGCTCAATGAGCATAGTGAGATTATTATTGACCATCACGGCGATCACATCTACACCAAGCAGATTGCTGGTGTCATGGCACGGCGCATACTTTGTGACATCGAAGCAGGTCAAGAGCTCAACTATAGCGATGAGATTGGCTTCATCAAGTTTGGCTCACGCATGGATCTGCTCCTACCACTTGACTATGAAGTACTGGTCAATATCGGTGATATTACCGCTGGAAATAAGACCCTAGTAGCACGCAAAAAGGCCTAAGATCTCTTATGCCTCCTTTTTCATTTGTGGGAAGAATAGCACATCTTGTATGGAGTGACTATTGGTCATGATCATGGCAAGACGGTCCATTCCGATACCGAGACCAGCTGTCGGCGGCATGCCATATTCCAAAGCTCTTAGGAAGTCTTCATCCAAGACCATAGCTTCGTCGTCGCCACGCTTTCCGAGCTCCAGTTGCTCTTCAAATCTCGCTCGTTGATCGATCGGATCATTGAGCTCAGAGAAAGCATTGCAGATTTCCTTGGCATTGACGATGGCCTCAAATCGCTCTACGAGGCCTGGCTTATCGCGATGTTTCTTGGCCAGCGGTGACATCTCGACTGGATAGTCAGTGATGAATGTCGGCTGGATCAATTGATGCTCACATTTCTCTCCAAAGATCTCATCGATGATCTTGCCCTTCCCTAGACTCTTATCTACATGCACATCAAGCTTTTTGGCGACAGCCCGCAGCCCATCCTCATCCAGTCCTGAGACGTCCTCACCTGTGAAGTGCTCTATGGCCTCGTACATCGTGTATCTCTTCCACGGGCGCTTAAAATCTATCACATTGTCGCCTACTTGAAGCTGAGTGCTGCCATGAAGATCTAGAGCGACTTTCTCGATCATCTCTTCCACGAGATTCATCATCCATTCATAGTCTTTGTAGGCTACATAGAGCTCTATCTGCGTAAATTCTGGATTGTGGAAACGACTCATTCCCTCATTCCGAAAATCTTTACTGAACTCATAGACCCCGTCAAAGCCACCGACGATCAAGCGCTTGAGATAAAGTTCATTGGCGATTCTCAAGTAGAGCGTCATGTCAAGCGTGTTGTGATGCGTCTTGAATGGACGAGCAGCCGCACCGCCATACAGTGGCTGCAAGATGGGCGTCTCCACTTCCAGATAGCCCTTTTGATCTAGGTACTCGCGTATACTCGTGTACATCTTGCTCCGCTTGACAAAGGCATCCTTGACACCTTCATTGACCACAAGGTCCACATAGCGCATCCTGTATCTCTGCTCAGGATCTGTGAAGGCATCATAGACATTGCCCTCCGCATCTTTTTTCACGATGGGCAGTGGTCGCAGTGATTTGCTGAGCACTACGAGTTCAGTGACATGCACTGAGGTCTCCCCTACTTTTGTCTTGAATACGTGGCCTTTGACACCGATATAATCGCCGATATCCAAGAGTTTCTTGAAGACCGTATTGTACATCATCTTGTCCTCACCCGGCGCAATATCATCCCGAGAGACATAGAGCTGGATTCGCCCTTGTGAGTCTTGTAACTCAGCAAAGGAAGCTTTTCCCATGATCCTTTTCATCATCAGGCGTCCCGCCAAGATCACATGGTCAAATCCCTCGGCTCCTTCTTCGTACCTTGTCTTGATGTCGGTACTGTATGCATTGACTGGATAGAGCTCAGATGGATAAGGATTGATACCCAGTTCATTCAACTTCTCTAGAGAGTCTCTTCTAATCTGTTCCTGCTCAGAATATTTCTTTTCCATGCTCGTTAGTCTTTGGTCTGAGATGCGGGCTTTCGCCCAAATGTGCTTTGTAAGTCGGCAAAGTTCTGTAATCTTCACAACTCGTCAGGCAACCATCAGCTGCTCGCACGAGTCCTAGACTCAAGAAGTCCAACTTCACTCAGATGAGACGTACAAATTATATTTTTTTCTAATATGATTAATTCATAATTTTGTCAACGATCTGCCGCAGATCACTCGTCAGTCCACATGAGAAAACTACTTTCCTTTTGCACATATCTATGCTTGGCATTGCCATGCCTGACACATGCCCAGTCAGGCCTCATCGTCAATGAGGTCTCGCAAGGCACATGTTGTGCTCGAGACTGGGTAGAGCTCATCGTGGTCAGTGACTCCTGTGAGACTGTAGACCTGAGACATTGGGTCATCGATGATAACAATGGTGACTTTGTCGAGTGTCCAGGTCCAGATAATGGGGCTCTGAAGAATGTCGGTTTGACAAATGGACACATCAGATTCACGGACGATGACATCTGGGCAGCTGTTCCAGCCGGCACGATGATACTGCTCTACAGCTTTGACCCCAACAATCCTGACCTCCAAGCCGAGATCGACGATCTAGCCGACGACTACTTTGACGATGACTGCGACTTCCTACGCGTGATCCCGATCAATAGCACGACGCAGTTCTTCGAAAAAGACATGGCAGTGCCAAGTGAGCCAAGTACATCGGACTGTCCGCAGGTCTTGACCTGTCCCAATGGCGGAGACGGCAATCCATCATATTCTGGTGCTGTCTATGGCCCACTGGATGACAATACATTTGACGCGGCACTTGGTCAGATTGGTTTCTCCATAAGCGCTGATGCCTGTCAGGTACGCAGACCTGACTACACATATTTTCACGGTATCTCCTGGGGGCAAGGCATCATGGACTGCATCGAAGGTCCAGATCTTGATGGAGGACCAGACGCCCTTCATGTCACAGATATAGGTGTCGTCAATCGCACCTACTACCTCCGCAATTTCACTAGTGACGACTACCGTGATGTGACCAACTGGGCGGTAAGTTCGGCAAGCTCTAGACAGTCTCCTGGACGTGCCAACAGCTGCGAAAATGCTCAGTTTATTGCCAGTCTGCGCCGTCCAGTACATGACGCTACTCTCCTGGATCACCCCGTATGCGACAATCCGACAATAGACACCACCTTCTGTCTAGGTGACACGATAGATCTGCTTGCAGACTTCCACAGCGGTGAAGCTTGCTACTCCGATGAGTTTACCTGGAGGATCAATGATATCAATGATCTGATTTCTATCGTAGATATCACGGATAGCACAGCGGTGATTGCCACGCTGGATGTAGGCTCGACCACACTTGAGGTAGAGCTCACACTCAGCAATGAGGGGCTTTATCTGGAAGGCGACTGCGATGGAGACTTTTTCCCGACTGTGCTCAATGTAAACTACAATGTTGAGATTATTGATCCAGCACTGATCGAGCTCGATACCAATCGTATCAGCACCTGTGCTGGTACAGATGGCATGGCGGAGTTTGACCTGGGATTGTATACCGATGTGCTCAAGCAAGGAGCAGATACCATAGAGTTTTACAGTGATGTAGATCAGACAATGCCCATCGGTCCTGTGATCAATACCATGGGAGAAACCATCTTCGCTGTGGTTTACCAATACAGCTGCCAGAGTCCAGCCCTTGAGTTGATCCTAGATGTGGAGCCTATGCCGAGTGATACCATACGCAGGAGCATTTGCCCACTTGAGTCTTTTGAGGTCGGTGGCGTCACATTTGATATGGCGAATCCGATCGGAGATGTTGTGGTACAAGATATGTCTGGCATTGGCTGCGATACAATGTTTCACGTCATTGCGAGTTTTGATGCGCAGCGAATTGGCCGTATCGATGATCTCCTTTGCCCCACTGATACCATTCGCGTAGAGGATGAGATCTATCATATCGGTCGACCGAGTGGTATCGACACCTTGATGATGAGCTCAGTACTAGGATGTGACTCGGTAGTCATTATAGATCTGCGCTTTCGCGCAAATGACACGACAAAGATTGACCCTGTTCTTTGTCCAGATGAATTCAGAATCATCAACGCTAGAAGGTACGATATCCTCAACCCTCGAGGACTGGAGATCATAGAAGCAGCTCGTCGAGATGGATGTGATTCCATCATTGAGGTAGATCTGACATTCCTATCCGCTCCGGTCTCGATGGTCAATCCGACGATCTGCAGCAACGATACATTTCGTGTAGATGGTCGTGCCTTCACGATAGACAATCCAGCAGGCAGGGATACAATACCCAATGGTGCAAGCAACGGCTGCGACTCGATCGTAGAGGTGAGTCTTAACTTCATTTCAGTCGCACGAGATACGATTGATGATTTCATTTGCAGAGGGGATCGAAGAGTGATCGGCGGCATTGTATTTGACGAGAGTCGCTTACAAGAAGAGATTCTCCTCGATAATCAAGCCGCCAATGGTTGTGACTCCGTCATACTCGTTGATCTCCAGCTTATCGAGCCTCAAGTCTTCATGGTACGACAGGACCTCTGTGACGGCGATACACTCACCATCAATGGGACTGACTATACCAGCAACAATCTAAGCAACCTCGACACGCTCTTTGGTCAAGCTAGCAATGGCTGTGACTCCATCATTGATGTAGATCTCAATCTCCTGAGTAGAGCTAATCTCCTCATCGACGATACGCTATGCGCTGGTGATCATATCATGATCAATGGTATACGCTATGATGAGTCCAATCGAGCAGGCGTCGAGACGCTGGATGGTCAAGCTGCCAATGGGTGTGACTCGATCGTTGATGTAGATCTGAGCTTCTATCCTGAAGCGCGACTGGTGATCAGAGAGGATCTCTGCAACAATGATACACTGACCATCAATGGTGTAGACTATCATGCTGACAACCCGAGCAACATCGACACCATCCCAGGTGGATCAAGTACAGGATGTGACTCTATCTTGGACATAGCTTTCAATATTATCTCTACGAGCAGCAGCCTAGTGGATGACGAGCTATGTCTCGGAGACACCCTTCGCGTCAATGGCACGCCCTACCACGGCAACATGCTTCAAGGTATGGAGCTCATCAACAATGGTGCTGCCAATGGATGTGACTCCATGATCATGGTGGATCTACAACTTCTGCTGCCACAGGAGCATATCATCGATGATATGATTTGTCCTGATGATACAATCATTGTCAATGGCGTCAGCTATCACCAAGGAAATACGATGGGCACTGAAATCCTGGAAGATGCGGCAAACAATGGCTGTGACTCCATTATCACCATCCAGCTGACGAACTTAGACTATGGTACCCTATTGATCAATGATACTGTTCCGCTTCTAGACAGCTTTGTCGTCGAGGGACAGACCTTCGATCGATTTGATCCAGATGGTGTCATTGTCCTAGAGAATGAAGCCGCCAATGGTTGTGACTCGATTATCACTGTAGACTATCAGTTCATCCCACTGGACATTTTGGCGGAAGCCTTCTCACCGCTATGCGTAGATGAACTGGGACAGGTACTGATAGACGAGATCTCTACTGATGCCTATCCCGTGAACCTCAGCGTAGAGCCTGGTGGACAGAGCTTCACCCTGATGAGTCCATCGGAGTTACCATTTGGATTTGAAGACCTCCTAGCAAATGACTATCGACTGACCATAGTGGATGCGCAAGGCTTCCAAGGTCTATTTGACTTCAGCATAGATTCCAGTCCAGAAATTACATTCTTCACTGAGACGGAACACACTGCATATTTTGGCGAAAGCCTGGAGCTCACGATACAGACATCTGCCAATATCGATAGCATCAGCTGGACACCTGCTGACAATCTGAGCTGTAGTGATTGTCTCAGTACCACCCTAGATCCTAGAGAAAACGTGACATTCCTCGTGAAGGCCCTCGATGTAAACGGCTGTGAATATGAGCTCGATATCGATGTCAAGGTCCAAGTTGATCGTAAGATCTATGTGGCCAATGTCTTCAGCCCAAATGATGATGGCATCAATGATGTATTCTTGCCGCAGACAAGCTCCCGCATTTCTACCTTGATCAGCTTCAAGATCTTTGATCGCTGGGGTAAACTCGTGCATCTCGAAGAAGGCGGCGACATCTCTCAGATGCAAGGCTGGACGGGTAGAGAAGGTTCCATACTCCATACTCCAGGCGTCTACAGCTACATCGCTCAGGTTCGTGTGGCCAATGGCGATATCGAGCAGGTGGCTGGTGATGTCACCCTCGTCAGGTAGAGCCAACATTCTGCAATGGGATGCTGTTACAGACAGCGTGCTCAAAGTTGCCTTTTCACCGATCTACAAGTACCAGCTACCAGATGGTCATCGATTTCCGATGATCAAGTATGAACTCCTACCAGAGCAGCTCCTATATGAAGGCACCTTGCAAGAAGAAAACTTCTTTCATCCGGAGGCGCTGAGTGAGAATAGAATCCTCGCGACTCACACACAAGCTTATTGGGATGCATTGAACAATCTTCCCCTTGAGCGCAAGCTAGAGCGGGCCATTGGCTTTCCTGTGAGAGACGATCTTGTCCAGCGTGGTCGCCATATAGCTCAGGGCACCATCGACTGTGCTCGGTATGCCATGCAGCACGGTGTGGCACTGAATGTCGCTGGAGGCACGCACCATGCATTTGCTGACCATGGCGAGGGCTTTTGCGTGTTCAATGATTTTGCCATTGCTAGCCATGCCCTTTTGGACGACAGTCCGATACAAAGGATCCTCATCATCGACCTCGACGTACATCAAGGAAATGGCACCGCAAAGATCTTTGAGGACGATCCAAGAGTATTCACTTGGAGCATGCACGGTGCCAAAAACTATCCTGTCCGCAAACAAAAGTCTGATCTCGACATAGGACTTCCAGACGACTGTGAAGATGATCTATATCTCAAGACACTCGAAGATCACTTGGAGGCGACGATCGATATGGTATCGCCAGATCTGATCTTCTATCTCAGCGGCGTAGATGTACTTAAGACAGACAAACTAGGACGCTTAGCCCTGACCAAAGAAGGCTGCAAAGAGCGAGATCGCAAAGTGCTCGAGGCGTGTCATAGACACCAAATCCCTGTTGCCATCAGTATGGGAGGCGGATACTCGGAGGACATACGCGACATCGTCGAGGCCCATGCCAATACATTTCGCCTAGCACAAGAGATTTACTTCTGATCTTTGTTGGTCTTGCAGTACGTCAATGTCATACTACCACTTGCGGTGGATAAGCTCTACAGCTATGCCGTGCCAGAAGAGCTCGGCCAGGTGTCTGTCGGTTGTCGCGTCGAGGTACAATTTGGACGACGTAGACATTATGGAGCGATCGTAGCGGATGTCAACACAGAGAATAATCCGCTGATCAAGACAAAGTCCGTCCTCACCATCCTAGATGAAGAGCCACTGGTCAACTCTCAGCAACTCGAGCTCTGGCAGTGGATCGCTGACTACTATCTATGCAGCCTAGGCGAAGTCATGATTGCTGCATTGCCATCCATCTTCAAGCTCAATAGCGAATCCGTACTGATCGCTAACGAAAATATAGATCAAGCAGACATCGACGAACTGACGGAAGATGAATATCTGATCACAGAGGCCCTGCAAGTAAGACAGCAAATCAGCCTGGAAGACGCACGGCTGATCCTTCAGAAGAAGAACGTCTTCCCGGTACTTGAAAAATTGGTGTTCAAGAACATTCTCATCTTCAAAGAAGAAATCAAGGATCGCTATCGTCCACGTGTAGAAGAGTGGCTCCATATCGGAGATGACTATCGGAATCTCATCGATTTTGATCACATGTTTGACCAATTGCAGAGAGCGCCTGCGCAGACCGACTGCCTGCTGCAATTTTTCCAGTATAAAGAAGAAGGAGACAAGTTGCCTTTGCGAAAGTTCCTGGCCGTGTCGGGTTGCTCTCGTACGCACGTTCGATCTCTTGTAGATCGAGGATTGCTTTATATCGAGAAGAAGCAGATCAATCGGCTACTCAGCACAGATATCAAAGCTGCAGCACCTGGCGAACTTGATGATCAACAGCGCAGGACTTATGCTGAGCTCAATGCGATTGAAGATCGCAAACCTGTACTCATACATGGCGTGACGGGTAGTGGAAAGACACGTGTCTACATCGAGAAAATCAGGGATTGCCTAGCAAGTGGCAGACAAGTACTCTACCTCTTACCAGAGATCGCACTCACCACCCAGATTGAGCTGAGACTGAGAGCAGTCTTCGGAGGTGATATCATCAGCTACCACTCCAGACTCAATCCTCAAGAGCGCGTAGATGCATGGAAGCTAGTCCAATCGGGATTCCCTGTAGTACTTGCAGCAAGATCAGGCGTCTTTCTCCCCTTCCAAGACCTTGGACTGATCATCGTGGATGAGTCACATGATAGCTCCTACAAGCAACAGAATCCTGCACCACGATATAATGGTCGAGACATCGCTGTGGTCATGGGACATCTGCATGAGGCACAGGTCATCCTGGGCACCGCTACACCGAGCATGGAGTCCCTGGGCAATGTCCAAGAAGGCAAGTATCATAAGATCGAGATGCCAGAGCGACATGGCAAAGCAATCTTACCCCGTATAGAGCTAGTCCATCTGCAAAAGGATAGACCACTGGACTTTAAGACGGAGATCTTCTCACAGCGCATGCTTGACGAGATTCAGTCAGCGCTTTCGCGCAAAAAGCAAGTCATCCTCTTTCAAAATCGGCGTGGTTATGCACCGCTACTTCTTTGCAGTCGATGCGACTGGCGAGCTGAGTGCGTCAACTGTGATGTGAGTCTCACTGTGCACAAGTATCGCAACAATGCGCAGTGCCACTTTTGCAATTACAAGATTGTCATCCCTGAGTCCTGTCCCAAGTGTCAGGGTCAGCTCCTCCGGATGAGTGGTTTTGGTACGGAGAAGATCGTCGAAGAATTGGCAGAGATCTTTCCTAGTGTCAATGTCGAGCGACTGGACTATGAGACTGCTAGAGGCAAAAAAGCATTTCAAGAGATCATCGACAGATTTAGCTATGGAGAGTCTCAGATTATGGTCGGCACCCAGATGATCACCAAGGGACTAGATTTTGATCATGTAGCACTGGTCGGGATATTGATGGCAGATCAAGCTTTGTACTTCCCCGATTTCCGTGCCAATGAGAGAGCCTATCAGCTCTTTATGCAGGTCTCCGGTCGCGCTGGTCGACGAGAGGAACAAGGGAAAGTGCTGATCCAGACCATGCGACCTGAACATCCGATCTTCAACTGGCTACAAGAAGATGACTACAGCTCATTTGTAGAGGCAGAGATGGGCCAACGACAGCAATTTTCCTATCCGCCATATGTACGACTGATCAGAGTCAGTGGCATGCATGTCAAGGCCTTGCAAGCCTACAATACGACTCAGCTGCTCATCAAAAATCTCCAACACGAATTTGGCCCTTGGGTCACAGAGATCGCGCCCAATTCCATCCCGCGAATCAAGAATCGCTACATCTATCAGTTTTTGATCAAGCTGCCCAAGTCAGCAAGCCATAGTAAGCACCTACGCCAGAAGATGCAATACGAACTTGACGTCCTCAAAGACCAGAAAGATCATCGCTCCGTACGCTTTGTGGTAGATGTGGATCCAGTCTTCTGATGGTAAATCTGAGGTTTGGTGGACTCTTAGCTTTTAGCTACTTTGCATCACCAAAAATCAGTTGAGCATATGACGCCACTACATACGATTGACTACATTCTTATTTTCCTTTATTTCGCTGTGATCCTCTTCATCGCTTTCCGCGTGGTGAAGAAAAATGAACAGACCTCTGACGATTACTTCCTTGCAGGTCGTAATCTGGGCTGGTTTGTCGTGGGGGCATCCATATTTGCGAGTAACATTGGGTCCGAGCATATCGTGGGTCTCGCAGGATCTGGTGCTACAGATGGTGTCGCTCTTGCGCACTATGAGTTGCATGCCTGGTGTCTCTTGGTCCTCGGATGGGTCCTCGCTCCCTTCTACATGAGATCCAAGATCTACACGATGCCAGAGTTTCTCGAGAAGCGCTTCAATAGCACTGCTCGCTGGGTACTTTCTGTCATTTCATTGGTAGCTTATGTATTGACCAAAGTGGCGGTAGGAATCTTTGCCGGCGGGATCGTCTTTGGCGTCCTGATGCCAGATGTCAACTTCCTCGGCCTCAATAGTTTTTGGCTTGGATCGATATTGGTGATCTTGCTGACTGGCTTCTACACCATGGTTGGAGGGCTCAAAGCAGTTGCCTACACAGAGGCTATCCAGTCTGTGATACTCATCATGGGATCTGCACTAGTGACATGGTTTGGCCTGGAGGCTCTCGGTGGCTGGGGCGAACTCAAGCGTATTGCTGGTTCTGAAATGTTTAATCTATGGAAACCACTTGTACCAGAAGGCATGGATGGTACATGGGCCCCCGTGAAGACAGATACAGAGATGGCCTGGTATTTCAATAGTAACTATCCATGGCTTGGCATGCTCATCTGTGCTCCGATCATCGGTATGTGGTACTGGTGCACCGATCAATATATCGTACAGAGGATGCTTGGAGCAGCCAATCTGACAGAAGCGAGACGCGGCACCATAGCTGCGTCATTCTTCAAGCTCCTTCCAGTATTTATCTTCATCATACCAGGAATCATCTGCTTTGCACTAGCAGCGAGTGGTAAGTCTCCCGAGATAGCCAATCGTCTGTTGGATGCTGATGGCAATATGATTGCGGCCAATGCACAGCAGGCTTTTCCTCTGATGGTGGCAAGCATCCTACCGATTGGAATCCGAGGCATCGTGGTAGCTGGGCTTCTCGCGGCACTCATGAGTTCGCTAGCTGGAGTCTTCAATGCCTCTTCTACGCTATTCACAATGGACTTGTACTCCAAGTTCAAGCCCAATACTTCTGAAAAAGATCTCGTACGTATCGGTCGTATCGCCACTGGCGTCATGATCGTCATCGGTCTGCTATGGATCCCTGTGATCCAAGGAAGTCGGGGTCTATATGACTATCTACAAGGTGTCCAAGCCTATTTGGCACCGCCAATCTTTGTTGTCTTCTTCTTTGGCATCTTCAATAAGAGGCTCAATGCCAAAGGTTGTCTCGCTGCACTCCTTGTAGGATTTGCGCTTGGTCTCTTCAGACTTTTCATCGACACGCCGGTCACGCTATCGGGTCATAGCTATGAGGAAGGAAGTTTCTTCTGGGTGATGAATAATATCTTCTTCCAGTATTACAGTCTGATCATCTTTTTCGTCAGTGCGATTACTATGATCGCTGTCAGCTATGCTACCGAAGCGCCATCATATGAAAAGATCAAGGGTCTCACTTTTGGCACGGTGACTGCGGAGAACATCGAAGACACCAAGGCAAGCTACACGATGAAAGATGTGCTGATGTCAATTCTCGTTGTCGTACTGATTATTGCAGCGTATCTGTATTTCAACGGCTAGAGCTTGAGTAGGATTGAGATCAGGCCTTTCGGCCAAATGGGTGATCGAATCATCCAAGAGTTTGTCTTGACAAATAGCTCTGGAATGAGGGTTCATGTGATCGAGTACGGAGCAATTGTCAAGAATATCTATGTTGCAGATCACAGAGGTCAATGGCTAGACTGTGTGCTTGGATTTGATACACTTGACGAGTATCTGGGAGATCATCCTTACTTCGGCGCTTGTATCGGTCGCTATGCCAATCGCATCGAGGGAGCGAGCTTTGAGTTGAATGGTCGAGAATATTCGCTTACCGCAAATCATGGAAAGCACAATCTTCATGGTGGACCCATAGGATTTGATCGAAAGATCTGGAGAGGAGAAATCCTGGGTGATACGCTGGTGATGCATCTTCACAGTCCTGATGGAGATCAAGGCTTTCCTGGTAATCTTGATGTCAGATGCATTTACGAGCTAGATGATCAGGGCAGCTTCACCATCTCTTACGAAGCCATCTGTGATCAAGACACACCCATATGCTTGACCAACCACAGCTACTTCAATCTGGATGGCACCTCTACCGTATCTCAGCATCATCTTCAGATACAGGCAGAGGCGATCACAGAAATCGACCAAATGCTCATCCCGACGGGAAGTATGTATCGAGTAGCCGATACGGCTTTTGATTTTCGCCATGGCAAGCGCGTCTTGAGTGAGATTTCTAAAGATGATCCACAGCTCAGACTATGCAATGGCTACGATCACAATTTTGTCCTAGACGGGACGGAAGATACATACCGACCAGTCGCTCGACTCTGGTCCGAGACAAGTGGCATACAGATGGATGTATCGACGACTGAGCCAGGGCTACAGCTCTTCACACACAATGAAGTAGATGTAGCGATTCTGGGCAAAGGAGGATCACTCTATGGCAGTCATGCCGGACTATGTCTTGAGACTCAGAAGTTTCCAGACTCGGTGCACCATGCTGAATTTCCAGATTGCATCTTGCGGAGTGGTGAAGCATGGCGAAGCAAAAGCTCCTATCATTTTCAACATATTGACTGATATAAATGTCATAAAATCTATATTTATCAGTAATTGACTGTTATATCAGTCGATATATCAATCAAACATCTCATACAAGCAGAACTATTCATATTTAGAGACTGTTATAAATTACAAATAGGATATAAATCTTATTTTAGTTGATTATAACAGTCATTATGTTTGATATTCTTGAAATCAAAGATGTCCGAGCAGAAATCGGTCAGCAAGTGCGTAAAATCCGTAAATCGACCAAGATGAGTCAAAGTGAGCTAGCGGAACGCATCGGAAGTTCTCGCTACGCCATACAGCATCTAGAGGCTGGACAAAATTTCACGATCGACACCTTGCTCAAGGCACTTAAGGAGTTCGGTCTATTGCATGAGTTGTTCCAGCAGCTACATTCTTCCGGTAGAAAATACGACTCTACGCAATCCCTATATTGACCCATGGCCAACTATGATGTCATACGAGTAGTGCTACATGGCAGAGAGATCGGGCGCATAGGCCTGGATCTTGACCGTGCCATGACGTCCTTTCAGTACCATCCAGAGATATGGAATGACCCAAAGGCACAGCAAATCTTCCCAGATACTGGCATCATCAGACCCAAAGAAGGGATACAGCTTTTCGATCAATTTTTTGGCGGAAGCTTCAAAGGACTACCACCACAGATTGCAGACTCGCTACCAGATCGCTTTGGCAACATCATCTTCAAGACATGGATGAATCAATCCGATAAGGAAGAAATCTCCATCCTCGAGCAGCTCGCCTACATAGCGGATCGAGGTATCGGCGCACTAGAGTATCTCCCATCCAAAGAGCTGCCTCGCACAGATACCATAGAGCTCGATGAGATCATAGATATCCTGCAGCAAGTCATGGATATGAAGCAAGGACAGACTGCTGGGCAACTAGAGACACAGGCCTTGATCAATATCTTCAAGATCGGCAGTTCGGCAGGTGGAGCACGGCCCAAGATCATTATCTCAGAGCACAAGAAATCTGGCAACATCATCCCGGGAGATCTGGAGACTTCCGATAGCTACCATCACTATCTCGTCAAGCTTGCTCTGAACGAAGAAAGCAGCTATCCCAGAGAGATCGTAGAGTATTGCTACTACCTCACTGCGAGATCCGTCGGTATCGAGATGATGGACTCCAAGCTGATCGATGATCGACACTTCGCTACCTTACGCTTTGATCGGCAAGCTGGGCAAAAGGTCCATATCCTCACGGCAAGTGGAATGACGGGATGGGATTTTCAGCGAGCGCGACACTCCAGCTATGAAAACCTCTTCAAACTTTGCTCCTACTTACAGATATCTCATCGACAGATGACCGAGCTCTTCAAGCGCATGGTGTTCAATGTGGTATTTCGCAATACAGATGATCACTTGAAGAATCATGCCTTCATCTATGATCCTGAGCGCGATCGATGGAGTCTCTCACCGGCATATGATCTCACCATGGCCCTCAATCCACTCTACAACTTCAAGAAGGTCAATCGAGCACTATCGATCAATGGGAAGCGAGACGGGATCACACGAGATGATCTACTCACGATCGCTGAAGCCTATACCATCAAAAATCCCAAGGCAATCATTGAGCAAGTGATGGAAGCCAGATCAGTTCTGCAGTCCGCCATGAGTAACCAAGGCTTGGAAAATGGATTGATGGATGCCATACTAAAAAAACTCCGGCGGATATAGGGCTGGAAAAGTATGGAGGCGCTCAACAAATAAATTTTGAAGAGCTTGTGACAATTCCAATATTTCTTCGAATCATAGGGTAAAGAGAAACTCAGTGCTCAAAAAGGAGATAATCTTTCTGAAAGTTCTAGATGATCACAAGCTACTGATCTATAAGGTGGCCCGCGGCTATTGCCATGACGAGACTGATCTTCAAGATCTCATTCAGGAGATCTCCATCCAGATCTGGCGCAGCTTAGATCGCTATGACGAGCGGTACAAATGGTCCACTTGGATCTATCGCATCGCACTTAATGTATCAATCTCCCACTACCGCCGAGATAAGAGGAAGCTAAAGACGACCCAATTGACACCCCTGATCGAACCAGCTAGTGAATCCAAAGCACAGCAGGAATCCAATGAGAAGATTGAACTGCTACAGGGATTCATCCGAGAGTTGAGAGAAATAGACCGAGCACTCATTATCCTACATCTAGAAGGACTATCTAGTGAGGAAATCGCAGAAATCCTCGATACGAGTCAGACCAATATCACGACCAAGATCTCTAGAATCAAACAGAAATTGAAAGAACGCTTCCGTCAACTCAAATCATAAATCATGGAACAGCAAGAATGGAACAAACTCTGGGCTTCCCAAAATAAAAATCTTCAATCAGGTCTCAAACTCAATAAAGACATGGCAATCGCTATCACCCTACAAAAAATCGACGCACAAATGCAAAAAACTCAAAGACCTATGTGGACAGCTGTCTTACTCGGTATACCTTACACCCTGCTACTCATCGCAATCACTACAATTGGCATTTGGGCTCGCGCCCCCTTCGTAGCCATCGGATTTGGATGTATTGCAATACTCACGATCCTGACCTTGACCAAATACTTCTACCATCTTCATCTCATAGCGCAAGTCAAGAGAGCCGATGCAGTGCTACCAACCCAAAAGCTTCTCTCTAGACTGAAGATCTCAAGTTACCAAAGCCTACACCTAGCCATATTTCAATTACCCTTCTGGAGTGTGTGCTGGATGAGCCTTGATGCCGTCAAAGAAGATCCAGCTCTCTACGGTGGTGTACATCTTATCATTTTCGTATTGCTTGCCGCTATTGCCTTTTGGATGTACCACAAGGTCAAACACGCACCACGAGAATCAAAACTTCGTCAAGCTTTGTCTTCAGGTCCCGAGTGGGATCCTATCTTCAGATCCGAAGAACTGCTAGCGCAAATAGCAGAGTACCAATAAGTCGATTGATATGGATCCACACTCAGATCTTCTCCAGTTCATCAAGGCCTATGATCCAAAGATCCAGGATATAGCACTCTATCTCAGAGCGTACATCATTGAGCTTGTGCCCGAAGCCAATGAACTCATCTGGGACAACTACAACGCTCTGGCCATTGCCTACTCGAGGTCTGAGGTTCTCAAAGATGCCTTTTGCCATATTGCTCTTTACTCTGGGCATGTCAATCTGGGATTTAATCGAGGAGCCGAACTGCGATCACATGCTGTGACGTTGGAAGGCAGAGGAAAGCTCATACGTCATATCAAGGTCAAGAACATCGATACTTTTCCAGCCGATAACATCAAGAATATCATTCTCGAGGCAGATGCCATCTCTTTGAATCGC
The DNA here is from genome assembly GCA_020627535.1 of Saprospiraceae bacterium. Classification (GTDB taxonomy): domain Bacteria; phylum Bacteroidota; class Bacteroidia; order Chitinophagales; family Saprospiraceae; genus JAHDBH01. Next base: position 110,708 of record JAHDGU010000011.1, read on the forward strand.
AATCCATTGCTCGGGGAAAGCTCGAATATCAGTCGATCGATCGTCATGTCGGTATCTGAAAAGAAGCTAAGACCGAAGCAGTGATTGAGCGGTTGATTGACTAAGTGAGTGAACGACATATCGTGTTCTCGGATGGGAAAGGAACAGCTTTTGAGCGCCAGCTCGGTATCTCGTGAAAAAACCTTCTTCTTATCCCAACCTTTGGCCGAGTGAAGCATCTAATCATTGAAGTCGCGGTAGTTCGCGTGGCTTTCCTATCTGTTGTTATATTTAATGAAAGGCTCCATCATGCTTCATCGATCATTGCTATCCATACTCTGCGTCAGCATCGTGCTACTCCTAGGCTTAAAGCTTGAAGCTCAGCTCTACTTCCCGCCTACTGATGGCGACACTTGGGAGACCGTTGATCCTGTCTCAGAGTACAATTGGTGTCAAGACAGCATTGACGCCTTCCATGAGTGGCTGGAGCGAAACAACTCTCAGAGCTTCGTCCTACTCAAAGGAGGTAAGATTGTAATGGAAGGCTACTACAATGGTCATGACACGACTGATCGCTGGATCTGGTATAGTGCCGGGAAGAGCTTGAGAGCCTTTCTGGTGGGACTGGCACAGCAAGAAGGTTTGCTCGATATCGAGGACAAAGTCTCAGACTACCTTGGCCGCTGGACCAGTGCCCCCATCAATCAAGAAGACAAGATCCTCGTGCGACATCAGCTTTCCATGAGCACTGGCCTCAATGAGTTCTTTTGGCTTTGTACAGATCCGACTTGCTTGTTTTTCCAGCAGCCCGCGGGAGTCAGATGGGCCTATCACCAAGGACCTTACAATCTGACCAAAGATGTATTAGAAGCAGCAAGTGAGGAGGACATCAATAGTTTCAGTAGTTCAAGGCTATTTGATAAAATTGGCATGTCGCGTACCGATTGGCGAGTCCAAGAAGAGGGAACCTTTGCCTTCAGCTCAGCACGAGATATGGCTCGGTTTGGCCTACTGATGCAAGCTGATGGCTCATGGGATCAAGAGCAGATCATGCAGGACACAGCCTACCTCAAGGATATGACTACCCCATCACAAGACCTCAATGAGAGCTATGGCTATCTCTGGTGGCTCAACGGCTACGACTCTTATATGGTCCCACTTGACCGTACTGTCTATGATGGCTCATTGATGCCTGATGCTCCGCAAGATGCTATCACGGCCATTGGATTTCAAGGGCAAGTACTGAGCATCTCGCAGGAGATGGATATGGTTTTGGTCCGGCAAGGTAGCAACGCTACAGATAATCTTGCCGACAATAATCTGGCAGGTGCCTTGTGGCAAAAAGTCATCGACCTCGACTGTTTCACCATGTCTACGATTGAGGACCAGAACATTTTGGCGAAAGCCATCAACCCAAATCCTGTAGACAATCAGATCAACTTCACTGAGCCTAGTTCTGGAAGGATTTACGGCCTTTCTGGAAGCGTCTTGGCGCAATTTCAAGACGTCAGCACTGTCACTGTGGATCAACTACCATCCGGGATATACATCATTGAATTACAGGATAATAAGGGAATATTGAGACATAAGTTTCTTAAATTGTAGTGCAACTTCACACCAGGTGTCTCTGAAGGAAGCGTCAAAAATCTCAACTTTCTTAAAATTTGTACAGTTGTACAAAAAAGCGATTTTTGCGCCTGAAATCAAACTAAAGACACAGTCACTATGAAACAATTGGTCTGCATCAGCAGGACTCCAGAGACCACTGCCAACATAGCTCTCAACGGCGATGGTACTGACATACAGACGGATGGGCTCAACTACATCCTCAATCCATACGATGAGTGGTACGCTCTCGTCAGAGCCCTAGAACTCAAAGAAGCGCAAGGCGGTACAGTCACTGTCATCAATGTAGGTGGAGCAGAAAACGATATTGTTATTCGCAAGGCACTGGCCATCGGAGCAGATGATGCGATCAGAGTAGATGCTCAGCCGAGCAGTGCTATGGCTGTCGCCAAAATGATCGCTGACGCCACCAAGGACGGCGCATATGACATAGTCTATTGTGGGAAAGAATCTATAGACTACAATGGTAGCATGACGGCTTCTATGCTGGCGGAATATCTTGGGCTTCCATTCGTATCCTACGCAAGCCACATGGATGTATCTGGAAATACCGCAACGATCAAGCGAGATATCGAAGGTGGTACAGAAACGGTCGAGGTCCCAACACCATTCGTCCTGAGCGCGGCGAAAGGCCTTGCCGAACAACGCATCCCGAATATGCGCGGCATCATGATGGCCAAAAGAAAGCCCATCAATGTCGTCAGCCCTGGCGAAGCCAAGAATAATGCTGTGGTCAGCATGTATGAGCTTCCAAAGGGGAAGGGAGATATCAAGATGATTGATCCTGACAACATGGAAGAGCTCGTCAGACTCCTCAAAGAAGAAGCCAAAGTCCTTTAATCCAGCCCAAAACACGATAGATATGGTACTCGTATACGTAGAACATAAAGACGGCAAATTCAAGAAGAATATCCTCGAAGCCGTCACCTACGGAAAGAAAACAGCAGACATGCTCTCGACAGAGTGTGCAGCGCTGGTCATCGGAAATGCTGACACCAGTGCACTTGGCACTTACGGAGCAGACAAGGTATATACACTCAATGCAGACGGCTTGGGAGACTTTGATAGTCAGAGCTACTCATCCGCCATCGCCAACACGGCATCGCAGATCGGTGCCAAGGTGGTGCTGATGAGTGATACGGCTTCCGCCAAAACACTCCTCGGCAGGGTAGCTGTCAAGCTGGATGCTGCTTGTATATCTGCCGCCTCAAGTCTGCCAAAAGTTGAGGGTGATTCAATCGTGGTGACTTCTGGAACATTCTCCGGCAAGGCAATCGCACACTACTCTCTCAGTGGGGACACCAAGGTTATGTCCATCAATGGTAACACCATCAAGCCAGAAGAGCTAGGAGCAGCTGGAGCAACTGAAGCGATCTCAGTAGCCGTAGATGCTCCTGGTGTCAAGGTCATCGGGCAAGATACCCTCTCAAGTGAGCGTGCCCCGCTACCAGAAGCAGAGCTTGTCGTCAGTGCCGGAAGAGGCATGAAAGGACCAGAAAACTGGGGAATCATCGAAGAGCTAGCCGATGCAATAGGAGCTACGACGGCTTGCAGTCGTCCAGTAGCAGATACCGGCTGGAGACCTCATCATGAGCATGTCGGACAGACAGGTGTCGCCATCCGTCCCAATCTCTACTTTGCCATCGGTATCTCAGGTGCCATCCAGCATCTCGCAGGTGTCAACAGCAGCAAAGTCATCGTGGTGATCAACAAAGACCCAGAAGCGCCTTTCTTCAAGGCCGCGGACTATGGTGTCTGTGCAGATCTCTTTGATGTCGTGCCTAAGTTAACGGCGGCACTGAAGAAGGGTTGAGGGGGCGATTGAGTGATTTCTGATATTTGATTTTTGATTTGCGGGACAAGTCAATGTGCTATGAATCAAGAAATCCAAAATCAACTATCAGTGACAACAGTACCAGAGGTATCGAGGAGGATTAGCGCCTCACAGATTCACCGGCTATTTCCCGACTCAGAGAAGATGAGTTTTGAAATCTTAAATCAAAAATCAAAAATCCCTCCCTTGTAACTCATCTGTAACTAGCCCTACCAATCTTTGTGTCATCAATTACAAAAAACACGCTTAAAACGTATATCATGGCACGTCAAACAACATCACTACAAGGACTCAAGAAGAGAAGAACTCAGGTCCTTGATACTGTCACAAAACTCCACAGCAATGTCCTAGAGATCACTGAAGACGTGATCACTGGAACAGTCACTACTGCTGAGAAATATCAGAAAGTCGCTGCCAAAGCGATCAAGAAGTCTGAGCCAATGGTCGAGAAGCAAGTCGAGATCATCTTTGACTCTGTAGAGAACATCTACGATCAGATCCAGACTGGTAGCAAAAGAATGCAGAAGCTACTCGGAATCACAAAGCAGGTCGAGACTGCGAAGAAGAGAATCTCAAAAATCGCTGAAGATGTAGCTGATCGTGTAGAAGATACTATCGAAGATGCAACTGATGCTGTCAAGAAGTTCAGCAAGAAAGCGGAATCTGCAGTAGACAAAGCGATCGCTACTGGATCTGCTGAAGCAAAAAGAGCTACAAAAACCGCAAAAACAACGGCGAAGAGCACAGCGAAAAAGGCTACAGCAACGGCAAAGAAAGCCACGGCTACGGCAAAAAAATCAGCAAAGACGACTACAGCGAAAGCAAAAACTGCTGCCAAGAAAGTAGAGGCCAAAGTCACGAAGACTGCCGAAACAGCAAAGACTGAAGTCAAAAAAGCTGCTACCAAAGTCGAAGCTACTGCCAAGAAAACTGCTGAGACAATCACAAAGAAGTAATCATCTAGAACACAATAAATCGCAAGATCATGGCTACAAAAACAGCTAGCAAAAAGACATTGAACTCTATAAAGAACACAGTGAAGTCTGTCAACAACTTCGTCCTAGAGACAACAGAAGTCCTCGTAGATGAGGGATTCGCTGCTGGTCAGAAGTGGCAGAAGCTCACCGAAAAAGCGATCAAAAGCGGACTTGAGCTCACGGAAAAGCAGACTGACATCACTTTCAAAGCATTGGAAGCTGTCAAAAATCAAGTTGTCAAAGGACAGAAGAAATTCAAGACAACTTTCAGCAAGAACTAATCACTCCTAGGCTGAAACAAATTATCCTTAACCGAACATGACAAGGGGCTCAGACCAATTGGTCTGGGCCTTTTGTGCTTCGTGAACCAGGGAGATATACATTTTGTTATCTTAGTGAAGTCGAAACCAGACACGTGGGTGCACACAAACTAGAAGACAAAGAGGTCAAGCGGCCTTCGCTGCTGTACGGCCTCACAGAAGGGCTGCGAGCGGCTGTAGAGCTAGGATTTTATCTTCCTTATCGCTTGATCAATCGTGAGGCAGCCTCAGGTGACGGCCATCCCGTGCTGATCCTACCAGGATTCATGGCGACGGATCTGTCGACTGTACCTCTCCGGAGTTTCATCCACAAGCTCGGCTACAAAGTCTACGGCTGGGGCGAAGGCCGCAACTATGCTCATGTCGAGTATATCGATCTTATGATCGCCAAGCTCAAGCGCATCCATCGCCGACATGGGACACCCGTGAGCCTCATCGGCTGGAGTCTCGGTGGCATCTATGCCAGAGAGCTAGCCAAGAGACATCCCGAGCTCGTCCGACAAGTCATCGTGATGGGCACTCCACTACAAGGAGTCGCAAAAGCCAACAATGCCAAATGGATGTACGATCTTCTGACACGCAACAAGGTCACAGAGAGTATAGATGAAGAGCTTTTGGCCAGTTTTCCAGAGCCCGCTCCAGTCCCTACCACAGCCATCTACTCCAAGGAAGATGGCGTCGTACCCTGGGCGCTTTGCCTCGAAGAAGAAGACGCCATCCATCAAAATATCCAAGTACGAGGAAGCCATCTCGGCCTAGGAGTCAATCCGCTTGTACTACACATCATCCAAGACCGACTGCAACATACCAAAGACAGTTGGCGCGCATTTACACGAAATAGTCGCTGGGAAGAGCTGTTTGTATCCACGAGTGCTTAATTTTCTAGGCTAAAGCCAGGAACATTGAGCAATAAACTCCTCGATCAGTTTGACCTCCCTGAGATGGAACCCATCACAGGCATGGACAGCACCTTTCTCTACGTCGATTCTCCGACGAGTCCTATGCACATCGGTGCAGTCGGCATCATCGAAGGCTCACTAGACTTCAGCACCTTCAAGAAGATCATTGCCAGCAAAATCCATCAAGTACCCAAGTTGCGCAAGCGTTTGATCCAAGTGCCGATGAGTATCGACTATCCTTACTGGGTAGACGATCCCAACTTTGATCTTGACATGCATCTCAATCATGTCGCCTTACCTAAGCCTAATGACTGGAAGAGACTGAGAAGACTTGCGTCAAAAATCTTCAGTGAACCACTGGACAAGTCCAGGCCGCTTTGGTCATTCACCTTTGTCGAAGGACTAGACAATTTATCTCAAGTCAAGCCTGGCAGTGTTGCTATTATCAGTAAGATTCATCATGTCGCCATCGACGGCATGGGTGGTGCAGGATTGCTCGGCATCTTATTTGACTTTTCTCCTGAGCCCAGCCCTATCAAAGAGCCACGCGAGTATAAGCCTGAGCCACTGCCCAATGATGTCGCACTCATCATGAAGAGCTCCTTCAGCTTTGCGCAAAAGCCTCTGAAACTTCCAAAGCTCATCAAGGAAGCCGTGACTGCAACTGTCAAAGCAGGATTTCTCACTAGAGCGCAGCATCTCGATCTTCCGACAGCTCCATTCACTGCTCCAAAGACGCCAATCAACGGGATCATATCCGCTCAGCGGAAGTGGAATACCACCATTCTTGAACTGGAGCGTGTGAAGAAGCTCAAAAATCTCATGGGCACTACGCTCAATGACATCATCTTAGCCATCTGTAGTGGTGCACTCAAAAGATATCTCGAAGAAAAAAATAAGCTCCCCAAAAAGCCTCTCGTGGCGATGGTACCTGTATCGACCAATAAGAGTGGCGGTGGCACCAAGCTGGGCAATAATCTGTCAGCTATGCTAGTGCAGCTAGCGACCAATGTTGACGATCGCATCGAACGCCTTGAGACTATCTACGACAATACGATCAAGGGTAAAACCTATCAAGGAGCCGTAGGAGCAAAGACCTTATCCAATATTGCAGAAGCAGTACCATTTGGCATTGCAAATCAAGCAGCCAGATTTTACTCGAGATATAATCTGAGCAAACTGCACAAGCCAGTCTTCAATGTCGTGATCACCAATGTCCCCGGGCCTCAAATGCCGATCTACATGCATGGCAATCAGCTACACTCAATCATGGGTATGGCGCCGATCATTGACGGCATGGGACTCATCATCACAGTACTCAGCTACAATGGTAAGCTGACGATCAGTCCCACTAGTGACGCGAAGTCAATGCCAGATCTTAAGATATTTTCAGATTACATCTTGGATGAAGCCAATGCCCTCGAAGAGGATATCCTGGCTTACGCCAAAAACAAAGACAAGAAAAAGAAGAAAACTGCAAGTAAGGCTGTCGCCCAAAAGTCTGACACCGAAAAATTCTTCCTCAAAATCAGGAAACATCTTAAGGATCATCCAGACTTTTTGAAGAAAAGTGTGGGACTATTTCTCTTTGAGGTAAAGACCGCCGCAGGCCTCGAGCATTGGCAATTGAATCTCTCGAAGCCACCTGGATCAGTGAGGAAAGGAGAATCAAAATCTCATGACGTCCATGTACGCATCCAAGAAAAGTACTTGATGAAAATCGCTGCTAAGAAATTGGATGTGACCACGGCATTTATTCAGGGTAGAATTAAGATGGATGGTGACTCCGCGATTGCGATGAAGCTTGCGAGTATCTTGAAGCAGCTGCCCGAGATGGGTGAGTGATATTTTTGATTTTTGATTTTTGATTTTTAGGAATAGAAAATTGATTTCGTTTTTCTAGCTTGTGCACTACCCAGATTTTTAATGCCTAGAATATTGCATCCTAAATTCTTCATAGTAATCCTCTCATTTGCCCTACTGACAACCCAGCATCTATCAGCACAGACCGTAAAGAATGAGCGCTTCATCCTAGATGCTGACACCGGCAACGAGGTAGACGACTACTATGCTCTTGTCAGGGCATTGATCGAGCCTAGCTGGGACATTGTCAGTCTCAATGCGACGCAGTGGCAAGCAAGTCAGTGGGCTATACCAAATACCATGGAAAATAGTCATCGCCTCAATCAAGTCCTCCTAGGAGAAATGGGACTCGATATACTGACCAGAAGAGGTGGCGCAGATAGGATGTATGACTGGGGAGATATGGCCCAGCACTCCGCCGCAGCATACAAAATCATCGAAGAAGTCAAGGCGCTAGAAGAAAATGAATCGCTCTCTATCATAGCCCTTGGTGCTCTCACCAATGTAGCATCTGCCATCTACATCGACCCGAGCATCTCTTCTCAGATCAAGCTGTATTGGCTAGGTACGAGCTACGATTTTGATCAAGCAATATTTAAAAGACAAGACTTTAACTGCATGATGGATCAGCAAGCAGTTGAGATCTTACTCCTGTCCGATGCGGAGATGCACGTCATGCCCGTCAATGTCGCAGCCGCAATGACATTCAACTACGAGGAGACTGCCAAAATACTTCCAGCACAAAACAACTTATCTAGACTCTTACTCGATCGTTGGTTTGATCATCTTGATGGCGGACGACAAGAACGGATCATCTGGGATCTCGCCTTGATCCAAGCCATCATATTTCCAGAATGGACTTCCACCAAAGTAGTTCGCACTTCTAAAGATCATGGAAATAGAGACATACACTTTTATTCCAGCATTGATGCAGATAAAATGAGGGAAGAGTTTTTTGAGGCAGTGATAAGCTTTACCAATCAGGACTAAGCCATCCTGCCTAAGCGCTACTCTCATGCAGCTTGCTACACTGAGACATCTACAGAAAAGATCCTCCACCAATATATCTCTAGTAGGGTAATCCTCATCTTCCGTGTTCTATTCTTGATTTCGCTGCCAGCGAAGCCACCAAATCAAGAATATCATGAAAAGACAGTACCTCTTCCTTACATTCTGCATTACCCTGACCATCCAGACCCAAGCACAGATTGCCAGCTACAATTTTGACACAGATCTATCAGATTCGATCTCTGGAAACGACGCTGTCTTTTTTGGCAGCAGCTCTTTTTTGACCGATGATGACGCCCAAGTTCTACAATTTGATGCCGACGAATATGCAATACTGCCAGATGCTGTACACGAATCCATAGATCCCACCCAGACCTTTGGATATTCTGTGCGTTTCAAGATCACAGACGATCATGTGACCAATCCATACAATGGTGAAACGGGCGTCGGACGGCGCGTCATCATCAGTAATAAACTCAGAGATCTCAGAGATAAAGGTTTTGATCTGTACTTCGGACCGTACTTTGAGAGTGAGACTTTTAACCTGATTGCTACCTATGGCGCAGGCACCTATGACGATGGTGGCCTAGACACACATCTTGACATATTACTCAATAATACAGCTGAAGTTGGCGACTGGGTGGATCTCACGGTGAAGTTCTACCTCGATGCTGTCGATCCACACATCGAATATATATTCAACAATACAGTCGTCACCGGATACTTCAATCCAGACTTCACCATAGACTCCTTGAAAAAGAGTCTTAATACCCAGGAAATCTATCTTGGTACTGATCTGGACAATAATGTCTATGAATATCAAGGGCCTTTCGCCCAAATGAATGTGGACCAAGTGGAAATATACAATCCACTTCCTCCTGGAGACTCTTCAAAAATTCAGAATGTACTAGAGACATTCATCGCTCAGATGAATGGTGATACGACTCTGACTGAGGAGGAAGAAAATATGCTGACGGTGGATTTCATATCCAATTGGGACGATGACACCTATCAAGCCAATGATTCCCTCGTACTAGACTATCTCAGAACCTACGACATGCAAAGAGGGACAGTCTTCGATGTAGAGGACTTTGACGTCTACGAGCCAAGCTCATTTGAGCCTGAGCAGAATATCCAGTACATTATGGAGCAGTGGATGGCAGACAATTTATACGAAGAAGATAATGTCCTAAATATGGAAGGAATTTCTTTTCTGGACCACGAAGTCTTTCCTGGACCCGTCAGCGCATCTGCTCCACGGGTTGAAAATTTGGAAATACTTCTTGACGGAGATTACAACACAGATCCCGGATTTCACCTCAACGATCAAGCCAGAGTGGTCCGACCGATGGGATACTATGCAGCTGCAGGAGAACTTGTAAAAATCACCGTGCCTACATCGATGGTTGGCCAAGGAATCAAAATCAGAGTGGGTGCTCATAATAATAATCTCGCTGAAGTCAATCAGTCATTCAATCGATTTCCTCGAGTCTCGAAAGACTACGACATCAATAGCACTTCTGTACATGTCATCAATCCTTTTGGCGGAAGCCTATATATCATCCTACCAGATGGTTCCAATCACGGGCCTGTATCCATCACAATTGACGGAGCGGTCAAAACACCATATTACTGTACCAAAGCCGGATTCGAAACATCGTTATCAGATTTCATTCAAGACGTCGAAAATAATTACACCGGCTGGGTAGAATTTGAAAGTGCAAAATATATGGGGACATTTCCTCGACCAGAAGACTATGACTTCAGCACCCTGGATTATACCATGGACAATTGGGACAAAAGCATGGATGCCTTCAATATTGTGAGCGGAAGGCCACTTGATAGATTCCGAAGCGAATATCTCCTCATGGATCGACAAAACTGGGCCGGATTCACAATCGCTCCTGCGGCGAATCCCATGTTTTTTCTAGCTGACTATGGAGCTCCAATTCCCATCCCTATGCGCATGGAAAATCCAGATACTTTCAATGGAGGACATGTCGTGGAAGGGATATTTCACGAGCTAGGACATCTTCACAATATGCCAACACTGAAGGACGAAGTGGAAGCCAATGTGCACATACCCAAAGCTGCTGCATGGAATATCTTCTTTGGCGATGATCTAGATGAGGCATTCAAGTACTGTGGCTCACAACATTACACAAGAGATCAAGCAGCCATCGACTGGTTTTTGGTACATCCATTCCGGATGGGTATGCGGATCGGATGGGATCCATACAATATACCGGGAGACCTCATTCAATATCAAGCTCGCGGATATGCAAGAAATATCGAGATCGTAGCGCTATACGGCTGGGATACACTCGGAAATATCAATGGCCATTATTATCAAGAAGGTCTCGATGATCCTGACTTTGATCCATACAAAATAGGCGACGATGATTTTATTCATGTTTCCAGCCAAGAGAGTGGAAAAAATCTCGCACCACTATTTGAACTGTGGGGAGTACTTCCCTCAGACTCTTTGCTAGATATACTAGATAGCTATGAGCATGATCCTCGCATCAAGGATCGGATTCTACACTACAGATCAATCATCCCGAGGAATTTGTCGGAGCTAGAAACATTCTCTCAGAGCCTTGTAGCTGTTCATGACATGTACTGGTGGGATACATGGGAAGGTCAACGATATGAAAATATGCTAGACTTCTACGATGAAACAGTAGCTGACTCTATCATCGCACGCATGGATCACATATTATGCGCTTATTACAACACCAATTGTGAATTGACTGATATCGACGTTCTCTTGGAGTCCTCGGGTATCAGCCTATTGCCCAATCCTACGGACGGCCGCTTCGAAATCGTGGGTGTCATGGAAAATTATCTGATTGATATCGTCGATATCTCTGGAGTAACCGTGCGATCCATTCACTATACGGGAAATTCACATTTTATTGACCTCACGGAGCTCCCTGCTGGCATGCTCTTTATACAAATAAGAAATGAAGATGACGCGCAGATATATCTTGAAAAGATTTTGAAATATTGACTACTCTGAGGCCCTCTTACCGAGACGGGTTTGGGGAGTTCAGTAAATCAAGAACTCTCCCCGACCCTCTCTTAAAAGAGAGGGAGTAATTATCATTTCTTATATATTCTTTCTAGCTACAAAGTACTCAATATATTAAAACCTGTAAGCCCCTCTTTCCAAGAGGGGTCTGGGGAGTTCCGTTTCATCTCCCTACAGAGCCACAATACTCACCTGCGCGGTCACAAACTGACTTCCATCATAGGTCAAGATGACTTGCACATCATAGGGTGTGGTAGAAGACCCGATATATGTGCCTACATCTAGTGTCGTACCAGAGCTTGTCAGATCCACCGTTTCTGAACTGGTAAAACCATGCGGCGACGCAAAATCTACGCTCACTTCTACAGTATCTGTACCACCACCGACGAAACCTCCAACATTGACTTCTACAATGGGAGTCGGATCTAAAATGGCAAAGGGTATATCTGTGACACAGTTGTCATCCTCCGTAAAATTGAATCTCAGAAGGTCATTTGGCGCTTGTGCAAAACCAGTGCCCGAGGTCACTGCAGGACAATCAGAACCGAAGTTGAGCGGTGCGCCGTAGACCACGATCGAGAAGTCTCGATCTATGGGACTGGGATCACCACTAAAAACGTCTTGAACGTAGGTAATGGTTATTGTCTGCGAAGAAACGTCGTATTTGTAGTAGACTGTATTTGCTCGACCTATCACTCCGTCGATCTGAGGGGTAGTCTGGACCACGGGTGGATCGACAAAACCATTGTCTAGCTGAATTTCATAAACGCCAGTACTGATTTTCGTGACAGACTGTAGACCATAGTCACCACGTATACTATCTCCCTCGATAAAGCCATGCGCAATAGGTGTAGAATTACCATAAACCGATTTTGCTTTGGGTGAATTTGTGGTCGTTTCCAACTCGATCGCACCATGCTGGGAGTAGGCTGCCGAGGTGAGGAACAAAAATGCCATGAGGCTAAAAAACTTTGGTTTCTTGGATTGGAATCTCATGTTTCTTTTTTTTATTATCTAGGAATATTATCTGCGATTTAACGCCTAGCTTGATTGTGCACCTGACACTGTCCTGATGACCTGAGGTTTGTATACTGATCCGCCTCGCAGCTATTTTTCAGCCATCTCTTGCAAGAGCTTCTCGATTTTTTCTAGTCTCTGTACGACAGCATCGTTTTCTTGCTTCAATTGACGATTTTCCTCGCTCAATTTTTCGATCAAGGCCTGCTGCTCCTTCACCACTTCTGTCAGCAGCACTGTCACACCATGGTACTTCACATACTGCTGACCATTATCCTTGGTGTCTACGAGCTCTGGTAGGATTTTCTGAAGAGACTTGGGATCGATGTGCAGCTGCTTGGCGCTCTTATTGACCACTTCGCCGTCCTTGACTTCTTGAGGGCGGATATAACTGAGGGATCTGAGGGACTTGACTTTTCGTATGGCATCCGTAAGCTGCTGTGGACTGAATTGAGGATTTTCCTCTACGAGGGAACTGGGATTGCCGGACCCATCGATGTACCACCTCTCACTCGTACCGCCCGCCATGCCATCCTCATCGTGGACTGCAAGGATACGATCGCCATCGCCCGGCGACCAAATGTGTATTTGGTCACCATCACCATAGATGCCACCGCTCTCAGTATCGAAGGCGCTTGCACGATGCTCTAGTACAAAGCCCGCTGCTTGGGAAGGACTAGCTCTATCGTTGAAATCAAAATCACCGTCTCCACCATATTTCGGGCCATCTCTATGGGCAAGAAGAATGGCAGTTTCATTTTGATCTTGTTTGTGAAAATGTGCTTCCCCGTTTTTCATAATGGTGAAGGCATTGTTTCGATCTGTATTGGAGCTGCCATTTCCCGCCGCGAAGAGGATGTCGTCAGAGTTCCAGCTGTTGAAAGTATTCGTAGTCAAGGTATCGTTGTATCGACCCACAGCCATCTCAGAGTATGATTTCACACGTAAGCGATTGCCCCCTCCTGCGAAACCAAGGTTGCCTTCGACAACATTTAGCCTTCCAAAAGCGGCGGAAGCAAAGCCCCTCACGATATTGTCTTCTCCCGTAACGAGACATCTTTCCCCAGTTACGATGTTCCCCAATCCTGATACCAATGACAAATTCCCACTTACATTATTAGCTTGACCAAATACTGCACATGATGGAGCAGAAACCGTATTGAACTGTCCTGCACCGATTGATCCTTGGCCACTTACGTTGTTATCTGCTCCGAAAACTGCACAGAAAGAACCAGCTCCCTTATTGTCCACCCCAGAGATTAATGAATATGTTCCTACTGTATCCCATTGACCACCAATCGCTCTGCCAGCCAAAAGTGCTCCAGGAGTATTACGCCACTCCATCCGCGTGAAACTATCATCTTCATCTCCCATATACAGGTCGCCACCGAAGAACATCGAGGGCACTCCTGCACCGCTAGGTCGATTCCGCACATAAAAATCAACTTTTTGGTTCTCATCCATCACATGGATCGGATAGACCACAAGGCCGTCATTGTTATAGCCCTCTATTTTGAGCTTATAGGTACCCTCGGCGGAGCCATTATTGGCTCCCACTTTATGCGTTCCAGAGAGCAAGACTTGAATGGAGTCACCGGGGACGCCACTATTCCATTCTCCAAAGAAGGTGGAGTTATCTATACTGTTGTAGATCTGTCCGTGAAGGCATGCGGATGAGATGACAAGTGAGAAAAAAAGAAATTTCTTCATGATGTGAATTTTGCGATGGTGTCTTTCTTAGGGCTAGGTTGAGAGAAGATGAGATTGGTTTTTCACTTAGGACAAAAGTATCTGGAGCATTTTGCTGATTTTGTCCCCATTGAGGGTGAATTGGTGGATGTGGATTGCTCGGGCATTCTTCGACACGGAGCACATCTCTCACAATTCACATGGTGACGAGACACAAATCAACAAAAGCGACTAATATCTAGTCGCATAAGTGCCGGTCACTCTCTATCTTTACGACTATGAGTAAGTTGCAGAAGACCATAGATAGACTCTTGAATCTTCAGCAGTCATTCTCATTTGACGAACTGGAATATTTACTCAAGAAACTTGGATATGTGCCAAAGGGCATCTCTTTTTGCCTCTGAATGAGGCTGACAGCGATGATTTAGGTTTGGAGACAAGGCGTGACGACGGAGCTTAGCCATAGCTAAGTGAATGAGGACCAACGAAGTATACAAGCCTAAACCACACTGAATATTGACAAAGTCAATATGATCAGACCATGAATGGGGTTAATAGAGATGCCCTAAAGTTGGGCAAGACCTCTGGCTCTCGAAGAGCGTATGTGCATGAGAAAAACCTGCACATCATCAGACTTCACAAGCCACATCCAGGCAATGAACTAAATAGATATGCCAGAGTGTATATTATCGAAGAATTGAAAAATCAGGGTTTCATATGACAGACAAGTTGAGATACAAAGACTTCATAGCGACTGTTCGATATTCGAGCAGTGACGAAGTGTTTTTTGGCAAGATAGAAGGGATCAATGATCTTGTCACTTTTGAAGGTGATTCCGTCAGTAAGCTACAGCGAGCCTTCAAGGAAGCTGTTGAGGATTATTTGGCACTTTGCAAGGACCTTGGTAAAGAAGTATTTAAATCATTCAAAGGCTCTTTTAATGTGAGACTAAATCCTGAATTGCACTCCAAGCTATTTGAGAATGCAACCCTCGAGGGGAAGACGCTGAATCAATATGTCAAAGAGGCAATTACAGAGAAACTGGTGAGGACTGCGAAATAGTCATCTCAACTCAAATGCAGTCGATCTATCCGAGCAGAACAAACGATCGAAAGCCATCTGAAATGCGGTAGCGATGTGACGTAGGATCGGCGCAGCCGATAGTCCGCCGCAGAAGGACCGAGCGAATAGCGAGCTACAAAACGTAGCGCCCGACCGCCCGAATAAAAAACTACTTCACCTGCCCACGTAAATATTTCACGATGGCCTCGGATCGATTGTTGACCTGGAGAGTCCTGTAAATCCTCTTGACATGGGTGCGCACCGTCTCAAAGGAGATAAACAGCTCTGCAGCGATGGCCTTGTAGCTCTTACCTTCTGATAGTGCCTGCAGGATCTCTTTCTGTCGAGGCGTGAGTGTCTCAGCCTTGCTCACTTGACCGCCCATGATGTACTGTACGATTTCTCTGGCGACACCAGGAGACATGTAGGAACCGCCTTTGGCCACGACACGGATGGACTCTACGATCTCGGGAAGGCTGCTCGTCTTGGAAAGATAGGAGCACGCACCTGCACAGATCGCCTTGAGCACCACGTCTTCTTCTTCGTAGCTTGTAAGCATCACGATTTCTAGCTCAGGTAGCAGTTCCTTGATCTTGGGGATGCCATCTATGCCTGAGACGCCTGGAAGGCCTACGTCGAGCAGCATGATATCGCCTGTAAGCGCTGGATCCATCGCACTGGTTCGCAGGAATGCCTCCACAGATCCATATCCACCTACCATCTCAAACTCCTCGTGAAGATCAATGTAAGTTGATACACTGGATAGGACATTGGGCTCATCTTCTATCATTAGTATTTTGATAGCTGTCTGATTTTCGTTTGTGTCGCTCATGTGGGTGCCGGTTGTGGTCGCGTGATCTCCTACTGTAAACATCTGCATTGCGTATGAAACAAAGCTATCAGAGTGCTAGCGATAGATTTGTCCCCATTGAGGGTGATTTGATGCGCATTGCGGTGTGCCTTCCAGCAAAATGGAGTGGCGATCACATACTTTTATGTAAAGCTCCAAGCTGTGCGAAGCGTACTTGCCATAGTCTTCTATCTCTCTAGCATCTGTGTATGTCGTGTGCATTCACAGGCTGTAAGCCCCAAGGCTTTAGACTACCAAGTAGATCTGATATTGCCTGCTGCCATAGCTGCTCTAGGTACTACATCGCAACTCATAGAAGATAGCAGAGGCAATGTATGGTTTGCTTCGCTGGCTGGATTCACCTGCTATGATGGTCACAAACTCCTCAGCTATAATCACGACCCAGATCTTGATGAGCTCACCATCTCTACGGCAGGGCCAGGATACAAATTTGTATATCAACAAAACACAGATACTGTGTGGCTCGTCGAAAGCAACAATGATATTGTCCAGGTAGACCTACTACAGCGCAAAGAAATCCAAAGGATACCACTAGAGTCGCCTCACCTATTCGTCACGCTGAAGGCATCCAATCATGGCAAATTCTACCAAGTCAGCAGGGTGGATAGTGCCTACTATCTGCGATGTATATCTTGTGGTGAGCGAGAGCATCGATTCATCAGATATGGTGAACAGTATTATGATGCGGAGTTCATCGACGACGATCTCTGGCTCAATACACAAGACCGACTCTCACGCACAGATCTAGCCAGAGATACGAACTACTTCTATCCAAGCGAGGTGGTGCATTTGGGCATGTCTGATGACACGCTGTGGTCCAATTATACGAGAGACAACACGTTGAGATATTACAATCCACTGGAGGATCTCTTTGACAAAATAGATCTACCTCGCGAACTGAGACAAGAGCCATACAAGATGGTATTGCATGGCAACGACATCTGGCTAATGGATAAGCAGAAACTGCTTATATGGAATAGACGCACAGGAGAGATACAAGACTATTCGAAACTGATGGAGGAAAAGTTGAGATCCGAAAACCCATCCTTGCTCAAGCATCAAATAGCTCACCCGCTGTTCCTCAAAAATGGCAACGTCCTCATCAGCACACTCAGCGCAATTATACTCTTGTCACCGAGGGATAGAAAGGCGGATGACTTTCTAGTAACTGACCGATCTATTGATAGACTGGCCAGCTACCGAGAAATCACAGAAGATCCTCAAGGAAATATCTATGCGTCTTACTACAGTAACATCAGTGTAAAAACTAAGGAGCAAAACGACTTTCTCCAATTTCCGCATACTGCAGACCAGAATCACTACAATCATGCCTATAGCCTCCAATATTGGCAAGATCACCTGATCTGGAATAATCAGATCGTGAATATTGGCTCGGGACGGAAAGAGTATATTCTAGACGAGGATCTGATCCCACATGCAGAGACTTATCTCCATGAGGATACACTCTGGCTCATGTCATGGTATGACCTGAGACTCATCGGCTATCATTTGAAAAATCGAGAGACTCTGTATGAGATAGCTTTTGATATTTTCACTGATCACGCAGTGTCTGACATGAAATATGACACAAGCAAACGACAACTGTGGTTGGCGATTGGCTTCTGGTTGTACATGGTGGATGAACAAAAGAAAGTAACTGAAGTCTTGAATTTAGGGCCAGAAACCGCATACCGAGACTACGAGAGGATAAACACTTTACATCTTGAAGATAGTATTTTATACTTCGGAAGCTCGGCTGGTCTTGCTGCCTACCACATAGAAAGAAAGACGATCCAAAATCAAGCCATCAAGTTATTGACAGCCAATGATAAGGTGATCAATCGTGAGGTATATTCAATCTTACCGATAGAGAATGATCAACTCCTGCTAGGGACATCACATGGGCTGTGCCTCTATGATATGTACAACAAAAGCTATCGATGTCTTGACGCAAATCATCCTTTATCGTTAATAGAATTTAATAGAAACTCTGCGTTCCAAGCCTCGGATAGTCAATTCTATTTTGGCAGTATCAATGGCCTCTATTCATTTCGCTTGGACGAAATGGATTTTGAAAATAATTCAGACATTTCCGACATACAGTTCAATCGCATTAAAGTCTTCAACTCCAAAAAGACAATACCAAGTGTTACCACAAAAGAATTGGCTGATGTAAAAACAATAAAACTACAAAGCACAGATAATCGTATCAACTTGGATTATTCCTCTCCTAGTATCGGTAAGGAAATCTATTATCAGCATCGCATATCCGAGATCAACAATTCATGGAGTGACTACAGTCAAGATGGCGAAATAGAGCTACTGTCCCTTCCACCAGGAACGTACAACTTGGAGATACGTGCTTATCACACACCAGAAAGTGAAAATTTTGCTTCAACGACCATAGAGATTATAAAGCCAAAGATCTGGTACAACCGTCGATGGGTGCAGCTGCTATTTATCCTTGCGCTCGGATCGCTCATCGCCTTGCTAGTCAGATGGAGATACACACTCTTGCTCAACAATCAAAAAAGAATCGAGAAACTCCGGCAAAAAATATCTAGTGATCTTCATGATGATGTAGGCACTATGCTCGCCGGCGTAGCCATGAGATCGGAACTTCTTGCCTACAAAGACTTTGACGATTCCAAGTCTATGCTCCTAGATGTGGCATCAAAAAGTCAGGAAGCCATGGTCAAGATGAGAGACATCGTCTGGGCCCTAGACTCTCGCAAAGACAGCTATGCTGACCTCATACTGCGGATGAGATCATTTGCAGAAAAAATGCTCCAAGCCAAGGACATTGATCACAAATTTCATGTGGACAGAATTGACCTTGATCAATTTATAGATCCTGAGAAGCGTAGAAATATTTACCTCATCTTCAAGGAGTGTATTACCAACATCTGTCGACATTCTAATGCTGATCTTGTACAAATTATATTCAAGGAAAATTCATCAGGTTTGTCTTTGATCGTCCATGACAATGGAAGCATGATCAGCAAGGTCGCTCCTAGCGGACTTGGAATCAGCAATATTCATCAACGTGCAAAGGAGATTGGTGGAACTGTGTATCTCGACAATACAGAAGGGTTTAAGGTCAGCGTAGAATTAAAAAATGACTAGGTCAGGTAGTGTGAAACTATTACCTTACACGACAAATATGTTCACAGACAGATGAACTACTACGAACTTGAAGATATCGTCAGAGCTGCAGCCTATGCAGGGAAGAAAAAAGAGGATATCCTACCATCACTGAGTCATAAGATTAGGCAGCTCACAGATGAAGAAGCTCATCGACTACGCATGTGTGTGGATGATTTTATCATTGACTACCAGCTGGCGAGTCAAGAGAAATCAAAGGTCATCGGCCAAGCTATCGCAGCATATATCATCGTACTTTTTGGTAGTTTGATAGGCCTGATGAACCTCTACAGCACAGGTGCAATTGTCGCACTACTGCTTGCAATTGTCGCCTCTGCGATTTTGCTTGTCTACTATTGTCTTGATGTCAAGAAGCAGCCGATCCGAGACATTGCTCGACGAATACGAAATCGACGCTAGGCGGTAACTCAAGGATTTCGCGTTCTTGGATGTAGTGAAGCCAATTTGTCTGTGTAAGAACAAAAACTAGCCAATAGCGTTTTACTGCTCGGTGACAAGAACGTAAATGATGGAAATACAAGACCAAATCCAAGTAGAGATAGATGGTGATAATCATGTCATGACGAGTATAGAGACTCCTATACGAGAAGATGCCTTCGATAAGACTGATGATGAAAAAATACAGATCATCGAAGACTGCTTCGCAGTAATCATGGAGACTCTTGGCCTAGACTTGACGGACGACAGCCTCAAAGGGACACCCTATAGAGTGGCCAAAATGTACGTCAAGGAGATCTTTGCAGGACTGGACCCGAAGAATAGACCAAAGATTTCAGTCTTCGAAAACAAGTATGGCTACGACAAAATGCTCATTGAGAAAGATATCACTTTGAGATCGTCATGCGAGCATCATTTCCTCCCGATAGCCGGTGTTGCGCACGTTGGTTATATGTCTACTGGCAAAGTCATCGGTCTATCCAAAATCAATAGGATTGTTGACTATTTCGGTCGAAGACCACAAGTGCAAGAAAGACTCACAGTACAGATCTACAATGACCTACGAAAAGAGCTCGAAACTGAAGACGTGATTGTTGTAATTGATGCGGAGCACATGTGTGTCTCAGCAAGAGGCATCAAGGACAATAGCAGCTCTACAGTTACCATGGAATATGGTGGAAGATTTGAGGATGCACACTATCGGGATGAGTTTTTGAGATTGATTGCCTGAGACATAAGGGCCATTGAAAACAAGTAAATCATTGCTCCAAGTACTTCTCAATCATAATACGATACTGTGATTCTGGATACACTTCGAGGTACCTGCCAAAGGAGTTTTGTGCAGATTGATCATCTCCAAGTTCCATATAGATCTGCCCCAAGTTGAATAGCGCATCCGGATCATTTGGGCGAAAGCCTCGATACTCCTCAAGCCCTCCTATAGCAGCTTGATAAGCTCTCATCTTCTTATGACAAATACTCAGGTTGTATAAAGCATTCAGATCAGCAGTATTTGATTGATACAAATTCTCAAATATTTCAAGTGCTTCCTCCAGTCTATTCTGACGCATAAATACTAGAGCCAAGTTCCCCTGATTGGCTCTGTAATCAACATAGGAATAATACTGAGACTGATCAGCAAGAGCTAGGTATAGATGATCTAGTGACTTGTTGTAATCACCTTTCGCCAAATAGACATTGCCCAGGAAGCCTTGTGCCTCACGACACTCCGGATGCTGATCAATTAGTTTACTAAACATAGTCTCATCAGACTTGAAGTCCAAATTCCTTACGGATATTCTGATCACAAAATACATCAAAATCGCTCCCACAATGACTGTCACTATAGACTTAGACCTCTTGAAACTGCATTTCTCGTAATAATAGAGTCCAGTGAATACTAGAGCTACGATGGCACCGATCGACGGCACATAGAGAAATCGATCCGCTCGAAAATGAAGTATCGGAACAACCTGCATCACTGGCAGTAAAAAAAGATTGTACCACAAAAAGCCTGCAGCAATAATTCGATGCTTTTTTGATAGCAAAAACTGAGCGACCAAGATCAGAACGAAGGCCAACACGTATGCCGCAGAGGACAATATGGCCATCTGGTCCCAAACCATAACAGCATCATTCGTCGTCAACTCATAGTTTGAGAGCGTATGAGTAAAGTAATTCACATACACGGGGATGAAAGTCAATAGTCGGTCACCGAGACTCAAAAATTCTTGATGATATGGCGAATCCGACATACTCATCCTCCAAATCAAAAATAGTAGAGTCATCAAGCCAATACCCATCAAGTAATTGCGCATACTGCTATCTCTCTGAGGATCAACAAGCCAGTTTACAAAAATCCAAATAGGCAGCACAATGGCAAGCTCTTTGGACAGTAGAGCGAGTACATAACAAAGAGATGCGAACGCATACATATATAGGCCATTTCTCCCAGATTGATGCGATTGTTGGACACATCTCAGGCTTACGAGTATAAAAAAGCAGGCAAGCAGGTCAGCCTTGCTGTGAATCAGAGATACAGAAGCGGTATGGCATGGCAACAGGACAAACAAACAAGCAATCAAAAAAGAAAGTGCTCGTTTTTTGGTGTAGCAAAGAGCCAGAAAGTACAGGAGCAATCCATTGGCAATATGCAGTAAAATGCTACTCAGATGAAAGCCGAAAGCATTTGGCCCCCAGATCCAATAGTCGAGACTATGCATGATATTGTACATAGGCCTGTGATATCCCTGATAGTTGCTATCGTCTACAAGAAAACTTTGGAACAACTCTGAGGGATGTGATATGATCAATTTGCCCTGAAGGATTTCTGCGGAGTCGAGCCAGACAAAGTCATTGAACAAAGCTGTGCTGTAGGCCACTAAAGCAAGCATAGTCAAGACCAAGGGATATAGTGCTCTGGACTTCAATGTCATCTAAGCTAGTTTCATAAGGGCTACTAAACTATACAATTCACGATCAAACCCAAAGGTGACACATATATCAAGGTGATGCCTAGGCACGCTCACAATCTGCATAGTTTTACATAGAAAGTACAAAAGACCGTGAAACTGTGAAGTTCTTAAAACTGACTGCATTGGTACTGAGTCTAGCAGCCATTGGAGTCGGCATCTTGATCATGTGGGCATCCTCGCCAGCTCATCCTGAAAGCGAGTACAGTGGTATTCTTACTATGAAAAATCAAGACACTACAGCTTCAGATAGCCTCTTCAGTATTGTCAGCTACAACATCGGTTTTCTCAGCGGAATGACAAATAATCAAGCCCTCGAAGTCAAGCCAGAGTTGTACGATACAAATCTGACAAAGTGCATTTCAGTCCTTCGATCAATAGATCCTGATATATTTTGTGTACAAGAGATTGACTACAACTCTGCCAGGTCACAGCATATCAATCAACAAGAAACAATTCAGAAAATAGGATTCCCTTACACTGCTCAAGCAGTAAACTGGGATGAAAACTACTTACCATTCCCTGGGAATCCGCTCAGTATTGGCACCCACTATGGCAAGGTGTACTCAGGTCAATCCATATTTAGTAAACATCCGATCGAGGAAACTGATCGCAAAGTACTTTCCCGATCTCAAGATCTCTCTTGGCATCGAGATATCTTTTACCTTGACCGCCTTGCGCAGTTTGCCACAATCAATGTAGGGGATCAGCGCTTGACAGTTGCCAACATACATCTTGACGCCTATGATAAAGTTGCTCGTGATAAGCAGATCGGGGAAATATTGAAGCTTGTCGACTCGAAGATCGATACTGAGCCATTGATTATCTTGGGAGACTTCAACAGTGATGCAAGCTATCCGGATGCCAGCATCAATAGAATAAGTTCAGACAAAAGGCTCGAAATGGCACATACGGGTGGTCCCAAAGATTCTTTTACATATCCCTCAGATTCACCTGCCGTTAGGATCGATTACATATTCTACAATCCAGACTTTATTGATATCCAGGATGCCAGAGTCTTGCATGAATTTGGTCAAGTGTCAGATCATCTTCCAGTCTTTGCTTCGTTTAGATTCAATAAATTGAAAAATACCACGTATAAATGAAAAAAATCATATGAAAGCGGACTTGCGTTTTATGGTACAAGTTGCTCTCCTTGGATCTTCATTGTTGGTATTATCCTGTCAAGAGATAGACGATTCAGATGTTCTTCTATTGGATCCTCAGTATCTGGCCAAACAGAAAATCTTAATCGGACATAATGACTCCACAGTGATGCCCGCTTTTGAAGAATTGATAGTTGCTGCAGATCGGGCTATGGAACTCCCAATGCTATCTGTAACAGATAAGATCAGATTGGCACCTAGCGGAGATAAGCATGACTATGCCAGCTATAGCCGCTATTGGTGGCCCGACTCGACCAAGGAGAATGGTCTACCGTATCTTCGAAGAGATGGTCTGACCAATCCAGATAGTCAGAATCCAGAAAGCTCTGATCGACCAAGATTAGGCGCTTTAGCCCAAGCAACTCAAACACTCGCTCTGGCCTATTGCTTTACTGAGGAAGTAAAGTATGCGCAGAAAGCAGCTGAACTCATTCGAGTCTGGTTTATCAATGAGGCTACAAAAATGAATCCCAATGTCAATCATGCGCAATGTAGGCCTGGGCACAATCTCGGGAGCAAATCTGGGATTCTCGATGGACGACTTCTCACTTGCGCACTCGAAGCCTCACTTCTCATCGCCCGATCATCTGCTCTGAGCAAGGATGAAATGAACCAACTTAGAGAATGGGCAACTCTCTACTATACTTGGCTGACCACAGACAGCATGGCACTAGAAGAAGCAGCGTCAAGAAATAACCATGGCAGCTACTATGATGTCCAAGCCTTATACTTCGCATTGTACATTGGTGATACGGAATCGGCCAAGTCTAGGGCCCAAAGTTTTGTCGAGAGAAGAATGAATCAACAAATACTTACGAATGGCAGCATGCCAGAAGAAGTGGCCAGAACACGCCCACTTTTTTATAGCGTATACAATTTGACTGCCATGTGCCTTTTCGCAAGACTGGCAGAACATGTAGACGTAGATATCTGGACTGACGAGGGCAGTCCATCCAGACTCGTTCATTCTCTGAATCTCCTGCTACCCTATTCTGACCCCAATTCATCTTGGCCTCAGACGGAAGCCATAAAATTTGATAAAATGGAGCTTTATCCGATCATATTGATGGCTCAAAGGAGATTTCCTGATCTCAACTATCACAGATATTCTGCAAATCTTCCCGAAGATACCAAGCTCACGCATCGGTCCAATTTGGCGATTCCTCTCATGCGTTGATGATCCAGCATGCCATTCGACAAGAGTGTAAAGCGCGTAAAAAAGCCAACAAAGCTGAACTAGCCATGAAGAAGTACAATTTGCCTATCTAAGATGATCTTGCTAACTTGCATCCGGCAATAGATTAATAGATCTTGGTTCCCGTTGATTCCCAGCAATTTATCAGCCCTCGAGAGCCAAAACACCAAGGAAATGACCATAAAGTTGAACCAGTTTCGCGTAGCCCTTGTGGTGCTGCTTGCGGGCTTGATACTGCCAGCGTGCACCGACAAGCCAAATGACAAGAGCGGAGATAATACAGTAGCCGAGACCAAAAAACCTCATGAAGTCATCCCGTTCTTTGATCAATGGAACTTGATTCTTGGAGATGGATCTAATGTGGGATCAGCAGTCGACTACAAAGATTCTCAATATTTCTATACCGCCAATGATGGCCAGTCAGACTGGGTCGTCTTCAAAACACCCAACGCTGGAAATACCCATGGCACCTCGAACAATACAAGAACAGAACTTGCTCAACTGCAAAAGTGGTCGCCTCGGTCTAAGGCAAGAATGGATGCTACCTTAAAGGTGATGAATGTATCTGGTACAGGAGATGCAAGAGTCGCAGCCACATACTCGGTAGTCGTTGGCCAGATTCACAGTGCTGATGGGCATGAAAATGAACCTCTTAAAATATTCTATAAGAAATTTCCAGGGCATACCAAAGGATCAGTCTTTTGGAACTATGAAATCAATACAGCAGGTAATGACAATTCAGGTAGATGGGATTATTCTTATCCTATCTGGGGCTATGATTTTTCAGTTGTTGGTACAGGAGCCGACGAATATCCTGCTGAGCCAGAAGAAGGGATCAAACTTGGAGAAGAATTTAGCTATAGCGTCGTGATCGAAGATGGCATGATGAGTCTGAGTTTCAGTGCTGAGGGTCACCCGACCAAAACTTTCACGAAAAACTTGGTAAAATCTGAGTACTCAGATCAATCTCAAATGCCAGAACAAGTAGCAAAGCTATTTGTCCCAATTGGGCAGGACGGGATCGAAAGGGAAAAGGCATATGATGGAGAAGGTATTTTCTTCAAGCTGGGCTGTTATAATCAAACCAATGGCAAAGATCCAGCAGTCAATAGAGTGTGGTGCTCTGGAGCCGAAACTCATGATGGTGACGTCAAAGCGCAGTATGCAGATGGAAACTACGCAGAAGTGTGGTTCAAGTCTGCCAGCATAGTGATTCCAGATGACGCATACTCAAATGAAGGCTACTTTGCAGCAAATGATGGCCTCAGCAAAAAGACAGTTTATCCAAGCGCGGTCATACCCACTCTGGATAAATTCAAAATGCTCATGGGTGATGGAACCAATGTGGACAATCTCATAGATTTTGAGGACAAGAACTTCTTTTATACCGTCATCGATGGCACACGTCGCTGGGTAGCATACAAAACTCCAAATGCCGGAGTCACTTCAAAAAACTCCAGCAACACCCGCACTGAGTTGCATGAAAAAAGGGAGTGGATTCCCGAAGAGGGTGGCCTTCTCAGGGGAACTTGTAAGGTCATGCATGTCAGCGCCAGCGGAGATGCCCGTGTCGCAGCCTCCTTCAGCACAGTCGTGGGACAAATTCATAGTGGAGAAGGACATGAAAATGAACCACTCAAAATATTTTACAAAAAATTCCCAGGGCAAGAAAAGGGCTCAGTATTTTGGAACTACGAGATCAATACCGCTGGAGACGACAATTCTGGGCGCTGGGACTATTCATCTGCCATCTGGGGGCATGATATGTCTGTGGTAGGGTCATCGAAAGACGACTATCCAGCCGAGCCAGAGGACGGCATCAAACTTGGAGAGGAGTTTCAATACGAAGTCAATGTCTATAAAGGTATCATGTACTTGAAGTTTATAAGTGAAGGGCACCCCACAAAGACTTTTGTCAAAAATCTCGTCAAATCTGAGTTTTCGAAAAAGGAAGATATGCCAGAACAGGTACAGAAACTCTTCGTCCCGATAGGACAAGATGGCGTCGAAAGAGAAAATGCCTATGCTGGTGAGCTCAATTATTTCAAACAAGGAGCTTATAATCAGACCAATGGCAAGGACCCAAAATCAAATATGGTGTGGTGTGCAGGCGCAGAGACTTATGGCGGTGATATTGAGAAACAATATGCAAATGGTTGCTATACTGAGGTTTGGTTTCGCGACACTTATGTCGGTCCAGGTGAAGACCCAAGTAAATAGCGGGGAATTTTTTAAGTCACTTTCAAGATTACTCACTCTGCCAAGCAGGAGCGCAGCATCTTCTCGATTCCTGAAGCTTGCAAGTTTTTCCCTATAAAAACGAACACGCTCTCAAGTGAAGACCCCTGACGAAAATTCTGATGAGGGGATAAGTCAAAGCGATTGCCTACCGCCTGCAATGCATAACGCGCTTCATTTCCCTGCAAGTAGATCAAGCCCTTTAATCGATATAAATTAGAAGACTGAAAATTGAGATAGACCGATAGTCTCAGTCTTAGACGATTTAAATCGAAGGGTTGATCAAAACGAAAACTAAGACTATTGATATCTCTTGAATGACGGTGATGGTGACTATGTGCCTTTTGCACTGGGAACTCAGCTCCTGAATAGGCCTGCAGATCAGAAGGCTCATCCTCTTGGCTAAGTCCATATTCATGATTCGTAGCAGGTATCTCAGGAAAATCACTCTGATTGCCTTGCAAGATCTTGGCCAAGGGATTCAATTCCTGAAGTTGTGCACGTAAAATCAAGAGCCTCCCATTTGACACCAGATCCGTCTTGTTGATCACTAGCACGTCGCAGAAGGTGATTTGCTTGATGGCCTCCGCGGTAGTACTCAAGTAGTGGTCAATCTGCTCCGCATCCACTAGGCAGACGATTGATCTCAAAGGAAAATTCTTTTTGATCAATGGATGTGAAATGAACGGCTGAGCAAGCCCTTCTGGATCTGCCACACCAGTTGCTTCGATGATGATCTCATCGTAGTCATCTCGACCTTCATAGAGCTCATTGAGAATATCGTACAGATTGTCATTCAGCGTACAGCATAAACAACCATTGTTGAGCTCTACAATCGAATCATCTGGTCTGATAATAAGATCGCCATCTATCCCCTGCTCACCATATTCATTTTCGATGATTGCGTATTTGCGCTCACGATTTTTTTCCAAGATGTCATTAAGGAAAGTTGTCTTGCCTGCGCCTAGAAAGCCCGTCAATATGGTAACAGGACGACCAACAGAGATTTGCGTCATACTGTAAAGCTAAGAGGTAATCGCAGTAGCACAACAGCCCTCCTCTTCACATTGACAAAACTTCAAATTGTACATATGCATGGCGATCATTGTAACAGCCGCCAGATACTTCCAGTACACAGAGAGAGGAAAGATCGCAAGCTTCTCATTGAGTACGATCAAACTTAGGATGACCCAAGAACTGTATAGCCCATATTTCATCCATTGCTTGCTTGTATTTTTTGCGGATTGAACTACGGCAAAGAGGGTGATCATTATAAAAAAATAATCAATACTACTCCACCAAGCGGGGCCTCCACAACCACTGCCTTGAGTACATGTCTGCGCCACAAAAATCAGAGGTGTGGCCAAGCAATGGATGGCACATAGGCCAGTAGCCAAGGAACCTAGTACATCAGACTTTATGGCCAACAGTTTCACTAGATGTCAGAGTATTTCGGAGAGAAAGGTTTTACTTTTTGCCCCTCTATTCTGTTTGCATAGTCATGCAGAGGTAGACAAAGAATCGAAGAGAGATCTATGACTTTATTTCTGACACATATTGGACTGCTGAAATTTTGTTGTAGGACATTCGCCTTTGGACTAGAGAAAATCCTCGACAAGTCCAGACGACCATGGAGCCGGGACCACAAATCACTGATTGATGCACATTGTACATCTAGACTCTCAATTTCTGAGGCCCCGGCATTCACGAGCTTCTTTGATCTCGGACTTTGCATCCAATTGGTATTACATCAGTTTATTCACCTGCTATCTTGTGTTCGCTGCACTGATTGGCTGCCTCGTAGGGCATCAATACTATTGCAACATCGTTGCAAACATACGCACTTCTTGTCATTTCGCAACAATGTTGCAATAAGAATCGGTCAGAAGCCGGGTGTAGTGCGAACTCATGAGTCGTTACATTTCGCCGAAAGGCCTCCAAGGGGATAAATTGACCTTCTCCCCTACCCTAAAAGCTCTATATTCAGGTAGAATACACAAACAAAATCATGAAACTCTATAAGACTCTCTCACTCTTCGGCTTACTTATCCTCAGCGCTTGCCACTCCACGTCAGAGCAAGATATTCAAGATGATCAAGAAGGATCAGTCCTTGGCCAGCTGGAACACGGATTAACACTCAACCAGGGCACTCAAGCAAAATTTGACGAAGGTCTCCTTCTGCTACACAACTTTGAGTATGACGACGCAGCCGTGGCATTTCAGGAAGTCGTAGCCACAGATAGCACTGAAATTTTGGGCCATTGGGGAGAAGCCATGTGTCACTACAAAGCGCTGTGGCGCTTGCAGAACACAGAGAAAGGCACAGAAATCCTAGAGCGTCTTGGCTCCACAAAAGAGGAGCGCCTCGCCGCCATTAAAGACCCCATGGAAAAAGAGCTCTGGAAGCTCGTAGAGATCATGTACGGCCCAGGAGAATTTGACGAGCGCAACGATCTGATCGTCAGCCACATGGCCGCTCTGCACGAAGCATACCCCCACCATCAAGAGATTGCTGCATTTTATGCCCTGTCACTGATCTGGGCAACGGAGGAATATGGCGATGGAAGTGAAGACCTTCATCTGGCAGCCTCGATCGCAGATAAGATCACAGCTGTCAATCCACAGCATCCCGGAGCATTGCACTACAAAATCCATGCTTTGGATGGCCCGACCTCTGCTCAAGAAGCCCATGATGCCGCAGATGCCTATGCCAAAGTAGCTGCAGATGCCGCACACGCTCTGCACATGCCATCGCATATATACTTGGCTCTCGGTGAGTGGGAAGGTGTCGTCAATTCCAACCGAGCATCCTACGACGCTAGTGTCTCTCGCATGAAGCAGCTCGATCTCAACGATGGTGCTAGAGGCTATCATTCCTTTGCTTGGCTGCACTATGGCCTACTCCAGCAAGGAAGATTCGAAGAAGCAGAAGAGGTCCTCAAGGAAATGCTTGAGCTTGTGCCAAATGATCCGACCAAAGGCGCCCGTGGTTATTTACTTGGGATGCAAAGCAGACATTTGGCAGTGACTGATTCGCTGTCGGATGAGCTCAAAATTGACGCTGATATTCGCGTAGATGACATCGGCCTTTCGGCCAAATCAGTCAGAAGTTTTCTCCGCGCACAACTAGCGAAGCGGGACAATAAGGTCCAGCTGATTAACCAGGAAATCAAATGGCTTGAGGATCAAATATCCATTGCTGCAGAACAAGTAGAAGGCGATGGCCTGGCGATGTGTGCAGCTGGCACGAGTCGATATGCTCCAACTGAAAACTCGGTAAGATCTGCCAAGGTGATTGTTGCACAACTTGAGGCACTCAAAGCACAAATACAAAAGGACGATGCTCGATTTGAAGAATCTCTGAAGGCGGCTGTGGCATTGGAGTCTGAGACCAATTTTCCTGCAGGACCACCAAGAATTACCTTACCCTCTTTTGAGCAATACGGAAATTGGCTCATAGAGCAAGGCAGATATAATGACGCCATAGCTCAATATGAGTCGTCGCTTAAGCGTATGCCACGAAGATCTACTGCCCTCATGGGCAAATACATTGCGCTGACGCAACTGAAGCAGATGGACGAAGCCAAGGAAATTCAACAAGAACTAGAAAACATTTTCGCGGAAGCGGATCAAGAGCTCTTCTCAGTCAAGACTATATGACCCAGATAAATATCGCTGATCACTCACACTATCCCACGCGTTGAACAGACCTGCTTATCCTGACAAAGCTCTGGTCTTTTTTTACGTAATTATTTTTGCACCATGTAAGGGGGGAAAAACAAATTGTACACACAACATATTTTTGCCCTATTGATTATCAATGAGTTACAAAGATTAGGAAAAAACGAATTGTACACAAACCACATTTTGCCCACGTCGCTTATTTCCTCCTGTAGCTAGTTATACCGCTATTCTGCCGACAGTTGCCGTGTGTGGCTCTATCGTAGACGTATCGGGCGTTTCAGCGCTTATTTCGGCGCATTTTACAAGCTAATTAAGGGAATGCAGTGTATTTGCACGCAACATCGCACAAAAGCACCCAAAATGTTCTGGTTCGTCATCTGGTTCGTCATCTGGTTCGTCAAAAAGCGATTTTAAAACGGCCTCAAATTCCGCCTAAATACACAAAAAGACGATGAGAAGGGCCAAAACGAATATGAGATTAGGGGGCTAATTACACGTAAACAGCTTCAGTTACAGGGGTGCTAATTGACGTAATACTTTGCAATTCAACATGTTATACGTATTACAGATGAAATATAACAAACAATGATGCACAATTCGATTTACATCATACGGCCACTCCTACTATTCACGAGGGATCATAGGTACTAGCTTGCCCAGGTTTTTGTTAAAGAAGGACCACACTCGAAATAGAGCATTGATGCTCACAAGATCTCTCGTGTAAGGTAGGTAGTCGCTGTTATCACTTTCTAGTCTCAAAGCAGCGTCGCTCGATCTGTAGACGCGCTTACACACAACACCATCCTCCTTGTCTGCAAGCACATGTACGTAGCCCTCACGAAGATCTCGGATATCTTCTAAAAGTTTCGCCAATACAATCGATCCAGGCGAAATAGTTGGATGCATGCTCGCACCCACAATCTCAAAAGCGACATTCATCCCTGTAGGGACATTCAATGAGTGAATATTGAAGTCTGGCAGATCGATTAGTCGATCAGGTTGGTCAAAGCTCTGCCAATATCCAGCTTGAGCACGTGCAAATTTGATGGTGGTTTTTTTGTAATAAGGCGCATCAGGGTCGTGCAGAACTTGCTCGACGCTATTTATCGAATAATCTCTCGTAATCATAGGGCCCAATCCAGTCAGCAACCAATGACCATTCAAATCTGGGTATTGGGACAATATTCTAGCGATTTTGTCGCTCCCAAGCGCACCTTTTATTCCTGGCTGCTTAAATAGGCCGCTTGAAAGCTGTACATCTGTAAAAAATTTACTCTTCTTAATGCCTTGACTTTCAAGATATTGTAGGATTCTCTTTTTTAAAATGGCGTTTTTACTGTCCACTTATTTGATTTAGGCTATTATCCTGTCTATATTTGTTCTGTATTGAAGTACTTAAGGGGTTAAATACTACGCAATATGTTCACAGATTCGGAACAAAACTACATAAGAGAAATGATACGTCTCAGTGGAATTGCCAAGAAACATGGCGTCACAACGAGATATGTAGATCAGATTTTAAGAGGAGACAGGGCAGTGAGGAGTGAAAAGGCTAAAAAAATAGCCGCTGATCTGAAGAAGGTGGCGGAAGAAATGCCAGAACACCTGCAAGATCCTCAGCATGTTTGAATGGCATAACGGCATATTATCTATTGAGTCCAGAGAGCTGTATCCAAGTCTTATCAGCTGGCAACAGTACAAGAACTATACTCAGCGTAGCAAGATTCGAGTAGTCCGCAAAGGCGGACGGAATCATCCAGCGCTAGTCGCTTGGACATCACTCAACAAGGACCTTAAGGAAGCCATCAAGCTCAAGATTGGTGGTGATCCAGAAGAGATATATCAAAGAAACCTATTCGCCGAGATGGTGGAGCTCGATCAGAAGGCCCACCGATTTTTCTCACAGTACGAGTTACCAGACGGCGGCTATCTACCTCATAAGCGAATCGATGAGTACACGGCCAATGCCTCTGTGATGAATGCCATGCAAACTGTGATACAGAAAGTCAAGTCTCAGCGTCGTGGAAGCCTCAAGGAAGTTTGGGAGAGGTTGCCGGATATGGTGCAGGGGCTTCCCAGGGATCGCTTCACGCATAGTCTGCCTCGTAATGAGCGCAGGCTGCGTGATCGATTGAAAGCTTACAATAGAGACGGCTACGCTTCTCTGATCCACAAAGGATACTGCAACACCAACAGTGAAAAGCTCTCAGATAAGACCAAGGCATGGATACTAGCCAGATGGGCCGACCGTGTTCACCGATGCCCTACGATCAAAAAGTTGCGATCTGAATACAATCTTGAAGCCAAAGTGCGACAGTGGACAGCGATCAGATCAGATAAGACAATCCGCGACTATCTATATAGTGCTGATGTGAAACACCTCTGGTACGGTCACCGGTATGGCGATGCTGTCAGCAAGGAGACCTTCAGATATCAGCACACCACTAGACTGCCAGAGCGCAGAGACTCTCTATGGTACAGTGACGGCACCAAGCTCAACTACTACTACCAGTACACAGACAAAGAAGGACGCCAAAAGATCGGCACACTCCAGGTCTACGAGGTCATGGATGTCTACAGCGAAGTCATGCTAGGCTACCACATCAGCAAGACAGAGGACTATGAAGCTCAGTACTGCGCCTTTCGCATGGCGATCGAGTTTGCAGAGCATAAGCCCTACGAGATCAAGTATGACAATCAAGGCGGACACAAGAAGCTGGAGAGCGGACACTTTTTGACGAAAGTCGCACACAAGGCCATCCGCACCAAGCCCTACAATGGTAAGAGTAAGACCATCGAGAGTGCATTTGGCAGATTCCAGTCACAGATACTCAAGCAAGACTGGTTCTTCACAGGGCAAAATATCACAGCCAAGAGCCTCGAGAGTCGTGCTGATCGCAACTTCATCATGGCCAACAAGGACAAACTCCCTACGCTCAATGAGCTACAGGAGACATACGCCAAGAGAAGACAAGAGTGGAACGAAAGCGATCATCCGAGATCTGGCAAAAGCCGCCTAGAGACTTATCTCAGCAGCACCAACAGTGAGACTCAGAAGATCGACAGACTCGACATGATAGACATCTTCTGGATACAGCGACCCAAGACTGTCCGCATGACAGCAATGGGTCTCACATTCCAAGAGAAGGGCCAGAAGTACACCTATGTAGCCATTGGCCCAGATGGGCTACCAGATATGGAGTTCCTACGGAGCAATATCGATAAGTCATTCGTGGTCAAGTATGACCCATATGACTTCAGCTGTATCAATCTCTACGAGACAGACGCCAATGGTGACATCCGATTCGTCACG
The DNA here is from genome assembly GCA_020627535.1 of Saprospiraceae bacterium. Classification (GTDB taxonomy): domain Bacteria; phylum Bacteroidota; class Bacteroidia; order Chitinophagales; family Saprospiraceae; genus JAHDBH01. The sequence goes on from JAHDGU010000011.1 coordinate 144,558, forward strand.
ATGGCAGAAGAGAAGGTCGTAGTACATCGCGCCTCTCAAGACCAAGAGGACTGGGAGCAAGCATATCTCAAGGCCATAGAAGAGAAAGTGAAAGATGTCCGCGTCCGCGATCATGAGGAGATTGAGCGCGTACTGGCAGAGCATGGCCGCAGTGCAGAGGACTATGGATTTACAGATCCTGGACTCCTTGGCATCAAAGGCACGCGCCAGAGCTATGAAGGCAAGATCTCCAAAGCTGTCAGCAATCTTGATCACCTAGACTTTGAATCGACACCAGACGATGACGACTACGACCCAAAGGCAGACCTACTATCGCAACTGTAAAGACTCAACACCCATCCAAATATTCCAACAACTATGAACGACATCATCAAGACTCAAATCAGCCGAGAGCTGAAGGCGTACTGCGACAAAGCAGGAAGCCAGAATAAAGCTGCCACCAAGCTAGGCACCAGCTCAGCTACCATATCTCAGATGCTCGCTGGCAAATGGGATCTCATCAAAGATGACCTATGGAGATACATCGGTAAAGGCATAGGCTACAGCCAGCGCAAGTGGCCAGTGGTGGAGACAAAAAATTACAAGATGCTGAAAGCGCTCTACACAGATGCCAAGAAGCACAGCGTCGTCTACGCCGTCGTAGGTGATGCTGGATCTGGCAAGACGCTCTCAGCCAATGAGTACTCGCGTTTAAGTCAGAATGTCTTTGTAGTAGAGTGTCGCGAGTATTGGACCCGGAAGAAGTTCTTGAGTGAGCTGTTGCGTAGGATGGGAAAGAACTTCTCCGGGACTATTTCTGAGATGATGGACGAGATCATGGAAGCTCTCAAGCGCATGGACTCGCCTCTCATCATCTTAGACGAGATCGACAAGGTCAAAGACCCTGTGCTCTACTTCCTCATCACATTCTACAATGAGCTAGAGGATCACTGTGGCATCGTATTGCAGGCTACCAGCTACTTCAAGAAGCGTATGCTCAAGGGCGTACGCCTCAGCCGCAAAGGATACCATGAGCTTTACAGCCGTCTCGGTCGCAAGTTCATCAGCTTGTCAGCACCTCGGAGCAACGATATCATACACATCTGCTCGGCCAATGGTGTCACAGACAAGGCCAAGATCAAGGAGATCATCGAAGAGTCTGACAATGACCTCAGACGCGTCAAGCGCAAAATTCACGCTCTCAAGGTAGCATAGATGGCAAGGGCATTAAGTATAGATAATCTCGAAAAGATGAAGTTCAAAAAATTGGACTTCACTGACCGCTGGCATGACATGCTCGGCACTCCTTGCCTTGGTGATACTTGGATCGTTTGGGGACAATCAGCCAATGGTAAGACCTCGTTCTGTCTGCAATTGGCCAAGTATCTGACGCAGTTTGGTTACGTAGCCTACAATAGCCTCGAAGAGGGAGCATCACTGAGCTTTCGACAGGCATTAGAGCGCAGCAACTTTACCAATCCTCAAGGGAAGTTTCGCATTCTAGATAAGGAGCCTATAGATGAGCTTGAGGTACGACTTTCAAAGCAAAGATCACCTGATTTCATCTTCATTGATAGCCTACAGTACACAGGCTTAACCAAATCAAAGTACAAGGAGCTAAAGCAACGGTTTCGCAAAAAGACCTTCATCTATATCAGCCACGCCAAAGGAAAAGAACCCAGAGGAGCTACTGCTCAATTTATTCGATATGATGCAGGGGTTAAAATATGGGTCGATTCCTTCAAAGCATTTCCAGACAGCAGATACGGCGGCGGCAAAGACTTCATGATCTACCCAGAAGGACACGACAGACTACTAGGACTCAACACATAAGACTACACACATCATGAGAAAGAGAGAGGAATACACACAGGCCGACATGGAGGCCTACTTCATCAGAGAGACAGGCATGTCAGAACTGGAGATCGGTTGGGCAAGAATCAACATGGCAGAACAATGCCTCAGGCCCCACTATCAAGAAAAGACTGTCAAGCTCTTCACCTACGACGCAAGATTTTGGGCCTGGTACAGGACTGTATGGCACATCGCTGATCTTCAGCTGCATGCCTATTTGCAAGGTCGCAAAGCCATGCGGCTTGAAGCAGACTTCTATATCAACTGGCATCTACAGAAGTCCAGCAAGATGAAGTGGCATCCTCCTAGAGCCTTATACGATGCAATTATTTCACATTCTAAATCAGTACAAGATGGGCAAGATAAGCCATGCCAAGGCGGAAGACCTGGCAGCGCAGTGGAGCGAGCTGAAACTGCAAGAGAAGGAACTAAAGGAGACGAAGGAGCACGTAGAAAGCGAGCTAAGAAGGTACTTCGATGACAAGGACATTCAAGTCCTTGGGACAGTGATGCCCTACTATCGCAAAGGGCCAGCCAAATTCGAGAAGATCACAGCTCGCCAGGAGGCCACATTGATCGACTCCTTAGATGAGGACTATGTCAAGCAAAAGATCGACATCACCAAGATCCAAAAGGACATGGCCAACGACGGCGAACTCCGCAAGCTTCTGAGAGGCCAGAAGCTGAAAATCGTGCAAGACGAGAAGCTTCATTTTAAGCACATATAAATCTTCATTTTCATTCGGTGTCATGGGCGGGGCAAAGGCTCTGCCCACCACTTCACAAAGACCAGATGCAGACTATCACACTCAAGCAAAACAAAATCATCCACGCTCTACTCGCTGAGCTAGGACTTAAGGATCTCAAGTCTGAGATGATCGAAGGCGTCACAGAAGGACGCAGCACCAGCAGCAGAGACCTCACCAATAAGGAAGCCATCAAGCTCATCAATCAGCTCACAGCGGCCAAGCACGATCTCACCGCCAAGACCAGAGCCAAGATTATCCATCAGCTCTGTCTCATGGGATATGTGAAGCCCGATGGCCAAGCCGACTACACGCGCATCACCGCCTTCATCAGAGGCATCGGATCGCACAATCCCAAAAAGAAAAATCTATTTCAGCTCTCACCATCAGAGATCAATCGCGTCTGCACCCAAGTCGAGCAGATGTATCGCAAGCACATCAGTAAATCAGCACATCATGAAAGTAGGACAGAAAGTATTCATTCCTGAGTTAGACCAGTTTGGCCATGTACATCGCGTCGATATGGAAGGCAATCCACTCCAGCTACAGATCAAGACCATCAATCCCATCGAGCCAGAAAAGATCATCTTCAAGATCATCGACGTGGCCAATATGTCTATCACTGTGCTTGGTCTGCTGCGTCAGATCTGGGCACTCATCCGCAGCATCTTCAAGTCTGATAGCCATGCTGATCAATAGGACTAGAGTCGCAATCCACTACCTCGTAGATGATCTGCCACGAGGTGATCATCAGTATCGCACAAGGCCACCTGAGGCGATCAGGCAGATCATCGTACATCACTCCGCTACGGCTAGTGGCAGCTCAGACAGCTTTGCTAGCTATCATGTAGATCAGAGAGGTTGGCCAGGCATTGGCTATCACTACGTCATTGATGATACAGGATTTATTGATCAGACGAATGATCTGGAGACGATCAGCTATCACTGCTCAGGTCAAAATACTGCCAGCATAGGCATCTGCCTCATAGGCAACTTCGACAATACTGTACCCAGCTTCGCGCAGAAGGAAGCACTCATCACCCTCATCATGGAGATCCACGAGATCCTTGGCAGAGAGAAGCTGATGAAGATCCGAGGGCACAATGCCTACAGTGCCAAAAGCTGTCCGGGCAAGCAGTTCAGCCTCGCAGAAATCACTACAGAACTCAAAAGACGATTTGCAGAATGAAGACCATCAAAGAAGTCATCTCGGATCTCCAGGGCATCATAGTCCAGCTGGACAGTGTCCAGCACTACACCTCCACGCCGCAGCCGTACTATATCCTGCTTGCGATCTGTCAGGTCTTCAAGATAGAAGATCCCTCGGTCATCAGATCGTCATCGCGCCGTCGTAGGCTCGTGCTCGCTCGCACGGTGTTGGCCAGTCATCTCAGAGAACAAGGGTTGAGCCTCACGGACATAGCTGCGCATATCAATCGACATCATACCACGGTCGTGCATCTACTCCAGCAGCATCATGAGTGGAAGCGTCACGATCCAGAATACCGTCGCCTGCTCAAGCTCGTAGAAAGCGCCCTACTCACCATCAATCAAAAAGCTCATGAGGAAATTCATCATCATACCCAAGGATCGACAAGACCAGCCGATCAGCGTCACCTACAACCACGAGGGGCAGCTCACCCACGTAGAGCTGGCAGAAGAGTGTCAAGAGGACACAGTCAGGGCTTTCGCCCAAATGCTCCCTTTTCACCTCGACGATCTCAGATCTTTTAAGAGATCAGAGATCAAGGAGACACTGGCAGGCGACACGTCCTTTGAAACCTTTTGGGATCTATACGGGCTCAAAATCGGCAAGATAGCCAGGGTCAAGAAGAAATGGGCGGAGTTACAAGAAATCGACCGCCTCGCCTGCCTCGCCAGCATCCGCAAGTGGAAGCGATACTGGGACGACTCAGGCATCCGACAGCCATATCCAGAAACATTTATCAATCAGAGACGATGGGAGCAAATACCGTGAAGAAAAATCAGACCAAGATGTACCAGTCTGTCCGCATACACTTCCGAGACGTAGGCGATGACCTCGAGTGGGTGCAGGTCAGATGCTACCCAGATACCAACTGGGCACGCATCACCAAGGTTTCACCCGCTTGCAGTCATGCAGTCGCATCTACCTACCTCGACAAGTACGTCGACATGCTCGACGGAGCTACGATCTCCGAGATGTTCTTTGTCGCAGACGAAGCCGCAGGCACACGCATCTGGACCAATCACCGCATCATCTCCAAAATCGAAGAACTATGACTATCAAGTTGAGCCGAGCACATCTTCACATATTGATCGAATGGATCAACACAAATCCAAGGATGAGCTTCAGCAGCAAGACTCATTGGACATTGTGGTCAGGAAGCTTTACGCCTATAGTCATGAGAGTGCAAAGCAGACTATGGAAGCATTCCACTCAAGACTATGGAATGAGGCTGGCAGATCATGAAGCAGCAGCATTATATCACTTCCTGATTGCACTCAAGAAACCCAAAGACGCAGCTCACCTAGTCTTATACACCCGCCTTATCGACGAGATCGACAGGACACATCACTTCAGCTCATGAAAAAGATAATCACACTCCTTCTCCTACTCACAGCCCTCAGCTGCACAGATGTGCAGGTAGAGCCAGCCGTGATCATCTCACACGACTGTCCAGACTCCTATCAAGGCATTACGATGCGATACGGTGGACATGTCCAGACGTCCGATCCGACAGTATGGAACTATCGCTTCTTCGCGCCCACAGGCTGCGATATTCCACTTCTCTATTGGGCCGATGCGCTCAATGCCTTCACAGTGCTAGAGCTCACAGATCAGCGTCAGCTAGCCATAGGCAATGCCAGCTTTCGACTCAGTCACAAAGTCAGCTGGCTGGTGCAAAATGAGCTACCCATAGATCGAGACTATCAGTACTGGTACTACGAGCAGCAAGTGGACACATTCCGATCGGAGCACCTCGATACATCGCTTTGTGACGCACCCTTCATCTTCGATGATCTCACCATCGTACCAGACAGCTTTTATCAGTCTGGTCTAGGCTTCTTCTCAGACATCGAGCCACCGATTAAACTCTATTTGAAAATCCGATAAACACCATTCAAATGCACCTAGACGACATACAACACGACTTTGATTTCGATACGTGGATAGACCTATTCACCGACTACTGCAGATCACAAGGATATACAGGCCCGATTGATAAATACTCATTTGAGTTTGATTGGGAAACAGGGCAGACACCAGAAGAATCAGCCCGCACATTTATTAATGAGATCAACGATTAAACTAGTCAACCATGTCAAAACTTCAGAAATATATTGATGAGGAAAAAATTGATTTCTATATCCGATATAAAATCATTGATTTCAAGAAGATCTGGAAGATCCGTATCGGTCATTATCTCTACTTCGTAGAAGATCTAGAGGCAGGCCTTCCGATGGCTCTGAAATCATTTGCTAAGAGAACGAAGAAGGATCTTAAAAAAAATAGAGTATTCATTACCGAATAAGAATGTGGATGACGAATGTCAGCGTGGCGGAATTGGTAGACGCTAAGCCCAGTGAGATCTTCGCCTTGATACGCAAAGGTAATCTTGCGAAAAAGTCGACGCGCACTCGACTCAATTAGCAGGCATCTGGTGGACAAACAACGAAGATCGTGCAGGTTCGAGTCCTGCCGCTGACACAAAATCAAAACACAAATCATCATGGATAATATCACTCGAGACATCAAGGTACTAGCTATCTTCTTACTATACTTTATCTTACTCCGCGTCTTCTGGGTGGGTGTATCATGTAACCAAGACAAATCTGATGACCAGTGAAATCCACCGAGAAAAAAAATCATCATCATTGAATTAGATGAGACCGATGCCAAGACCTTGCTCGACGGCCTCACGCAGATTATTTATCCGGCTGTAGGCTTCCATCCCACGAGCCTGAATAAAGGAGAAAAACAAGTCTTGGTAGACCTGGAGCAATGCCTCAAGGAACATGTGTAGGGTAAGATATCCTTCTATTCTATCTTGTCTTTTTGCGAGGTCTTAAAGCCAAGAAATGACTTAAATTCATCCTTGGCCATCCTGTACATATCCGAATAAACTGATAGACAGAAGAGGACAATTAACAAGACAAATACTATGATAACTGAATGTGACATAAAATTCAATCGTTCCCCTTGTCATTCTTTCTCATCGAGGTAGCTTTCAACTTTTCTTGGGATCTGTACGATCCTTGATCGCCCAAGTCAAGAGTTTCATGCCTGTTATTTCCAGATGTCAAGCTCTTTACTTCCAACTTGCTACTTTCATACGCTTGTAGCTTCTTACGAATCAGCGTCCTTTTCAAGAATAGTATTGACTTGATTCCCCAAGATAGAATAAATGAGGCTATGAAAACAAGAATAAAGTACCTTGTGACAATCTGTGCGTTGATTTCCAATGAGGTCATCACCATTCCTGCAATCAGAGTAGAAAACAGAAGAATGACAGAAAATAAGATGTTGCTAGTGGCCTTTGTCATCGGCGCTAACTTAATCGCTGAAAAGTTTAGATCCATCCAAGCTGATATAGCAACTGAGAGGGATACAAACAGTGGTGAGCAGCTTTTTAATATACTGTGTACACTAATGCTGAGATCTGAATTCACACTTTGAGCAAGCAACAATATGAAAATCGAGAGGGCGGCAACAGAATTTGCAAGAATAGTCCAAGCTAAACCCTTTGAGATACTCGAAAAAACTACCTTACGTGTGACGTCATTCCATGAATGATTCATGATTTGATAATATGAAGTGAACGATAAACATGTCTTCTTGCTACGTCGTTTGTTCCGCGTTCATTCAATTTACAAACTTTGCCTAGACAGTTTTAGTTCATCATTTCAAATTTTCTAATAAAAATAGTTGGCGCCTTTTGGTCACGTTTCCAGATCTCATGACATATATCAGTACACGAATATTCTTAACTACCAAAATTTCCAACACAATGAGCAAAGCACTATTACAAAACAAGATGAAGAGCAAGGGCACAGCCTACCTATGTTTTCTCTTTCTGGGAAGCCACTATCTGTACATGGGCAAGTACCTTCTTCAGATCCTCTTTTGGATCACTTTCGGCGGTCTCTTTATCTGGGCCATTATTGATTTGCTTACTTTGTCCTCCAGGATCGATGGATACAATGCACGATTGGCGATGCAGATCGAGCAGCTGGAGCGAGGTGAGCGCGAGCACATGATCAAGTCGATGGCCGCGATTCAGGGGAAAGACATCGACGCAGCATTTGAATAATCAAGAGATATGGCAAAAACTAAAGAAAAACTAGACATCTCAGCAGAAGAATTACATTCAATGAGTCTTCATGAGGTACTATATGGGGGATTTGGCGTGCGAGTAATCAGAGTGCCTGGAGGATGGCTCTACCGAGACTCTCGACAGGACAACGTCACAAGCACCTTCGTACCGTATCATGATGAGTATAGACCAAAAACAGGCTCAGATTGGGTTGATCCAGACATTCTGACCACCTAGAGAGTACTTTGGCACCTAGATGCTTTCAGCACATTTATACGGTATACAGTGCCGTACGTTTGTTGCAATAGTGGGCATTTTGGTATATTTTCGTGTTAATTGTTGCTATCTGGGAAACCTCGGCACAGCTTTGGCAGTACTAGATAGCAGCAACGACACAAACAAATTGACCAAGTATGATTAGTTTTCCGCATTCTGACACAAGAATGATTACTTTGTTTCCAACCAGCAGGCGAAGATTCATGGACTTTTCCAGCTTCCTTACGTACTATGCCAAGAACAAGACAAATGTGCGGTCTCTTCGAGTAGAACCGCCAAGACTTGGTAGTCCTGGTTTTGGAAGTATCGAAGTTCGTCTGAAGAGACCAGTCTATGGCAAACGGTAAAAAGACCAATTCCTCTGGAAGGCCTAGTCAAAATCTTCCTGTCCCAACCATCGAAAAGTTTCTGAACAATCAGAGTGCAGAACTTGAGATTCAGCGCCAAGGTATTCAGCAGCAAGCGAAGACAGATGAGATGAACTACAAGTATGCCACAAAGGCACTTGAAGCTCAAGTCAAGGATCGCGAAGATTCAAGAAAACATGAGAAATTTTTCATGAGAGGGCTATTCATCATTGTGCTGTTGGTTCTTGGGATTATCAGTGCATTTACGTGGTACTGTTTGAAAAATGGTCAGACTCAGATGATCATTTCGATTCTGAAGTTTTTGGCATATGTCCTTCCGAGTAGCTTTGGTGGCTACTTCGCGGGGGTAGCAGTGACGCGGAGAAAAATGGCTGGTCAAAATTTTACGCAGTACAAGACGGTATCTGAGTAGCCATCACTTAATAAACACACACCGCCCGGTAAGCACCTCAGTCGTACTGTGATTGTATGGCTGGTGCTTTCTGTGTGGTTCCATGACATAAATCTGATTCTTTGTCCATAGCCCAGGATTGATCATGTCGGCCATCTGGCCACTGGTGACGATGGTTACCTCTTGACAGTCATGCCACTGCGGATTGAAGCTTGCGCCTGGAGGAGATACGAAGTCAAAGATCATCATATGATCATCTTGATATACCTTGCGGCTGAGCGTGCCGTCCAGATTCTTCTCTTCGCCTACTGGCCAGGGCAGCATCATATTCCAGGTCTGGAGATTGCGATAGTCCAGATCCATGCCCTCGCGCATGCGTCGCTCCATATCTTCGATCATCACCAGTAGTGAGCTGGGTTCTGGCGCATCCGGCCACAGGCTCTTCAAAAACTGCATCATCATATGTCGGATTTAGCGTCTTCACTCGGTGCTTGATAGCCTACCTTTTTCATAGCCGACTCGATACAGTCATTGCAGTTGTCTCTCAGCTCTTGTATCAATGATTCAAACTGTGAAGCCTGTGCCTTGAGTCTGGCGACGCTATTCATCTGGCTTGTCTCTAGCTCGACGATTTGCTTCTTCAGATCAAGATTGGCCTCAAGGAGATCACTCACAGTCGCATTCATCTTACGGAGCTGCGCCATGAGCTTATTATCAGTGCCTACTATGGTGTCGACTTTCTTCTTACGCTTGTCTATCGGTGATGTGATCAAGAGCCCTACTAGGAATGTAAGGACGGCTCCTATGATCTCAGGAGTCAGATATTTGAGTAGATCTTTCATCAGTGAGGGTGACTTCTGTGGCGAGGATCTTCATCACACTGCGATCGCTGATCATGAAGTACTCCTCCTTGATCTTCTCGATGCAGTCGTCCAGTCTCAATCTTCGCTCATTGTATAGGTGATTAAATCGTTTCTGGATCGCCAGATACTTCCTCTTTGTTACCTCTCTCATCCTTATTGTATCAGCGGCCGACATCCCTTGCACCTGGTTCATCGACTTCTATGTCCAGCTGTGTCGGCTGATGCAGTCTGTATGTCTTCACAGCTGCATAGTCATACACGGTCGCCTCAAAGATCTGTGATGTCCTGACCAGATTATTGATCGTCTGGTGAGTTTGCTGTCTCACACGGTGGATACTATTGATGATTGTATTTCCAGAGAGATCCTGAAACTCCGCGCCCTGCATGCGGATATATACCAGCTGCTCGATATTGAGATGACCTATGTACGTCATGTCCAGCATGTCGTTTTCGTCACCGTGTTTCGTCTCTGTGATGAGCCGCAGCTCAAAGCGCATGACACCACGTTGCACATGATGGAAGTGGCTTTGCCAGTCGATGTCCTTGATGGAGATATACAGGGCTGGTGTGATATGCACAGCTTGCTCGCGATTCTGGAAGTCTTGCTCCAGGTACCAGTCGACCAGCTTGATCTCTGGGATCTCTCTCAGATCGTCTCTGAGGGCTATGTACGCATCTCTTATCACTCTACACTACTCGTTTACAGCCACTTAAAGATAAGGATTTATGTAAATAGATCGTCCAGTTCGTCCAGTATGATTTCTACCAGCTCATCATTTAGCACTTCACTATCACCGATGAACTGCCGCTGTGGCGGTCTACCGTCGACACTACCGCCATCATTGTGGTACTGAGCGTAGTCGGTGTCGGCTATGATGACGATGTCGTCACCGTCTTCTATAGCTCGCACGCTGGCCTTCATCGCGCCAGTGTCTACGAGTGGCTGGTCCTTTACAGTGCCACGTCTAGTCTTGCGCTTCCGCTCCACTACTGGCTTCCATATGCTCAGCTTCTTGTCTAGGAATCCCTTGCGATCCCACGAGCCTTTGAAGAAGTTCACAGCTGCGTTGCTGATGCGCATCTTTACCCTGCGCTTGAAGGCTTCTATGTTCATCTGGCTTGGCATCTTAACATATTTAAGTACTGTTTATGAACGCATTTGCATACATCACCGTTATATTTGTGACTCAACTATGAGCCAGATATCTGGAATCATCGAGGATGCTCCAGTGGAAAATAGCAAGTGCCTGATAAGCCATATAGCGCTATGGGGATTAGGGCCAAATATTCAAGCGCAGTTTTCATCGAGTTTTTCCTTGAAGCTGCGCTTTTTTTATGCCCTCTTCACTGTAGATCCAAAGCGTTTTGATGTTGGCTCTCAGCTCTTCTAGGATTTTTGGATCTTGAATAAATCTCTCATGACGCACCACTACGTTCAGTGGTAAACTTGGGTCGATTGACTTCTTCAGCTGAGTTACCGCACCTCTCATATGGGATATGATCTTCCGAGGGCCAGCTCCAATCTTGACTTCACACCACTCTTGAGTATCTGCAAAGTATAGATCGATCCAGCTGTATTCTTCTCCAGAATTGGATTTGATCTTATTATACCTAGGAAGTAGGTAGACCTGTCTTCCTTGCTGAGCGAACTTATCAGCCACGTCTATCAGCTCCTCATAGTCCTTCTTAAATCCAAAATCAAAGTGCACCAAGATTTGCCCCATAGATGGATATGACCTATGCAACAAATATGATCTTGGGTCAAGAGCTTGCTTCACTCTTTGCAAGTCTAGTTGCCCGTACATTGAGTCGCTCGTGTCTACATTGAAATAGGGGTTTCTCTTTGGATCATACAGCGAGCCAGTCTTACCAGTGTTCAACTGGAAGCGTGGATCCACAGGCACATCATCACCGAGATCATCTGGGCCAAAGTCTCCAGGATCTTCTACACGATCCACATCACAGCGACAGTTCCAGCCATTGGGCGGAAAGATGCGATCCCAGATCGGGTCATCTACATGGGCGACCAGATCATTGAGCTGAGCATGCGCTGGACGTGTCCGGTCATCCATGATGGCCCTGTAGCGCAAGTATGGCAGCACGTCCTTGCCGCTCTCATAGGTCTGCCACTTCTGTGCCATCTGTGCACCACGGCGCGCTGTATTGTACTCCGTCTCTAGCCAGTGCTTATTGTAGTCAGAGCTGATCTGCTTGGCTCTCTTCTTCCACTTGGAGAATGGTAGCAGCTTGCCATCATCACCGATGAGGCTATCGGCTAGCTCGGTGACATACTTGTGATTGCGAAATACATTGAGAGTAAAGGCCGAGCTGCGCATCTTATTGGCCAGCTCTAGTGCCTCGCGATCCATCGGGCCAGTCTTAGTCAGTAGACTGAGTGAGTCAAAGAAGCCCTTGAGCTGCTCTTCTACCAGCTGAGGATCTACATCACCAGGCTTTATCTTCTTATCCCAGACCAGCTGCTCTATCCGGCGGCTGATCCTCTCCATCTGTCTCTTGCTGAATGCCAATGTCTCCGAGTGCGTAGGACAGCAAATCTCGGCATACATCGCAGATAGTGTCTCGTAGCTAGGAGCAGCTAGGCTTTTTTTTTTGACGGCTCGTCTTCTGGATCTACGTCCTCAATCTTCGGATCTTCTTTGCTCTCCTGAGCTTCTTCCATCAGATCAGTGAAGCAAAACTTGAGATTGGACAATTGTCCCATGCCATAGTACTTGGCCAGCCAAGGAAATAGCTCGTCATTGATATGATACTGGATGCGCAGCAGTCTAGCTAGCGTGTACTTATTGAGCTGACGCTCGTGTACCTCTGCCGACCCGACGAATGCCTTCTCGTCGCTTGTGCCTGTCTGTCCATTGATGAGCTTCTGGATCTTGCTGTCGAGCATCTCGATGAAGTCTTGGAAGGACTTGTGTCCACCACCTGTCTGACTCATTGCTTCTTTGAACTCAAACTCATCATCCGTGTCAAGGATCATGTAGTTATTCGCGCCAAAGTTCTCGGCCATGTCTTGCTTCTTATTGATCTCCTCATCATTGGCCGATGCGGTCTTGATCACTAGAAATGGCATGCCAAATCGCTCATTTCTACGCCCCCAGTCGATCATATTGAAGCCCTTGCGGATGCTCAGTTTACTCACTGTCTTGAGGAGCCCAAGATCGTACTTGTCTCCGATCTCCATCACATATCTCTGGAGTGGTCCAGATCTGTAGGGTATGCCCGTCTCGTCACCATACTGGATGACGATCTCGCCGTCCTGTGGCTCAGGACGCACATTGAGCCGAGGCACCAGCTCTATGCGGTCGATTTCACCAGTGGCATCAGTGAAGAACTGTATCAAGCTATTGCCCCACATCTCTGTATCTACGCAGTACTCGAGATACTTGAAAAACCAAGGCTGCTCTAGCAGCTTGCGCGCATCCTTGACCTCCTTGCCCTTGTCGTCACACAGGACGAATGGTGCCATCTGGACATTCATACGAGCTGTACGGACCTGTGTCAGTACTTCTTCATCTTCCATGATGACTTTGTAGAGCAAGTACAGCTCGTAGCGTCGCGGTCGCTGCTCATCCTCTGCCATGATGACAGCTGTCTTCCACACCTTGAGGCTTGCTTGCACGCGGAAGCTGTAGTTGCGCAGCTGCACGCGCAGTGGCTGTTTCTTTTTGAGAGCTGTGGATGATGATAGCTCCTCTAGGTCTACATCTTGACCTCTCTTCTTCCAAAAATCAAATAGTCCCATTATACATCATGTGTTCTACGAGGCGCACTGCCCCAGCGAAATCTTGTTTGCGGCTCTCCCTCCTCGTTCGCGGCATGTGGCAGATCGAGTGGATGCTTCCCTTTGGCCACCATTGTCAGCAGATTGAGCGTGTCATCATAGTTTTTCACCACGCGCTCAGGCACCAGGCGATCTGGTATCCGCTCATACAGATAGTAGATGACAAGTGTGGTCACCCAGCGCACTACGCTCGGATCTCTGTCCGTCCCTGTTTTGGAGAAGATGTCATCGATATCGTACTCTCGACTGAGAGCATCCTTCACAGCTCCTACAGCTGCGTCCTCAGCATTCTGCAAGATGACACTGGTGGATAGATCATCATCTCCAGTGATCTGGCTCATGATGTCTGGCTTGATGCGATAGCTATAGTCTGTATGTGTGATAAATGTGCTCATCTCTCTGGGCGTTTTCTATATCTGCCTGTTCGTGCTGAGGTGCGTGAAGCTCTAGCCGTCTTCTGTAATTTGAAGAGACCACCTTCCAGCGCATCTGGTGCATCATCATTGTCATAGGGGAATCCTAGCAGCTGATCTTTGAACCGCTGCATGTCTGGATCTTTCTGCATAGCTGCATTGAGCCTGATCAGTGCTCTCTCAAAGAGCGGAGTCATGTTCTCGATGCGGAGTTCCTTGGCTGGCTTCTTGCGCTTGTCGCCACGGATTGGCATCTGATAGCCACGACGCTCACCTTCCTCTACAAACTCATCGAGGAGAAGATCCTGTAGCATATTAGCCTCGATGTAGTATCTGGCGGATGTCCCGAGCTCTTCGTACCAGTCATAGAAAACTTGCACCATCGAGGACACACTGGCCTTGCGTACCCAAAATCTCAGGATGTCTACGTAGCGACCCGTGCGACCGATGAGGCATATGGCCTTGTAATCACTCTTCTTGGTATTCTTGAAGCTCGGATCGCAGTAGACGATCAGGCTGTCATACTTATCGAGCGGTAGGGCTTTCGCCCAAATGATCCAGTCCGCAGAGAACATATGTCCCTCTTCGTGGTGCTCATGGAAGTACTCGCGCCTGCTTGCACGGTAGCCCATTTGCTCCATTTTGGCTTGGAGCTGTTCGAGGGAAAATCTTGGCCATGCAGGCACACCACCTTGTTCTGGTGATGACTTGCGCCGTGACTTAGGATCTTCTATGGCATAGGCCTTGATATGGATGCGTCCCTTGTGCTTGGGATCTCCTGGCTCGACATCACCCACGAGATGAGCAAGTACTGATGCCTTGTGTATACGATTCCCGCAGATCACTATCCATGATTGCTTGATACCCAGAGCACCCATGAGTGCGCCAGTGATCCAGTTGCAGATATTGCGGACACGCTCTTGATTGCGGACGAGAATCTCATCATCTATATCATCCACGACACCATAGTTGGGTCGATTCTTACCTACTCTGAGACCACGAGGAGACTGTCCACGGCCAAGAGCCCAAAAGCCATATCCATCCGTAGTATAGAAGTGGCCATCTGCCCAGTTACCAAACTGTGCCAGCTCTCCATAGTCAGCGATCCATCTTTGATTTGCGGTGAACTCCGCTTGGATATCTCCTAGCAGTACTTTCGCCTTGGATTCATTGGCAGAGCAAAGCACCATGCCCGTGAGATCACCTTTGGCATAGAGATACATCGGAACGAAGACATCAAAGTACACTGACTTAGCGTGTTCTCTCGGCCATTCGGCTATGAGAAAGCCACCAGACTTCTTGGAGATGGTGCGAGCTGCCTTCTTGTGAAACCATGCGAAATCACTATCACAGTAGTGAGAGAAGTAGTACTTGAAAAATGCGATAGGATCTTTGAGCAGCTTGGCTTTGCGTGCATCCTTTTGCTTGGCAGTCTCATGCTTATCCGGTGCAGAGCTGCGACGTATGCGCTCGCACTGATCGAGCCACTCTTGAAATAGCTTTTGCTCCTCTCTCGTCCTTCGCTTCACACGCGCTCACTTTGATACTGGATGAATGACTCTGCGAGATCTGTCAGCTCCTTGGCCATCTTGTAGTCTTCTTTCTCGGCATACTTCATAAACTCCTTCATGACGGCCAAGTAGTGCTTGAAGGCTCTGTCGTCTTTGGCCAGTGTGTTGAATAGCTTGTAAAGGCCATCAAGATCACCACCACTGAATAGCATAGTAGATTCTGGATCTTCTTTGAGCCACATGTCCTTGCGCCTCTTGAGCGCATTGGTCTGGTACTCGATCATCTCCAGGAGTGCTTCCTGCGACTTCATCTTGAGCAGCTGCGCATTGACACGCTTGGTCTTCCAGCCACCTCTTGTCTGCCATGCGCTGACTGTACGTGGGGCCAGTCCGAGCACGCGGGCTATGTCTGCTTGCTTGGCTCCGCCCATGTACATCATACGTGCCGCATCTCGCTTTTCCATAGCTCAAAATTGCCCTTTGGCCTTGCCAGATCTGTGGACCAATTGTCTGAGCATGTCATGAGCTGCATCGCGAGTGCAGCACAGCGTATCTTAAAAACATCCGACTCGTCATAGGCCGATTTGCCAGCTTTTTTTTGTGACTGAATTTATGAGCAGAGCCACAGTCATAACGGCAAGAGTCAATCGCAACGGTTACAGAATTGTACCCAAGGGCGTGAAGCTGGACAACTATCTTAAGAATCCTGTCTTGCTGCATCAGCACAATCAGTACGCCTTACCAATAGGTAAAGTCACAGAGCTGAAATATGACCCTGAAATGGATGCATTGACTTTCGTCCCTGTCTTTGATGAGAAGGATGAGCACGGCAAGGAGATCTCGCGCAAATACAAGGAAGGCTATTTCTATTCCTTCAGTGCAGGTCACAAGCCCCTCAAGATCAATGACAATCCTGAGCAACTCATGCCAGGCCAGTATCGCGGCACGGTCGAAGAGACCGAGCTCCTGGAGATCTCTATCGTGAGTGTACCCGGTGACGCTGGAGCTGTCAAGCTCTCAGTAGACGGCGACAAGGGACTCGATGATGTCTTGCCAGCGATGCAGCTCAGCTATCAATCACAAAAAAACACAGATGTCATGGATGACAAAATAATCAAGGCTCTCGGCCTAGATGCAGATGCGAAGCCAGAAGATGCTGTCGCAAAGATCTCTGAGATGAAAGCCAAGCTCACAGAGCAGCGCAATCTCAATGTAGACAACCTCATCACTCAAGGCAAGGCCAAAGGTGTCATCACAGATGACAATGAGGCGAAATGGCGAAACCTAGCGAATCTCTCTTTCACGGACACGATGGAGCTCCTTTCTGCGACTCCTGCGCCTACGCAGAAGAAGGAAGAGGAGCAAGAGAGTGCAGAAGGCGGAAGCCCTGCAAGCCTTGCAGATCTGCTCAAGCTGGCACAGGCTGGTGGAAAACCCCAGGATGAGGAAGTCACCTTCGAGAAGCTGAGCAAGGAAAATCCAGAGGAGCTCCATCGCATACAGCGTGAGGATCCAGAATTGTATGACAAGCTCGCAGCGGACTATGCTGCTGGCAAGTAAATCACAGCGATCTTGAAAAAGACTATCATATTTTCACTGCTCATGGCCTTCAGCTTACTAGCCATCGCCATGCCAGCACAGCAAGCGGAGCGCATCCAAGATGCCTTCCAGACTTCGCTCAAGGTCGACCCAGCCGAGGTCGCTACCAAGCTCACGATTCCCAATCTCGATCGCATAGCAGATGAAGATCTCAGAGATCACGTGAGTGATCATGTCAACTGGGCCTTCTCAGCGGATCATCTGGGCATCAAGATCAAGCGCGCCTATCCTGACTATCTGGAAGGCACGATCATCTTTCATGATGACTTTGTACCCAGAGCCAATCAGCGAGTAGTACTGATGACACTGAGCGACTTTGGACAGGTACCACTCCTAGTGACAGATAAGGGCGGCGGAGATGTAGAGATCAAGTGCAGCCTAGAAATATTCATCGGATCATTTAAAAAAGACAAATAGCCATGGGCCTACAAACAGAAGTCTGGGCAAGAGACATCAAAGAGAAGCTCTTTCCAGAAGACTCATTCATGAATCAAGCGGTCAACGATGATCCTTGGGTGAATCATAAGACAGTACATCTCCCACAGGCTGGCGCACTGCCAGAGGTGGTCAGAGATCGCGGATCATATCCAGCAGCTCCCTCACAGAGAGTGGACACTGTAACTGAGTACACGCTTCACGAGTACACAAGTACTCCGACACACATCGCGGATATCGAAGAAGTGGAGACCAGCTATGCCAAGCGCAATAGCGTCGTCACCAGTCACGGCACAGAGATCAATAAGCTCATTGCTAACTGGATGGCTTATGAGTGGGCACCAGATCTTGCTGCCAATCTAGTCCGTACCACCGGATCAGATCGTGATACCAATGTCATCGGTGCGACGGGAACCAGAAAGGATCTCACCATCGAAGACATCATGTCCGCCAAGCGGATCATGGATGACATGGATCTCCCAGCGATGGGCAGAAACATGCTACTCCCTGCGCACATGTACAACAATCTCATCGAGGCCAACTGGAAAGACCTCTTGGCCATGGAGACCACTGGACGTGCACGTATCGCAGATGGTAATCTCCTTGTCATCTTGGGATTCAACATCTTCCTGAGAGGCAAGAAGAATATCTTGACTTATGATAACGCTGCTACACCTGTAAAGCGAGATCCTCAGGCGGCCGTATTGGCGACAGCCAATGCAGCGGCACTTTGCTGGCACAAGGACTTTGTGCGTCGAGCACGTGGTGCGGTGAAAGTCTACAACAAGATAGACGATCCATCCTACTACGGTAGCATCTTCTCTGCGATGGCAAGAGCTGGTGGCCGTAAGGCATATGCCGATGGTACGGGTGTCGTCTCCATCATCGAAGCTGCTTAGATCACTGATTGAATCACATTTAAAAGCAGTTTGAAATGACAATGGACAGCAAAGAGTTCTTCAAGCGCAATCCTAGAATCAAGGTGATCTACTGTGTGAAGGATCAGATCTTTCTGGAGCACGCTAAGGAGGCCGCAGAAAACTTCGCTCTGATTCATGGATTGACCTGCGAGAAGAAAGTCAATCCTGGCCCTGCCAAGAAGCCAGCAGCGAAGCCCAAGGCCAAGACGACAGCCACCAAAAAGGCGGCGAAGTCTGAGGCCAAGAAATCCAATACCAAAACCACTGCCACCAAGGCCACTGGTCAGGGCAAGGCAGACAAAGAATAGGTCATGAGCAGACCATATGTAAAGTTTACCGATGCAGTTGGCGGACTTGGGAGACTCCCAAGTAGGGATGATCACATCTCTGCCATCTTCATTGACACCACTTCACCCGGTGCATGGACAGACACTCTAGGCAAGAAATACACAAGCCTAGCACTGGCAGAAGCCGATGGCATCACAGAAGGTGATGGCACATATGGTCTGCTATGGTACTATATCAAGGAGTTTTTCCGTATCGCTGGAGCGGCGGAGCTGTGGGTGATCAATAGCAGCGATGCAGGCTTCACGGCACCCGCTTTTCAAGAGCTGACGGATGGCAATGTCCGCCAGATCTTCTGGGCAGCAAATGCGCCAGCCTATGCAGGACTAGCGGCCCACGTGGCCACGATCAAGAGCTTCAGCGATGAGCTGGAGACGCGACATGCCTATGCCGTGTTTATCACTCATGTAGATGATGACACGCAAGCAGTCGATGCCTCCCTGCCAGATCTCAGAGCCTTGACGGCGAATACTGTGAGTGTGGTCATCAGTGGTGATGGCAGCGGTACAGGTGCAGAGCTAGCAGGTAGTCTGGGTGTAGACTATGTGAGCGCTGGAGCGAATCTACTTGGCCAGCTGGCTAAGAGTCGAGTCAATCACAGCCCGGCTTGGGTCGCACAAGGCAACTTGAGTGATGGCTACGAGTTTGAGAAGATCCTCTTCAGTGATGGAGTAGGTATCGCAGCCAAGACGGACGCGGTGCTCGACGATCTCCAGACCAAGGGATACATCTTCGCTCAGAGATTCCCAAGCTATCCGGGCAGCTACTTCAATGATAGTCACTCAGCGATTGCTGCGACGTCTGATTTCTTCTCCATAGAGAACAATCGGACTTTCCAGAAAGCCAAGAGACTTGTCAGAGCCGCACTGCTCCCTGAGCTAAATAGTCCTCTGTTGCTAGAGGATGACGGCAAGATGCGCAATGCAACCATCAAGAGATTTGAGCTGATCTGTAGAGATGAGCTTGACAGCATGCAAGGAGATAGTGAGATCAGCGCGAGCGATGTCAGCATTGATCCTGAGCAAAATGTGCTGCAGACCGATACGATCAATATCAAGATCCGTATTGTGCCAACTGGCACAGCAAGATTTATCGAAGTCAATATCGGCTTCGCAGTAAGTGTGTAGACAGATGAGGAGAGGAGTGATATATATCATGCTGATGCTCTCTAGCATCATGCTAGAGGCACAGGTGCGACCGGATCAGTTTCCTTTGGAGTCCAGTCCTACTAGTGCCAACTTTGAGGTCTACAGCCAGAAGGACGGCGTCAGCAGACGCGCCACGCTGGATGACCTCAAGCTGTATCTAGCGCCATTCGCCAATCTGACACCGATAGCCTTCATCCCATCCACAAGTGGCAATGTGACCAATCTGGCTGAGATGGTAGAAGATCCAGAAGGATCTATCTGGTATATCGATGGACAAGGTCGAGCGATCAGGATGGGCAGTGGCTCAGGGATCACTATTGACTCCACGCTGTGGACACTGATAGGTTCTGGCATACAGTACACCAATGGCCGCGTGGTCATCGGTGAAGACGTCAGCAGCGCGATCCTACAGCTCAAGGCAAAGAAGAGTCTGACACACGTGGCAGAGATCATCAATCCTGATAGTACAGGTGATGGCCTGGTGCTGAGATCTAGTAATGAGATCTTGACACTGACGGACACGACTGGCGATCTGAGATTCCGATTTTTTGAAGACGGCCGGCTACAACATTTCAGCTATCAGAATGGAGTCACAGATAGCATGTCCGCACCGGTGGGCTATGCAGCCTATGACAGTGCTGGAGTGCTACGCAGCTATGCGCTGAGCAACATGCCAAGCAAGCAGATGCGCTATCAGCAAGGCAATGCCCTGGTGACTCAATTTGGCAGTGATAGTATAGCCTATAGCAAGGTAGACAATATCGTGACAATTACAGTGCCACTCGGTGTATCTCTCACCAGCCTGAGGATCAATGAGGAGACGGCCAATATGTCTGGAGCAAGCGAATTTGTCCTGCGCATCGATGATCAGAATGGTGATGTCAACAATGATCTGGCGAGCTTCTTTCCTCCGACCCTCGACTTCATCAAGCGTGACAATGGCAATCAAGATCCGCCCACGTCGAGCAATCCCTACATCTACACAGTGGACAGTGCACCGACCTCACAGGCACAGATTACAGACTACGGCAGCGGCATCCTAGAGATCCGCTGGAAGAATATCGACTCATTTGGCAAGTGGACAGCAATAGCAACATGGTGATGAAAAGAATAAGCCTCATACTCCTTTTTGGCGTAAGCCTACTGAGCTGCATCGCTCAGGTCAAAAATCAAATGAATGGTACGCTACAAATACAGAGCTACCAGCAACTCAGTGCAGACACATTTGAGATTGCCGGATACTTCAATGATCTATCTGGCAACTACTCCATGACACAGATCGATAGTGCTGACCAGATATGGGACGGAGGATGTCAGATCTGGGAGATCAAAGAAGTGACACAGCTATTTCCAGTACTGGTCTTGAAAGTGACCAGGCAAGATACAGCCCTCACGTATCCGAGTCTCGGACTGAGTGTATGCTTCAGACCCACAGCCACGTATAAGTACCCTCTAGTCACTGTAGGACTTCCTGAAAAGCTAGAGCGTTGCATAGAGAATCATCAAGTGATCCTCTTTGATGAGCTGAGTCTCATAGGCGGTGGTGGCGCGAGTCACTGGGATAGCATCGTAGGCAAGCCTCCAGGCTTTGCCGACAACATCGATAATGTCAATGATGCAGACAGCGATCCGAATAATGAGATAGAGACTTGGTCGACCTTGGCAGGAATCCCGGCAGGATTTGCGGATAACGTCGACAATGTCATAGACAATGACTGGACGGTATCCGGCAGCATCATGTATAGCGCAGTGCCAGGAAATGTAGGTATCGGTCTATCTGGGCCACAGACGCCTTTACATCTATTAGGCACATTCAGATTTGACGGAGGTGGATCTGGATACATGGATCTGAAGAATACGCTTGGCGAGTTTCAATTTGAAGTGAGCGATGGATTTGACAATAGCACATTGCTCGGCATGACACCGACAGGTGAGATGGTGCTCTACTTACCCAACTCCGCCACGAAAAACTACCTCGTCAATACTGGTAGTGGCTATGCGGAATGGGGTGATATCAGCTGGAACGATCTCACAGATGTGCCTGCTGGCTTTGCCGATAATACAGATGACGGAGGTTTTTGGACATATCTTACGGATGGTATTTACTACACAGAGCAGATTCGTAATACGAGTAGTGGCACTGCCAGTATTGGAAACTATGCCTTGGACATTCAAGGAGGCTTTCAGCTGCGCACCGATCAAAATGCAACAAGTCTTAGTATCGGAGAGCAAGCACTAAACAACCTATCAGGCAGTGGAACTGAAAATGTAGCGATAGGAAGGTATGCAGGTATCAATGTCACAAATCAAGACATGAACACCTTTGTCGGCACTTATGCCGGACACGCAGCGACCTATCCAGATCAATTTGCAGGAGACAATACAATGATTGGCTCAGAGGCAGGCCAAAGTGTACATAGCGAAGGTGATAATACTTTTTTGGGTGTACAGGCCGGCAGCACATCTCAGACTGACACACTTGATGGTAGCATTGCTATCGGAGTAGGAGCGATGCGCTCTAGCACGATGCGAAATAGTATAGCCATCGGCAACGGAGCTGCTCAAAACAAGACACTAGATGGTATTTTCATCGGTACTGGCACTGGAGGTAATTCGTCGAATCAGTTTGATAGTGTGATAGTGATAGGCAATGATGCAGAGCCAGAGATGGATAGAGAGATCATCCTAGATTTTGAAGGTAGATCTCAGCAGCTACGATCTGGACATTACCGCTGGGATATTGACCAGGACACCACAGGACATACAGGTCATGTGATGACTCTAGCAGCTGATGGCCAGCTGAGACTAGCAGAGGCCAGCGGATCTGGTGCGGATGCAGACTGGACAATATCTGGCAACGATATGCATAGTGCGGTCAGTGGAAATGTGGGGATTGGTGTATCTAGTCCAGCTCGTAAGCTGCATATCTCTACAGTAGGAGAATCTACAGGCGGCGTTGTGAGACTAGAATCAGATGACACTTATGATGCAAAATTTGAATTTTGGGAAAATGGCGCGGAGACCTGGGAGATGGGTGTGGATGAGTCGGAGTCGGATCTATTTAAGATCGCAAGCCCAGACTTTGGGGCGAATCAGTTCAATCTCACGAAGGGCGGTAGATTGGGTCTCGGCATCGGATCTCCGTCTGAGAGCATACACGTTAAAACTCAATCAAGCGCAGTGCTGCTGCTAGAGGCAGATAGTGACAATGTGAATGAAGCAGATGTAGCCAGGATCGAATTTTCTCAAGATGGCGGATCTGTGACGGCTCTGGTAGGATTTGGCAGCAATGTCAATGACTTCAGAGTAGGAAATTTGCATGCCAATGGTCAGCTAGAGCTATACTCTGGAGGAGCCAGGGAGATGGTGATAGATATAGAGGGCAAAGTTGGCATAGGCACAGACAATCCGAGCTCCACACTCAATGTAGTCAACAATGGAGCCTCTGGAGTTGTCAATCAATCGACTGGCGCAGCTGGCAAGGTGATGACCACACGCACAGATGGTGTCTGGATAGGCCTTGTGTCTGGTGGGAATACTCCAACACTGTTATTCGAGAATGGAGAAGATTTTGCTATCTCAGAGGCAAATGCTGATGATACTCCGTATGATGCCACATATAGCTCTCTCAATCAGCGAGTGAAGGTAGTGGCTGGAGGCAATGTAGCCATAGGATCGCACACACCTAGCACTAAGCTCGATGTAGATGGCCAGATTCGCATGCGTGGCGGAAGTCCATCTTTAGGATCCTACATGACATCAGATGCCTCAGGCGTCGCATCCTGGGACCAGCGACAGATCTCAGCGACCAAGTCAGCAGACGAGTCCATCACATCAGATGCCACGCTCAATACAGATGCAGACTTTACTTGTGCCCTGGAGGCCAATACCACATACAGATTTGAGGCGTATATGCGGAGCAATAGTGTAGCCACTCAGATAGAGATGGACTTTGCAGTGCCATCAGGAGCGAGTCTCTACTTCAAGAGTAACAATACAGGAGCGGAGTTGAGTGATGCTTTCAGCTTTGATATCTCAGGAGGTGCTGACCTCGCAGATGTGCTGAGAGGTGTACTGGTCGTCGGAGCTACCGCAGGAGACCTCACACTCAGCTGGGCGCAGACTAGCTCCTCAGGCACAGCCTCCACGCTCAAAAAAGACAGCTATATCCTACTGACAAAAATCTAATAACTAGCAAAAAGCACAGTCATGCCAAATCAAATACCACTCGTCAACGGCGAAGCCTTTTCATTTAGCCAGATCTCGATCGAGCTACTCGGCTATGAGCCTGTGGGTATCACTGCGATCAGCTATAAGAAGACGCAGGAGAAAGAAAACATCTACGGCCTGGGTGAGAAGCCAGTGGCCAGAGGACGTGGCACTAAGGTGCTGGAGGGCAGCATCACCATGCTGGCCAATGAGATCATCAAGCTCCAGGAGTTTGCTCCAGCTGGTGGTGATATCATGGATATACCACCATTTAACATACAGGTGAGCTACACACGTGGTGATGTCATCGTGACAGATGTGCTGCGCAAGTGTGAGTTTACAGAAGACCCGAGAGAGTCAAGTCAAGGAGATATGTCCATCGAGGTAGAAGTGCCTCTGGTGATCGGAGATATCGAGTTCGGAAGATAGTACAGTTGGGAATTTGGTGCCGAGGTGGAGTCATGTATTAATGGTTTTTCGCCTCGGTGCCTTTTCACATTCATTCAATAAAATCAAAGGGAGATGGGAGAAGAAGAAACACTATCGGAGCAAGAGAAGCTCATCAAAAAGCTGAAAGACAAGCACGGCGATATCATCAGTATGAGCGTCGCTGGACATGAGCTATACTTCAAGAAGCCAGATATGCCCACCATGAGTGCGGTGATGAGCAAGATGCAGGCCGATCCGCTACAGGCGACAAAGCTGATGGCGGTGAATTGCCTCATAGAAGGGCCAAAAGAAGTGCTAGAGGATGTATCCATCCTCATGAGCATCGCACCTCATGTCAATGATCTGATCGAAACCCTAGAGGTAGAGGTAAAAAAGTGCTAGCTGCTACCAAGATCAATGCTGGTAGCAATATGATCACAGAGGGCAATGCGCTGATCAGATTTTTCCTCAAGCAAGATCCCTCACAGATGGACATACAGCGGTGGTGCGAAAGCGTCAATGCTGTGAATTATGGAATAGAATTTATCATCAAATTAATCAAAGGAAAGTCATGAAGAAGGAACTGTTGAAGGAAGCACTAAGTGCAGCACTCGATCTCTATGAGGACATAGAGCAAGTGCTAGAGGATGGAAAGATAAGCGCAGTCGAGTGGCCAGCCGTAGGCATCGCCATGACGCAGGTGCCCGGTGTGGTCAATAGTGGGCGTATCGCTCTGGCGGAGCTGCGATCGGGACTGGATCCAGACATGGCTGTGCAGATCACAGAGGAGATCGCACTAGACTTTGACCTCAACGATGATGAAGTCGAAGAGCGTATCGAAGATATCCTACAGTACATGGCGCGTATCTACAGATGGGTCATGGATGGTATTGATCTCTTCAGAGATATCAAGGTCGATTTCTTCCAGCCGAATGAAGAAGTCCTCGAAGCTGCCTAGTGAACACGCGCGGTGTCACATATAAGATTGAGATCCTTGAGAGACTAAATGCCGTCAAGCGGAAGTTTGACAAGTTTCTCGATGGCAACACGAGCAAGTTTGGTAAGCTCAACAAGCGGATCGCTGAGAGCCAAAAGCCGATGATGAAGCTGGCGGCTCAGAGTAAGAAAATATCTGCTCGTGGAGTCGATAAACTTTACCGCGCCGTCGATGGCCTGCCCAAAGATGTGCGCGCCGTCTCCAGGGAATTTGATCTGCTATATGATCGCACTGCGCACAAGATGCAGCGTCTCAGCATGAAGCTGCAAAAGAACTTCAGAGATATCAGCAAGGGTAGTCAGCGCATGAATGCCAAGGGCGGACGCGCAGGTAAAGCTGGTGGTAGTGGCATGGCTGGCGGTATGGGAATGCTCAAAGGAGCTGGTGCTGCAGGTCTAGGAATCGCAGCCGTGGCTAGTACACAGAGACTATTTTCGATGGCCAGCAACTCACAGAGGGCCATGACAGATACCTTGGCAGAGTTTGAGCGATACGAGGCGGTCCTGAGCAATAGCCTGGGCAGCGATAGTGCCGCTCAGCAAGTCATGCGCCAGATCTCAGACTTTGCTACCAAGACACCTTTTCAAGTGGGAGAGCTGACCGATAGCTGGGTGAGGTTGACCAATCAGGGTTTCAGTCCTAATATGAAAGAAATGATGAAGCTCAGCGATATCGCAGCTTCAACAGGTAAAGACTTTACACAGCTCAGTGAGGCGATCCTAGACGCTAAGACATTTGAGTTTGAACGACTCAAGGAGTTCGGTATCAGAGCCAAGAAGGACGGCGATAAAATCAAGTTCACCTTCAAGGGTCAAGAGACACAAGTGGCTGCTACCGATGATGCGATACAGAAGTACCTTCTAAGCTTGGGAGATCTGGAAGGTGTGCAGGGAGCCAGCTCCAAGATCATGGCCACTACAGGTGGTATGATGAGCAATCTCAATGATAAGCTGATCTACTTCCGGAAGCGGATGGGCGATGCGCTCAAGCCTGTCATTCAGGCCAAGCTACAAGTCAAAGGGCTCGTGCTTGATAGTCTGATGGGGCTTGCTGATTGGCTACAAAGCAATCAGGCACTGGTGCAGAGATGGGCGGACAAGATGAAGGCTGGAGCTGTTAAGGCGATAGCAGCTTTTCAGGGCGTGGTGTATAAGGTGCGCGAGTGGTTTTTCGTGCATCGTGAGAAGATCAGTGCGGTGATGGGTTGGGTTAGGATGCTGACTGGCTGGATTCAAGATTACTACCGATTTAATGTGCAAGTCTGGAAAGGAGCTGGTCAAGTCTTATCGCGGTATGTTCATTTTCTTTATGAAAAGGGCAAGGATATAGGCCAGTGGATCGCAGCAAAGATTCAGTGGTTTCGAGAGCTCAGAGATAAGATTATCGGCTTCTTCTCCAACATCAAGGACGGTATCGCAGACATGGTGCAGAAGCTCAAGGATAGTACACTGGGTAAGATCATCATGAAGCTCGTAGATCTAGCAACAAAGGCGCGGGAGATGATCGGAGGCATCGGTAGCGGTGCTGTAGACCAGATCAAAAAGACAGCTGCCAAGCTCAATCCATTCAGACCTCTCATCAAGGGTGTCAAGAGCCTATATCATGAGGAGAAAGAGTTATATGGCCAAAGGCAAGAAGAAATCAGTCGCCAAAAGGATCTCTTTGCAGCTCAAGAAAAAACACGTAAGGCGAATCTGAAGCTCGCTATGCAGCAAAAGGCATATGATCCCATAGCAGGCTCTACATCGAGTCCAGCAACGGACAGCCGAAGCTCGACAAATCCTATCAAGACATTCACCAACAATCTGGCAGGTGCGGCAGGTGGTGCGATCAAGCATATCAATATCAATATCACCAAGCTCGTCGAGCACCTCAATGTGCACAGCGTCGATGGCTCACTGAGCCCCGGTGTGATCAAGAGAGAAATGGAAAAAGTACTCATTGCAGCGGTCAATGAAGTCAATTATGACATGAGATGAGTAATCACCTGAGCATAGCACCATCTGCCGAGAAGCGACTGAGTATGCTGGGCACACCGGTCTTCTCAGATCTGCTGCTGAAAAGAGAGGCCGACAGCGATCAGGAAGGATTCTATATGGACTCTGTGCTCTTGACAGTGTCACAGCAAAAGAACATCGTCACCACAGCCGTCCAGGGACGTGCTGGCACGGTGAAGGAATACATCAGCGACGGTGACTACTCTGTCAGCATTGACTGCAAGGTGGTATCGGACAGCGACTATCCAGAATCAGAGATAAAGAAACTGATCGCTATACTCAAGGAGCCAGATAGCTTGGTGGTGGTGAGCAAATTTCTCAATGAGTTTTTTGAAATTCAGAAATTGGTGATAACCAATTATTCAGCCGCTCAACAAGCTGGTCGAGAACGTCAGCAAGACTTTCAGATCGAGGCCATCAGTGATACAGACTTTATTGCGCAGATAGAATTATGAAAAGGCTGAGCTGTTATATCACTATCGGTTCCTTTGCATTCACGCAAGTGGTCAATGTCAACGTGCAAAGCAGTTGGGACACACTGACAGACACCAGTGAGATATCGCTTCCGCGAAAATTGAAGTGGCAAGGCGAAGACATCAGAAACCTCATCAAGCGAGGTATGCCAGTCAAAGTACAGCTCGGATATGATGACCAGCTGGAATCCGTATTTGAAGGCTATGTGACCAAAATACACAGCTCAGTACCGATGAAGATCGAGTGCCAAGATGAGATGTGGCAACTGAAACAAACGACAGTGACTAAGAGCTATCCCAATGTGGATCTCAAGACACTGATTCAAGATACTACCTCTCTCAACACCTTTGAGGCTCCAGACTTAGGTCTGGGGCCTTTTCGTCTATCTGAGATCACACCAGCGGCGATGCTGGAGTACATCAAAGAGACCTACTACCAGAAGGCATTCTTTCGAGATGGAACGCTTTACGTTGGTTTATCTCACTTCTACAAACTATATGATCCACAGGTGAAGATCTTCGACATGCAGCATAATGTAGTGAGTCATGATTTGACCTATGAGATCGCAGAAGATCAAAAGATCAAGCTCAAGGCTGTGATCATCAATGAAGGCAATGAGAGGATCGAGCTAGAATACGGAGATCCGGACGGTGAGCAGCGTACACTGTACTACTACAACGTCTCACAGGCAGATGTAGAAGCCGTGGCCAGTGAGGAGATCCAAAGAATGAAATACGACGGTTACAAAGGCAGTCTGACTGCCTTTGGTGAACCTTTTGTACAGCATGGTGACATCATCGAGATCCGGGATGCGACATATCCTGAACGCACTGGTAGATACCGCGTGAAGAGCGTAGAGTACAATTTTGGACAAGACGGCTATCGTCAAAATATTGAGCTACATGAGCGAAATTAAACGCGCCATACAACAGCTCAGTAAGTCACCTGAAGACTTTCAAAGTATCATTGCTACAGTGCTTGAAGTACGTCCAGCTGATCGTGTGATCGATGTACAGCCTAGAAATAGCAAAGCAGCGATTTACTCTGTGCGGCTACAATCAGTGGTAAAGGGCGATACGGGCTTCGTGGCCATTCCCAAGGTCGGTAGCGATGTGATAGTGAGCTTCATCAGCAACACACTTGCCTTTGTGGCCCTGTGCAGCGAGTATGAAAGAATAAATCTGGTCGTACCTAGTATGTCCATGTCTACTGAAGAGTTCGTGTCCAATCTTGGATCGAGCAAGATCGAAGCTGATAGTGTGGAGGTGACGTCCAAAGATGGATTTAAGATCGAAACCGAATCAGAAAGCCTAAAGAATATCTGGGCAGAGTTGATCAGCATTCTCAATGCATTTCAGCTCTTGCATCCTCAAGGGCCAACGACTGGCATCGCTCCGCAGATAGCGACTCGATTAACATCATTAGAAACCCGTGTAAACACCATTCTCAAGTAGTTTAAATGGCGCGCAAAGACATCATACTAGAGGACAATGATCTCAAGATAGTCAATGGTGACTTCCTGGTGACTCAGAGTGACCTACAGCATGTGCGTCACATCCTAGAGGCCAATCAAGGGCAGTATAAGGAGCATCCGGTCATCGGTGTGGGTATCCGCAAGATGCTCAACGGAGTCATTGGCGGAAGTGAGCGCAGAGAGATATCAATCCATCTGACCGCTGACGGATACAGAGTGAGGAATATCGCATTTGAAGATGATAAACTGACGGTGGAGATATGAAGAAGACAATCACAGCTCCAGCAGGCCAGACCATCTTCGACGCGGCCATAAAGCACTACGGTGACATTGCTGGCATATCTCAGATCATCGCAGACAATGAGGACATCAATACGCGGCCAGTGATCGAGCATACAGAACTCAAAATCGACATCAATGCCATCGAGAACATCCCAGTAGTGAATTACTTCAATGGCCGCAATCAACAAATCGTAAGCTACTAGAGTCATGGCACGCACAATACTTGAGATATACCAAGAGATCATCGATGAAAAAGAGACTCGCACGGCCTTGTCAGCCTTGCTACCAGCTGAAGAAACATCGCAGAATTTGCTCGATGATCTGACCAGCAATAGCAAGGTGGCCATTTGGCGGCTGTGGGCTTTCATCATTGCAGTGGCTCATCATGTGCATGAGACCTTCTTTGATCAATTTTTGATTGAGGCGCAGGCGATCGCTGATTCTGCTGTGCCTGGTACACCGCTCTGGTATAAGCAGACCATGCTTGATTTTCAGTATGGCGACTCGCTAGAAGAGATCGACGGGAGATTTCAATATGAGCAGATAGATGAAGAGAAGAAGATCATCAAGAGGTGCTCGGTGGAAGAGCGCACAGATGGCGTGGTGGCGGTCAAGGTGGCCAAAGAGGATGACATGGAGCAACCTATACCACTGGAAGAGGCAGAGCGTCTGGCATTAAATAGCTATGCTGCTAAGCTCAAGTTCGCGGGTACGCTGCTCGTAGTGACAAGTATCGATGCAGATCTGCTGCGAGCGACTTATAAGATTTACTATGATCCTCAAGTGCCACTTGGTGCTTTAAAAATCGATCTTCAAGAGGCTATAGATGAATTTCTAGCTGATGAGATTCCATTTGATGGAGAATTTATCGTGACCAGGTTCACGGATAAACTGCAAGCTGTCGAAGGTGTCGTTGATCCTGTTTTTCAAAGTGCAGAAAGCAAGCCTGCGAATTTTGGAAATTGGTCAGAGTTCGAGATTAAGACGGATAGTGCCGCTGGATGGTGGTTATGGGATCGTGGAGTTGCTGACATGTTTGAATTTATACCGAGCATATGAGAGGATATAATTTAGCTGTCTATGAGTTTTTTCGTCATTTGATACCGAGCTTTTTACAAGGTATTGGTGGTATATTGAATTGGGTCACTGGAGATGGTCAGATCTGGGTTGATGCGTCTGGTGATGCCTGGACTTCGACGACACAAAAGAATAGGCACATGCACTGGGTAGAGTGCATGCTGAGACCACTCGTCTATGTCAATGCGAGTCTGGTAAATTTTGTCTTTCACATCAGATATAGGCTCTCAATAACTGGCCAGGTGATTTACTTGGAGAAGTATCTCAATGATCTGCACGACCCCACATTGCGCGAAATCTACATTAGTGATGATACGCAGA
This sequence comes from Saprospiraceae bacterium, assembly GCA_020627535.1. Classification (GTDB taxonomy): domain Bacteria; phylum Bacteroidota; class Bacteroidia; order Chitinophagales; family Saprospiraceae; genus JAHDBH01. The sequence goes on from JAHDGU010000011.1 coordinate 175,762, forward strand.
CTGAGCAGTTTTTTCTATATCTCAAGCAGGACGATCGAGAGCACAGTTCGGTCAATCTCAAAGCTGACGGTGCAGCACCGTTATATCTATACAATAAGGCCAACTTCTTTAACGACAGATTTACGGTGTGGATACCGGACCGCTATGTCTTGGATGACGTGTTTGAAAAGAGAATCCGCATTGCCGTAAATCGTTATAAAATAGCCGGGCCGACATACTCTGTGAAATCTTACACGCCATGAATTATCTGAGAATACCAAGCGGAGGAATGCCTTTTGAAGGTGATGATTTACTCTTTATGCAGGACGCTCTTTATGGAGGGATATTGGCCATTGCGAATGCGCTGAGCAGTCAAGACCTCGGAGTCTTTGAGAATTACATCCTGTCCGGCTGTGAGATTGCTCATGACGGAAGCGGAGGCTCCATATCACCAGGCTGGATAGTCGTTGAAGGCAAGCTGGTGTACTTTGCGGGCTATGACAATCCGAATTGGCCATACGCACTCGAGGATAGTTCGTTGAGCTTGAATATCAGCTATGATCCAGCAGGCAATGAAGTCTTTGCAGATGCGATAAGCAAAGACACCTACGAGCTGCGAACGGCGATTTACAGAGAGTTTGAAAATGCTCCTATAGAAATTAGGCTAGACAATCCAAAGAGGCTCGCAGATGTGCTCAAGGAGCGCGTAGGGCGTGAAGACTATGTGCGCATCGGTGGCACACTTGATGAAGCCAGTGGACTCAAAGGACAGTACTCATTCAATAAGTGGGGTCACTTTGTGAGCTTCAAGCTGCAGGTAGATGAGTGGCCAGATGTAGGTGTGCATCCAGTAGTTGACATACCAAATGAAATGGCAGGGCTCAACCCGCGCTCCGAGATTGTCACACGCAGCTTTTACAACGGCCTTGCGCTGACCAATGCACAGCTCCAGATCAGTAATTCAGCGATTGAGCTGAAGGTTAATGATAGCGGTCTTGGGGCGAATCAGGTTACAATCGAACATGTTTACTGGACATTTGTATAGTCGCTATTTTTGATGTACAATTCGATTCACGTTTTGTGCACAATTCGATTTTCGCGATTTACATTCATAGTTTTTTTGGAGATGCCTTTAGAGCCATGGACATAGAAGACTGGAC
>JAHDGU010000002.1:0-346213 GCA_020627535.1 Saprospiraceae bacterium
CCTTCTTCGCCTTCTTCTTCACCTTCTTCGTCTTCACCACCTTCGTCTACGCCTTCTTGCATGCGTTGTTCGAATGTGATTTCAACAAATTCGGCAGGTCTTGCGACAGAGACGAATACTGATATTCTCATGACGCCGTCCAGGACATCTTCTGGCGTCATGGTAGAGCCAAGCCCAATTACAACTTCATACGCTTCTGCAGGCGAAATACCCATAAGAGCTCCTTGGCGCCACACAGAGGTCAAGAAATTGTCAATGGCGACTTTCACTTTGAGCCAAGTCTGAGGTGTATTCGGTTCGAATACATAGTTCTCAACCGCAGACTTCACAGACTGCTCGATAAAGAGAAGTGTTCTTCTGACGTTGATATATCTCCAATCTTGAGAGTTACCGTCAAGCGTACGTGCACCCCAAATCAAGACACCTTTTCCTACAAAAGTTCTGATGGCGTTCACCGCCTTACCATTGATGGGTAGGTTTAAGTCTTCTTGCATTGGTGCAGTCACATTGATACATGGACTTAGCACGGCATTCAGACTGATATTTGCAGGTGCTTTATGCACACCGACAGTGCTATCTACCATACAGTAAATACCGGCGATCACACCACAAGTAGGCTGTACATTCGACAATTCTTTCACCTTGGCAAGAATGGCATTGTATTGTGGGCTAATAGCCTTGAGATTTTGATTAACGACTGCAGAACTACCGTTTGCATTCTTCAATCTTTTGATCTCTGTCTCTACTTCGCCATATCTTCTCATCATCCGCTCATCGACTGGTGCAGTAGCGACTGCCACATCTTTGGCACTAGAAGTAGCACCTTTGGCGCCAGCACCAGTAGACTTTGCAATTGGCCCGCCCTTGGCAGGACTCTTGGCAGATGCTCCGCCGCCGGGAGCAGGTCCTCCGCCAAGGTATCTGTCTTTTGCTTCTTGAGAGAGAATCTTGATCAGATCACTATGATTGGAAATATTCTTGAAGCTTACTTCGCTCGAGTTGACGACTGTCGTATTGAGCCATGGGTAGTAAGCGGCTCCATAACCTAGGAAATTATTCCCTACACCGTCACGGAATTGTGAGATGACGTCCTTGTCATCATAAGTGCGCTCTTGGTCTCCACCGTGGATATCAAGAATCGCGAATCTGTCTTTGGTGTCTTTTCCACAATGCTTAAGGACGTCTTTGTAGAAGTCGTAGCAATCTTTCTGCGAAAGAATCGTGGCATCTGGCGCAACGACCATGCTTGGTTCTTGCTCTGGAATGAGTGCTTCTAGACCAGCTCTAAGGTCTTTTACATTGACTCCACCTCCTTTGTAATCTCCTACAGAAACGATGAAGCAAACTCCACCGCCATTGGCATAAAACAGCCTTAGTGCGTTGTAGAGATTGTACTGTGTACCTTCATCAGCCTTGAGATCAAAGTCTTTGGATCCCTTCTTCTGAGAGATCTTGAAGGTGGTTTTTGAGCCACGCCCAAAGAAAGAAATGTATTCTTTCATGGAAGTCACTCTGGTTGGGGTATTCAAGAGAGAGTTGTTGCCTCTTTCAGCCTTTTCCGTATACCCGATAAAGGCTGGAATGGCTGTTGGAGCGGCGACGACAGAACTACTAAAAGCATTGTTCTCCTTGACATACACACCTGGTGTTGCGAATCGTGCCATGATTTAGTGATTTGTTTTTAAAATTGATTTCTATAATAAGTTACTAAATATTTACATAAATGACAGAATAAATCTTGCCATTATTTTTGTCGGGTTTCAGCATTTCATTTTGTGGCTTTGGAGCACGGACAACCTTTGTCATCCACTTCTTTCCACGCTTCAATCTCATCTCCAATTTATCCTTGGTAGACCTGACTTCTTCTAATGCTAGAGGCTTTTTACTCTCTACATATACGGCTTCACGACCATTGACCAATTGATGAGACTGCGGCTTGGAAAATTCCAGCTCATCACCATCTTTGGATATTTTCACGTCAGTTATATCTCCTTCTTTGAACTCATTTTCTTTCTCAACGAAAATGTATTTCCAATAGGTCTCACGCGGCTTGATCCGAAAGAAAAAGTTCTTTCCGGTAATTTCCTTGTCGTTGAACAGTTCGACGTCTGAACCGACCTCCTTGAGATAGATTTCTAAGATCCCCCAATGAAAATCCGCGAAGTTGTCCATGAGATAAAACTTCGAGGTCCAAGAACCTATGCTGAGATCATATCTTCCTTCATTGAGATTTCTCAGATCGACATAGACTTTGGTATTGTCTTCATTGATAGACATGCTGTACTCTGTTTGGGACACAGTATCATCAAAACTATCCTTCAAGACGGGGGAGAATTTCTTGATTGGTTTTTCGAGATTAATGGAAAAGAACTTAGGCCGGATCCCTAGTCTGTTGGCTTCGTCGAGGTCTAGATGCTCTTGTTTGTGTATGTAGACGCCTTCCTTGGCTTTTTTGCGATCCGCACTATTACTAATATAATGAATTTTCTCGAAAGATGAGAAGGGTATATCCGAATAATTGTAGAAGTTTTCACCCTTTACATCTAGGAAGAAACTAAGTTTCTTGAGGCCTGAGTAGCGATTCTTTAGAAGAGGTAAGGTACTGGTCTTCTTGCACAATACAATGAAGCCACCAGCCTGCTCGCGATAGACTAATCGGAGATTTCTCATATCTCTCAAGGTCTGATCTGTAGGCTTGAAAATCAGATCCTTACAGATATCATCACTGTAAAAATCGTGAAGGCACTTTACCTTGAACAGTTTGGACCACTCGGTGGCTACATTAATGACGTGCTTCATGGTCTAGTAGTAATCTTCATTTGCAAGATCTCCTCCGATCGGTGGTATCTCATCATTGATCTGATCATCATCCATATTGAGCGTCCTAAACTTGAAGATGCACGCTGGTAGATACTTAGCACCGATCGCTGTCCATAGATTACTGATCTCCTTGAAGTCTGGATTGTACAGCTCGGCTTTGACCGTATTCCCATCTACAATGAAGTTGGGATTGGATTGAAAGAAGCCTATGACACCGCTAAGAAACTTGAGACTCTCCGCATAATTGGTAAAATAAGCGCTAAACATGACATAGAGATTGATGTGTATAGGCATATCACCTCTGGCAAATCCTCCTCCGGCCATCTGATTGCTGCCATCTCTTTCGACATTGACAAGTGAGACTACGATTTTATTCTCCTCATTGATGGCCAGTGTACCATCTTGATTGACGAGATTACTCATGAGGACTGGATCCTCACTCGTATCAAACTTGGAGTCCAGGTAGTCATTGAGTTCGGCTGCTACCATGGGTATGAGCTCGTGTATCATTAGGTATTAGGATTTAGGATTTTTGGTAGGATCGTGATATACATCGCCCTGGGCTACCGCAAGACCCGAGATCACTTTTTTGTTGTAAAACGCCACAATCCTGCAGAGATAAAGACCTACAAGACTCCATAGCACTGAGAACAGTGCGAGCTTCCAGAAAGGCTTGATGATATCTCCAGCATTGGTCAGCATGAAGATCCAACTGATCAATATCGCAAGTGGCAACATCTTGGTGAAGAATGCTATGGTTTCTGGAACAATATGCGGTCTGATGCTGGCAAATACTTTTCTAAACATATTCTTCGCTCAAGCTTATTTAATGTACCTCGCGTAGCGCGTGTACCTTCTGGATTTGGAAATAATTCGTCGGACGAAAATCCTAAGGAAAAAGAGGAACAATACGAACGCCCCTACTGCATATCCGATCGGACCTCTCGTACCTTCTATGACATCTGCTACAATAAACCAGATGATCAATGTGAGAATCAAGCCGATTTGCCACCGTACATAAAACTTCCGATACTTGGCGAGGACATTCCGCACTTGCCAATAATTGAAGACGGAATAAACAAAACCAAGTGGTATGAAGAATGTGAGCCAACCAGCGACCACCCATCCCATGCGCGGCTTTTCTTTTCCGTATGTGTAGGTAACAAGATGCCAAGGTGTTTGCATCTCTTGCGTACGCTTATCACGCCCACCTCTGTAGTATCCGAGTCCCCACATCCCCAAATTCTTGACACCCATACTGTCTTTCAGCAGTGAAAATTTCTTGTATAGAGAATTGAAATTATCGTAGTAGCTGGCCTGATCACTCCCGTTGTAAAATACCAGACTTGAGTCTGTCGGATAGCGTAATTGACCTGAGTACCCTGCAGGCGGATCGTCCAATGGGAAATAGGGCTGTACAGGATCCAAGATGTAGTCAGACTCATCTTCATTCAGCACATATCGCACACCGTACATCGGCAAGACTACTGCAGTACTGTCTTGGCTAAATCCCAACTGATCATACAGAAACAAGGAATTTTCAAGGGTAAGTTCTTCATCTTGAATATCTGTATTGTCCAGCCAAATGGCAGGGCCTCTTCTCTGTTTTTCGAGTCCATAAGCTTCGACTAGCAGTTTATCAATATGCTGATTGAGCGTGGCGAAGCTCTCGATCTCGTCATCACTCATCCTGAAACTCGGACCGCGAAAAGGTGGCACTTTGAAGTAGATCAAAGTCTCTGCTCCAAGATCTGATCTTAAGGCATGAACGAACTCAATGATATCCTTGAGAGTACCTTCCTGAAAATACTTGAAGTCTAAAACGATACCTAGCCGAGATCTAGGGATGCTGTAAGCATCTGACCATCTATTGAGGATTTCGTTGATCCTAAATTGGAATTGATCTTCCAATTCGATATTCTTCAAGAAAGACCTTAGGAGTTTTTGCCTTTTGCTCGTGCGATAGTCACCAAAGTCGCCGTAGCATGTGACATGAAGCAATATGTTCACTTCTGGATTTTGGCTGACGGCTACCTGCAGGACATTGGCTTCTTTTTTTCCAGTTTTGGTGGCAACCTTCCCAATGACGTTACTCTCAATATTGGCAAGAGCTTGCTCATTTCTAGGGTCTCCAGTTCTGGTATTGATATCATACTCTCCGAGCACTAGTGTATTGAGCAGGTTGAAAGCATACTTATCTTGCCTGGCTGAGCTCAAGAGCCAGCTCGGCTCAAATCCTATAATCTCATAGCCCTCTTCAACCGTATAGGCAGATAGATCGATATCACCGCCACCCACCATTCGCTTGGCTGCTTTACGACCTTTTGTCTTACCCTTTTGTAAAATCTTCTTTCCCAGCGAACCCTGCGCGCTGACCTCAGCTGGGGCCAAAAGCAAGAGGCTCGCAACCATCACCACCACCTTGTATATCAGACTAAAAGTCCTCATAGGCTCCATCGTGAAGAGTGTAATAGTGAATCTTCAGCGACACAGGCATGAAGTGATTTTGATTTCTGGTACAGATGTAGATATCTCGATCGGGGATCGGTAGAGCATTGATATCGTTGCTAGCCTTTCTACTGGGTTGAAAACCATAATAGGGCTGGAAGGACAACCCTTCCTTGTAGCGCTCCATGTTGTACTCATCGACGATCACAAATTCTACGAGCTCCTGAAAAAATCCTTCATTATACCTTGTCTTGGGAAAGTTTCGCCGCAAGACTCGGTTGATGGCTTCTACATTGTTGACACTGCTGCTGTCATTGCGAAAGAGCTTCTCGAATGAATCTTCAAACTCTCTGGTCATCTGACCATTTTGCATCTCATAGCTCATGAAGATGCTATCAGCCTTGTCATCGACTCCCAACCAGTAGAACCAAAGATTTTGCTCGTCGTCAAAGACCTCGAGCTCTTCACATTCGCAGTGGGCACCTCCAATGTTCTGTAAGGCATCGAGTCTAATACTAACTTCTCTTTCCTCTACTGTTGGCTCATAGTAGAGTTTCTTTCTCGTCATCAGACCAAAAATCTCGCTCATTGCTTTGGCTTGATCACTTTGAGATCTTCTCATGGTCTCCATAGCCCGCTCTCTTTCTGCGGCAGAGGAGCTATTCATATCTTGGATGACGGATAAATAGTCAAATTCCTCTTCCTCCTCTTCCGGCTCTTCCATGGTCACGAATGTGCTAGGTCGCTTGGGTTCACCCTTCTTGGGCTTGGGCAACCTGGTCACAGTCACTTCTAGATTGGTGAAGTAAAAATTCTCCGAGCGAAAGAGGTTGATCCCTGTCTTGACTTTGTCATCTTGTTCGACATAAAAGTCAAAGCTGTAATCACCATCTTCTTCGATCAGATAGGTCGCAGGCGCATTGAGCCACTTAGCTTCGGAAGTCTGATTGAGCACTGTCTTGATGAGAGAATTGGCCTTGTCACTGCTCGAGACTGTCACTTGATCACCTGCCATGAGATCATCGAGGTACATCTTCATGGTGTTGCCTTTGACCTTAATGTTTTTGTTGATATTGCCCTTGCCGACGGATTTATTGAGGAGCTCGCCTTCTTCTATGTAAATCCCGTTGCACTTGAGTGCTTGTGTTGTAGTACCATAGTCAAGGGATCGATCAAATCCGCTCTCGGCTTTTATATCAAGAACTGTGCTCTTGCGGTTGGTAGTCGCTTTCAATGCATAGCGCCCATCACTTGGCGCTTGAAATCTTCCTGGTGATCGAGAAAAAGACTTCACAAGCCGAGCTTCTTTGCCAGAGATATCTATGAGCTCGAGCTGTATATCTTTCATATCCCCTTTACCATCTTCTCCAATTCTATACTTGAACAAGACATTTTCACTAGCATCAAGCTCAAAGACGAATTCTGCTGGAGCGTCTTTTCTGATTTTCAGTCCTTTGAGATCAAAGATCTTCTGGTCGCTTGCCTGCTCAGAGGCAAAAGACATACAGATCACAGCAATGAGAAGGATCCATTGGATGGCAGCGGTTGGTTTTCTGGGTGACATCTCTATGAAAATACTACAATTCTCTCAATTTTCCTAGTCTCATTTTAGCGCGTTTCAACTCGAATTTCACTTTGATTTAATGACAATTTTCTTCCTTCCTTTACTCGGCGCTGGAGTAGCTGACTCATTCTCAACTGGTTGGGCCTCCTGGGTGCCTTCTGTCGCTTTTTTCTTGGGACTTGCTTTGATCTTGAGCTTTGGCTTTGCCTTGATCTTTTTGGGGGCTTCCTGCGCACTTGATTCATCTGCCAGTATATCGGCGACGATATCATCCAATTCAGCACCATCAACGACGACTGACTGCTCTAGGTCCTTGTCAACAGCATCACGCTCTACTTCAGGCTCTGGCGCAATGGGTTGCTCAGCTGGCTTGGCAGGCTTGGAGGCGGTCTTCTCTGCCTTAGATTTGGGCTTTGCCTTGATTTTTTTCACGGCAGGTTGAGGACTTGGCTTCTCCGTATGGACTTGCTCGTCGCCTGCCAGCAATCTGGCAATGGCTTCATCCTCGCTCAGCCCTTCTTCCTTAGCCAAAGCCGCGGGTGCTGGATCCGGTGCTGTTTTCTTGGCTCCTATGCTGATTTTTTTGGCGGCAGCCGCTCCTGTCTTGACAGATATCTTGGGCTCGTCGGCTTTGGCAATACTGAGTTTTTTAATCTTAGGCACATCCGATTTGAGCTTTTCCCAAAGATCCAGTGCCAGCTCTGCCTGCTCTGTATAGGTCTCGGCCCACTCAGCGGTCAGTTGAGGAAAGATGGTCAATGGACTGAGCTCATCAAGAACCTGCCGTGTCTGAATGTCATATAACTCTCGGCCGTTGATATAGTGATCGATAGCATATTTGACCAATTTCTCAAGCGCCTGAGCGGCTTCTACCTCTTGGTATATCCAGTCCTTCCACTCATCCGGAATCGCATCCTTGTAGATCTTGACCTTACCACCATCCGTATGAAATAGACTCAAAAATTTGTTGCGCAGACGATTGTAGTCCGTCTTGTCCGCACCAGAGGCTTTCATCAACTGTTCTGCAGATAGATGATTGCTTGGGTCTAGTGTCTCAAAGCTCATCAGTATCGCCACGATCCTCTGGAACTTGCGCTGATCTGCTCTAGACATGGCGAGGAAGCTACTGTTGAAGTCATCTCCCCCATCGAGTCGGACCTCTGACTCGTCCTCGAGCATCTCATCCACACCTCTCCGTTTGACCTTCGCCTTGGACTTCAGACCATTGGCACGATTAAGGTGCTGAAGGTTGAGCTTGGCTCCTTTTTTGCGCGTACGCAGATACTCAAACCAGGTCCTGTGCATGTAGAGCTGCAACTTTCGCAGCTGGTCTTCATCGTGACAAAGCTCCTCGATGAGGTAGTCCACGACGCTGTCTTCGATGCCACCACCTTCCTTATGTGCTGGATTGACTATTGCTGCATTGAGCTCAGACTGATTGAGTTTGGGAAGAACAAAGCGATTGGCCCTGATCAGATTGTGAAGGGCCGTAAAGTCTTTGGTCAACTGATTTTCCAAGTCCATGCTATCTAGACTGATCAGCACATAGACTGGTAAGTGCTTGGCTTTGGAGAGTGCTGTCAGGAGTTGGAAGAAGTGATTTTTTTCCTTCTCTGGAATATCGTCTTGCAATGCCTTGCCAAAGTCATCAAAGACCATGAGTAAGTTGGCGCTTGTGACGACCTCACTCTCCTCGAGCTCATTGACTAGCATATGCTTACTCTTTACAAGTCGCTGTCGCAGCTCTTCTTCAAGCGTCGGCTTGATTTTCCCATTGGACAGCACACCAGGCTGTGCTAGTGCCTTGGCAAGCTCAGCGAGCGGATCAGATTCCAGACGGCAGTACATGGTGTTCCAGTGGACGCCTCCCTGAGCAAACATGCCATTCTCCGACAGATCTGACATAAGTCCCGCGCGCAGGAAAGAGGTCTTCCCATACTTGGGTTGACTCACGACTGCCATAAACTTGCTAGAGCGCAGGCGCATCTTGACCAAACTCACGGCTTGGTTGCGACCAAAAAAGAAGGACGCATCCTCCAAATCAAATGGACGATGCGAACCATTGGTAAACCCTGGATAAGGATTTTTGATGGTAATCATCGGCTGGCTGCGGGGTTATTGTCCTGCTCCGACCGAAGGTACTAAGAATCTCCGACTCACGTTGACCTCGAGGTCACAAAGCCGAGGACTCAAATCTAACATCCGCTGACGCCTTTGACATTTCGGTTTGTATTGTTCTTTAAAACGAAATCATGATATATCCATAGGATGATGCCCGAGAATCAATAAAAGAGAATTTGGGCTCTATGTTTTATAGATAAACGACCATTGGAAGTAGATTAATTCAATCTTCTCTTGTGCTTGATGAAGCCAGAGTTTCTGGACCTCTCAAATACCTAATCGCATTCGGTATTCCTGATCCTCCGACCAATCCTGTGAGGAATGCCATCCAAGTAATGAAATACTTCTCTCTAAATATCAATATACACAGCGAGACGGTAAGCACCACTAGGAGAGCTCCCAATACAGCAAAGCGGAGCGTCTTGTGGTTGACTTGCGCCCCTGAAATCTGTGCAAGTTTAACCTCCTTGTCGGCCTTAAGTTTTTGTTTGTGATACTCAAAGCCATTGTCCTCGCTCTTTGAAATGATATCAATAAGCGCATCCTTTTGATTTTCTGAGAAGCTAGATAGATTGAGACCTGCATTGCTTTGCTTAAACATGGTCATTTCAAGTTGTTCCATAACGTTCCTAACGTCAGGCAGTACTTCTCCCCTGTTTAATGGAACATCTGGCAACTGATCCTCCTCATCTCTTAATGGTAAATCTTTCTCTTTACTCATCTAAGAATATTGGAGCCTCCTAGACCTCTTGTACTTGAAAAAAGTGTTGATAGTATTCGAGTTCTTCACATCCCCTTTCAGAGCGTTAGAGAAAGCAGAGCTCAAATACTCTTGAAAGTACCTTGAATGTTGGACCATTTGATACTCGGCCTTCTTTTCAATATACATCTCATCGAGTGCGGCCTTAACTTTCTCAACGGCTAATCGCTTCTCGGGTTCTTTCTCAAGGATATCATTAAGAATTTCTAATATCAGAGCTCTTGTATCATCCAACCTTTCGAGATACCTTTCGGCGTCGGAATTCTGCATTTGAATAGCGGAAGGCATATCTTTTGTCTGTAAGTTTTTTGTTTTAGGACAACAAATCTTCACACGTGTTTCCGATTTGTTATCTACCAATATAACGCAGAAAACCGTGTTTGGTGCTTAAAATCGAAACAAAAGTCGTTACGTTACCACCTAATGCAATAAGAATATATGTAAACTACTGATTATCAGGAGATATCAATCCCAGATACTCTCAAGAACTTGACTTAAGTTGTCAAGAATTACACTCCCGCGCCCTTCGCTAGGATTACAAAACCGCCCTGGAGAAAGTAGCCTAATCTATCAATACTCTATCCACAGCAGTGGTCACTCCATCTCGCTTGACAAGTACGTAGTAGGTACCTCGTGACCATCCATCTCGATCTACAAAGGCGTCCAGCCTCGCACCTTCTTTGACTGCATCAGCTAGGACTCGGCTATGAATGAGGACACCCTCTGGATTGACGACTTCTATATGGTATTTCCCATCGGCTTTCGCCAAAATGTTATAGTTGATATGATTGACTGTAGATCTGGACTGCACCCGTTTTAGCTGATCTTTTTGCATGGATGGAAGAGTGCCTTGCTCTTGGGACATAGCGAGCGTACAGCTCAAAAAGGATATGAGAATCAATAGATTTTTCATGACTGCGATGTTGTATAATCTTGGATAAAGTACATTTTGGCGAAAGCCTAATCAAGCTCCACTACCTTGACATTGTCTATGAGATGTGTACCGCCATACTCCGCCAGATGCATCGAAAATCTGACATCAAAAGGGACGGGTTGGTCGACGGTGAAAGTGTATGAATAGCTCTCCCAATAATCCTTGTATGGCACGTAGGTGCTAAAATAGTTGGTCCATGGACTGCCGTCAAGTTCCATCACCAGGGCGAATCCCTCAGCATCTAAAGACTTGGCTACAAATGAAACGCGATAGGTCTTGCCTTCTTCTAGTACCAAGTCATCATTGGAGGCTTGAGCGCGCCAGTTTTCATTGTCCTCTGGATCAGTGATAGTGACCCATAGAGAGTAATCTCCTTCATAGACGTCTGAGGTCTCAAGGCCTTGCGTCATGGTTACACTATCGGGATCGTGCCAGAAGTTCCAACTACTCAGCTCCTGCTCTAGATCTCCATTGACTATGTCATTGTCATAGCATTCTCGGATTTCCGCCAAGAAATCACTGGAAGCCACAACTTCAAACCCGGCTTCGAGGCTTATCTCCTGAGAGCCCCTGAAATCGACATCTCTGGATGACTGCACCTGACCACTTGCCGAGAGCAGCTCATCATGATATTTCCCATCTGGAATGTCAGGACTGTCTAGATCTGCCTGGTCAAAACTGCCACAGTCGATACAGTCAGGGCACCTGTCATCTCCGCAAGCAAGTACCTCTATCTGCGCTGACTCTGTGCGGGTACCACCATCTTGATAGGTGTATGTGATGGTATAGATACCCGGACCGACCTCATCGGCATCAAAGTCAAAACTGTCATCTCCATTGTCAGTGACACCAGCTCCGCTGTATTGCCCTCCTAGACCCATACCGCCTGATATATTGGTATAGAGTCCTCCATTTTCGCAGGGCGCAAAATCCAAAGCCATCTCCTCGCTCGTGGCATCTTCTGTATAGAATCTGATCTCAGAGAATCCCGCGCAACCGCCACTATGATTGTTGAGGGCTGTGATGAGCAAATACCGCATGGTCTGGCCCTTGAGATCGATAGATCTCACTCCCTCATAAAATCCTGTAGTCTCAGCGCGTGGCACAGTGAAGGTGTCTAGAATCGTCCAAGTGTTGCCATTATTAGATCTGGAGATGACGATGTCTCGTACGCCAGATTTGAAATGATCCGGATGGCTCAGATTCCAGATCTGGATATCGTAGATGTCGTACTGCTGCCCGAGGTCATAGCGTATCCAGTGGCTTTCGCCAAAAATGGCATGCGGATTCGCAGTCTTGGTGCAAGACATCCACCCGTCCATGAGATTGGTCGTATGTCGATCCGTGTAGCACTGAGCAGAGAGCTGAATGCAGCACGCCACTAGTATGAGGAGTATGTATATCGTTCGATTCATCATTCTTTGTCTTTTGAGTCTGAGGAGTCTAGCTATTGAGAAATCCAATGGGTAACTGCGTACTGAAGGGATCATAAAACTCTCCGATATTGGGGAAGATGGTCGAGAGCTGAGAACTCGATACACCAAACCACTTGGCTACCTCAGCAAAGTACTCGTCCGTGCTCAATTGAGGAATGAGTACACCGCTACCAATCTCGATATCCGTCCCTAAAGCCAAAGAAGGATAGTCACCATAGATTTGTCCACCATTGACGAGATTAGGACCGCCCATGACCATGGCATTGCCACCCCAGGCGTGATCAGATCCATTTCCATTCCAGGTCAGCGTACGACCAAATTCGCTGATTGTCATAGTGAGCACGTCATCAGCCACACCGATCTCCTCTAGTCCACCCATGAAGGCTCCGAGTGCTTCACTCACCTGCCCAAGCATGGCAACCTGATTATTGAGCACTTCGTCATGATGATCCCATCCACCATAGACGAGATAGAAGATTTGTCGATCAAAGTCAAGGGTCGACCGGACTGAGATCGTCCTTGCTATCATCTCCATCGATGCACCGAGATAAGTGTCTGGGAAGTCTTCTTCTCCAAATACATGTGAGCCAGACAGTGCATCTTGAAACTCGACATGTGCATCTCGCGCATTGCGGATGACATTGATGTGAGTACGCTTGAAGATGTCTTGATGCTGATGCTCTACAAGGCTATCAATCCCCTTGGTCATCATCTCACGGAAAATCCAGTCACTATCAGGATCATAGTTTGTCATACCTACAGATCCTTGATACGGATCGATCGCATACTCGACGGCATTGTTCCCCGTCTGGAATATATTGGATCCTGAGAGAGACAGGTTCATCGAGATGTTTTGATTGTTGTTGCAAGATCCTATGAGATCTGCAATCTTACCAGCCCAACCCTTATTGCCGCGCTGATTGGGTATTCCCGTCTGCCACTGTTGGATCTGATCACTGTGAGAGAAGAGACCGATGGGTAGATCGATCCCATCATAGACATCTTGCTTGGTGGTAGACGTATTAAGGAGCGTACCGACATTGGAAATGAAGGCAAGCTTGTCATCATCAAAAAGATCTCTGACCTCTGTCATACTCGGATGAACACCAAAGTCTCTGGCAGGATGACCAGCTTCGCCCAGTTTGAGTCTCAAGAGATCCTGCCTAGGCAATGCCAATCCGCTTCGCGTGCTCAAGTACTCATTGTACCGTAGCTCTTCATGAGGGACTAGCATATTGTAGGAGTCATTACCTCCGGCAAGCAAGATGCATACGATGGCCTTGTATCCATCTCCAGCCGTGCTGCTATTATCTATGGCAGCAGCATTCATCGCCTTGAGATTGAGAAATGAATTCATGAAGGATAGATAGCCGAGACCTGCACAGCTTGCTTGACCGATAAATTGTCGTCTATTGATATTTTTCATTGCTTGGATCTTAGAAAGAATGATAAATGGGGGAAGTATCAGCGCATGATGGCATAGTCCGGCGATATCAAGGCCATGTACATGGCCATCGTCACTCGCCACTCACGATACTCATTGGCAGTATAGGGGTTGAGTCCATCCATGACCATCCGCAGGACAGATCTCGTATGATCGGTCATATTGCCATGCATCATACGCATATCGATCCAGTTGATATAGGCTTCTGGGTCTTCGATCATCGGAATCAGTTCGTCAATATCCCACCTCACATCTGTCTCGCTGGAGAACTCCCAATGCGTCATGAGATATCGCCAATTGGTCCAGCTATTGACCTCATTGATAAATCCGACACTCGTCCTGCTATCATGCAGCTTAAATTCTGGCGCTACGAGCCCAGCCCCAGAGATAGGGCCATTGGGTGTATCATCTGGGAGGAAGAAGTTGAAGACACTTGGTGAAGCCAGGATAGACTGCTTGACCTCGTTGGTAAAGTTCCAGTTGATATTCCACAAGAAGCCATTGGGTGCTTCTTTTTGCACCGCACGAGCAAAGTGTGTATATCTCAGGAAAGGTTCTTTTAGCCGAGAGTTGTGATCGTCACTCATGTAGGAACACTCACGCGCCTCGGGATCCATAAGGATCGCTTTGATGACTGCTGCCATATCACCGCGCTGGCCAGAACCATTATCATTAAAGACTGCTGCAATCCGTGAAATGTAAGCGGGACTAGGATTTGACTTGATCATTCGCTGGATGAGCTTATGGCTCACAAATGGTCCTACATTGGGATGGTTGAAGATGATTTCGATGGCGTCTGCGATATCTTCTAGACCTGTCTGCCCAGCTGGCACAGTGTCGTTTTTGAGGATGACCTTGATGCCATGTTCGTGTTGCTCTTCATCGATGTACATCGTCTCAGGATCATCTTCGTCATACATCTTGCACGGCACGGTCACATCCGCATTCCAGATACCCATACCCCAGTAGGCTTCAGGGTGATACATGTTGGGAATGACATCGCCATAGGATAGACCAGTAAAGATTTTACTCATCTCTCTGACATCATCTTGATCATATGTCGGGACTTCTTGTCCATTGACCACAGATCGAGAGCCATCTTGCTCTAATTCATAAAGTCCTATGGAAAAGAGCTGCATGAATTCTCGGGCATAGTTTTCGTCTGGTCTGATATTCCGGGAAGAGTCCGTGCGCGGATTGTTGATCGAGGTCAGGTAAAATGCCATGCAGGGATTGGTCGATATGGCGTAGAGCAAATCCTCATAGTTGCCAAATGCGTGCTCTAGAAGGATATCGTAATAAGCCGATAGACCATCACCAAAGTCACCAAGTTGACTCCTACGAGATATCACCAGGAACTCGCTCAGCGCTGTAGCTACCTTGTGCCGCAAGAGATCATCATTGGTCATATTGACTTGCCACCAGGCGTAGTTGAAGGTGGCCCAGTTTTGCCGTCGAGGTATCTGACTGGAATCACCGGTCTCCGCGTAGATCGAGTCCGCGATGATCTGCTCGATCACACGAAACTCTGGTAATATGTATTCTGGGTCAGAAGCTATCTGATCATCGATCCACCCCTCGATCCCAAGCGATACCACATCCTCAATATGGGACATATGATATCCGATACTTGCATGCTCAAGGAGTCGAGCCGCCTCATAGTACTCTGCATTCATACCCTGACCTGTAATCGTCTTAGTGGCGAAGGCAGTATCAGACCAAATATCCTCGTCTGAGTACTCACTACTACTCTTGACGGATATCCCTTGATGGTTCCCCGAGCCAAGATACTGCTGAGCAGCAAGCTGATAGAAGGCAAGAGAAAGAGTCAGAAATGAGAAAGTAAGCTTTTTCATAGTCTTGGATATTGAAGGTTGACACTAATAAGACGGAACACACAGGTACTACCCCACCTCTAAAATCTCGGAATTTCAAACTTTGAATCGAATGACAAAAAAGCGACAAATCAAAGCAGCAAATCTGACCACTTTCGTGAATAAGCCATCAGCGCCACTAAACATAATACGCAGTCAGTTCCTTGCAGTGTTCATCTGATAAAAGGCTGATTCAGCACTGAAAACTACTGCGAGAAATAATGTTCGAGCAAGCGAGAGTTTTAGTCGACTCGAATGAGCTTGACTTGATCTAAATAGTAGACACCTTCGAATCCAGCAAAATTGAAGCGAATCCGCAATAGCTCCGAGGTGGTGATATCATCAGCGGTAAACTCCAATACATGAGTAGTCCACGACTCACCGATTTCTAGAGCGGTGTTGGTGATGTATTCCTGTCTGGTCCCGTCGAGCTGTCCGACTTCGACGCGCATCATAGGAACTCCTTCACCACGAGCAGCGAAGCTCAGCCGATAGCTCTGATTGGGCTCGATGAGGACAAGATCATTACGGACAGAGGCTCTCCATGTGTCTTCAGGAGAACCCGTAATCACCTCATACCTGAGTGCCTTATCGAAATGAAATACCTCATCAGTGACAATCCCGTAGGAGACACTGACATTTTGAGCATTCCAAAAAGTCCATGTGGATAGATCATCTTCAAAGCTGCCATTGCCCAAGAGCTGGACGTGACACTCTCGAATCTGGGCGAGAAATTCTGCATCCGCCTTCACCTCAAAGCCTGGCCTGAGTTCTACTTCAGTTCGACCACGAAAATCGACATCGCGTGTCGCTTGCACTTGTCCCTCGCTATGAAGACTGTCGTCAAAATACTTATCTGTCGGTATATCATTGCCATCTACGATCAGCTGGTCAAAATTTCCACACTCAATGCACTCCGGGCATCTCGGGTCGCTACATTCCAAGATCTCAATGGACTCTGTCAGACTGGTCTGCACGCCATCGTCCAAGTAACTGAATGTGACAGTGGAGGCTCCAGGCCCGATGACGTCTGGATCAAAATCAAAACTACCATCCCCATTGTCCATCACACCTGCTCCGCTGTAGTCTCCTGATACCTCCATGTTGGCAGTGAGACCTGTGTACAATCCAGCATTTTCGCAGACGGTCAAGTCTAGCTCAAATGAGGGCTTACCGCTGACATCCTCGGTGTAGATTTTCACCTCGGAGAGACCTGCACAGCTTCCACCATGAGTGCTAAGCGCGGTGAAGACTAGATATTTGGCCGAAAGGCCCTCAAGATCCACTACGAACCTCGGCAAGTAGTCTCCACTCGTAGTCGCTTGAGCGATCGAGATTGTATCAACTACATCCCAAGTTGCCCCATCCAAAGACAACGAAATAGCCATCTCCTTGACCCCACTTGCGGCATGATCAGGATGGTTGAGATTCCACACATAGATATCATAAATTGTCTCAACTTGATCAAATTCAAACTGGATCCAATGGCTCTCGCCCAAAAGCATATGAGGATTCATGCTCTCATCACAGCTCATCCAAGCATGCATCATATCCGTGCTATGTCGGTCTTCAGCACACTGTCCATATGCCATCCCACTCGTCAATAAACAAAGGAGCGCTGCAAAGTATAGCTTGTTCTTCATTGCTCTCTCTAGGTTTTGATAAATCCGATGGGTTGACTAGATGAATTGACATCATAAAACTCACCAATGTTGGGCAAGATGATTGGCAGGTCGAGTGCTGACACCCCAAACCACTTGGCTACTTCCGCAAAATACTCATCAGTCGACAGCTGAGGGATCAAGACTCCGCGTCCCCTGCCTTCTTCAATATCTGTATCTAACAAGATAGCAGGATAGTCGCCATAGATCTTACCTCCATTGATCAGATTTTCTCCGCCCATGACCATGACATTTCCACCCCAGGCATGGTCTGAGCCATTGCCATTGGAGGTCAAGGTCCTACCGAACTCTGATATGGTCATCGTGAGCACATCATCTTGAGCTCCGATTTGCTCTAGAGCTTGAGACAATCCACCAAGGGAGGCACTGACATCTCCCAGCATGATCTGCTGTAAGTCCAGGACTCCATCATGATGATCCCAGCCACCAGAAACGACAAAAAAGATCTGTCGCTGAGCACCCAGTTGAGATTGCACATCTATAGTCCTAGCTATCATCTCCAGCGACTGACCTAGATCACTATCCGGGAACATGGCAGGATCAAATACCACGGACTGAGACAATGCCTCCGCAAATTGTACGTGTGCGTCCTCGCTGTCATTGATCACATCGATATAGGTCTGCTCAAAGATGTCTGCATACGTCTGACTCAGCATGCCATCGATGGCAACATTTTTCATCTGATCTTGCAGATTGGGATTTTCATGACCGCTGTAATTAAAAATGCCTATCGATCCATCTTCCCGATCTATCACGTAGGGTGTCGTGTGGACACCAGATTGAAATAGATTGGTACCAGAAAGAGAAATGCTCATCGAGATGTCTTGATTGCTATTGCAAGATCTGATGATATCTGCCATACGACCTCCCCAGCCTTTGGATGCTCTAGCTGATGGAATTCCTGTCTGCCACTGCTGGATCTGATCACTGTGAGAAAATAAACCGAGCGGCAGGTCGGTACCATCATTGAGCATCTGCTTGGTGGTCAGATTTTTGATCTTGGTCCCGATATTGGACAAGAAGGCAAGCTTCTTATTGTCAAAGAGTGTCTGCACATCCGCCATACTCGGATGGACAGCATACAAATATGACGGATCTTGTGGATCTACACCATCGAGTGTGATGGGACGAATCAAGTTGCGATCAAGTGCTAGTGTCGAGCGCGTCGCAGCATAGTCATCATATCGCGGCTGGTCATATGGCATGAGCGTATTGAAAGAGTCATTGCCTCCCGCTTGTAGAATGCATATGATGGCTTTGTAGCCACTGCAGTCTGACACCGATGCATTGGAGATCGCGGCGGCGTTGATGGCCTTGAGATTGAGCAAGGTATTCATGAAGGTCATGTAGCCAAGTCCAGCACAACTCGCTTGCCCCAGAAACTGCCTTCTATTGATTTTTTTCATCTTCATCCTAAATACTCTCTATCTCGTGATCACGTAATCCGGTGATATCAAAAGCAAGAATAAACCTGTCTCCGGTCTATAGTGATCATAATTATTCCAGCTGATGTATCTCTGAAATCCTTTGAGCGCAGTCCGGATCCTATTTCTTGTCTCAAGGCTCATTTCCCCACGACACATGTAGGTATCGAGCCAGTTGATGTATTGCTCAGGATCATTAACGTATGCTCCAAAATCTGCCCAATCCCAGACTACATATTGTGGCTGAAGATCAAACTGCTCCAAAACTTGATTTTGATGAGTCATACGTCGGATCTCATTGATATATCCGATGCTCGTGCGTGCGTCATGGATCGTAAACTCAGGAGCCACAAGACCTTGATCAAGTATCGGACCATTGGGTGCATCAAATGGCGTAAACCAATTGAAAACACTCGGAGAGGACATGATGCCTTGTCCCGCCCACTTGTCATAATTATTTGCTCGATTCCAGAAATAGGAAGAAGGATGATAGAGCTTCAGTGCTCTGGCCAGATGGGTGTATCTCAGCAGTGGCTCGATCAGTCTGCCACTTCGATCATCTTCTCTGGCTTCACAGCCTCGTGCCTCGATGTCGAGGAGGATGGCTTTGATGACCGCTTTCATATCTCCTCGTACGCCACTGCCATTGTCATTGAAGGCAGAAGCCACTCGCTCGACATATGCCGGAGAAGGATTGGACTTGACCAAGCGCTGGATCAATCGGTATGCCAGAAATGGTCCTACATTGGGATGATCAAATATGATCTGTATGGCATCTTCGATATCTTCCATGCCTGTCTGCCCGTCGGGAATCAGTTCTGTCTCAAAAATGATTTTATCTCCAGTCTCGTGACGATCCTCGTACATCATCATAGGCGTACGAAAACCTGCATTGAACCTTCCCATCCCGAATGAAAGTGACTGTCCATAACCTGGAAGGACAGAAGAATAGGAAAGTCCTGTGAAGACCTTGGCGAGATCTCTGATATCATCTTGGCCATAGGCTGGTACAAGCTGACCATCGTCCAGGACTGGACTTCCGTCCAAATTCAGATCGTATAGGCCAATCGTAAAGAGCTGTAAGATTTCACGTGCGTAGTTCTCGTCAGGGAAAATATTGAGAGCGGTATCGGCCTTAGGATTATTGACATGAGTGAGATATACACCCATACTAGGCGACAGGCTCACCTCGGTCAATAGATCTTGATAGTTGCCAAAAGCATTTTTCAACAATATATCATAGTAGGCACCAAGCGCATCACCAAATTGATCCAGAGCTCCCACTTTGGAAACGACCAAAATTTCTGATAGCGCCGTGGCCACGCGATGTCTCAAGAGATCTTCATTGGTCATGTTGACCCACCACCATCCATAGGACAAATGCTTGAACACTGGTCTTCTTTGAAAGTCAGCGATATTTCCACCACCCGCTAGAAATGAATCTCGCACGATGTAATATGTACTGTCCACGTATGGTAAGACAAAGGATGTGTCCTGATTAAACTGATCGTCAATCCAGCCTTCGTATCCGAGAGCTAGTGCATCCTCAATATGTGAGGAGTCGTAGCCTAATGTGGCTTGCGCCAAAAAGCGCGCTGCTTCAAATGTTTCATGAAGCATGCCGGAACCGTTAATCACATTTTGCGCGGAAGCGCTATCCGTCCAAATAAATGTATCGACGTGGACACTCGACGCAGTGACTGTGACACCGGTGCTATTGCCTGCTCCGTAGTAGGATTGGGCAGGGAGTACCATAGGTATACAGCTCAAGCAAACCAATATCAGGTACCACTCCAAAGACTTACCACTAAACATCATACTCCTCGAAAATTACGCCTAAGACCTATAGAACCGTCAAAAATTTTGCGAAAATCATGACAATGTCACAAAATTGCTCATATCTAAGAATTTAATCCAACAAGAGGCTTGTCACAATTATGACATGACATGCAAGAGCTAGTCACAAGGTCACATGAAATCTTGGGCAGATTAGCAGGAGTTTAACTCTTGAAGAGAGACTCGCTCCATCTTCGGCTATCGAAACCAAAAAAATAGACAAACCGCTGCAAAAACATCCATGATGATCAGGCCTGTCAATCTCATGTCCTTACCCTCATTGGCTGGAATGATGAATGTGGTGGGATTCTCAGGGTGGATGAGGATGTCGATCTTATCACCCTCTGCATGCCGTTGATAGATCAAGTGATCAACGCGGATGGATCCACGGCACTTTCTTTCATCGACTGTATAGCGTAGTTCGAGGTGATATTTGGTGATCGCCCTATGAGCATATGAGCTCTTGGAGATCACCACTGCCTCATGCAGTAGGCCTTCATTACTGAGCTTTCGTTCAAAAAACTCATCCTTGAGGACGACGTAATTATAGTAAACCAAACATAAGAGAAGTACGTGTGGCAGATAGTGCAGTAGTCGATTCATGGTGCTGTTTACATATCAAGGACATCGTCTATGGTGAAATCGATCTTCATCTTACCACCAAGTCTTTTGTCAATGCGAGCTTTGATCCTTGCCTTTTCTTGATCCAAGAAGTCCTCCTCATCACCCGTAAAAATCCGCTTTTCAAATTTTTCAAAAACTTGTGCAATCAGCTCGCCTGCTTCCTCATCAGAACTGCCCTCCTTGTTCACTGCAAAAGTCAGTTGACCTACAAGATCATCAATGGTCCCATTCAAAGATGAGCGCAGACCTTGTGGACTTTGTTCTAGCTCACGGATAAAACTGAGATCGAAGATATCTTGCCTTTCAGCCACCGAGTTAAGCGTCTTGGCATGTGGCTCCAGTCGCTCTATAAGCTCTTGAAAAAGATCATCTTCGGCCAAAGAAGATAAGAAGCCAATGGCTGACTTGCCAAAGTCCCTAAACTTCATGTCACCAGAAGTAAAGAGTTCCTGTATAGTCTGTACCGCAGTCTGAATCCAGAGAAAACGCTTAGGATTGAAACTTTCTAGCCGTCCCTCATCCAAGACTCCTAGTAGATCTCGACTCAACTCTCTGAGCTCATGAGACAGATTGTGAAAGATGAGCAGCAGATCAGCCTGCGTTCTCTCAGACTGACGCCTCTGACTATATTCCGCTCGATCTGCAGCTCCAATCGCTGAGTCTTCAAAACTTCGGTAGAGCTTCTGTCCTTCGACCAGATCTCTCGGATAAAACATGTGGTTTGCGTACTCGATATCATCCAGATCGAGGCGATCGACCAGCACAGGCAATAAGAAGGACCAGTACCCAAAGAAGCTCGGAGAGTGATCCATATGACTATCATACCAGCTACAGCCGGACATAAAAGGATAGTAAGACCTCAAATACTGCTGGATCAGGACTCGAGGATTTCCCTTGCCACCCAAGAGCTGTTGAAGAGGAAGATGTACATCCTTGAAAATGAGTCTAGGACTGACCATGTCCAGTTTAAGTAACCCATCGATCATGGCATCACGACCCCGATACTGCTGTGGTATAGCATCAGCATCCAAGCAATCGAAGCGATCACATAGAGAAAGCCACCATGTGAAGGTCAGATAGTCTTCAACATTCTCCAGCTCAAGATCTCTAGGGCATTGTCCTGATGCAACATCACGCACAAATGACGTCCTTAGTGCCCCTAGCTCATCACCAAGTGAATAGCGCGCGATCCAATGATAAAGTTGAGCCTTCCAAAGACCCGTCGACGAATCTCTCTGAATCTCAATCTGATCACGCCAATACTCGGGATGTGCTCCTGGATCTTCTAGAAAAAATATCTCACGAATCATGACCGATTTCTTCAATCTGCTTTTTCATGGCCTCGACGAAATCTTCTAGATCATTCAGCTTGGTGGGATCATCGACATTGGCTCCTTGATAGTCAGGGTCTTTGACGAAGATTGCATGCCACCAGTCCAGATCCATGAATTTCTCACCGACTTTACCTGGAATTTCCGTATTGTGGAAGAAGTCCACCATTTTCTTCTCTGACTTCACCCAATCTGTTTGCTCTCGCCATGCTTCATTCAATATTTCTCTCAGGCTTTTCTTGACTCCCTCCTCGGACACGGCTTCGGCACCTTCGCTTGTTACCGCCCTCGTCAATGCTTCGCTGACATTTTCAGTAGAGTTCTCGACAGTCTCTTCCACAGCTTCACCTACGCTGGTCCTGGTACTCTCTGTCACAACCTGATCTGCAGGGACAAACTTGCCATCGACCACCTTGACCTCAATGCTTCCGTTTGGAGTGGTCTGATAAAACCTATCTCCTCTGAGTAGGACTTGTGGCTCACCAGAGTTGGGCATGCGCTGGAGATAAAGATTGCCGTCCTTGGTAGAGTTATATCTGTAGCCAGTCGGTGCATCTGGCAGATACTCTTTTGCTTTTGTCGCTGAAGCGGAAAGCCCCTCGGTTGCTTGCTCAGCGGCATCTTTTGATCCCTGTTCTACGAGCTGCTCGCTTGATTCTTCCAGACCTTCTTCTAAAACTTCTCTTCCTCCTTGCTCTAGAGTCTCTCCAGCACCCTCGTTGACGCCAGTCCTTGCTACCTGCTCTGATCCTGTTTCTAGCAGTTCTTCTGCAGCAGTCTCAGCACCTTGCTCAAAGACTGCCTTACCGACTGAGGAGATACCACTGCCAACGAAGTTACCAAGTGCGTTGGCACCTAGGTTGTTGATAAAGCCACTGCCAAAGGCACTCAAGCTCCATTCCCCCTTCTTGACCATCTCCATGAAGCCATTACCTATCGTGTCGCAAATGGTGCCGATCGTCCCATCAGCAATTACGGCATATACGATCTTTCGCACTCCGACTGCCTTAATTCCCTCGACGATCTTACCACCAAAAGCACCTCCGACCAGAGTAGCGACACCTTCTATAGCACCCATGCCCATGGCCTTGAGGAGACCATCACCGCTAAAGGTCTCAGCGCCAGAGGCTATATCGAGGCCATACTTGAGTGCTCCTGCAACGGCACCGATCACGATCGCTGCAATCAGACCTACTACCCAGCCACCTGCCGCGAAGATGGCAAGGATGGCCACCGCAGCGACGATACTCACGACGATCTTCAGCAGACCGTATGCGATGCGCTTCCATCTAGGTGCTGCTGCTTTCTGTGCTCGATCCGCCGCATCAGATCTCGCTTTATCGATTTCTGGCGCCAGTCCATTGGTGAATTCGGTGACTTTTTCAGTCAGCCTTTCACCAATAGATGTTGCTGCTTCGGCAAATTTGGTCTCTACTTCGGCAGTGCACTCAGTGGCGCTTGTCTTAAAGCTATCAATAGTCGCTGTGCTCGAAGTGGCAAAAGTTGTTTCAGCAGCAGTGAGCTCCGCATCAGCGGTTGCATCATGCCCATCTAGTATGGTATCAAAGTCAGTCTCAAACTGATCAAAACCATCAATTTGTACATCCGCAAAGTCTGACAGCGTGGTACATGCATTTACGGACTCTGTTGCTATCTTACTGGTGAGCTCAGCAATGGCAGCAGTGTAATTGGTCCTTCCAGCTGAGATAGTCTCGTCAAACTGTGTAGTGGCCTGTGCGAGGAAAGCTTCCAATGTCGCAGGTGCATAGACACAGACATTGGCTCGCTCACCCTCTAGATTGGATATGATCTGCGCGAGACCAGAGTTGATCGTGAAGCGCTGCTCTGCAAGTTGTGAGACCATCGTTCCTCCAAGAGTGGTCTGTGCCTCAATCAGCTCATCTCTTTTCGTCTCCAGGGCTGATATACTCGACGTGAGATTGCCATCAACCTCAGCCAGTGAGATATCTCTATCCTGATCAATCAGCAAGTCCGTGTTGGTCTTGGTGTTCAAGGCCGCATCAAGAGCAGAATCTCTATATGTCTCGAGCTCTTGGAGCTTGGCGTCTCGGATACCTTTGATTTGGAGTTCAATCTCTGCTTTTTTATCTCTGAAACCCTGTAAGAGGCCTTCTTGGCCGTCATCAATCCCTTGAGATGTCTCAGTGGCTTTCTCCTTGAAGGAGTCTTTGTAGCTATTGCCAACCTCTTCAGTGGCGGCTATGATACGATTAGAATCATTGCTCCCTCGACCTTGGGCGACGGATACTCCCTCTGCTCTGGCAGCATTAAAGGCTTCTTGCCCTTTGGTGTCCCCTGCCGAGATAATACCAGTCTTCGCACCATCAAAATGTCCAATCACACTCGACTCTGTCGTATCTAGAGTGGTCTGCAATGCTTGCTTTGCTAATTCAAGTTCAGCATCGAGGGCATCGACATTGAGCTGATGATTGATACCAATCTGGGCGACCATCGCATCATACTTGGTCTGGATATCAATCTTCTTGTTGAGTGCTTTGGTCCTGATACTATCTCTTGTCAGCTGCGCCTCAGTCGTGAGAGCTTGTCGCTTGGTCTCGGTGACAGTACGCAGCTCGTCTTGTGCTATCTTGACGGAGTCATCTATCGATATATCGAGGCCAAGTAGTTCTGTCTCGAGTGCCATGGCTTTGGATCTAGCTGTCGCCAAAAAGCCGTCAAGCGTGGCGCCATTGTTATCACCAAGAGTGGCTCTCACATTGCTGGCTTCTCCTGGCGGCAGAGGCTCCACGGCTGGGGCTGCCGCTGGATCCGCTTGCATCTGTACTGGATCACCAGAGTCTGAGGATTCTAGCGAAAGAGTAGCACTCTGCACGATGAGTCTGCCATCTGCATTGGTACCGAGGATGGACTCTGCAGGAAACTGCCCGGCCATCTGCGGCGCCACTAGGAATAGAGGAGCCTCGCTAATGACTGGTGCCGTGGGTGACTCTGTAGCTACTTGCTGTATTGGAGACTGTTCAAGCTCATCACCTTGACCCTTCCCTGTCGCCTCTGTGGGCGCCGGTGTGCTTTCTTCCTTTGATTCAGGAGATCCTGTTGCCTCATCGCTTGCCTCATCTTGTCCTGCTTCATCCTCTTGGGATTCTTCACCCTTTTTGGCTTCCTCTTCTTTAGCGGCTAGTTCCTCTTTGGGGGTTTTTTCATTCTCCGCTTCTTCGCCCTCAATATTTTGCTCTGCTTCTTTTTCTTTTCCACCTATCGCAGGATCATCGCTAGCAAAAGTGTCAACACCATATTTTCGCTTGAGCTCTTGGTCTTGCTTCTCCTTATCTTTCTGAGTCTCTTCTTCTTGAGCAACTTGACCTTCTTGACTTGTGTAGGCCTGAGCTCCATCTGACTCGTCCAAACTAAAATGTTTGAGCTGAGCTGTTCCGGTCTCTTTGCCTTGACCTGTATCTCGAAGACGTTCTTCGTCTCTTTGGACTTTCACATATGCAGGTGAAGAGTCACTCTCTTTCTTCTGCATTGGGGCATCGTCTTCTGCAGACCTTACAGAGGAGAAAGCGGGTTTTGTTTCCGACTTTTTGGCGAAAGCCTCTCCCGCTGCATCCGCCTCGGCTTCAAGCTTCGAATCAGTGTTGACATTTTCGCCTTTCATCTGTGTGGTCACTGGCACCCTGCCTTGGGCTTGCTGCTCAACGTGCTTTAACTCATGGCCGATGAGTTTTTGCCCTTCAATTGTATCCGGCTGATATTGACCTGGGGCGAAGTGAATGTTATTTCCTTGTGCGAATGCAGCTGCTCCCATCTCAGTGGCGCGCTCTGAGTCGCGGTGGACTTTGACAAAGGAGGGGATTTCAGAGGTGAGACCTGCGCTAGTAGATCCACTAAGACCTTGCTTACTCTGCTGCACTGCAGGCTGACCTCTCCATGCGTCATCATCAGCAATCGTCGTGGATCTATGACCATCTGTGTCACTGACAATTCTGCTAGTCTCCGCATTTCTAAGGCGAGAAGTCAGATCTAGTGCAATTTCTTGAGACCGCTCGATATAAAGTCGCAAGACGGCATCATCTGAGGTCGGTGCTTGAATTCCAGCTGCAACGATGGCTGCTCTTGCTTGGCTGATGACCTCGGCTTGTGGGTCAGACTCAGATTTCTTGCCGTCTCTCACAGCACCGCGATTGATCAAAAATGGGTCCGCATCACCACCTGGGAAACCAAGATTAGAAGCATAGACCACTCGATCCAAATATTTTGCGACTGCTGAGCATCTGAGATATAACTCTTTCCTGTCGTCATGTGAAGCATGGAAGAGAAGCCCTGTGCTTGCAGATGCCTCTTGCGCCAATGCTGCCATACGCTGCGAACCATCTTCTGGCAAGTTATGAGCCATGGTCATGAAGTCATCAGAAGTCGCATTACTTCCTCTAAGTGTCTGCTGTTCATCAACTACTGACTCCACAGCTCTTCTAGTTCCAATCGCATCTGGCTCCAAAAGCTTGATTTCCGCCATCAATCTTCTTTGGTCTTGGGCAGACCCGCCATTAGCTATCAATTCACTGAGCTCTTGACGTTTTTGATTGAGAAGAGTCTCTCTTTCAGAGTCCGATTGCCCTTCTGGCCGTAAGGACTGAGCGAGACTTTCTGCGACCGAAAACTGGTCTTCCAATCTATCGCGCATGTCGCTTTCAAAATCATTGTCTCCAGATTGCCCCAATCGTCCGAGCTGAGCAGCTTTGTAGCGGTTCCACTCTTGTTCGGACATATTGATTCTCATCTCGGCCATGCTGACGATGCTCTGATCACGACTGATGAGTCGATCTTCATCTTCACCAGTGGTCTGGAGTCTTCGCTCATGGAGCTCAGTGTAGAAGTTGGAGTCGAGCTTGGTGTCTGGATCGAGTCCTCTAGATCTGAGAATCTCATAAGCCATGGGCACTGCCTCTAAGCTCGCTTGAATCGCCTGGTGTAGATGCTCTGGATTTTCTGCATCAAAGACGAGCGTAACATCCATATCACTATGGAATGAGTCTGAGCCCATATCCTTGTGATCAAAATGCGAAAGTCCTCCGCCTTCTGAGATCTTGTATGTGATGTTGGGATATCTTGCAAGAAGCTGATGGACCACTTCATCAAGGGTTTCACGCTTGACGATGATCTTGCGCCTGGCTTGAAAAGCTATCTCGGCAGCTTGTCTTGCTTCTGTAGATGTACCAAACTCACCATCAAGCAACCGGCGCCTCAAGCTTCCCATATTGGATGAATCACTAAAGACAGTGGCAGTGGGTTGGGGTGTGCTTGATGAAGCTCCTCCAGCAATTGGAACAGCGGGCGCACCTGTTGACGCCGAGTCTGCATGACCTGTGTCTTCACAGTCATCTTCATTGTCAACTTCTGCATCTATAGCCTCATCCTCGACCTCTGGCGAACCTTGATCTTCTTCGTGATGTGGAGGAGTATCTTCAGGTGGCGGTGGTCTGTGGCCGTCATTGTTGGGTGGTGGGCTATCACCATCTCCATCAGCTGCATTAACTGGTACATCGTGGGAGGCATTGCCATCGAGGGCATCCATCAATTCTCTATTTTGCTGAGTGAGCCTGATAGATTCTTCTTCCAGCTCTCGCATACGCTCTTCACGAGCTTCACCAGCCGGCATATCCCTAGCTGTCATCAGATTATTGATGTGAGCAGTCGTTGCGTCAATTTGGCCTTGGACTTGGGATCTTCTTGGATCATCTTCTGCCAGACCATTGAGTCTCGTATGAAGCTGCGTGCGGTCTGCACGCATCATCGCACGCTCAGCAGCCTCAGCTGATTGCTCGTCACCGCCCAGTCGGTCCAAAATGTCTCTGCTGAGCCTTACGCTTTCATCCGTAGGATTATCAGTATTCATAACATCCTCGAGCATGCGTTCGGCATGATCTCTTCTGCGACCTTCGACACGCCCTTGTCCAAACTCGGAGATGCTATCTACGACACCCTTGAGGGAAGCCTTACCAGCTACTTCAAAAAATGACATTGCAATCTGATCCCCTGTGAGATTTTCACTACCTGCCACAGTTGTCATTCCTGTTTCCACCATGCCAGAAGTGATGCCCTGGGTCATATTGGTCAGGATATTCTGTGTCAGCTCAGAGATATCTCCTTGATGTGCTTGTAGTCTCTGTGTGACTTCTGCTCTGGAGAGATTGCCTGCTGCGCCTCCGAATGAACTGGCCGCGGCAGCAATGATCTGATCTGATGTAGGAGCTTTGCCAGACATCGCTGCTTGGATCGTGCCTTCAGAGATTTGATTCACACCATTTTCTATGAGATCACTGAAAAACTGTCTGGCTCGACCGAGCTTAGCGAGGTCATCTGGATTCATGATGCTATTGACCAATTGTCCATTGATATGTCCTGTCCCGGCACTAGCGAATGACATCGCTAGGGCTTGCAGATTTTGATTAGAGAGGGCTTCGTAGTCCTCCCCTTGCATCGCTTCTCTGAGCAAGATTCCCGTGACCGTAGCCGAAAGAGAGGCGATTAGCGGACCACTCGCAGTACCTGCAGTAACTATGGCTACGACAGCTTCTACCGCAATCTCGGCTGCTGTGGCAATGGTATCGGCAATCGAAGTTTTCAGCGCTCTGACCGTGTTCACCTTATCAGCAAACTCTTGATACTCTCTTTGGATGAGTGCTTTGAAATCTTGAGAACCCATGAGGTGACCGATCGCCTGAATCTCATCTAATGAGGCCCCTGATCGTTCCTTGAGATTCTTGAGCGTTTGCAATTGCTCAATAGTGGCTGCAGTCTCTCTCTCTCCAGTAATTTCTCCCCAGATAGCTGCAAGTGCATACAGAAACGAATCCTCACCTAGTGTACTCCTTCGATCCTCTGCACGCCGAATCATCTCATCCAAATCCTCTGTAGGATCAATGGCATCTTGAAGATTGAACCAGGCATTCTTCTTGCCAAATCTCTTCTCACAAAAGAAAAGAAAGGCACGCGTTACTGACAGATGCTCACCCTCTTCTAGAGGAATGTCCATGAGATCGACATCTTCAAAGCGATCTGTGTAGTGTCCCACAAAGTACTCTACGGTGCTATTTACAAGCTCCCCCGAGATTCCATTCCCTGACAACAGTGTATGTACATTGCTAAGATAAGATTCTGATGTGCCTTCATTGATTTCTACAAACAGACGATATGCACCACGCGTGTGGTCCATCGTGAGTGAATCTTTGATCAGTGCGTCAATTCTTTTGTACTCATAGGTTCCAACTCTACATGGCGCCAGATTCACAATATTCTGAGCGGTGTATTCTCTCCTAATGACATTGCCACTGGCATCTTCTAGAGGGGTTGAAAGTGCCTGCTTGGTCTCTGTCATCTTTCCAGTCTGCCAAGCCTTGGTGACCAGATTTAAGATTTTGTCGTAGTCGCGATCAACAATGGCCAGATGGATCTCATTGGGCAGATTCAGCTGAAGGCCAGGAATAGCTGTAGGGTCACCATCCGGAGTGGAGTCACCACCATCCATTTGGCCTCTAGGCGCATCCAAGATCAGTTTACAAGTCTCACGCTCTTCTGATCCTTCGCTATACTCAGCATAGCAAACCTGTCGACACTTTTCTCTCCAATTGTCCCAAAACTCATGCACCTCAGGTATGCTTTGCCCAGAATCGCCTTCCACTCTTGTGATACGTGCCTCACATATTCCTCGGATGTTGCGCAATTGACGATACGCATATTCGGGCTCTGAGCTCAATCCATTGACAGAACTCTGCAACATAGAAAAAGCTGTCCCAAGTTGGATCTCTTCTACTTCGTCCTGATCGCCGGTATTATTCTCCAGGCCCTTGTAGCCCTTAAAAATAGCTGCAGCCATCTCTCCCTCTCTCCATTCTCCATCAAAGTCTACCCAGTGATCAAATTCTAACTTGAGTGTGTCTTCGAGATTATGACCACCAGCCCAGACAGGCGCCAAACGCCACATCGAAGGATGTCTCCAGGACGAGGAAGTAGACACATAGTTGTCCCAATCATTGATCAACTGGCCAAATTGGGTGATACCAGCCTCCCAATTGGTTTGAAGAATATTGATGACATCCTTCTCATCGGTGCCACTTACTGCAGAACTATGGAAATAGATTCTCTCGGCATCAGTCATGCCATGATCCATAAGCAGCAGGGCTTTCCTCTTCGTGTAGAGGGTTTCCAAATCCATCAGCAGATCTGAGCGAAGACTTCCATATCCTAGCGAGCTGAATGCCTGTTCGTATTTGTACGTAATCTCATCTCTCACCTCATTGCCAAAAGCACTTTTGGGAATTTCTTCTAGATTTCGGAACAGCTCAGTATCAGCGGTTCCAGAAGGAAGAATTGCTTTCGCGATTTCTACGAAGTAACCTTCTTCGACTGGATTGTGTAAGAGTGCAAAGGCTCTTACAATATCTCGCATGTGATTGAGACGACTCTCAAGGGCATTGGGCAGGTCTCCATATTGACTTGCATGCTGCTCGTCATATTTAGTCCTGATCAGACTCCTCACGTTATCCGACGGAGTTCGCAGTTTTGCTAAGACAGTATTTATGTCAGGAGCATTACTGATAAAAGAGGCGTACAGGTCCTGGGCTCTGCGATCAGCTTCATCATCGTCTGAGATTCTTTGTATCACAAGCTTTGCTTGCGATACAGTCTCATTTTGCGCGACATCTCGACTTGACGAGGTCTCTATTGCTCGTTGTATAGTGCTACCCTGACTATTGACGGACATACTTCCGTCCTTTTTGGCGAAAGCCTCTCCCGCTGCATCTGCCTCTGCCTCCAACTTTGGGTCGGTGTTGAGATTCTGCCCTTTGATTTCGCCAGTGACCGGAACTCGACCTTGGGCCTGCTGCTCTACGTGTTTGAGCTCATGACCGATGAGCTTCTGCCCCTCTGTTGTATCAGGCTTGAATTGGCCAGGTGCAAAGTGGATATCTGAACCTTGGGCAAAGGCTAGCGCACCTATATCTTTTGCCTTAGAAGAGTCTTCATGTATGTTAACACCCGAAGGTATCTCCGCTGTTCCATTGGCTTTTCCCACAGGTTCTGAAGAAGCATCGCCCATCTTGGTCTGGGCAGGCTGATTGCCCCTGACATTCTGATTGATCCAATTTGTCACAGCTGTGTGCAACTCGTCTACAGCGTCTCGAGAGTCATGCCACTTCTGGACAATGTCTTCGATCGTGACATCTTCATCCAAGCCGATGAATCTGGAGAGCTCTGACAGCGCAGCATTGAAGACATCTTCCATGCTATTGCACTTCTCTAACTTTTGTCTCAGACTAGAGATAAACTCTTCAAGGAGGACAAGCTGACTATTGACATTGTCTCTAAACAACTCTGCCCAAGTCCGTAAAAACTGGATTTCTTGGCGAGCAGATTGGATCATGTCTCTACCTTGTTCCTTGATGGTTTCGAGCATAGACTGCAGCTGATCCCTCAAAACTTCAACACCGGAATTGACGACTTCACCTCCGGCATTAACCACACTTTCAGCAAGATCAGCAACGGCGCCATCGCCAAAATCAGCTTGGGGCATGGACAAGTCTGGCATCTCCAAAGCCTCGATTTTGGCCTCGATGCTATCGAGATGGGCTGTCATGGTATCCAAGCTATCCATGATCCGACCGGATACACCTTGACATGATCTTAAGCCCGAAAGAGACAGTTCCATTTCCTCCATTTCTGAGAGAGCATGTCGCTTCACGAACTCAAACGGCTCTTCGCCGTCTGTCCAGTTTTTGGCGTGTTCGTTGGCTTGCTCTAGAGCATCGGTCATGATCTCACCCATGTCTTCTACACCATCTCCGACAGTATCAAACATCCACTTGGCGCCATCGACCTGAAGTTGAAGCCAATCTGCCGAGGCATTTCTGCCCATATCTAGGAGATCATTTCCGTCTTCGAGTTTAGGACTTGCGACATTCCTCTTCTGTCTGGCATTCTCGGCCGTACCATTGACGATATCACCACCCCAGATCCCGATCAGTATGTCGATAATTCCTTTGACGGCAATATCCTTGCCGCCAAGATTGCCAAAGACTCGTCGCCAATTGCCCGCACAACGAGCCAATGTGGGAAATAAATCATCAATACTCTTGATAGCACGGAGCGACTTGTCCGCTACTTTTCCTTGGCCAAATGAACCAGTAATAAAGTCCCAAAAGTCTAGGCCTACGCTGAGTGTGTCCGCTATGGCATTCATGCAATAGCCGATACCGACTTTGGCAAAGTCATCCACGGCCTTAGGATCAAGCACGACACTTGAGTGGAAAGCAACTCTCGCACTGCTATACGATATCACGAGGCTATCTCCAAGGACAACCCCTGCGCCAAGAAGCGCATTGAGTCCAGTGAGGACTTCGTTGACGGGGACGAGCACAGCATCAAGTTCAACGCCGATCACAGACGCTGTCGCTAAATCTTGTACGACTTGAAGGGAATACTTAACATCGCCTACCAGACCATTGGCCATATTGGTCACATTGCGACCAAGGGTAAGCACACCAAGCATGACCGAGTCACAGTCGTATGAAGTCTTCAGATCTTGAAGGAGATTGATTCCTGTGGCCGCCACACCAGCGACAGGTCCTATAGGGATCAGTGTCGGCCCGAGTGGTATCGGACCAGCGAGTCGCATCACTTCGGCTACTGTCCTGGCGATGTTGCCACCTGTACCGACCCAGTCAAAGCTCTCGGGTGTCTCATTACCACCTGTGCCATTCCCAGCGTCTGGCGAGCGTCCAGCATCTCGATCACCATTTCTTGGCGTCGTAGATGGAGTTCTTTCTCCGGGTTCTCCACTGCCTCCTCCCTGATCTGGATTTGCTTGTCTTTCTTCCGGATTTTGTCCGCTGCCTCCTCCCTGATCTGGTGTATCGTTCCCTCCACCGGGATTATCGCCCCCGGGTGCACCTCCTCCAGGCAGCTCGCGTGCTGGTTCTTTTCCCTCGACAGGCTCTTGCTCTTCTGCATTTCTTCTTTGCAATTCTTGGAGTATCAGCGGTCTCACCACTGTATTTCTGATACGCAGCCAGTCGGCGATGAGATGTTCTTCTGATTCTTGAGCAGTTCTTGCTCGCAGTCTTCGGCCATGAAGCCCAGGATATCTCCTCCAGAAGACTTGGTCGGTGACGTGATTTTCGAAGGATCGTCTTCTGAGATTACCACTGGCGCCAGAGATGATCTGTCCTGCAATGAGTTGCTCATCCACGTCAACAGCCGTCTGATCTTCATCTCTCTGGATGGCACCAGAAGACTTTTGCTGGACCGGCTCATATTCATTTTCGGGAGAGGACGTGACACCTCTCAGGCTATCAATGAGCATTTTGAGCTGTTCTGCCTGCTTGGCAAATTGGACTCCTGCCTCATCTGCTTCTCTCTCGAGGTCTGGATCATCGTTAAGGGCTTGTCCTTTGATAGAGCCAGTCGCCTTTACACGTCCCTCTCTCTGCTGCACAACATGCCAAAGCTCGTGTCCAAGGAGTTGCAGACCTTGTTGACTTTCTACATTGAATTGACCTGGTGCAAAGTGGATGTTGTTGCCTTGTGTAAAGGCTCTAGCGCCAAGATCCGTGGCCAAAGAAGAATCTTGATGAATGCGCACACTGCTGGGAACGATATCCATAGTCCGACTGAGGCTACTCGTCACAGGATTGTCACCACTCCCATTTCCTTTGCGCTGGACAGGCAACTCCACTGTGGACATTTTGTCTTGCCCGCCTTTGACGTTGATAGGATCATCTGGATCATTGTTATCCCCTTGATCCTCATTGCTATCCTCATTGGTATCATCGTCGGAAGGATCTTCAGCTCCATTGGCTAGTAGATAGAGCTCGATGGCCTCTTGCTCAGGCTTCTCTTCCTCCTCCTTCTCCTTTTTCTGATCAGCCTTTTGCGTCTGAAGTTGTGGCCCTGCTGTTTTCGTTTGTACCGCTTGAGAGTTTGCAGCATTTCGCTGTGGCGAGTTGTTTTCGGGAGCGTTTTTACCTGATTTTTTCGCTTCCGCCCTTTCTTGATCAGATTGAGGATTTTCTAAGGCTTTCGCCAAAAGGGATGTCTCAAGTGGACCGTCCTTATCCTTGACCTCTTCTTTCCAAAGATCAGTCTCTCCTACATCTGCCTTGAGCTGAACAGCGACTGGCTTCAACTGCACCTGATCGTTTCCGACATGCGTCTTCTCCTCCTGCTCTGCGGCAGGTGATCTCACTGGTGCGGATTCTTTGTCAGAATGGGTCTTCAACTGGGGTGTTGTATTCCCTATGAATATACAAATAATCTCTCACGAAATCTGCGTCCTTGCACAAGTAATCTGAAGAAGTACAAGCATTGTGTAAATCCTCAGATTGTGCTAACTTCATAGCAAACACGCTCCCAAATGGCCAAAGACAAGAAAAAATCATCAAGCCCAAACCCAAGACCTGCAGCTAATCAGAAAGGTGGAAGTGCCTCGCTACAACCTCCCGAGAGGGGAGCGCAAGCCTATACCACAGGTCAAGATCTGATCTTTGGTGGCGCAGAACAAGAAGATCTATTAGGTCATGAGGCTGCTCATACCATGCAGCAAATGCCTGACAAAAAGAAAGAAGATTAAGCTTCTCCGCCTTCCGGCAAATAAGACCCCAGCCTTTTAGAGCTCAATCAATATTCTTGTGCTATTTATTGTTGACACTCACCCATTCAGTCATTCTATTAGACTCAGACTAGCCTAGCTTCCTACTTTTCAGTGTAACACTCCTGACCGATCCAATAATACTAGATCCTGTCAGCCCATTGTGGCTCATGGACTTGAAGTCCAGTGCTGCAGACCTTACCCAAAGCACTGATCAGATGGCAGAAAAAGACTTTCACCAGCAATCCTCTAGATATAGAGCGAGCACAGACTCTGAGAACTTCGATCAACTATTCACCAATCGTCAATCGCTTCACAGCTTGTCTCCCCCTCCATTGGACCTTTCGCGTGACAACTCTCCTTCACGAAAGGATGGCAACGAAAATCAAAAAAATCATAAGTCCTCTACCCACAGTAGCATCATGTCCCAGATGGCGGAGAGTTTTCAGACCAGTCTTTCAGACATCCGGATTTATGAAAACTCTAGCAAGGCAAAGACACTTGGAGCACAGGCTTTCACACAGGGCAATGAGATTCACTTCGACTCGGGGCAGTATCAGCCCAATACGGATGAAGGCAAAAAGCTCATTGGCCACGAACTAGCTCTTTTATACAGCAATCTCAAGGAAGTCACAGGCCAGATGAATCATGGAGGAATCCAAATCAACCAAAGTCCTCAACTCGAAAAGGAAGCGGATCAAATGGGTGAGATCGCAGCTCGCGGTGATCGTGTCCCAAACATTTTGGCGAAAGCCAGCTCATCTAACAGCCCCGAAGTAGCGCAGATGAAAGAAGAAGAGAATGGCAAATCTAGCTCCTGGCTCTTCTCCCATTTTCAAAATGGAGCGTTTGTGAAAGAGTCAGCCACAAAGGATAATACAAGTAGAACATCAAAGAAATACCACGGAAGTAGTGATGTCGTAAAAGGTGATGATGGAACACCGCAATACACTCCAACTGACGGAAACAAAAGCGAAAAAAACGCACAATATCAGCCAAAGTAGCTAGCTGGCAATCCTCTTACTCTAACTATCAATCTTCCCAAAATGGGGATATCAAAAAGTACAGTGATCACAGCAAGACCTCACCGGGTGAGTTTACGGAATCTTCAGAGCTAGAAGGAAAGCTATCTCTAGGGGCAATCAATATCGCGCGTGACAAGACCACGGATAGTGGCTCAGCCAAGGTCAGTAGCTCAGCAGAAGTCTCACTAGATATTAACCGAAAGAATATCAATAAGAGCATCTTCAATGATAGTGATGAAAAGACAAATACACATTGGACAGATTACTTCAAGCAAACTCCCAAGCAGACCCTTGAGAAAAAAATCAATACGACTCTGACGTCTATCAAAGGAATATCACTCGATAATACAGCTTTCGATACTCTCATCAGGCGAGCGCATCAGAGCACAAAATGGGGACAATGCGGAGCAGCCACCATTGACACAGGCGAAGCATGGAGCCAACTGAGACAAAAACTCATCAAGCCGAGGCCAAATAAAAAATGGCTCAAAAAAGATAAAAAACTAGCAGCACAGCTCTACCGCGCTCAGGCCGTGGCTCAGTTCATGAGTCATACAGGTGCCTATGACACGATGTATAGCTGACTGTACCAATGGGGCGAACGAGGAGAAATCGATCCATGGACTGGTGCCGTCTCTCGTTCCGCGCACTATGGTGTAGGAGCCGATGACGTGGGAAGTCTATACCAATGGCCCTCAGGTGTCATCAAGCATAAGAAAAAACATGATGAAATCAAGGCCTTTATCAGCTCAGAAAAAGACAAAGTTTCTACATACGCAAAGGCAAATGTCATCTGCACGAGAAAAGTGCTCAAAGCAAGCCGAAAGTCACCTTTACTTCCTGATCCATCTCAAGGCGCACATCAAAAAATCCAACAAGTTTTCAAAGCCACGAGCGAAGATGGAAATGATCAACACGGTCAATAAACTGAGAAGACAGCTAATGGCTCTTCGCTGGAAAGAAAATGTTGAAAATGCGACCGATGCTACGCTCGCCACTGGCATGAACAACGTCAAACTCAATCAAAATATCACACTCCTCAAAGCCATGAAAAAAATGGAGAACCAACTCTACAAAAAAATGGACGATGAGCAAGATGATATATTCATCAATAAAGAAGGAATCACACACTGATGCTCACAACTGGACAATGTCCACGAAATGTGGGTCAGAAAGACCCTAGAAACCAGAGCCATATATGTAGCTCTGGAAATCCCTCAGGCCAACTGGCTGATCGGCACAGGTCCAAATAAAGCAAGAAATATCAGTCACGAGCCGAGCGTCGAAAAACTCAATCGCTATTGGGTAAAGTACATGCACAATGTGATACTCTTTAGCGACAAACAGTATACGCGAGATGCAGCACTGAGGACTAATAAGATGAGAGCGTACTAATACATTGTCAAATTCTGGCAAAACTTGTGTAACTTCAGTAGGAATCACCCCAGATTGCTTTGCACGAAAAAGACGCTAATCAACGAAATCATAGGTCACAAGCAGACAGCACGGAACAATCTGCACAGGAGTTTGTCAGTGTTTCTTCGAAGCTAGAACAAGAATCACCGCCACCCGTAGGCTTTGATACTTCCCCGCCTATATCAATCTCGAGTGCTGACCAAGTTGCACCTGCTACTGCACCAGTGCAAGCCAAGTTTGATGTCAACAAAGAAGAAAGTCAAGAGGCAGAAGAGCCAGCACAAGCCAAATTCGCCTTGAGCGACAGCAGCGCAGAGACCCCTCCGGCTGACGGTCGTGGTGACGCTAATCCTACAGATCCAGGCACCAATCTCACTGAGAGATTTGCCGGAGTCACCATTCACGAAAACTCTGATAAAGCAAGTCAACTTGGCGCTCAAGCCTACACTCAAGGCAGTGATATTCACTTCGCGCCTGGAAAATTTCAGCCCAATACCAATGAGGGAAAAGAACTGCTTGGGCATGAGTTGACACATGTTGTACAACAGAAACAAGGACGTGTCCAGGCCAATAATCAGCGCAATGGATTCTCCATCAACGATAGCACAAGTCTAGAGGCAGAAGCTGATCGTGGTGGTTCAGAATTTGCTCGCGGGCAAATGGATCGCTTTGACCTGAACAGTTCAGCCACAGCTTCTGGGCCTGCGCAAATGCGAGTAGACAAATATTTGGCCAAGGTGACTTGCCATTTTCACGAGTTGGATTCTACCACGAACAAGGTAAAGTCGACGGTCAGGCGTGGATCGACCAAAGTATCGAGAGGCGGCATCGTCGAATCTTCAGGTGTCGAAAAACAATCAAAAATGGGTGCTGTCTACATGGAAGTAAGCCATAATGGAAGCACTGGATACGTCAAGAAAAAACACTTCAAGTCCTTGACAAAGGGACTCCTTGATATGCAAGACGCGGCAGGAGCTGATAAAAATGGAAGAACTCTAAGCATATCCAGAGACGCAGATGATAACGAAGCAGCCATCGATGATGTCAATACAACGCTTGATGAAGTCGGAGGGAACACTGGTGACATGAAGGATGAGTTGGAAGCTGCTAACCTATCTACAGGTTCAGAAATGGGGCTCCAAGCGACAGCTGGTATAGCAGGTACCGGAAGTGGTCTGCTCGGGATGTTTATGGCAGGTCAAGCGATATTCTCTTCTGACAGTGAGGCTGCAGATCGAGTTGAGGGAATATTTGATATACTCAGCAGTACTTCGAGTACTGTTGAAGGTCTCACCACTTCTATCAACACCTGGGCGAGTAATGGATCAGACTTAGCAAATAATACAGAGTCGGTAGGGAGCTATGCAGGCACCGTAGCGGACGCCATCAATGCATTCAAGGAATTTATCTTCATTATCAAGGACGTTTACGAGGCCTATCAGGAAGCCAAGACTGAATCAGGAACTTCCGGCCAAGAAAAATTTGAACAAGGGGCTGGAGTTGTTGAGCGATTATTGGAAGGAGCTGCATCTACAGTGAGTACTGTAAAAGGGGCGCTTGAACTTGCAGAAAAGAGTATAGGCGGTCTAGGCGAAGCTGTCCCAGCACTCTCCATTGCTTTTAGTGGTGCACAAATCGCCATGAAGGTATACCATATGGTGGTAGCTGGAAAAAGTAAGTCCAGCATGAGGGAGAAAAAACATGCGCTCAGAAAAAAATATCAAAGCACTGCAACCAAGACGCAGACTAGCAAAATAGGTTCTGCCGCGAAGCAAGTTACAGATCCTGCTAAAATAGAAATTAGGCAATACGATCTAATTGCTGAATTGGCAGCACTCAAGATTGACTTAGCTCGCGAACAAGACCCACAAAAGAAAGCCGAGATTGAGGAGGACATCAATAAGAAACAAGCAGAATTTGATGGACTTGAAGAACTTCTTTTTGTCAAAGAAATGGAGTATATCAATAAGAAGAGAATGGTTCGCGGAGGGTTTAAAATAGGTATCGAATTGGTCAAAATTGCTGGCGATATTTCAACTCTTTCTGGAGCGGGAGCCGTGGCAGGTGTACCACTCAAGGCTTTTGCTGCTGGAGCTGATGTTAGTGCCTCCATCTTCAGAAAAATTAAACAAAGCGGTCGCGATAAGGCAGCGAAAAATCCGAACTCAAAGTACAACAGCGTCTTCAATGCTTCAAAATCTACTGACAATAAAAAGGATAAGAGAAGGTCAGATGCAAAATTCATCATGAAGCAAATTTTTAATCTGCCTGCACCAGGAGATCCAAAACATAAGGGAGCAATCACGAGAATAGAGAGCTTCATGTCAGCAGCTGGTGCGCATCCGAAGAGTGTGTACAGAGCATTTGAAGAAGAAGGCGGAGCTTCTGGACTCAACGCTGCCATGAAGGTGCTGGTTGAAGCTATGGCCACAAGAGAATAATCATTTATGACAGAATTACCAGTTGTGGCTCAAGAAAGGGCCAAAATCATTCTTTCGAATGTTCAAGACATCTTAGCTGAAGCTGATATTGCAAGTGAGCTGATACCAGCTAATGTTGCATTCCCTATACCTGCATTGATTGCAGAGCTGTCACTGGATCATCAATCTAATTCTCGCACTCTTGGATTCACACTCATTCCAACTGAAGAAGACTTCCCGGCAGATTTCGTTTTGCTCCAACTATATTCTGAAATTCAGGTATCTCTTGATTCTGAGCAGTACAAAGATCTTGCGACCTTTTTAGACAGATGTAATATTTTGCAGCCCATAGGACACTTTGGCAGAAAAGAGGACAAGGTATATTTCCGCCATGTCTTGATGATCCCCAAAGACGAAGGTGCCAGATCAGATCTTATCCTACAAACTACTATGCTATTCGAATATGCCCTCGATGTCTATCAAGAGTATATTGTAGAGGTCGCTGAAGGGAAATTACCTTTGGTAGATGCCATTGCAGTGCTATCAGAATCATCCGGATCTTCTTAAAAGATCTGCTGACTCTTACAGATAGTTCACTTGTTTCTCATGAGGATCCATGGAGACAAACTCATAGAGATCAGCCGAACTCGGCAAATCAGTCCCAGGCTTGTATACCACCAGCAATTTCTGCTGACAATAATTGACCCAATTCGATTCGACGAATGGGGCGCTTTGAATATTGAAGCCATACTTGGGATCGTCCAAAGCATCAATTTTATTTTTATCAAGAACGCTGACATCCAAATAAATCTCAGCAAAACCGGAATTCTCATAGTACCTTAATACGTCGCTGACAGCTGACATGGAAAGGTTTTCATCTTGCCCGGTGATCTGCTCAAAAAGATAGATCATCGCATGTATTTTCACCTCTGATGCTGATGCCTTCTTTAAACCTGCAAAGTCCGGGATCTGCTTGGGATCTGTCGTCTCTGGAAAATCTACAGTCAATTTTTTTTCGTGCCTTACACCATCAAGCACTTGGGAAATTTGCTCATTGGCCTGAGATGCCCATTTGGCGTAAGCCAGATAACTCTGAACCTGACTGCCATCTTTCTTCATATATGCGTCAAAGACGATATCATCGCCTTGGACATGAGCTCTGATATTTACTCGAGGTCGAAAAAATGATTTATCCAATTGATCAATCACAATTTGAACACCATGATGATCACTAAGGATTTTTTCGTATTTGGCTTTACTCATAGACTGACAAGATAATGAACTTATGCCGATGATACATAGGAAGATCCACTTGGACATAGGCATTACTTACTATCTCCGCCTCCCCATTCAAAATCCTTATTCCTTGTCATGTAAGCAATGATGCTGGCAACCACCGGACCAGGATAGCCCAGCAAGGCTGCTGGCAACATGTGACCGCCTATACTTACTAATTTACGACCAGGTTCTGCAAAGAGCTTTCTGAGCAAGAGCTGCGGATGATGTTGGTACTCCATGACATCATATTCGCCCTGCCTGATCCCTAGATTCTGCTGATATTCATCTTGGATTCCTAGATCTTGCCTCCACTGATCATAGTTTTCATGATCGAAGAAGTAATTGGTATGAGCGGCAACTGGATTTCCGTCAGCTCCATTGTCGTGTCTTATGATTCGTCCACCAATATTCGCTTCACCAGCTGCACTCACGATATCTCCTTGAGCGATATGATGTGTCACTTGAGGACGATTTTCATCACTCATTCCTGCCGTTGCTGCATTGAACTTATCCACCTCTGCGGAGTCAATGGCAGGAGCATTAAATGTCACCAAGTTGGCAACTTTGCTTGCATTGTTAGCTGTGAATATTTGAGCCATTGCTCCACCAAGACTATGTCCCATGACATCCATACGACTGCCGGTCTGAGCAGCAAACTGGTTGATATTTGACTCATTTCCATAGTACTGATTTTGTCCCACTTGTGTGAAATTGAAATCAGTAATTACACCCTGCAGGCTAGTCGTGCCTCTGAACGCGAGCATAGGCAATTTCTTCACAGACGAGTCGTCATTGCTTAATGGCTGAATACTTGCCATCTGGAGTCCATACGCCCCTGTAAGCCATCGTAAGGATCTGGGATCATATCCAGCAGCTTCCATGATCTTGGCATCATTTCCGACTAGAGACTGCCCTTCATTGAGATAGACAATTCTGTGTCCGAAATACTCATAGATCATGTGTTGTGGAGGAATATTCCCTGGACCTATGGCTTGACCAGTCGGGAAGAACATCTCCCAGACCTCACGCGCACTATCAAAAAATGCTTCTCCAATATTTTGAATAATATCGACAATCTTATAGATCTGTTGCTCTACGGCATTTGCCACTTTGGTGATAAATTGCCATAGTTTGGAAGCCATTTTTTTGCCAACAGTCAGAATGGCATCGAAGATTGAAGCAGCAAAGTGACCAGCATTCAGGGCGATATCTATGAGTTTTCTCAAAGCGGAAGCACCAAAGTCTCTTACCTTACCTACAATTTGCTTGATCTTATGCATCAAGTAATCAAGGCCATTATCGACTATGGCGGCAAGACGTCTCAAATTTTCGACGACATCTCCTCCAAGTGCAACGACCCACTCGATAATACCTGAACCTAGTCTAGCCAGCTTTTCCAATGTTGCGGCACCCAAGGCCTTGATACGATCCCATATCGCTGACCCGGCAGATTGAAACCTCGAGAAAACGGCTCTGGCACCATCGCTCAGTTGGTCTAAAAAGTTATCAGCAGCATTCACCGCTCGATTTGCCATTCCCGATGCCCAATCCCAGGCATCACCTGCAGCATCGGTCACGCCATCAACCACCCCACCTACGGCTCCCGTAGTGGCATCCCAAGCATCACTTGCCATATCGGTTGCTGCATCAACAGCACCTCCTACTGCATCTGTCGTAGCGTCCCAAGCATCTTGAAAGAAATTGCCCTGCACTACGTTTGACCCAGAACCTGCGGTACCGTCAGTTGCCATCTGGACCTGTTTTCCTTCCGCAAATTCCTGACCTGCCTGATCAGCTTCACTTTCCAATCCACTATTCTCATTGGTCTTGACAC
Source organism: Saprospiraceae bacterium (assembly GCA_020627535.1). GTDB lineage: Bacteria > Bacteroidota > Bacteroidia > Chitinophagales > Saprospiraceae > JAHDBH01. The sequence goes on from JAHDGU010000002.1 coordinate 42,900, forward strand.
CTTTGCGCTGAGCATCTGCTTGGACACGACCTTGTCTTTGCTGCACTACATGTGCAGCTTCATGGCCTAGTAGCTCTTGTCCGGACTTGGAATTTGGATCGTACATTCCAGATGCGAAGTGAATTTCATTGCCTCTGGCAAATGCCTTTGCCTGCAAGGACTCGGCCTCGCCGGAACCTTCATAAATTTTAACATTGCTAAAGTCTGCGCCAAACTGCGCTTCCAGTTGTCCGATTGGGCCAGGTTTTTGGGTTTCGGACTTATTTGACTGTATGGGTTGCTTGGAGCTGTCATCAGCTGATTTGAACTGCGTAGGAGGAGAGTCTACAGAGAATTCTGGTGGACTGAGTTCGCTTCCGCCATGTTGACTTTCATGCTCCTGCTGCTGATCATTTTCAGCATTTGCTCGGGAGTTATTCTGTTGGTTCTTGTGATCGTGTTCTGCCATGGTTTTGGGGGCGTGGCCTCGTCTTAGTTACCTAACATTTGATTGGCTTTATCAAGCTCAGCTTGGAGTTCGTCACGACGCCATTGAGGAGCGTCATCAGGGAGATCATCCAAGCGATCCGCAAGGTCTGCTGCTTCATTGGCTATGTCCTGCATAGCTTGCGCTGTCGCTCCGGCAACTTGGGCTGCTGCACCTGCCGCTTGGGCTGCAAGACCAGCTACATCAATATTCGCTGCGCCACTGCCTAGTATGACTGTAGGGCAACCAGCGACAATGGATCCCCCATGTACTGTGGTAGAGGACATTCGAGCTGCTGGTCGCTTACCGATCATCACATTGGTACAACAGCCAATGATCGAATCAGGAGGCCCTACGCAGACACACATATTGCCTAGTACTGCAGCAGGCATCTTGCCGATCAAAACTTGAGGTACACCGGGAGGCAAAATAGGACCTCCAACGTGAGGAATGGTCGCGACACCTACGGGTGTCTGCATGGGACAAACGTGCATATCACCTACTCTCGCTGCTAGCATATACTTAAGTTACGTCAAATAATTTTAATTATCACTACTGATTACCAGTCGATATCATCCAATACCAGCGATAATGTATCTCTAGCCGCCTCAAAGTCTGCACTTAGATGGTCTGCGATCTTTTTGCCTCCAGAAGGTAATTTTTCATTAAGAAAATCCACTTCTTGCCCATTCTTGACAAATCGGAAGCAGACATGCGGTCCAGTGATGTTTTTTCCTGTCTGGCCGACGTAGGCGATGACTTCTCCTTGTTTGACTTTGCGTCCGCGTTTCATGCCGGGAGCGTACTCACTGATGTGCAAGTACTTGGTCGTGTATGTATTATTGTGCTTGACTTCTATCAGATTACCGCTGTACTCAGTATATCTCGTACCCATCACCACCCCATCAGCTACACTTAGGATCGGCGTACCTTCTGGAGCGGCATAGTCTGTACCACCATGAAATTTCTTTTTGCCGGTGACAGGATGGATCCGCGCCAGAGAAAATCTACTCGAGATCCGACCAAATTTGAGAGGAGCTTTGAGAAACTTTTGTTCGAGTGATTTTCCCTGGTCAGAATAAAATGACCTCGCCCCGCGATCATTGACACCGAAAACAGTAATCTTATCACCGCGGTGATAAAACTCAATGGCGTGTATGGACTCCACACCGACCAATTGATTGTCTATGTATTTTTCATCGTAGATAATGCGAAACTTGTCTCCCGGCTCAATGTGATAGAAGTCCACTGACCACTTGAGTATCTCCTCCATCTTTTGGATGAGCTGATAGTGCATATCGCAGTCGAAGATGGCTGAGTACAGCTGAAAACCTGTGATGACACAGCTGCTTTCTTTCCTTCGAAGCTCGACGGTCTTCAAGAATTTTTCTGTAAGCAGATCTTGGTCCAATCTGAGGCGGAACCAGTGCCTCTTGTCTGCATATGGCTCTATGCAGAGGACCTCGGTCTGCTTCACATACCCATCTTTGAAAAAGTAGGTGATGCGATCTCCCACAAAGATGCTATCCAGTCCAAGCCTTCCATATTCTCTGACGATCCGTATGATATCGGGTGTCTTGAGATCGAGTGTCGCGAGAAAATCTCCAAGCTCTACATTGGCATCACTCGTCGTGCGTTCCACATCGTAGTCAGACTCTTCCAAGTCGAGATCATATTTGTCCAAGAGCCTTTGCATCTTAGACTGGTTGGAAATCTGAATAACAGCGTCGTCGCCACCACCCTTTTTGGCGGAAGCCTCGCCGTCAGTCCTCGTACAGAACCACCAGACGCCTGCTGCGATGAAGACTGACAGGATGATGCCGATCACTACATACCCAATCCACGCTTTTCTTGTTCCTCCAACGGGCTTATTCTTCTCACCCTGCTCATCAGGGACGACGATGGCATGGTCTTCTTCAGCTTTGGACTTGATGACGATCTTTCTCTTATCACTCAAGATTTCAGGGTGATTTGGTTGAATGGGCGGGTTAAATCTAGGCGAAAAATAAGGAATTTTCCTTGCCTTTAGCGGGACTCTCGTGCCTTGGAGATGGACTTTCAATAATTAGTATATTTGAAAGCGCTCGGAGCCGCGACAGACCCCAAACAAATCTCTCACTGCTAGCCGAGCTCAGAAGCAGCTCTGATTATGGCAGAAGGAAAATCCAAAAAGCTCGTATTCTCCAAGGAGACGAAAAAAGAATCTTGGGACGACACTTTCAAACTCATGTCTTGGTGGGACGAGAAGAAAGTCGCCGAGGCAAACGTGATGGTAGTCGGAGCTGGTGCACTTGGCAACGAAGTCCTCAAAAATCTTGCGCTGCTCAATGTCGGCAACATCTTTGTCATTGATTTTGACACGATCGAATATGCCAATCTCTGTAGATCCGTGCTATTTCGTGAGGAAGACTGTGGTACTGGCGAGATAAAATCTCAGGTAGCTGCCAATCGCATCAAGGAAATGAACCCCAATGTGAAGACCAAGGCAGTCAAAGGAGATATCATGATTGATGTGGGTCTTGGCGTATTCCGAAGGATGGATGTGATCATCGGCTGTCTAGACAATCGTATTGCTCGGCTGTTTATCAATAGATATGCCTTCATGACTGGTAAGACATGGATAGATGGTGCCATAGAAAACATGTCTGGCCAGCTTTGTGTCTATCGATATCCTCAGACGTGCTACGAGTGCTATCTCACCGAATATGACTGGAAAAACATCAGGCACAAATTAGGATGTGCAGATATCGCTCAGCGCAATAGTGCTGTGGGACGCGTACCTACGACGCCCATAAGCGGGTCAATCATTGCATCTATGCAAGTGCAAGAAGCGCTCAAGGTCATACATGGCTATGATGACAAGCTCATGCTCGGTGAACATCTCAAGTACGACGGGATGAACAACTGGATCTTCAACTATAAGGCAGAAGAGCTCAACGAGGACTGTGATAGTCACTTCGTGATCAGCGAAGAGGATCTGACAGAGGCCAAGGAGCTGTCGCACAAAAGCACAGTAGAAGAGACCCTGACATACCTCAAAAAACTCTACAAGGATGATCAAGTGAGCATACAGCTCAATTACAAGATCATTTTGGAAGTAACGGGTATGAAATCTGAGAAATCACAGGATCTCATCATTGCTGAGCCACACTTTGTCGAAGACATGCAGGAGCAGTACGCCGAGATCCCTGGAGAACAGATTGGAATCACCAAGTCGATCAACTACATCAATGATGACTTTCCAGCCAAAGAAATGACTCTTGGTGAACTAGGAATCGCACCATTGCATATCTTGAGTGTCGAAACATCCAGTGACATCCTCTTCGTGGAGCTCACTGGAGATGAAAAATATCTAAGATTTGAATAAATTCACCCGTATAAAAACCAAGAATTATGTCAAATGACGTCATAGGAATCGTGGTAAGAGTAATGCCAAGTGGGGACGAGCTCGAAGTAGAACTACCAATCTACTCCACTGGCAAAGAGATCAAAGAAGAGCTCATCGACGCCGGTGTCGCTCCAAGAACTGATCCAGAAGGCGTACCATACGTCTACGATCTAGTCTTTAAGCGCAAAAATGTCTCTATCGGAGACAACAAGACCCTTTATGATCTTCAGATCGAGTCAGGTGACACACTTTTTCTCGCACCGCGAATGAATGCAGGCACGCACTGACACTCAACATGATCACCGATGATGTAATCTACTCATAGACCGAAAAGTCAGATCCAATGGCCACCAATAAACCTACATACGACTTTAAGAGCTCCATCTTCGCGAAAAATCCATTTTACAAGAGACTTGCGAAGGCGCACATGTCCATCGCTGAGATCGATAGTGATGTGATCAAGTGGGAAGTGAACAACACCAGAGGAAACTTCAAGATACCCTGTGAGTATCTGATTCATTTCTTCTTCAAGAGCACCGTCGGTATCAATGAAGACCAGAGTCCTGTCTATGGCTACAAGCATACGGCCAAGATCACTTTGCCACCGAAGTATCCTATCGAAGCTCCTGAACTCTACATGGTCAGTAACTTGTGGCACCCCAATATCAAATCAGAGGGTAAGTACAAAGGCCGTATCTGCGGAAACACTAAGGGATTCGGCATGAGTTATGATCTCGAGCTTCTGATCATCAGAATCGGTGAGATCCTCCAATACAAGAACTACCATGCCGTTCACACTCCTCCGTTTCCAGAAGATGTGCATGCTGCCAACTGGGTGACAGAATACGCAGAACCCAATGATATTGTCAATAAAGACAAGGGTATCGTACTAGACACCACGCCTCTTGTAGGTCGGCTAGATCAAAAAACCAAAGAACAGCTAGAAGCAGAGAAAGCAGCCCATCAAAAGAAAGTCGAAGACGAAGCTCTGGCTCAAAGACTTGCAAAAGAAGCAGCTGCACCCGAAAGCAAACCCAAAACTGGCCCAACCTCCACAAGACCAAAACTTCAAATCAAGACCGTCAAAAAAGTGGAAAGAAAGTCTATTCAGATCAAGAAGAAAGACTAATCCGCTAAAGATGTACAGACAGATATTCGCTTTCTTCTTGAGCTGCTGTGTTTCAGCAGCCTTGACGGGTCAAGACATCGTCCTGAGTTACAATGTCGGGAGTATGCAAAATGAGTTTGCTAAGTGCAACCGTCTCCTAGAGTACCAGCAAGGTGGCAAAGAAGTAAGCCATGTAGAATTTAGCAATGAGGTCAGCGCGGCTAATATCAAGGATCAGCGCGTCTACATCACCTTCCGAGACTGGAACATCACACATCAGTCTGCTGGCAAATCGCCCATAGAGGTCGTCGCGTCTAAAATCAAAATCTCGCAAAAACAAAAAACGCTGGTCCTCGATCCTGATCAGTCCAGCTATAAACTCGATATCACCAAAGGAGATCGAGAACTAAGGATACCATTCAAGATCGTCGGTAATGGGAAAGTCAAGGTCACCATTCCATTTGACATCAAAGCCCTCAAGAGGACTGCCTCCAATCATGTTCATCTCACCATCGTAGATGGACCAGAAAAATTAGCATCAAACCCTGCAGTCGCCGCGAAGGAAGTCCAAGAAAAATCTGACAAACAAATTAGCAAGTCCACCACTGATAATCAGGTCAAAACTGTCAAGACTATCTCAGAAGCATCTCAGAAACAGTCTATGGACAAAGTACCTGAAAAGGAAAGTACTCAGGATAGGGAAACCAAGCAAAAGACAGATGACGTCGCCAGCTCGATCACAAAGAACAATGATTCTTCCAATGAAGCAATAGCACATCGTATCACTTCTGTTGCCCAAGATGGAGAAGTCCACTATCAAATAGATTTGGACAATGTGAAGAAGCCATACATCACGAATATCGAGGCATCATCCTCCATACGACTAGACACAGATCCCTTGGAGAATGAACACAGAATCACAGCCGTGGCCAAGGATGAAGGAACGGTAGCTGTAGAAATCTATGATTCGCTCAAGTCACTACCCTACTCATTCTCTTTTGACAACAACTTCAGTGCGGCACTAGATTACTCTGAACAAGGAGATCTTCTCTTGAAGATCCATGGTGGCATCCCTCCTTATAAAATCCTTTTCAACCAAGAAGCTGATCAAGAAGAAAATCCCTACAATCGTATCGAAGACCTCCTACCTAAAAATGGAGAAGTCAATCTGACAAGAGCCGAAATCACCGCCAAAGGGATCAATGGGTACATCACATCACTATCAGTCCTTGATGCAAGAGCCAATGAAAAAGTGAATATCCCAGTGAATCTCAATTTGGAAAACTCTGGTGGACTTGGTTTGTCGAGACTGCTACTTCCACTTATCGGCCTACTAGGAATCGGAGCTATCTTCCTGGGTTGGCGATCAAGGCAGCGAAAGAAGCAAGAAGCTTTCGAGCAAAAAGCACAACAATATCAAGCTACAGAAGCCAAGATGGAAGCTCCTAAGAGCACTCCAAAAACTCCGGCCAATCTCACAACTACTAGCTCAGATACTGAACGCAAAAAAATCACCATACAGTCAAGACCTGTCGTCGCTAGAAAACCTATGAGTTCAGTTCCGAGAAAAGCCAATCTTTCAGCGTCAAAATTCAAGATCGTCAAGAAAGAAAGTCAAGGGGGCCAACGCGAGGCAAGTGCATTTCAATCACACATTTCATCGGGTAACTTCAGTCAAGTCTCCCTCGATACACACTGGGGCGACAGCCATGTCCGTGATGTGTACATCAATCAAGAATTTGTCAGCGAGCTGAGCGAGTTTCTGAAGCGTGAGAATCTTGATCGCATCCATGTTGAAAAAATGGGTCTGGTGCCTGAGGTCGGTGGATTCTTACTTGGAAACTATTCACAGTCACTAGAGAATCATCAATATCATCTCAGCATCGAAAAGTTCGTCCCTTTTGTGCCCGAGTACCATGATCTCTATCAGATAGAAATCGGTACCGCGACACTGGTTCAAGAACTAGGAGACGCACAGGATCAATATCCACAGCATTCTGTCATCGGATGGTTTCACACACATCCTGGTCATGGCCTCTTCTTGAGCAATGCCGATCTAGCTGTCCATAGGCAGTTTCCACATCCCTACCAAGTCGCCATGGAAATCGATAGTCTCACAGATAGATTGGATATGGCTGTCTTCAGTTGGAACCGCGAGCATCGAATGAATAATGTTGAGGACCTCCACGAAAATAGCGTATGGTTTTCTTGGAAAGACATACAAGCTGACATAAATTGAGCTCCATAGATGGATCTGATCATGAGATATCGTAAGCAGCTTCTCCTGCTAGTAAGTATGTATATGGCCTGCTTTGCGCTATCTGCTCAAGAAGAGTACGACTACAACCTGCTCTACACTGAGGTAGATGAGATGAGCAACAAGGTCGTCATTGGCTTTGAAGTCGTAGAAAATGAGGGTGGACTAGCGGTCAGTAGTACCAATATCACACTGAGAGAGAGGGTCAATGGGAAAATCAAAAATCTCAAGATTGACCGTATCGAAGAGCCAGAAAACCTGGACAATCAAGCCGTCACCATACTCTTCTTGATCGATATCTCAGGAAGTATGAAAGGAGAGAGAATGGACAAAGCCAAGCAGGCTGTCATCCTCGCTATCTCATCTGCAAGTCTTCCACAAAATTCGAAGGTATACATCAGCACATTTGACAATGACATATCGGACAATATCGAGATCAATGCAAACAATGTAGAAGAGATCGTCACACCGATTGATCAACGTGGTAAGGATACCGATCTATATCGCTCGACCATCGTCAAGATAGAGGAGCTCAAAAGTCTGCCAGGAAAAAAGATCTTAATCGCTCTTTCTGACGGTGTCAACGATATCAAACGCAACCCCCATTACAGGACAAATACGCCTCCGACACGAGAAGATGTGTATGCCGCTGCCGCTCAGACGGATTCCAACTTCTTTGTTTTCCCTGTCGGGCTAGGTAACAAGGCGGAGGTTGCTTTTCTAGAAGAACTTGTGAAACAGTCTCCCAATCCCACTGACAGCGTCATCTTGGCCAATAATCCTGATTTTCTCAAGGATATTTTCTTGAGTTTGGTATCTGACTTTACCGGGACATATCGTCTGTATACAATCCCAGAGGCTAGGATTTACTTGGGAGAACCCCGACAGATCAGATCTACTTGGGGAGGCGTCACCAAGAGATTTGACTATAAAGCTGGTGCCGTCAACAATGAGATTGACCTCAGATATAAAAGCCGCAGTGCGAGACTGAGACATTGGATTACACTATTCTCTGGCGGGCTTACAGCCATTATTCTCACACTACTTGGCTTGGCGCTCTTTCGTCCATATCTCGATCGCCGCAAATTCAAAAAGCAGCATGTAAAGGCCTACGTCCCCGAGCCAAATAGACTACGCTATGACCCTATCACTCAAGACGCCATCCAAGAAGGTGATGAAGTCGTGATGAAGTGTCAGCAGATTACACTCTTCAGTACTTGGCAGACACTAGGACATTGTCCGAGTTATCCAAGCTGCACTGAGTTTGTCAATCCATGTGATGGTGCTGGTGCTGGCGAAGGAGAAAAGAAGTTTTTTCAACAGAAAGGTATTGATAAGATATTCAACTGGTTGTGGTTTGGAGCCTGCGGTGGCTTCTTGGCTTGGGTGTTATACGCATTGACCAAGTTTTTTGACCTCAAGTGGTTTAGTGGTTTATTCCATAGTGTTTTTAAGAGTGAGGCTTTCGCCCAAAAACTAAGTACTTCACGAGCTGGCAAAGACTTACTCAATAATGTCGACACGGTGCACTACGATGCTCTTCAAGGACTGTTTTTGGGTACTTGTATCTGTCTGGCTCTGAGTCTTGCCATTGAGCTAGGAGATAGTCGCAAGCGCAGTGCGCTGCGCATCATAATGCGTGTAATCTTAGCCGCCCTAATATTCTTGCCGATCTTCGCTGCAGGTTTTCTTTTGCAATATTTTGTGATTGAGATTCCCTATCCAAGTGGATTGATTACATGGACAGTCTTTGGCTTAGCCTTGGGACTTTTCCTTTCCATCAGATCCAATATTGAGCTCAAAAAAGCTCTACTTGGAGGACTTGTTGGAGCACTGCTCGCTTATCACGTGTATTTTGGCATATCTGCACTACTGACTGATTTTGCACTCGCCAAATTGATCAGCTTCATTCTCATGGGCGCCATCTTCGGAGCCGTGATTGTTACCATTGTTACAGGGCTCGAAGACTTTGATCTCGTCGTTCAGACTCCTAGTCAATTTCGCGGCAGCGTGAAGCCAATTTCCAAATGGCTCAAAAAAGGAATGGAAGTATACATCGGCTCAATGAGCAAGTGCTACGTCTTCGTCAAGTGGACTGACGAACATGTGGAAGGTAGACATGCTCGACTCACCTACTCGGAGGGACAAGTGTATATCGAGCCACTGGCAGAGACCTTGCTCAACGGTGTCATCCTACCAGATAATGAAAAAGCCCCTCTCAACAATGAAGATATCATCCAACTAGGTCGCTACAGCGTCAGTAGGTTCAAGTATCGAGAGAAGCGTAGTCGCAGCGCCAAATAACCAAGCAAAAACCCAAAATCCAATGGCAAGTTTCAGACAAAAGGTATACGAGCTATTTGACGAGAATAACAAAGCCAACCATCCTCTGAATGGTCCAATCGCCAAGATCATTATGGTCTTGATTATCTTGTCAGTGACGGCGGTTGTGCTAGAATCAGATGAAAACATCCTGAATAAAAACGAAAGTGTTTTCTACTACTTCGAACTAGTAGCAGTCATCATATTCACCATTGAATATTTAGCTCGAGCTTGGACCTGTGATCTCGAATATCCACATTTAAGCAAAGGCAGAGCATTCTGGAAATTCTTTTGGCGACCAATGTCGGTGATCGACTTACTTGCTATCATTCCTTTCTACCTCACATTTTTACCTGTTGATGGCCGATTCCTCAGAGTACTTAGACTTTTGAGGCTATTGAGACTTTTCAAGTTGAATCGTTACACATCATCCATGCGACTGATAGGCACTGTATTGAAAGAGGAAAAAGAGAAGCTCTTCATTACCATTTTCATGACCTTAATCTTACTGGTGCTCTCATCTTCATTAGTCTATGAGTTTGAGTCACATGGACCCAACGCCGAACAATGGCCACACATCTATGGAGCGTTCTGGTGGGCAATCGCTACTTTGACTACAGTGGGTTATGGCGATGTATTTCCAGTGACCGCCATGGGTAAGATCATTGCGGGGGTCATTGCACTACTCGGAATCGGATTGGTAGCCTTGCCGACTGGTATCCTGAGCTCAAGTTTTGTCTCACGTATTGAGGAGCAAAAGCGACAAGCAATCGCGGATGCCGGTGAGCAGCAGATCCAAGATGAACTTGACAAGATTGGAGGCACGATGAATGACGGTATAGATCAAGAGGAGGCAGAGAAAATACGACAACTCATGGGCAGCAAACAAAAACGCATCGAAGAACTCGAGGAGATCATCGCCAGCGCGAGTAAAGAAATGGGTGTAGATATTGCAACAATCTATCAGAAAGATAGCTAGCGCATGGAATCAAAACTCATTTAGCAAGGAGGAAGAAGTCGGGCTTTCTTTCACACCTAGGCAGTTCGCTTCTTCATTTGAATCAAGCACCTCTCTGCCTCATCTCTCGACAAGCCTATTGCATCGGCAAGCTCAAATAGCTCATCCTTACTAGCGTCGATTCCCATGGTCTGCTCGATGATGTAGTACTTAGCTGCTTTCATGGCTTCATCCACTTGACGATTGGAGAACTTCATCATATCTGCAAAGTCCATGAGCAGGCGCTCCTCTGCTGGATCAAGCTCCATGTCTATGAGAGACATCACCCATGCAAGCATATAGATACTGGGCTTGACCTTTTCACTGACCTCTTCACACTCCACGCGCGAAATGCTGTCCTTGGACAAGAGCTCATCTATAGATCCAAAGTCACTACCGATTGACTCCTCCAGAAAAGCTTTCTCGTCAGAGGTGATGCGACCATCAGCGTCTGCTAGCTCTGTGAGCATCCGTGCTAGGATTTCTCGATCATAGGGATTGTCGATGGGATACTTCTTGAGCTGTGCCTCGAGAAGTGGCAATGTTGACATTTCCTTCTTAGAGATACGCACTCGAGGACGCTCTTTCTCGGGTTGCTCTTCTTGTGCTATGAACTTGTGCTTGACACGCTTAAAAGCGGCAACTATGGCGGCTTCCTTGTCACCTTGGGAAAAGAAATTAGTATTGCGCATAGTCTCTCTGGTACTGGTACGCACGACTCTCGATCCGATTCTCCCCATCATGCCACCACCGAGGGCACCTCTCACCAAACGAGAAGATACACGCCGCGCTTGTCGCTTGGCAACGCGTGAAGCTTCACGAGCCACCACGCCTTGGACATTACTACCTTGTTTGATCGGAGCCGAACTACTGACGACTTCCCCGTCTGGAGTCTCAAACTCGACGATCATGTTGCGTCCTTCGATCTCCTGGTGGACAATCAGAGGCGCTATCATTTCATAGGTAATTTCCATGGATTTGAGGCTTTTAGCAATCTGTCAATTGGCTGCTAAATCTAAGATATAAGTTTTACTTTTAAGATACTTGTCGTACTTTGCGAAAGACCCTTGAAACCCGCGAAGTCTCAGGTAAATACTTGAACCGCAACCCGTAACAAGAACCTATGAGAAAGTTCCTTCTCCTGATTGCAGTATCTGCACTGCTAGTCCAATGTGGTAAAGACAGCGCCGAAGTCACCGTCAACTTTCTGATCAATGGTGAGGACATCAAACCATCGGTAGACATCGAAAATGCACCGAACCGCATCAAAGAACAAGACAAGATCGCGTTTGTAGCGCTCAATGAGCGGATCAAGATTAAAGATGTTTCAACTCCGCAAGAGGCAATTGAACAACGTCTTTGGAAAATCAATCACTCCATTTATGAAAAAGCTGATCAAGAGATCGATCAAAGTTTTGACGAGGAAGGATTTAAACCTATCATCCTTGAGTTCAATGGAATTCCCCAAATCAAATGGATCTACGTCTACGACATCGCCAAAGGTGATCCAAGAGATCTTGCAAGTCTAGGAAATAGTTCCTCCATGGATGAGCCTGCGGCTGAAATCAGCGTCGCCCCAAAAGAAGAAAAGGCAGCTCCTGAAAAACCACAATCAGACCTTATCCCTACTGTCAAAAAGAAAGAAGCCACAGGTGCCGAACTCCAGCGACGTGAAAACGAGCGTCTTTTGGCGGAAGCCGAAGCAAAACGAGAAAGGGAAGAAGCCAAGAGAAAGGAAATCGAAAGGCGGCGCCAAGCAGATCTAGTCGCCCAGCAAAGCAAGCAACAGTCCAGTAACTCCAGCGCAGGAAGCACCACAAGTAGCAAGAGCGCTACGAGTAGCAGCACGACAAGTTCCAAGACGAGTGTGCCACCACCACCTCCTCCCACCAAGCCTAAGGTAAGTAGCGTATCATTTCGCAGTAGCAAGACAACCGCAGACGTAGGAGATGCGATCACCTTCACTGATCAGTCCAGTCCAGTATCTGCGATAGAGCGTCGTGTGTGGGAATTTGGTGATGGAACTCAAAGAGTATCTAGCAGTGCAGGAGTCACACACAGCTACAACCAAGCTGGGTCCTATACCGTCTCACTCTGTATCAATGGAGACCCATCACTGTGTAAGACTACGGTTGTCAAAATAAATGCACTCGAGATCAAGGAAGCGCCAAAGCCACCTGTCGCTGCAGGACCATTCAAATGCAATATCAAGGGAATCGGTGGTGTAAGATCTAGTACCATCTGTAGCAGTGCTGGCTCTGAGGTGTGGTCTGATGGTGCGACGCTTACACTAAAGCCCAAAAAGCGCTTAGAACTCCTCGAAGCCAAAATCAAAGTCAAAACCAAAGGATCCGTGACATTCACGCTCTATGAAGAGGGTGAAGAAATCGGTGAGATCGAGAGCTTCTTCAATCCAGGAATGAATCAAGCACTGCTTGATGAGTTTTTCTCTCATCTTGAGCCCAACAAATCGTACAAACTCAAAATAAGCCCAAGTAGTGGTCAACAGTTAGAAAACATCGCAGGATGTAATCCAGGCACAGGATCTGGACAGCATATCGATGTCGGCTACGCAGGGCAGACAATCCTATTTGACCTAAAATACTGCTATCAATGAGACGACTCATTACCCTAATTGCCATCTTGTTTGCGGGACATGTTGCTATGCAAGCACAATGCATTACCTGTCCGAGCGATGAAGTCATTAACATCTCCGCATCCTGTGAAGCCACATTGCCTGAGTACGAACCCTCAAGTAACAGCTGCCCGACTGGAACACACATTCAGGAGCCGGCAGCGGGCACAGTCTTGACCGGATTAATGCACAATCAGGATACCACCGTGTGGCTCATAGCTGTCAATGGTAGTGGAGCCCGATTGGATAGTTGCAGTATCACTGTGACATTTGCTGATGTGGATGGACCTTCATTCACTTGTCCAGCCGACCGAGAAGCGACGCTTGATGAAGACTGTTCATTTCCCACGCCCAATGTCATCACAGAGCTAGAAGGGACAGGAGTTGACTGCAGCAATTCCATCACTTATTCCCAATCCCCGATAGCGGGATTGGTACAAGACTCCTATGGGCACGATGACACGCTCTTCATCACCGTAACAGCGACCGATAGTATCGGGAACGACTCCGCATGCGTCGTCAAAGTAGTGGCCAAAGATGGGATAGCACCTACGGTAGATTGCCCAGGACCCACAATCACTGTCGGACCAAACGTAGCAGGTGAATGCCTCTACCGCACAAGAACTGGTCAGCAAAATGGAGATGACATTCAAATTTCCCTAGCGATAGATAACTGTTCGACCAATCCCGACACCACCTATGAAATCCGCAATACAGAAGGCACCATACTTTTCAGTGGAGACGGCAACATTGGGGATCCTGGAAATATCCATGATCTTGGTCCAGGTTCATATACCGTCATCTACACAGTGACTGATGCGGCAGGGCTTCAAGGCACTTGCAGCTTTAGCCTGGTAGTGGAAGACAGCAATGACCCAGAGGTAGTACAATGCATCGAAGACCAAGAAGTCTCTCTCGGGACAGAATCTGAGATCAATCTTGCAGATGCTTTGGTCTACAGTTTCTCCGACGACTGCGACACAGATCTCGATACGACATTTACAAGACTGACGGCAAGTTGTACGGACGTAGGCTTAGATCCTTTTGACGTGACCATTACTGTCACCGATGACGGTGGGAATCAAGCGAGCTGTACTGTGTCCGTCACGGTAACCGATGATACTGCTCCAGTATGTGTTGATCTTGCAGACATCACGGTCTATCTAGATGCCGATGGACAAGGAGCATTAGGTGACGACCAAGTGGCTAGCATACGGACACAGATGGATGGTCAAGACAATTGCGGTATAGGAGAAATCACCCCTCCTACCCTGTCATGTGAGGATATCACCGAAGATCCGATGCCGATCGATATCATGATCGCAGATATCAATGGCAACGTCGCCACATGTCCAATCAATGCGGCGGTGCTCGACACCATAAAGCCAGTATGTCGCACCATGGATCTCAGCGTAGAAATTGGAAACTCAGGACAAGTAGACATCAGTGTGGACGACATAGACGATGGGAGCAGTGACAACTGTGGTATAGCAAGTAGGACACTGTCTCAAACGACATTTACCTGCGATGATGTGGCAGGCTCTCCTATCTCTGTAGTTCTCACTGTAGTAGATGATGCGGGCAATGAATCGACTTGCACGGCTCAAGTCACGGTGAGCGATCCGACTCCTCCTAGCTTTGACTGTCCTGCCGACCTCACAGTAGGGAATGATGCCGGAGGATGTGATGCAGTCGTCGACGGCATCGCACTCAACAATCTCAGCGATAATTGTGGTGATGCACCGGTAGTAAATTGGGAGCTCACTGGTCAGACTACTGGAAGCGGCACCGATGATGCATCTGGTACAACTTTCAATGCCGGCACATCAACAGTCACTTACACGGTTCGTGATCAAGCTGGGAATGAGGCTAGTTGCAGCTTTACAGTGACTGTCGTAGACGATACAGCACCAGAGGCCAACTGTCAGGATATCACCGTTGATCTTGATGATTCAGGAAATGCCACCATCGCAGAGGATGCTATCAATGATGAGTCCTTTGATCAATGTGGTGGATTGAGTTTTGACACAGACATCACGACATTCTCCTGTGATGACCTTGACAATAGTCCACTCACTTTGACTCTCACTGTCAGTGATGGAGCCAACGTCAGCACCTGTACTGCACAAGCAACCATCAGAGATGTAACTGCTCCAGTATGTGAGATTAACAACAATCAGGAATTCATGCTTGTGGATGGAGAAATCACCATTACCACAGATATGATTGACAACGGTACATCTGATGCCTGTGATGGAACAAATCTCACACTAGAAATTGTAGGTGGATCCACATTTACCTGCGATAATCTTGGCACACAGATGATCACGTTCAGGGCCACTGATGGGTCTAATAACTCATGCACAGAGGCGGTAACCGTTATCATTGTAGATGGTGAAGCTCCAGAAGCCCTGTGTGTCAGCTCACTCTCAGTAGAGCTTGACAACGTCACGGGCACTTACACCCTAGATCCATCAGAACTTGACAATAGCTCCTTTGATCTGTGCGCATCAGAAGTGACGCTATCGACCAATGCAGGCACCTTCGACTGTGATGATGCTGGTAATACCATCGATGTGACCTTGACTGTGAGTGATGGAAGTCTTACAGATGAATGTGTAGTCCCAGTCACTGTCACGGATAATACTGCACCTGTTGCAAATTGCCAAGACATAGCTACCGAGATCACGGCCAATGGAGAGATTCTCCTCATGGCAGATGAATTTGACGATGGTACGACAGAAGCCTGCGCGTTTGATCTATTGATCAATGGTGAGCAGGAGCTCATCTTTGACTGCACAGACGCTGATGAAGAGCCTATCTCTATCACGCTAACCGCGGTAGATCACCGAGGAAATTCTGATCAAGCAGAATGTGAACTGACCATAGACGGAGCAATCCAAGCGGTCGCAAGTACCAATGCTCCCATCTGTGAAGGAGAGACGCTTGAGCTCACCGAGAGCATCAATGGCATCGCAGCTGACTATGAATGGAGAAACTCTAGCGGCGTGCTCATCAGCACAGATCCAGACCCACAGATCGACGATGCGACAGAAGCATTTGAGGACATATACACTGTCACGGTGACTGCTCCCAATGGATGCGAGGCTCAAGCCAGTGTAGCTGTAGAAGCCATCAACCGCAATCCAGAAGCCGGAATGTCTGTACCTGATGGTGGAATCTTTGATCGTGGTCTTGTAACAATCGAAGAAGATTCTGATCAGGGAGAAGGAGGATGGGACACCTGGATTTGGGACTTTGATCCCCCAGGAGAATTTGGCGGAAACTTTGTCTTTGAGTTTCCTACCGTTCAACCTGGTCATCCCGCAGCAGAGAGATACGATTTTGATACCACGGTCAATGTTTGCCTCACGGTCATTGATGCCAACGGATGCGAAGACAAAACAAGTGAAGAAATATTTATCGGCAGGACTTGTGTGGTCCGTACTCAAGTCGATGGAAACTCAGAGGATGCTCTCGAGTTTTGTGATGGCAGTGATCTAGAAGATCTTTCGATCAAATTGCAATTTCCATTTGATGGAATATTTGGCACTTTGAGATTTGAGCTCTCATCAAGCTCCATTACAGGTGACTTCATGAGCAGAGACATCAATGAATCTGATACCGATGAC
Source organism: Saprospiraceae bacterium (assembly GCA_020627535.1). Lineage (GTDB taxonomy): Bacteria > Bacteroidota > Bacteroidia > Chitinophagales > Saprospiraceae > JAHDBH01. The sequence continues at coordinate 59,705 of JAHDGU010000002.1, forward strand.
GGAAATATTGATATCAACATCGGCAATGTGAGCTTTCCTGGTCCTGGGGTATACACCATCAGAGCTGTGTGGGAAGTCTCAGGCCCTGGTGGTGTGGAGGTGTGCAACATCTCCAATGAGCTTCAAGTCACCATCAACGAAAACCCAAGTGCCATTTTCTCTGCTCCAGATACGGTATGTCAAGGATCTTCCCTTCCTGTGAACTACGAATTCACAGATGGCAGTGCAGAGCATGAATGGACTTATAAAATAGATGAGGAGGCATTTTTGAATCCTCCTGATTTTGAGCAGGTATCAGGCACCATTAATATGCCAAATACTTCTGATCTGACTCCTGGTACGCACACCCTTGAGATCAGTTCGCTGATCAATGAATTCGGTTGTGAATCAGACGGTGTGGTTTACACCAAAGAGTTTTTTGTCTCAGAAGCGCCGCGCATAGAAGGTCCGACCTTTCTTCTCGGTGATGATGAGCTTATTGTGAGCTTCTCCATCTTTGGGGGGCAGTCTGGATATACCCTCAGTGACGATCGTGGAAGTACGTATGATAAGGTGGCTGGTGAAAATCGCTTTACCACGGTCATCTCATGTCAAGAACTCGACACTGTAGGAGATATTGAACTTGCCTTGACAGTGCTAGATGCAGCCGGATGTAGTACAGATGGCACGTTCGTAGTTTCTCGCGGCAACTGTAGCTGCCCAGAAGACAAAGGTGGAGCGATCAATATCAGCAGTGGTGATGGGAGTATCTGTGAAGGTGAGATGATCACCATCAGCGTAGCTGATTCTGGTGTCATCTTCAGCAATGATGTTGTCTATGGCATTCTATTTGATCCATCGAGTGGCGACAGTCTTGGAAGATTTGAGCCAATCATCTCCAAAACCGGACTGGAAAGTACAGATGCGACAATCTCCTTCAGCGCGAATGAGGTGCTTGCACTAGACCCGGAGCTGTTTGGTAAGAGGCTGGCGATCACTCGTGCTGTGGGGAAAGAAGGCGAAGGTGATTTACTCATTGACTCCTCTTCATGCAATGGATTTGCCGATGATATCGCCGTGATTTTTTATCGTACACCAGAGGTCGAACTTCTTGGTAATCTGCTCTGTCCTGGTCAATTTATAGGACTCGATGTCAATGCCACGGTGCCAGATGGGGAGAATGAGATCAACCTTATTCTGGTGTATCAGTATCGAGATGCTACAGGAGCACTCGTCGGAAGCCAAGAAGAGGCAACGATCATCTTTAGTGGTGCTACGATGGACTATGAAGTTGCGCCTCAGAATGTCACAGCAGAAGTGAGGAGTATCGAGTTGGTTTCAGTAAGATATGCCTCACCATCGATCAACTGTATTGCCACTATAGATGGGCAGTCATCAGAGATCGTGGACTTTGGCGTCAGCGGCATTCAAGGAGACCTCGATATATGCGCTCAACAATATGCGAGTGGGTCCTATTCATTTGACGGAAGTAGTCTCAGTCCAGATGCAGTCATCACCTGGATTGCAGATCCTTCGCAAGAAGTCATCTCGGAGGGTACAAGCGCTCGGATTTTATGGACAGGACAGTCTGGTGACCCTTTCACTATATCTGTCATTATCGAAGATGGCGCTTGCGTGGACTCAAGCTCGTTGAGTATCACACAGACATTTAATGGGATCAGCCCTAGACTCAGAGAGCTTCTCATCAAAGGCACCAGCACTACTGGACCAGATCTGCTCATCTATCCTAATGCGAGTGAAAATAGTGGTAATGAAGCGCCGGAAAGATACTGCTTTGGCCGATCACCTAAGACGGATCTGTACGATCCCAATATGGATGAATCCCTGCCTGATCAGGCGCCAGGATTTGAGAGAGCCTTCTACGAGATCAGTGATCTAGATACGGCAAATTTTGCTTACTGGGTCGAGGTGATTCCTAGCTCCAACACATTTAGCGGAAGCGGAAATAACGCCTGTGCAGTATCCTCTGATGTCTGTAACACGAGAGCATATGCCAATACTGATCTCAAAGTACTTCGTACTCAGATACCAGACTTGGGATTCGATCTAAGCTACAAGCTTTATCCAAATCCTACGAGAAATAGCATCGTCATAGAAACTGACGGTGACTATGAAGGGGACATCTCATGGAGACTCATCAATGGTGTAGGACAGGTTACAGCTCAAAACACATTCAATAAACTCAAAGGATTGACGCAAGAAGCTCTTGATCTGCGAGGCGCACCACCCGGTGTCTACTTCTTGGAGACAGTCAATGATCAACTCGATCGCAAGGTCCACCAGATCATCATCCTTTAATTGCCAAATCCCTAAGAGATTATGAAAAACGTTAAAGCAATACTAAATCCAAGTCTACTTGTAATTTTCTTTTTGAGCTTCGCTGTTCAGTCGGCGTTTACTCAAGTGATCAAGTCAGATCAAAGACTGACGATGATCGAGGATGTAGATGAAGAAGATCTAATCGACGTACAAGCCAGCGTGGAATCCGCATTTGTCAAATACCGTAGCTATGCATCACTCAAAGGACCGAGTGGCACTGTAGATCAGACGGGCATCAGTAATTTTTCTGAACTCTTCAATATCAATGCGAGTATCGGAAATGATGTGGCACTACTGGACTATGGTTCCAAGATTGATGTTTATGAATACACCAATTTGGTCTATCAAAATCTTCCAGATCTTGGTCTGGATTATACACTAGTCGATCCATATTATAGGACACTCTCCTATGACAATGCTGGCTACTTCATCATGGAGGTGAAAGTCAACAAAGTAGTCTATAATGGTCTTGATAATAATCTGAAACCATCTCGCTGTAACAAGGGTAGAATATTCGGGATGATCATGACCTTTGAGGTATCCGAAGATGACTTCGAGGAAGTAGAAATTACGAGTATTGAGTCGGAACTGATTCAAGACTGTGATGATGCAAGCTTCTCTGTCAGCGTGGGTGGACGATATGGAATCGCTCTAGGTGATGCCGAGGCTCAGCTCAATCAACTACACACAAATACTTCACCACTCGCGAGAACATCCTCGGACCTTGCAGTAAATATTGCCAATCTCAACACGATCAGTGCTGGTGTCATGGCCAATTTCTATCCCTTTAGTAATCAAAAAATGAGCTTACATATTGGCGTAAATTATGCACAGTATGGCTTTGATCTTGATCCAGAAGGAGAATATGAGACCATCGAAAAAGTTGACAAAGACGATACGCCATACCAATTGGCCGTAGCATTTGGCGAAAGCTTCATCGATGAGTACAACTATACCGGCGTAGAGATTCCTGTAGGTATTGGATTCCAGTATGACTTCAGCCCGTCTTTTTCATTTACACCAAGGCTCTTTGTAATCCCTACTCTTGGTCTTTCATCAACATCATCCTTGACGGGAGATGTAAATTACTCTGGTGTCTATGATTTTGGGACTTCTGGAGATGCAGGTGTCGTAACTGGTACTACAGGATCTGTCAACGAAAACAATACAGAGTTTACCCACTCACGGCTAGAAGGAATAAGCTCGTACAACTATAACACTTATGACCTACAAGGCAAAGAGACTGATGCGAGTACAGCACTGAGCATACAAGCTTCTCTAGCACTCTACTTCCGTCTTTCTCTATCAGACAAAGCACAGATCATCGTGGGGCCAGATTACAGACTAGCCGTGACATCTCTCTACGAGCACGAAGCTGTCAACAATCAAATCTTGGAAATAGACAATAGTCCAGGTGCTTTTCAACAAATCAATAGTCTCGAAGACATCAATACCTTGACAAGTATAGCCAATGGGCATCTCTCCGAAGTCAAACCATCAACAGTCGGGCTCTATCTCGCACTGACCTTTCAGCTCAAATAACTAAGAAATGAATCGAGTTCTTTACGCATTTTCTTTTCTCCTCTTTTTTGGCAGCAATGCCCTACTTGCTCAAAAGGGCAGCTTCAAAGTGATGAAGCGACCCGACATCTTTGATGTACCGGTCGACAAAGCAGGATTTGCAGAATCAGGCTATAAGGCATTCAGTAATGAAATCTGGATCGTCTATGCCGACAGAGATGATGCATATACACTTAAGGATCTCAAGAAAAAAGAAAAGTTTAAGGAGCTGACTTTCAAAGACTGGTTTTATGTCGTTGAGGAAAAAGACAAGTACGTGCATATCGCCAAAGCGAGCCAGTCCAATCAAGATGGTCAAAAAATCACCAACGCTGAAGACTTTGGCTGGATCGAAAAAAACAAGATGCTCCTCTGGAGCACAGGGCTCCTGGATTTCGACACACAGATCAACAAAAAAGCTTTCCTTCTCAATAAAGCAAGAGATATCAAGGCGATACTGAAACAAGAGAAAAAAGAAGATGTCGCCATCTACACTTCGCCGATTGCGAAAAATACCATCGGAAACAAGAGTATCTATGAGTTTTACTTCGTGATGAAAGAAGAAGGAAATTATGTCCTACTCTCTAAAAATGTCACGATCAATTCCCGCACCATCCAAGAAAATCTTATAGGCTGGGTCAGAAAAAGTAAGCTTGTATTTTGGGATACAAGAATTGCACTCGAGCCAAATTTCAGTGAGGCAGCCTTTGAAGAGAGACGCAACAATGCGGACTTTCGACTGAGGGCATATGGTACCCAAAACAATGCTGACCAACATGCAAAATCTGGGAAAGCCGTCAATGCCGTGGATGATGTAATCTGGCAGGATGATCCCGTCATCAGATCGCGCACCGATCTCGCTCGGACCAACCCCAATCGTTGGCCTGGAGCAGTCGTCCGACTACCAATGCTCAATACCTTTGAAAATTATTATCGCACGGGGCTCGTAGGGGATATCACGACAAAAACCTTCAGCGATTTTCTTGACACGATCAATGAAGTAAACTACGCCAACATCGAGGGCGCGATGAATGTCAAGGATGAGAAAAGACATAATTACAATATCTTTTATGTGATCGAGGGCACGCAGAGCATGGCGACTCATAAAGAAGCCATCCTCAGAGCCATGGATGAGATGTATGGCGCGCTCAATCAAGTAGAAAATATCCGCTTTGGTGCTGCGATTTATAGAGACAGTGACGAAGCCAAAGAGGGCAAGTTGTTTGAGATTCAGGAACTCACGACAAGTGCTCAAGAGGTCTTGGCATTCGTGCAAAATAGCCAATTCAGAAGATGGCATGACAATGATGAATATTGTGCCATGTACTATGGACTCAATCGGAGTCTACTTGAAGCTGGATTTAATACCAACCATACCAATATTGTTTTCCTCATCGGTAACAATGCAGATTTTTCTTCTGAGCGTGTCCGTAAAAAAGCAGCAACAGACAGCGGTGACGAAGCCCTCGTTTCACGTGGTGAAATCACGGATAAACTATCAGAGCTGGACGTACATCTTCTTACACTGCAAATTGATAACAAAGATGATCTACCAAGCAAGTTTTTCAATCGACAGGCAAGAGCCCTGATTCAGCAAAATGCTCAGAAACAATACCAATACTACGTTGATATATGCGAGGATGTGCCAAGCCTCGGCTGTGAAAATCCAGAGATGCCGGATCTTGACGCTGGGTCGCGGATAGACCTGGCCAACGGTGCTGTCAAGCAGCGTATGGTCAAGCCAAATGCTGGGAGCAGGCTCAGTACAGGCGATGTACGCGATGAAATGGTCAATGCTGCCAAAGACATCAATGGTTTTGTGGAAGCCTATTTTGATCTGGTCAATTCGATGATCAATGATGGTAATTCCTTTGATGATCTGACCTCCTTGTCATCAGGAAGTGGGTCTAGTTCCAGCGTTAGTGCTGGTGTCTTGGCACCTGCCTTTGCCAAAGAACTGAAAAGACTCAAGGATCGTAAGACTGGCCAATGGAGAACAGATGATATCAAAAGACTGGTGGACGAAAAATATCAGCTCTACACAGAGGTCTTCGTCCCAAGAACGATGTCTGGTGCTACTCACAATCCTTTTTCATTTGTGCTCTACATGCCACAGGATGACCTCGAGAGATATATCCGAATCCTGGAAAGGGTCGTGGAAGCTGCAGACGCGCCTGAAGAAGAAAAACGTGAAATGGTACAAAATGCTCTGATCGAACTCGTGGATCAATTCACAGGAGGATCGTCACTTACCAAAGGAAATAACATTTCCATTGACCAATTGCGCAATCTCATGCAAGGAGTCAAAGATGAAGGACTGAGTCTCGGAGGATCTGACGAAAACTTCATCATTAGTGACATCAAAAACGAGCGCAAAGTTGACAAGGCCAAGCTGGAAGCGTTTGTAACGCGTATCCACGGAGTCGTCAAAGAGCTCCGCAAGATTTCTAGGACCAAGAACTACGAGTTTTCCTACAAGTCTGGAGAAGATATCTACTACTGGATTCCTGTGGAGGATACCTTCTAGCAGGGTGTAAGAAATTTAAATTCTCTGCGGCAAGGCCGGTTTGAAAAAAGAGGGAGCGGCCTCATTTGAAATAGTCAAGACGATCTTAAAGCGGATCAATAGCCCTGTCTGATTGGAGCAGCCGACTTATTTTCGTAACTTATAAGGGATGAGGCTCTTACTCAACTTCATATTGGCCATTACCAGTACTCTGATCCTTCAGGCTCAGACAGATGACCATCAGATATTGTCACAGCCGGAGAGCTTTCGATCACCGAGTCTGTATGCCATGCCTCAGATTGAGGACGATGCACAGATCTCAGAGCACAACTGGCTTGCCATCATACCTACGCACAAGCTGAGCTCTCATAAGTCTCCAGGTGTCATCAACCCATATACAGAGCTCAAGTTCAAGGAAGTCTACTACATCATCGATCAAGATGGTGAATACGTTCAACTGGCCAAAGCTGAGCGAAATCAGGTCGATGAGAGCAAGCTACGCGCTGCACAAGCCTACGGATGGGTCAAAGCAGATCAACTTGTCCTTTGGTCCACAGCACTGAGAGCTGCAAATGGTCGCAGCTATGTGAAAGCTATTCCGAGACCCGATGGAAGTGGATTCAGATTTCTCAAGACCCTCAAACTCTGGAGTAAGCCCAAACAGTCACCAAAATATCTCTTGGAATACGGTGAAAACTTACAAGACTTTTATTATGTACTGAAAAAAGAGAGAGGCTTCTTTCTGCTGACCAGGCATCCAGAGATCAATTCACTGACTGCAGAAGAAAACATCTTAGGTTGGATACACGAATCCGATGTCCAGCTTTGGGAAGATGATGGTGTGATCATACATGATCCGGCTGTCGCCAAAATAGAAAATCTATTTACACCAGACGATATGCTCCAAGGAGATAGCAGTGATCTTAGCAATGTGGAGTACGGCAACGTCTACATCAATAAAACCGGTCCGAGTAACTATCAGATGTACATGAGCTATGGAGCCTTGGAGCTCTTCAGAGACTCCTTGCATCTCGAACAGATGCTTGCATTTTCGCGAAAGCGTCTACTCAGTGACGTGGAGATCGATGACATCCGTGTCAACTTGCAAAAGATCGACTTCAGAGGATTGAGTAAAAAAGAACTCAATGAGCGGCGAGAAGTAATCTCAGAGCATTTTGGCGCAAGCCGTGTTCCTTGGCAGCAAAACATCTGTCTATTGCTTGTAGAGACCTCTGGGCTGAGCCCATATGCCTTTGCTGGAAAGATTCCCTCTTTGAGCCTAGAACAGTTGATCGAGCAGCCCAACTCCCCAGAGGCACTTGACTATTACAGAGCACTGGATGAGTTAATTGACAGACTTTCCTATTCTATGCTAGAGAAAGGCCCGACTATTGGTTCGAAGTTCATAAATTGGTACTACATTCCGACCAAGTAAAGACCAATGCCCCAAAATCTATGCTTCGCGATCAGGAATCTGCTTTGCAGTTATCGCGAGGACAAACCAGTATTGAGCATCAAAGAGCTCGATATACCACGTGGACAGCTCATATTCATATTGGGCCTGAGTGGTATCGGCAAGAGTACATTCATTGAGACTCTTGGCCTAATGAATAATACTGTCCGCTACAATCAGCACGGTACGATCCAGTTTTACCCCGATGACAATGCGCAGTCAGCCTATGAGCTCACAGAGCTATGGGACAAAGACGATGAGGAAATTTCCCGTTTTCGCAATGACTACTTCAGCTTCATCTTTCAAGAGACCAATCTCATGCCCAATTTCACCGCAGGTGAAAACATGTGCATCAGTCAACTCATCAAAGGAGTCTCTCTTGAAGAAGCAAGAAAACAGGTGCTTGATGTCATGTCGCAGCTGTACTTACCCGCGACAGCATTTGATAAGCACATCACTGCGCTCTCAGGTGGTCAACGCCAAAGACTTGCATTTGTGAGGGCAATTACCTCTGACTTTGCAGTGCTCTTTGGAGATGAGCCCACAGGAAATCTTGACAAGGAGACTGCCTTTCGTCTCATGAAAATCCTCAAGAATAATCTCAAGACCGAAGATCGCACTGGCATCATCGTGAGTCATGATCTAGAGTTGGCCAGTGCATTCGCGGATCAAATTTATCTCTTGACGCCCGTACAGATCGAAGGTGGGATCTATGGCGAGGTCACCGAGCGCAATATCCTCGTGAGAAGAGATGATCACAGCCCATGGGCACATACTGATGGAAGGACCATAGAGAATACCGTCGACTACCTCTATCAGTATCTCAATGTTGCAGAAAATATCACCATCTGATATTCAAAAATCGAAAGCGAATGATCAACAAGATTTTTGGATTGGACACAGATTTTAAGCAGATATTCTTCCGCAATGAATTTGATACCTTGAAAGGAAAGGCCTCCCGAGGCATCTATGCATTGGCTCTGATTCTCTTTTTTACGCTGGCAGCCCTATCCTTTGCTATCGGTGGATATAAGTACCTCTCCAAGCGCATGTCCAATCCATTTACCAATTGGGTCAATCTCCGTATGACCAGAAGTGTTGATGAACAGAAGGACAACATTGTCGAGATGTATGGATCAAGCTCCGCCCGCGAAGCATTTGGTCTCAAAAAAATCAATACCTATCAACTCTATTATGCACCATTTATTGATGCCAATCTCGTCAAGCGCGATATCAAGGGAAGCACTATAGATGATAACTCAGAAGAACTGCTCACCGAAATACTTCGCAAGGATAATCTGCTACGAACCAATGATCTCACGGCTGAGCGCAAGGATGCCCAAAAAGTAAAACTGATCGTCACAGAGAAATTTCTCCAAGATCTTAGTTTGCCATTGAGTACAGAATATGTGACACTTGATCTCAGTGATGATGATGATCCGCCTGTCGGCAAAAAATGGGTCGAACTCCCTATAGAGCATGTGGTCAAGGCGCTGCCCAATCTCATAGATTTTATCGCGGCCGTAGATGTCTATCAACTCTACAACAGCCAGTACAATTCCGAGGGAAACTCCAATACTCTACGAATCATCAGTCCGCTCAGCGAAGAGCAAATCCTAGACTACGTAGAGAAGAGTGATGCACTCTATAGCGTCAAGAGCAGTACACTCGGCTTTACAGGCAAAAGCCGCCAGCAACTGCACCGCCTGACCCTCAAAAATTTCATCGATGATGATGCGAAGAATCGTGTCATCGAAGATCTCAACAAAGCTACTAGCACTCAAAGTCGACGACATTACTACCCAGATGACTTTGATAGCCGCAGTAGCTTCTTTCCCACAGATCTAGCCTTCATTTTCGCCAATACCAAGAACGTCCGTAGCTTCAGTGACAGCCTTCGCTCCACTAATAATGTGGAGATCGATATGTCGCAAATCGAGAGCAAAGAGAACTTTGCACTCGTCAGTCGGCTGACGCGCTTTGTATCTTTTGCACTATTTATCCTGAGTCTACTGAGCATTATCTTCTTTATCGACTCCATCCTCAAGACACATCTCGAGAAGTCAAAAACAAATCTTGGCACATTCAAGGCTTTTGGTCTGGACAATAAATTTCTTACTGGTATTTACCTCAAGATCATCATCAATTTTCTGATGCTTGCACTTGGATTGGCGCTCTTGCTCGTAGGCATCATCGTAGCTGTCGAACAGATGATCAATGGCACGCAGAGCTTACTTGATCTTTTCAACCCATTGATACTCGTGGCTATCTTAAGTCTTGTCATCTTTGTCTATCTCTATAGCAAAAAGACCATTGACAAAATTCTATCACACACGCCTGGCGATCTCATATACCGCCGGGTTTAGTTTCACAAAAAATTTATCTCTCGACATGAAAAGGATATTCTACAGCATCTTGATCGCAGGACTGACCCTATTGACATCTTGTACAGCAGATTCTGACTCTTCCGATAAGGTCCCAGATAATACTGCCATCACTGAAGAGAAGTTGGCGACAATGGGTGAAGAAGAGGTCATGGCCGCTGCGGAAAAGGCAGAGGAAAAATCTAAGGTCATGGAAGCGGTCGCCGAAGAGGTGGTCGAAGAAAAAGTCGTCGCAGAAGAATTGACCAATAAGATCGAAGTAGATGAAACTGAAATTAAAAAAGCTGCTGCCGAAGCGCAAAAGAAGCGCGAGCAAGTCGTCAATAAGCAACTGGCATCAAGCCCTCTCAAAGACAAGGACTGTGGACAGATTTTTTCGGATTATGAAGCTATCGTCAAAAAATATTTGAGCACGGGCGAAGAGTCTATCCTTGATCCGCTATCAAGCTGGGCCAATGACCCTATCTTCAATGCTTGTAAAAAAGATGAAGCCTTCAAGAAAAAATTCGAGGCCCTTGAGGAAGAGATGATGATGGCTGAGTATTGATTCGATCTAGAAACACTTTAATATGAAAGCTATATTTCTAAGCATTGGCATAGTCCTAATGTCCCTAGCTTGCTCATCGACTGAAAATTCAGAGAAGGCGAGTGAAAAGAGTCCTATACAGCAAGTCACTGATACCGGGGATAGTGCACCACCACTTGCCATCATTAAACAGCGTGCCACGGACACAACTGTAAAGGCCTATGGCAGCCCAAGTACTGAAGCGAATGCTCAGCGGAAAGTGTCCAGAGAACTTCAGTCAGGCTCTATTTACTACCTCATCGATCAAGTAGGAAATGAGGATCTCTTGGCCACATCCAAAGTTATCAAGAGTCGTGATATCTCTGATGCCAACTTCGTCGGCTGGGTGAGAAGATCAAATACGGTAGAGATAAAAAATGGAAATCTCGTCCGTTTAAGTCCTGCTACCACCATCTGGTCAGATCAGCAGTCGGCCAATGAAGATTCTGGTGACGACGCATCGCGGATCTCCGTGAATAGTAGCTCTCCATTTTGGTCCAAGTACGCTATCCTCAAGAATGAATTTGACAATTATAGCAGATGTGTGCTACTCGATCAAAATGGTATGATCAAGGACGGATTTATCAATTCTCAACACTTGGATCAAAACAAACGATGCAAGCTTCATGAGGATGATGCAGGCACTTCTGCTGTTGAGCTCGGCATCAACAATGACTCGGAGCAGAAATGGTCTATTTCCTGCTCAAAATAATGCTATAATCAAGTCGATCGATATACCGTCAGACTCGGTCTAGTCCAAAAGAGCGAAACTCACTTTCACACTCGCCTTCACAGAGATCTCTCCCAAGGATATGCTCTCAGCAGCTACGCCAGAGTCAACTGATCTTTCGCCATAGGCCAGGTGACTTCTCTGGTAATCAGCTTGACTGATTTGCTTAGCTGGCCCGATTGATTGATCCAAGGCTTCAGTCCATTCGCTGGCCATTTTTTGAGCTTTTTTCAGCGCCGCCACTCTTGCCCGCTGTCTCGCAGCCTCTTCTTGACTGCTTTTGTAAGAAGGAGTACTGATCGACTCCACATTCATCAGTAGCAGTGCATCCATCAGATCATCATAGCTTCCGACAGCTTTCAGACAGACGTAGATGGACTGTGTCGATACAAAACCATCATACTCTCGAGACTGCGACCTTCTGAGATAGTTGCGTGATACCACTGCTCGTCGTGTCTGAATAAATCTATCGTCAACACCACTCCTCTTCAAAAGCGCCTTGATCTCTTGGGATATCCGCGTAGTTTTTGCTCTCGCATCAGCAATGTCCAGATCATGCTCACTGAGATTGATCGTGAAGTGTATCTCGTCTACATCGAGATACTCAGTGTGCTCTGCGACGACCGTGACAAGAGGGCCAAGATCTTGATTTTGTGCCCACAAACCGATGGACAAGTAAGAAAACAGCAGGAAACACATGAGGCGTGCGTAGGTAAGAACTCGAGACATTGGACTTGCATTTTATTTATTCCTAGGATAGAAACGTCCATTGCCATGCCTATGGCACAGACACAGCCAAATTGTGATGACTTTAACGCTCTATGCAAATTGACCAAGACTACATATCTTGCCAATAGGTCTAATGCATTAACCCTCATGAGTAAAGAGATATCCCCGAAGCACTCGGAATTGAAAGTTTAGCCTTGTTAAAGACAAGCGCACTCTTGCACTCAGAACTTTAGACTAACATACTCGAGCAATGAAATTTCAATGTACCAGATGCAAAAATCAGCACGATTTGATCTTTGGTATGGATCTGAATACTTGGATTATAGATGAGATTAGGGAGCAGTCTCGGATCGCATCATAAGCTACGACTATCTGCATATGCTCGATAAATCCATGGTTTTAATTCCAGCACTGTATGTCACTAAAACAGAATTATCTCATGACTTTCAGATGGCTACATGGACAAGTGTAAAGCTTGATCAATTCTTGGAATTCAGTGAAAAATACGAAGCTTCGCGAGTTGGCACTCTCGATTGCAATCTTTTTACTGGATTGACGCCCTTCTTTAAGGGCACAAAAGGCCTGTGTTGTCAATTGATTTATCAGAGCCATATGCGCTCCGATGAATACCCTAAAATCAGAGTAAAGGAGACGCATATACTTCGCAAGTACCAAGAGTCTCAAATGTCTAAGGGTGATTTGCTCCAAGCTTCAATGAACGCCTACCATCCCTAGCGATTTCTTAGAGTAACCGCAAAAAAAAGGCGAAGCACTTTCGCACCTCGCCTTCAATAATCTTAAATCATTTCGACTACTCGGACCTTTGTTTTGCCGAGTAATTCACCTTGAGCTGACCTGCTTTACGGAGTCGCTCTTTGATGTCTTGGATGATTCCCATCGTGACATCTCCATCAATCCGCATGGACGAGGTGATACCTCCTCTCAGTGGCTCAGGGACATTTCGCTTATGCTGCTCCAAGAACAGTGGAATCTCTGCTAGATCCGCAATCTTATCATTGAGCTGCATACGTGGGCTCTTTCCATAGACATCTTGGTACTGCTCCGTAGGTCTTCCTACGTAGATCGTATTGACCAGTGTCTTTCTCTCGAGTTTGGTAAGCTCAGTCGCCTGTGGCGTCGTCACTGCCACCTTCAAGGAGGATTCTCTCATCACCGTGACCACCATAAAGAAGAACAGTAGCATGAAGATGATATCAGGCAATGATGCCGTAGAGATGGCAGGCATCTCTTTTCCTTTTTTTCTTCCAAATCTTGACATAATCTCTTCTTTTGATGATGATTATTGTTCTTCTCCAAAGTCCGTTGGCTCCGCCTCAGAAATGACGAGTGGAATTGCATTTCTCACTGTGTCTCTTTGCCATCGCTGCAGGTACTCGTACTTACGTCCAAATCTCTTTTCCGACTCTTCATCTCTGAGCTCCCGATAGGCAGCTTTGATTTCATTGTAGACTTCGAGATAGGCCTTGTACTTGGTACCACGGTCATGCTTGAGAGAGATGATCGCCTTCTTAGGATTGAGTGCCAGATCTTCTCGACCGGTGGGATTCATGATGAACTCCTTGGTCTTGTCCTTGAGATCTTTGATCTTCATCGGCTCGTTTCGCACAAGTAGATCATTATTGGCATTTACCAAGATACCGTAGACATTTCTCTCATTGAGTTTGATATTTTCTGGTGGCTCCTCAGACCAAGGTGGAAGAAGTACCAAGACTCCTTTGTCTTCCAGGATCGTGGTTGTCACCAAAAAGAATATCAAGAGCAAGAAAGCGATATCCGCCATACTACTGGCGTTCACCTCATTCTGCATTCGTTTCTTGCCTTTCTTCAACATGATCGTCTTATTTGAAAAGGTTGATAAGTTCAGTCACGATAAATGCACCAAATGCTCCTAGCGTCAGTACGATGCCTGATTTGAGGCCTGCTGTGACGATCTTGCTCTGATTGTCTGTCAATCCAAACTCATCAGCGAGCTCGCCAAGGCTTCCAGTCGTCTCCGGCACAGCAGTGCCATAAAATATAGCGAATAGGATGGCCACCAGTGCGAAAGCAGCTATGATCTTGATAGAGCCTTTGGGATTGGTGATGAGACCGACGATCACAGTCACCAAAAACAAGAATGCTCCGATCAATGTCATCACGACTGCACCACCAAGACCAGTATTGAAGATACCAGTCTGCAACTGGTCCTCTTCTGAGAGAGCGTTCCACTCCTCGATGCCTCCTAGCGCAGTCACGAGGTAGAGTACTACCACGATCACACCTAGCGCAAACGCGAAGAGCTGACCTCTCTTTGATAATAAATTATACATACTTCAGTGTATTTGAAGAGGTCAGTAAATTATTTGAATGTGTTGTTTCTCGCTAGGATGTCAACAAGTCCTATAGAAGCGTCTTCCATCTTGAGGACGATGCTATCAATCTTAGATACGATCAGATTGTAAAAGATCTGAAGGATAATCGCTGTAATCAGACCGAATACCGTGGTCAAAAGTGCAACCTTGATACCACCTGCAACGATTGAAGGAGAGATATCACCTGCCGCCTCGATCTTGTCAAAGGCACCGATCATACCGATTACCGTACCCATGAACCCAAGCATCGGTGCAATAGCGATGAAGAGAGAGATCCATACGAGTCCTTTCTCAAGTAGACCCATCTGGACACTGCCGTATGAGACGATCGCCTTCTCCACAGCTTCTGGGCCGTTGCCAGCATTTTTGAGTCCTTCATGAAGGATGCTAGCCGTAGGGCCAGTCGTAGACTTCAATACATTGAGAGCGCCTTCCATGTCACCATCAGCGAGCTGCGTGTCGACTTTGCTTAGTAGCTTGTCTGTATTGACAGTGGCAATGTTGAGTGTGATGATTCGCTCGATACAAAACGCGAGGCCTAGAATCAGACAGATGAGTACGAGACTCATAAAGCCCCAGCCACCTTCGATAAACTTCTCCTTTAAGACTTGGAAAAGTGTCTCTTTTGGCCCTTCTTCTTGAGCCATCAATGCCAGTGGCATCATGAATGCTACAGCCACAGCGGCCCAAGCAGATAATACGTTCAGTGTTTTTCGCATGATTTAAGTGTTATTGATTGTCAATTTTAGTTTGTTCATCAAGGACAACAAGACCTAAACCACTGCTTTACAGCGAATTAAGCTCTTCATCCATTCAGTGTGCTCTCAGAGACCTGTGGGCAACTCGACAAATATATAGAGTTGGACCAAATTGTCACCCTGAACACAAGATGCGAATCTAAGTGATTGAGACCATCTATCAAAAAACAATTGCTGATTTATTAGGATAAGATGCAGCTGTGAGACTTCTTGGTGGGAAAGAGTCTTGATTGAATGGGTGAATGTGATAATGATTGAATGGAAAGTAGACCGTGGACCGCTGGCCGCTGACCGTGGACCGCTGGCCGCTGACCGTGGACTCAGGATCAACTGTCAACAAGTCGATCAAAAATCAAAAATCTCCAATCAGAAATCAAAAATGGCCCTACCCTAGCTCCAGCCACATGAGCGAATGATCGCTCAAGCCTTGCTCTCTCACTGTGTGATCATAGTCGCAAGCCTTGATGAGAGGCACCAGGTCTTGATGCACATAGCTGTGGTCATATCTGTAGCCATTGCCTTGGTGACTCCTCCATGAGTATGTCTCCAGGTTACCATGCATTTGCCGGAAGGCATCCACCATCCCCGCCTCTTCTAGCTCACGAAGCTCATCTGTATACCAAAAACTATCTCCACGCTGATCGATGCCATTCTTGCCGGTATTGTAGTCTCCGACGATGATGCTGGGTCTGTCCACACTGGCTTCCGCCAAAAGGATATCAAAAAGATCGTGCTTCTTTTTGTGGGGCAGATAGACACCATGCAGACTGAATGCTTCAAAATCGACACTTGCCACGCAGTACCCATATCCACATGGACTCTTGTGCAATCTCGAATGGCCGTCTATTTTACTTGCGATAAGCACGGCATTGGCTTCTGAGGTGGCAGCAGTGACATACTGAAAGCGATAGCCAGCTTCTAGGAGCTTGTGTCGGAGGAAGATGCCCTTGGCTTGATTGCGATACTCGGAACACACAAGCATATGCGCCTTGGTCTTGATGAGCGTTTCTGCGATCTTCGCGATCCTCGTACCACCACCCTGTCGGATGTTCCATGAGACGATCTTGATCATCAGGCAGATTTCTTCTTGGCCTCTGCGATAGACTGCTTGAGTGCACTCATGATGTCTACCACTGGCGTATCTTCTGCTTCATCGTCGATCGTCACGATCTGCTTCCCAGCGATCTTCTGTTCTACAAGTTCCATAAGCGCATCCTTGTAGCGATCCTCAAAGTCGACCTGATCAAAGCTCGTATCGAGTGAGTCTATCAGTGTGAGTGCCAACTTGAGCTGCGCCCCATCGACCTCGGCATCACTGAGATCTGGTACTTTGTTGATATCTCTGATCTCGTAGGGATAGCGCAGTTTGTACATCACGAGACCTTTCTCATAGGTCGTGAGCAGCACTACATCTTCACGATCTCTGAGGATGATGCGTCCCACTCCAGCCTTCCCACTCTTACGTAGCGCAGCGCAAAAGAGCTGATATGTAGGACCGGCCACATCACCTTCTGGCCCTACATAGTAGACAGCTTCGAAGCGCGAAGGATGCACTTCACTGATATCCACAAATGCCTCGATATCAATGGCCCGCGTACTCTTGAGGCGAATCTTATCGAGTTCCTCGGGCTCAAATACGACATAGCTATCAGGCTGATACTCGTACCCCTTGACGATGTCTTTGCCTTTGAGGACCGCATCACAGCTCTTACAGTACTTCTTGTATCCGACAGAGCCTTGATCCTTAGCATGTATCTGCTTGAAGGAGATATTTCCTTTGCTCTCTACCGCACTGAATACCTGAATCGGTATTGTCACCAGTGAAAATCTGATATGTCCTTTCCAAATTGATCTCATGTTCCTCTATATCTTTTCTTTCATACGTAAGAATACCGGTTCTCGGAGAGTTCCCTTGGCTGTCCAGCTAGCAAACTGAACTTCACAGGCCAGATTGGCCTCGATCCAAGTCGTGCGGCTCTCTTCTTCGATTTTATCGTCGATGGGCTTCTTGATTTCATCAAGCGCTTTCAACTGCGCAAGGATTTCTCTCATCTTCTCATGATCGAATCCTGTGCCAAGTTTGCCGAGATATTGCCATTGATCGTCTTGCATCTGAGCCAGATGTAATGCACCAAAGAGTGATTGGCGATCTCCTTTGCCTGCGGTGTAGCCGATAATCATGGCATCTATGGTCTGTCGATATTTGACCTTGATCCAATCAGATGTCCGTCTTCCAGGATGGTATTTCCCATTTTTATCCTTGACCATGACACCTTCTAGGCCCATAGTTTTCCCTGACTTGTAAAGTGCCTGACCGTCTAGGAAGATGTCGCTGACGCGAAAATGTTCTCCGCGTTTTATAACTGCCGACAGGATCGCATGGCGCTTGTGCATTGGAAAATCGGTAAGATCTACTCCATCCAGCATCAGGATGTCAAAGTAATAGATATATGCTTTTGGGCGAAAGCCCGCAGAGTCCATATACCGCTCGTCTATCTTGCGATGAAGACGAGATATCACCTGATCAAAGAGAGGTGCACCGCGCTCATCTAGACAAACAATCTCTGCGTCCAAGACTGCTGATCTGGCATCAACACTGGCAGGATCTATCAGCTCCGGAAACTGGAGAGAAATGTCTCGATCACTCTTGGATCGTATAGTGAGGGGTGTCTCATCGGCATCCTTGTAGATCAGCGTCCTGATTCCATCCCACTTTACTTCATAGATCAGGTCCTTGCCTGTCGGGAGGCTATTACTAGAGGCACAGAGCATGGGCTTGAAACTAGTCTGCTTTACTCTAGGAGCGGACACCAATCGCATCAGCCACTGCCGCTCTCTGGTGTGGATGAGCTTATATCTGCCGTGTAATTTCGAGCCCTTGAGTTCAAACTCGAGCGACTTTTCCTCCTTCTTATGCCAGATGAACTCACCCTGATCAAGCAACCACATGGTGCCACCACCATACTCTGCAGCAGGTATTTCTCCCTCAAAATCAATGTACTTGGCTGGGTGATCTTCTGTCCTGATCGCCAGACGACTGGCCTCTTGATCGCTCGGAAAAGCCTTGGGAATCGCCCATGACCAAAGCACGCCATCTACACCAAGTCGGAGATCATAGTGCAAATTGCGAGCATCATGAAGCTGAACGGCAAAGCGGCCATTGACGGCTGGATCGCTAGAGGGAATCGGCTCAGAGGTCTGCTCGAAGTCCCGCTTCTCTGCATAATCTGTAAGCTTCACGTTCTTGGCTTGCGCTTCTGATGCAGTGTAGATGCCTTGGGCTGGGAAGAGCTCCATCGCGCTATCTCCTATGCCATCCCAAGCATCACCATGCTTCTCGAGATGTGGTATGACACCTGCCAGTTGGAAATCTTGCGCACTCTCAGCAGCTTCAAGTACTGTCCAACTGAGGGGCATAGCTACAGGAGCTCCTGTTCGCGCCCTGAGGCAGTATGGCGCTATGATCGTATTTCCTGGATGATTGCGATAGATATCAAGGAGGATTTTGCCTCTGCGCTGATCTTTGTGCACGCGGAGAGTAGTCTGCGGGTGCTTTCGCACAAATGTCTTCATCAGATCCTTGACTCTATCAGTAACAGCGTCATAGTCCCTGCTACAAATGATAGGTGTGCGCAGATGTATGCCTTTCCCACCACTCAGCTTGGCAAAGCAAGCTAGCCCCTGAGCTCGCAGATATTTCTTGAGCTCTATTGCCAATGCCTTGATCTGATCCCAGGTGTGATCCTCCGATGGATCCAGATCTATCACAAAGAAGTCAGGTTTGTCCAGATCACCCAGTGTGCTATTGCTGGTATGCATCTCCAGAGCTGCCAGATTGGCCAACCACGCTATGTGCTGAACTTCAGTCGCATAGAGATAGTCATTTTCATCATCCCATGGCGGAAAAATGCTTGGCATCCAGTCTGGCGTAAAACCTGGCCGATTTTTGGTGTAAAACTGCTTCAGCCCAATGCCATCAGGTGCTCGTATCAGACTCAATGGTCTGCCAGCAAGATACTTAAGCAAATAAGGAGAGACTGCAATATAATATTGTATGATCTCAGCTTTGCTGATGCCTACGGAAGGATACAGAATCTTCTGTAGATTACTCAGCTTGAGTCGCTGACCATTGAGTTCTGTGATCAGCTTTTTGGGCACAAGTGCAATTGATTGAATGAGTCATTGAGTGGCAGACAGGCCTTGCCTGTGGCCCTCCTACCAAGCATATGTAATAAAGTCACCAACCAAAAATACCCCTCATTCCACGAGCCACCCAATGAGCTTCTTCTTCATATCACTGTACTTCGGGTACTTGACTGATGACTCAAACCAAAATGGCTTGTGCAGGATACTCTTCTGATGCGTAAAGCAATCAAAGCCTGTCTTGCCGTGATACGCTCCCATTCCGCTCATGCCGATTCCACCAAAGGGAAGATTGCTATTGCTGAGATGCATGGCACTATCATTGACGGCACCGCCGCCGAATGGTATCTCACCAAGTACCTTCTCGATCCTTTGCTTACTCTTGCCGTAAACGTATAGTGACAATGGACTTGGCAAAGACTTAATCTCTTGGATGGCTTGATCCAAATCGTCCATGGGCATCAATGGCAATATGGGACCAAAGACCTCTTCTTGCATGATCGCATCATCAAAGCTGACATCCCTCATCAGAGTGGGTGCGATAAATCGACTGGCACGGTCATGATGGCCACCATGGCAGATCTTAGCTGGATCCATCAGAGAGGTCAATCGGTCAAAGTTTCGTTCGTTGATGATCTGCAGATAGTGTTCACTATCACCAAGCTCTGTATTGGGATAGTTAGTGAGCTCTAGTTTCAGTGCATCGATGAGCTTCTCATATATCGGCCTTTCGGCCAAAATGTAATCTGGTGCGACGCAGGTCTGACCGGCGTTGAGACACTTAGACCATACTAGGCGCTTGGCCGTCATCTTGATATTGGCATCTGCGAGCACTATGCAAGGGCTCTTCCCTCCGAGTTCAAGGGTCACAGGGCTGAAGCTCTCTGCTGCTGCTTTGTAAATAATCTTGCCGACAGAAGTACTCCCTGTGAAAAATATCTTGTCATATCGATGCTTGAGTAATTCTGTGGTCTCTGGGATTCCACCTTCTACGACTTGGATATATTCAGCGGGAAAATTCTCATTGATCAAAGATGCCATTACTGTTGAGGAGGCAGAAGCAATCTCACTAGGCTTGAGGATACATGTATTGCCCGCGGCCATCGCCGACACCATCGGCACTATCGAGAGTTGCAATGGATAATTCCATGCACCGATGACAAGGGTACACCCCAGCGGCTCTTGGATGATATAACTTCTGGCCGGAAAGTTTGCGAGTCCGGTATGCACGAGCTTCTTGGTAGACCAGCGCTTGACTGAGTTTATCGCAAGATTGATCTCATGATAGATCAATGCGAGCTCTGTGGCATAGGTCTCAAATTCTGACTTGGACATATCATCCTTCATCGCTTGATAAAGCAGAGCTTCATTTGACCTAAGGACAGCCTTCAGCTTTTTCAGCTGCTCGATGCGAAAACTAATGTCCTTAGTCTCATTGCTAGCGTACAAACTCCGCTGAGACAGGACTAATTTTTTGATATCAATCTGTGACATACTCAATTATAGCAATACATAAATAATCATTCCACGACCAAATTACTCAGTCATTGGAGGATACAACCAGTCACTCGACGAGTCTTTTCTGTAAATCTTCGAGGCTTACACCCTTAGTCTCTGGCATCATAAAATGTGTGAACAACAGCTGTAAGAACATCATGCCAGAAAAGAATGCGAAGACCGGCCAGGGATTGTCAAAAAATTCTATGACTGGAGTGCCGACCATGGTGATAATTGCAGCAAACACCCAGTGCACACCGCAACCCCAAGCTTGACCAAAGGCACGAACTTTGTTGGGAAAGATCTCCGAAATGAATACCCAGATGACTGCGCCCTGACCGATCGCATGACTAGCGATAAACATCAGTAGGAAAAACAGCAAAAAATTGCTACTCGCACCTGTGTAAAATGCGAATGCTACCATGGCCAATGAGGTGATATAGCCTATACTCCCAAGATACATGAGCTGTTTCCTGCCGAGACGATCTATGAGATACATACCGATGATGGTAAAGACCAGATTGATACCACCTATCCAGATAGAATTGGCCAATGACTCAGTACTTCCCAGACCCGCTGACTCTAGGATACTAGGGGCATAATAGAGTATGAAGTTGATCCCAGAAAGTTGATTGAAAAAGGCAATCAAAAATGCTAGCACTACCGGCTTGCGATAGGTGCTGCTGAAGATATTTTCCTTGATCGTGCTGCTAAGGGAATCTCTGATCTCACGCAAGGAGCGCTCAATACCATCTGCTGACAGTCCCATTTGTCTAAGGACTGATCTTGCTCCGTCTTCATCATTTCTTTTTAGCAAAAGCCATCTAGGACTCATCGGCACACTCATCACTAGCACGGTATAAATCAATGCAGGCAAAGCCTCTACACCCAGCATCCATCGCCAAGCATGATTTTCAAAACTGATGCCTATGAGGTAATTGGAAAAGAAGGCGATAAAGATGCCTAAGACAATATTGAATTGATACAATGCTACCAGGCGACCTCGATTATCCGCCGTAGTGATTTCTGAGATATAGGTAGGAGCAGTGACTGAGCTCGCACCGACACCAACACCTCCAATAAACCGAAATAATGAAAACAAAATAGCATTTGGCGCAAGCGCAGATCCGATGGCAGAAACCGTGTAGAGCACTCCGATCCAAATGAGCGTTTTCTTTCTGCCAAGTCTCTGCGTAGGATATCCACCGCCCAATGCACCGAGGACTGTGCCCCAAAGTGCCGCTGACATGATGAATATGCCATGCGCCCAATCACTCATGGGCCAAATATCCTTGATGGGCTCGTTGGCACCCGAGATCACCACGGTGTCAAAGCCAAAGAGGAAGCCTGCCACGGCGACAGTGATGGACCAGTGGAGCGTACGGTTTGATTTCATGGGCGCAAGATAGGGAATCTTGGACCGAGCACAAATATTGACCTCAGATAACAGCTAGGTGGCATTGATGCACATGCCATATTCATCAGAAGAGCATCACTATTTCTGCCTGCCACCCTTGAGAAGAGTGCAACTGCACGACGTAGCTGCCAGGAGCTAGGTGAAGTGCATTGAGATTTACTGATTGCTCTTCATCCTCGGCAAGATCCATTTTGGCGACAAGCCGCCCCTCTATATCATATAGCTCGAGTCGAAGATCGGCGGCTATCAAAGATGCTGGTATATCCACATGCAGCAATTCATCAAGAACCGGATTGACTTTTATAAAAGAAGTCCTCAACTCAGAATGATCAAATCTCCTCACTGAAGTAGACGTAGCACCCTGATTGATGTAGATGACATTCTGCTCATTAATTAATCCACTCTGATCCCTGGAGCGACCGACGACCAGGAGTTCTGGAAGATCATCGCCATTGAGATCCGAAAACTCTCCATCCATGATACTCACTCGATCAAATGGTGAGTCACCTAGAGCTGTGAACTGGGCCGTCTCTTTCTGTAGCCACATACGACTCATTTCATCTACTCCATCTCCCACCCCAGAAAGAAGTACGTCCAGTCTTCCGTCGAGATCTACATCCTCAGCTTCTATAAATCTGACATGAAAGCTGTCCAGAAGTATGGAGTTCTCATCATGAAATTTGCCATCTCTATTCCAATAAATCTTGCAGACATCTTTGCCATCCTGGATACCACAGAGGACTAGATCCGGAGACTGATCATCATCAATATCTGCAACTACTTGTGCAGAGATGTCCTCCAGATCAAATGAGCAGCTAGAACAAGGCTCAAACTGGAAGTCGCCCAAATTGCGATATAACATCGGAGTTTCAAGACCCAAAAACAAGTCAAGAAGACCGTCGCCTTCTATATCGATATGAGACACTATGCCGTCAAATATTCTGTTCGGTAAGGCTGTGGGAGTATAGAGATAATCTCCATTGCCCAGATTCTCGTACAAGCGTAAACCCGAGTCATACTGCAATATATCAGACAAACCATCTGAATTAAAATCTCCTACGATGACAGTGGCGAATCGTTCAGGAGAGATGTCAAGAGATACACGCGAGAAATGCCCTTCGCCATTGTTGCTGTAGTACCCAAAATCCCCTGAGGATGGATACCCTAGTCGACCCAAAACCAAATCTTGATCTCCATCCTGATCGACATCTGCAAATGATAGATCACTCGAAATCACAGAAATCCTCTGCACATGACGAAACACACCACGACCATCTCCCTTGTAGATCAGCACTCTTGACTCTCCCCAGTCCAAGGCTAAACGAATGGCCATATCCTCATGACCATCGCCGTCTATATCCGCCATATCGAGATGTGTGACCGGAGTCTTGGGAAGCGGATCTCCGACAGGATCAATAAAATTGTCTCGCTCATTTTGAATATACAGACTCGTACGACCCTCTGAGTTTTCATCCATTCCTACGGTCAAAATATCTGATAAGCCATTGTCGTCAAGGTCAGTGATAACAATCTGTGCTTCATAAACCCCTTGCCTCAGCATATCATCAACTTGCTCAAAGACCAATGTACTATCTGCGAGAGCTGTCTCATTGTACAAGATGTCACAACGCATCCGCCAAATACCGGGCTGATACCCGCAGATGACAAGATCAGTTCGATCGTCTTGATCCAGATCTTCTGCTGCAAATGAAGCCTCTAGCCAACCCACACCTATGACTTGTGGCCCTACAAAAACTCCCATCCTATTGAGCATAGCGATACATTCAATCGAATTCGATGAGGGCCCGACGACCACTAAATTAAGGTAACCATCATTATTCAAATCGGTCAATCCGATGTCTCCACTTGCACTAAATGGTAAAAGTTCTTCATCCGGAATAAATACTCCCGTGCCATCATTGCGATAGACTTGTGTGACTTGGATGCTATCAAGCTTACCAGAATAAATCAAATCTTGGTCACCGTCACCATCAATATCTCCAAACAACATCTGAGGAAGGAAGAGATGATGGAAAGACTGAGGATCCATGGCCCTAAAATCGCCATCATTTGAATATTCATACAAGACCAATTCCAAATCTA
Organism: Saprospiraceae bacterium; assembly: GCA_020627535.1. Taxonomy (GTDB): domain Bacteria; phylum Bacteroidota; class Bacteroidia; order Chitinophagales; family Saprospiraceae; genus JAHDBH01. The sequence goes on from JAHDGU010000002.1 coordinate 84,241, forward strand.
GAAGCGGTCCCTCGATCATGGCCAAATCCAGATCGCCATCCATATCCAGATCTACCAGCAAGGATTCATAAATCTCATTCTGTGTGAGCTCACTATTGCTAAGGCGAAAATCGAAACCACCTTGATTTATATACAACCCATGGAAATGCTTACCCACATTGTATTGGCTACCAGAAATAAAAAAATCTTGTCGTCCATCCATATTGACATCAGCTATCGAGATATCAGCAAGGATCAGTCCAGGAAGATTGTCTAGAGTAAGACTGTCGTAGGTGCCATCACCTAGATTCCTCCAAAGGACAGTATGAAACTTGGAGTCATCAGATCCTGTCATGATGAGATCTTCATATCCATCATTATCCAAATCACCGTGGGCAATAGACGGGTGGTCAAAATCTGGAAAGTCTGGTTGGAGATTTTGGAGTACAAAATTCTGGGCACGACAGATGCCTGCTGATGCCAAAGCAAGTAGGAGAGTCAATCGAACCATCTAGTCTTGTAAACGGATGAGTTAAGCAGAAGCTGCGTCTTCGCTCTGAATAAACCCGGTGACTTCAGATGTCAAGAATGATTCGCTCCTTCTTCGCTCTGGATACACATAGACAGATCTTGCGGCCATGGGTCTTATCTTCCTCTGTCAGCACACCATCTCGATGATCCACTTCTCCATCCACCACATTGCAGACACAGGTACCGCAGGTGCCTTGTAGACATGAGTAGTCCACTTGAACACCATTCATCAATAAGGCATCGATGATGGTCTGATCAGCTCCAACCTGTATAGATTTACCACTTTTCTGGAGCTTCAGCTCAAAAGCCTTTGCAGTCCGTGAATCAATAGCAGCCGCTGAAAAATTTTCGATCATGATGTGATCAGATGGCCAGCCTTGACCTATCGCAGTGGACTTGACCCATTCCATAAATCCTCTTGGCCCGCAGATATAGATGAGTGTATCGTCAGAGGGTTTCGATAGGATTCTCATCACGTCGAGAGAGGATCGACCATCTCTGTCAAGATGTATATCAACATTGGGCGCAAAACTCCAGTTTTTCAACTCATATTGAAACGGGATTTGATCTTCACTTTTTGCACAGATATGAAATTCAAATTTCTTCTCGAGCAATGATAGTCTGTGAGCCATCGAAATCAGCGGAGTAATGCCAATACCACCAGAAATGAGGATGTATTTTTCGACATTTTCATATAGCACAAAGTGATTGACTGGAGCTGATATATTCAGTATGTCACCTTCCTTGAGGTCATCATGAATCTCTACAGACCCTCCTTTTCCGGCTCGATCACATTTGACAGCGATCTGATATCGATCTCGCTCATGTGGAGCATTGACTAGTGAGTAGGACCTCTTTTTGCCACTAGGCAAATCTAAAGTAACATGTGCTCCTGCGGTAAAACCCGGAAGCACCTCTCCTGAGGGAGATACAAAACTGAAGCTCTTGACACCTTCGGCGACATCCTCGACACTTGCAATTTGGACTCGGATGGTTTTCCTGCAGTCTTTGGTGGATTCTTGCAATCTCTCCCTAAATCCAAACTGCGGTGAAGAATAAATCTTGCGCTCGGGGATTCCCTGCTTGTACAAGACTCCATTGGCCAAAGCCCAAACGCTCTTATAATTGTACCAAGGCACATGGGGTAAAAAATGGTGCATGGAATGATCTGCCTGTCCCCAAAGAGAGTCCAAGGCAAGTTTATTACCAATCAGCGTATATGTAGCTTGGAAAGGATGCTCATGCACATGTACTCCTTCTGGATGAGGCAAGTGCGCAAAAGTGAAATTGGTATAAGCGATGGCCAGTCTATTGGGTATCACGAAGCAGATTAAAAATTCGTACCAATAGCTACTCGATAACATCAAGACATAGAGGGCTAGATTTCCCAAGAGAGAAAACAAAATGATGCCTTTGGTCCTATCTGGTGTCCTCTTCCAAACCTTGGTGAAGAGCCATCGAAAAATGAAGTACTCATAAAAAAATAAAACAAGGTATCCCAAAGGAAAATATTTCGTAGGAATAGACACCATCGGCTCATCTGGATCAAGATCTTCGTCTCCTACATATCGATGATGCGATAAATGGAAATATCGGTACATGGATGTAGTCACAAAGGGGAAAAGCAAGTTTCCATTGATCGTTCCGAGCAAATCATTGATAAATCCATTGCTCGATACTGACTTATGCGTAGCGTCATGAAGCGGCGTGAAAGCAGTATAAAAACCAAAGATCATCACGGGATATATCAGCCATACAGACACACCCCTTAAGATCAAAAAAGCACCACCTAGACATAAGGTATAGGCCAATACAGTCAAGCCGATTTGATGCCATGACCATACGGGTACCTGAGAGATCGCCTTGTAATCAGGGTCTTTGACCACCTGACTGATGACTTCGCGAAACTTTAGATGATCTGTGATGATACTCATAGCTTGATCAATTCACAGCTGTGGCTTTAAGCAAACTTCTGTCCGATGATCGGTATGTCTCTCCGATAAATCCAAAGCACCATGGCACTTAGCAGAAACGTGACAACAGCCGTGTAAAAGAGAAGTCCTCCGTCTCCCTTGACATCAATGCCCAGATTGGTCAGGTGCATCATGATAGCGCCTCCAAGTACGCCCATCGTGATTCCAGCGCCTAACCAAGCGGTACTATTGAAAAGGAGAAGAATGCCAGCAATCAACTCAACGATACCGATACCAATGCGCCCATATGGCTCCAAGCCTAGCGTTTCAAATATGTACACGCTCTCAGGATGTGCGGTAAATTTGAACCGCAAAGTTTGTAGCAGTATCACGGCAATGATAATCCGTAGGGCTAGTTTGACGTACTTGTTTGACATAGATCCATGAATTTGATCGTCGAATGTACATGAATCAGGTGGATTCCAAAAATCTACTATGGAGCTAGTCTTATACGACAATGATGCCAAAAAATTTGTCTTGTATCATGCGGTCCGATCATCAATTATGACCGTTATTGCAATCATATTGCAATAAGAATCAGACTTTTGGGCTTCAGCTAAGGATCGTTTCAAAAATTGAGACTTCAGATTTTCCGATATCGCCTACTCCAAGCAGTGCTCATGATAGTGCTTGCGCTGCCTTTTGGCCGCCTATTTGCTCAAGTTAAAGACACCACTGGTTGTGTATTCGACATCCAAGGCCGTGTCTTTGACGCTAGCACCAAGCAGCCTCTCGCATTTGTCAGTGTGCTCCTTGATAGCAGCAACACAGGTACAGAAAGTGATCTTCAAGGACGCTTTGAGATCTTAGGACTTTGCGAAGAAGAATACGAGCTGAGCTTCAGCTATCTCGGCTACAAGCCAGTGAGTCACCACCATGACTTCCATCACCCATATCTTGAGATCTACATGGCACCAGAAGACTATTTGCTGGAAAGCGTGATCGTAGAGGCCACTCCCTTCCAGAGCGGACTTGGCTCCCTCAATACCACTCGACTCTCTGGCCTAGATATGGAGGAAGTAAGCTCAGAGACATTTGGCGATGCGGTGAGCAGGATCTCAGGCGTCGGTACACTCAAGACAGGCCAAAACATCGTCAAGCCTGTCATTCATGGCTTGCATAGCAATCGTGTGCTCATCATCAACAATGGTCTGAGGCATGAATATCAAAACTGGGGCGAGGATCATGCGCCTGAAATCGATGCCTCTTCCATCGACAATATCGAAGTCGTCAAAGGAGCTGCAACCGTGAGATTTGGACCAGACGCTCTTGGTGGTGTCGTCCTCGTCAATCCTGCCAACGTCGAACTCCACAGTCCCTTCAAGGCAGACTTGCGTCTCCATGGCCGTACCAATGGCCGCGCTGGCGAAGGAAGTCTGGAGATGAGTAAGGGATTCAACTGGTGGAGTGTACATGGCGGTGGTTCATGGAATCGACAAGGTGATCTGCGTGCTGCAGACTACATGCTCACCAATACCGGTAAGAAAGAGACAAGCTACTTCGGTGAAGTCCAAGTACATCCTTTTTCCAAGATGGATCTAAAACTGAGCTACAGTCATGTCGAGCAAGAGCTGGGTGTCCTGAGTGGGTCTGTCTTTGGCAATCTTGATGACATCCAGAGGGCATTTGTGGTAGATACTCCCCTATTCACCCTACCCTTCAGCTATGACATTGATAAGCCCAAGCAGCAGGTAGAGCACGATTCCTACAAGGCGAGTCTCAGGTACTTCGCCAAGAATCATTCACTGCACTTACAGTATGGCTATCAGTTCAACCACAGACAAGAATTTGGCGTACGCCGCACAGACGCCCCCAATATTGATCTCGAACTCCGCACACAGTCGCTTGATCTCAACTGGAATCATCCCGAGCTCGGCAAGCTCTCTGGCAAGATCGGTGCGCAATGGCTCACCAAAGCCAATGACAATCTTCCCGGGACAAACACAGTGCCTTTTATCCCCAATTACGATGAAAAGCGCCTAGGTATTTACATGATTGAGTCCCTTGAACAAGGCAAAGCGACTTGGGAAGCAGGAGTCCGCTTTGATCTCTTAGAGTCTGACATCACTGGTCGAGAACCTGACAATACTATTTACAGAAACAAGATTCTCTACCGCAATCTGTCGGGAACCATCGGCGTGAAATATGCTCTGAGTGATCATGCCACTTTCCAATCCAATATTGGTACAGCATGGCGTGCTCCCAATGTGGCGGAGCTCTATCGCTTTGGGCAAAATTCTTTTTTCTTGGAGTATGGGCTCTGGCGATATACCATCAGCGAAGACTTTGATTTTGTCTCGACGAGTCAGGGCATCTTAGATCAAAATGATCGCGAAGTCCCGTCTGAACAAGGGTACAAATGGATCAATACCTATGGTATTCAAAAGGATGAGCTATCACTCGAGCTCGTGGGCTATATCAATTATGTAAAAAACTACATCTACTCGCGGCCGGCGGGCATCACGAGGACACCACGAGGTTCTTTCATATTTTACATCTATGATCAGACAGATGCATTGCTTTGGGGCTTAGATCTCAATAGCGAGTATCGCCATTCTGAGTCTCTGAGCTCTGGCTTGAAAGGCAGCTTCCTCTGGAGCAAGCAACTATCACCTTCCGATTTTTTCGCTGCACAGCCACCTCCGGAATTGGGTTATCGTCTGGCCTTTCGGCCAAATTTGAAGTGGCTCCAAGACGGAGAACTCAGATTAGAGTTGAACTACACATTTGAGCATTTTCAACACCCGCGCACGATTACCGTAGAAGACTTCCTGTTTGCGGCGCAACAAGGCATCAACCGATTTAGCGAAAGCGCCCTAGACTTTGATCTCATGCCGCCTCCAGATGGCTACCTTCTGACCAATCTGAGCTGGCGAAGCAAGTGGAAGTTTATCCACTATAGCTTTGAGCTTCGCAATGTATTTGACGTAAGTTATCGCAACTACACTGATCGGCTGCGCTACTTTGCCGATGACCTTGGCCGCAACTTTTTGATGACAATCAACTTCAAAATCTAGCGGTAGTTTCCGACATCTAGAGGGCCTTCTCGCAACATTGTTGCTTTAGATATTACATTTGCAACATTGTTACAATAAGAATTAAGGCATGAAAAAACTTTACCTACTAGGCATCTTATCATTCGTTTTCGCATTTAGCGTATCGGCCCAGCTAAATATCACAGGCGTTGAGATCACATTTAGCCCAGATTCCGGTGCTGACATCATTGCAAAGGCTGCAGACAATGGCAGCGGATTGGAGGTTGAAGGCTCCATCAGTTTGATGGAGAGCGCAGACTACTCAGTGACACTCGCTGTCTTTGACGGGACAGATGATATCACAGACCAAATTATTGCTGATGCTGAAAATCATCAAGTATTTTTCGAGCAGATAGAAGAGCTTTTCGTGGGCGGAGGAGTAGAGACGCTAGATCGAGATGCGAACAACCTCCCAATAGGCATTGACAATGAAAGCACTACTGAGTGTACAGTAGATGGCAATATCGAGGGTTCACTACGAGTCGTGCTTGCTGATCTCACGGGGATCAAGTCTGAGGACTCTGAGATAGGTGATGGCACTTCGCTCTTTGATCTCAGGTGGATGGTAACCGTCGTGGATGATGCAGCTGCGCCACCTTGCGAAAATGAAGAAGAAATCATCACTGATGTTGTCTTGACCTTCACGCCAGTGGATGGTGGTGACATCGTCACAGCGAGCGCGCAGGATCCTGATGGCGAAGGACCGCTTGATCTCCAGATCGTAGAGGACATTGAGCTACTAGAGAGTACAGTCTATACCATGACCATCGAGCTCACAAATTCGATAGAAGGGGAAGACATCACAGAAGAGATCATGGAAGAAGACGATGAGCACATGTTCTTCTTTGCTTTCACCGATGAAGTATTTGTCAGTCCTGCCGGAGATGGAAACGTGGACAATCGTCCCGATCCGGTCAACTACAATGACTTTGACGAAAATGATCTTCCGGTAGGTCTCAGCACGGAGTGGGAAACCGAGTGTGGTGAAGAAATGGTCTCTGGTACGCTCAGAGTTGTGCTCAAGCACCAGCCTGGTATCAAGTCTGAAACTTCAACTGTGGAAGACGGAGGTACCGATGTAGATCTTACTTGGAATGTTAACGTCAATGAAGATCCTGAGGCTCCACCTTGCGAAAATGAGGAAGAAATCATCACAGACGTGGTCTTGACTTTCACTCCTATGGGTGGTGGAGATGCCATCACAGCCAGTGCACAAGATCCTGACGGCGAGGGCCCACTTGATCTGCAGATCTTAGATGACATCAATCTGGATGATGATGAGACCTATACAATGACAATAGAGCTGAGCAATAGCATCGAGGGTGAAGACATCACCGAGGAGATCATGGAAGAAGATGATGAGCACATGTTTTTCTTTGCTTTTTCTGAAGGAGTATTCTCCGATCCAACTGGTGATGGAAATGTCGACAACAGACCCGATCCTGTCAACTACAATGACATGGATGAGAACGATCTTCCCGTGGGGCTATCGACAGATTGGACAACGGCCAATGGGACGAACACTGGAACTTTCCGCGTCATCCTCAAGCATCAACCAGATATCAAGTCTGAGACCTCTACGTCTGAAGATGGTGGTACAGATGTCGATCTTACATGGACGATCAATACAGGCGTAGTGAGCACTGACGATCAGGCTGCTTTGAACAATCGCCTGAGCCTCACACCAAATCCTGTGAGCAATGTATTGCAATGGAATATCGACTCCTCAAGAAATGAGTCAGTAGAGCTTCGCATCATTTCTATTACGGGTCGGTCATTGATACAGACCAAAACATCACAACAAAATATCGACCTGAGTCACTTACCAGCAGGAAGCTATATTCTGAGCGTCCAGTCCGGTGATCATCTATACAGCAAGAGATTCATTAAGATAAACTAGGACTAGGAACTACTCGATCGCCAAAAGAGGAAGTCAGAAATACTGGCTTCCTCTTTTTTGTTTAGAAATTATCCAATGAGTCCAGATTTCCTGTTTGTGTCAATCATATCCTCACCCTCCTGCATGGTCGCCTATCACAGCCACTGGACAACGGCCGCCACCGAACGAGCTGAGGCGACTGGGTCTGAGCGATGTAAGCGACAAGTGAACGGGTGCTTAGCTGTAAGGCAATGGAAGGCAAGTACTACAAGGTTCCGAGTCCGGGAAAGCCTCTCATCAAGGATGGAGGCCAATTGCAAAGATCATGACATAACGGATCCATCTCGAAGGGGCGAACTGCCAAATCACATGGAAGGGAAAGAACCGCAAACCCGATGGGATGGCAGTCTAGAGGGATCTTTGCGGACCAGCCTGGACGAATACCGCTGCTCAGCCCCGGAGATGGTGTTGCTACAGCGGAACCAGATAGCCCTAAGCAGTTCTGCGATGCAGGAGCAGATCCTCCAAGGAATTTACTCACCTGTGCCTTTGACGATGCTTTTGGGTAATTCCCCAAACTCTTTCTTAAAGGACTTGCTGAAGTATGATGGAGAAGAAAAGCCAACAGCGAAACAAACCTCTGATACAGTCAAATTACCTTTCTGCAATAGCGTTTTTGCTTTCCTCAAACGAATCTTTCGAATCAAAGCATTGACACTTATCCCGGTTAAAGCTTTTGTCTTCCGATAAAGCTGACTTCGACTGAGGAACATCTTCTCAGACAACGACTCGACATTCAAACTCGCATCACTAATCTGGGTGTTGATAAATCCTACGAGCTGTTGCAAAAAGTCTTGGTCAATTCGCGATAGATTTTCGGATAGCTCACTATCTCCAAGCTCACTAAAATAATGATTGAAGATGACTTTTCGGCTTTGAAGTAATTGTATCAATCTAGACTTGAGCAAAGTCATACTAAATGGCTTTGTCACGTAGGCATCGGCACCAGAGTCCACACCAGATATTTGGTCATCAGAGCTACTTTTGGCCGTCAACATCACGATTGGTATATGACTAGTCCTTACGTCTGCTTTGAGTGTCTTACAGAGCTCAAAACCATCCAGCACAGGCATCATGACATCAGTAATCACTATATCCGGTAGATGCTCTAATGTCATTTGCAAGCCTTCTGCTCCATCCGAGGCAGTCATCACTTGGTATGTTTTGGAAAGTTCTGAGCTGAGGTAATTCTTCAATTCCGCATTGTCTTCGATAATCATCAAGGTGCTCCTACTCTTCTCTGATATTTTTTGATCAGTGCTCTCAACGTCTGAGTCACGGATTACATCAAAATCTACTGATGAAGCCTTGACGGCACCGCGCACCATGATTTGATCTGATTCTAAGGGTAAAAACACCTTAAACTGAGTACCTACCCCTAGCGTACTCTCCACATCGATCTTTCCATCGTGAAGTTTTATAAAATCCTTTACCACTTCAAGTCCTATTCCTGTGCCTCCATAATAGGACTTATCGAGATTTTCAACCTGATAAAATCGGTCAAAAATATGTCTGAGATGCTCAGGTGAAAGACCTGGACCGGTATCTCTCACCTCAATCTTCACGGCTTCTTTCTCAGATTCACCATCAAATGCCACCACACAAGATTCCACCAAAACTTCTATAGAGCCTCCCGTATGAGTCACTTTGAATGCATTGGATAATAAATTGAATATGACTTTTTCTATTAGGCTCGGATCGATCCATGCAGACAGCTGAGACACATTGCAAACTTTAGTAAATTCAATATTATTCGACACAGCCTCTGCTTCAAAGTACTCGGCAACTCCGTTAGTAAAACTGACCATTTCTGTATTTTGCAGCTTAAGCTTGTATTTATTAAAACTCAACTTCCTAAAATCCATCAACTCGTTTATCAACCGCTGAAGTCGCTTTGCATTCTTATGGATGATATGGTGCTTAGATTTGATATCCGCCGGTAAGACATGATCTTTCTGATCTATAATATCTTCTAGTGGATTGACAATTAAAGTCAAGGGAGTCCTAAACTCATGAGAAATATTTGTGAAGAACTGTATTTTCTTCCGGTTAAGCTCCTGTGCCTGTTCACGCTGCAACCTTTCTGCATCTGCTTCCCTCTTTGCCAAAACACGCGTACGCATTAGTCGATAAAGGGCATAGAGCACCATCAAAAACAAAAGCACATAAATTGTGATAGCACTATTCGATCGATACCAGGCTGGAAGTACTTCTACGTCCAGGGTCACGTAGTCATCATTCCAGACGCCATCGCTATTCGCAGCCTTGACGCGAAACTGATACTTACCACTCTTCAGAGAGGTATATGTGGCGCTTCTCTGATTGCCTACATAGTTCCAATCATCTTCAAGGCCATCCAAATAGTAGGCAAACTGAATCTTGTCTGGCCGTGTAAAGTTGAGGCCGGTGTAGTCTATAGTAAAAACAGATTGCTTATATGAGAGCCTGACTTTCTCCGTATTCTCAATCCTAGTCATGAGAGGGGAATCCTCTTCTCCCGGAAACACCGATTTATTAAATATTTTTAGATCTGTCAGGTAGACTAAGACACCAGACTCAATCTTTGCGATAGATTCTGGTTTAAAATAATTGACGCCTCCTAGGACATTACCAAAGAAAAGATATCCCTGATTATCAAGTAAAGAGGCATTGGCATTGAAATCATTTGAAATCAAACCATCGCTTCTCGTATAATTGAGTATTTCATTTTGACGCAAGTCGATCATAGATAGTCCCGAACGACCGCTCGTCCAGATATACCGCTGATCAACCTCATTGATAGATGATACAGATTCCTGCAGAAATCCATCCTTCTTTCCAAAATGTCGAACAGAATCAGATTCAAAATCATAGCAATATAGACCAGATCCGTCAGTACCAAACCAAAGGCGCTCTTGAGAATCAAAATACATGCTAATTACATTACGCACACTGGTATGCTTCGATAAGACACCCAACCACTCAGGCAGCATAGATTTCACCGAAATAATATCCTGATCTTGATTATATCTTAGTTGAAACAACCCTGTCGTCGCCGCCACCCAGATTATTCGACCTGGTCGACACAATATTTTACTGACATCCTTTACTTGAAGATCTTCTGCGACAACGACAGGCTCAACATGATGCCTAAATTCTTCATCGTCCGGATCAAAAGAATGAATTCCAGCACCCCATGTACCGAACCATATAATCCCTTCCTCGTCTTCATCAAAGCTTATAACTCGATCAGAGACAATGTCACCTGGTCTTGATTGACTAGTAAACTGGCTAAATTGTTTTTGTCCACTTCTCTTGTAGAAAAGACCTTCGTCCCAACTTCCAGCCCAAACATTTTCTTTTGAGTCAATAAAAACAGTCTGCATGGATCTACCTGAGTTTGAGCCAGATGTGCCGCTCGAGGAAGTCAAAACCTGATTTTCTCTGTCTAGGAAGTGCAGCCCATTCCCATCCGTGCTAAACCAAAGATTGCCTTGACCATCTTTGGCGATACCAGTCAAGGATGATTTCTGAAGCTCCTCTGGCTCTTCGACAAGATCCCAGGTATTTCCAAATTTTCTTACCTGCGGATCATGGACATCCACACCTTTGTCATAATACCCAAGCCACAATCGCGAATCGTGGTCGCAATATACATGCCACACCGAATTTGACTTAATACCATGCATGGCTCCATGCCCCCTTTGTAAGATCTCATAGCTATGATCTATAGGATTCATGACAATCAATCCGTCATTCTCCGTGCCAAAATACAGGTATCCGGCGTCATCTTGATCGATAGCAAGCACCCGGCGATTTGTCAAGGGTAGATGCTCAAGAAACTTCAGGCTAGGAGAGCTCGAATTTATACAAGAACTCTTGTAAAGCCCCTCGTCTGACGTGCCAATCCACAAGTTATTGAGATGATCAACACAAAGACTAACTATCGGAATCCTCAAAGAAATACTCTCTTTTTCTGCGTATATCGAAGCAATCTCAAGCTCAAGGCTTTCTTGGGCAATCCTCAGCAACCCGATGCTGGATGCCAAGTAGATCTCGCCATAGCTGCTAATTGCCATACCGTAGATATCTAGATCATCAACACCAAAATGTGTGTGATCAACATGCCGGAGCTCAAATCGATCTCCATCAATCCTCAAGTGGAACAATCCCTGATTGGCCGTACCCAAGAGCATATCGCCTTCAGATGTCTCGAGAAGCGAGAGCACACTGATGTCCAGCTTCTCGGCATCAAACTGTGCATAAATTCTCCTAAAATTTCCGAGATTTTCATCATAGAGATTGACTCCATCATCGGTAGCTATCCAAAGACGACTCGCTCGATCTTCGTAAACGTCATTGACCATATTGCTGCTCAAAGAACAGGAGTCATCTGGATTGAAATTAAATCCTACATGACTCGCACCGTCGTACTTATACAGACCAGCACCGTAGGTGGCTATCCAGATAAAGCCTTTGTGGTCATGAATGATGGAAGTAATACCTCTTTTGGGGAAATTTTCATCTATATTGATAAAGTCCCTATTGGGGATTGGAATCTCCTGCGATTGAAGGTCTAACGGAGTGAGACCGGAGAGAGTAAATAATAGGGGTGAGATAATTCTCAGTTGGGTCAAAAACATCAACAATAATTGCTCATAATTTGACATCAGTCCGTTCATTTCCTATGGTTTCATCAAGAGCACATCCTTTACGAAATCAGTGCTCAGCACCGAATATACACATCGAGGCTCTCGCAGACTAAGCTAAAAACTCTTTGATCCGACTAGCTACTGCATCTGCTGTAAATCCAAATTTCTCATCCAAGACATGATATGGTGCTGACTGTCCAAAGTGCTGCAAGCCCCACACATATCCTTGATGCCCTACGAGTCCGCGGAGTGAGACTGGCAGGCCGGCGGTCAATCCAAATACCTTCTTATCCGCAGGAATGATTTTCTCTTGATAACTGCTCTCTTGTGATCTGAATAGGCCCTCACTTGGCACTGATACGATGCGAGTGTTGATTCCATCGCACATGCTGAGCAATTCCGCAGCCTCAATCAGGCTCGCAACTTCTGAACCATTTGCGACCAATACGATGTCAGGCTCAGACGAGTCCTCTTGGACGATATAGGCTCCATGAGCTACAGATTCGAATACAGCTTGGTGTGAACGGACTGGAAGAGACTTGATATTCTGTCTTGAAAAAATAAGACCGGTAGGACCAGCTTGATTTTGGATTGCGAGCCTCCAGGCCGCAGTGGTTTCTTCTCCATCTGCTGGCCTTAGGGCCAGTAAGCTGCTTCTCCCAGAATGATTGCGGAGTTGCTCCAATAATCGAAGTTGAGCCTCTTGCTCGATAGGTTGATGTGTTGGTCCATCTTCACCAACTCTGAAGGCATCATGGGTCCATACAAAAATCACTTGTTGCTCCATCAAAGCGCACACTCTCAATACTGGCTTCATGTAGTCAGAGAAAGCAAAGAATGTCGCACAGATTGGAATCACACCGCCATGCAAGGCCATCCCAGTGGAAAGTGCGGCCATGGTAAGCTCCGATACTCCAGCCTGCAAAAAAGCCCCAGAAAAATCTCCTTTTCGAAAGATGCTGGTTTTTTTTAAAAATCCATCAGTCTTATCGCTATTGCTGAGATCCGCAGACGAGACAATCAAATTGTCCAAATGATCAGCAAGAAAGGCCAAGACGGCAGAAGATGAATTTCTCGTTGCTTGATCAAGCTTTTGATCCAAAGTGTCCCAAGGTATATTTCCTAAATCATCATGATGAAATTTCCAATATTTTTCAGCTGAATCAGGATTGTGCATCGCCCAAGAATCAAATTCCTGATTCCTCCTGCTAACCATGTCTCTCTTATGACTGTTGATATCATCAAAGTATCCTGAAATTTCCTCGTCAATCGAAAAACCATCTGAAGGGTCTGCACCCAATCCGCGCAGTGTCTCTTCAAAGGAAGCATTTGAGTTCCCTAAGGGCTTACCATGAAACTCGACAGCTCCTTCTATTAACTCGCCTTTCTCATTCCTAGCTCCTTTTCCCATCATGGTCTTGCCAATAATCAAACTGGGTCGGTCAGTGACGTCGTTGGCTTCTTGTAATGCGTGCCGAATCTGGTCATGATCATTGCCATCTATGGTCACGACATGCCAATGCCAGGCTTCATACTTCTTGGCTGTATCCTCGCTGCTAACATCTGACGTTATGCTTGAAAGCTGCACATCATTGGCATCATAAAACATAATCACATTGCCCAGACCCAAATGTCCCGCAATCCTCCCTACTCCTTGAGATATTTCCTCTTGAACTCCTCCATCTGATATATAGATGTAACTCTTGTGAGCAACCACATCTCCAAATCTCGCCGCCATAAAGCGCTCAGCGATCGCCGATCCCGCACCAAATGCATGACCGAGACCCAAAGGACCAGAGGTGTTTTCCACTCCTCTCTGACGGTCTATCTCAGGATGACCAGGTGTAGGACTTCCCCATTGCCTGAATGCTTTGAGCTCATCCAAAGTATACATTCCCGTCAGACCGAGTATGGCATACAACATTGCTGACATATGGCCCGGATCTAGAAAAAACCGATCACGTAAGTGCCATTCACCATCATCTGGGTTATAATTGAGAAACTCGCTGTATAGCACTTGCACATAGTCTGCACCGCCCATGGGTCCGCCCGGATGACCAGATTGTGCCTTTTCAACCATTGCGGCGGACAATACTCGGATCGTATCCGCTGCCTTCAGTGAAGAATTGCTATCTATCATAATTTATCATATGTACAACTAGTGATGAATACTGAGAGCTAGAATTGAAGGATCAATAATCCAATAGAATTTTTCGAGTAAGAGTAGCTCCGTCAGATCGCACGATTATGTGATAGATCTGTGTAGTGTCATAATTAAATCTCAATTCACAGCTAGTACAGGATTCTTGTCGCATAAGCATGCGACCACTCTGATCAAAAACCGCTACTTCATCTATCTCCGCAGCATCATCAAATGACACATGAAGCGAACCAGCATTTGACGTCAGTCTCAGATCAAGTCGATCTCGATCTATATCTGATACGCTGGTGATCCATCCCCGATAGTCCAGCTCATCAAATAAATCTTCATTTCCAAAAAGCCAAGGCTCCTTATTCATCTCCTCGACCCAGAGCTCATGAACTGTTGTGTTAATTTGCACACGACTGTCGCCCCATCCTTGACCTTCCCACATGGGTTGACTGTCCCAATCCGCATTGATGTAGGCAAAGGCCTTGATATCATCATCAGCATATATCTCGTCAAACACACGCTCAAACCACTGATCCCAATGAGATTGTCCATCTCCAACTCCCAAATCAATCTTTGGCGTTGCTTCTGCAATCATCACTGGCTTCCCTTTGCTTCTAGCAAGATTTCTAATACTTATTCCCATATTTTGCCCATCAAACTGAGAATACCCAAACCAGTTGACATATTCGTCACCGGGATACCATCTTTGAATATTGCTATAGTTTAGACCTGCGGACTGCCAGACGTAAGCGGCATTTCGTACTTGTAACTCATCAAAGCGATGAACTATATATCTCCATGCGAGTTTAAATTCATCGGGATCATAATTGTTCCATGGCCCTTCAAATTCGTAGCCGATCCTGATAAATATCGGCCGATCCTGTCCTTTGACCCAATTGGCGAATTCCCGGATCTCTTGATCTTTATCGCCCGCCACAATCTGGTCAAGAATACCTACGAGGTATAAGCCAATGACAATGACACTATTGTCAAAGTCTGAATCATCTACATATGATTGCGCCCGCACATCTCCCGCGCCCCAATTTGCGAGAGTGGTAAGACCTCCGAGATTGTTGATTGACGTGTAACTGGTCACACCGGCTGGCATATCAGCATCTACTAGATCAATATAGCCATTTCGATATGATGCCAGTCCACCTACAGATCCCAGATCTTGACCAATAATAAAGAGTTTCTTTCCGTCTTCGGGAGCGAACTTAGCTTGACCAAAGTTAGCGCTTTGCTGGGCCGTAACTACTGCTAAAGAGAGGAGTACCAAGCACGAGCCAACGAGTAGCTTGAATTTCATCATTGCGATTCTATTGTAAGGCTTCAACAAAACCTGTATGAGCTTTTTTGAGAGCAAAGTTTTTGTCATAAAGCAGTGGCCAATCAGCTTGTCCCCAAAAGTCAAGCAACCAGGACTCGTCGTCCCTAAGTCCCCAGACGGTGAGTGCAAATTTGTATTGGTCAGGTATACCATTATAAACTTCCACAACCTCCTTGACCTTTTTCTTTTGTGCTTCAGCTCTTGTATCTGTGAGCGAGCTCAGATCATTACCAGGATTGGCTCTTACGTCAAGCTCAGAAAAATGCAACAAGAGCTCTCTATCAATGACCTCATTTGCGGCAGATTGTATGCGACTGCGACTGGGCCCATTGTATGCAATATGCATCTGAAATCCAAAACCGTCAACAGGCACACCATCTCGTATAAACTCATCCATTAAAGAAAGTGCGGCTTTGCGCTTCGTATCGTCAGTCACCATATTGTAATCATTGTAAAAAATAAGCACATCGGGATCTGCTGCGCGAGTCCATTCATGGCACTTCTTGATGTAGTCGGGACCCATTCGCTGAAGAAAAACAGAATTTCTTAAGTTCCCAGATCCATCAGCAAAGGCTTCATTAACAACATCCCATGAGACTACTCGTCCTCGATATCTCGACACGGTCGTAGTGATGTAGTCTTTCACCATATCTTCAAACTCTTGATCCGTGCCGGCAAAATTTTCTACCCAACTCGGCGTCGCGGCGTGCCAGATGAGCGCATGGCCGTGGACTTGCATACCGTGCTCCTCGGCATAGTTGACAATGGCATCTGCCTTCGAGAAATCATAGTCTCCCTGTCTGGGATACATGATATTCATCTTCATTTCAAACTCTGATGTAAGACTATTATACTCTTTTTCCAGAATCTGTGCATGTAGACCATTCAATCGACTTGCTCTTACCGCCATACCAACTTTGAAAGTCGTTGCTACCTCCTTAAGTGCTATATCCGGCTCGCCATCAGGCTCTGATAAAGTGGTTACCGTCTGGGTAATGCTGTAATCAGATCTCTGATCATCAATGACAGTGCGCACACGAATGAAGTACTCAGTGCTCATTTCCAAATTACTCACATTAAGCCCTGTGCTGTTTTCTCTAAGCTCATTATATGGAGAAACTGTGTTGTCGAATAAATCATCGCTGGCAATGGTAACCTCATAGAAATCTGCTCCAGTCACTGATGACCATTCTACCCGAAAAGAATTTTGCCCGAGGTTCGATATAGTCAAAGTAGTTGGTGCCAAGAGTTCTATCACAGGCTCGCCCCCCGACATTCCACCACCCTCGTCACATGAGATACAAATAGAAATTACCACACCCAATGAAATAAATAATCGTGGCATCATAGTTCTTGAAGGTTTAGATTGAAAAATGATCAATGAGTATGGTCACTAGTGGATCACAAACGCGTGCTTAAAATGAAGATTCTGGACGTACTTGTGCGTCCAGAATCCTCGGATTGAAACTCTATAAGAACTCTATTCACAATATCTAATATTGTCAATGAAGTAATTACCAGCTGTATTCCCTTGGATCAAGATCCAAGGATAGTCTGTATTTGCGTCGACCTCACCGACCAAATTGTACTCCAAGGTCGTCCAAGCTCCGGCAGCTACATCAATGAAGTAACCCGTAGCGAAGTCTTCCTCTATCTGCAACTTAAGGCTACCGTCTACTTCAAAGTATACATCGACTAAGACCTTCTTGGCATTTTCAGTCACAACTGGTATACTACGATTGGCATTGGAAGCAAATGGATCAGCCTGTGTCATTTTTAGCACTTTGGCTGAAGAGTTAACAGCATCTACTAGTGGATTATCCGCTACCGAGACATCTTGTCCCCAGGCATTCCAATCTCCAACTTCTCCATCTTCGAAGTCACCAAGTAGATCACAGTTGTCTGCCACAATATCAAGAGCACAATACTTGATATTATCGATATAATAGTTGCCAGGTGTATTACCTTGAATAAGCACCCAAGGATATTCACCACCTTCTGTGACTTGATCTGTCAGGTCATACTCAAGTGTTACCCATTCACCAGCTGGCACATCTTGAAAGTATCCCGTAGCAAAATCTGGCTCTATCTGAAGCTTGAGAGAGCCTGCGACCTCAAAGTAGACATCTACCGTGATCTTAATCGCAAAGGGCGTATAAAAATCTGCAGTCAGATTTGCATTTTGAGAAAAAGGATCTGACTGAGTCATCTTTAGCACTTTGGCAGAGGCATTTACCGCAGATGGTGCGGGATTGTCCGAGACAGATACATCCTGTCCCCATGAATTCCATCCGCCGACTTCTCCGTCCTCGAAGTCTCCCAAGAGCAGACAATTGTCTGCTTCTGGATCTGGGAGATCTGGGTCTCTTTGATCTATGTTGATCACGATCTTGGCAGAATCAAAACCTGCATCGTTACCCACGAGAAGAGTGATCTCATAGGTGCCCATATCTGGATAGTAGGCCGTATCAGGGCCAGATGTCTCATCCCTTCTGAAGCTCGTCCCTTCTCTAAATCTCCAAGCGGAAAAAAGTCCATCACCGGTACTGGTATTGTTGAGGACAATGTAATTGGCATTAGCAGATGAGGGCTCTGCTGTAAAACTCACAGCGGGAGAGCTAGATTCTATGTCTCCCATCATGATGTTGTCATCTTGACATGACATGCAGACTACGGCCACTACTATGGCTGCGCAAAAAAGTTGTGAGAAGTATTTCATTATTAGTGGTTTTAGTATTTTATCATTCTTAAGTAATCATCATTGCATGCCAGCAAGACTCTTGGACCACTCGATGTATTGATGTGCTTCATATCTTTGACATCATATGGCAAAAACAAATTTGATCTATGAGCGGGAACTTCGCTAAAAGTCCCATGTTCATTTCCTCTCATCCATACTCCAACAGAAGCATCATTTCGCTTGGTCTCTGGTTCTGATCCAAACAAATTACCAGCCAATAGAAGGTCGTCATTGCCATCTTGATCAAAGTCAAGACAGAGGGCTGCGTTGATTTGGGACAATTGACAAGATCTGGGCAAATCGACCTTCTCGTATCCACCATGAGCCTTGCTGTACCATATTTGGCTGGCAAATGAAGTCACTGAGTGCTGTACTGAGGCTCTTTCTAGTAATTGCTCACCATAGATGTCGTTGATACTCGCCTCGGCAAATGCATTGTATGATGTGAATTTTTTTTTGATATCAGGAATTTGCTCGGCAGAGCACTGTAGTCCTCTCACTGGATACTTGGTACCATCCTGGCTGTAGGCAAGTACAATATCATGCTTTTGATTGCCATCAAAATCGTCAAGATACATCTCGAATGGAGACTCCAAGGATGCTTGGTACTTGTAATTGAGTCCTAGATTTCCGAGGAGGTAGTCATCCCTTCCATCTTGATTGAAATCATGTGCCAAAAGACTAGACCACCAAGAGGTCGAGGACTCATCACTAAAATTGGTATTACGAGAAAAATGTCCGTCTCTATTTTCCAAGAGGACTGGCTCCATCCATTCTCCTACGAGCAAAATATCCATATCACCATCTAAATCATAGTCGGTCCAGTCAAAGTCAGTCACCATTCCTATCGCGCCATTATCCAGGCGCTCCGCTGTCACATCTTCAAACTTGATCTCACCATTTATAGATTGATTCTCCAAAAGCCTTGATGTCTCGAACTGACCGTAGGCACCTGGTTTTTGTCTAGAGGAGACTAGTAAGTCCAGGTCACCGTCATTGTCGAAGTCACAAGACTTGACTTTAGAAACGGATTCTCTAAGCACTGGTAGGGATCTTGTATCGACAAAATTGCCTTGAACATTCCTATATAATCTGTCCTCATAAGCCTCATCGCCTGCCTTCCATTCACTTCCTCCTGATCCGACGTAAAGATCTACCCACCCATCTCCGTCCGCATCAAAGAACAGTGCAGTCTGATCTTCATAGCGCAGGTCATCAAGAAAAATTCTAGGTGTTAACGCAGAAAAATCGCCCGAAACTGTCTGGATATAAAGCACTCCGGACTGACCAGATGCTCCTCCAACAAAATAATCCTCCAACCCATCATTGTCAACATCTGCGACTGCCAGTGCTGGTCCGAATCGAGACATAGTATGAGGCATCAACCGACCTTCTTTATAGTCGTCAAAGTTGTTTTCTTCATGAAGAAAAAAATCATCACTCTCTTCTAGAGAAAATAGTAGCGGATCCATTTGCTTCTGGTCCTCGACATTTTTACTGTCAGAATAATTGACCACTAGTTCACCTGTAGGAATATTCTGTACTCTTTGCTGGTTTCCATCAGGCCAAGTGACTAGAAGACTATCTATCATCTTATAATCACCGAGGCCAAAATGATGGCTCTGCTCCGAACTTGATTGAAACCCTCGGGTTGGATGATTTTCCGAAACCTGATATATAGAAGAATACCATATTTCCACTTTGCTTCCGATTCCAGCTGGATTTTTTGATGGACCTTCACAGCGAACGCGGAGATGCTTAGCCCTAGTCGTGTTCTGGTAAATCATTGCTGGTTGGTCAATATTGTTGACCACAAGATCAAGATCACCGTCATTGTCTAAATCAGCATAGGCAGAACCATTAGAATACGTTGGCAAACTCAAGCCCCACTCATCAGTAACATCTCCAAAGGAAAAATCCCCTTCGTTACGAAATGCCTTGTTGGGAATTGCTACAGATGGGATATCCTTGGTAGACTTGAGTAAATCTCTATTGGGATTCTTGTCCAAGTTGTTGAAGAAGTCCTTATTATTAATATCTCTTCTTGTGCCATTTGTCACCACCAAGTCTCTCATACCGTCATTGTCGAAATCGGCGATGAGAGGAGACCAGCTCCAATCCGTCAATGCAGTTCCTGTCATACGAGAAATATCTCCAAACAAAGCAAACCCGTATTGATTTGTACCGTGATTTAATTGGAGGCAGTTTTCCATGTATTGATAGGCCAAATCAAGAGATTCCATCTCGCGGAAGCCTTGGACATCCATACTCGCCATGTTGGCCTTGCTACGGAAGTTATCTGAAGGCGTCATATCGACTTGGAAGAAATCCAAGAAACCGTCGTTATTAATATCTGCTGCGTCACAACCCATTCCATAATAGGCGCTATGGTTGAATGACTCATGCAGCTGATTTATGAACGTTCCATCTCCTTGATTGACATAGTAAAAATCAGGAGATGCAAAGTCGTTGGACACGTAGATATCAGGAAGGCCGTCGTTATTAAAATCTGCGATCGACACCCCAAGACTCAATCCAAAATTGAGAACACCACTATCTTCAGTCACATCCACAAATCGATCTCCATCATTACGATAGAGATGATCACTCGTCTCATGCCTTGGGTTTTTGACATTTTGACTGTATACAAAGTTTGGCGACTTGAAGTGGAGTGCAGGATAATTTGCTACGTACACATCGAGATCACCATCTCCGTCATAGTCGAAAAATGCTGCTTGAGTGCTTTGACCGGGATCATTAAGGCCATATTCCTCAGCGCTTTCGCTAAATGTCAGGTCTCCGTTGTTAATATACAGTAGATTACCAGTGCTTTCCCATTTTCCAGATATCGACACATAGATATCGAGTAGACCATCTGCATTTACATCACACATTGTAACGCCTGTATCCCATCTTCCATCACCAGTCACACCAGCTTGACGAGAAATATTCTCAAATCTAATCGGCCCATCATCCTCAGTGATGTTGAGATAGAGTGTATTGTCACCCATATTGGAAGTGAAGTATAGATCGGGACGTAGGTCTCCATTAATATCACCAACGGCGACACCACCGCCCATGTAGATATATGGATAGGTGAAATAGTTGATCTCCTGGGTCTCCACGAGATCATTGCTAAAATCCACACCACAGGCTTCTGCATCCAATAGAAGAAAAAGGGTATCGCTCAGATGCTCTTCCTTATCACACGAAGAGACACTTATCAATATGCCTATTAGCATCATATTGTAATACCCTTTTCGACTCATTTCTATACTCAGAAGCCAGGATTCTGATCGGCAAGAGAAATATTCGGATTGGTGTTAATTTCTTGATTGGGAATAGGAAACATCTCGTGTACTCCTTGCTTAAAGCCAAAGGGTGATAGCTCCTCATTCGCCATGTCCCATCTAATGAGATCGTCAAATCTCACTTGCTCACCAGCTAGCTCCACTCGTCTTTCATGCACTATTGCCTCAAACACTTCTTGCTTAGATCCAACTGGGAAGATGGCATTCATTTCTGGAGTCCCATATCTAGGCATGGAGACACGATCTCTTACCTGATTGAGAAGATCTACGGCACGCGGCTGATTACCAAGCTCATTCTCCGCTTCGGCAAGCATGAGCAGCACATCTGCGTAGCGTATCACGCGACAATTGATACCCGAAGCTTGATTCTCATTGGACTGCTTGTAATATAACTGATACTTCTTCCAGGCGACTTCTCGCTCAAGAGGTAAGGCTACGGTCTCGGTTCCATTGTTGAATAAATCACCATTGAAATAAAAATTGGCACTTAGTCTAGGATCACCTTCTTCATACTCATCAACAAGATTCTGCGTGGGATAGGAGTTAAACCAATCATTCCAACCCATATCCTGACCTCTAAAACTGAATTCATGGATTCCAGTACCTGTACCTACACCACTCCAATCAGTGGATTCTCCAAAGGCGAGAGTGTAGTTAATTTCCCAGACTGACTCGATATTGAATTCTGTCTCTTCAAGGAAATTGTCCTCGTAGTTATCGACCAGGTCAAAACCCGCCATAGCATCCAAAGCGTCCTTGGCGTCTTTGTATCTGCCATTGTGCAAGTACATTTTACCGAGCAAGCCAAGCGCGGAGCCAGATGACGGGCGTCCGCCATCAGTATTTGCCTTGCTAGACAGCTTGTTAGCTGCATCGGACAAGTCTGAATAAATCAGATCCAGGACTGCCTCTTTTGAAGATCTCGGCTGACCTTCGCCAGTCTGCACATCATAAAGCGGAACTCCACCAAATCTTGAGACGAGCATGGAATAATAGAATGCACGCATAAACTTAGCTTCACCGATTGCTTGGTTCTTTTGCTCTGTCGTTACATTCTCAAAATTGTCCTCGTTAAAGATGACGAAGTTGGCCTTGTTGATTCCGCGAAAGCAATTGTCCCAATATTGAAAAATGTATCCATCATCTGCATTGTAGTTAAAGTCAAAGTAGACACGCTTGTTGGCCTCATGCTGTGGATTGACATCCACCTCATGAGCCATATTATCATACATGTAGTACCAGACTCTAGAGAAAAGTGCTTCAGTTTGCAAATTCGCGTAGATGGCGTCTACAGCCGATTGTAGCTGTTCGGGTCTTTTGAAAAAGGTTTCGTCTGACAGCTCATTAGGATTCACCAATTCGAGACTATCTTCACAGGCTGTGTTCATCAAGAACATTGCCATGAGGACCATAAGTAATCTAGTTATTTTCATCGTCTTAAAATCTTAATTGAACTCCTCCGAGTATCGTTTTAGAAAGAGGGAAATTACCGCGATCGATTCCGACTTGAGACCCATTGTTACCAACCAAAGCGGAGGAACCAACCTCAGGATCTAGTCCTGAGTATTCAGTAATGGTGAGTAGGTTTTGACCACTTAGATAAATCCTTACACTTGTACTGTTATTTGCTCCAAGCTGATCTATTGTATAGCCTAGTGTGACATTCTTCAGTCTTGTAAATGAGCCATCTTCAATGAACCTCGTAGATGGAACAAGATTTTGTGGATCTGTAGTGATCCGTGGAATATCTGTGTCTCTATTGTCAGGAGTCCAAGCATTAAGTGCTTCTGGTCCGGCGTTGAAAAATCTTCTACCACCTTCTAGGTCCCAAATATTGGTATTGTAAATTTCATTGCCATGCATACCATTGATAAAGAGACTCAGATCAAAGTTTTTATAATCAGCACTCAGTGAAAACCCGTATGTAAAATCTGGCAGAGGATTTCCAATGACGGTCTTATCTAAGTCATCTATGATACCATCTGGCACTCCATCTGGTCCGGATAGATCAGCAAACTTGATATCTCCCGGTTGGGCGTCTTCCTGAAGAGGTGATGTCAAGATCTCTTCTTCACTTTGGAAAAGACCAAGAACGACATGACCAAAAAAATGATTGAGAGGCTCACCTTCGACAGATCTGAGAATATTGGTGCCTTCAAAATTGCCATTTCCGAGAACCTCGCCATTGAGATCTAGAGCTGTATTGCGGCTCGTACTAAGATTGAAATTGGCAGACCACTTGAGAGCTCCTTGGCCGTCATTGTATCCAAGATTAAATTCAAATCCGTCTGTCTCAACAGAACCTACATTTCGAGGTCCAAAACCATTGTGTCCTCCGAGAGAAGGTGTCAGCTGTACATTGATCAGCAGGTCGTCACTTTTATTTTTGTAGTATTCTGCAGAAAATGAAATCCTATTGTCATATAGAAAAAGATCCATTCCTACATTGGTCATGGTAGTCGTCTCCCATTGCAAATCAGGAACTGCAACATTGCCAGCTGTGGTTCCTGCTCCAAGATAGGACTCTCCAGTGAGTACATCCACGAAAGATGTGTTGTAGCTTCCAGTATTGATAGAGGAACCATATCGATAATTTCCAATTCTATCATTACCAACAGTACCCAGACTTCCTCTCAGCTTGAGACTGCTCACAACACCACTAGAAGGGAAGAAATCTTCCTTACTGACTACCCATCCTGCTGCAACAGAATAAAATCCGGCCCATCTATTATTAGGACCAAATCTCGAGGAAGCATCTCTTCTGTATGAACCAGCAAGTAGATATTTACCTGCGTAGTCATAATTAACCCGTCCTAGATACCCGATTCTCGTATACTCAAAATCAAATGAACCAATAATCGGATTCTGGTTTGTCAAATTTTGAATTTCATCAGTGATAGCATTCTCACTGTTCGCCCCAACCCTGAGATCATAAGAATTATTGTATTCACCTAGTATGAGTGCATCAATATTATGCTCACCAAAACCCTTCACATAGTTCAGCTGGCTAAAAGCAGTAACTTGTCTATGAATGCCATTACCCCTACTGACTTGAGCGAAGGGTCGACCTGTAGGTTCTCCAGAAAAAGATGGAAAAAAGTCACTATTGTTAAATGTCCACCAATCAAGTCCTGCCTGCCCTTTGAGTTTGAGCCCTTCTATGATCTCATATTCAGCAAATAGGTTTCCCAGAAGATTGGTACGTTGAGAAAGTCTATCAGGAAGAGCTAGTACTCTGACAGGATTCTCCGCATCTTGGGCGTCTAGTGAATTGTCGACACCTTGATATCCACCTACATTCGCATCATTGAACACCGCAAAATAGGGCGGCATCTTGATCGCATGCTCTATAGCCGATCGACCACCAGCATTATTCTCAGGCAATTTATCAGCTAGTGAAATAGAGATATTTTCTCCAAAAGTGAATTTGCCCAACTTGAAAGAACTATTTGCACGGAAGTTGTACCTACTGGCTCCAGTATTGAGCATGACTCCTTCTTGATCGATAAATCCAGCACCGACTCTGAAAGTCGAGGTCTCATTGCCACCAGATACAGCCAGATTATAACTCTGCAACAAAGCAGATCTGAAGATCTCATCCTGCCAGTCAGTGTCATTATCAATGAGATCTGCATACTGAGGATCTTCAATACGACCTTGTGCTACACCCCAGTTGGCGGCATGCTGTAAGTACTGCTCACGATTCATGACATTGTAGGTCGAGGCCACATTTTGACTACCGAAGTAGGAGTCAAATTCAATTTGGGTCTTGCCAGAAGATCCTTTTTTTGTGGTAATCATCACAACACCATTGGATCCTTGTGCCCCAAATACTGCTGTAGTAGAAGCATCCTTGAGGATTGATATAGATTCAATATCATTGGGATTTATGTCACCAAGACCTACCACAATGACACCATCTACCACTATCAGTGGGCTGTTATCACCCGTGGTACCCAAACCTCGGATACGTACTACAGGATCTGTCCCTGGAGAGCCATTATTGCTGACATAGACTCCGGCAGCTTTTCCTTGTAGTGCTTGGTCGGCTGTGAAGACAGGCAATTCTGTGATGTCTTCTGCATCCAGAGTGGTGATTGCGCCAGTCACCTTAGACCGATTCTGATTACCATACCCAACTACGATAACTTCTTCCAGTTTCTGGAGATCAGTCTGCATCGTCACATTGATAATAGTCTGAGCTCCTACAGTGATCGCCTGCTCTTCAAATCCCGTATATGTGAATACTAGAATAGAAGAAGCATCTGGAACAGTGATGCTATAAGACCCATCGATCTCTGTAGAGGTGCCGATGTTGGTGCCCTTCACTAGAATATTGACACCTGGTAATCCCGTGCCATCAGATGCGTCCGAGACCACACCAGATACCGTGATGTCTGATTGAAGTGAACCACTGGCCCAAAGGCTGGTGGTTCCTATCATTGCCAAGATCAGCATCATTGCCACACCACCAGCCAGACGCCATGTCTGAAGAGTTGGTAAAGGAGGTTTGATTTTTGCTAACATGTTTACAACATTTGGTTTAGAAAGTGAGAGT
The DNA here is from genome assembly GCA_020627535.1 of Saprospiraceae bacterium. Taxonomy (GTDB): domain Bacteria; phylum Bacteroidota; class Bacteroidia; order Chitinophagales; family Saprospiraceae; genus JAHDBH01. The sequence continues at coordinate 110,420 of JAHDGU010000002.1, forward strand.
TTAAACTGTTCTACATCAAACCAAATCCGTATTCTATCGCTGTAATACGCCGACGAGAATAACTGAAAACAACAACACCAAGATGATAATCAGGAGCAGTTCGATTCCAACGGACTTGATTTTTTTAATGATAGACATTGCGGTCTATTCCTTTGATTTCACCGCTAAATGTATATGCACAAGATCAAGGTACGATACAAGAGATCATACGCATCCTAACACAGATGATGCGTGTCTATTAGATGCAACATTCATTGCATAGTGTGCAACATATGTGCGCCAGCAGAGATCTGACTTACGTCCAAATAGATTAGACTCACTACAAGCCAAAGCCCTTAGAGGAAGCCCCAACGACTAGAAGTAGTGTATAAGTCTCATAGGTACGAGACCAATAGGAAGAGGGAATGAACTAGAGACAAAAGTCGCCGTAGGGATCGATGGTCAGAATCTTGCCATTTTCATCATGAATCAATTCTACCATCTTTATAGACCTCAAGTGGGTAATACCACCTGAAAGAATGCTGTCATGATAAAATAGATACCACTTATCTCCAAATGCACAAATGCTGTGGTGACTAGTCCAGCCAAGGACAGGATTGAGAATTCTTCCCCCATAGGTGAATGGTCCATAAGGGTTGTCACCCGTAGCATAGCATATGTAGTGCGTATCCCCCGTGGAGTAAGAGAAGTAGTACTTACCCTCATACTTATGCATCCAACTGGCTTCAAAAAACCTGCGATCATTGTCTCCTGCCTTAAGGGGAAGTCCAGCCTCGTCTAGAATCAAGATCTCACGAGGCTCATGTGCAAACTCTGTCATATCATCTGACATCAGCGCAACCACAGGGCCCAAGGCATCATCCGCACTTTTGGGCTCCTTATGATCGGCAGAGTACCGATTGTCGCGATAATATTGCAACTGACCTCCCCAAATTCCTCCGAAATACATGTAGAATTGACCATCATCATCATGGTACACTGCCGGATCTATAGAGTAGCTGCCAATGATAGGATTGGGATTAGGTACAAACGGTCCATGAGGACTACTCGAGACCGCTACACCTATAGCAAAAATTCCATCTGGCGCTTTGGCAGGAAAGTACAGGTAGTAGCGATCACCTTTTTGCGCAGCATCTGGCGCCCACATCTGACGCTCTGCCCAAGGAACACTGTCTATGTCGAGTGCTACTCCATGATCGATCACCTCGGCACCAGGTCTGTCCATAGAAAACACATGATAATCCCGCATTCCAAAATGATCACCAAGATCATTGAATGGAATTCCAGCATCGATGTCATGAGATGGATAGATATAAATCCTTCCATCAAAGCAGTGTGCTGATGGATCTGCTGTGTATAGATTGGAAACAAGTGGTGTCGAAATCTGGTGGGATTTCAGTGCTTGAAGTCTTTTTGCATCCAATAGTTCTTCCATGATGGTCTTCTTATGAGGCCGTAAGCTGTCTTCTCTTAAATAGATCCCTCTCGATTGCGATCTCCATTTGTTTATTGATCTCGTAAAACATGATACATATCATGGCAGACAGAAAGGGAATGGCAGCAAAGATGCTAACAGATAGCTTAATGCCAGTCGCCGCACTTGCGGTCTGGGCATCTAGCGCAGCATCATATCCAAAAATACCAAGAAGCATAGCGACTAGAGAACCACCAAGGCTCAATCCCACCTTGAGACCAAATATCATCGCCGAAAAAATGATTGCGGTCGCTCTCCTATGATTCTTCCACTCAGAGTAGTCCGCCACATCTGCAATCATTGCCCAAAGGAGTGGAATCGTGACTCCATAAAAAAGACCATGCAAGATCTGACTGATAAATACCAAACCTATCGCATCTGATGGAAAAAAGATAAATAGTGCGATAAACAGAGTCGATAGACCCAATGCGATGATAAACACATCTCGCTTGCCAAATCGATCAGCCAATGCCTTGGAAAAGAATATCCCTATGATCATACATATAATGCCTCCGGCATTGAAAAGACTGAATCCAGATGTCGCAGGATCTTCTGGCCAATCTAATCCACTAAAGCCCAAAGACTTGCTGAGTCTATCTAACTTCTCAATGAATCCGCTGAAGCCTATTTCCTGTAGAAAACTTGACAAAGCGGCGGCGTCAAGATACGAGTTGAAATAATAGATGTACATCCCTCCTTTGAGCGCAAGCGTGACAAACACCAGTATTGTCGCACTTAGCATAAGGATCCAAGGTCGATTGCGGACCAAATCAAGTAGATCTGAGCGCCAGTTGGCCGTTTCTCCCACTGGTGCGGGGACACGCTCCTTGGTCGTCAAAAAGGTAATGATAAAGAATACCACACCAACTATAGAGAAGTAGAGTATCGCCTTACTGAATCCTACTGCTTTGTCTCCATCGCCTAGCATGAGGACGATAGGAAGGAGCAATACCTGTATGATAAACTGTGCGACCATGACTGCAACGAATCGGTAAGAACTCAAGCTATTTCTCTCCGCCATATCACCTGTTAACACACCACTGAGGGCCGCATAAGGAAGATTGTTGGCAGAGTATATTACCACCAAGAGTATATAGGTAATGCTAGCGTAAACCGCCTTTCCCGTCATAGAAAAATCTGGCGTGCTAAACGCCAAGAGCGCTATGACTCCAAAGGGTATGGAGGTCCATAAAATCCAAGGTCTGTACTTTCCCCACCTTGTCTGAGTCCTGTCCGCAACAAACCCCATTACGATGTTGAAAAAAGCGCCGAATATCCCACCACAAAAAATAATGACAGAGGCAATTCCCGTTGGAATCTGATACACATCCGTGTAGAAGAAAGCCAAAAAGGTCATCAAGGTTTGAAAGATCAGGTTGGCCGCGAGATCGCCCAAGCTGTACCCTACTTTCTCTAGGAGACTCAATTTGTGATTGGACTCAATGATGGTATTCATGGGCGAGTAGATTGGCTTCTGATGTGAATGGAATGGTGCGGAAGGTCGTGAAAATATCTTGCTTTACCTAATTGTCTCCCGACTTTTACTCCTCAGCCTCAAGGTTACTCAAGGCCATCACGGCATCGTAGGCTTTTTTATTTTTGAGAGATCTATCAAAAAGGAGCGGATAATTGGTCCTGCCTTCGATTGGCCAACCATTGAGCCAAGAATGCCCATCACATACACCCCAAAAACTCACTCTCGTGAGCTTGTCTCGATGCTTCAAAAAGAGCCGAAAAATGTCTTCATATCTCTCCGCCAACAGAAGCTGGACAGAGTCTGGCAAGCCTGATCTATATGGATCCATATATTCAGAGCCCTCAAAATTTTGACTTATCTCTGCCCCCTCCAAGTCCCAAGGATTTGGCAAGGCTGTGACATCTAGCTCAGATACGAGTACATCCACACCAAGCTCTGCGTATGCATTGATACTCGCTTCTACATCGGATAGATCAGGGCCTATTAGGCTCCAGTGGCCTTGCATGCCCACAGCATCCACGTCTATTCCCTCATCTTGTAGCCACTTCACAAGCCTCACTACTCCCGCGCGCTTTTCGGGTTTCCACAGATTATAATCATTGTATATCAGGTCTACCTCAGGATCTGCCTTTTGGGCCTCGCGAAAAGCATGCAGAAGATAATCCCGACCCATGACTTTATAGAAATTTGACTCTCGATAGGAGCCATCTTCATTGAGCGCTTCATTGACGACATCCCATGCATCTACTTTGCCTATGTATCGTGTCACTAGAGCATTGATGTGCTCCGTAAGTGCTATAGCCATCTCTGCACTATCGGTGATCTTCTCCAGCCAGGGTGACTGTTGACTGTGCCATACCAGAGCATGCCCTACGAAGTGCATATCATTTTCCTCTGCAAATACCATCAGTCGGTCAGCTTCATCAAAAAAGAATGAGTCTCTCTCAGGATGGATGTTCATGGACTTCATCGAATTTTCTGCTGTAATCGCATTAAACTCTCTAGCGACAAGCTCCATCTCCCGAGGCTTATTGCCATTAATATGATTAGCACTTACGGCTACACCCAAAAAAAAGTCATCAGCAAAAGCCGATTTCAAACTTTGAGCTGAAGAAGACTCCTGCACAGACCGCTCGCCTTCCGGAGCTTGGCAAGCGCAGAGACAGATGACTGCGATAAACACTAATAAATGTCGGTAGTTCATGAATAAATATTTTGACGAAAGTCAGTTTCAGTACTATAGGCCAGAAATTAATTTCAGGTACATAAAAAAGCTCTTCTTTCGCTCTGAGCTGATCGACCAATCCACGGGCACAGACTGAAAACCATCTTGATAGGCTTCACCATCTCTGCGGAAATCAAAATAGCCCCATGAAGCGTAAGAGGATAGTGCGCTCGACATATGATTAGATGCCTGATCAAAGTCATAATGGTCATCTTCATTGAATACAATCGGCTGCCCTCTATACTCTGGCATAGCCCGCACCCTATCAATCATCAATTTGATTTGGGCCGGATCTTCCACACCATTTCCATGAAGGAGTATGTAATCAGATTGCGCTACAACCCTGGAACTAGGTAGATTACCACCCGAATAGCTCGTACTTACGAGAAGGCGACTAGTATCTGATCCCATTGATTGAACAAGCTCGATGAGCTCATGAATCCGCGGGCTTTTGAGACTCTCGTGATCATAGTGAATATCGCACTCATTGTTGATCTCTATCAAGAGATTCCTATAACGATGGTCTAGGATCCACCTTGTGATATTCTCTACTGCCGCCGCTACTGCCTTATCATTGAGGAGGTACTGGTCCTGACCAAAATAGAAGTAGGATAGGATGACCACCATACCGAGTCTGTCAGCTTCCGCCAAAATGAGATCTAGGCGCTCCATGTAGTCTTGGTCAAGTTCGCCAGTAGGCTTAAAAGCAGAGTTGATCCAATCGCGATTACCATATCCCAAGGGGCTTCCTCCTTGTAGGTTGAGCGTCACTGCACGCAATCCGTGATCATACCACGAGCTCATAGCTGCAACATACTCTCTTGTATTGCGCGATGGGTCCCATTCCTTTGTATCAGGATAAGCAAAGCTGACACGAGTCTCTGGATTGAGATCGTCAAATATACCTTGGACCATTCGGGAATTAAATAGAAGCCCTTGGACTTTGTGATGCTGAAAATACCGTCCTTCATAAGTGGGTCGAGAATTCACCCAAAATTCATTCCCGACGATTTGGACGACAGTCCTCGATCCATTATTGGCAGCTGTAGTAGCATCTATCTTGCCATATGCAATATCGTTCTCATCTGTATGACGAAGTACGAGCTTATCTATAAAACTGAACGACGATCTAGCCGATAACACGATCATGTAGTCACCAGGACGCATGAAATCAACCTTGAGATCATGACCCATATGATCACTAGTGTACGCCTGCCAGTCCAAGGAGAAGCTTTGCCCGTAGACTTTGAAGTATCCCTCTACGGAGCTGCCGTTAGGGCAGTCATAGCCTTCTAGATATTGACAAATGGGTTGAGGCGCCACACGATGTCCTGACTTGTGCTCAGCATAAATCTGGGCATTTTCGATTTTGAGCCAAGTATCATTGTGCTGAGTGATGTCATCTCCTTGAGAGACTTTCATCTGCCAACTGAGGTCGTAAGTGCCTGGTCTAGAGATGTGAATCGGGATTTCTATTCGGCCAATATTGGCTTGATCAAAGTACTCGTCACTAGTCCAGATGATACCGGACTCGCCGCTGGTCGTATCTAGAGTGGTAATCCAAGGATAATCGAAGTCAGACTCCTCTAGTTCGATGCAGAGTAGGCCGTCTTCCTCGGCCCATGTGCGACTTTGAGCTCTAATTGATTGGGTCACCATTGGGAGGCTCAAGATTACGAGCATGAGACCTAGGCATACCTTCTTCTGAAGTATCTTCACTACAGATGGATTTGATTCATCAAAATGAAAAATACTACAAGATCTAGACTGATCTGGCCTGGATCTCTCGAGAGGCACTAGACGCAACATCCGTTGTACTCACTGCTACAATTGTTGCACCGAAGAGCGCGACGAAAAGTAGTAAGCGATCCTAGACCAGGCTTATTGACGCAAAGTGTTGAATCACAATGTCCATAAATCAATTGCTACTGAGTATCCAATCAGCTCTAGATGTACTGATTGATGATATTTTCAAACAGCTCTTGTTTACCGCTACGCTGCTGGGGTTCGCCTTGCTCCAAGGCGATCTGATATATTGATTCGAGATCTAACTGTCCTCTTTCCCAGTTTTGACCCTTTCCAGAATCAAAGCTAGCATAGCGCTTGGAGCGAAGTGCAGAATAATCCGAATCTTGAAGAATCTCATTGGCAGTAATGAGTGCCCTGGCGAAGGCATCCATGCCACCTATGTGGGCAATAAATAGATCCTCAAGGTCTGTACTATTGCGACGAGTCTTAGCATCAAAATTGACACCACCACCATGCAGACCACCAGCTTCTAAAAAGACAAGCATAGCCTCAGTAAGCTCATAGAGATCCACAGGAAACTGATCTGTATCCCATCCATTCTGATAGTCACCACGATTGGCATCTAGACTTCCCAGCATATTGGTATCTGCACATACCTGAAGCTCATGAGCAAATGTGTGATTCGCTAAGGTGGCATGATTAACCTCAACATTGATTTTGAAGTCCTTATCCAAATCATGGTTTTGCAAGAAACCAACAACCGTCTCGCTGTCAAAATCATATTGATGCTTACTAGGCTCCATTGGTTTGGGCTCTATAAAGAAACAGCCCTCGAAACCCTGTGCCCGAGCGTAGTCCTTAGCCATATGAAGAAAACGAGCAAGATGCTCTTTCTCACGCTTCATATCTGTGTTGAGCAGGGACATGTAGCCTTCACGACCACCCCAGAACACATAGTTTTCTCCGCCAAGTTTGATCGTGGTGTCCAGTGCATTTTTGACCTGTGCAGCTGCATAAGCCACGACTTCAAAGTCCGGATTGGTCGCAGCACCATTCATGTATCGAGGATTGCTGAAGAGATTTGCCGTACCCCAAAGTACTTTCTTTGGCAGAGCGGCCATGTGCTGTAGTGCATGGTCACTAATCGCCTCTAGGCGATGTCGCGACTCGTTGAGATCTTTTCCCTCATCCACGAGATCAAAGTCATGAAAACAGAAGTAGTCAATACCCATCTTAGACATAAATTCCCAAGCGGCGTCCATCTTTCTTTTTGCTCGTGACAGCGTGTCATCGCCTTGATCCCAGGGATAATTCTTTGTTCCTGGCCCAAACGGATCTCCTCCCGTATTGCAGAATGAGTGCCAATAAGCTATCGAAAACTTGAAATGGTCCTTTAGGCTCTTTCCCGCAATCTTGTAGCCTGCGTCATAGTATTTAAAAGCAAATGGATTCTTTGACTTCTTGCCTTCATACTGAATCTTCTCAATAGTAGGAAAATAGTTGCTCATGAGTATTCTTGATTAAGAGCTTCTTTCCATCTTGAATATGCTTCTAAAAGCCTTTGGTCCGATGGATGTGGTGAGTAAATCTGTTTAATATCTAGTGCATTCTTCAAGTCTGATTGAATGCCCTGCGCACTGCCTCTTGCTGCACCTTCCGCACCTTGGCTTCTTACGACTTCTATCTTGATCTTTGCCAGATCGCATAAGGTCTGAGTGAAAATATTAGACTGGAAGAGATTGTCATCACCAACCCTACAGGTCGTCAAGGGAATATGCAATTCACGCATTCTTTCCATGCCATAGGTATAAGCGAAAGCTAAGCTTTCAAGTCCTGCTCGGATAAAATGTGCCTTATCATGACGATTTAGCTCAATGCCAAAGATCTGTGCTCCGTGCGACTTGTTACCGAGCATTCGCTCAGCACCATTTCCGAAAGGCAAGATTGAGAGTCCATCACTTGCCGGATTGATACCTGAAGCAATGAGCTCCATTTCGTCATAATCCAAATCAGGACACAAAACCTTTCTGAGCCATGAATAAAGAATACCGGCTGCATTGATGCAGAGTAATGTGCCGATCCGAGGTTGCGAACTGGTGTGATTCACATGTGCGAAGGAATTTGTTCGTTGAGAAGCATCATAATTGAGCTGCCCGCTCAAGGCGTAGATGACACCTGATGTCCCACCTGTTCCGGCAACCATACCTGGCTCATTGACACCAAGAGAGTAAGCATTATTAGGTTGATCACCTCCCATGTAACTCACAGGAACCCCATCTGGAAGACCCGTCAACTTCTCTTGGCTTGAAGTATACCCGTGAATCTCAAAGCAGGCCTTTACTTCTGGAAGGAGGCCTTCATCGATTTCTAAGGCCTCAAGAACTCTGTCCGATATCCTGTGATCCCGAAAATCCCAGAAACAACCTTCAGAGAGATTTCCGATTGTAGTTGATATTTTTCCAGTAAGCTTGTATGCGATGAAATCGCCTGGAAGCATAACATGGTGAATTTGATCAAAGGTATCGGGTTCGTTTTGCTGTAGCCAATGCAACTTGGCGGCAGTGAAGTTTCCTGGAAGATTTAGCAGTGATTTTAAGCAGTATTCCCTCCCTAGGTGAGACAAAAGCGTGTTGCCGCTTTCGATAGCTCGACTATCACACCAGATAATTGCATCCCGCAGAGGTTCGCCTTTTTCGTCTAAGACTACCAGTCCATGCATTTGATGAGCTATACCGATTGACTTCAGTCTACTAGTGTCTTGATTGAGTAGTACTTTTTGAATAGCAAAGCAAGTATATATCCACCAATCATTAGGATCCTGCTCGGCCCATCCGGCTCGCAAACTCTTAATGCTCATCTCTCTTTCGGGATAAGACGATTGTGCCAACAATCTTCCAGTGTCATCAAGCAGAGCAACTTTGACCGAAGAGCTACCTAAATCAATTCCTAAGTGCATAGTGGATCAAAATTGAAGCTAATTGATAGTAACCCCACATCCCAATTGACCACAATATCCTAGTCAACAGCTCTACATCACAGCGATGCAACATTTGTGCTAGAAAGTGAGTCAAATTAACAAGCTTGAGAAGTCGATCTGAAGCCCTTCCTGAAGCCTTCCCGAAAAATGCTCCAAGCTAAAAGTGTAAAACAGATTACTTATGGAATATGAAGCGATCAAAGTTTACCGAGACACGGATAGTGCGTGCCATCAAGGAGGATGATGCACTGTAGGCTGGACGCAAGGTGAGAATCTTGAATGTCTTGCATGAGTACAATCGAGAATGTCGTACCCATACAGATAGGAATCAGGATGAGCTCAGAACGGGTGTGTCGTATTCTCGATATGCTCACCGAGATGTATCGGATACCAGCATACATCCGTTCAGACAATGGGCCTGAGTTCACAAGCTAATACTACGCCAATTGGTGTGAGGAACGAGGGATTGAACGACTGTAGATACAGCGAGGTAAGCCGAGTCAGAATGACTATATCGAACGATTCAACAGAACTTATCGGGACGACAATCTAGATGCCTACATATTCGAGAGCCTAGCACAACTACAAATCAGATCAATGGAGAGAAGAGTACAACTCAGGACATCCACACACATCATTGACAGAATGAGTCCACTGGGTCTCAAATATGCGCGCAGCAAAGATGTGGAAGCCTACGACAGAGTAAAGGCCAAGATGAATGGCTGCAGCATGCAGCTAGCCTTGACTAGGTCTCCATCTTCTCACCTGCTTCTGGCCAAGCAAATATTGAAGCAAGAAATTTAATTTAGTATTGGAGCGCTATCAGGATTGCTTCAATATTCTTATGTACTATCATGATGGACTTAGAGTCATAATTCATGGCTTCCTAAACCCAAGCTAATATGCTTCTTCTTCCTGCAGCGAAGCCAATATAGAGTGTGTTCTGACCATGTAATCAACACATAAACTGAAGACTAGCATATGCTATGCCGGACAGAACTGTAGTGTTGGTGTCTACGTGATTCAAATCATCATCGAGGAGACAGGACGAATGAGGGATGTGTACAAGAGTGACCTCCTACTCATTAGGTAATTTCTTAGTAAACCATCGATCGCTATATTGCTGCTTAGCTACCTCAAAACAAGAGTGGACCTAAGCCTCCGGATTTTTACGACTTCTTTCGTGGCGCAAAAACGTTTTGGACAGGTGTGATAGAATTGATAAACTAGTCTTAGGGTATTTCACCTTTTCGCAAATAAACCATTTCTTTCAAACCCTCAAGATCTAATATTGAGTCTTCTGAAAACACAACTTCCTCTTTGTAATCTTTCATAGCAGGAAAATGTGCAACAAGCTCTGTTGCTACCGCTCCTCACAATCCTCGAATCAAAATCTACGAGTGCAAGCACGCAGGGATTCACGCGGTGATCCCTGTCCCCTCCGAAGGTCAAAACGCCATTCCTCTTCGCTAACGCTCAGGACATTGCACGCAGAAAAATCTCTGAGCAAGCTCAAGGGATTCACGCGGTGATCCCTGTCCCCTCCAAAGGTCAAAACGCCATTCCTTTTCGCTAACGCTCAGACCAATCCTCGAATCAAATTCTCCGAGTGCAAGCACGCAGGGATTCACGCGGTGATCCCTGTCCCCTCCGAAGGTCAAAACGCCATTCCTCTTCGCTAACGCTCAGGACATTGCACGCAGAAAAATCTCTGAGCAAGCTCAGATTTTTCTTACTTAGCAATGTCTTGTGGAATGGCGATCAGAGGAATGCGCTCTCTGCGGAGAGTAAGGGATTCGAACCCTTGATACCCTTTTGAGGTATACACGCTTTCCAAGCGTGCGCCTTAAGCCACTCGGCCAACTCTCCGTTGCTCTGATCGCTGCGCAAAAGTAAGACATTAGACCATTTGGGCGAAAGCCCGCTAGCGAAACTTGAGTCGTTCCTGCTTGTCCCAGATTCCCCAAAATGCACCAACGTCGCCTTCTGCGCCAACTTTCCAAGACTCATCAAAAGATGAGAAGTAAAACATGGGAATGTCATCCTCACGCGACCAGCGCTGAGCTTCTACGAAGTATCGCATGAAGTTCACCTCTGATGGGACTGAGGCTTCTTGAGGTGACCCATGACTCGGCCAGCCCGTCTCCGTAATGATCACCGGTTTGCCACGACCTGCTTTCTTGGCGCGGTAATACATCTCCTTCATGTAGATGTGGGAATACTCTATAGGACAAAACTCCCAGAAAGGATAACAATTGGCCAAAATCACATCACACATCTCCGAGATCCAAGGTCTTAACTCAAACTCATAGTAGGCATCGACATAACCCACCGGGATATGGGGCAACGCAACCTGGACACGTTGAATGTATCCTTGTAGTTGTTCATCACTAAGATCTTGCCTGTAGAGGACTTCATTTCCAACAGCCGCGATATCGACATGGCCATCACGCGCCAAGGCAATGAGCCCATCGATCTCCTTCTCATTGAGATCCAAATCACTTCCCAGCCAAGCTCCGACCATCGTCTTAATGCCCATGCTCTTAGCAATACGTGGGACATACTCATTGCCCTCAATGCAAGAAAAAGAGCGAACCCAAGACATGTAGGGCTTCAAGATTTCCATGCGCTGTCGCACCTGCTCCTCAGATATCACATCTCCGGGTCCTTGACCATCACGATACATGCTAAAGCAGATGCCATGCATGCCCTGGTTGAGCTCGTGCAAAAAGAGGGACACAAGCTCGTCCGTCCTAAATTCTCGACGACCAAAATGCCCTACATTAAATCTTACGCCTGATCTGAATGACATAGTTGCTTAATACTTCAATTTTTCTGATGCATCCCATATTCCCCATCTTGCACCGACATCTCCCTCTTGATGGACCTTCCATGACTCATCAAATGACGAGAAGTAATACAAATCCAAGCCTTTGTCCCTTCTCCACCGATCAACATTGATAAAGTACTTCATGGCGTTGAGCTCATTGGCCTCTGCCTGGTCTACTTTACCTCCTTGACTCGGCCATCCTGTCTCAGAGATAATAATCTTCTTTCCTTTGGCGTGCCGTGATAAGTAGTCATAGATGCCTTGCAAATGCCCTGTAGATACCTCCAGAGCACTTCCTTCCCAGAATGGATAGCAATTGGCTAAGATGATATCGCAGTGATCGACCAATCTGGGATTCTCGGCAAAAATGTAGTAGGCATCAACATAGGCCACTTTGATATCAGGTGCAGCTTCCCTTACTCTCTTGATATATGCAAGCAGTGCTTCTAGGCTTACATCACCCCGAAGCAGTACTTCGTTACCCACAACAGCAATATCCACCATGCCGTCTTTGACCAACTTTATCAAGTTCTCGAGCTCTGCTTCATTCTTCTTCTGATCGGAGCCGATCCATGCCCCTACCATCGTCGTCATACCCATCTCCTTAGCGACGACAGGAATCATCTCGTTGCCATCAGTACAAGAGAATGATCGGACGGCATTTGTATATGGACTGAGGACTTTCATCCTTCTCACTATCTGATCCCTAGTTAGTTGGTCGCCGACACTCTGTCCTTCGGTATAAGGACTAAAGCAAATCCCTGACAGTCCGTTATCAAGCGTTGATCTAAAAAGCTTCTGCACGTCTGATCGAGACATACGGTCGAAATCTACATCTGTGCTTAAGCCAGTAAAAATTGTATTTGGTACAAAATCCTTGAGTTTCCGTCCTGCAGAGGAGGAACTTTGAATGTCTAGCGGCACTGCTTTGCGCTTGTCCAATTCAGCTCGAATTTCGTTGGCTCTCTCCTCGGTGATGTCATAATTTCTCATCAAATAAAGAGCAACAAGAGTACCGAGTATTGGGAACCCAGAAAAGAAGAATCTCATTCCTATCATGGCAGACTCAGTTTGAGTCTCAGCGCCTGATTCAAATCCTACGAGACTCATCATCAATCCACCGAGTCCCCCAGCGAAAGCAAAACCAATCTTGACCATAAACCAGTAAATGGCGCCAAATACACCTTCACGTCTCTTGCCAAATTGCAATTCATCCAGATCAATAACATCTGCAGTCATCGACATCATCAAGGTAAATAGGCTTCCTATTCCAAAGGAAAAGAATGGTAGGGCAAAAAGGAACATATAGGGCTTCCCTGGCACAAATAAAAACCACAGTAAAATATATCCCAAAATGGAAATGGACTGTGATATCATGAAAGCCATTTTCTTGCCCACTTTCTTTGACAACCAAGCTACTGTAGGGATTACCGCAAACGTTGTAATCAAAGCACCCACACTGCCGAAGAGCGTCGGCCATATTCCAGCCGCACCAGAATCACCATCAAATAAATGGTAAATGATGATAAAAAATGAGAAACTCGCAATGGTGTTGAAAGCATTGAAGATAAAAAAGGTCGATATACACAGTTTCACAAAAGGCCTAGATCTGAATGCCTGTTTGAAATTGCTCCAAAGCTCCTTGAGACTCGAACCAATACTCCCAAAATTGAGAGGCGAATAATCTTCGTCAACGGTTGATTTACTTTTAATAAAAATAGCAGGCACCATGGCAAAGAGCATACAAATAATCCCGACCCATATGGCCAATTCTCGGGTAGCGACATCTGCGGATGGAAACCAGCCTTGGTCATACATGATCACCCAAAACCAAGGCGCGATCACCCATGCCCATTGACCAATCCACTGGGCCACAGCCATAATATTGGTGCGTTCATGAAAGTCATTGCTCATCTCATAGCCCATAGCCACGTACGGTACGCTGAAAATGGTCAAGCCTATATAAAATCCCAAAGACCAAAGTAGAAAGTACATAAAGTTGTGATCCACTCCATCGCTCTTGTGCATCTGCCACATCATGATGAAGCACAAGCCCATAACCATAGCCCCCACAAACACATACTGTCTTCTTCGCCCCCACTTTGACTTGGTATTGTCAGAAATGAATCCCATAATCGGATCCGTGATGGAATCCATGATTCGCGGAAGAAAAAACAATACACCCCACATCCAGCCTGGGAAACCCAGGTCTTGTACGAGTACAACCATAAATATTCCCAGTACAGCAGGAAACATCTGATTGGCAAGCATTCCAATGCCGAATGCTACCTTTTGGCCAAAGGGGACTTTTGTACTAGTTGATGACATGGCTTTGATTTTTCTAGCTTGGAATAATTATTGTTTGCAAAGACTGTTTTCCGATCCAAGTATGGCTGTGTTTGTCACCAAGATTGATTTCGATCTCCTTGTCCATTCTCCCTGGATTAAACAACACCAACACAATACTCCCATCTGGATTTTCTACGGCTGTCGCCAAAATGTCAGGATCCTCTAACTGCATCGCAATCCTGTAAGCACCTGGTCGAATAAATCGACTAAACTGGCTCATCACATAGTACAATGGTGTAAAATATACCTCATCAGCTTCCGTATCCACGATCACAGGAGCAACACACCAATTTTTGAACCAATTGGGTCCACCTTGACGATCTAGCACCATGTTCCAATCGACCCATCCGTCTACCCAATGGTTGAGGCAACCAATGATATCTCTTGCATAGCGGTGAGTCGGTCGATACTTGGGATGATATTTCTTGTCTTCTTCAGGCGCCCAGTCCCATCCCCAATCCGTGGCTTCCTCAGACCAATACCAAGCATCATCTCGCCAGTGTGGAACTTCCGCGTCGACGCATCCTTCTGATTGAATGATGTGCTTATCCGGAGCTTTGGCATGGGCATAGTCTAGCGCATCAGGGAATACATCGAAAGTACTCGCATACCAATGGACAGCTGTACCGGCCCAGAACTTACTCGCAGTTTCATCCCGATACATCTCATCCACCCACTCTTCTAGGTGCTCACGATTTTGGTCATAGCCAAGGATCTTGATCTCTCCCCATCCATCTGACGCCAATCTTGGCCCTAAGTAGTCCAATACAAAATCCGTCATTTCCTTGGGCGTGTAGTGCATACTCTCCCAGTTGTTCCCATTCCCAAGCGGCTCATTCTCTACGGTGACACCCCAAATATTTATTCCTTCATTTTTGTAGGCAGATAAATACTTTGAAAAATACAGCGCCCAGGATTCACGACATTCATCTTTGAGTTTTCCTCCGACCCAGTCATTATTATCTTTCATCCAAGGAGGTGCTGTCCAAGGTGAGGCAATGATCCCAAAGCCGTCAGAGGAGACTTGCTGTGCTCGCTTGATCATTGGAATCAAGTATTTCTTGTCATGAGCAATATCGAAGCTCTTGAGATCATAGTCATCGGGTGTCTCAGCATAGGCATATTGAGAAAGCGAAAAGTCACAGGAGTTGATATGTGTTCTCGTGAGACTATACTTGGCGCCGCTGTCACCAAAATAGGCCTCCATGATCTTCTTCTGATTGTCTTCCCCCAACTGTGAAATCAAGTAGGCACTTGACTCTGTAAACGAGCCACCAATTCCTGTGATCCGCTGATACTTCTGCTCAGGATGTAATTTGACTCGTATCGACTGCTTAGACTGCTGTTGAGCGGGCAATGGCATCAGCTCTTTGAGCTTGGAACCGCTGGCCGAAGTCTCATAAATTTTGACCTTCATCAACTCTTCTTGTTGACATGCAGTAAATAGAAGAGACAACAAGGCAAGAGTAAGGACATACAGTAGGTTTTTGGGGTTCATGACATATGAGCTCTCTTGGTGATCAAAATACTGTTTCCGGCAAAGAGACCTTCTGAAACATGATGGTCGAATCTCCTTCTACAGTCTTTCTCACCTCGTTTCCAGACCTGCCTAGTCCATCAAAAATGCCCTCATCTACTTCATTCCAAATCGCACATTTGGCCTGACCATCGAGCGTAAATACGCCAAAGTGATTTTCGGAGCCACCAGGATTTCCAGCATCTTTCCATATCTCGTCAAAGGCTTCGAAATAAAAACATGAGATCCCTGCTTTATTCGTCCAATCTCTGACGTACTGATAGTACAGTGCTTGCTTAAATTCATCTGTTGCCTTGGAACCAGCTTCTCCATAAAAACCATTGGAGGCACTCGCCCAACCTGTCTCTCCGATATGTAGATCTTTTGAAGGATCTATGCTCTGGACATACGCCTTTGTACTTTCATACTGCTTCTGAGCATATTGCAACGAACGCAGCATGGCTCTTTTGACCTTCTCCTTTTCGCTTAGTTCCAACTCATCTCTCTCTAGTCCCCAAAACTCGGGGTTGTAATGCGTGTCATGCATTGGATATGTGTGTAAAGAGACAAAGTCCACTGCCTTGATCAGCTCTTCAAGAGCGGGCACATGGTAAATCGTATCGCCACCGCCCCACGATGCAAAATTGTCAGAACTTGTAATCCAAAGATCAGCAGGCAACTCACCCTGTTGCTTTTGCTCTTGTAGATAATTCACCCACTCCAAGATGATATCCGGCTGCACGAAATAACTCGCAGCCCATTTCACCATCGCCTCATTTCCTACGGCAATAATCTTGACGATATCTGGATAGTCCCTGGCCATCTGGATCGCTCGTTCTATCTCTCCTTTGTTCTCAGGATAGTCTTGTGCATCATGATTTGGGCTTCCGCCAAAAGCACCTTCGCAATTGATCCAAGCTCCGATCATCACATACATCTCAAAGTCTGGATTCTGATTTTTCAATCTTCGAATCGCCTCCAATGTCGTAGTCGCATGCGCTAGTTTGGTATTGTATGTGCGTAAGACTCGAATGCCCATGGCGTGGAGTAAACGCATATCTTCCATGACCTCCAACACTGTCGGTTGAATGTCACGACTGTTGCGTCGATAGCCTCCATATGATATCGCCTGGTACTCGGGATTTCCTAATATCTGCCGAGCCGTGATCTTTTGATGATTTGATTTCATTGGTTGATGTTCGTGGGTATTGTTACATGAGTATTGCAGCAGTGCTATAAGTATCAATCCTAGTAGATGATACCTTGAAATAAAAGCTTCATTAGGCCTTGAACTTCTCATCCTAAGTATTCAGCCGAGAGTTTTTGAAATGCACTACTATCTTTTCGATCTCACCCGTACGGCTGATCACGATTTCTGACCATTTTGGCGAAAGCCTCGAACCCTTAAGCTCCTCAGCGTTGCCAGCAGTCGTCATGACTTTAATCTTGTCTTCTTCTCCCTGATGATAAAGTATAGGCACCTGACAAATTGTGAATCCCAGCTCACCAGAGTTCACTTCAATGTCGACAGGATTCCCTGCCAAATTGATATAGTGAAAGCGTCCTGCTTCGGTAAAAAAGTCTTCTCTCAATAAAATCGACGGCTCGAATATCAAACAACCATCATTCATTGAGATTCCGAGTTCTCCAAATCTCGCGACAATGTCCTCTTTGACTTGACCTGTCATACCTGGCTGCTGTGCGCCCCGATTAGCTGGTGTATGTGAATAGGGATCGGTAGGGAAAGCACCATACTCCTGTGGAGACTTCTGAGCACCAATCCCATCTACAATCTCCTCATAAAGCTCTACCAACTCTGAGATCAAGCTTGGACTGGCCCCTTGTGCCTGGAAGCTTCGTATATTTTTCAAGACCGCTAAGCGCAGCTTGGACACCATATGCCAATAGATGGATCCCAAGCCCTCATAGGCAAAAAATGTCCCAGAACGCCCGGTAAATTCCTTGTGATTAAAAGTCTCCTCGTATAGTCGGAGCAGAAGCTGTCGACTGTCCGAATCTAGAGTAACATAACTACCATCCAGGGCATCCATCAACCTTGCCGCGTTGCTCAAAGAATGATGAAAATGCAATTTACCAGCTTTCCCTTGGACTAGTATATTCTGCATCTCTTGGCTGATTTTTTGCAACTTATCTCGCTCATCCTTGGAGCTCGTTTTTATATCATTTTTCTTTCTGAATCCATCCAAATCCTTGTTTGGATAAAGAACATAGCTCCTTTGATCTTGACGATAAATAGTACTAGCCTTCATGGCCTTGAGCAATGCTGCCAGCTCCTCACCCTTGATGGTGCCAGAGCTGATCGCAGCGACTTGACCTTCAAGCATCAAGTCTAGGTGATCAACCGATGCCTTATCCCCCTGTAAACTAATGAGATTATAGGACTCATAGAGCCCATCAGGGCGACGATTGGCTCGTATACTATGATCTAGGAAATCCTGCGAAACACGCAGAAAACTCCTCAAATCAGAAATGGAAATTTGTTTTTTCTTAGAACCGACTCCGCGCTCATAATACTCCGAACGAAATTTACTTGCGGCTTCTCCAAGTGTACTCATGAGAGACCATCGGTCCTCATCTGAGATCGAACTTCTCAGTAGTGCTTTGTGACGATGGAGAGCGTCATTCATTGCAGACCACTGATCATGCATCTGTGCAGAAACCGCAACCTCATTTACAGAAAGACTCTCTATCTGGCTAGACCAAAAAGACACGAATCTCCTGAGATAATAAAGTGTGACCATCGACACACCATTACCCACAAGGGCATTGTTGGCATCATTCCACTCAGGTCGCTGGGTATTCATCCAGATTCCACCTTCAGGAATAAAATTGGCCATTTTGGCCAGTAGGAGTGACAACAACTTTTCCGTCAAGTTGACACGATAAATCTCACCATCACACCGTACCAATGCCGCATCACTCCCATGTTTTTTCATCCCTGCTCTGAGCTTTTCATTGAGCTCATGATCAAACTCTATGGTATCTTGAGGATCTCTACAGATATCAGAGAAGCTTTTGATCTGATATGGAACTTGTGCATAGACAAATATTTCCTCATCAAGCCGTCGCATGATATTGTTATCTCCGAGACTAGCAGAAAACTCCAAGAGCTTGAGCAAATAAATGATCTGATGATCTCCCCAATAGCCAATATACGACCAGGGATCATCCGGCTCTATCTCCTCCCAATCAAATCCATTTTTCAAGACACGATATGGGTTGTATCCGTCATAGGTCGTCAAGTTGAAAAACTTGAAGATCATGCTTTCGCAAAAATGCGGATAAGACCATGCCAGAGCCTCCCAGTTTTGAAAGATATCTCTCCAGTTACCTTGATAATCAAGAATCTTTCCTCCATGCTCATCGACCAAGTTGATATTGAAAATATTCCATGGGCGACTCGGATCCCCATGTCTTCTGCTAAACTTGAGAGGCATGTATTCTTTGGCCAGTCGCATGAGATGGATATCCTCTAGCCTAGAGATATGCTCTATGAGTTCGCCCTTGTCTGAGAAAGCAGGCATGGCATCCAGAACAGACTGATTAGCCTGATACACTTGTCGATTGGACATTTTGACGAAAGTCAAAAAATCCTTTTTCTCTATTTTATAGTTCTGATCAAAAATGCCTCCACGCATGATGTTGAAGAGGACATTGGACAGATGTCTTGCATCATGTGATGGCTGATTGGTCGCCTGAAATGCATCACTGGCAGCGAGGAGCTGGATCAAGTTCTCATCACCTCGTACTATATCTTCACTGAGCGATTTATCAACCGACATCTCAGTAGCAATCTGCTCTATCAAGTCCTCTACTTTTCTGTGATCTTTGGCTACATCGAGGATAATTCTCCAAGATTCTATTGAGCCAGGTGCCAAGTACAGCTCACTCACAAGAAAATATGCTGGCTTCTCTGCTTTAATGTCAGTTTCTTGCTGCACGAGACCTTGGAACCTAAAGTCGTCCAGCTGTTGAGAAGACAAGAGTATTTTGGCCTCTGACAGACCAGTTGACCAAGCAACATTGGCCAAAAGCGACTCTGCTGGCTCTGCTCGATCGACAATCTGTGCTGATAAAGCGTACATTGCAAGCTTGGAATCTTCATCAAGTTCTGAGCGCTTGTAGGCATCAACAAGATTGCTGTAAAATGTCTGCAGACGTGACGAGACATTGGCTGGCATCAGATTTTGCACTCCATCCAGAATCTCAACTTTACGGGAGTCCGATCCGTGATTTTCCAATTGAGATTCTCTGATAAATCCGTATTGGTCACTCGACTTCCACTCATAGGAGAATGTCATCTCAAGGGAGTGATGATACTCTACGAATCGCAGTTTATTTCCGCAGTAACTCTTAAGTAGAGAACGCGCGATGAGTTTTGGATCCTGACGAATGGAGAAGGGTTCCCATACGACAAGCTGATCCCCATCGACGACTCGAATGATCGTCTTTGGGCCAGTCGTCTCTGAGCTACTGATAATCTTGTCATCCGTGGTGTATGGAAAGATTGCATGCTCACTATCGGTCCTTCCTGCTGAGAGTCCTCCATTGCTTGAGACAAACATCCAGTGATTGGAAGCACTGACGATGCTCATCAAAAAAGGTCTCATCTCGGTGAGCTGATCAATTTGGAAATAGCTCTCTCCATCGAGCTCAACTTGGCTCAAGCCTGGCTCCTTTTTATTCAACATCTCTATCTGCACACTCTGTGTTTTGTCATTCATTTTGATTTCATCTTCACTCTTCACGGTATACTCTGACATAGTCTACAAGCATAGTCTGTGGAAATGCAGTAGATTCATTGGGAGGACCAACGTAATTGCCACCGACAGCCACATTGACGATGATAAAAAATGGTGCATTAAATACCCACTCGCCAGTGTCCTCAGGTTTGATCTGATAGTAGAGTCGATCATCAACAAAATAGCTAATACCATTTTCGTCCCATTCTACTGCGAATAGATGAAAACCAACATCGAAGCGATCATTCTGAAGGGTAAAGCTTTGTGTGAGAGCTTGCCCTGCAAAGTTGCCTGGGCCATGAAGTGAGCCATGGACGATCTGAGGCTCTTGTCCCCTGTATTCCATGATATCGATTTCTCCACATTGCGGCCAACTCACCTCGTCGATATTTTCTCCCAAGAGCCAAAAAGCCGGCCACAATCCTTGCCCAAGAGGCATCTGCATACGCGCTTCAAAGCGACCATAAGTCTGGCCAAATTTACCCTGAGTGGTCATGCGGGCCGAGGTAAATGCCCGTCCTCCAAAGGACTCCCTTCTTGCCACGATCCTCAAATTTCCCTCACCATCGAGGGAAGCATTTTCTGGTCGATCTGTATCAAACTCCAATTGTTGGTTTCCCCAATCTGTCCCAATGTCAAATCCCCATTTCGTAGGATCCGGTGATTCTCCCTCAGCTCCGTCAAATTCATCTTGCCATACAAGGGTCCAGCTTTTTTCCTCTGGCCCATCCTCGCATTGCACCATCATCAAGGCCAACCCTGCGATGCATAGTATCGTATTCCACTTCATCTCAATTCAATTTAAATCGGCAGACTACTCTTGATAGAAATACAAATTGTCAAGATAAATATCCCCGTTACCTTCAAATTTGAATTGGAAAATCTTATTCAATTCTACTGGTGTAAAATCAGACAGAGGAATATCCACCTGTAGCCAACCTGTCGTTGGCACATTTAAGGGTATGCCAATTTCTGTCGTGGGATTTTCACTGATGATAAAGGCTTCCAATAAGTTGCTATTATTGGTCCAGACATCGATATGCAGGTGAGTCATGCTTGTCACATCTATCTGCCCTGCAAGCTCGGTTCCTTGATAGTTGAGTCCATCATACAACAAGGTACTATTACCTACCACATCGATGATCGATGTCTGAGTAGATTGTCCCCAATCAGGATTAAAGTTGGTGCCTGCTACATCATCATATGCATCACTGAAGATCGATATGACCTTAGCGGCATCTCTCGTGGGCGCAGGAGCTCCAGTCGTAGGCTCATCCCCACCGACGCCCTCGGCGTAGAAATATATATTATCCAAGTAGACATCTCCATTTCCTTCAAATTTGAACTGGAAGATCTTATTCAGCTCGACGGGCGAGAATTCCGTTAAGGCGATATCAACTTGTAACCAACCTGTAGTAGGCATATTGATAGACTGAAAGGTCTCTGTGGTCGGATCTGCACTGATGAGGAATGCCATGAGATTGTCACTATTTCTACTCCATACATCAAAGTGCAGATGCGTCATAGACGTGACATCTATCTGACTGGCTAGTTCAGTTCCCTGATAATTCAATCCAGCATAGAGAAGCGTATTATTGCCAGCTACATCGATGATGGATGTCTGAGTGGCTTGTCCCCAATCTGGATTGAAGTTGGTACCTGCGACATCTGTGTAGGAATCACTGAAAATAGAAATCACACTACCCTCGTCTCTTGTAGGATCAGGCGCACCGATCGTCGGTTCATCTCCTCCACTTCCTTCATTGTAGAAGTAGATATTATCTAAGTAGATATCACCAGCACCATCAAATTTTAGCTGGAATATCTTGTTCAATTCGACTGGTGTAAAATCCGAGAGTGGAATATCGAGCTGAAGCCATCCTGCAGTTGGCACATTGACTGCAACTCCTTTTTCCATGGTAGGATCATTGCTGATTAAAAAGGTATTCAACGCAGAGCTATTGGCTGTCCATACATCTATGTGAAAATGTGTCATAGCACTCACATCGATAGGTGATGCAAGCTCGGTGCCTTGATAGTTGAGCCCTGCATATAGAAGGGTATTATTTCCAGCTACACTCAGCTCTGATACCTGTGTGGCTTGTCCCCAGTCAGGATTGAAATTGGTCCCAGGAACATTGCTATACGCGTCGCTGAAGATCGAAATCACTGATCCAGGGTCACGCGTCGGAGAAGGAGCAGCCATCTCAGGACTATCATTTCCAGATGTAGATCCAGTCCGATAGAAATAAACATTGTCGATCAGCACATTGGGCAGATCACCAGACAGCACCAGTTGTGCAAGATTTCTCCTTCCGGTCAATCCAGAAAAACTAGATAGTGGCACATCTATACTAAACCACTCTCCAGTTTGCAGAGTCGGAGCATTGAAAGTCATCTCGTGCTGTGTATCATCACCGCCATCAAAGCTGTTATCTGCACCAAAATCAATCAGTAAGACTCTAAATGCCGCTGCGGATGTAGGATCTGGAGTCCAGACATCCATATGGAAATGCGTCATACTTGAAATATCCTTGGTAGCTGAAGGCCACTCAATCCCGACGAAGTTGAGATTTTTATATCTGATGACATCATCTCCAGCAATCTGGATAAAAGACTCTTCGGCCGTAGAATAAAGCCATCGTGTATTCCAAGTGTCAACTTGCTCATCTTGATACACATTACTATAAAGAGAGAGCACGCTATCTGCGCTTCGCGTCGGAGAGGGTGCAGCACTGAGTGGTAATAAAGGAGCACCTGTCGAATTGATCGTCAGTGATCCTTTGGAGGCTTCTCCAGCAAGAGTGGCAGTGATCGTAGTACTTCCACTGTCAATGACAGCAATGGCATTATTCTCTGTGATGGTAGCAATAGAGGCATCCGAAGAGGAAAATTCAAAATACCCTGGAGCCAAGCCCACTCTGAGATCTCTACCTGTCGGCAGATTAAATAATGAGTACAGCCCTGGAACATTGATCACATCACCTGTCTCTGCCGAGCGGGCATCATTCAGTCCATCAACAATGCCAGATTCTTTTTGCACGACAGTGCCTGACTTCTCAAATTTCACCTCATCAATCCAAAAGGTATAGCCTTCTCCATTTTCTGGTCCTTCAGAGTAATAGAACATTCCTTTTTCCTGAGTCAGGACTGCAGGATCCGGAATCGGTATGTAGTATTTCTGCCAATTGGTATTGACCGGCACATTATTAATCGTAGCGACGTGCTTGAGCTCCCCGAGATCATTCCCAAAACCTACGACGTCCAAGTTGGCATTGCGCGTAGCACGTGCCCAAAAAGTCAAGACATCAAAACCTGAAAGATCTCTTCCGCCTTCCACAAAATATGCACCTCCTACATAGGCTCCAGCTGGATCACCTACGTCGGGCACTTCAAATCTCATCGAGGCAGTACCTGTATAGGTCACATCCTCGTCTACATTAAATCCAGTGACGACTGATCCCCCAAAGGCGGCATACTCCAATCCAGGACTAAACCCATCAATAAAAACCTCTGCTATAGAAGGGAAGGTAGCAGGCTCAAGCCCTTCAATATCTCTCTGGCATGCAGATAAACATAGCACAAGGGCTAAGCAAAAAAGACTGCACTTGTGAATAAATGTATTTTTCATGGCTGTATTCTAGAGTTAAGATTATTTACCTATTGCTACTTGTAGATATGTACGGAATTCCCACTCGCGACCAAAATCAAAATTTGGCGCAAGCGGATCACAAATAAGCTCGCCACGGGCGTCTGGTGTACGTATCGGACAATATCGAGGAGAAAACTGATCGAGCGATCTCCAAGTATACCTCACACCCAATCGCGTATTGGGCAATTCAAACCACTTTGGCTTACCTACGCCAATAGACAGATCGGCCATCACTTGAAGAGGGTAAGTCAAGTTGAAATCTCTGTGATAATCAAATGGGCCCCAATCATCTACCTTGAGATGTGAAGCGAACTTGAGATTTTTATAGATCATCCGGACGTCGCCGCCATATCGCTGGATCAGTCTGGCATCACTACCATTTGCTTGGGCATCGCCTCCGTAAATGTTGGCCACAAATCCAAAGTCAGGATTGATCTTGGAGACAATGCGCGCATGCACCTCCCAGAGATCTTCAGCCGGTGCAGAACCTGGAAACGCGAATAAGGTACGACCGTCACCGAAGATCCCAATATGTGCGTCTTGTACCGTAGGTAGATGTCGAAAGACAAAACCAAGACTCATGGCGAACTTGGCATCCTCTGCACGATCGTTGTCCCACTCGTACATCCATGTACCCGGTGTCGGATCGTATGTGATGAGTAGCTCTCCTGCAACAGTTTCTCGATTGGCCCTTACGGCAAATGGATCATCCAGAATATTCCGAGGTCTTCCAGCACCTTCTACATCGGGACCGACTGGACCGACAATCGGCTTCTGCCAAAGGAAGTTGGGAGCGATCTGAAACTTTCCTATCGTATAGGTAAATCCGGAAAGCACATTGTACTGATTTCCGCTTCCGCTATCCTTCAATCTCCATCCTGTAAA
Source organism: Saprospiraceae bacterium (assembly GCA_020627535.1). Taxonomy (GTDB): domain Bacteria; phylum Bacteroidota; class Bacteroidia; order Chitinophagales; family Saprospiraceae; genus JAHDBH01. The sequence continues at coordinate 135,317 of JAHDGU010000002.1, forward strand.
TGTGCGGGTCAAATCAGCACCGCCGTTGGCCACGAGACCTTGTGCGGCTGCTTGGCCATACCAGTTGAATGGGCCTGACTGGAAAGTGAGCTTCACTTTACCACCCCAAGTATCAGTATTTTCCACCTCTGCTTGATAGGCAGTCTTGTCGGTGGGATCGTCTTCATTCATCATCTGAAATCCACGACCTACGAGTGGCTGTCCACCCCAGATACCACCGAGCTCTATGCCGAGTTTGCCTATCTCTTTTTCAAGGTGGATCGTTGCTCTGCGCGTCTGTGGCACGGGCACTGCAAAGGAACTCACTGCGGGTCCTTGCCCATCAAGATCTTCGTGGAAGATAGCCGTCACACCGACACCCTTGATCTCGCGATGATACTTCAATAAGATGGCCGGGTTGGCTCCCCACCACAGCTGTGGACCAAAAGCCATCTTCAATCCCTTCAAAGATTTTTTTCCTTCTACCTCAATTCCCAATGGGGCCTCGCCATTGTAGATATCAATATTGGGACCGTAATTGGCTTCTGGATAGAGACCAAAAAAGTCGCCCTCATATCCCCAATGATAGTGACCTGTCCTGTAAAAGCCTGTCAGGTCAAACCACTTGTGATTCCAGGATATATCGGCTTGGTAGACCCGCAGTCTTTCATTGGAGGTGATGGCTTCTTGACCATTCGGTCCATTGACTATGAATGGTCTCGCTCTATTTTCATAAAATATTTCATTGATAGGATTTTCAGCAACATTACCGACCGCATTGAATGATACATTGGCTCTTACATTGGAACTAGGCTTCGCCTCCACACCAAAATAAAAAGATTGCATGTGATCAAATCCTAGTTCATCAGGATAGCTCCGTGCATTGGGTACAGGCGAAACTGGTGTTTCGATGAGATGACCACCGGTATTAAAGGTCGTGAGCTCAGCCCTTACGCCACTGATACTTATGAGCTTTCCTTGTTGTCCATTCATCCTCGCTGCGTCACCACGTGCCTTGAGCACCGCGTCCATCAGGTTGATCTGATCGAAATGCGCTTCGACTGTGGCTGGTGTAGTCCCAGCCATGTACGGTTTGAAACTATGAGCTTCTTTGAGAGAATAATAAGACGCTCTGGGATAAAGTGTGTAAAGCCCACGGAAATTGGTTGGCCCTTTAGCGCAGACGCCAAACCACTCCTCATTCATATTATTTTCTCCTGGCGCAAGATCTCTTGGATATCCTCCATTACTCCAAGAAGCATTATTATCATGGACATCCAGATTTTTGGTCTGACCATATTTCCACCAACCATCGCTAAACTGAAAGGTGAAGCCTCCAATAGAATTTCCAGCCAGGCCTAGACCTGCAGCATTGGCATATATTTCTTTCCAATTACCTGTCATATAATATGCCTGAGAGTACTGATCTTCTTGCTGGTCGATGGCATTGAAGGCATCAGCGCCAAACTCCGTGAATAGAATTGGCTTATTAAACTCATCTTTCACACGCTGAAAGGCATCTCCAAAAGAAACTCCGCGATACATATTTGTCCCATAGATGTCGACATCCTTACACTCCTCTACGATGAGCTCCATAAAAAGCAAATCACCATTGCACATAGCCACAGGTCGTGAATTGTCGATAGCCTTCATGGCTACAGCCGCCTCATTGAAGACCTTGTACATCGCCTTTGCTCTGATCGTTGATTTTCTATCCTCGATGGGGATATCTTCTGTCTCGGCTCCACCCCAGAAGAGTCCGTAATTGTTTTCATTCCCCAACAAGTACATCAATAGTCCTGGCGTGCCTTCATACTCAGTAGCAAGGGTCGACACCTCGGATAAGAGTAGTTTTCTGACCTTCGGATCAGAATATTCTGTATTGGCCATCCATACACCTTCCACCGTCAGTCCATATCTACCAAAGGAGTGATTGAGCATGGTGTAGATGCCATAATTCTCGTAGATATATGTGATCCATTTGGCGGGAACGCCTGTATACATACGCACGGCATTGACACCCATATTCTTGAGCAGCGCCATCTCCTCGTCAAGCGCTGATTGAATGATATCATCAGGCTGATTCCACAGGCTGTAAGTATAGTTGGTACCAATCGGGAAGTAATCCCAGTTCATACCATTGATCATCAATGGCTGACCGTCGACTAGTAGTCTCATGCCATCGTCGCTGTAGTCCACCTTGACAGTTTTCTGAGCTACGACCCCAGAGATTCCGAGCAGCAGCAAGACTAGTAATAATGAGGTTTTTTTCATGACTAGGTATTATTGGTCAAGAGTGACCAAGTTTGATTTCAACGAGTTATATCATGCTTTCTTCATACTCGAGGTACGCCCACGACTTGATACATGATCTTATACTTCTTCCAGTCCTTGTCATTGCGACAATGGCGAAAGGAAAAAAGACCAGAGAAAAAACGAGCTTGTCTCCTCATTTTTTCTCTGGATTGTGTGTTTTGTTTTACCGCAGTACAGTCACTTTCTTAATCGTGACGCCTGTGGTAGATTGGATACGCAGGATATATTGACCAGCATCTAGACCATCAAACTGCACATCTCCTGTGATTTGTGATCTTTCAAGGCTAGCAACAGGCTTTGCAGCAGAATCAAATAGATCCAATCGGATAATTTCTGCAGTCTCGTCCTTGCTCAATAGCGTGAAGCGACCATCATTGGGATTAGGAGCCAGTGTCCACTGATCACTGCTGACCAAGTTATCAGTAGAGATCGTACCATCTCCAAAGAGAACATCATCCCAGTAGTAAGTCTTCTCACCAGCGTCGGCACCAGTCGTACCAAAGTTGAAGAAGATCGCTACCTTATCATAAGTGTTTGCAATGTTCAATGGAGCTGTGCCGTCTACCTCCATCGAGAAATCAAAAACCAAAGTCTCCCATTCTCCTGCAGTAGTCGTACGAGCTTCAGTCTCTACGCTTATTGTAGGATCTACAGCATTCTCTACTTTCAATCTGACAGGAATATCTGCATCAGGAGACCATACTCTGACGGTCATCTTGGTGTCTTCCATCGTAAATGGAATTGCTGAGGCAAGTCCTGCCCCACCGGCCACGGTTCCAGCCCATAGTTCGGCACCATCAGTCTTGATAGACTGTACCACAAGATTAGTCTCATCTTCTGGATCTACGATGATCATGGATGCATTGCCTCCAAAGTCTGCAAGATTGTAATCAACGGTCGCAGTGTCTTCGAATGTGATCGGAAGTGCAGGCATTTCTTTGTTGCCAGTACCACCACCCTCTACAAACTGCACATCATCCCAGTAGTAAGTCTTCTCACCTGCATCAGCTCCAGTTGTACCAAAGTTGAAGAAGATCGCTACTTTGTCATAGACATTATCAAGATTGAGTGCCGCGGTACCTGGAGCTTCATCAGCAAAGTTGAACTCAAGAACTTCCCAGGCGCCAGCAGTAGTGGTACGCGCTTCTGTCTCTACACTGATGGTAGGATCTACATTATTCTCTACTTTGAGTCTCACTGGAATATCTGCGTCTGGCGACCATACTCTTACGCTCATCTTGGTATCGTCCATCGTGAACGGCACAGGCGATGCTAGTCCTGCTCCACCTGCCACGGTACCAGCCCATAGCTCAGCCACGTCGGTCTTGACGGACTGCACCACGAGGTTAGTCGCATCTTCTGGATCGGCGATGATCATAGAGGCGTTTCCGCCAAAATCAGCGAGGTTGTAATCTACTCCTGCTGTATCCTCAAAAGTGATCGGAAGGGCTGGAAGATCTTTTGCACCAGTGTCACCTTCTACAAACTGGACATCATCCCAGAAATAAGTCTTCTCACCTGCATCAGCACCGGTCGTACCAAAGTTGAAAAAGATTGACGCCTTGTCATATGTGTTGGCGATGTTGAGAGCAGCTGTCCCTTCTACTTCATTGCTGAAGTCAAACTCCAATGTTTCCCAAGCAGCAGCTGCAGTGGTCATAGCCTCTGTCTCTACGCTGATCGTAGGGTCAGTAGCATCCTCTACTTTCAGTCTCACAGGTATACCTGCATCTGGTGACCATACTCTGACGCTCATCTTGGTATCATCCATCGTGAATGGAACTGGCGATGCTAGTCCTTCACCACCGGCCGTGGTTCCGGCCCATAGCTCTGCAGTCTCAGTCTTGATGCTCTGCACTACAGTATTTGAAGCATCTTCTGGATCAGTGATGATCATCGAGGCGTTTCCGCCAAAATCAACAAGCGCATAATCCACGCCTGCTGTGTCTTCAAATGTGATAGGTAGATCTACCTGAGCTTTCTCTCCACCATTTCCACCACCTTCTACAAACTGTACATCGTCCCAGTAGTAGGTCTTTTCACCTGCATCTGCTCCGGTAGTCCCAAAGTTGAAGAAGATTGATGCCTTGTCATATGTATTGGCAATGTTGAGCGCAGCTGTTCCTGGCGCCTCATTATTAAAGTCAAACTCGAGTGTTTCCCAAGCTGCTGCTGTAGTGGTCATAGCCTCTGTTTCCACGCTGATGGTTGGATCTGTGGCATCTTCTACTTTCAGTCTCACAGGAATACCTGCATCTGGTGACCATACTCGGACGCTCATCTTGGTATCTTCCATCGTGAATGGTACAGCTGATGCTAGCCCTTCACCACCCGCAGTGGTTCCTGCCCATAGCTCTGCCACATCAGTCTTCGTGCTCTGCACTACAGTATTTGAAGCATCCTCTGGATCAGTGATGATCATAGAGGCGTTTCCGCCAAAATCAACGAGCGCATAATCCACGCCTGCTGTGTCTTCAAATGTGATAGGCAGATCAACTTGAGATTTTTCTCCACCATTTCCACCGCCCTCGACGAAGGACACGTCATCCCAGTAGTAGGTCTTTTCTCCGGCCTCTGCACCAGTGGTACCAAAGTTGAAGAAGATCGCGACCTTGTCATAGACATTGTCAAGGTTGAGGGCTGCTGTACCGGGAGCTTCATTGGAAAAATCAAACTCCAATGTCTCCCAAGCGCCAGCTGAGCTTGTCGTCGCTTCGGTCTCTACGCTGACCGTAGGATCAAAGTTGTTTTCGACCTTGAGTCGTACTGGAATACCTGCATCTGGTGACCAGACACGGACACTCATCTTGGTGTCATCCGTCGTGAAGGGTACTGGCGCTGTGAGTCCAGCTCCGCCAGCTACTGTGCCAGCCCAGAGCTCAGCAACATCAGTCTTGATGGATTGGACAACCAGATTGTTGGCGTCTTCTGGATCAGCGATGATCATGGAGGCATTGCCACCAAAATCCGCTAGATCATAGTTGATCATCGCAGTATCTTCGAAGGTGATCGGTAGGCTGACCTGCGCCATTGAGGTCAGAACAAAAAATGCCGAAAGGCAAAGCGTAATACTTAGTCTCATAGTAAGTGGTTCAGTTTGACACTAAGGTACTGCGCAATCGGGAAAAAACAAGGTAATTTTTCCAAATATAATTTGGCTTATGTGCTACAAATTACTTTTTTAGATTTTTTATACTGTATTTTTATACTTATTTATATTTTATTCTGCTATATTATTTTTTTCGTTATTTTATTTTTCAACTTTAACATTTTTGCCTCAGGCTTATGATGCTGCAACGCGCGACTATCACAAAAAGAGGCCTCGAGCTTAGTACTTTCACCTATATCAATGGGTATACTGATCTCCATGTGCAAACGAATCTTATCGGCCCTTATCGCTACGACCGGCATCTTATCCAGCTGTATGACTGGTCATGCTCAGAGTAGTGCTGATTTCGGAAAGGCCAAGTTTGAGCCGCCAGAGGGGCAAAAGCTGTTGATTATCGGTCAGGATGCCAATTCTGTGGGTGGGCTACCACAGTACTACAACGGCTATGTCGACCACCTAGAGACACCCGCTGGCATTACGACCTATACATCCATCGAAAGTCTCACAGGACTCACTGAAGTCACCAATTGGGGTGCTGGAGATATCTGCGCACAGTGTTATGTCGACGATCCAAGCTTTGACAATTCAGTCCTCGTGATTGGACTCTACCTCGTCGATATGCTAGATGACATCGCCGCTGGGAAGAAAGACTATAACATCAACAGATTGGGTCAATGGATCAAGAACCAAGACCGGCCTATCTTTCTTCGCATTGGCTATGAATTTGAAGGACCTTGGAATCGATATGAACCTAGAGCTTTCGTCAAAGCATGGAAACACATTGTCCACCACATGGATAGCCTTGAGGTCAATAATATTTCTTATGTCTGGCAATCAGCAGGTCTCAACTATATCAATATTGAAGACTGGTATCCTGGAGACGAATATGTCAACTGGATGGGCTATTCACAATTTGACGGACAGCATATGGGTGAGAAGATCAAAGCATTTGCGCGAAAGCGCTCCAAACCCATCATGATCGCAGAAGCAACACCCAGACTCAAAATTCACAAAGGCAAGGCCAAAAAGCATTGGTCCAACTGGTATGAACGCGTGCTGAGAGAGATCCATGAAGATGATAATATCAAGGCTTTTGCTTATATCAATGCCAACTGGGATCGACAGACCATGTGGATGGGCCAGGGCTGGGGAAACAGCCAGGTGCAGGATGATCCGTACATACGCAAGAAATGGGAAGAAGAGTTTACAAAAGATTGTTGGCTAAGGGCTTCAGAAAACCTATTTGAACAATTGCACTACACCTCTCACTGAGTAAAATGCGAAAGCCCTTATCTGTCGATCAAATACTCCAGCTGCTCAAAGCACAGGCAGACAGTACCATTGTCACCTACAAGGCGAAGAAATTTGGCATCACAGCGGACAACTCCCTCGGAGTCTTCCAGAAAAGCCTCAACGATATTGCCAAGACGATCGTCAAAACCGATGAACTTGCATTGGCATTATACGATACTGGCATCTACGAAGCACGCTTGCTGTGCAGCAAAGTCTTCCAAGTCAAAAATCTGACTCCAGAGCTTATGGATCGCTGGGTGTCAGATTTTGAAAACTGGGAAATCTGTGATTCATTCTGCTTGGCTCTATTTGCCAAGAGTCCATTTGCCCTACCCAAAATCCATGAATGGTCAAAGCGCCTAGCTGAATTTGAAAATAGAGCATCATTTGCCACCATGGCAGGCTATTGCATGGCAGCCAAAAATGAAGAGAATAGAACATTCGAGGAATTGCTCCTATTGATTGAGGAGCACAGTCATGACGAAAGAACTTATGTCAAAAAGGCCGTCAATTGGGCTCTGAGAAATATTGGCAAGAGAAATGTGGATCTCCAGAAAAAAGCCATCCACCTATCCACAAAATTGACAGAGTCTTCAGCGGCAAACGCAAGATGGATCGGGACGGTCGCACTTAAGGAACTAAATGAGCCTGATGTGAGAATGTCCGATTATCCAAGGTCAAAATATCGGGAATAAAGCACCAAGTGCCTGAGGTATGACCCGTAAAACCCTTCCGGTCACCAACATTTTAACATAGATAGTATGACCAACAAACATGAGTCCGCCTGCATAACTTCACTGTCACTTCTCAGCTTTAATCTCTTGATTTGGACTATACTGATTTCACTATTCTCCCTAGAAGTAAGTATAGATACGAGCAACACGAATGCGCTTGTCCTGATAATTCTCACACTACCAATACTTAGCCTTGTAATCAGTCTACTTTCTACCAGAATAGCGTGGAATTGTCGTGGTAAGATATCTACAGTGAGATTCAGAATAGCATTCTACGCCAACATTGCACTCACCATCCTCTTCTTTGGTATACTATGCGCTGAGATTTACGTTACCTTCAAGCTTGCAACAATGGACCCAAATTCCTGGGGATAAAGCCCTTGACTAGCCACGTCAGTCAAAAAAATAATGCTCATCATGTCAGGAGGAGATTGGAAAGCGATGTTTCAGGCGATCGAGACTGGTGATTTGGAGCTTGTCCGATACTACTTGCGCTCTGGTGTAGACCCCAATTATCAACATCCTGAGTATATGGCTCTACCGCTCTCAGAGAGCATCCGAAAGAGCTACGATGATATCAGCGAGCTTCTCTTACGTTTTGGCGCTGATCCACAGATTCGTGAACTTGAAAGCGGCCTCACCTCGTATGCTCTCGCTGCTCAAAAAGAAAACTTTAAAATACTTCAGATCATGAAGCGCTCATTAAGTTGAGCCACGGCCATGATTCTCTCACAAACTTGGACGAGTTGGTAATTATCTCAATGTCACCGAATCTTGACTGATGTTCATGATGGCAAATATGCCAAATGAATTATCAAAGTTGCTATGAATACTGCTCGGCTCAGAGAAAGGAAAGTACTCTGCAATCTCTGCATTGAGAAGCGATCTTTCATAGCGATAATAATCCTCTGTCCAGTTGACTGCCTGGAAAATATATCTCACAGAATCAGCACCACTCCAAAAATCCAAAAAGGCATCATAAGTGAAGCTCATGGACTGACCAGCAAAGGACTCATCTGACAAGACAGAAGTGCTATAGGACTCCTCAAATCTCAAATCATCGAAAAATAAGGAGTTACGCGTCCTGAGAATTACTTCATTTTCACCAAAACTCTTTTGCACACTTCTGAAGGCGAAAAAGTCATCTTGATCATTCACATCAGCAATCTTCGCCGTCAGTCTTAGCTCATTGTCTTCAAGGGTCGCGCGCTCGATACTCAGTACACCCGGGCTCAAATATTGTGAACGAGCGGTAGTAAGATCATAGCCCTCGGCATCTACTTGGAGACTATACTCATGCCCGATCTCAAATTGGACTGATCTAAGATCGACATCCATATCGTTGCACTCCTCACATGAGCCTGACATCAGTACCTCTCCATCGGTGTCATCACTCAAAATGTAGCTAAAACTCACTGGAATCAAATCTTCCTCTTGCGGAAAATCTACCTCATCGATAAAAAAAGTCGGAACCACACTCAGTCGCATGACAGTATCTATACCCGGGATGAAGACTGCTTCGACGACCAAAGAACGATCAGACTCCTGCTGCGGAATCTCTATATCATTGGTGAATGTATTTTCATCACAGCTCATCAAGAGCCCAAGAAGTAATGCAGAATAAAAGAACTTCTTCATGGCCGTTAAAATTCAAATTTATAGGATATACTCGGCACGATTGGCATGATACCAATCTCACGGAATCTTGTTGTCGACATCCCATTTTCAAAATTTGTGGTTCGCGCCACAAAGAGTGGGTTGACATGATTGTATGCATTATAGGCACCTAGTACCCAAGTACGCTTGTGCTTTCTTTTTTGTTTCGAAAATTCGACACTGACATCCAGTCGGTGATAATCGGAAAGTCGGAAATTATTCTTCTGATCGAAGACCGCGACAGTATTGACGAATACCCCTGAGGACCAAGGAGACTCCTCTGTGACAGGATACACCGCGGTAGGAAGACTGACTGCATTGCCCGTCGCATATACCCATGACCCACTCACTCTGATCCGATCTGTGATCTTATAGTTGGCAGCGACAGAAAAATCATGCCTTCGGTCTGCATAAAACGGAAAGCGTCGACCGCTATTGATATCATCAAACTGTCGCCAATTCCACGAGAGAGTATAGCCTATCCATCCTGTAAACCTTCCAGATTTTTTCTGCAAGAATAGTTCGAGGCCATAGGTCTCGCCATCACCTTGTACAATCTGATTTTCCCAACTGCTGTTGGGATTAATGCCATCGATGAGAAAATTAGCTCCTTCCCTGTAGGATATCACATCTTTCATTTCCTTATAGTAGACTTCAGCACTGAACTCATAATCATTGTTGATGGTCTTCGCCACTCCCGCCGCAAACTGATAGGATCTTTGCGGCCTGATACGATCTGTGCTCGGCACCCAAAAATCTGAAGGCAAACTGAGTGATTCTGAACTGATGAGATTGATATATTGCCTCATGCGTGCATAGCTTGCCTTGAGCGCCCATCGATTAGCCAATTGATAATTGATACCGATGCGTGGCTCGAAAGAAAAGAAATTTTCATCCCGTACGGCAAAGTGACTTACGTGCAATCCTACATTTGCGCGAAAGCGCCCGAGGTTCATCTCATCTTCCACGAAGATGAAATTTTCCAATGCATTCAATGAAGGGCTCCCCACAGTGGTGTCGACATTCTCTGCTCCATCTTCAAACTTGAACCCAAATGCTCCGGGTGTATACGTATGACGCGTACTACTGACTCCTGTCCGGATATAATGCTCAGGATTTATCGACCAGTCTAAATTGACCCGCGCAGATATATCTTCGATACCAGACAGATATCGTGCAAAAAAGGTCGTCTTGTCCTCTTCAAACTCTTCCTCGAGACTTGCCTTAAAATCAATCTGATAATTGGTATAGGCGATTGTCGTATTGAGAAACATCTTTTCATTGAGCTTTCGGTTCCATCGCAAAGCTCCTAGACGATTGCCCCATACTGGCCCCACATCCGACTCTTGCTTGTAGTCATCATCAGCGTAGCTGTATTTAATCTTGAAGACATCGCGACCCTGATAAAAACTCAGGTACAGACGATCCTTATCACTGATTCGGTGACTAATCTTTGCATTGAGATCATAGAAATGCGCCGTAGGCACTACCTTTTCATCACTACCGCTCGTGGCGGAATTGATAAATGGTCGAGCAATGGCATCCCAGTACATCCGACGGCCCGACACCAAAAATGTGGTTTTCTTTCCGATTGGGCCTTCTAGCATCAGCTTGGAAGCAATCATCCCGATAGAGCCACTACCATGAAACTCAGATTGATGTCCATCTTTCATCTGCAGGTCAACTACTGATGATAGCCTTCCTCCATAGCGAGCAGGAAATCCCCCCTTGATGACATTGGTATTCTTGATGGCATCTGCATTGAAAATCGAAAACAAGCCAAGAACATGGGACACATTGTACACAGGTACACCATCCATGATGATCAGGTTCTGATCCTTGGATCCTCCACGCACAAGAATACCACTCTGCAACTCACCAGCCGACTGTATACCGGGCAGAAGCTGTAGGGTCCTCATGATATCAACCTCACCGAGAAAACTGGGCATGGTCTTGATCTGCTGTATCGGGATCGTCACTTGGCTCATCTGGACTTGCTCCTCGATGTGGGTGACACGATCACTGATGATTTCGATCTCCTCTAGCTCGATTTCAGAGCTCAAATCAATATCATAGGTCTGATTCTCTTGTAAGTCAATCTCAAGTGATATGGTCTGATAGCCTATGTAGCTCACCGAGACCACATGCTTCCCACGAGGAAGAGTCAAGCTATAAAAGCCGTAGTTATTGGAGTATGTGCCTGCCTCACTCGGCGTGGCGTAGACCGTGGCTGCCACCAGAAGTTCTCCAGAAGACTTGTCTTTGATCTTGCCAGAGATGGTATAGTCCTGTGCTGCAAGAGGCCAGAGGACCACAGCCAATAAAAGGGCGAAAAGATGTTTCAAGCGGGTTGTACGTTTTAGCTTCTACGTTTGAACGGACTAAGAGTTACGAAAGTCTTGAGATCTGTGTTAAAGTTCGAGTAGTGATGCCAAGGCCTAGAATGCGATCTTTGATGTGAAAATATAACTCATGAAGATATTCTGCTCCCTTGCACTATTCCTTTCCCTCACGAGCACGTCGCTCTTCGCCCAGAGCAACTTGCTCGATCAAAAAGAGCTCAAAAAAGCTCTCAAGAAAAGCGAGAAGTACCAAAATTCCTTGAAAAAGGAATATCTAAATCCTGAAACGACCATTTTAAATCCGTTGGAATTAAAGAAGCTTAAAGATCTAGGAGGATTTTCTTTTTTTGAGTTGAACGAAAAATACATTTTTCGATGTCCTATCGATCCCATTGCCGAGCCCAATGAGCTCATAATGCCTACGAGCACCGAGCGCGTTGCAAAGTACAAAATCTATGCAAGAGTTTCCTTTGAGATTGAAGGGGAAGTACACAGTGTATCACTTCTGCAATCGTACGATTATGGACTTGACAAACAAGGCAATGCGCAATTGTTTTTACCATTTACTGACCTCAGCTCTGGAGAGGAGTCTTATGGTGGGGGCAGATATATCAACATTACTCACAAAAAAGGAGATGATCATGTCATCATTGATTTTAATCAATCCTATCAACCACTTTGTTCGTACACCTCTGGCTATTCATGCCCTGTCCCACCCAAAGAGAATTTTATCAACCACCGTATAGAGGCGGGCATCAAACATTCAGAGCTAGGAGGCCACTAGTCACGTGGCAATCGCGGAAATAGTTTGTAGGCATTCTTGGTAGTGATCGCGGCAATTTCGGATTCTGACAGATTCATTGCCTCTGCAAGATGCTGATGAACATAACTAACAAAAGAGCACTCATTTCTTTTTCCCCGCTTCGGCACTGGTGCGAGATATGGGCAATCCGTTTCCAGCACGATATAAGGCAGATCGTCTCGCTTTAGTTCTTCACGGAGTTTGACCTTTTTATAAGTGAGCACACCACCTAGTCCTACAAAAAAACCGAGATCCTTGATCCGATCTAGCTCTGTTCTTGTCTCACCGAAGCAGTGAAACACACCAGACAAATCTCCATTTTGGCGTGCAGCCACCATATCAATCGCATCAGAAATAGAATCTCTAGAGTGTATCACAATCGGCAAGTTGCACTCGAGTGCCCATGATATCTGACGATCAAATGCTTTTTTCTGTTGAGGTACGAAAGACTTGTCCCAATAATAATCTAGGCCAATCTCTCCTACGGCAATAAAATCACGCCTATCTAGCTCAATTTCCATCCAATCGAGTTGTTCCTCATAGTCTTCTTTGACACTGCAAGGATGCAGCCCCATCATGGCATGGCATAGCTCAGGGTAATCCTCTTCCATCTGATACATACTTGGCACAGAGTCTCGATCAATATTGGGCATGCAAATAGCGCCGACCCCGACATCCCGGGCTCGCGCTATCACTTCTGCTCGATCCTCGTCAAACTGCTCAGCATAGATATGCGCATGCGTATCGATTAAGTTCATACTGCGAAGTTATGGCTACAGGTCTAGAGATGTAATTGGGCGCCGGACCCTATGCTCCACCCGTCGTCGCTCGCTCCTCCGTCCTACGGACCAAGGGGATTGCGCAGCGGTGGCGCGAGGGAATTTCAGTTTAAAAATGATCCAAGTGCTGAAAAATCTTGTATTACTTGTCAAATAGTTTACGTATGAAGGCATATATCATCTTAAGTCTCCTTTCACTCAGCGTCTCTTTGTCAGCACAGGACTCACTCTCGATGACCCATACATATGAGAGCGAAGGTATCAGCATGTCCGATAGCTACGGCTCTTCCCAGTCTGGCATCTACAGATACTACGCCAAGGGATCAACAGAACCATACACAGGAGTACTATATGCACAGTATCCTGATGGGCAGATGGAATCAGTCCAAGACTTTGTAGATGGTCTGGGTCAAGGGAAGTTTAAAAACTACTATCGCAATGGCAATCTCAAAGAAATAGGCACTTACCATCAGAATCGCGTCGAAGGCCCTATCGAAAAATACCGAGAAGACGGAAGTCTTCTAGCCAAAGGTACTTACAAGGACTGGCGCATCAAAGTTGGCAATTGGATCTACTATGATGCCACCGGCAATATCAGAGAGCAAGTCGACTATGGAGAGAAAGGTAGCATTGAGGAAGTCAAAGAGTACTATGCTAGAGGCGACATATCCAAAAGTTGGTATGACAGTATCCTCAGGACCAATGGATTTGCTGTGGAGTAATGTCCCGGCTTGAGTGCATATCTATCTTTGCACATGGCAAAAAAGAAAAAATACTACGTCGTCTGGGAAGGACATGAGCCTGGGATCTATGAGTCTTGGGCTGAGTGTCAATTGCAGACCAAAGGATATCCTGCAGCTAAGTACAAGTCGTTCACTAGTTTAGAAGAAGCTCGCCAGGCGTTTTTTGGCAAACCAGAAGACTTCTATGCCTCAGCGAAGAAGAAATCACCCAAAACTCCTTACTATAAAGATAATCCCGCGATAGATCAATATGCCTTATCAGTGGACGCTGCATGCAGCGGTAATCCCGGAGCTATGGAGTACCAAGGTGTTTGGATCGAGCATGGTGATGTACTTTTCAAGCAAGGACCCTTTGCGATGGGGACCAATAACATTGGCGAATTTCTCGCTATCGTCCATGCACTGGCATATTTCCACAAGACTGGTGAGAAGGATGTTACCATATATACTGATTCTCGCACAGCCATGGCTTGGGTACGCAATAAATTTGTCAGAACCAAACTTCAAAAAACCAGAAAAAATGCCAAATTATTCGAGTTAATTGCTCGCGCAGAAATTTGGCTCCGCACACATAAATACTCCAATCCAATTATCAAATGGGACACGAAAAACTGGGGTGAAATTCCCGCAGACTTTGGGAGGAAGTGAGATGGACTGGATGGACTGGATCGACTAGTAATTGACCCAGACTTTCGTCACATAATGATCACTAAAGCTAACAATCCGCAATACAACCCAACTACCACGCCACGAATCTTGAAGGAGAATAGAAGAAGACTGACTATCAGTCAATTTTCGACCCGACAATGAATAAAGTTCAACCAGGCTAGGCACCTTGCTTTCGTGCTCAACGGTTAAGTCATTCTGATCTTGGAAAATACGCCAAGAACGATCAGCTGTATTTTGATCGTCTGTTGAGACTATTCTGCCATTGCAGTTGTAGCTAGCTCCGAGAATATCAACTATTCTTTCGAAAGCGATTTCCCCATCAACTATTGCACAATACCTGTAAGGTTGAGGAGAAGAAGCGATGACCTCCCAACAGTGAAGATAGCCTAAAGCCGAACCCAGTCCCTCATACCACTCGATTCCATCAAGGACTAACACCTTGCGCTCAATGCTATCGTTGAATGAAACATAATAAACATAGGAGACCATCAGAGTATCGCTAGACGCACAGTCTCTCATGTATTCAGGAACAATAAATTGATCTCCCACTTCTAGGTCAAAATCATAAATCAAATACTCTGTTGAATCAAATTGGGGCATAAAATAAACTTGACGACCATTAGATCGAATCAGACCTTCGAAGTCTCCTGACTCAAACATGAGTCTAGAATATACTACTCCATTAACTGTAGAGTCTCCGTACATCTGAAGGACACCTCCAAAATAATCCACGTTATCCGGGGGATAATAAATGTGATATTTCCACTCCCCACTCTCACTCGGGAAATCCGCTGACTGCGCGACAAGGAGTGAACTAAAGGTAATAGTCAGCAGAAAGCTAAGACCTAATAAGCGCCAAAAAATCTGTATTTGTTTATTTATCTTCATTGCATATCACTTTTACCAATCACTCATACTCAAGATAGGCATCATACAGCCTAAACACGTCCTTCTTCTTAAACTCTTTGTCTTGGAGCCGCTTGACGAGCTCAGGTGTATCTTGAAAGTACGCTATGGCAGTATTGCGAAATACATTGTTGGCATTCGCTTGTAGCCCAGCATCGTCATCTGTGATAAATGAGACATGCTCTTCACCTGGTCTCTGAAAATAATATGGGAATGCAACGAATCCGGCTTGCCCCTTCGTCGTCATGCGGATCTCACCATTCTTCATCTTGTAGGTCTCAGCTCCTGTGTACATCATCATTTTGGCATCAGCTTTTACTGCTAGCAGCCAAGCTGGTTTTTTGTACTCCTTTTCTTTGAGCTTACCGGCCTTGGTCATGTAGACCCATTTGATGCGCGCATATTGCATCACATAAGCATTCCCTTCTTCTGTCGTAAAGATCACGTGATCGATATCTTCACCCAGCAGATTGAATGAGTCGCCAGAGGCGTCCTGACACTTGAGACTGCTCGAGTTTCCTTTGGGAAGCTTTGCCGTGAGGGATTTCACCTCACCACTTTTCAAGAGAACTTCCACAGGATAGTAGCTCTGTGCTGAGACGTGTAGGACATTAAAAACAAAGAGAAAAATAAAAGAGGCTCTAAAAATTGACATCGTAGAATCGAATTTGTGATACACTGAGTGGCAATGATATGGTAAGCACAACTCAGCATAAGGGATAAATAGGATCTTGAAGATAAGCACTCTGAGTCAGAGAGTCAAATCCAAGCTGGGCGGGCAAAAGCTCAAAGCAACCTACGAAATACGTGCTGAGTAGGAGAAGATGAGATCATCTCAAAGTCTAATTTTCGCAAAAGACCTATGGACGCATCATTGTCCGATCGAGTATCAGCAAGCACCTGAGTCAATTTGAGCTCATCCCTGCCATACCTGACAATCTCATTAAGCACCTCTGTCATCAGGCCTAGTCTCCAGTACTTTTGCCCAATCCAGTAAGCTAGCTCTGCACGGTCTGTTTCTTGATCACCAAAGTTGAGCACTACCTCACCGATCATCTCCTCATCATCCTTAGACTCAATGGCCAAGATTAGTTGTGACTTTGAATTGAATCCTCGCATGATCTTTGACAGCCTCATGCCGGCATCAATGGAATTGTAGGGATAGCTAATATTCTTGATATGCCTGGCGATCAGTCGGTGGGAACCATGATGCACCAAAGCGGGAATGTCTTCTGGAGTCATCAGACGTAGGACCAGTCGACTCGTGTTGAGTCTAGGGAAATTCGTAGGAAACATATCACAAAGAAAGAGAATCTTTCTATTTCTGCCCCTGTCGAATATTCAGTAAATTCATTTTACAACTCTTGGTATTGCCTACAGTGAGCACATAGTGCTGCGCCACGGTTTCACCATTCCTGTATTGAGCTGGAGACCAGACTTCCATCGCACAGAGCGCATCAAGAAAGAGCTGATCAGTCTCAGCATCTTCACAAGAGTCAGTCATCTCAATATCGATGACTTCTCCTGTCGGACTGATCGTAAAATTGAAAGTCCCCAATATTTGGCCTCCAAATACCTCTCTATCTAATCGAGAAATCGCTTTGTCCACCAGAAATTGATTCAGTGCGTCTTTACCGCCGTCATAGCTCGCATCGGTGTCAGGATTGATCATGAAATCAAATCCCATCTGCCTGATTTTATTCTCTGACAGCTGGTTATCTGGCCAATACTCTACGCGCACCTTGATATCAGATTGGTTGTCCGCATTGAGCATGATTTCTTTCTGCGCTGAGCTTAGAACATCACTTTTGGCGAAAGCCGACCGTTCCTCACCTGCCACTACAGCAGTAATTTCCACTCCTACGTAACGCTTGACCCACTGTGGTTTGTAAAACTCATTCAAATCGCTAAGACTATCAGCCTCCATCACAGCCGTCCGCGATATGGAAAGCGGTTTATAGACTTGATAAACTTCAAAAGCAAAGTCGTCTGCATCTTGAGCAAGTCCCACGGTCAGCATTGAACAAGCAAGGCAGAGTGTGATAATGATTGATTTGAATCTCATAGGATAAAAATAAGTCAGTCTGGGACGTGATCAAAGAACATAACAAAGCTTAACAAGGAGCACAGAGAGTACTACTGACACTTGGGACAAACTCCTCTGACACTCACTTGCACCTGATCTACTTGATATCCAGCTAGGCTCAGCACAAAGTCTTGATCAAGGTCCTGGCAGGTGACCTCATCGCACTCGCTACACTTGAAGTGGACATGCTCATGCTCGTGCTGGTGCGAGTCACAGCTGTGACCACAAAGGGCGTAGTAAACGCCGTCTTGATCTCTGAGCGCTTGATGGATGATACCCTGATTGGTCAGTGTATCCAATGTCCTGTACAGTGTGACCCGGTCAATAGGGCTCAGCGTCTCTTGGATCTTGGAATAGGGCATCGCGGACCCAAAGTCCTGTAAGCAATCAATGAGATCTAGCCTAGGCTTCGTTGCCCTGAGACCTCGGCTCCGTAAAAGTGAAGCCGAACTTTCCTTATGCTTGTGATCCATCTGTCTGTAAAAGTATTAGCTGCAAGTGTTCTCGATCAGGCCTGAGCATCGCTTTTTTTTGCAATAAGGCTCCGATAGGAGAATGATCGCCATGCCCAATGTATCAAGTCATTTTGAGTTGATTTTGTTCGCCGCAAGGATCGAAGCCTGCTAGCCATGATGCTGATGTCTACAGCCAACGGCAAAAAAGACGATCACACCACAAACTTGAGACGATAGTCGGCGTCTACATTGCCTTTTCTAATCGCCTCCAGCTTGCGCTTGATGAGCTGACGCTTGAGTGGCTTGAGATGCTCTGTAAAAAGCTTGCCCTCTATGTGATCATACTCATGCTGGATCACTCGCGCATTGATCCCATCATACTCTTCCTCGTACTCATTGCCGTCAAGATCATAGTACCGAATCGCTATATCGGACCAGCGATCTACATCACCTCGCAGATGAGGTATGGATAGACAGCCTTCCTCATAGCTCCACTCTTCTCCCCACTCTTCTATGATCTCTGGATTGATAAATGCCTTCTTGACACCTTTGGACTCTTCACCTTTTTTCATGGTCTGCACTGTGTCTACCAGAAAAATTCTCATCGACTTACCGACCTGAGGTGCGGCAAGACCTACGCCCTGCGCATTGTACATGGTCTCCCACATATTGGCAATAAACTCCTTGATACCTGGGTCATCAAGATCTACGTCCTTGGCTTTTTTCTTGAGGACTTTCTGTCCATATGCATAAATCGGTAGTATCATGTGTGTCCTAGGTATCTCTGTAGTATGATGACTGCCGCGATGCGATCTACAAGTGCCTTGTCGCGACGTTTTTTCTTTTTGACTCCGGAGCGCAAAATTACCTCTTTGGCCTCTGCGCTACTATAGCTTTCGTCAGTGAGTATGATGGGTAGATCTGGCTTGAGCTTGGCCAATTTTTGGGCGAAAGCCCTCAACTCATGCGTGACAATACTATCTGATCCATCATGATGCCTTGCATCTCCCAAGACCAACTCCTCGACCTCCTCTCTAGATAGATACTGTAGGATATAATCCCACAGCTTGTCAGTGTCCACAGTATCCACTGGAAACGCCGCGATCTTCAGTGGATCCGTAGCCGCAATGCCTGATCTCTTGAGTCCGTAATCTATGCATAGTATTCTAGCCATATTCCTGTGCCTTAACAGTCGTACTGCCATAAGGGTTTCGTCGAACCCAATTCATGCATCACGCATTTTTTGGCGTTATAAGCTCTCATATATAGTATTGATTTACAAGGCATTGCAACAGTTGAGATCAGCTTTACATCCGTCATTGAGTCTTCTACTTGAATCGCTCCTATGAATCGTGAAATCATCGTTGCAAGCTACCACTTTCTAATCTTCGCAGCAAGCGCATTTCCACCTCATAATCAAGCACTTAACCTCCTTACGATCGTCTGCCATCCCTCACCTGAGAAGCACCTGATTCCATCTCACAGATTCACTATCCATCGAAGTCTAACGTACTAAATGGGTAAAAAAAAGAGAGCCCCTCCCAACCTGAGTCGAGAGGGGTCCCATCCCAAAAACAGCAATTAAACTTTCATGCGTGTTTTACTTCACCAAGATCATTTTCTTCATTTCTACGAAGTCATCCGTTTCCAGGCGGTAGTGTAATACTCCGTCTGAAGATAATTCACTTGCTTGAAGCGTCACCACATTGAGCCCTTTGTCGAAGTAGCCTGTCTTTGCCAATATGATTTTGCCATGGACGTCAATCACAGTGATTGTCGCCTCAGCTGCATCAGGGAGTGAGAAGCTGATCTGCGTCTCATCACTGAATGGATTCGGTCTGTTTTGGTAGAGTACCACTCCAGCCGCTGCATCTGAGCTTCTATACTCGAGTTCCACCTCTACTTGCTCATCATTGAGAGACACTGCCTCTGCGTCGATAAGTGCATCAGTGATATCGAGATAGTCGCTGAGATATCCATCTCTGAGGGCGACAAATTCGATTGTGTATAGCACATCCATTGTGTTCATTTCTGCTTGAGCCGCGGTAGCATACCATAGCGTACTGATATGTCCAGCATCGACTGCTTGTGTACCGAAGTAGCTATCGTCTAGCTGCAGCGCACCTCTCGTGTAGCCCTGGTAGCTCAGTGCATCGCTGTCAAATGTCCATCCATACTGGTATGCCTGGAATCCTTCAGCAGCATTGATCTGCACAGGTACTCTGATCAGCTCACCTCTTGCGATCTTTTGATCTTGGAGGCTTACCACCATCGCATCACCTGTACGATCTTCCGTCTCTACGAAGCCGTCTGTAGATGCTGATCCGTTGACATCACCAATCTTGACTGCCTTGAAATTGACATCCATCATGTGATCTTCAAATGGATCAATGACATACTCCTCAGGGAAGTCCTCATTCCATGGATTGAGATCATCTGTGAAGATGTGATTCTCGTCGATAAATCTCCATGAAGTGTTGTTTTGGAACTCCGAGTAGTAGCCTAGTAGTAGTCTGCGAAGCTCGATGATATCGAGAGCAGTTACTTCTTCTGTATTGTTGACATCTGCTGCGATGACTTTGTACGGACTATCAAGTCTTCTCACACCTTGGATATGTCTCTGAATCAAGAGGATATCAAAGGTTGAGATACCATTGAGTGGATTATCATTGCTATGTGGCACCACTGTGTAGCTTCCGCCAAATGGCATGTCAGGGAATGCAAACAATCCGTTTTCTCCAGTGATTGCATCGTCGACGCTACCACCTTCTAGAGTGACATTCACATCTGCAACTTCATCGTCATCTTCTGTGGTGATGAGTCCGAGGATGTCACCATCATCATTGAAGCCATCACAAGCATTACCATTGTTATCATCTTGTACAGTGACTGTTACTGTACAGAAGTCGCTGTTACCATTTTCATCGATGACCCATAGGTCTACCTCATTGTCTCCGAGATCATCACAAGTGAATGTGCGATTGAGAACTAGCGAGTCAGGCGAGAATGATACAAATACTTTAATCTGATCACAGATATGATAACTTCCCTTGTCAAGATCGCTGGCCCAGATATCAACAGTACCAGTAGATTCCATCACGACTGTAATGATGCCGTCGTAGCACAGTGGCGTAGGTTTCTTACAATTTGCGATATTGAATTCTTGCGTACAGCTCGTCTTGTTGCCACATGCATCTTCGACGGTCCATAGGATATTGTGTCGGCCGACTGGGTAAGATCCAGTTGCATTGCTGCCCGAAGCTTCGATCTCATAGATATCATCTTGGTTGAGGTCGATCTTGTAGCTGTAGTTCAAGTTTTCTGTACAGTCATCTTGTGCAGTGACATTGAGCTCGATGAACCCATCTGCGCACTGATCATCAAATGTGCATATCTGTAGTGGTCCACAATCAGAGGTAATCTGAGGTGCTATATCATTGAACACTTTGATCACTTGCTGATGTGAGTATATCGGGAACATCGTTCCATTCTCTGGATCTTCGTACTCACCACACCAGTCGATGACCTTCCAGGTACGGATGATCTTGAAGCACGCTTCTTCTTCTCCGTTGAAGATGAAGATTTCGTCTTCGTAAGATGTAGCTACTTGCTCACACTCAGTCTCAGTGAATGTAGGCTCATCAAATAGTGGCGGAAGTGACTCAGGAGGTAATGTCCCAGCGTCGCAGCCAAGATTGGTTGCCTCGTAGTTGAGCGGCCAAGTGATATTGTTTCTGTCAAACGTATCAGATCTGATGATTGTGATACGCTGCAGACACTGCGCTGTGCGATCGCCAGCATCTTCTGCGACAAATAGTCTTCGGATCTCTCCGACATTACAAGTATTGATCTCTTTGATGATTGTCTCACGGATATCAACAACACAATTGTCGAGTGTGAATCCGTCCATACCCCAGTTGACTGGTGTATCGCTAAAGTCAGGATCGTCGATGATGATCGCCTCTCTATCTTCTTGAGCTAGAGCTACGATACCAAACTGATCAAGATCATCTGGATCAAAGTCGTAGGTACAAGTAATCGTAATATCTGGAGGACAAGTCACTACTGGAGGCAGCTTATCTTGAACCTCTACTTCTACCATACATTCATTGTATCGACCGAATAGATCTCCACCAGGTCCATGTCGGAATTCTTCTACAGGACCCTCACCTGGGTCTACATCATAGACACGGAATCTGACCATGACAGGAGCTTCTGTATCCTCACAGCAAAACTTCACATAGTCATCAAAATACTCTTGATATCCCGTGATATCATCGTTATCATCTCCATTGATACCATCGCAGCTACCAGTGGTCATTCGCTGTACTTTGAAGTATACGTCTCCGCAGTTATCAATAGATCCGTCATCAAATGTCTCGGCAAAGGCCTTGGCCGTGCCATCAAGTGTGAGTGATACTACTGTGTATCTATCACAGACAGGTACAGGAGGATTGTTATCGATTACAGTGACTTGCATAAAGCAGTTGGCCATGTTGCCACACTGATCCAATGCACGATACTCGATCGTATGTACACCACCTGTAAGCTCTACGACACCTCCATTTTGATTGTCCAGGAATCCGCCTGGATATACGATATCTACTTGGATGTCAGATACATCTTGACAGTCATCCGTCGCAGTGATCGGAGGAAGCGTCACTGTTGCTCCACATGTGTGAAGACCAGATGACACTGTCATATCTGCTGGACAATTGAAGATCGGTGCAGTCGTATCAGCGATCTCTATAAGCTGGATGCCACTATATACTACCTGCTGACTGCACCACCACTCACTGACAGACCAGACTCTCATGATGAGTCGATTGCAGTGGATCGGTGCTAGGTCAACATCACTGTATGTTACCGTAGTATTGCAAAACTGTGAAAAAGGATAGATGCTAGTGCCACCGACCATCGGCACACTATTGATCTCTAGCGGCTGAGGAATACCATCACCATTGAGATCCCACTCTCCTGTACAGACGAGCGGATTACCCGTGGATACGGTCATCGTATCCGGGAAATCAATCGAATCAGCTTGAATGCGCTCTAGCAAGAATACTTGAGCACAGGTATCGGCCATATTCCCTCTGCTATCTGAAGCAGTGTAGAATCGGACGACCCTTGAAATATAGGTGGAGTCGCAGTCCAAAATTGTGACCTGCTCATCCAGCAGTATTGGCTCCACGTCACCTCCACAATTGTCAGGAGCCACTGGTGGCTCATAATTTGACGGAAGTCCGCAGGAACCAATAATGGTATCCATACATGTAATAATAGGTGGAAACTTGTCTTCCACATAACCGTAGCTCCAGCAAGTATTGCCGGTGACACGATCGACTAGCTCTAGCGTGACACGCTCATCGACATAGTCAGATGTGATCAAAGGACTCGTGGGGATCAGTACTCCGTTGTGATATACATTCACTTCGAAGTCGCCTCCCACACATCCAGATGTATCTGCGAACATAGAAGGTGTGACCATTGCCTCACAGTCCATATTCACGGAGATATTCACATCGGTACATGCGAGCGTACACTGCGCCACAGCCTGGAAAGAGCTCATCGCAGTAAGTGCGAGAGCAAAAGAGAATACGCAAATAGACCTAAATTGGCAAAGTAGGCTTGTTCTTTTGGCGTACGTCTCCTTGGGCGAAAATGTAGTTTTCTTCATGAGAACCAAAAAGTTTAATTAATAAAATATCATTCTACCCGACAGCTTTCTGCCAGGTGTACATGCGTGTGTGTTTCCTTAGTCGCGGGCATAGCCCGAGAGCTGGTTCTCTATCTTGTATTCAGGAGGAGGTGCTTGTTAAGAGGAGTGACGAGATTAAGTATTAAACTTTTTCTAAATACTTAACAAGCTCTTTATCAGTGACAAATATAGAATCATATTATCATATATGTAACTATCCTATATGTGGTATATTTCACATTACATATATAAATAATGTATAATACATTGATTTACAATGCATAAATTGTGAAAATTCACAATAAAAAAAGCGAAAACGGCCATTGCCCTCTTCGCTAGATACCCAAACCGATAAATGAAAAAAGCCTCTCTCCCACGCTTGGGAAAGAGGCTTATGATATTAAAAACGCCTAGATATGATTCTATCCTATCAGTCGAGCACAGTCAGCACCCTTGTCTGAGCTCCAAAACTGGTCTCAAGACTGTAGTAGAGCAGTCCAGATGTCGGCAAATCACTGCGCTTGATCTGGATGAGATTCTCTCCTGCATTGGCCTGTAAGCTCTGTCTGTATACTTCTCTTCCCGTAGCATCTTTGAGGCTCAGTGATACCTTATCGGCTTCTGGAAGGGTAAATCTCACATTCGTAAAGTCTACAAATGGATTCGGTGTATTTTGATGCAATGTGAAGGACTTCTGTGATTTCTTCAATCCGATCTGAAGTGGGAAGACCTCATTGGAAGAAGTATAGGCTTCCGCCAAAAGGCTTTCTGACCCTAGTCTAAAGGCACCTACAGATGATCCATTTCTCTTTGCCTCAAATGTCACTGTGAAAATCGCATCTCCTTCGCGCAGAGATATAGGCTCATCACCTACCCACAATATTCTTACAGTACCATTGTCTACTTGAGTCAAGCCAAGATCACCTTCACCAAATCCAGTGAGCGCTTCGCTGCTAATTCCTTTGAACTCTAGGGCACCAGCATGGAAATTGAGCTCAAGCTGAAGTGCTTCAAGATCGACAAAGTTCATCATCACAGGTACTTCTACTAGATCTCCCTGCTTCCATTCCATGGCTGGAATTTCGAGGTTGATTTCTCGAGTACTTGTTCTCCACTCACTCTCATCGCTTTGCAGTCCAGGCTCATAGTTGACGTCTCCAATCTTGATGGACATAAAATCAGCTCCTTCAACATTCCAGAGGAACGGATCGAAGCTCATCATCATCGGATAGTCTTCTGCAAGCGGATTTTCTGGATCGGCAAATTCATAGTTCATTGGTACAAACTTCCAAGAAGTATTGTTTCTGAATTCATTACCGTATCCAAGCAGCAGTCTCTTGATTTCAACCAGGTCAGTGACACTCACTTGGCCATTATTGTTCACATCAGCTGCAATGTACTTGTATGGTGAGTCAAATCTATCGATACCTTGAAGGTGTCTCATGATGGTGACAATATCAAGTGCGCTGACCTCTTCGAGATGGTTCTCATTGTTGAATGGGATCAACTCATAGTCAACAAATCTCTCAAAGTCGTTAAACTCAAAGTACATGTCATCATCGATCTCGGTACTGTAGAGTTCTACATCACTTTGCCAGATCACTCCAGTCGACATCGGGATTGCATTCCCTTCATAGTAAGTACTACCACTGATCATGCTTGGCTGGTTGCCGTCGTTGCAGAGATCAGTAGGATCTTGTACTCTTGCTCCTGTATTACAGATCGTAGTATCACCATCAGGAGAGAAAATATAAATATCAAACTGAGCACTCCATGCACCCATATTCAGGCTATCACATGTCACGATGATTGGATCATTATCATCAAGATCAGGTGTAAAGCTGAATTCGTATCCGCTGGTATCTCCAGGATTACATCCTTCGAGATCGAAGAGGATAAAACCATCATCTGCGTTGATCTCAACGACTCCATCATCCTCCATCTGGAATATGACTTTTCTACAAGTAATATCGAGATCAGAATTATCTACAATTTCTATGGTCGTAGAGCAAGTCGATTGATTACCACAGGCATCGGTCGCGGTGAATGTCACGACATGAATACCTATTGGGTAAAACCCACTAGCATCTGCACCATTGTCATCAGCAAATTCACTGTCATTGGTGATCGTTGGAGCTCCATTGTTATCAGTGGCCGTGGCTGGCATCAGATCCAAGAAGTTGCTGTCACATCCGCCTTCAGAAGTTGAAAGCATGACCGTATCTGCAGGACAGTTGATCACTGGAAGTTCATCATCCACACCGAAGAATGTCTGTACACAAGTGAAAGTACCTGTCGAGGCATCTTGGCACTCATCGATGATAGTAAATGTTCTCTCTACTCTGACCTCATCATTCTCGGTGATCATTTCATCCACAAATGTGATCGTGATATTGAAGCACTGAGCATCACCTGTCACTTCCGGCACTCCACCTTCACTCGTATCAGGAATGACACAATCATCAAGAGTGATATCTGGTGGACAGGTAATATCTACTTCCATCAGTGGATCATCATTTTCGAAAGTGATGACCTGCGTACACTGCGCCATATTTCCTGCTCCGTCAGTGGCGGTAAAAGTTCTGGTTATGGTCCCGATATTGCAGCTATTGAGATCTACATCAGCTGAACTCGTGATCGTTGCACCACAGTTATCTGTCGACGTAGCATCTCCGTAGTCATTTGGATCTGTAGAATCCTCGCAACTTACAGTCTGATCCGCTGGACACATGATCACTGGATCTTCATTGTCTTCTACAGTGACTGTACCCTCGCAAGTATCTGAGTTACCAGCGTCGTCTGTCACTGTAAGAACTACTGTATTTTCTCCTACATCGTCGCAGTCAAAACTGCTTGGATTGACAGAGAGTGCGAGATCATCATCACAGTTATCTGTACTTCCACCATCAACTTGTGCTCCTGTGATGGTCACATTGCCATCGGCATCAAGCTCTACTGTAATGTTCTGACAGACTGCTTCAGGATCAGTATCGTCTTCTACTGTCACTGTAGCCTCACAAGTATCTGAGTTACCTGCGTCGTCCGTGACAGTGAGCACCACTGTATTGGCACCTACGTCATTACAGTCAAAGCTGCTTGGATTGACAGAGAGTGCGAGATCATCGTCGCAGTTATCTGTACTTCCACCATCAACCTGAGCTCCAGTGATAGAGACATTTCCATCAGCATCAAGTTGGACTGTGATATTCTGACAGATTGCCTCCGGGTCTATATTATCCTCTACAGTAACCGTCGCCTCACAAGTAGCTTCATTGCCAGAGTCATCGGTGACTGTGAGTATCACAGTGTTTTCACCTATATCATCACAGTCAAACGATGTCGGACTCACTTCGATCTCACTGACTGATCCACAAGCATCAAAGCTGCCATTATCAATCTGATCTGCTGTAATATCCACATTGCCATCTGCATCTAGCTGCACTGTGATACTCTGACATTCTGCCACCGGCTCTCCTGTATCCGTCACGGTCACAGTTGCCGTGCATGTGGCTTCGTTTCCAGAATCATCTGTGACTGTTAGTGTCACGGTCACTGGTGTACCTACGTCATCACAATCAAACTGATTTGGCGATACGCTCAAGGCAAGGTCATCGTCACAATTGTCTGTGCTGCCATCATTGACGTCTGCACCAGTGATACTTGCATTTCCATTTGCATCAAGCGTGACCGTAATATCACGACAGACGGCCACTGGATTTACATTGTCTTCTACAGTGACGGTTGTCACACACTGATCTGTATTGCCAGACTGATCTGTCACGGTCATAGTCACACTGACATCTCCTAGATCATCGCAGTCAAAACTATTTGGATTCACTGTGATGGACTGAATAGTACAATTATCGGTACTGCCATTGTCAATGTCAGCACCAGTGATCGAGGCGTTACCATCTGCATCTAGCTGCACAGTGATAGCCTGACAACTTGCCTGCGGATTGATAACATCCTCCACAGTGACTGTCGCATCGCAGGTCGCCATATTTGAATCTCGATCCGAGACAGTCAATACTACCGTGTTTTCACCTAAATCATCACAAGTAAAATCTTCTATATCAAGAGCCAATGCCATCGTCCCGCATGATACGGAACTACCATTGTTGATGTCTCCACCGACGATAGATACATCACCATTATTGTCAAGTTGCACAGTAATGTCTCTACAAATCGCTATCGGTGGATTATCGTTGACTACTGTTACGATAGATGTACATCTATCCATATTTCCGACATTGTCCACAACTTGAACCTCAACCATATTTTCGCCAACATCATCACAGTCAAATGTAGTCGGGAATATCGCAAAAGAGATATCTCCACAGGCATCCATAGAGCCCGATGCAACATCATCCTCATCAATCGTCACTGTTCCATTTGCTCCTAGGCTGACAGTAATATCATTACAGATGGCCACCGGATCCGTGTCGTCATCAACGGTGACAGTCGCCGTACAAGTTGCAGAATTGCCTGAGTCGTCTGTGACAGTCATGACCACGGTATTATCTCCTAGATCATCACAGGTAAATGTCCGTGGCGAAGTGATGAACGCCAAGTTATCGTCACAATTGTCTGTGCTACCATTGTCGACAGCGTCATTGGCGATAGTCACTGAACCCGTCGCATCAAGGCTCACAGTGATATTTGCACATTCAGGGGTCGGCGGTACATTGTCTTCTACTGTTACTTGTAGATTACATGTGGCTACATTTCCTGACAAGTCTGTCACTGTCAATGTTGCCATCAGAGTACCAATATCATCACAGTCAAACTCGGTAGGAGTGACAGAAAGAGTCACATCTTCACAGTTGTCAAAACTGTCTCCACCAGCTTGCTCAGCAGTGATGCTTCCTTCTCCATTATTATCTAGCTGTACAGTCAGATTTTCACATACAGGTGTAGGCGGCACTGTATCAAGTACCGTCACCGATACCGTGCAGTTGGCGCTGTTGCCATTTACGTCGGTAACAGTCATCGTCACACTCTGGGCTCCGAGATCATCACAGTCAAATGCATTTGGCTCGACCACTCTAGTGGCTATGGCACAGTTATCTGTACTTCCAGCATCTACATCATCTGCAGTCACCGAGACGGTACCACCATTGCCTACATATACCGTGACATTCTGACAAGAGACATCAGGTGCTATATTATCCTCGACAGTCACATCCGCTGTACATGTCGAGACATTTCCACTATTATCAGTGATCTCCAGCACAACTTCATTGACACCTACATCAGTACAGTCAAATTCATTTGGCGTAACAATCATAGAAGTGATCTGACCACATCCATCATTGCTACCATCGTCAACTTGGTTCGCTGTGATCTGGACTTCACCATCAGCATCTAGCTGCACAGTGATATCTCGAGTCATACACTCAGGCATGTCTTCATCCACGACAGTGACCACTGCTGCACATGTAGCAGAGTTACCTCCTGGATCAGTGACTGTCAAGACAACATCATTCGTACCGATATCATTACAGTCAAATGTATCATCATCGAGGGACAAGCTGAGATCCTCTCCGCAGTTATCTACACTGCCATTATCGATTTGTGCTGGATCTATGGTTACAGTTCCATTGGCTCCTATATTGACTGTGATATCTCGGCAATTGGCAGTTGGCATGGCTTCATCCACCACAGTCACCTGTCCAGTACAAGAGCTCACATTGCCATTGACATCAGTGACGGTCATTGTCACTGACTGCGTCGTGCCTATATCATCACAGTCAAAATTGCTTCGATCCAAAACTCTACTAGCAATACCACAATTATCTGTGCTATTGTCATCAACATCAGCAACATCAATCTGAGCATTTCCTGAAGCGTCCAGAGAGACCGTCAGGTCATTGCAAGCCACTACTGGGGCCAATAGATCAGTGATGGTCACTTGAACCATACAGCTCAGCTGATTACCGTCTCCATCTGTAACTCTGACTTCCACCATATTCGCTTGGCTTACATCGTCACAACAGAAGGTCAGCATATTACCAAATTCTGTATTGAAAGGCACACCACAGTTATCTTCTACGCGTCGGATATCAATATCGGCCGTTCCACAATTATCCGTGTAGAAGCTCGCAAAAGGCCCTACACCCACATTGACAAGGCCATTGCTTCCAAGTGAAAAAGAAAGATTACTACACACCAGCGATGGCTCCTCATCATCTACTACCCTCAATATCGTCTCACAAGTATCTGAATTATTGCACAGGTCTGAAGCAATGTACGAAACAACGAAAGTACCTGTGTCGAGATCTACCACATCCCCTGGCTCAAATGAGCCAAAGACACCAGAAATCTGTACCTGCAGCGATATTGACTCATCATCTGAGCACTCATCAGTCACATCGACATCCGGGATGGCAAATGACGCCTCACAAAGGCCTTCATCCGTTCCGATGGTTAAATTTTCTGGACAAGCAACCACTGGAGGAAGTGTATCAACGATGGAAATTTCTTGATCATAAATGACCATCCCATTTGTACACCAATTCATCACCATGAACCGCCGAATGATTTTCATATCATCTCCACAGAGTGGTGCTGTCTGATCGGTGATAAAAGTCACAAGGCCACAAAAGTGATCAAATGGTTCGCCCCATACCGTAGGCATACCAGTATTTTCTGGATCCGTATTGGCATCGGGACAAAAGACGGTGACATCAGCTGGAAAGACGATACTATCAAGCTGAGGCTTCTCGAAAAAAACCGTCTGCTCGCAGGCATTTGTATTACCCGCTTCGTCAGCTACGGTCCATGAGACAGTCATTTCTCCTGCGAAGACAGGATGACAGTTATACTCCTCGACGATGTATGTGTAGTTGATATCTAGATCTTCTACCGCGGTGCAGTTATCAAAGCTCCCGTCTAGCAATGACTCAAAGTCAAGGCTGTCTAGATCGACATTACATCTCAGTGTATCAATGTCGCACTCAAGAGATGGTGCCAACTTGTCTTCGATCAGGGCCCAGCTCCAACAGCTATTGTCAGTGATCGTATCTGTCACCTTCACCATGAGAAACTCACCGACCTGCTCGCAAAACACCGTATCCTCAAGAGGTCCCACGATGTCCACCACGTAGCGCGTGATAGGTGACTCTGGTCCTAGGACGATCATCGATGGTGTGATGATGGACCATCCAAGTTCAGAGATTGAAATATTGGCTTGATGGACACAGGATAGTGTCATCAATCCATTGTGTTGAGCTTCTACTGAGGAGATGTGGAGGCTTTCAAATTCAGCTTCCGTCATCTCTATCAGTTCGAGCTCATCGTCGCCAGGGAGCTTATCGCTCACCCCAGCAGAGACCTGGATACATGCAAAGAGTCCAAAGATCCCCAGTAAAACCTTGTAGCCGATAGATTTCATAATGGTATATGTATGTAATAGAATAGTAGTTTTCATTTCTCGTTTGGATTGTCTTATTTCTTGACGTACATGAGTTTTGACGTCAATATTTCGTTTCGGGTACTGATCTTGCAGTGATATACACCACTTGATGCAAAATAGTCCCCAGGTATGTTCAGTACATTGTTCCCAACCTGTCCTTCTATACGCTGCTGAAAGACGCGTTTCCCTCCTGCGGCGTAGATTTCGACATTGACATTTAGCTTTTTATTAAGATAGAAGTTAAGGTCTGTGTCGTCACTGAATGGGTTTGGCACAAACTTAGAGCTTACCAAGCTACGCACGTCATCCTGTAAATACTTGATTTTCAGACCGTAAATAACATCTTTGTCGTCATATAGCTCCGCTTTGAGCACGTTTTGCTCGAGATCTAGGACCTCGGACAAGTCTACTGTTGATTTTGCCTTGAGCTTGAGGGTTAGCAATGCTTCCTGGGCATTCCACATTTGATCCTCATGACTCCAGCTGATGCGGATAAGGCCTTTCTCTGTATCAATACGGTAGTGACTGGCGTCAAATCTCTCATTCCCAGAACTCAAGCCTAGTACATCTATCGTAGTCGGATCATAACTCAAAGCAAGCTGATATCCTTCCACATTGGGGCTTTCGCCCAAATAGAGCGGAACACTCGCGACAGCTCCCTTAACCAGTGTGACTGATCTTGTCTCAAGACTCAGAAGTTTATCTGTACGATCCTCTGTAGACAATAATCCTGGCAGATCATGAGAATTATCTATGTCTCCAGCTTTTACGGCAAGAAAGTCCACACCGACCATATCAGTCACGAATCGCGGGATATCATACTCTTGAGCAAAGCTGTAATCCAAGATATCTTCTGGCTGATCAAAAGCCTCATTGGCATCTAAGAAGGTCCATGACGATCCCTCAGAAAACTCATCGATGTCACCAAGCAATAGTCTACGAAGCTGGATGATATCAAGAGCTGTGATATCTCCGCTGCGGTTGACATCTGCTGCCAAATACTGCTGTGGATCAGAGAATCTCTCTGTCGCTAACAGATGCTTCTGAATCTTGACAATATCGAACGTAGAAACACCATTAGCTGCATCTCCCTCATAGTGAGGTTCCACAGTATAGCTTCCGCCAAACGGCATATCTGCGAAGACAAATGATCCCAAACTGTCAGTCCTTTTGGCCGAAAGGCCGCTTCCCATCAGGGAGATATCTACCTTAGCAAAGTCGTTGCCAGCCGCATCTCTTACCCTACCTGAGACGATCCCCATCGGGTCATCGTCATCAGAGAGACCATCACAGTCAGGTATATTCTGACTGTTCTGAATGGTCACTTGAGTGACACAAAAGTCCTGCTGACCGTTTTCATCCGTAATCCAAATGGTGATCTCCTGCGTACCTATGTCTGAACAGTCAAATTCTCTGACTGTATCGTGTACATCTGCAGAAAATGACGCCGTGACTTCGTAGCCACAAATATGATGGCTGCCATGGTCAAAATCGCTTGCCCAAAGACGAGCCATACCATTTTCAGGGTTCCCGTCATTATCCACATCTACAGGCATGAGCGTCGTCACCAGATCTGGTGTACAGTATGGCGTGGGTTTCTTGCAATTTATGATACTGAAATTCTGAGGCACTCGCACTTCGTTGCCGCAACCGTCCTCCACGATCCAAATGATCACGTGATCTCCGATGGGAAACATGCCTGATGCATCGGCTCCTACTCCGCTATAATCGAAGAAATCATCTCCATCTAGATCCACCGTATATCTGATATCTAAATCTCTATCAGCCGTGCAGTCATCTGATGCTGATATCACAAGATCCATGAATCCCGGACCACAAGCGTCATCAGTTGTACACATACTTCGCTCAGATATATCGGAGGTGATTCTTGGTGCTACATTATTCGTTATGACAATCGTCTGTTGATACGTCCATGCTTCAAACTCGCTACCATCAAACTGACACCAATCCATGACTCTCCACGTACGGAGTATTTTGGCGCAAGCCTCACCATTGAGACTGACGTCAAAGACTTCATCACTATGATTGTAACCAAGCTGATCACAATCATCGTTCAAGAATACTGGGTAAGCTGAGCTATCCGGCAGTAACTCAGGAGCTACATCGTCCAGGTCACAAAGCTGATCAGTGAAATAATCTCGAGGCCAGATGACATCATCATCAGGATCTTCTGAGTCTCTACTGTTGATGAAAAATGGATCAAAGTTTTGGATCTCAATCGTTTGTACACAAGAGCTGACATTCCCAACAGCATCTTCTGCAGTGAATGTACGCTCGATCGTCCCAGTCTGACACATACCGATATCTATGGACGAGCTCTCAGATACTGTCGCTCCACAATTATCCAGGATGGTGCCATCAATACCAAGACAAGACTGAATAGGATTGTCAGGGTCGTTGAGACATATGGAGTCACGATCAGCGGTCTCCTGTACCAAAGATCCAAAGATGCTCAATGACTGAGGATTGTAGTCAAATGTGCAACTCACGGTCAAATCACTCGGGCATACAATGCCAGGAGCTATCTTGTCTTGGACAAGGACATCAATCGTACAGTCCGAATATCTCCCTGCAAGTGCAGATGGACTGATGAGTCCACGTCCTGGGTCTACATCATAGACTCTCAGAATCACGGTGATACTTTCTTCTGCCGCATCGTCACAGCAGAATGCAACCCTATCCGCAAACCTATTATCGGGATTGTCAACCTCACAGTCGGCATTAGGAGATGTCCTTCTTACCTTGAAGAATACATCATTACAATTATCAAAGCTTCCCGCGTCAAAGGCGTGTGCTGGCAACCAAGCTTTGCCATTGGACTGTAGAGGTACAATTGTCTCCGGGCTGCACGACGCTGTAGGTGCAGAATTGTCCTCGATGATTAGCTTCAATGTGTCAAATACAGTATTGTTACATCCATCGGTTATGCGATAAACAACATCATACATTCCCGATTCAACCTCTCCAACAAAACCACCGTTGCTAAAAATCGGAGCAAAAGGCCCTGTAACTTGAAAGTCAAATTCTGTGTCACACGCATCCGAAACAATGCTAGACGGCAACGTGACAAATCCGCTACAACTACTCACACCAGCATTGACTCTAAGGGTATCAATTAAATTTGAACTAGGAGCGGAAGTATCTCGGACTTCTATGACTTGTGTGCTGTCAAAAAACACAGTACTGCACTCATCAGTAATTCTCCATCTTCGCAGAATCTTAATGGTATTTCCACAAAGCTGACCCACTGCGTCTGTATACACGGCATTAAAGCCACATGTGCTCTCATCAAGGGGAGTCATACCATCTATCATAGGCCAACCAGTAGTAGCTGGAGAGGTATCAAGTGGCATGCTACAATCAATGGCTAAATCCATCTCTAAATTGGGAGGAAAGCTAAGCTCATCCAATGAGGCCCGAAGGGTATAGATTGTTTGAAAACAAGTATCAGTATTCCCAGATTCATCTGTAGCGATGTATCTCCTTAGCGTAGTGAGTGTGGTGTCCTCACAAGGATTCTGTTGGAGTATCTGGTCTTCATAAGTGATATCAAAATCTTGGCAGTCGGTCGCAGTTGTACCAAACAGCTCGTCAATGTCAATTGTACAACCAATGGACGTATCCGGTGCGCAAACTAGCGTTGGACCTCTCTCGTCTAGCACATTAAGATTTCCGCTACAAGCTGAATTGTCATCTGTATTGGTAATCATATACTCTAGAGTCATTCCTATATGGCTACCATTGACTGTATTACCTATAGGTGTACCGTCAGGTAGGAATAGCTCGAGCACCACATTACCTGGGCAATTCGAACTATCAGTAAGCACTTGGATAGGAAGCACCTCATCGCTGCAACTAGAACTCAAACTAAAATTGACGCTTGAGACACAAGAGACACACTGCGCCTGAAGCACAGTCTGTCCACATGTAAGCATGCAGACAACAAGGGCACAGGCAGAGATGGCCTGTCGATACAGGGATGCACATGCAGGGGCGAGCTGCATATGACTTTGTTTGGGCGTTTTCATAGAGTCAATCTTTTTGTCCCGTTTGGAAATATTGCTGTTCATTCCTGGGATGGGACCCGATCTATCTCAATCATATCATATTACAAATTTATTTAATATGTATTCGCCTCAGAACTCTCTTTGGGGGTAATTAATGCATATAGAATTAACTTATGATGCATTTCTATATGTGTATTGCCTAAATAGAAAAAGCCCCTCTCCAGCGAACTGGAGAGAGGCTATCCCAAAAACCGATTTTATCTAAAAAACGTATTAGTCGATTAGAATCATCTTCTTGGTCGCAGTGAACTCTGCAGTCTCTAGTGTGTAGTGTACAACACCAGAAGCATTCAAGTCTGCTCTGTCAACTGTGATTTGGTTGTAACCTTTCTCGTACTCACGAACGTTCATGAAGACAGACTTACCATTCACATCATAGATAGTGAATGTTACTTCTGCATCTTGAGGTAGTGTGAATCCGATCACAGTTTCCTTATCGAATGGGTTAGGTACGTTCTGTAGAACTTCAAAGTTCTCAACAACGTCACCAGTCTCAGATCTGAACTCGATAGTAGCACCAAGGTTCTCAGATGTTCTGCTGTAAGCTTCAGCAGTAGTCACTTGTGAACCGACAGTGATCATATCGCTCAATAGACCTGCAGACTTAACATTGAAGCTCATGGTGAAGAGTACTTCATCACTTGCTACTGTTACGCCATTCGCGTCATTCCAAGAAGTAGTCACGATACCTTGATCTAGTCTGTTGAGACCGAAGTTCAACTCGCTTAGTTCAATAGCACCAGACTCAAATCCCGCAAACTCTAGATTAGAGCTGAAGTTCAGTGTAAACTGGTAACCGAGTACAGCGTCAAAGTTTTCTGCAGTTACTGCTACTGTGTGAGTAGCACCGGCAGTCAACTTAGCTTGCTCAGCTACGAAAGTCAATACACCGTCATCAGTTCTATCTTCAGTCTCAACAAGTGCGTTCGGAGAAGCACTGTTGTTCAAGTCACCGACTTTGACTGCTACGAAATCTTCTCCGATCATATCAGAAGATAGATCAGCGACTTCTACAGTCTCATCAAGTGGCCATGGATTGAAGATATCTCCAAATGTTTGTGTCTCATCGATGAATCTCCAACTTGTGTTGTTAGGGAACTCATCGTATACTCCTAGAAGAAGTTTTCTCAACTCGACCATATCAAGTGCAGATACAGACTGACTGTTGTTAACGTCAGCTGCAACAGACTGATAAGGGCTATCGAATCTGTCAAGACCTAACAAGTGCTGCTGAATCTTCACGATATCGAGAGTAGAGATACCATTCTTAGGATCATCATTGCTGTATGCTTCTAGAGTGTAATCCATTAGTAGTGGATTGTTCCAGAATACGTACTCACCACCAAGATCAGTGATCTGGTCTTGAGTAAGGTTGATGCTCTCATTTGATAGAGTTACATCTACACCTTCAACACCATCACCTGGCTCAGTTACAGCGATACCCATGATATCAGCAGAGAGGCTATCACCACAAGCACCATTGTTGTCTTGGATGATGATGAACGTCTCACAGAAATCTTGGTTACCAGCTTCGTCAGTAAACCAGATTGGAAGTGTAACAGGAGCAGAGATGTCTTCACAAGTAAATGTGCGGAAAATGTCATTCACATCCTCGCTGAAGCTTACAGTGTAACCACCGCAATTATCATCACTACCTGCGTCAAAATCACTAGCCCAGATTGTCACATCGCCTACAGATTCCATGATCACAGTGACTAGACCACTGAAACATTTTGGAGAAGGCTTCTTACAATCTTGTAGATCAAACTCGTACTCACAAGTTGTAGTGTTACCACAACCGTCAGTAGCAGTCCATCTGATCAAGTGCTTACCGAATGGGTAAGAACCACTCGCATCGTTACCTGATCCGAAGAAATCAACTTCGAATGAAGTGTTAGGATCGTAGAATGCATCGATCTGGTATCCGTAAGTGATAGCAGAAGAATCAGTACAATCGTCAGTAGCATTTACCACTAGTGTTACGAAAGACTCGCAACCAGCAGCAGCTGAATCACATTGTACGATATCCTCACATCCTTCGAATTCAGGAGCGACTTGGTTGTCAAGCTTGATGACCTGTACATAAGTCCACTGACCTGCGCCAGTCAACTCATCATACTGACACCAGTCTAGTACTTTCCAAGTTCTCAAGATCTTCAGACATGCGTCATCATCTCTTGTGAATAGCTCATCATCGTAGCTTACTAGAAGATCTGAACAAGCATCACCGAATAGCACAGGCTCTCCAGTTACACTTGGATCATCAGTAATTGCATCTGCACATACATCAGTCAAAAGAACATCACATGGCCAATCAACACCATCGTTTCTGTCCCAACCAGGCTCACCTGGGCAAACGACATCATTGATGTAGAATGGATCACCATTTGTCAAGAAGATTCTTTGCTGACAAGTAGAAGTAGCACCGTTGTTGCTCATTGCAGTGAATGTTCTTGTTACAACACCTTCGCCACACTCAATGCTGTAAGAAACACTTACGTTGATTGTTGGCTCACAGATACCTACTACAGTAGCTATTCCATAAAGTGGGTTGTTTACATCATTCAATGCTTCATCATCTAGCTCCTCATTACAATCGAAGAATAGATCAGCTGGGCAAGAAACGAATGGAGGAAGTTTATCCTGAACATCGATGTTCACGACACAGTCGTTGAAGTGGCACCATAGGTCACCGCCTTCGACCATTCTTGAAGGATCAACTGGTCCTTCACCTGGGTCAACATCAAACACTCTTAGAGTCACTTCAATATCCTCACGTCCTACGTCTTCACAGCAGAACTCTACATAATCGTCAAAGTATACTTGTACACCTACTCTTGAAGGATCGTCATCACCATCGTTGGCATTAAGACCACCACAAACTAGGCACTGGTTGAAGATACCAGTGAAACCATTGTTAGTTCCACAAAGCTCCTCAGAACGGATAACCTTGAACCAGACTACTGGAGAACAGTTGTCATGTGATCCATCATCAAATGTTGGAGCAAATACTCTTGCTGTTCCATCTGAAGTGAGGCTCACTTCTGTATTCTCGTCACAAACTGGTGTAGGAGGTACTTTATCGATTACAATAACCGTAAAGTCACAAGTAGTTACGTTACCACACTCATCAGTCACTAGGTAAGTGAAAGTGTGCTCACCAAGAGGTGCACCGCTTACGATGAATCCAGCACCAACGAAGGTGATGTCAACACCAGCAGGACCTGCAAGGTCAATATCAAAGCTAGAAGCGTTAGTCTCAGCACATGCATCTACAATTCTTGGTAGATCAACAGTGAAGATTCCAACACATTCGAATACACTTGCTTGGATCTCTAGGACATTGTCCTCAGAGCTCTCATCACGTGGATCATTCACATCATCATTGAATGGGCAGATCACATCTGGACCAGTGCTATCCAAGACTTTGATGATTTGGTCATGCTCCACGATTGTGCTTGTACACATATCTAGGATCTTCCACTTTCTTACGATCGTGTAAGAACCAGCACAGATAGGTAGGATATGGTCTTTGAACGTGTACTGGAAGTTAGTACAGAGGTTACCACCAGGCTCACCAGTACAATCTGGAGTTGTGCAATCACCACACTCAAGTGCAGGCTCGTCAATGTCATCGAAGTTGCTAGGAACAGCAAGCTCGTCAACAGTTGGACGTTCAACAAAGATTGTCTGGATGCATGACTGAGAAGCACCTTGGCCATCAGTTGCAGTCCATTGTCTCTGAATGATTCTGATGAAATCACCAGTACAGATCATTCCTTCGTCAGAAATGATTTCAGATACTAGCTCAACACCACCACATGCATCTGTCGGTAGTACTTGATCTGCATCGTAAGATAGCTCAATGGCAACAGCATTAACTGTACCATCATCACCACCTACAGCATCTTCGATAGTCAACTTCCATGTACCACTAGCTTCCTCACCATCGAATACATCGAATGTTGGGTTAGGAATAAGTCCAGGGAACATCAGTCTTCTACCAGAAGAATTGTACTCAACACAGAGACCTTCCTCGTCACCTTCATCATCAGCGATGTAGTTGAGGTTATCAGTCGTACCACAGAAGTTATCCCATACTTTAGAAGTAGTTCCAGATGGGCTCTCGATCTCGATGTCAAGATCACCAACCCAAGTGTGCTCTAGATCGATAACAACGTTAACGTCAGCAACAGTAACACCAGGTCTTCCGAAATCTACATCAAATTCGAAAACAACAGGATCAAGTGTGTTAGAGATTTCTTCACCGTTACCAGCAGAAAGTACAGCAAGTGCACTGTCAGCTTCTGGTGCAGGCTCAGTTGGAATCTCATCGTCACAACCAATAGTAATATCAGCACATAGTACGCTAGGACCGATCTTATCTTCAACAGTCAAAGTTCCCCAGCAAGTGTTGCCAGTTTCTGGATCAGTAACCATTACAGTAAGATCAACACCAACAGCACTACCATCTAGTTCTGGACTGTAAGAGTTACCAGCATCGTCAGTGATAGTCACTATGTAATCATCGTAGCATCCGTAAGGACCGCCTTCAAGAATCAAATCAGCAGTCACTGTAGCAGAACACTCTGCGTTAAGTGAAAGATTGATGTGATCGTTACATGCAAGCTCAGAGATTGGGTTTGGATACTCTTCAATAGTGATTGTCCAAGAACAACTTGAAGTATTTCCAGACTCATCTGTCGCAGTGTAGCCAAAGTCATATGGACCACCTATTCCTAGAGAAGTACCACTTGGCTCACCTGCAGTCTGCTCAAGTACAGGAGCATCAGCTTCAAGACCTACGAAGTTCACAGCTTCCACGTTGTGGAAAGTCGCGAAAGGAAGATCTGAAATTGGTGTCCAGTCAGGAGTACCACAGATGTAGAAACAAGGTAGCTGAAGATCAGAAGGATCCGTAGAGTTCTGACCACCAACAAAGTTGAAACCAGCACCATACTCAGTCTCTACAAGGATATCAGTAACACCAGCAGGTGCAATGAAACCTAGAGGAGTATTAGCACAAGTAAATACAGCTGTCTGAGTGATATTCACTTCACCAAGTAGTGGCATAGAAGAATTCACACCAGCAGATGCATCGTAAGCTCTAAAGATTACGAAATCACTGAACGCAGTCCAGTATCCTCTGTCAATTGACTCAACAAGAATTTCGTTCTCACCATTTGATAGGTCGCTTACGTCATATAGGATACCAAATCTCATGTTCTCAACAAGACAACCTAGAGAGTTAGTAATCAATGCACTGTTACATGCAGCAGGATCTACATTGTTTGGAGAGAATGCAGCAGAAATATCACCTGCACATCCGTCCTCAACTGAGATCTCATAGTTGAAGATATACTCACATTGACCTGGATCTAGAGTGATAGTCCAATCTTTTGGACAATCTAGTACAGGAGGAGTAGTATTTACAACAGTGATCGTGATCACACACTCAGACTCATTACCACTTTCATCAGTGATAGTCCAAGTAACAACAGTCTCACCTTGTGGGAAGATAGCTCCAACAAGAGTTGTGTTGTCAGGTGCATCAGCGAAATCGTGAGTAGCACTCACGTCACCACATACATCACTAGATACTGGATCAAGAGCAGTGCTACCCATGAGGTGTACACAGTTCTCTTCACCATCTTGCTCATCATCGAATGTAATCTCAGATGGAGGACAAGTAACCTCAGGCGCATCAGCATCTTCAACAGTCACGTTGAAGCAGCAAGACGCTTGGTCAGCTGCACCAGCAGGTGCGAATGACACCTCATATGCATGCCAAGTACCAGCGTCACCACCAGCATCATCGTATACATTGATCGTCCAGTCACCATCAATAGCCTCACCAGCCCAGACAGTAGCAAGCTCTACAGCAACAAAGTTGTTGAATAGTGTTGCATCACCTGCAGCAAAAGGACCAGATAGTAGTGGCCAGTTGATACCTGTTTGAGAAGTAGTAGGCTGATCAGCACCACCATCTTCCAATTCTACCACGTAGTTTACGAAGTCAGAATTATCACCAGCTGCGTCCATCACTTCAACCGCTGTTCCAGCAGGAGAAACGATTTCCACTCTGATGTCACCAGACCAAGTGTGAGTAAACTCAAGGTCGATACCACTGATAACAAAATCAGTACCATAAGTACCAGATACAGGAGCGGTGAAAGTCTCTACAGCGCGTGGCGCAGTCGATGACTCTGTACCCCATGCTACCTCAGGACTTCCAGAAGCATTCGCACCCGGAGTTGGAGTAGCTTCACCTGGAACAGTATAGCATACTTCATACGTACCTAGATCAAATGTAGCAGCAGCTTCACCACCCATGCCAGAAGCAAGAGTGTCACCATTGCTATCAACGATCGTGTAGTTGACATCAAAGTCACAGTCACCATCACTGCTCACTAGGAAGATAGACTCGTCAGACTCCCACGTACAAGAATCAGCATCTACAGAAAGATCTGAAGGACACTCTAGTGAAGGAGCAGGAACAGTAACACTGAGGTTGAAGCAGCAAGAAGCCGCCCAAACACCATTACCGTCGTCATCTGACGCCTCTTCTAGTGTGTAGCAGATTTCATACTCACCAGGAACAAATGGTCCCTGAGGAATTCCAACACCACCTTCTACTTCAGTACCTCCTGCAGTCACTGTATAGCTAAGAGTAGCTGGACAGTTATCAGAAGCAAGCACAGGAGCTAGTGGGCTTGGGTGAGCTGATCCTGGATCGTACTCGTCGCAAGTTTCAACAGCTACATCACCAGGACACTCTAGTTGAGGTGCAGTAATGTCTACAGCTGTAATTACAAACTGGCAATCAAGCATGTTTCCGTCTACATCAGTCACTGAGATATCAGCATCAAGGAAATCTCCTTGAACCAATCCAGTGCCATCTGCAGGACCAGAATTAACAACTACTGTATCGATCTCTACACCTGAAAAAAGTGCAGCGTAATCAACAGTAGCTTCACAGCCAGGGCCTACGATAGGCACCTCAACTGTGTCTGGAGGACAAGCAAAAGCCTGCGCACCAGCCGCTCTTTCCCAACGTAGTTCAAAGCAGTTAGCTGTACCATTGTCCAATGAAAAATCATCATTGATTGTCAATGTCCAGCTACCACTTGTACCTTCTCCGTTGAAAGAAGTAAGAGCATTTTCTGGCTTGAACTCACCAGCAAAAGGAGCAGATGCCATAACAATAGATGTCATAGCGTCATCCTTAAGGATGGTGTTGTCATAAGCCGTTCCAGCACCTCCATTGTCAGATGTGAGGTCTAGAACCATTCCGTTTGGACTAGTCAAAGTGATGTCTAGATCAGCAACGTGGTTGTGATCGACATCAAGAAGAACTGAAGCCAAACGAAAATCCACTCCGTAGACACCTACGCCTGGAGCGTCGAACTCAACGACCACTGCTTGGTCAGATGAGATCTCTGAACCTGGACAAGCCGAGAAGGTTGGCCCAGATTCCCATTGTTGCGCGAAATTCTGTGTA
Source organism: Saprospiraceae bacterium (assembly GCA_020627535.1). Classification (GTDB taxonomy): domain Bacteria; phylum Bacteroidota; class Bacteroidia; order Chitinophagales; family Saprospiraceae; genus JAHDBH01. Next base: position 177,887 of record JAHDGU010000002.1, read on the forward strand.
ACGAAAAGGCTACAACAGAAAAACAACAACAATGAAAAAACGTGTGTTTTTTTCGTCGTCATAATTTCAGTTTTTGTTCGCGTCATGAGACTTGAAATAAGTCTTTTAGATAAATAATTGGTTTCGTCTTATTACAGATCAAGTACATTACGCAGATAACCCTCTAGATAAGTTGGGTTAGCCGCACTCTTTGGATGCTTCTCATCCATGATAACCATCTGACCATAGAAACCAGGATAACTCTGCTGGCTACTGAGGGTCACTTTGTCCTCAAGACTAACACCGTTGAACTGAGTCAACCTTGCTAGAAGGTGATCAATTGCCAACATGTGGTTAATCTGTCTCCAATCATCATCGTCAAAAATGACTGGATCCACCTGAGGAAATTGCGAGTACTTGTCCGTCAAACTTGTCTCGATCGTTGTTTTTTCGATAACAAGCTTGTTCGTCGCCTCCTTAATGACTTCTTCACTCTGAGCAGATGCATTGGTTGCGAAAGCTCCGAGGAATAGCATCATAAGAAGAGGTAACAAGAACCCACGAAATGGCTTCTGTACATTCGTCTTCTTCATGAGATTACGGTTTTTAGAAAATTAATTAGTTAAATAAATCGTGTCGTCAATACTGTTGTTCGTCTGCTGCATTTCTGTGGTCGTCAAATCACATCACACACAGCATGCTGAGACAGGTATAGACCTATCCCAACCGGGCAAAGATACAAGAACAGATAACCCTTCCAACTACGCATCTTGGGTATATTTCATATTACCCAAAATCATAATATCTAAGTCACTCTGTGCTTGACCTATCGTCTTTCATTAGTACCTAAAACCATACCAAGTTCTTCAAAACTTGTCCGTCTGCATGGTTTCTGTCGTTTGTTCGTTCGTCTTTTGACCTAAGGTCACTCCTATCGTAAATTCATGTCCGCCTGCATTAAACTCTTGAAAATCAAGGAATGATGCATCATAACTGTATGTAAACTGAAAGTTGTCTATCCTAGTCCCAACAAGAAATCCTAGTCGATTCCCTGCACCAGTACTATATGATAGACCTCCTACCAATTTCTCGTCCAAAAATAGCCCCTTTAAATTGAAGTCCAGCTGAAAATCTATACCTCTTACGTCTTTAAAGGCAATAGACGGCTCCAGATGGTAATCTCCATTGGGCATATAAAACTTATATCCTAGATATACGAAGTAGTGCTCAAGAAAGGAGCTCTGCACATTCTGCTCTACTCCTGCCACCTCGATATCATTAAGTCTAGCTCTGATCAAACTTGGAATCGCAATACCAAAGAACAGATCTTCCTGATATACACCGTGAAAACCCAAGGTAGCATCAAAGAAAGTTACATTATCCGATGCAGCAACGATCACAGGATCCACAGCCTCATAGAATGGGCTCACCAGGGCTGAGTTATCGAGGTTATACTGCTGATACTCTGTTGATAATCCCAATGAGAAATCAAAATCTTCATTTCCGAAGAGATAGGCGTACTGAAGTTGTACGCGTAATCTATTCAAGGCTCCAATGTTCTCTCCATAGACTTGTGCACCTATTCCAATACGATCTGCTACTCTGCCATCATAAGCGAAGGTGTACATCTTGGGATTGCCGGGGAATGTAGCCCATCTATTTCTGTAGTTGAATAACAAGTCATGACCACCTTCAAATCCACTATAAGCTGGATTGACGAGCTCATAATTGAGGTAGTATTGCGTAAACAAACCTCTATCCTGAGCCGATATCGACCCAAGGCCTAAGACAAATGCAAAAAGTAAGATCAGATTTCTCATGGATTCTCTTTTGAAAAATAAGCTTAGTCTAAGGTTCTTAATATCGTTACGTGACCTCGGTAGATCGTTTCTCGATTATCACTACCAAATACGCTCAGCACCCAGAAGTATACGCCGTCTTCGAGATCTTCTCCCACTTGATTGGTTCCCATCCAGGTGTTGTCATAGTTCTGCATGCTCCAAACCCTCTCACCTACTCGATTGTAGATGCCAAGTCTGTTATCCGTCGAGGAGAGACAAGCAATTCTAAGCACGTCATTCAGATCGTCTCCATTGGGAGTGATGACTTCTCTTCCCGTGAAGCAAGCACCACCATCTATACACATCTCAGGAGATGAAGAGGCGGGTATGTTGGCATCACATCCATTGGCATCTATCACTTCTAGACTCGCTCTTGTACCTGGCAACTGACCATCAAGTCGATCATCTGTTTCAGAGACGTCATTATTCCAGACGTAACTATATGGCCCAACACCTCCAGAAACTTGCGCTATGAATGCACCATCAGCTTCCTCTTCACCGCTTGCGCACTCCACATCGATGGTGACTTCAATCTCATCGGGCTCAGTAACGTTAATGACATCGACATAGGTCAAATCTTCACTGTCTGTGACCGTCACCCCATAGGCTCCGGCGGGCAGATCAGTGACCATTGAGCCCATGAGATCAGGATTACTCCACTCATAAGTATATGGACCGACACCATTTTGTGGTGTCAAGGTGATGCTACCGTTTGCCTCACCTTTGCATCTCACGGCGAATCCTCCATTATCACTGGTTTCGATATCTACGATGAGTCCATTATTCGCTACACACAGATCTGTGAAGACTGATTCGCAGTCTTCTGCATCTGTTACAGTCAAGCTATAGCAGTCAGCGCTGAGACCTGAGATATTCTGAGTGGTCTCACCATTGGACCATGCAAATCGATATGGTTCTACTCCGCCAGATAGCGTCACAGAAATAGCTCCATCAGATCCTGCCGAACTCTCTGGAGTGATTGTCACGGCATCCAGGGAAACACCACCCTCATTGACGATATCATAGCTCATCGTGAAGGTTTCACCTACTGCATTCCGCACTGTGACTTCATATGTGCCTGCCTCTAATCCAAGAAGATCCTCTTGCACAGAAAAGAATGTCCCATCTTTGGTCCATCTGATTTCCGTAGCATCTCCACATATGACAAGATCTATCTCACCAGTATTCGTAGTGTTGCACGCTAGTCCGGTTACTTCAGTAGCTGATGATATACCGAATTCTTCTCCGATCTCAAAAGGTCCGCAGGTTGTTGTCGTATTGTTTTGATTATCTGTGACAGTGACTGAGTACTCATCAGGTGCCACCGCTATCAAGTCCTCTGACACCGCTCCATTGCTCCAGGCAAAGCTGAAGTCTCCTGATCCTCCTAGAACCGAGATGAAAATGCTACCACTTCCATCTCCGCCGCACATGGCATCCTCGATCATATCTAGTTGACAGCTCAAACCACAATTAACAGATACAGAACCGTCTTCGGATTCACAAGCTACGACAACTGCAGGATCGCCTGCCGTCACCTCCTTTTCTAGTGGCGTATCTGACAGACGTACAAAGCTATTTGTCCCTTCTGCACCGACGACAGTAAACTCAATGATGAACAGAGTGTCATTGTCATTGAGTGATTCTGGCTCAGTTCCTGGCAGAAACCATACGCAAGTAATAGCATCTGACAAGGGCGTATTGAAGCTTCCATCATTGAGTCCTGCTAAAACTGCATCTGGATATAGGATATCGCTGTAGTTCAGAACAGCATCATCGTACCTGACCGTAAACTGGAAACTTGCAATATCCGTAAAGTTGCTCACAAGTATGGGCACCTCTACTACATCGCTCGGGCAAGCCGTGACATCAGATATGAAAAACTCTACAGGATCGGTAGCCACTTCGACTACCGTGATCTTGCCTTCATCAAAAAAGGCTGGCACCAGGGCCCCATCCACATCATTGATCATAATCGGCAAAGGGGTTCCCCCAAATGAAATGTCGCTCATATCGCCGATGTTTCCGATCACATCAAAACACAAGTCAAAAATCGTCGTGCCATCGGCTACTGTTTCACCATCGACATTTTGATCAAACCATACACAGGTCAAGGTACCTTCATCCGCACCAACTGCTCCGATATTACCGCTCGTAAAACCAGCCAGTTCACCCGCAGATCCTACACCAGTGTATTGCAATACGGTCTCATCAAAATTGATCGTAAACTGCATGGCGTTTATATCCACGAAGCCTTCCACTTTCACTGGGATACAAACATTGGTACCTGCTGGGGCATCCATGTCGTCCACTATGAATGAAAGATCTCCAGACATATTCCCTTCACAATCAGTCCCCGGAATGGCAAAAGAGCCTTCGTCTACCATGAGTCCTATATCATCCTCATTGCTATCAATCACCTCAGAGGCTAGCGGTTCCTCACCAAAGAACAACTGTGTGCTATCGCAAGGTGCACCAATTGCCGTAAACTCGATAGAAAATAAAACTGAACCGTCATCAAGAGATGCAGAGTTTAGATTTGGCTCAAGCCAAGAAAAGGTGATAATTCCATCATCCGTATTAGACGCGAAATCCCCAATATTACCCGGAATCAAGCCTGGCAGATCTGTAGCCAGATTGGTCGTCTGTACAAATTCCAGCACTGCAGGATCCCATCTTATGCTAAACTGCACGCTCAGGATATCATCAAAGTCGTCAACTGTTACATCAGTCGTAAAGCTAGTGCCCGGATTGCCTGTACCACTATCAAAGCTAAAGGTGGGCTGCGCCACTAATGCGCTGAAAGACAATACAAAGGACAGAGCAAATAACAATCCTTTATAATTCATAATGTCCCTGATTTTCAAATAGTTTAGCATAAAATCAATCTCAAAAGTACGAAAATGTCACTGCCTCTATGGCATCAGGTGGTAAAAAACAGCCATATGACTGTTGAGCTACCAAATTTTGTTCCAATCTTGTCCGTACGTTGTGAGAATATGACGACAAGCTTCAAGCTATATCGTGCTCCAGGGCATATTTGACCATGCCAGCAATATTGTGCAAGTCGAGTTTCTTCATAATATTCTTCTTGTGCACACTCACTGTCTCTTGGCTTATGAAAAGCTCACCAGCAATCTCCTTCACACCTTTCGCCTCTGATAGCAGTTTGAGCACCTCGACCTCTCGGGGTGTAAGCTGCCTCATCTGCTCAAAATTGTCTCTGTATGGAGACCTCTCCAATTGCAGTTTGGGCGCAGTCTTTCTGGGGAAAATCGACAAACCACTTGGCATGTACACTTCTCCTCGCATTACTTCTTCTATCGCTTCTCGAAGCCTGCTCCAAGGGCTAGACTTGAAGAACATACCGTCAACACCACTTTTGTATACTTCTTTGACGATTTTTTGCTCTTTGTAGTTGGTCACTACAAGAATTTTAAGATGAGGGTAGGCTCTTTTAACCTCTGGTATGATGCTGATGCCATCCTTGGTCGGCATATTGAGATCTAGAAGCATCAGGTCTACTGCATGCATCTCCAGTTGCTGCAGTGCCTCTAGACCATGCGATGCCGTAGCAACCACCTCAAGACCTTCTACCTGTGCAATCAAACAGACAAGGCCATCCAAGTATAGCTGATGGTCATCGACCAGAAGTAATCTGACTTGCTTCTCTTTCATTCGCTTGATCAAATCTACAGAAAACTCAAGACCTCATTGTGTATGACTTGCGTCAATGACTCGAATATGACCAGCCTCTAAAATCGTCACCTTAAAACCTTCATATCTCGCATGCATACCTGCTTCACCTCGCCGTGACAGGGCAATAAATGCAACTTGATCTGCAGATTTTGGAAACGCCTCTATGATTCGATTGACAGCAAGCTCACAAGCAGCTTGTGGATTGCTACCCTGCCTCATCAGCTCTACAATGTGAAAGCAACCAAGTGTCGTCAACACCTGCTCTCCCATACCAGTGGCTGCTGCGGCACCCACTTTACCATCCACATACAACCCTGCTCCTATGATCGGGGAATCACCGACTCGGCCTGGCAATTTGAATGCCCTACCACTAGTGCTACAGGCTCCACAGAGTCGGTCTTGACGATCAAGAGCCAACATTCCTATGGTATCATGATTATTTGAGCTAGCACCTTTTTTCCATTCTTTGTGCGCTTGTTTGGACGCTTTGGTCTCAAGCTTACGTCTCTCGTAGCCCTTCTTTTTGGCGAAAGCCTCTGCTCCATCTCCCACGAGCATCACATGATCCGTAAACTCCATGACTCCTCTGGCGATAGAAACTGGATGCGCATAACCTCTCACATAACTCACTGACCCACAGCGAAGAAGCTCATTCATCACGCATGCATCAAGACTGATTTTACCAGTTGCATCAGGCAGCCCCCCGTAACCAACTGATAGGTCGTCTGGATTGGACTCGGCGACTCGTACACCTGCTTCCACGGCATCGAGTGCGTAGCCATTCTGAGTCAGCACTTGATCACAGCCCTGTAGGGCGCTTTGATTATCCCATGTTGCGATAGCCTGGACATTGCTGAGGCTCTGATTCTGGGAAACGGAAACGACACCAGAGGCCGAAATTGCAGGAAGACTATAAAGAAAATTTCGACGATTCACCTCAGCTCATTTTGGCGGAAGCCTATCGTACGATGAGAGTCTTACTCACACTAGACCGGTCGCCAAATACCTGAATCAGGTAGCTCCCAGCTCGCATATGCTCTATCTGATCTATAGTGATCGTATTGACCCCCGACACGCCACTATGCACGGCATTGAAGGCTACCTTCCCTAGGCCATCATATATGACAATATCCACATCTTGGGCCTCGTCTAGGTAGAGCTTGACACCTATAAAGTCTACTGCAGGATTCGGAAAGACGGTGGCATTGAAATCGATAGGATCTAGCGGTACATCCTCGAAAACGATGTCATCGTAGCTCCTTGCGCGAAAGACGTCGCTTGGTACCCGGCTGACACCGGAGTTACGCTCGATGATCATGGAGAGTTTCGTCCCGCTGATTTCGTCCCTCTCCGACTGAGTAAAGGCAGGATCATTCAAGTAGAAAAATCTATCTCCATCTCTTAGTTTACGGAATTGATCCTCCATAATCTTGTGGAGAGTCTCTCCTAGCATTTTACCTGGAAGATGCTCTTCGGCAAGCAGACCAGTCCACAAATCCACATTATTCACATTTCCGTACATGTGAGTCAGTGCCTCGTAAACCTCGGCGTCTGAATGAATCTGTTCAAAACTCGTGTATGGCAATAAGCCAATGACACCTCGAGTCGCATTGAAATCTCCAAGACCTCTTTCTCTTCCACGGTTGATGTTAATCGCAGCAAGGTCTAAGCCACCAGCTCCTGGCTGACCAAATAAAAAATTTCGAAGATCATCAATGAGCTTGTTGTCCATATCCTGTTGGACCTGAACTGACATCCCTCTTAGCATGGGGTCGATACCTAGATCCAATAAATCTCTTGGCGTAAAGAAAGCATCACGCAAACTCACTGGACCCTCTGGAATACTGAGGCCATCTGGGCCGATGCGCGGTATTTCACTATTGATCATCGTGTGCCCTAGCCGAAAGGCGGCAGCAGAGAACTCATTGTTGATCGTGGCATTGACAAAAGGGTCGTATCCATCGTATGCTTCTAGCTCTACGCCCATAGAAGGGAGCCACTCGTTGTAGACTATAGATTGCAACAATGCTCCTACCCACCTTCTAGCTTCTTGATAGAGTTCTTCATCATTCATATTAGGCCTTTCGGCCAAAAGCTCATCACATCTACGGTTGTGCTCCCTGACAAAAAGTACATGAAGGCTGAGAAGGAGTACGTTTTCATTGGCTCTTACATCTCCAGCAACCATAAGTCGGTCGTTGAGGTGTGTGTCATCGCCCATTTCTGGAGCCGTCGGATCTATCGCGTCATCTATTTCGCCTGAGATGGTATTCCAAGGTAGAAGATTGCCACTTGAGACTTTGAGCTTCCCATCTTGAAAGCTTCTGAGCCATGCAGCACGGTGCTCGTCAGATCCATAGACAACGCTAGCATCTATATATGAGGTAAGTGCATTGGCATACTCCCTAGGCTCAAATGGGCTCACACCACTTCCGTCGACACCTTGACTGCGAAACATCGGGATGATCGCGAGTCCTTCACCTTGAGGGTCAAAATCTGGATCGCCTGTAGGCACTGCGATAATTGCCGCTTCTGCTGGATCATCAAAAACCAGACTGAAATCGTGGTCGATGAACTGTCCAAAAGCCCAGACATAGTCACTGAGACCAGTCTTATCAAATTTGAGCTCTGATTGAGAAAATACTGTATTACTGATATCCCGTGGATTGGGACGGTTTATACCATTGGGGGCACTGATACCATCTGCATAGTCTGCTGGCACTAGTCTGGGCATCTCAGCATTGACGCTACCCCAAGAGGGATTGGCGTAGTTATTCAGCGAACCGTCTATGGTGCGGTACTCTTGTGCAGATAACGCGAGAGCTATCCACAGACCAAGACAAGTTAAAGCAGCTTTCTTCATGTTCATGTTTCTCTTTTTCTTCGCTTCGTCTGACTCGCAAAGATACAGTGCTGGGATCAAAAATGTCCTAAAAAAGACAGTTGTAAGACGCATGATTTAGCCCTAACGTCACACTCAGAGAAAAGCTTTAACATATGAAAAATGTTCTATGTCAAGGAGACTTTAGCAATCGCAAGCTGAGTGCTGAATCTTCACCGACGGGTGAGATAAAATACAGTCCTGAAGTCAGATCAACAAGCTCCAGAGCTCCGTGGCTGTCAATGCTTCTATGTGTGAGGAAGGTCCCATCTGCCGACGCCACCTTCCAAAGTCGGTAGTGTCTCAGAGAAAGAGGAATGTAGACCATCTCAGATGCTGGCTGTGGATAAAGCAAGTGAGCTTGAGAAGAATACTCAACGCGAATCAGGCTAGAATGCCGAGTTTCAGTCCGCAATCTGTAGTAATTGCTACCGTCATATGGATCTGTGTCCACCACGCTCTGGACACTCAAGTTCTCTGCGATGGCAATATACTCGCCGAGATGATTTCTCTTTTCCAGGTGGTAAAATTCTGTCTGAGCCGCATCTTCCCAACGTAGCTCTATCCCGTCCGACACGACCTGACCTCTTAGGATCAGATCAGTACTCGGCAGCAACTCATCCTCGAGGATATGAATGCAAGTATCAACACCGATATCGCTTAGCTCTTGAATCGTTCCAGAAGGCCACGTGATCCTTATGAGCTCTACAGACTCATTGCTCCCTAGACCAAAATGCAGATATGGAGAGTCACCAGCTCCCAAGGATGAACCCGAGCGCGACTCCGCATACTGCTCTTCTCCATCTGGAGTCCTCAACATGATTTTACTACCAACGCCGTCTCGATTTGACAACACCCCTTCTAAGTCTAGCTTGATGTAGTGATTGCTATTGTCAAGATCATTTCTTTTGAACTGCGCTGAATTATCATAATTCACAATGAAGACATCTAGATCTCCATCATTGTCATAATCCCCCACTGCACTAGTCCGTCCCCGATTAATATCATCAAAATTGTGGGAAGCACTGTAATCTGAAAAGCTTCCATCACCATCATTATTGAAGTAAAAATTGGGGTGTGAAGTATCTAGATTATTCTGTGTACCTCCTAGACCAAGATATCCTGAGACGACCAGTAAATCCACCCACATATCATTGTCTAGATCTGCGAAATTCATCCCCCAGCTATAATTGCCAGTTTCTTGAACGGCAACTCCAGCACTTACTGCCACATCTGTAAAATTACCATTGTCATTTTCCCAGAGTCTTATGTCACCAATATTGGAATATGCCAAATCTTGATCTCCGTCATGATCATAGTCTGCAATGGCCAAACCCATCGCACTGGCACAATCATCTAGCCCTATGGCTTCTGTAATCGTATCAAACTCCCAAGTACTCCAGTCACTTCCAGATGGACCTAAATTCTCATAAAAAACTTGTTTGACAGGCCACTGATGCGTACAGTCGTTGGTCACCAATAAATCAAAGTCACCATCATCATCAAAATCAGTCCAACCAGAAATAAATGAGCTACCCCATCGCAATCCAAAATCATCAATTAAAAAGCTGGCATCTTCAAAAAAATCACCATTCACATTGTGCAGCAAATAGTCATTCGTATCAACCATTCCATCATGATATTCTGCAGGAACGTGATTGCTCAAATAGAGGTCAAGATATCCGTCTTCATCAAAGTCAAACCATGTCACAGATGTCCCTCTCGTCGTGGTCCCAGAAATACCACCTAAAATACCGCTCACATTCGTGTAAGTCCTCTCTCCTGATCCTGCGACCTCGACATTGTGAAAAAGCATATCACCGGACGCTGTCGTCAAGTATATGTCAGGGTATCCGTCATTATCATAGTCAGCCACAGCAACACCCGCACAATCGCATCCTGAGCAAGCAAGTCCAATGTCCGAGGCAATATCGCTGAAGAAATCATTCCCTTCGTCAAGCTGATTTTCGAAAAAGGAATTAAGTCCACCCCTATTGGTCACATACAAGTCAAGATCTCCATCTAGATCGTAGTCGAGCCATGCAGCTCCGGTGCCCCAAGTTCCATCATTTTCGATATCTCCGATCGTATGTTCAAATTCCAGACCAACAACGGCCTCGTCATCACCGAAGGACTGCCCATTAATCAGCCCTAGAACACCTACAAAAAGCAGAAAAAATAAATATCTCTTATGGACTGATATATTCGCAACAAAAATCAATGAACTACAATTTTCTTCACGAATTTTTCACCACGAAATTTTCCAGAAAAGAAATAAATCCCTGACGGCAGTTCAATAAATTCCAGTCGGCGATTAACAGGATTAAAATCATTGCTTCTTCCAGCTGCATCTGTGAGCAGCAAGTCAGTGAATTGGCTTATATTTTCTTCCAAAAAAATGCTCCTTACACCAGCATCATATCGGACAACATCGTCAATAGAAAAATTAGAGTATCTGACTGTATTTGAACGCATATCCCCGTCGCTCACTCGCAATAAGTAATTTCCGCTTTTCAAATCAGAAAGATCATAACTGAGTTTCCCGCCGAAATTTCGTGAATCTACGCTACCAATCTCATTGACCCTGCCATTCTCGATGGCCTCCACGGTATACAACTTATCCATTCCATCATGCTCCCAGACGAGTAGATCAACGCCAGCTTCTTCTATCAGGTCCACTCTGATTGAAGCCGTAGGCAGACTAATGTCTTCTAAAATCGTAATCATGGTATCAGCATCCATATCATGTAGCGTCTGTATGATCCCACTTGGCCACGTCACCTCGATGAGGTCAATTGAGTTGCTGGTGCCAATTCCAAAATGCAATATCGGAGAATCTCCTCCACCAAGAGAAGAACCACTTTGCCTCACAGCATATTGAAAATCACCACCTGTGGGCACCAACTTGACTTTGGCTCCAATGCCATCCCTATTGCTGATGACACCTTCCAAGTTGATCTTGAAATAGTGATTCCCATTGTCCAGATGATTCTCATAAAACTGGGACATATCGTCATAGTTGACCACATAGACATCTAGATCACCATCATTATCCCAGTCAGCGACCACCGAGGTTCTACTCCGCGTATCATCGTTAAAGTTTTCTAGATCGCTCCAGTTCGAAAAGGTCTCGTCACCATTGTTGTGGAAATAATAATTCTGCTGTAGTAAGTCAAGACCACAACCATCGCTAATCTCATTGAGATATCCACAGGACAGGATGATATCTTGCCAAGTATCATTGTCAAAATCTGCAAAATTGACACCCCAGCTGTAATAGATTTTGGGCTGAATATCGATACCTGCGGATGCTGCTATGTCTGTAAAGCTCCCTCCATTATTTTTCCAGAGACGAATACCACCGATATTGCTGTGCACCATATCCATCCGACCGTCATGATTGATATCTCCGATGGACAATCCCATGGCATTATTACAATCTGAAAGACCTATATCTGCTTCCACAGTATCAAATTGCCAAGTTGTCCAATCAGAGCCGGAGGGACCAAGATTCTCATAAAATACTGCATCAGTGGGCCATTCGCCTGTACAGTCATTGGTCACCATGAGGTCAAAATCACCATCATCGTCGTAGTCAATCCACCCATTGGCGAAGCTGCTACCTGCAAGTTGACCAAAATCTGCCAGTAAAAAAGAGGCGTCTTCGAACTCGCGACCACCTCCAATTGCAGCTACATTGTGCAACAGGTAGTCATTGGTATCAAGATTTTCCTCTAGGATATACTGAGCAGGCACGTGATTGGACAAATAGAGGTCTAGGTATCCATCATTGTCAAAATCTATCCAGCTGACACTGGTCCCTCGAGCCTGGCTCGTCATATTGAGCTTGTCCGAATCATCTACAAATCCTGTACCTCCGTCATTGGTGAAAAGGCGATCGGTCTGCGCTGTCGCAATGTAGATGTCTGGGAAGCTATCATTGTTGTAATCTGCCACACTGAGCCCGGAGCAATCAGTGACTGGCACGCCAAGTCCGACTAGGCTCGTCACATCGGTAAAGAGCCTCTGCCCCTCAACAACTTGATTTTCAAAGAACTGATTCTGTCCTGCGCGATTCGTCACATAAAGATCTAGATCTCCATCACGGTCATAGTCGATCCAAGCCGCACCAGTGCCCCACTCACTGTCCTCTATCTCGTCCAGGTCATGTGTGACCATGACACCGTACTCGGCAGCACGGTCTGTAAATCCTTGTGCTACAGCTTGAGCACAGGCAAGAAATATGAGCAATAGGGCCTTAGAAGTTCGCAGCATGATATAGCATCTTCTAGACCAAATCTACAAAATCTAGCTGCTCTAGCAAATCAAATGGTGCTCTATGAGTGTTGTCGTCATTGTAACAGTGAGTCTATGCAGCGTGTGGCCTTGGGTTTGCACTCGTTATATTTGTCAATCTTAAGATCTACAAACACATGAAAAAGTACCTTTCTTCTTTTCTTGCCTTGGGCTTTGTATTTGTCAGTATCAGTTTTGTCTCTGCACAAAACTCACTGTGGACCGTCCTGGAAGCAGACAACTTTGATGCTAGCGGCGAAAATATCAAGACTCAGGCAACGGAGTATGCTCTACTTCAGCTAGATGGCAGAGCACTTCAAGCTCAGCTCGCTAACGCTCCACACGAAAGCTCAACGAGTCTCGGAGAATCTGCACAAAGCATAAAGCTCCCACTACCTGATGGCACTTGGGATGAATTTCACTACCACGCATATGATGCCATTGACCCAGCTGCACTATCCAGGTTTCCATTACTTCAGGCTTACAAGGGTGTGAGTAAGACAACTGGCAATACGGTAAGATTTGACTTCGCCTACAATGGATTTAACGCCTACATCAATACTGCTCAAGGAGAAGTATTCATTGAGAGACACGTCGAAGATAGTCGCAAGTACTACGCCTCATTTTACGGAAGTATGATCCCCAATTATCTGACAGATGTCATTGCCTGTCAGGCTCATGATGATGACGTCGTAGCAGAAACAGCTCCTCACGGACACACGAGATTGCTACCGACCTATCCACTGCGCACCTATAGGCTCGCAGTCACTACTACTGGCGAATGGGCGAGAGCTCTAGGCGGTGGAACTGTAGAAGGTACCATCTCTGAGATCCTCAATGTGACGAACCGCATAAACACTGCGATGGAAAGAGACTTTGCCATACGCCTAGTCCTCATCAGCAACAATGATCTGTGCATATTCTTGGATGGCAATGATGATCCATTCAACAATGGAGATGCCGGTGATCTCATGTCGAAGTCAACTGGCGTGCTCAACACCGCAGTGGGTGCAGGAGCCTATGACATCGGCCATGCATTTGGCACAAATACAGGTGGTGTGGCGCAACTTGGATCTGTGTGTCGCGCCAATAAGGGCGCTGGTTCTTCCTCAACCTTCGGCGCCTATCGCACGACAAGATTCTTCCACATCGTCGCTCATGAAATGGGGCATATGCTCACAGCCACTCATACCTTCAACTGGTGTGAAGGAGAAAATGAGACTGGTGCTACAGCCTACGAGCCAGGTAGTGGAAGTACGATCATGAGCTACGCAGGAGCAAGTAACTGTGAAAACCGCTATATCCAGAATGTTTCTGATCCATATTATCATAGCAACTCTATTGAGCGAGTCGTGAATTTCATCAGGAATGATGCTGGAAGCACTTGTGGCACTGACACTGAGCACGAAAACACAGCTCCTGTAGCTATGCATGACTATGAAGATGGATTCTTCATACCAATTGGTACGCCATTTTACCTTGAAGGAAGTGGCGTGGATGCCGAAGATGACGATTTGACATATTGTTGGGAGCAGTTTGACCTTGGCCCACTCTCGCAATTGGGGTCACCTGTCGGCAATGCCCCATTGTTCAGAAGTTTCCCGCCTAGTGAGGAGTCTGTAAGGGTCTTCCCTGAGCTCAATAAGATACTCTTTGGCGCCACGAACTTCAATGAGACACTGCCCACGACTAGCAGAGATATGACTTTCCGTCTCACGGTCAGAGATAATAATCCTGAAGCTGGACTCGTAGATTTTACGGAAGTTTCCTTCAAAAGCACCGCCTCAGCTGGCCCGTTTGAAGTGAGTACGCCCCTCAACAATGAAGTCTTAGAAATCGGTGACTTCTATGAATTGATCTGGGCTGTATCCAACACAGACCAAGCTCCAGTAAACTGTCAGTCAGTCAATGTTTACTATGCCACCAATGGCATCGACTTTGAGGAAGAACTTGCGAGTGATGTACCGAACAATGGCCGCCTATTTATCCCTGTGCCCGCTGATGCGTCCACAGGAGCACGGATCGCAATCGAAGCGGCAGACAATATATTCTTCAACATATCAGACAGATTTCAAATTCAAGAAGCACAAGAGGCTGGATTTGGATTTGCCCCAGCGGCAAGCGAGCTAGATATCTGCCTCCCAGCAGTGTCTAGCCTGGATCTACTCACATTGCCGAAGCTTGATTTCGATGGTGCGGTGAGCTTTAGTGTAGAGGGACTTCCGGATGGTGTCACTGCAAGCTTTAGCCAAAATCCTGTAACCCCCGGCGAGAATGCAGTCATGAATATTGACTTCGGAGACTACCAAGAAGAAGGCAGTTTCAATATTGTCATTACAGCTACTGCTGACAGTGCAGAGACCGTAACCCGTGAGGTGACAGTCACCACGACCAATACTGACTTCTCTGCGCTTGCACCTGACGGTCCTGCAGATGGAAGTACTGGTCTTTCTGTCCTTCCTGACTTCGCTTGGACTGGATCACCATATGCTACTTCTTACAGCCTTGAAATCGCTACAGAAGCTGATTTTGAAGCGAGCTCCATCGTCGAGGCAGCTACCGGAATCACAGAGACAAGCTACACACCATCCATTGCTCTAGAAGAAAACACGCTTTACTTCTGGAGAGTCTCAGCAGAGAACAAGTGCGCTGAAAGTAAGCCTACACAGACGTTTAGTTTCCACACCTTGAGCCTTACCTGTGGGGAGTTCACAAGTGATGATACACCTATCGAAATATCCAATGGTGGTATGCCGACCATCGAATCACGGATTCCTATCCCATCTGGATCTAATATCGTGGACGTCAATGTGCCATATGTGAGAATCATACATGACTTTGTCAGTGACCTCAAATTGACACTCATATCACCGTCCAATACAGAAGTAGTACTTGTAGATCAGAAATGCGCCAATCTCAGCAATATCGATCAGGGCTATGATGATGAATCACCAGAGCCATTCGCCTGTCCACTTACTGATGGGAAGCTACATGTACCCGATGATCCACTCAGCAGCTTCAATGGTGAAGATGCGATGGGCCTCTGGACATTGCGTGTAGAGGATAACAGATTTGGTGGTGGTGGAAGACTTACGAGCTGGCAATTGGAGCTTTGTGCAGACCTATCCCTCGCAGCGCCGGAGCTCATCAGCAATGAGACACTCTTCGTGATGGCAAGGGAGCAGGAATTTATCCTCAACGATCTTCTCTCTACCACCGACCCGAACAATGGTCCTGGAGAGATCCGATACACGATCACAGAGGCTACGGCACATGGTGTGGTCAAAGTCAATGGCAGAGACCTCGGTGTCGGAGATAGCTTTACTCAGCTCCAGATTGACAATGGAGAACTCAAGTATCTTTCTTTACAAGTGGATAGTGAGACAGACTTTTTCCGATTTGTGATCACAGATGGAGAGGGAGGATATATCGGTGCTCAGCGATTTAATATCAGAATTGACCTCTCTAGTGCGACTGGTGACCTCGAGTTGAGCCGTGATCTGATGGCCGTGAGTCCTAATCCAGCTCAAGAATACCTCATCGTGGAAACCACTCTAGGCGAAATTGATGAGCATGCCATCATAACACTTACAGATCTCAATGCCAAAGCCGTCCAGAGTTGGAGAGCCCTTGAAGGTCGACAGCGTCTTGATCTGCAAGGAGTCCCAGCAAGTGTATATCTGCTCAGTCTACAGACAGAGGATAAGATTCAAGTAGAGAAGCTGATCATACAGCAATAAGCAAGGTATTCATCAAATCATAAAGCAAAAAGCCGTTCGATTCTAGATCGAGCGGCTTTTTTTGTCGTCAGACAGTTCCTAAGCCGTATTTCCGATAGTAGATCCATTGCGCCACTGCGCGGGCGACAAGAAATACACTCAGTGCGATCCATATGGCCTCTGCTGGCATTTTGGCGAAAGCCAGAACATAGGAAGCAAAGAACACGATACCGGCCACGAGCATACAGATAAACATGGCTCGGCTAGCCACCAGGCCAATGTAAATGCCGTCCCAGATATAACTAGCCCATCCGCATAAAGGCAAAATCACCGCCCATATCCAATATGGCTGAGCAGCCACGATCACAGCCTCATCATCAGTGAAGATGGCTACGATGTGATTGTAAGCCACAGCATAGATCAGCGCGATCATCACAGCCATCAGACAGGCCCAGATCATTGACCATCGTACAGACAGATCTAACTTGATCTGATCCTTAGCGCCTTTGTACTTTCCCACAAGACTTTCAGACGCATAGGCCATACCATCGATCAGGTAGCTCATCCAATTGAGAAACTGGAACATGATCATATTGACTGCCAGTACAGTGATCCCGAGACGCGAAGACTCGCGATACATGAATCCGAAAATTACCGTCAAGATCACAGTGCGCAGGATAATATCACGATTGATGATGAAGAACTCGCGATAGGTCGCAATCTGAGCCCTCAGTCCTTGCCTTACATGGGACCATGAGCTTCTATACCTAATGAAGTAAAGGATGATGGCTGCCAAGAGCCCTATGTATTGCGCTATGACAGTACCCCAAGCAACTCCCGCTATACTCATGTCATATACACGAACGAGTAAGTAACTCAATAAGACATTGCTAAGATTGATGATGATAGTGATGAGCAAAGGAAACCATGCATTTTGCAATCCGAGATACCAGCCTATCAGCACGATCAGGCTCAGTGTCGCAGGAGCCGCCCAGATACGGATGCGGAAATATGCACTCACTAGCGACTGCTGTGATGGGTCCACGGCGAAGACCACTTGGCCAATCCGATCGATCTGGCCGGCGAGGAGGATAAGAAGTAAGGATGCTAAGAGTGCTACCAGTATGGCTTTCGCCAAAATGGCTCCCTGCTCAGTTTGGTCTTCCTTGCCATAGGCCTGTGCCGTAAGACCTATGGTACTCATCCTAAGAAAACCCATGTTCCAATACAAAAAACTAAAGATGATCCCACCAAGTCCGACGGCACCTAGATGAAGCTCAGAAATATGACCCATCAGCAAGGTATCCACAGAGCCAATCAATGGTACAGAAACATTGCTCAATATGTTGGGAACCGCCAACTGAAATATTTCCTTATGGATAGGACGTTTCACTTGTATATTCACGATCTCATATGGATAAAATAGATCATATGATCTTTGCACAAAGATGAATGCATTGACAGACATGAAGATCCGCGTAGGCATACTCATGGGAGGACCATCCAAGGAGAGAGAAATATCCTTTGCTGGGGGCCGCACTGTGTATGACAATCTGGACAAAGACATCTTTGAGCCGGTCCCAATCTTCATTGATGTTAACTGTAGCCCTACATTGCTCGACTGGCAGTACGTCTACAAGGGAAGCATCCGAGACTTTTATCCTCCAGTTTCTCAGCTACCGATCAAACGCTATAGATATCAGATCTATGAAGACTCGATCGATGCTCCACCATCAGCGGGTCTTGCAAGTCATGTAGGCACACCGCTGCAATGGAATCAGCTCATACAACATGTAGATATTGCATATCTCGCACTCCATGGACTGTGGGGCGAAGATGGGAAGGTCCAAGCTCTTCTTGAGCACCATGGACTACCCTATACTGGCTGTGGAGTCAGGGCATCTGCTATCGGTATTGACAAGCGTATCCAGAAACTACTCATGTCTCAAGCTGGCTGGGACTGCCCAGCAGTAAAATTCATGAGTAGAGCACAACTAGACAGTACTGATTGGACCGAGTATCTTCAGGAGCTCAAGGCTACTCCAGGATTGCCACTAGTGATCAGACCCGCGACGCAAGGCTCATCACTTGGTGTGACCATCATCAATGACCAAAGCAGCCCAGATGAGCTTCGCGATGCTTGTGAATTGGCATTTTTCCGCCAGAGACTATCTATGAGTGTCTGGTCAGGATGGGATCTTGAGGAACGGCAGAATTATCTGCAAAATCTCACAGACGTCCGTGTCGGCGTAGGAATGCCCATCCTAGCCAATGGTCATTTGATCTATCACCCTAGCGATCTGCATGAGTGGCTCGATGACTGTGAGGAGCAAGAGGTCATATTAGAAAATCTCAATGACGAAGAATGGATTCTACTTGAAGAGTTCGTGGATGGTATCGAGTTTTCGAGTATCGTCATCACAGATCTCCATGGTCAGGCTGTCTGCCTCCCACCTACAGAAATCGTCAAAGACGACGAAGTCTTTGATTACAGATCCAAGTACTTGCCGGGTATGGCGCGAAAGAGGACGCCAATCGAACTAGACCAACAGTCTATCACCAATATACAAAAGACATGCTGTCGACTCTTCGAGTTTTTGGGCTTTGAGGTGTATGCTCGGATCGACGGATTCATCAAGTCAGACGGTACGATCTATCTGAACGATCCCAATACCACCTCAGGGATGCTACCGAGCTCGTTCTTCTTCCATCAGGCGGCAGAAATCGGCTTGAGCCCCAAAGAATTTATCACCTACATTTTGCACAGCTCGCTGCGTGCAAGATGTCAGAGCCGTCCTTCACTCCTACAGTGGTCTGGGCTGCTAGAGTCATTAGAATCTGCACTACTCACTAAGTCGGCGATGACCCACCAAAAAACAAAGATTGCCGTAATATTTGGTGGATTTAGCTCTGAGCGTCACATCAGTCTAGAATCCGGACGCAACATCTACGAAAAACTAGCAAGTAGCCAAGACTATCTGCCCATACCCATCCTACTCAGTGGCTCAAGTGAGCAGCATACATTACATGTCTTGCCTATCCGCATGATGCTCAAGGATAATGTCGACGATATCGTAGTGTGCATTGACAAGAAAGAGATGCATCCTACCGCAGCAGATCTGGTGCACCAGCTCGGAGATTTACTAGATACTTTCAAGACGGATGAGCTAGGCGCTTTCGCGCAAATGATTAGCTATCATGAGTTATCAGAGATGGTGGACTTTGCCTTTATTGCTCTCCATGGCAGACCAGGCGAGGATGGAGCCATACAGCAGGAACTCGAAGCCGTAGACCTGCCATACAACGGATCTGGAGTTTCTAGTAGTCGCACCACCATCAATAAGTATAGCACCCTTGAAATCCTCAGATCGCATGGATTCACGACTGCGGACCAGCTCTTGATAGAGGCAGAATCGTACATTTCAAATCGGCAGAATACCCTCAGAGATGTAGCAAAATCACATCATTATCCCCTCATAGCAAAGCCTGTAGATGACGGATGTAGTAGCGCTGTGAAGAAAATTGATGATCAAGAGCAACTTCAGGATTACTTGACCCTGCTTTTTGGCGAAAGCCAAGATCCTACCATAGAAAGAGATAAGCTAGGACTCTCTCACAATGAGGAGTTTCCTCGCAAAAATCAAGCCTTGATCGAATCACTTATCTCTGCTGGAGATGCTCAACAGTTCATGGAGATCACCGTAGGAGTCCTCGGCGACCTTGAGACTGGTCAACTGCAAGTCCTAGAGCCCTCAGAAGCACTCTCTAGCGGAGACGTACTGTCCCTCGAAGAGAAGTTTCTTGCTGGAGAAGGACAAAACATTACTCCCGCGAGACTCGGTGCAAATCAGGATCAATACGCCATCATCGTCGACCAAATCAAAGCCGATATAGCAAGAGCAGCGACGATCCTCGAAGTATCTGGTTATGCGAGAATTGATGCCTTCGTGAAGGTCAGAGACAATCTAGAGACAGAAACAATCATCATAGAGGTCAATAGCCTCCCGGGTATGACGCCAGCCACCTGTATATTTCATCAGGCAGCTCTACGTTCCTTATCTCCTCTAGAGTTTATAGAGCACATCATCAATCTAGGCATGCGCCGCCAAGATACAGTCCTTGCATCTGCATGAAACGAGTCGCCAAACATATCGCTATCATCCTTGCACTGATCCTTCTGCTCCTCATCGGAGCACTCCAATGGCTCAAGTGGTACACACACAATGGTGAAAAGCTCGTCTTGCCAGACTACATAGATAAGCCATATGTACAGGCTGTAGATGACGCCAAAGAGCGAAGCTTTGAAATCATCATCACGGACAGTGTATTTCTCGTAGGGAAATCAGGTGGACTCATTATCAATCAGAATCCCCGACCAGGATCAGAAGTAAAGCGAAAGAGGAAGATCTATGTCACTGTCACCAAGACACAGGCTGACATGATCAGCGTGGCCAACCTGCCTAGACTTTATGGAGAGAGCTATGAGCTTAAGCAACAGCAACTTGCTAAGGGCTATGAGCTGGAATCAGAGATCATAGACTACATCTACGACAGTGGTCAACCTGATATGATCATGGAAGTCAAGTATAGAGGCAAAGTCATCGTAGACAGGCAAGGGAGAAAGGATGACTTCGAGATCCCCAAAGGTGGTAAACTTCAATTTGTGCTGAGTAAATCCAGTGGGGGAGAATTTACCATGCCAGATCTCGTCTGCAAAAACTACGATCAAGCAAAATTTCTCATCGAAAATTCGCTCATGACGCTAGGAGAAGTGAGTACGGATGGCACCGTAACTGATCTCAATACTGCTGTCGTCTATCGACAAGATCCACCATACTCATCTGGAATCCAACTGATCCAAGGTGACACCATCAATCTTTATCTTACAAAGGATTTACCACCAGGATGTGATACCGACAACTCAGATCAATAAGATGCAAGATATTACTACAGAGCAACTCAAAGAAAAACTCGAGCAAGCCGAAAGAGATTTCCTCTTTCTCGATGTGCGAGAACCATGGGAATACGAAGAAAGCAATCTCAAAGCGAAGCTGATACCACTCGGGGATCTACCAGGCAAGCTTAACGAGCTTGAAGAGTATAAAGAGAAGGAAATTCTCATCCATTGCCGCT
The DNA here is from genome assembly GCA_020627535.1 of Saprospiraceae bacterium. Taxonomy (GTDB): domain Bacteria; phylum Bacteroidota; class Bacteroidia; order Chitinophagales; family Saprospiraceae; genus JAHDBH01. The sequence continues at coordinate 199,435 of JAHDGU010000002.1, forward strand.
CTGGTGCAAGGAGTGGTCAAGCCAAAGAGTTTTTGAGTATGATGGGCTTCACCCAAGTGCGCAATGTACTCGGTGGTATCATGAGATGGGAAGAGCTCTACGGCAAGCCGTCTTAAGCGCTTGATTTCACAAAATCGAGGCTAAGAGTCTTTGATTTTGGACAAAGTGTTAGATTTACACGAAGTTGTCCAAATGACCAAACTCAAGCAAAAGAAGGCATTCATATTTGATATGGATGGAGTACTCGTCGACTCTGCGCACTACCACTATCTATCATGGAAAGTGATCACTGATCGACTTGGAATCGCCTTTGATCTCGAGGCCAATGAAAACCTCAAAGGCATCTCTCGTACGGAGTCGCTGGACTATATCTTGAGTCTTGCACCAGAGGTACATCTCAGTCCGGAAGAGAAACAAGCTCTTCTCACTGAAAAGAATGACATCTACCTAGATTCCATCTCACAGATGGACAAAGACAGCCTCCTTCCAGGTATGCAAGACGCACTTGAGCACTTGAAAGAGCATAACTATAAACTTGCAATCGGCAGCTCAAGCAAAAATGCCCGTTACATCGTCAAGAATGTCAAAATTGATCGCTGGATCAAAGTCGTGTCCGACGGCACTGATATACAGCGCAGCAAGCCCGACCCACAGGTATTTGAGATCGCTGCCGATCGACTTGATGTAGCAAAAACCGACTGCGTCGTCGTGGAAGACAGTGCCAGCGGTGTCACTGGTGCCAATACGGCCGGCATGCTATCTATCGGCATAGGCACCGAGGAGCAGCTAGGTCATGCTCATGTTGTCGTACCAGATACTCAAGCATTTGCAGATTATATCAAGCAACATATCAGATGAAGCAATACCTCAAGATAGATCCATGGAAAGTCATTGAGGATTCTTTCCATCCACAGCACCATCGCATCACAGAGGCGGTGATGAGTCTGGGCAATGGCAAATTTGGTCAGAGGGCCAACTTCGAAGAAGATTACTCGGGAGATAGTCTCCTTGGAAACTATATTGCGGGCATCTACTACCCTGACAAAACCAAGGTGGGATGGTGGAAAAATGGGTATCCTGAGTACTTCGCCAAAGTCCTCAACGCTGTCAACTGGGCATCAGTGAAGGTCACTATCGATAACCAATCAATTGATCTCAATAAGTGCGAAATCCTTGATTTCCAGCGGATACTGGATCTGAAGAGAGGTGTTTTACGAAGGAAGTGCACCCTCAGACTGGATGAAGATAAAGAGCTGACGATACGAGCCAAGAGATGCATCAGTCAGTCCAACAAAGAACTGGCACTCCTCGAATACTCCATTGACTTCCATCACGACTTCAAGGAGATGGACTTCGATGCGGTACTAGACTTTGATGTCGTCAATGAAGACAGCAACTACGAGGAAGTATTTTGGGATCCGCTCTTCAGTCATGGAGATGAGGAGATGGCCGTCATCGCCTCTCAGACCCTTAAGACAGGGTTCATCGTGCGTGCCTCTGCACACAATGTGCTTTTATTCAATGAGGAGCAAAAGCATCCAGACTCTATTGCAGTCCGCGAAAGATCAGTAGCTCACAGCTATCGCGTACAAGATATCACAGCTGGATCTACACTCACACTTCGCAAAAAAGTCAGAATCCAATCACCGCTCTTCTACACGCAGACGGAGCTGCTGGACGAAGAGCTCAAGCTGCCCAAACTCCTTCAGGACCAGAGCGTCGATGAGCTATTTGAAGCGCATGACAAGAGCTGGGAAAGAATCTGGGATCAACATGATGTCATCCTAGAGGGTGACGACGAGCTCCAACAAGGTATCCGCTTCTGCATATTCCAACTGCTGCAGACCTACAACTGCGAGGATGGTCGGCTCAATATCGGTCCAAAAGGATTTACTGGCGAGAAGTACGGTGGCAGCACTTACTGGGACACAGAAGCATACTGCTTGCCCTTTTATCTTCATACCAAAGAGCATGAAAAGGTCAAGAAACTGATCTTTTATAGATACAGGCATCTCGAGGCTGCCATCGCCAATGCCAAGAAACTCGGTTTCTCCAATGGCGCTGCCCTCTACCCTATGGTCACGATGAACGGCGAGGAGTGTCACAATGAGTGGGAAATCACCTTTGAGGAGATCCATCGCAATGCTGCGATATCCTACGCGATATACAACTATATCAACTACACTGGCGATGAGCGATATCTAGCCCAAGGTGGGACAGAAGTTCTAGTTGCTATTGCCAGATTTTGGGCACAACGTGTCAACTGGTCCAAAGACAAGAATCTCTATGTGATGCTCGGTGTCACAGGACCCAATGAGTACGAGAACAATGTCAACAACAACTGGTACACCAATCGTATGGCGACTTGGTGCCTTGACTATGCCAGTGAGGCTGTCGCCAAAATGAAATCTGACTACTCGAGCGAGTGGAAAGAGTTGAAATCCAAAATCAACTGGGCTGATAGCGAACTCGACCTCTGGAAAAACATTTCCGACAAGATGCACTATCCCCAGATCGAGGATCAAATCATATTCTTGCAGCAAGATGGCTTCCTCGACAAAGAGCTTATCCCTGCTGATCAAATCCCAGATGAGAACATCCCACTCTATCAGAACCTAAGCTGGGATCGGATTTTGAGATCTTGCTATATCAAGCAGGCAGACGTGCTACAAGGACTTTATGCGCTCAGACACCAGTACAATGAAGATACCATCAGGGCCAACTATGAGTTTTACGAGCCACTGACCGTCCATGAATCATCATTGAGTCCATGCATCCATAGCATGTTGGCTGCCAGATTGAGAGATATGGATCAGGCAGTGCACCACTTCAAGCGATCATGTCGTCTTGATATCGATGACTACAATAATAACTCCCGAGAGGGCTGCCACATTACGAGTATGGCTGGTGTGTGGATCGCACTGATCGAAGGATTTGCTGGATATGATCTGCAAGATGGAGAGCTCATCATCGATCCCGTCTTGCCAGAGCAGTGGACGCGCTTGGCATTTTCTGTCACTCATCGGCTTGTCAATCTTCACATCAATATCACAAGTGATCAAGTAGAGATTACAAATCAGTCCACTTCCGCCAAAAGGATTTATGTCGGACGACAACACATAGAATTACAAGCAGAGCACACGACTACTATCGCTCACCAAGCCAAAATCTTACAAAACGTATGAAAACTCCATTCGCTCTCCTCACGCTACTGTGCTTACTATGGACCAGCTGTCAGACTGATCCATCATCCAACTCTGAGACGACTAGCCCAGAGTCAACAGCAGAAAGCACGGATCCGATGGCAGCCCCGGAGTGGGTCAATAATGCCGTCATCTATGAAGTCAATCTTCGACAATATAGCCAAGAGGGAAGCTTTCAAGCCTTCACTGATGATCTTGAACGCATCAAGAAGCTCGGAGCAGACATACTTTGGTTTATGCCAATACATCCGATCAGTGAGACCAAGCGTAAGGGGCCACTCGGCAGCTACTACGCCGTGAGTGACTACAGAGGCGCCAATCCAGAATATGGCACCATGGAAGATGTCGATGCTATGATCAAAAAGATTCACGAACTCGGCATGTACATCATCATCGATTGGGTACCCAATCACACAGGATGGGATCATGCATGGATCGCAGATCATCCAGAATACTACACTAAGAATGCCGATGGAGAGATCACTGATCCTCTACAAGATGACGGTACGCCATGGGGCTGGACCGATGTGGCAGATCTTGACTATGGCAATGCTGAGATGCGTCAAGCAATGATCGATGACATGAAGTGGTGGTTGACAGAGCGCAATATAGATGGTTTTAGGATGGACGTTGCGCATGGTGTACCGACAGACTTTTGGGTGGATTGCAATCAGCAATTGATGGAGACCAAACGCTGCTTCCTTTTGGCGGAAGCCGAAGTTCCTGAGCACAGAAATGAAGCTGGATTCCATGCCTCCTACGCCTGGACATATATGCACCTGACCAATGAGATCGCAGCAGGTAAGCACACGGCCAAGGAAATCATTGACTACTACAAAGAAGATCAGGACAAAATGCAGAGTGGCTTTCACATGTATTTCACGAGCAATCACGATGAAAATAGCTGGAATGGTACTGTCTTTGAGAGATATGGTGACGGAGCCCAAACCTTTGCAGCAGCAAGCTTCATCATGGACGGTATGCCGCTGATCTATAGCGGTATGGAAGCGCCTATGAAAAATCGGCTCAAGTTCTTTGAGCGCGACCCAATAGACTGGAACGGATATGCCTGGCAAGAATTTTACGAGCAACTTACACGGCTCAAACATGACAATCCTGCCTTAGATCATGCTGGCGAGCCTGGATCAATAAGCTTTGATGGCACCAGTGATGAGGTCTTGGTCATTACGAGAGCCAAAGGAGATAATACTGTGGTCGGGACCTTCAACCTCACAGCTAAAGCGCAAAATGCTCTGCGAAAAAAAGAGGGTATTGACATGGCCAAACCCATGATCAGCAATGAAGCTATTGTCCTAGGTGAAGGCACCAAGTATGATCTCAAACCATGGCAGTATATCATAGAAGTACTGTAGGATCAAGCTCAGCTCCAAGTCTATGAATCTCGTATGTCAGCGCATACAGAAATAGAAGACCTAGGAAATCGCTCCGCAAAGACTGGGGTCTGTGCTCTCATAGGACTAGGCATACTCATCTTAGCAGGTATATTGGTTGCTGTCGTTTGCAGAGAGGTCGATGATGCCTTTCGCACGGTGGATGAGGCTCTGCAGGAGACTAAGACCAGCAGTACCGCTGAAACCAAAGATCTAAGAGACGCCCTAGAAGTCCTTAACGTAGATCCTTCCCTCCTCTCCGAGATAGATGCACATTCTACTAGCCTGACAACTCTGGCAGATTCGATCCGCGAGCTCATCGTCATGGAGACTGGTGGCTGGGAAGTGACAGAATACGGGAAAAGACCATCAAATCCTAAGGACATGGCCGTATCGCATCGGATACTACTCACAGAAGGATACGGCGATCAACTTGAGCAACAATTCAAGAAGACCAGTGCCTTCTACCAGGAACAAATCAAACATTTTTCCCAAGATGAGGTAGTTATACCACTGCAGTTGTTCGCTGTACCAGCAGAATCAGAAAAAACTTGGGCAGAGTACTGTTTTGGTCATATGCCACTCCAGGCGATCCTACCGCTATTCAGCAAGATTGAAGCAGACGAGATCAGCAGCAAAAATCTGCTTTATAGAGCTATCATTGACCAGACGACCTCATCACTGACAAAATAGCCTGTAGACATCCAAATCGGATGCCATGACGAAGGAGGAGTCGAATGATCGCGTGATATGTTGCGGATGCTTCTATCTCAGCAATATGCTCAGCTCAAACAGCTTCAACTAGGCAGGTATAGCTCGATCAACTTTTTCTCCGATATTTGGGTTCATTGAAACGATGTCGCACGCCAAAAATCCATATCGATCCTCTTCTGTTTTAATCAGTTTAGCCTCGATGGCATCAGTGCCTCTGAGATCCTTCGCTCTAGCTAAATGGATTGTAAGTCTTGTATTTTGCCTTGTGATGCTTGCTAGCTACGCACAGGGTCCATCAGTTCACCTAGAGGAGGAAATTCAAAGTGCTCCAAGAAGTCTTGACATTTTTCTCACCCAGATGCCAACTCAAGAAAATGGTGACAAGCTGATGGGAATCATCGTGGACTCTTTGACGAGAAAGCCCATATTCGCCGCGTCTCTATCTGTTCCTCGTCTTGCGATCTCTACGAAATCAGACTTTGAAGGGAAGTTTCAATTGTCATCAGGGGATCTGAAAACATCAGACATGATGGAACTGAGCTCCGAGGGGTTCAATAGCAAGTCTTTGGCGATATCAAATGCCAAGAAAGCTGTGTATAGTCAGGCGCACTCTGCGACAGCATCAGAGGGTGACCATGACGCTGAAGAGAAAAAACTGAGCTTCGCGCCGCTAAGAGTCATCCGCAAATTGCTCGATACTCTTTAGTTTCGAGGTAATTTCAATAGCACCAGAGTCTTGTCATAATGCATCTTGTATGTAAAGCTTAATGATTTGCGATCTATTCTGATTCTTATGTCAATTCAGCTTGCTACAAGCTCGTGCTCAAATAAGCGAGAACTGAGATTTGGTGATATTGACGATTTTAATGCACATAGAGTTTCTATAATCCAGCCGGATTCCTTTGCGGTATTTGGTGATTTAATTAGACATGTTGATGAATTAAGTTGTTTGGACAGCATTCCTTCAATTTATCTTGAGACTAAAAAAGTCAATAAAACCATTGCTCTATCCAGTATCTGTTGGTTTGAGCATGGCTGTATTCTTATCAAACCGAGAAACAGACTTTTGATCAGAGATGGTCAAGTTCAGTTAGGACGATCAATTGGCCTTGATTCATTGGATGAGGTCATGAGAGCACACTATTTAAACTATGGTGAACTAGAACAATTCAGTGAGGATCCTAGAAAAGCACTGGTCTCAATCCAGTTTAGCGGACATGATTTCGGGAGTTTACAAGAGATAGTCGATAAGATAACAGATTCGTTTCTCAAATTGAAGCTTGATGTAGACTTGATTCTTACGTTGGAAGATTTAGATGGAAGTTCTGACGAATTGTACTGAATGATATGACTTGAGGGAAAACTACAAGTATCAAGGTATAGGACGACAGTCCTTCTGAGCGACTTTTGACTTGCGACTTTAGAGAACAAAGAACCACTTTCGGTTAACCAATTAGCGGACCAGCGCCTTGTCGCTCATCGTCCCTCTCCCATCCTAGTTACACTGTAACACTTAGGTCTTGGCGCTGTCAAATTCTGAGAGAGATCCGCGTGAAAAGCTGAATTTTGCTATATTAGTGTCACAATGACACTAATGTCATCATTTTGAGTATGAAACCACACCTCACTTTACCGATCCTCCTTCTACAATTTTTAGTCATCTCAACTACCTCTGCACAGATCATCACTATAGATCCTGTGTTTCCGACCAGAGGAGATGTGGTCACCATCACCTATGATGCCACCCAAGGTAGTGGCGGCCTGATCGGTGTAGATCAAGTATACGCCCACACCGGTGTCATCACAGCCAGTGGAGGACCAGGCAACTGGCAGTATGTGCAGGGAAATTGGGGAACTGATGACCCCAATGTCAAGATGACCAAAATTGCTGATAATCTGCACCAGATCACGTATCAGATGGAAAGCTACTATGGTGTACCAGAAAGTGAAGAGATTGTAGAGATGGCATTCGTATTTCGCAATGTCGATGGCTCTCTAGAGGGAAAGACCGCTGATCTCGGGGATATCTTCACCCCTGTATACTCTGAGGATGCAGAGTTTCTCGCCACCTTTGTCACTCCTCAGGAGTCCAACATCATTCTGACCCAAGATGACTCACTACGTGTAGTGGTTGCCTCCTCCCAAATCGCAGACATGCAGCTGAGCGTGGACCAAAATGTCGTTAGCAGCATCAGCGGAAAAGAAATCGAATATGTCTACTATCCTGAGTCAACTGGCAATGTCCAGGTAGCCTATCGCGTGAGCGCTCTTGGTGAGGTACTAGAAGATAGCTTCACTGTAGTCGTCAATCCTCCCATAGAGATCGCCGAGCTACCGGCTGGAGCGCAAGATGGCATCACCAGACTTGATGATAGTACAGCGCGTTTTGTGCTATACGCACCAGATAAGTCATTTGTATACTTACTTGGCGAATGGGGAAGCTTTGCAGCTGACGAGACAGGTTTCATGCAGCGGACACCAGATGGCAATCGCTGGTGGATAGAAGTCACGGGGCTATCACCTGCAGAAGAATATGCCTACCAGTATCTCGTAGATGGAGTCATCCGTATCGCTGACCCCTACGCAACACAGGTCTTGGATCCTTTTCATGATCAATTTATTCCGCCTACCACATATCCAGATCTCAAAACTTACCCAGAGAACGCCTCTGGCATCCTCGGTGTGATGAGTACAGGCATCAATACATTTGACTGGCAAGTCAATGACTTTGAACCTGTGGCGGAAGAAGCGCTGATCATCTATGAGTGTCTCGTGAGGGATTTTCTGGATTCACAGAACTACTCTGACCTTGCGGACACCCTAGACTATTTGCAAGGTCTTGGGATCAATGCCATCGAGCTGATGCCAGTGCAAGAGTTTGAAGGAAATAACAGCTGGGGCTATAATCCATCCTATCACATGGCCCTAGACAAATATTATGGCTCTCCGGAAGCATTCAAGCACTTTGTAGATGAAGCTCATCGTCGAGGCATCGCTGTGATACTTGATGTAGTGTATAACCATGCATTCTCTCAAAGTCCACTCGCAAGACTCTACTGGAATGCTGCGCAGTTCAAACCAAGTGCAGACAATCCATGGCTCAATCCCGATGCCAAGCACCCCTTCAATGTAGGCTACGACTTCAATCACGAGAGCGCCGCCACAAAGCAGTTTGTCAAGCAGACCTTGAGCTACTGGATAGAAGAGTATCGTATCGATGGATTTCGATTTGATCTGAGCAAAGGATTTTCACAGACATTCTATGCTGACCCTGGAAGCATGGCCCAGTATGACCAAGGCAGAATCGACATCCTGACGGACTACGCCAATCACATTTGGTCGCTAGACCCAGACAACTATGTCATCCTAGAGCACTTTGCTTCCAATGATGAAGAGAAGGAGCTTGCCAGCAGAGGTATGATGCTCTGGGGTAATGCCAATCACGCTTTCAATCAAGCGACCATGGGCTATATCATCAATGGAGAATCAGACTTCAGCCATATATATCATGATGCCAACAATAGAGACTGGCCAGCACCGAAGATGGTCGGCTATATGGAAAGCCATGATGAGGAGCGTCTCATGTATCGCAATATCAACTTTGGAAATCGAGAGAATGGACACGATACCAGAGACCCACAAGTTGCTCTCGATCGTATCGCCACTGCCTATAGCTTCTTTGTCTCAATTCCTGGTCCGAAGATGCTCTGGCAGTTTGGAGAGCTAGGCTTTGATTATTCCATCAATCGCTGTACCAATGGTACCATCAGCGAAAACTGCAGACTATCTGATAAACCCACATTCTGGAGTCGTAGGAACGAAGAGGGGCGACAAGATCTCTATGAGCACTTCGCTGCTATGAATCATCTCACGCAGAAGCATGCAGTCTTTGATCAAGGAGAATTTGCGATGCAGGTCTTTGGTAGCAATAAGTCAATGCAGTTTCTCTCCGATACGCTCAATATTGTCATGGCAGGGAACTTCGATATGAAAGAACTCAATGTTTCTCCTCGATTTTCTCAGACCGGTACGTGGTATGAGCTGATTTCTGGAGACAGCCTGGAGGTCAACTTTACCTTTGATCAGGTACTACTTCAACCCGGTGAACTCAGGATCTATGCTGATCGTCAGATTGGGAGAGAAGATTTTGCCACAAGTACAAGTGAACTATACCAAAAGTCTCAGATCAATGTGTGGCCAAATCCCGCAGAAGATTGCCTACACATCAAGATTCCAACTGCCGAAAGCAAAGCACTTGAGCTCAGTCTCATTGATCAGACAGGACGCAGTGTCCATCATGCACAGAATGAGTCCCAGGACGGCATTGTCACCATGTACCTACCCGAAAATCTACCATCTGGTGTATATCTTCTTGGTGTGACAGGAGAAAGAACAAATTGGTCCAGTAAAATCATCGTCAAATAGCTTTGTCCCCCAGTTTTGCCAGCAGGATATTGGTATACAGTGTTCTATTATGCTTCATTGCTTATTGGTTTTCACCAAATGAAACGGTAGACATACAGCTTCACGATACTTACTATGTCATTGAGCTTTTTCAGGCCATGATTCCAATAACAGGAGTATTGGGTCTGTTCGCATTATGCTATTGGACGCTCAGAAATAGAGCACTCCATCCTTGGCTGACAGGCATCCACACCTTGGGAACCTTAGTGATTGCCTTCCTACTGATCTCGGACATGACTGTGAGTCCAGGATTTTGGTCAGAGCACCGAGGAATCAGGAAACTTCTCCGAAAGACAGTTCCCTACTTTTTCGTCTTTGGGCTACTGGCTCAGATTCTCTTTATCGTCAATGGTGTGCTGGCATTGAGAACGAGTGCCAGTCGATAGCTCACATATTATCGCAAATAATGTAGAGCTTATAAAACCCTACAGCTCAAACTTGAGTCCACGCTGACGCTGCTCTCGGTACCTCGCCTTGTTGAATCTGAACAGTCGGGCGGGACGGTGATGCACTTCCTTCTGGTATTCACCGACATCTTCTAGGATATCGAGAGACTTAAGCTTGCGCCGGAAATTGCGCTTGTCAAGTTCGATATCAAGCACTACTTCATACAGTGTCTGTAACTGGGCAAGCGTGAATTTATCTGGAAGTAGGTCAAATCCGATCGGAGCCTCTCTTAGGCGTTGACGCAGACGCTGCAGCGACTCATCCAAAATCTGATTGTGATCAAATGCAAGTTGACCAACTTCGCTGATGCTCTTCCAGCGCACACGATCCTTGAGATGACTGGAAATGGGTATCGAAGATATCTGGACCAGTGAGTAATATGCCGTACTGATCACTCGTCCAAGTGGATGGCGACTGATATCACCAAATGTCTTGACCTGCTCATAGTAGACATTCTCCAGACCAGCTCGCTCTTTGAAGATGCGCTTGGGTGCATGATCCAGATCTTCATTGGGCTGGATAAGATCTCCAAGCAAAGACCAAAGCCCATCATAGGGCGTCATGTTGCAAGCGAGCAAGAGGACCTTCAACTCCTCTTCAGCATCATAACCAAAGATGACACAGTCCACAGACATGGCGCACTTGTACTCTTCATTGATGCTCGAGAGCGAAATATTGATGTTCTCCGGCCTCTTTGTCGGAGGTATGTTCTTAAAAGATAGAGGCATGATGTAGATAGATGATGTAACAAAGTTAAAAACGCCTTGAACACCAACAAATTGTAAATAAAAAAATACTGATTTGTAATGTTAACGGACTGAATTCTGGGGTATCAGAACTTGTTTCTCCACATCATAGATTCCATCGGCTTCGGACTGCGCTCGATGTACTTTGCATTGGCCTTCTTGTTGTAGTAGTTATTGATATCGCCATTGATAGCAAAATAGATCAGTTGTCCGATGGGCATACCTGCGTAGACGCGCACAGGATGAACGCATGAGATCTCAAGAGTCCAGTAGTTACAGAAACCTACATCACCTTTACCCGCTGTAGCGTGGATGTCAATTCCTAGACGACCGACACTTGACTTTCCTTCAAGAAATGGAACACTATTGTGCGTCTCCGTATACTCAAGTGTAGAGCCGAGATATAGAGTACCTGGTTGAAGAACGAATCCATCTTCAGGGATCTCCAAGGCCATCACCTCGTTGTGCTTCTTTGCATCTAGCACTTCGTCCTTGTAGACCGCAAGATGCGACGACAAGTGAACATCATAGCTATTGGTACCCAAGGCTGATGCATCAAATGGCTCAATGACAATCTCACCACTGTGAATCGACTGTAAGATCTGTGTATCTGTAAGAATCATGAGTTCGCAAAGATACTCTAGGCAGCATGTCCCACAATCTATTTGGCCGAAAGGCCTCGACATCAAATGACAAATGAGATCTTTGAGTCATGTCCTTAATCTATAAACGACGACTATCTCCACAGCATCTGCTCGGTATGTGGAAAATCGATGAGGATGAATCAATCTTATTAGACAATCTAGAATTGTCAGAAGAGGAACAGGCCGATCTCAAACCTATCAAGGGGCGAAGAAGGCTAGAGTGGTTGGGAGCCAGAAATCTGCTTGACCAGATCATCGACCGAGAAAAACGCAAACCCATCTTCAAGGATCAATATGGGAAGCCTCATATTCGAGGCGAGCAGCGCAAGATATCCATCTCTCACTGCTATCCCCTCGTAGCAGCATCTATTGATGAGCGAGATCACGGTATCGATCTGCAGCGTCAGGTTGCTAAGATCACTCGGATCAGGCATAAGTACTGCAGTGAGACCGAATTGAGCTACAATCAAGGAAGCATAGACTCCTTGCACGTCATCTGGGGCGCGAAGGAAGCGATGTATAAGGCCTGGGGGCGAAGAGAAATCGACTACCGCAAGCACTTACTCGTAGAAGATTTTCGTTATGACGGAGAGGCAGGCAGGTTTCAAGCACGCCTACTCAAGGATGAGCATGATTGGAAATTTGACATTCACTACAGGAGTTTTCAAGACTACTATCTGGTCTATGCGGTACGTACTCATTAGCATCGGACTGGTCATATCACTAGCGGCCTGTCGGCCAAATGCTCCAGAGCCTTCTGCTAGCATAGAGGAAGATCGTCTACCCACTGACTTTGTACAGTTTTACGCCCGATTCCATTCAGATAGCACCTATCAAATGCAGCATGTCATCTTCCCGTTGCCTGGTAAAGAAGCCGACTCTACGGGTCGTACATACTGGATCGAAGAAGAATGGAAAGTCCACAATCTCAGCAATTTTGATGAGGCTCAGTTTGAGCATGAATTTGAACTGATGAATGATCGGCTCATCGTCGAGACCCACTATCACAAGCAAGTACCTTATGTCGTGATGCGACATTGGGTAGAACTAGAGGGCGGCTGGCAGCTGAGCTACTACGGGAGTAAGATGGGGAGCCTAGGAGGCGAAAAATCCGACTCGCTATGAAAAAATTTGGCACTACAGCGCTTATCGTGCTAGGTCTCATGCTCCTTGGAGCAGCAGTGACCTATAGCATCATGAAGCGCGAAAAAGTCGATCTCCAGGAGACGGATGCCGTCATCATCCTGGACAAAATTGAAAAAGTCTGCAAGCTCGTAACTGTAGAAGGCAACTATAGTGAGAACTACGATGAGAAGAACATCCGCGAACTTACAGTATATCTCCCCTTCCCCAGCACCTTCAAGTTTAGCAAAAGCGCCGCAGTACAAGTCAATGGCAAAGTCCTCGTCGGCTATGACATGAAAGACATCGAAGTAGAGATCGACTCGATCAATGGCATTGTACGCCTCAAGAATATGCCCGATCCACAGATCATTTCCGTAGATCACGAGATCACCTACAAAGACTTTGACGACAGCTGGTTCAATACCTGGAAAGCAGAAGACTATACTCAGCTCAGCAAGAATGCAAAAGACGTCATCCGTGACCGCGCTACAGAGGAACGTCTCATGCAGGAAGCCGAAGAGCAAGGCAATCAGATGATCGAAGTGATCAGATTCCTTGTCGAAAGTGCTGGGATGAGGCTGGAGGTCGAAGAGCGGGAAAAAGCTGGTCTACTGGACTGAGTGGCAAAAGCCCCTTCTTGCCAGATAATCTCAAGTTTGCTTCTCGTGCACGTCTAGCGGCGAGTTGCCCAGAAAAGAGTGAAAATCAATAGATATCTAGCACTCGGCAGCTTTTGCGAGACGCGCTCAGCAAACACAATAAAACCCAATTCAAAGTGCTATCAAGTGTGTTTCTCGTGCGCGTCTTTCGCCGACCTGTCCAGAAAAGAGTGATTAGAATATACTCCCTCTTAAGTAAATGGCCTAGCTCAATACTTAGGTGTCTTGTGTAGAAGTTGATGAACCAACTTGACTCTGTCATTTGAAATCAAGCTCTCTCTAGCCCAAGTGGGTTATCATCTCTTTCGGAAGAGCTGTTCGATGAGATCTGATTTGTTAATCCTATGATGAAAGGCCACGTCTCTCAATATTGCTGACAAGGTACCCACTCTTAGGGGATCATGACTAGGAATGGTGATATGATGTTCTTATTCGCCTTTGAAGGTCATCCTCATATGACTTCCAGCTTGACGACTCTTCTCATACCCCATGACTTCGAGCCGTTTTGCCAGCTCAAGCCCAGATACATCTCTTGGAAGCTTCATGCACTGAAAACCTCTTGGCGCACAACATGCAAGCGAATTATCTTGTCCTTCCAATCCTCGAAGTGGCAACGAACAGCCTCTCGTACATTGGCCCGTAAGGCTTCCATTGTATCACCTTCTGTATAGATTGAGTCCTTGAGACCTGATGCCTGATATCCACCTTCATTGCTGTCTTTGACAATAAATATGATCTCATTCATATGCACAAAATAAGCCCCTTTTTACGACCAATACAACAAGCGCGTCTCTCCCTGATCAGACGTTGACCGATGTTTCTATAGAACTAGGATAGTTCAGCAGCATCACCATCTATCTCTGGAAATAATGGCTCGAAACGCCAGTCAAGTCCAATACGCCTGCAGTGCTCGATCAAAAATCTATAGGGAATGCTTGGAGAATAATCAACTGCCTGAGAGAGGAATGGTGAAATCAGCTCGTCCTTGTATGAGTTAATTTCCATTCCACATCTTTGTCCCAACAAGAGGTAGAATGCCGTCTCGAAGGAGAGAAATTCAGCGGGAAAAAACATCCGACTGACTTGTGACTTCATTCTGGCCGTTTGAAACTTGGCAACCGATTTTAGCAGTCGATGTCTGTCCGATTCCATGATTGCCTCCAAGCATTCCTTACTTGCTCTCAAATAGCCAACTGATTCTCTTTTTCTAATTTTTTCATCAATTATGGGGGATCCAAATCTTAGAGAGTCATTATCACCTAGAATTAACCCTCTGAAAACAGATGCCATCCATCCAATGGGATTTTTAAGTTGTGGTGAACTGGTCTGATGACCAAGCTCAGCGTAGCGTCTTATTATACCTTCTTCACCGCTTAAAAGAGCGTAGTAATATGGTCTGACATGCCAGCTAATCCAATCATCTGCGTGATTGGTGTAAACGTAGTCGGATATCAGAGCACTTATCAAGAAGTTGGTTCTTGCACTTACATAGTCAGACTCAAGGACATTGGCGGTTGCAAAGTACAAATGCAGGGAAGCGAAGCGCCCCCTCACTGATTTTTGATCGTATGCTTCAATGTCATATGTTTTTTGCACATAGGTTTTATGCATAGAGACATAGCTGGTCATAACATTTTGCCACTCTTTATCCTTTTGGTCAGCCATCTTGTTTATCCTCCTACTCGTATGGTTATGATCGATCCCTCTCCTACTTGACCACCCGTGCCTCCAGTCTTTTTGATTGCTGACAGTGCCTCTGCCACTTTCGCTTCCATTGCCATCTCGTCTTTGCCGTAATGCTCAAATTTAATACACTCCTATTTTGAGAAATCCTATTCTAGTTACTTAGGGGCTACATGGCCACAACACGAAAAAAGCCGCAGCAGATCTCTCTACCACGGCTTTCTTTCACTTTGAAGTCTCGATCAATTAAGAATCAGACTTCTGTCTATCATTATCTCTCTTCGGACGCTCCGGTCTAGGAGGTCTCGGCAAGAGGACTTTTCTAGAAAGTCTAAACTTACCAGATTTCTGATCGATGTCAATGATCTTGACTTTGACATCATCGCCTTCCTTGAAGTACTCCTCGACTTTCTCGACACGCTTCCAGTCAAACTCTGATACGTGAAGCAGCCCACTCTTGCCGCTGAAGTCAACGAAGACTCCGTATGGCATGACGGATGCAACTTTGGCATCAAGGACATCTCCTACTTCAGGCATGTACGTCACCATCTTCACATGAGCTACTGCCTCTCTCATTCCTTCAGCGTCCTCACTCATGATCTGCACGACACCTTTGTCATCCACCTCGTCGATGGAGATTGTCGTACTCGTGCGAGCTTGAAGCTCCTGGATGTTCTTACCACCAGGTCCGATAATCGCACCGATAAAGCTCTTATCGATGTGCAGAACTTCGATACGAGGAACGAATGGCTTGTAATCTTCTCTCGGAGTCTCAATGGTCTTGGCCATCTCGTTGAGGATGTGCAAACGACCCTCTCTTGCTTGATCTAGCGCCTTGGTGAGTAGATCGTATGGAAGACCATCGATCTTGATATCCATCTGGCAAGCGCAGATTCCTTTGGTCGTACCTGTGATTTTGAAATCCATGTCTCCGACTGCATCTTCATCTCCTAGGATATCAGAAAGTACTGCTGTCTTATCACCTTCTTTGACAAGTCCCATAGCGATACCTGCCACAGCTGCCTTCAGCGGAACACCACCGTCCATCATGGCCAATGATCCTGCACAGACCGTGGCCATAGAAGATGATCCATTGGACTCAAGGATGTCAGATACGAGCCTCACAGTGTAGGCGTAGTCATCTGGCATGACCTGCTTGAGAGATCTCTGCGCGAGATTGGCGTGACCGATCTCTCTACGACCCGGTCCTCGCATCGGCTTGGTCTCCCCTACTGATAGGGCAGGGAAATTGTAATGAAGGATAAAGTTCTCCTGATACTGCTCCATGGCATTATCAATCATCATTTCATCTCTCTTGCTTCCGAGAGTGAGCGAAGTCAATGACTGCGTCTCTCCTCTCGTGAAGATCGCTGATCCATGAGCAGATGGAAGGTAATCGATCTCTGTCCAGATGTTTCGTACATCTTCTGGCTTTCTGCCATCGAGTCTCACACCGTCATTGAGGATTTGGTCTCTTGTGACTTGCTTTTTGAGCTTGTCGAAGTATTTACCAAGGTAAGATGCATTTGCTTCGAGCCATTCTTCGTCTTTTTCTTCGTTGATCGCATCGACAAACTCCGTCTGCAGAGCTTTGAATGCATCCTTGCGATCAAACT
This sequence comes from Saprospiraceae bacterium, assembly GCA_020627535.1. Taxonomy (GTDB): domain Bacteria; phylum Bacteroidota; class Bacteroidia; order Chitinophagales; family Saprospiraceae; genus JAHDBH01. The sequence goes on from JAHDGU010000002.1 coordinate 216,127, forward strand.
TGGCCATTGCCCCACGGCAGATCTCCCACATTTTGCTTTCGCATCTCTCTGCTACAAGTGCCTTGACCTCCTCATTAACTTCTTCGGCGATCCACTCTCTCTTCACAGTGGCCTTTTCACCGACTTGCTGTGCAAGATCTAGCTGAGCCTGACACTGCACTTTGATGGCATCATGAGCTACTCTGATGGCCTCTACGATCTCCTGCTCTGAGCACTCATCTGCTTCTCCCTCTACCATCATTACGTCTTGTAGTGTCGCTGCTACGATAAGGTCTAGAGACGCCGATGCCAAGTCCGACTTGGAAGGATTGATGACATACTCGCCATCGATCTTGCAGACTCTGACCTCTGATATAGGTCCAGCCCACGGAATATCGCTCACTGAGAGCGCAGCAGAAGCCGCTAGAGCAGCGTATGCATCAGGGGTGATCTCGGCATCTCCAGAAATGAGATTGATGATCACCTGTGTATCATTCATATAGCCGTCAGGAAATAGTGGTCTGATGGCCCGATCTACCAATCTAGAGATCAAAATCTCGTAGCTCGATAGACGTGCTTCTCTCCGGAAGAAGTTGCCCGGAATACGACCAGCTGCGGCAAATTTTTCTTGATAGTCGACCGAAAGTGGAAAAAATGGCTGTCCTTCTCTGGCTTCGTGCGCACTGACGACAGAAGCGAAGATCATCATCTTACCTACCTTGACTACAACTGAACCGTGAGCTTGGGTGGCGAGCTTACCAGTTTCGATGGTCACCTCCTGCCCACTAGGAAGTGTAAAGCTCTGCACTGTTGGGTTTTGTTGTCCCATAATACATCATCATTTAAGACTCATTCCCATTTGGAATGAGGGTGTACAATGAAGGAATGGGTCACCGCTTGGCAGCAACTATACGATATGTGACTTTCTAGAAAAAACGAAAGATGGGGGCCAAGCTCAGATTACTTTCTGATGCCTAGCTTCTCGATGAGAGCCCTGTACTTGACGATGTCTTGGCTCTTCATGTAAGCCAATAGTCTTCTACGCTTACCGACGAGAGTCAGTAGACGTCTTCTACAGGAATGATCTTTCTTGTTCTCTCTGAGGTGATCAGAGAGGGACTTGATTCTAAAGGTAAATAGGGCTACTTGGCCTTCGATAGAACCAGTGTTTTTCTTGTCTCCTCCATATTCTTGGAAGATTTCGTCTTTTTTCTCAGCTGTTAGATAACTAGCCATAAGTGTCTTTCCTTCTTATTTTTCGGCTGCAAAGATACACTACAGCTTTGGTTATCGACTCATTATTTTTTCTCGAGTTTTTTGGCTTTCGCCCAAAGGGCATCCATCTCTTCAAGACTCATGTCTTTGAGTGGCCTCTCTGCTTGAGCCTCTATGTACTCAAATCTGCTCTTGAACTTGCGATTGACCCTCTCCAATGCTGTTTCAGGGTCGATCTTAACATATCGGGCATAATTGATCAGGCTAAAGAGCACATCTCCAAACTCCTCTTCCCGCTCATCATTACTCATCGATGCCTGAGCTTCTTCAAACTCAGCAAGCTCCTCTTTCACCTTAGACCATACATCAGACATGTCATCCCATTCAAATCCAACCTGAGCAGTCTTGTCTTGCATTCGATAGGCCTTGATCATAGCAGGAAGTGACTGAGGCACACCACTAAGCACAGATTTCTTGCCCTCTTTGAGCTTGAGCTGTTCCCAGTTTTTCTTTACCTCCGCTTCATCCGCTACCTCTAGATCACCATATATATGTGGATGACGGTTGATCAACTTCTCACACTGTGCATGGATAGCCTCTGCCATGGTGAAATCGCCATTTTCTGTGGCGATTTTGGCATAGAAGCAGAGATGAAGCATAATGTCTCCAAGCTCTTCTTTGACTGATGCTGGGTCATTATCCATGATTGCATCTGCCAGTTCGTAGGTCTCTTCGACCGTCAGATTCTTGAGTGTCAGCATGGTCTGTTTGCGATCCCATGGACATTTTTCACGAAGATCGTCCATGATCTGTAACAGACGCCCAAAGGCTTGCATATTGTGTGTGTGATCGGTCACGAAATTATTTTTTAACCAATTTTTTTCACGAAGGACAAAAATCGCATTTCCTCCTGGTCCTGACTTAAAACAACTTAACAAATGAAAAAAACACTTTTACTCATCTGCATGCTGTTTGCTGTAGGCAACATGTTTGCTCAGGATGAGCTTTGCAGTGAATGTTGGGAACTGGAAATAGATCCGGTTTGCGGTGTTGACTCTAGTGGCGTAGAGTATCAACTACCCAACGCTTGTTTCTTAGAATGCCTTGGCTTAGAAGAAACAGAATGTGATAGCATCGTTTTTGAGGACGGCCCCTTTGAGGACTGCGACTGTGTGATTGATCCAGCTGAAGAGTGGATCTGCATCCTTACAGACGAAGAAACAGGACTCATCTGCCCGTTTCCGAATCTCTGTGTCGCAGAATGCCAGGGATACTCAGAAGATCAGATCGTAGAGTGTGAAAATTTTGACTGGGACTTTGAGAATGGCATTGATACCATCTTAGGTTGCATCCTCGAATGTGGTGAAGAACAAGGCGATGAGCTTATCTGCGTGGCCGATGAAGATGGCAACCAGTTTCTCGTCCCTAATGTATGTGTAGCCGAATGCCTCGGACTAGAGATCGTAGACTGCGATAGTAGTGCCTGGGACTGGGACTGGGATTACACTGATACGATCGACTGGGACTGGAACGATACCATCGACTGGGACTGGAATGATAGCATCGACTGGGATTGGGACTGGAATGATAGCACTGACTGGGATTGGCCATGGGATGACTCTACTGATGTACAGTGGGACGACTCTGTATGGACATGTATCCTCGAGTGTGAGACCGACTTCTCAGAAATCTTCTGCGCTGAAGATGCTGATGGAAATGTGGTCGTGGTATTCAGTGAGTGTGAAGCAGAGTGCCTAGGACTCAGCATTGTAGAATGCGACTCTAGCATCTTCGACTGGCCTGGTGATCAGAATCCTTGTGGCTGCGAGATAGATCCTGAAGAAGAGTGGATCTGCATCCTGACCGATGAGGAGACTGGTACGATTTGTCCATTCCCAAATCTCTGCTTTGCAGAATGTGAAGGCTACACCGCAGATCAGATCGTAGAGTGCCAAGACGACCCAATTGGCGGTGGATGGGAAATTGACATCGACTCCAATATGTTTGAGTGCCTCTTTGAGTGCGACGACACAGACTGGGATCCAGAGGATGTCGTGTGCGTCACGGACGGGCAAGGAAATGAATTCTCTGTGCCCAATGAGTGCTTCGCCAACTGTCTCGACCTAGAAATTGTCGATTGCAACGAGGGCATCGGCGTAGTCTTCGAAGAGCACAGCCTAGAGGACAATGGACTTAGAGCAGCTATAGAAGCAGATAAAATCTTGTTGACCAGCTATCCTAATCCAGTGGTCGATGAGGTAGTTGTATCACTAGAGGTTCCTCAAGCAGGTCAAGGACAGCTCAGAATCGTCGATCTCACCGGTATTCCTGTATACCAAGCGAATGTCACTATGAGTACGACTAGCGATATGATCCGAGTAGATGCCAGCAACTTCCAGAGTGGAATATATACTGTCATCTTCGAGATGGACAATAAAGTACAGACAGAGCGATTCATCAAATAAAAATATTTGATGCAGGGGTTTCTCAAAAGGGGCGAGGCAGCGATGTCTTGCCCCTTCTTCATTCCATGAAACCGCAGCCAAGACAACCTCTGACTCTACAGGAGTGTTGTACCTTTGAACCATCAATTGAGCGCTATGCAGTTTTTGATCGTATTTGGTATTATCACAGGGGTCTTTCTACTGAGTTTTGTGATGATCAATATTCGCTACATCTTCACCGGACAAGAGTTTCGTGGTACTTGCGCTAGCAACAACCCCATGATCAAAAACAATCTTGGTGAGTGCTCCGTATGTGGTAAGCGACCAGAAGAGGAGTGCAAGATGCCTGAGGTCAAGCCTCAGACCTAAGCTATCTTCAATTACAGATAGGCTTTCGCCAAAAAAAGGGCTGCGGATAGCAGCCCTGAGATGAGTCTTTGCTGTGCTTTGATCAAAGGCGGCAGTGCACAAGCCTGGACGTCTTTGTGCTAGTTTCTTCCAGCCATAACGCCTCCATCGATGTCAAGAATCGAGCCCGTAATCCAAGCCGCCTTATCAGAAAGCAGGTATTGAATCGCTTCGGCAATGTCCTTGGCCTGCCCATTTCTTCCTATCGGGTGGAAATTATGAAAGCCTTCTAGGGCTTCCTTTGCAGCATCTTCCCCTCCAAAAACACCATGATAGACCGGTGTATCAACCACTGCTGGTGATACTGCATTGACGCGGATGTTGTGATCCGCCAACTCCATCGCCAAATGTTGAGTAAGCGAATGAAGGCCCGCTTTTTGCATGGAGTAGGCTGAAGAAGGAGTAGCCTTTACGGCCTGCTTAGCCCACATGGAGCCAACATTCACAATACTTCCGCCAGCGGTATCGCGCATCTTCTTGGCTGCAGCTTGTGTGATAAAAAAGAACCCTCGGTTGAGATCCATATAGGAGTCATAGTCTTCTGTCGTGTGTTGCAAAAATGGCTTTGGACCAAATATACCAGAGGCATTCACGAGATAATCGAGATTGTCCCACTGCTCAAGAGTGCCGGCGAGTAGTTTTACTTGACTGGCATCTGATATATCTATTTGATGCTTGTGAAGATTGACTTGATTTGGCACCTTGTCGATAGAACGTCCGACAATATGGACTTCGTGACCATCAGCAAGGAGTGCTTCTGCTGTTGCTCTTCCGATTCCGCTCGTTCCTCCAATAATTAATGCGCGTTTTGTTGTTTTTGACATGATTCATTGTATTATACAGACTTGTCTGTCTATTAAAGAAGTGATTTACTCTCTACCCTGCAGCCATTCCTTTACAGGAGCTACAGAATGCACATAAGACAACAAAGATCTCTAAATGTTAATTAAGCAAGACAGACTTGTCTACTTGTGTCTCATTGAGGACAATCTGAAATTTAAGAGATCAAGTGCCTGATCAATAGGCCATGACGATTGATGCAAATGTGCTTCGCCTACTGCTGATTCGTAGATCAGGTAAATATGCTTTGAAAGGGAATCTTGTTCTTGAGGCCTCAGTCCATCAATGTTTTCCATCACTAGAAGCTTGATATAGCTCATCAGTCTGGTCTTGTTTTGTTTGATCTTGGATCTGACCTGTATATCGTCAGGAGGTACTTCAGCCATAGATCGGATACACCAGCAGCCATTGAAGCCGTCTTGATTGTAGAAATTATAAAGAAACTCAATGATCGCGAGGAGTCTGGCGTCACCATTGGGCTTGTTGACGACAAAATCTTGAAGATCCCGCATGAAATCCCTGTCCATCTTGTCTAAGTATGCCAAGAACAGTTCTTCCTTCGTCTTGAAGTGCGCATACAATGTCGCCTTGGCAACTCCTGCTTTCTTGATGATCTCATTGATCCCTACAAGATTGAAAGCCTTCGCATAAAACAGCTCTGCTGCAGTATTGACAATATGATCCCGTGTTTTCTGAACAGGCATAATCGACAAAATAACGCAGAATCAATTGGAGGTGATCATTGAAGATTCAAAGAAATCTCGGACGAGCGGTAGGAAGGAAGTTGACTGTCGAGATCCGAGACATGTCAGCTGTCCGCTAGGACCGCAGCGCAGCGGAGTCCTGGATGACGCGGTCATGTTTCTCAGCAAACATCGTGCTGAGAAACATGACGGCCCCAAAAAATCATGAGAATAAGACTATGACTTATCAGATTTATCGCCACCTCTGGACTTCTTCATCTCTTCTCCAATCAAGTGAGATGTACTGAAGGCGGAGACCATCTGATTGAGCATTTCGCTTCCTGCACTCGGCGCATTTGGCATGAGGACGAGATTGCTATTGGAATTCTCGCCCATACTCTGTAGCGTATCATAGTGCTGTGTAACGACGATGAGCGCCGATGCCTCAGTACTGTTGATTCCAACTTTATTGAGGACCTCTACACTATCTTCTAGTCCCCGAGCGATCTCACGTCGCTGATCGGCAATACCCTGTCCCTGGAGGCGCTTGCTCTCTGCTTCGGCTTTGGCCTTGGCTACGATGCGTATCCGATCTGCTTCTGCCTCATATTCAGCAGCCACCTTTTCGCGCTCTGCAGCATTGATACGATTCATGGCAATCTTTACCTCATTGTCAGGATCTATGTCTGTAACCAGTGCCTTGACAATACCATAGCCGTAGGTATTCATGGCGTCTTCTAGCTCTCGCTTGGTAGCTACAGCGATGTCGTCTTTTCTTTCAAAGACTTCATCAAGCTTCATCTTGGGCACTTCTGCACGGATGACGTCAAAGACATATGAGGTGATCTGATCTTGAGGATTCTCTAGTTTATAAAATGCGTCAAAGATCTTGTCCTTGAGCACCAAATACTGGACACTCACCTTCATACGTACAAAGACGTCGTCCTTGGTCTTGGTTTCCACATTGACATCTAGCTGCTGAATCTTCAGGGAAACCTTGCCGGATATCCTATCAAATACTGGGATTTTGAACTGCAGGCCAGACTGTCTTATGCTATTGAATCGCCCAAATCTCTCGACTACTGCTGCTGTCTGTTGGCGCACAGTAAAGATTCCGCTGAGCAGGATAATAATGAGGAAAAATGCTATGATCGCAATGATGGGTGGGAATGGCATAGTACGTTGGTTTTCACTTGTTGATTGACAATCTTGTCAGGACCTAAGATATATCAGTGCAGACAGATTTACCTACTTGATCGACGAAAAGCTAGTGAGAATCGAGCAGATGACCAAATACATCCTGCTTTGTACGCAGATAGTCATCATTTTCTTTTCGCGGCTTGATGATCAATGGCTTCCTCCCGATGACCTCCACGGAGCCTGCATCATCCAGAGCTTTGATTTTTTCTGGATTGTTGGTCAATAGGGTAATTTGCTCGATCCCAAGATCTTTCAATATCGCAATCGCATCCTCATAGCTCCGACCATCCGCAGCAAATCCGAGGTGTAAATTGGCGTCAGCGGTATTGAGGCCTTGATCTTGAAGCTCGTAGGCTCGCATCTTATTGATGAGTCCAATGCCTCTGCCCTCTTGGCGCAGATAGATAAGCACACCACCTTGCTCCTGTATGATTCTCAGAGACTCGTGCAATTGTTCTCCACAGTCACAGCGATACGATCCAAGCAGATCACCGGTCAGGCACTCTGAGTGAATGCGGACTAGAGCGTGCTTGCCGATATCGTCACTAGTGGTCAAGATGATGTGAGGCATCGGATCACTATCCGTACGAGCATAAGCAGACATCAAAAATGGACCAAACTCAGTCGGAAGTGTGATGGTTTGAATTCTTCTCAGCATGGACATATAGAACCTCCGGGCTCGAGTATAGGTTCACGAGGAAAAAGTACAGTGGTCAGAGCAACTATTGTGTCTTGGTAGACACGGATACCACCAGATAAATTGACAGCAAGGCCAAAATCGATATGACGAGTGTAGTAAACACGATTCCCATTACGACCTCAAATATCTACGCTTACTCATTGATTTCCAAGCAGATACATATTTTTCAACACATATTGACTTAACACATATAAGCTATGTATAATACAAAAATACATATAAACAATTTATATATGTACACAAATGGCTTACACCGGATTACACATAGCACAAAATAGCATTTGAATTTACTCAAGCTAGAGGCTCAAATGCAAGCTGACCGAGTGAGACGACGAGAGGACTAGCGATTAACGATTTCGGCGATTATAATAGCGAGACTTAGAGCCTTGCCAGCGGTAGATCAGACGAAGCTGGAGAGTGGCAAAAGCATCTGTCTCCTCACTATTACCTCTGATTCCAAGTGGCACAGCGCCGTCGACACCTTCGAGCTCATTGGTCCTGAAAGACAGTTGCCGGGCAATGGAGCCATTGCGTGCTTCAAGCTCGGCGAGATCAGGATATCTGGTACTTACGTCGTCGAGATAATCTGTGAAAGTGATGCGGTGCAAATATTCTAAGGCGATACTCCAGTCATTATTGAGCTCATACTCAATAGCGATCCCTAGAGGAACTGCAACCTGCACTTTCCCGTAGGTAGGGCGTCGCAGAGTAATGCTGTCAGCAGGTAACTGACCTTCTGTACCGAGGGGTCTGAGCTTGTGCCATGTACCACCAAGCTGTGCTTCTGGATCGTGGCTGTAGACGGCTATACCAGCAATTGCATGCAACTGTAAACGCTCATAGTATCTGAAGAATGCATCCGTGACATTGAAATCGAGCAACAGGGCACCTTCAAGGACTTTGTTTCTGAATGACAGATTTCTTAGTCGCCTACCCTCGTCTTTCTGGAACTTATCGTCACCAGAAAATTGCATGAAGCTCACTTGACCTCTAAGCGCCAGGTAATCCAAAAGATTGTAATTCACTGATGCTCCCACGCTATAGCTCTCTACTCCAGTACTGAAAATACTGGTAGTAGGCGTAAGATCTCCGTAATATGTAGCTCCTCCCAGATTGAGGGCAAACTCGTCTAGCTGACTATGAGCAGTACCCAAACCGAGACAGAGCGATAGAGCCACGAGGGCAGATTTCCAATTGAACATGTCGATTCTGTCAGTGGTGCAAAGCTACAAGATCATCTCAGGTCAACCAAGGGATCGGATAAAATTCACAAGATCTTCACAAGACCTTTAAGCGTTTTGGGGGCGAAGGCTCCGTACGACCTTACCGGCTTGCCACATTTCTGACTCTTGAAGTTCCAGCAATTCTGCTTCGAGCTTAACCCGATAGTCGCTCTTGCCATTGGAATCTATGCTTCGCTGGGCCTCCCTACCCTGCGCGACTTCCTCGTACAGATCTGCAAAGACTGGCTTTACGGCATCTCGAAATTTTTTCCACCAGTCCAATGCGCCTCTCTGGGCAGTCGTAGAACAATTGGCATACATCCAGTCCATCCCATTTTCCGCGATCAGAGGATAGAGCGATTCTGTTGCTTCTTCCACGGTTTCGTTGAAAGCCTCCGACGGCGAGTGCCCTTTGGATCGCAGAAGATCATACTGTGCGGCAAAGAGACCTTGGATGGCTCCCATGAGCGTGCCACGCTCGCCTGTGAGATCCGAGTAGACTTCCTTCTTGAAACTTGTCTCAAAGAGATAGCCTGAGCCGATACCAATCCCAAGGGCTATGACCCGATCTCTTGCTTTCCCAGTAGCATCTTGATGTATGGCAAAACTGCTGTTGAGTCCTCTACCAGCCACAAAGAGCCGCCTCAGGCTCGTACCCGAACCCTTGGGAGCAACTAGTATGACATCTACATCAGCAGGTGGTATGATTCCTGTGCGCTCAGCATAGGTCACGGCAAATCCGTGACTGAAGTAAAGTGCCTTGCCTGGTGTCAAGTGTTGCTTCAGTCGCGGCCACACATCAATTTGCGCTGCATCGCTGAGCAGGTACTGGATCGTTGTCGCACGCTGTGCTGCCTCTTCAATGCTAAAAAGAGTCTCACCTGGCACAAATCCATCTGCCACAGCCTTGTCCCATGAAGCACTTGGCTGGCGCTGGCCGACGATTACATTGAAGCCATTGTCTCGGAGATTGAGTGCCTGACCAGGACCCTGCACACCATAGCCAATGATGGCAATGGTCTCATCCTTGAGGACTTCCTTTGCTTTGCTGAGTGGAAATTCTCCACGGGTCACGACGTTTTCTTCGACTCCGCCAAAATTCATTGTTGCCATAATTGCTTGTGTTAATCTTTGATGGTTTATTGATCTAGTGCAGGCTCACCTTGAGGAGATCGCTGCAAAGACTTTAGATAATTGTTGAGTTTTTCCATGGGTTTGACGATGGCCACACGTCCAGAATTGGCGTATTCGTAGATACCAATCTCCTTGAGACTTGCAAGTAGCTCATCAATCTCCTGACGATGGCCGGTTTTTTCGATCACTACATACTCTTGTTCTACACTGAGAATTCTGGCACTTGAGCGCCTGATGAGTCGCTCCAGACCTTCATTCTCAAAAAAAGTCGAAGCAGGCACTTTGAAGAGTGCAAGCTCTTGGAAGATGATTTCTTGATTGTCATAGTAAAATGCCTTGAGGACATCCACTTGTTTTTCCAGCTGAGCACAAAGCTTCTTGACCCTGACCTCATCAAGCTCAACCACGATCGTGAAGCGAAAGATGCCGTCCATTGAGCTTGGTGACGCTGTGATGCTCCGTATATCTATGTGTCGTCTGGTGATGACATTGACGATGCGCTGCATCAATCCAGTCTGATCCTCTGAGAAGATCGTCAGTGTATAGTCTCTAAGTCCTTCACTCATGATGTCGGTGCTTCTAGAATGATCTCATCGACAGCCTTGCCCGAGGATATCATCGGGAAGACATTTTCTTCTTTTTGTACTTGCACATGCAGCAGATATGGGCCTTCATGGTCGAGCATATCCTGTAGCGCAGTGTCCAGATCTTTGGCAGATTCAACTCTGTTTGCCGTCACTCCATAGCCTTCTGCGATTTTGACAAAGTCAGGATTCTCAAGCTCGACGGAGCTGTAACGCTCATCAAAAAACAGCTCTTGCCATTGGCGCACCATACCGAGATAAGTGTTGTCTAGTAGCAAGATCTTCACGGCAATATTCCACTGCTTGAGTACGGCAAGTTCTTGGATGGTCATTTGGTATCCGCCATCTCCTACGACAGCGATGACTTGATCATCGGGCCTCGCCAGCTTAGCACCGATTGCCGCTGGTAAGCCAAAGCCCATTGTCCCGGCTCCTCCTGAGGAGATCCATTGATCTCTTCCTAGGTAATCATAGTATCGAGCTGCGAGCATCTGATGCTGTCCCACATCAGTGCTGATCACTGCTTGTCCAGCTGTCATCTGAGATACTTGTGATAGCACATAGCTCATCTTGAGAGGACCATCGGATGACAGTGCTTTGGCATACACCTTGGACACCTCTTGTTGTCTGAGCTCTTCAAATCTGTCGTACCACTTCGGATATGACTTCTTCTCGACCATTGGTGTGATGGCCTCCAGAGCATCTTTAGCATCTGCCAGGATAGCGACATCTGCCGGCACATTCTTATTGATCTCGGACGGATCGATCTCGACATGTATCACTTTGGCTTGCTTGGCATAGCGCTCTAAATTACCTGTCACTCGATCGTCAAATCGCATACCGATGGCGATGAGCACATCGCACTCATTGGTCAGCATATTGGGAGCATAATTCCCATGCATCCCGAGCATACCCATATGCATCGGATGGTCATCCGACAAGGCCGATAGGCCATGAATCGTGCAGCCTACCGGGATTCCACTCTTTTGGACGAAAGTCCTGAAGACCTCCGTCGCATCAGCGATATGGATGCCATGACCTGCAAGGATGAAGGGACGCTCTGCTCCATTGATTAAGCGCGCTGCGTCCTTGAGAGCAGCGTCTTGCACGACCGGCTTGGGCTTGTAGCTCCGGATCGAGAGCTGTGATGGATACTCAAAATCCAGCGACGCAAACTGCGCATCCTTGGTGATATCAATGATCACTGGTCCAGGCCGACCCGAATTGGCAACTGCGAAAGCCTTCTTGAAGATTTTTGGGATTTCCTCAGCTTTCGTAATCTGATAGTTCCATTTGGTGATCGAAGTCGTGCAACCGATGACATCTACCTCCTGAAAAGCATCCGAGCCCAAGAGTGCAGAGGGAACTTGCCCGGTCACACATACGAGCGGTACCGAGTCCATCAAAGCATCGAGAAGCCCTGTAAAAAGGTTCGTCGCTCCAGGCCCTGACGTCGCAAACACGACTCCTGGCTTCCGCAAGGATCGTGCATAGCCTTCTGCGGCATGTATGGCACCCTGTTCGTGTCGGGTGAGATAGTGCTTGAGGCTATCGCGATAGTCATATAGACAATCATAGATCGGCATGATCGCTCCACCTGGATATCCAAATATGGTGTCTACACCTTCTGCGACCAAACACTCCATCACAGCTTGAGCTCCAGTCATTACATTGGTGCTCGCCTTGGACTCTTGAGCTTGGGCTTGATATCCTGATCCTTGTGTTGCTTGCTTCAATTCCATGGTACTTATGCGTCTGTGATACAACCTTGGCTGGCATCCGTGACCAGTTTTCTATACTTGGAGAGATATCCAGAGAGTTTGTGATCAGGCTTTCGCCAAAATGACTTCCTGCGCTCAATCTCCTCTGCTTCTAGATCGACATCAATCTTGCCATTGACAGCATCTATGGTGATGCGATCACCATCCTCGATCAAGGCGATCATTCCACCTTGATACGCCTCTGGCACGACATGTCCTACTACAAAGCCGTGTGATCCTCCTGAGAATCTTCCATCTGTGATCAGTGCCACTTCTTTGCCGAGACCGAGACCCATGAGCAGACCTGTCGGCTTGAGCATCTCCGGCATACCTGGAGCTCCCTTGGGGCCACAATAGCGGATCACGATGACTTCTCCTGCTTTGATATCTTCTGCTCTGAGTGCATCATTTGCCGCCTCTTCGCTGTCAAATACTCTTGCTTTCCCCTCGAAGAAATCTCCTTCCTTCCCTGTAATCTTTGCCACGGAGCCTCCTTCGGCGAGATTGCCCTTTAGTATGCGGATGTGTCCTCTAGGATTCATGGGTGATGTAAGAGGGAAGATGACCTTTTGTCCTTCATGTAGAGCTGGCAGCTCTTCGAGATTTTCTGCTATGGTCTGTCCAGAGACAGATCTCTGACTTCCGTCAAATAGATCGTGATACATCATCATTTTCATCACGGCTGGCACACCGCCGACCTCAGAGAGATCTTGCATCACAAACTTTCCACTTGGCTTGAGATCTGCCAGCAGTGGTGTATGCTTGGAGATATACTGAAAGTCATCAAGCTCAAGCTCGAGATCAAAGCATCGTGCTATGGCCAGCAAGTGAAGCACTGCATTGGTTGAGCCACCTAGGACGATGATCAGCCTGATAGCATTGAGCAGGCTTTCTCTGGTGACGATCTTCCGTGGGGTCCAATCCAGTTCAAGAAGCTTCTTGATAGCAATGCCAATGGCATCAGATTCCTTGGACTTGTCTAGACTCACGGCTGGATTGGATGCATTGTATGGCAGTGCCATACCCATAGCCTCTATGGCTGACGACATCGTATTGGCCGTATACATACCGCCACAGGCACCTGGACCAGGACAAGCACTCTTGACGATAGCGTCAAAGTCCGACTTGTCCATCGCACCAGATGAAAAGGCACCGAGAGCTTCAAAAGCACTGATGATCGTGAGATCTTCGCCCTTGTGGCATCCGGGTGCTATCGTCCCACCAAAGAATAGGATTGAAGGTCTATCAAGGCGACCGAGTGCCATCATGGCTCCGGGCATATTTTTGTCACAGCCCACCACAGTGATAAGCGCGTCATACCACTGCGCTCCCGCTACTGTCTCGATACTGTCTGCGATGAGATCTCTTGAAGGCAGTGAATACCTCATCCCACTAGTGCCCATGGACATGCCATCACTCACGCCGATGGTATGGAAGATGAGTCCGAGCAGATCTTGTTTCTCGACACCTCGCTTTATATCCTTTGCCAGATCGTTGAGATGCATATTGCATGGATTGCCTTCCCACCCTGTGCTCGCGATACCGACTTGTGCCTTGTCCATATCAGACTCAGAGAGGCCGATGGCATGTAACATAGCTCTTGCTGCTGGCTGAGTAGGATCTTGGGTGATCCTACGGCTGTATTTGTTGAGTGTCGCCATAGGATATCAGCTCAGCGCTGCACTTGGTATTTGTACTTCCTGAAGGATGTGCTTGACAATTTCATCTCCAAGTTGAGAGCATGTGAGTGGATCTTGACGAGCAAGATCTTGGGTAAGCAGGTCTTGATCGATGCAGTGTGTGATGGCCTTCAAGACATCATCCGCCTCCTCGACAAGATCAAAGTCTCGCAACATCATTTCGACAGAGAGAATGGTTGCAATAGGATTGGCTATGTTCTTCCCTGCTGCCTGCGGATAGGAGCCATGCACGGGTTCATAGAGTCTAGAGCTTTCGCCAAATGAAGAGGACGGCAACAGGCCTAGTGAACCGCCGAGGACGCTGGCCTCATCAGAAAGGATATCCCCAAACATGTTGGATGTGACGATCACATCAAACTGTGAGGGATAAAGGATCATCTGCATGGCGGCATTGTCTATGAATAGGTACTGCACGTCTACATCAGGATACTCCTTGGCCAGGTCTTGTACGACTTGTCTCCAAAGTCTCGAGCTATCTAGGACATTGGCCTTATCAACGAGGTGCAATCTTTTGCGTCTTCGCTGGGCTGATAGGAAGGCAAGTCTGGCAATGCGCTCGATCTCTGGTCGTGTGTAGATCATGAGATCGCTGGCCTGATTCTCATCTCTATGTTTGGCACCGAAGTAGATCCCGCCTGTCAGCTCCCTGTAGATCACGAGATCTACGCCCTCAAGCTGCTCTGGTTTGAGCACAGAAAGATGACGGAGATTGTCAAAGATCTTGAGCGGTCTGACATTGGCAAAGAGGCCTAACTCTTTGCGCAGGCCAAGCAAGCCTTGTTCTGGTCTCACCTTCGCGCTTGGATCGTCGTCATACTTGGGATCTCCTATGGCTCCGAGGAGCACCGCATCTGCAGCGTGGCAAGCCGCGATTGTGTCTGTGGGTAGCGGGCTTCCTGTCTCATCGATGGCGATCGCTCCGATGAGCTTCTCTTCGTAGTGAAAAGAGTGAGCATATTTATGGCCTATGGCATTAAGCACACGGATGGCTTGATCTACCACTTCAGGACCTATCCCATCTCCTTTCAAGACACAAATGTTGCTCAACTTACTCATACTCAATAAATCACTTGTTCTTGTTCAAAGGCGATGATATCGTCCTTGATACTCAATAAAAAATCGATGTCATCATGCCCATTGAGCAGACACTGCTTCTTGTATCCATCAATATCAAAGCTCCATTCCTCCTCACCACAGCTCAATTTCTGCTCTGGTAGATTGACCTTGAGTTCTTGGCTTGGATCAGCCTCAATCGCTTGAAATATCGTATGAAGAGCTTGATCGGAGACTGTGATCGGCAGGAGGCCATTATTCAGGGCATTTCCTTTGAAAATATCAGCAAAGAAACTGCTGATGATCACACGGAACCCATAATCTCCAAGTGCCCAAGCGGCATGTTCTCTGCTCGATCCGCAGCCAAAGTTTTTACCTGCGACCAGGATTTCTCCAGCGTAGATCGGATTATTGAGCACAAAATCTTGTTTGGGTTCTCCACCACGATCATATCTCCAGTCTCGAAAGAGATTGTCTCCAAAGCCATCTCTCGTGATTGCCTTGAGAAATCTTGCTGGGATGATCTGATCCGTATCGACATTTTCGATAGGCATGGGTACTGCAGAGGAGCTGATATGTACGAGTGGCTTCATCATGCTTTGATGACAGTTCTGACGTCCACGATATGTCCTGCCAGTGCTGCGGCGGCGGCTGTGATGGGGCTTGCAAGCAGTGTGCGTGCTCCAGGCCCTTGCCTACCTTCGAAGTTGCGATTGGACGTAGAGACACAGTACTCGCCTTGTGGGATCTTATCCTCATTCATTCCGAGACAGGCCGAGCAACCAGGTTCTCTGAAGTCGAATCCCGCTTCTCGAAAGATGGTGTCTAGTCCTTCAGCCTTCGCTTGCGCCTCGACTTGCTTCGAGCCTGGAACCACCATGACACTGACATGAGAGGCTTTTCTCTTTCCTTGGACCATTTGGGCGACAGCCCGCAGATCCTCAATGCGCGAATTGGTACAACTACCGATGAACACATGCTCGATCCTCTTTCCGAGCAGTGACTCTTCCGCTTCAAATCCCATGTAATCCAACGCCTTGGTGTCAGAGTGACTTGGAATATTATCCGTCACAGCCATTCCCATTCCAGGATTGGTGCCGTAGGTGATCATGGGAGCGATATCGTCGGTGTGAAAGTGATGCTCTACATCAAAAACTGCCATGTCATCTGAGTATAGGCTTAACCAGTACTGCTCGGCTGCTTCTAGCTCAGCGCCTTGAGGGGCAAATTTCTTTCCTCTGATATAGTCAATCGTAACTTGATCAGGAGCAATCAAGCCACCACGTGCACCCATCTCGATGCTCATATTACAGATGGTCATCCGAGCCTCCATGCTCAGCGCACGGATGGCACTTCCTGCGTACTCAACAAAGTATCCAGTGCCTCCCGCCGCTGTGAGCTTGGATATGATATATAGAATTATGTCTTTGGATGAGCTACCAGGAGACAATTCGCCATCCACAGTGATTCTCATCGTCTTAGGTCGATCGAGGATCAAGCACTGAGATGCCATGACCTGCTCCACCTGTGAAGTGCCAATGCCAAATGCAATGCTACCAAACGCACCATGTGTACTCGTGTGGCTATCACCACATACGATGGTCATGCCTGGCCGAGTAATACCCAGCTCGGGGCCAATAACGTGGACGATACCCTGGTAAGGATGTCCTAGACCATATAGTGGTATGTCATGGGCGGCGCAATTGTCCACGAGCGTCTGTACTTGCTTTCGGGACATCGCTTCCCGGATAGGCAGATGCTGATCCCTGGTGGGGACATTATGATCTGCTGTAGCTACGATCTTTTCCTTCCGGAAAATGTCAATACCTCTTGCCTCTACACCTGCAAAGGCCTGGGGACTTGTGACCTCATGGATCAAGTGCCTGTCAATATATATGACATCCCTTCCACCAGGAAGAGACTTGACGACGTGAGCGTCCCATATCTTATCAAATAATGTCTTGGACATCACTCCTAGATGGCAACTTTGGGAAAGAGCTGTGTAAGCATCACCGATAAGTCCTGATCATGAACTTCCTTCTGACGATCGGCCAGGTTGATAAATCGATCATAGGCAATATCTAGTTCGTCCTTATAAAGATTGAAGCCGATCTCTTTGGCTCTGTAGGCCAAAGCTGCTCTCCCTGATCTAGCGGTAAGGACAATCACAGATTTATCCACTCCGACCTCTCTGGGATCGATGATCTCATAGTTGCTCCTGTTTTTGATCACACCGTCTTGATGGATTCCAGAGCTGTGGGCGAAAGCATTGTGCCCTGTGATAGCCTTATTGGCTTGCACCGGCATACCCATCTTATCTGAGACGAGCTCGCTAAGACCCTTGAGCATGGTGCAGTCTAGATCTGTGTGATAAAGACCGCCAAATCTATGCTTAATGGTCATAACGACTTCTTCGAGCGCGGTGTTGCCTGCTCGCTCTCCGATGCCATTGATCGTACACTCAATCTGTCTTGCACCATTCTGCACAGCGGCAATAGAATTGGCGGTGGCCATGCCGAGATCATTGTGACAGTGAGTAGATAAAGTTGCCTTGTGAATGCCTTTGACATTGTCTCTGAGATAAGCGATCTTTTGGCCATATTCATCTGGTAGACAGTAGCCTGTGGTATCTGGAATATTGAGCACAGTAGCTCCGGCTTTGATGACTGCCTCGCAGACGCGTGCTAGGTATTCATTGTCCGTGCGTCCTGCATCTTCTGCAAAAAACTCGACGTCTTCGACGTACTTTTTGGCGAAAGCCACGGCACGCACTGCACGCTCGATGATGTCTTCCTGCGTCGAATTAAACTTGTATTTGATATGCATCTCGGAAGTGCCAATACCTGTATGGATACGAGGTCTTCTGGCTGGCTTCAGTGCTTCTGCTGCAGCCGAGATATCCTTCTCCACACTGCGCGATAGTCCGCAGATGATAGGCTCTCTGATCTCTTGAGCGATGCGCTTCACTGCTTCAAAATCACCAGGACTTGATATCGGGAAGCCAGCCTCAATGATATCCACACCGAAAGTCTCTAGCTGTCTGGCGATCATGATCTTTTGATCTGCATTGAGCTTGCAGCCAGGCACTTGCTCTCCGTCTCTGAGAGTGGTGTCGAAGATGTTTATTTTCTCGGACATAAATGCGTCAGTTAAGAGCGTCGAAAATAGGAGCACCTTACTTCCGCAGCTCACAAAAAGTAAATATTTCTCCGAATTGTAAACAGCGTTTAACTTTCATAATTCACTCATTATGTGATATTTGCAATGAACTACATTACAATACTTAAATTAACATGAGTGACCTCGTCCTCTTGGTGAACAGCCTGAGCAAAGGCGAAAAAAGGAAGTTTCGCATGACGAGTCAGCAGACTTCGGCGCCCAAGCTATATGTCAAGCTATTTGATCATATCATCAAGCATGGAGGTCTTGAGCGCGAGCTTGCTCTGCGACAAATTCCAGAAATCAAGAGGAGTCAATACGCCAATGTCAAGGCCAATCTCTACACACAGATCCTGCGTTGCTTGCGCGAAATACATCGAGAAGGCTATAGCGAGATCAAGGCAAGAGAGTTGTTTGACTTCGCTAAGGTGCTGTATGCTCGGGGACAATACAAGCAAAGTCTGAGGATGATCGCTAAGGTCAAGAGCCTCTGCGATCGAATCCAGAATTCGCCCTTACGGTATCTGGCAATCTCCTTCGAAAAACAAATCGAGTCTCAACATGTCACAGGTAGCATGTCGCACAAGGCCCTAGAGCTATCTGTAGAATCATCGAGACTACTAAGCACCTTGTCCACACGCAACCAACTTTCCAATAGCTCTCTCCTACTATATGGCATGTACCTAGAGCAAGGATTTGCCAAAAATCAAAGGGATATTGCAGTGCTAGAGGCTTTTCGCCGAGAACACGTTCCAGTACTTGAGGAAAACGAGCTAGATTTCTATGAGCGCCTCTACTACTATCAAGGCAATGTGTGGTACTACCTGATGATGCACAACTTTAGCCTGGTCTATCGCAACTCCGTCAAGTGGGTCGCCCTATTTGACGAGTTCCCAGACCTCAAGATACCAGCGAGATCTATCTATATCAAAGGCCTGCACAATGTGCTCAATGCGCTTTTCATGCTCACAGAAATCGAGCGGTTCCAAGAGTATCTCTCTATGCTCGAGGAGATGAGAGACATAGATCTTAAGCAACTCAGTCTCAATGAGAGATCCCAACTTGACCTGTTCATCCTAACCCATCGACTCAACCAGGTTTTCCTCACCATGGATTATCAGAAGGGAATAGAGCTCGCTCGACTCGCAGAAGAGCAGATGAAAAACAATGAGCTCTGGGATCTCAATCGACGCATGACACTGCACTACAAGATCGCTTGCATCTACTTTGGAGCCAACCGACTTGATGATTGTCTGACACACTTGGTGGTGATCACGCAGAAGAGATTCAAAAACTTTAAAAATGACATCCAGTGCTTTGCCCTAATTCTCCAGCTCATAGCACACTATGACCGTGAAGATGTCTATGTGATCGACAGTCAGATCAGATCCTTGTATCGCTTTTTACTACACACCGAGGAGCTCCAACAAGTACAAAAAGAAATCGTCAGCTTCCTTCGGGCACTAAGCTACATCTCACCTGACAAGCTCGCGGAAGCTTTTTCCAAGCTAAAGTCAAAACTCGAATTGCTTGAAGAAGATCGACTGGAGCGTAGGGCCTTTCTTTATCTTGATATCATATCTTGGCTCGACAGCAAACTACTTGGGGTGAGTATGGAAGAGGCGATCAGAAGACGAAGATCGAGTTAGAAATTCATTGGAGAAATTCTTGAGTTTGGGGCAAAAAAAGGGGGCAGTCAATGCCGCCCCTCCGTTGAAACCAAACCACCCAAACCAAAGGAATTCAAGTATTTCTGCCTTTGCAGAACCCACTTGAGAGGGTGTATATATTTTGACTGAGATTCTCAGTGATTTACATTCTCTTTTGAATGACAATACGAACATATGGCCATCCCAAAGTCAAAACATTCTATTTTTAATCGGATTTGTGATACCAATCAGAGGTTCATTTCACACTAACAACTGACTATCAGACACTTGCAAATCCCACAGATGCTATGCCTATATCAAGAACTGAAGATCTTTTTACACTGATTAAATCTCTCAGCAAGTCTGAGAAGCGTGCTTTTCGATTATATGTCGAGCGCATCGCCGAGAGTCAGAATCTAGTGTACATGAAGATTTTTGATGCCATGGATCAACAAAAAGTCTTGAACGAACCTGAGATCAAACGAAAGATCAAATCTCAAAATAGCACAAGCTATAGCAATGCCAAGCGCCATCTCTATGAACAACTGATGATTTCATTGAGGTTGATCCAGAAATCCAAAAAAGCCAATATCAAGGTGCGGGAGCTCATTGACTTTTGCTACATATTGTATGACAAAGGCCTCTACCTACAGACGCTGAAGATCCTAGAAAGAGCAAAGTACCTCGCTCACAAAAATCATCTTGACTTTGCCCTACTCACACTCTTAGAGTTAGAGAAGACCATTCACTCGCGCCATATCACAAGGACACCTGAAGAACCGGTAGAATACCTGCTAGACGAAGTGGCAGAACTGGGTAGTTCTATCAACGAAAGAATCAGCAGCACCAATCTCAAGCTGCATCTCCATAAGTATTACATCAATCACGGACATGTCAGGTCTGAGGAAGAGGAGCGAATCTTCGTGGCTCGGTATCAGGACGAAGTCCTACAAGGATTCAGGCCTCGGTCCGCCATAGAAAAAGTGACCTTCAGACAGACACTCGTCTGGTACTACTACATACTCAATGACTTCCACCAGTGCTTCCATCATGCATCCAAGTGGATCGACGCCTTCGAATCCGATACGGAGCTACTGCATAGAGACATCAACCTTCTACTCAGAGGATATCACTATGCATTGACAGGACTATTCAGCATCCGAGACCATGAACGCCACGGTACTTATTTACAGCGATTTGAAAAGCTGTGTGAAGAACAAAAATCAAAACTCTCCGAGAATAGCTTCATCATCAGGTTCATGTATCTCAATGTGGCTAGATTGGATCACTTCTTCCTCAGAGGAGACTTCGTTGGCACTGTCAACAGGATTAAGCGCATCGAGCGTCAGCTGCAAAAACACGAGTATGCCAGCAAAATGGACCAGCACAAAATCAAAGTGATCAACTATAAGATCGCATGGTCCTACCTTGGGCAAAATAAGGCCAGCACCGCATTGTCATACCTACTAGCAATTGTCGAAGACAGCAAGAACTCATTGCGCAAAGACATACAGATCTACTCACGCATCATGATACTCATGTGCTACTATGACATGGATATGCTTGCAAGACTCCACCAGAGCATCGTCACCTTCAAGAAGTACTTCAATCGAGTGTCAATCTCTACGGACTTTCAAGATCTTTCAATCAAAATGTTTCGAGCACTTCTACGAGCGGGAAGCTCCGATCAGATCGAGATTTTCAAGGAATTCCATGAAAAATTTGAAGAGATAAAAAAGGATCGCTTCGAGAAGCGATCCTTCATATACCTAGATATTGAGAATTGGATGCTATCCAAAATCAAGAAACAATCTCTCTCTCAGCTACTCTCGCAATCTCTCTGATTAGTTATCTCCTAGATTTCTGCCGGGCGTATATGGTGCTCCATACCGATTGAGGAGCGACTCTAGCGCCTTGAGTTTTTTGCCTTCAATGTCATCCACCAGGGCACCTAGGCTTGCAAACTCCTCCTTGGCAATCGCAAAGCTCGACTGATGTGTAGCCGTAGGAGCTGAGGTACTGTATTTCTGCTCATACATGATCCACCCGATCCTCGTGGCAGGAGTGGGTGGCTGGTCGATATCCAAACGACTCTTGATCGGATCACCGTATAGTGCTAGATTCACCTCTTCAAGCTGGTCGTTGATCTCTTGCTCGAGTCCTGCAGCCTCGGCAAATCCACCATTCATCATCTCAGCAGCTTTCTTGATATGTCTCATTTTGTTGCCAATGTCCCCGAGTCTTCGTTGCATGACGGAAATGTCTGCTGATAGTGCTTCGACTTCTTGTTGGAATGCCGTCTTTTCAGGCCTATCAGCTGCTGGCATGCTCGTATTCTTGAGTGCTTTGACCTCAAAGCTCTGAGGCCCTGCAACCTGCTTCATTTCAATTCCATCCCACTGACTCAGAGTAACACTGTAAGTACCTGGAGGCACAAGACTGCCTTCGGATACACCGGCAAAAGGATTGTAAAAGCCTCCACCTCCAAGAGATATAGGTCCCTGTTCATTATACCGCATATTCCATCGATATTCTTGCACGCCTTCGGCATAGGATCTCGTGACTCGGCGAATGACCTTTCCTCCGGCATCAGATATCTCCAAGACGAGCTTGGGTTCCCGCTCATCCTGCTCTGCCTTGAGATCTTCATAGCTTGGATAGGGCGTATCCCTTTTATCCTTGGAAGACTTCGACTCTTCCTTCTCCCTCTTCTTCTTGAGGCTCTCGTACTTATCAGAAAATTGATAGCGAATCAGTGCTACAGGACCTAAATTGTCCGCGGTGTAATAGTTATCACCTTGAAATGACTTCCCAGGCAGACCAAGAGGCTTGTCTTGTTCCCAGACCAATGCATCACGCACATCAAAAAAGCGAACCAGATCTTCCGTCTTTTTATTTTCGATTGATCTCAATGGACTGTAGTCATCCATCACATAGAATCCACGTCCAAATGTGCCAAGCACGAGGTCATTTTCTCTACGCTGTATAGCGATGTCTCTCACAGCAATTGTAGGAAGTCCCGCGCCAAGCTTCTTCCAGCGAGCCCCGCCATCCACAGAACAAAATGCCCCAAATTCAGTCCCACAAAAGATCAGATCGGCATCGACATGATCTTCTTCTATCGCGTAGACACTACCGCGTTCTGGCAGATTGTTACTGATATTCTTCCAAGTCAAGCCTTTGTCGGAAGACTTAAAAAGATAAGGCTTAAAGTCTCCATACTTATGATGATTGTATGCTGCATAGATCACAGCCTCATCGTGCTGAGAGAGAAATACCGCATTGACATAGCTCTGTCTGGGAGCGCCTGGAATATTGTCAATCTTGCGCCAAGATTGGCCGCCATCCTCAGTGATCTGTATGAGTCCATCGTCTGTACCGATTGCCAGCAGGTCCGGATTCAGTGCTGACTCGCTCATAGCGACGATAGTGCCATACGGTGAGGTTGAGCCATTTTTCATGACAGAGTTGATACCGACGATCCGATCATATACCTTGAGCTGATTTCGATCTAGTTGACGCGTGAGGTCTTCACTGATCACTTCCCAACTATGTCCATAGTCATCTGACTTAAATACTTTGTTGGCGGCAAAGTAGACGCGACCAGACTGGTGCGGACTGGCGATCAGGGGAGCATCCCAGTTCCACCTGTAAGCATTTTCACCTTTGCGCTCTTTGGGCTGGATGCCAAGCTCCTCTCCGCTTTGCTTGTCGTATCTGACAAGCACTCCATACTGTGACTGTGCATAGATGATATTGGGATTTTCTGGATCTACTTGTGTCTCAAATCCATCTCCTCCATGCGTGATAAACCAATCCTCATTGACGATTCCATGTGAATTTGTCACTCTCGATGGTCCACCTAGACTAAAGTTGTCTTGCGTACCACCGAAGATGTTGTAAAATGGCTCAGCATTGTCCACCGACACCTTGTAAAACTGTGTAACGGGGAGATTCTTCTTGAAGTCCCAAGTCTTGGCTGCATCGAAGGTCTCATAAATACCGCCATCACATCCTACGAGCCAGTGGTCGGCATTGGATGGATCGATCCACATGCTGTGATTGTCCACATGCTTAGTGTCTTCACCCACGTGATTCCATGATTTGCCTGCATCAAAGGACACCTTCATCCAGGTATCCATCGAGTAGATAGTCTTGTGATCATGCGGAGAGACGATGATCTCTTGGTAGTAGTTGCCCGATGTAGATCGACCAGATTGCTTAGACCAGCTTGCACCTCCATTGGTCGTGAGATAGGTGCCCCCTTTTCCTTGTGCTGCTTCGACAATGGCGTAGACATAGTCAGGATGAGAAGGTGCGATCGCGAGACCTATACGCCCCATTTCTACGGTGGGCAGACCACTATTGATCTTATCCCACGACTGACCGCCATCAGTAGTCTTATACATCCCTGAGCCTGGTCCACCACCCACATAGGTATAGACATGGCGTCGACGCTGAAGCGCTGCTGCATAGATGACATCAGGATCTCGAGGGTCCATCACGATATCATTCACTCCTGTGTGCTCATCTAGCTCTAGTACAAGGTTCCAAGTTGATCCTCCGTCCATCGTCTTGTAGACACCACGTTCTCCTCCTTTGGACCACAGAGGCCCTATGGCTGCCACGTATACGACATCAGAGTTGTCCGGATGGACGATGATCTTGCCGATATGTTCTGAGTCCTTGAGACCCATATTCTTCCAACTATTGCCACCGTCTGTGGATTTGTAAATTCCGTCACCATATGCGACGGAGCGCTGATTGTTGTTTTCGCCACTTCCTACCCAGACAGTACTCGGCTGATTGGGATCATAGGTCACACAGCCTATGGAGTAAGAACCTTGTCCATCAAAGACAGGTCGAAAAGTCGTACCGCTATTGACGGTTTTCCATACTCCACCCGAAGCCGTCGCCACGATGTATTCATACGGTCTGTCAGGATGCACCGCGATATCTGCAATACGCCCTGATGTGAGTGCTGGACCTACACATCGCCATTTGAGCGCTGACAGGCTCAGCTCATCAATGGCGTGCTTCTCGGAGTTGGTCTCCGCCTTTTTCTTTTTAGATTTTTGTGTACTGCCTTCCGGCAAAATGCATAGTACAGCAAGGCACACGATCATGCACCTGTAAAGCAATCTGAAATTGGTCATAGTTTGAGAATTAATGTAGTAAATCTACCACTTGAGCAGCCAACATAATAGGCCACTCATCAGCACAGAACATATCATCCAGTAGATCCAATGAATCAATATGTACACACCACCTCTGCGCTCAAAAAGAGCAACAATGGCAATGAGTGGAAGTGCGATCAAGACCGAAAAGATTGCGCCATGCAAAGCGCCATGCCCAAAGCTCCTGTACTGAGAGCCATAGTCGGTCATAATCGAGTTATACAGCTCATAACCCGGCGATCCAGGACTTGCATGTTCTACCATCAGCTGTACAAAACCGACGGTATGGATAGTAAACTGCGGAATAAACAAAGCAAAAGCACAACTCAGCAAATAGGTCAAGCCAAAAATCAAGGCCATATTGCCACCTTCTAGAGATTCTTCTGTAAATCCATTCACCTTCATCCATTGCTTGCCAGCAACAGCTGGACTGTAATAAATAGATCCAATGGCCAATGGAATAAGGCCAGCTACGAGTATCATATACCAATTGGTGGGCATAACAATTAAGGTTTTGTTTGAGTAATATGGTCAAGATAGGACGTTTCTTTGACAAGAGAAAACTGATTTCCTATGCACACTCCCATGATTTTCCAGGCTTTTCTGCGAGAAGCAGGTCTTTTAAGTTGGCTCATTTTGGCGACAGCCTTATCCACCGACGCTCAAGTCCAGGAACTCCAAGTCCACATGGGTCCAGAAATGCGGGAGTTTGGAAATTCGACAATTGCGGATATTGTGGCCTACCAAGACGGCCACTACTATACCATGAGACAACATAGCGCGGGGCTACTTGGCACCAAGAACGCCTTTACCCTAGAGAAATATGATCTCGATCTGCAGCTCGTCGAAGCACAAGACATAGAGCTACTCCAAAGATCTCGACTGGGTAGTCTCGAGCGAATTGTCCAATTTGGCGATGAGCTTTACATGCTCAATGCCTATCGTGACAAGAAGACACGCTTCAATACACTCTTCATAGAGAGCATCGACTTGTCCACTCTGGAGCAGCAAAAAGACTTCAGGAAAATTGCAGAAATCGACTACAGTGGATATCCCAATGACAACTCAGGTGTATTTGACTATAAACTGTCTCTAGATAGTAGCAAGATGCTCGTATTTTATGCTCTGCCCTTTGATCGCAATGGTCAAGAGGAATTCGGATTTCATGTCTATGACCTCGGACTAAAAGAGCTGTGGGACAGACAGATACTCTTACCCCACGAGGATCGCCTCTATGACTTGGAAGATTTCCAGATCGATGAAAATGGCAATGTATACATCCTAGGCAGAGTCTATCAAGATAATCGCCGACCCAAAGTCAAAGGTGAGCCGAATTACCACTACGAGATCACCGCATTTTATGAAAGTGGAACCGTACAGGAAACCTATCGGGTAGAACTTGGAGATAAGTTTTTGTCTGACATGAAGATGGCAGTAGACCCTCAGGGTGACTTGATCTGTGCAGGCTTTTATGGAGCTCGAGACGATGTAAATATTCTTGGGAGCTACTTCATCAAGATCGATCGAGAAAGCAAGGCACTCAAAGCCAAGCACTTTGATGAGTTTGGCATCCAGTTTTTGACAGCCAATGAGCGAAAAGGCAAGCAAAAGCGTCTCGAAAAAAGAGCGAAAGCAGGACGGACCGTAGATATCGGGGAATACTATCTCAATGATATCATTATCAGACCAGATGGAGGAGCATTTCTCGTGGGTGAGCAGTTTATTATCGATATCAATCGGACCCCGATGAATAGTCGATTTATCACGGATCAGTACCTCTATCATTACAATGACATTATCGTCATCAATATCAATCCGGATGGTACGATCAAGTGGACACAAAAGATCCCCAAGCGACAGATCAGCGAAAACGACTTTGGCTATTACTCAAGCTATACACAGTACTACAGAGGAGATCAACTATTTTTTGTGTTCAATGACAACGCCCGGAATCTCAACTACACAGGGACAGGCCGCGTGGAGGTCTTCAATGGAAGAGCCAATAGTGTTGTCACTCTTGTGGAGCTCACACCGGCAGGGAAGCAGATTCGACAAGCCCTCTTTGACCTGAGAGAGGCACAAATGATCACACGCCCCAAAGTGAGCGAGCAAGTCTCGCCAGAACATATGATCCTCTTCGGCGAGTATGGCAGGAGGGAGCGCTTTGTCAGGCTTAGCTTTTTGCAATAGCTCTAGGTTATATTTGACAGATGAGACAAGCTATTATCCCACTCGTCATATCCGTACTTTGCCTCACTGCTTGCAAGGCTCCACAAAAGGCGAGTTTGGAAACCATACTCAAGGATCACATGGCAAAAGGCCAGGGCATATTTGCGCTATCCTATCTTCACCTCGACACTGGTGAAGAGATCCACATCAATGAGAAAGAGCGCTTTCATGCTGCCAGCACAATGAAAACACCTGTGCTCATTGAGCTCTATAAGCAAGCGGCAGAAGGGAAATTTGCGATGGACGATTCTGTAATGGTCAAAAACGAATTTTATAGTATCGTAGATAGCACTGTCTACTCCATGGACATCGATGAAGACAGCGAAGAGAAGCTTTACGAGCAGATTGGCTCCAAACTTCCAATCCAAGAACTCGCCTACGACATGATCGTTGCCAGCAGTAATCTAGCAACCAATATTCTCATCGATCTGGTCGATGCCAAAAAAGTCACACAAACCATGAGAGGCTTGGGAGCCGACAGCATTGATGTACTCAGAGGCGTGGAGGATATGAAAGCCTATCGCGCAGGTCTCAGCAATAGTACGTGCTCCATGGATCTCATGAAGATCATGGAGGCCATCGCGACAGACCAGGCTGGATCTACATCAGATTGCCAAGCCATGATCAAGATCCTCAGAGATCAGAAGTGGCGGGATGTGATCCCACGTTATCTACCTGCCGATGTGACGGTGGCGAATAAAACTGGGAACATTACTGGCGTACATCATGACAGTGGGATCGTGTACTTACCAGATGGTCAGAGCTACGTGCTTGTTTTGCTCTCAAAGGAGCTGGAGGACTTTGACCGAGGCACTGAATTGTTGGCTCGGGCATCTGAGATGGTTTACAAGCATCATCTGGACTGAAGGCTCTAGGCCAAATGACAAGGATCTTACAAGACTGGATTACGCACGAGGACAAACACCTGAGTATCACTACTGCATGCTCCGATTGCTTCACCCGAAGTGTATCTTCGACGGATGAAGCGGACACTTTTCACCTTTGTATCCCTGCTTATCCTTGTGAGCTCAATCAGCGCCCAGGATCGTATGAATATGAAGCTGCTAGGAAATTGGAATCCGCTCAACCCCTCAGAAAATCCTAATACATCTCCGTATAATGATGTCTGGGGCTATGCTGCTGATGGTCGAGAATATGCAATTGTCGGAGGACGTGATAGCGTCTTCTTCGTGGACATCACTGACCCAAGGAATCCAGAGCAAGTAGGATCATTCTTTGGCACAGGTGTCACCAGCTGGAGAGATATGAAGACATACAGCCACTACGCTTTTGCCGGCAGCGAACGAAATGGTGAAGGCCTCATGGTCTTTGACCTTCAACATCTACCTGACTCTGTGGTACAAATAGATCGAACAACAGAATTTTTCACGCGCAGTCACAACATCTTCATTGACACCAGCTCTGCGTGGCTGTATGCTCTCGGCGCTCGAGAGGGATCGACTTATCGGGATATCATCATCTTGGATATCTCTGACCCTTACAACCTTGTCGAGGTCAATGAGCAGGCACTACCAGGCGGCTACATTCACGACGCCTATATTCGCAATGACACCATGTGGGCCTCACATGGTAGCTTCAATACTGATTTCAATGAGTATTTGGTCTATGACTGCAGCTCCGGCAGTTGTAATCTCATCAATGGCATATATAATTATCCACAAGAAGGGTATCAACACAGTAGTTGGGTGCATCCTGAGAAGAACATCGTCGTCTGGGCTGACGAGTCCCATGATCGAAGCATGAAAATCGCAGAGTACAATGCTAGAATGCAGTTCACAGTCACAGATCTCTTTCGTAGCAAACTACTTGAGCCTATCACAGGAGATACTGGATCCATAGCGCACAATCCATTCATCAAAGGAGACTCGGTCTACGTCAGTTACTATCATGACGGACTCGTGGTCTTTGACATTTCAGACCCGACAGATGTAAAACTCGCCGGCTACTATGATACGCATCCAGAGAATACGAACTATAGCAGCTATAAAGGAGTGTGGGGTGCATATCCCTATCTTCCATCAGGTGTAGTGCTGGCAAGTGATAGGCATCGAGGTCTACATATACTCCAGATGGTCGAGGAGACCACGCTTGATGACTACACCGAGTCGACAGAAGACTTTGTCAATCCTGAGCGTGGATGGTATCGCTACTCCGAGGCAAGGTCTAGTGGATATCAGTTGCTAGATAGCACCACTTTGGCTGATCAGCGTGAATTGCACCAGCCTTTCTCAGCTGATTACTCGGTTTACTCTTCTCTTGTCTTCAGATACTTTTTCTTGGAAGACTTCAAGACTGGTCCCATCTCTCAGGGTTTTCTGGACAGTATGCAGATGGATTTTGATATTGCTCGATCGGCCGGTGCCAAAATCATCATGCGAATGGCCTATACCGACCAGACCACTGACTGTGGCGGCGAATATTGTAGACCATATGGTGATGCAAGCAAATCAGTAGTACTCGATCACATCGATCAGATCGAGCCTCTTTTGGAGGCCAATAGTGATGTCATCATGTCGGTACAGATGGGATTTATCGGCATCTGGGGCGAAAACTACTATACTGACCATTTTGGAGATGCTTCTCAGCCTCCTTACTACCTGACGAGCACTCATTGGCAAGATCGCATCGATGTGCTAAAAGCTCTTTTGGATGCTGTCCCTGAGGAACGTATGATTCAAGTGCGCTATCCACAGATGAAGCAGAAGTATGTGCATGGCACTGCGGCCATGACTGACGCGCCCAATATGGATCCTAGCTCAGCATTTGGCGGAAGCCACGAAGCTCGCATAGGTGTGCACAACGACTGCTTCCTCAGCGACGCAGGAGATATTGGAACCTATACAGACTACTCAGATATCAATGGTGCCTCGATGGACACCACGAATCTCAAACCATATCTTGCGGAAGAGTCCAAGTATACTCTTGTCGGAGGCGAGACCTGTAGTCCCTATCTACCAACCAGCGACTGTGCGTCCAATGGAGGAATCGCCGAGACAGAGATGGCTAGATTCCACTGGACTTATCTCAATGCAGATTACAACAATGCCCTCAATAATGACTGGAACACTCATGGATGCATAGATGACATCAGTAAATCGCTGGGCTACAGATTTGTTTTGAGAGAGACGACTGTCCAAAATAGCGCCAGACCTGGTGGATCGATAGACATCAGTCTCACTATTGACAATGTGGGCTTTGCTTCCCTGGTCAATCCCAGATCAGCGGAGATTGTCCTAAGAGACACCATTACCGGTGATATTTGGAAAGCACAGCTCGACATCGATCCTAGATCTTGGATGCCTGGAGAAACTAGCTTTACTGCAGAGATCTGTGCATCTGCGTGTATGCCGGAGGCCGACTATGAGGTCCTGCTCCATCTAGCTGATCCGGCCACGACCCTCTATGAAGACCCAAGGTACTCTATCCGCCTCGCCAACCAAGGTCTGTGGGAGGCTACAACAGGATACAACAAGCTCAAGCAGCATATCACGATCAGTGCTGGCGGAGGGCCACAAAGCTGTGCAACTGATGACTATCTCAATAGCACCACTAGACGCAATGAGTGGGTGGGTCCCGCTATTGCCAATTGGGATGCGAGTCCGAGTCACTGGAGTCTCGGGCGATTGCCTGAGCCCTGTGACTTTGTGATCATTCCCGCGGGACACGAGGTGACAATACCTACGGGCTTGACGGTCTATGGAAGTACGCTCCAGGTAGATGCAGGTGCGGAGTTGATAGGACAAGCCAACACCATTGCCAATATTTTTTATCTCGACTAGATGAAGTACACGCTGCATGGCTTACGCCAAAAAAGTAATGAGATCTTCGATCTTGTAGGGCTAGAAATCAGTTTTGATCGCTTTGACGGAGCCGGACAACTTCGTAAGGAATTCGAAATCCTCCGCAAGCGAGATGCCGTAGCCGTCTTGGTCGAAGTCTTAGAATCCAAGGAGCTTGTGCTCGTCAAGCAATTCAGACCTGCGCTTATTGACAAGGCCGACCCATGGCTCACAGAAGTCGTTGCCGGAGGCATCGATGATGGTGAGACTGCAGAGGAAGCTGCACGGCGAGAGTGCTGGGAAGAGACGGGCTTTCGCCCAAATGAGCTCATGAAAATTGGATCCTTCTTTCCTACACCAGGAATTACCGACGAATGCATCCATTGCTTTTTGGCGAAAGCCTCAGAAAAAGACTCTACACCTGGCCAATCAGGTCTACTTGGCGAGCATGAAGACATTCAACTCATCCGTCTGCAGCCAAATGATGTCCGAGACTACTTGACTCAATGCACAGATGCCAAGACTATGATCTGCCTGCAATGGTATCTCTCCCATCAACTATAGTCATGGGCTATCTGATGCTTCTCCTAGCTCGCCGGACTCTGGAATCTTGACCAAAATCCCAAGCTGCCGTGAGACTTATGCGTTGACCTTGCCATCTACGTGCATACTCATTGGTAAATGTGGGTAAGGTCGCTCCGCCTCTGTAAACCGCTAGTTCGAATAGATTTCTAACATTGAGTGAAATCTGCAATCGATCCTCAAGAAACTTACGGCTCAGACCGGCATTGATACCATAATAAGGATCTCTGAATGACTGAAGATATCTTTGACTTCCATAGTAGTAAAAGTTGACCTGCATCCTGATATCCTTGGGGAGTTTCCCGCGCAAACCGAGCTCGGCATTGTAATTGCGAAATGAATTCCCAAAATCAACCCCTTCATAAAATCCCGTCTGTCTAAACTCAGCACCACTGAGCTCTCCCGTCAGCTGCCATCCGCTCCAAGGCTCATAAGTGACGATTAGCCCGCCCACCAAAATGCGTTCCTGTTCCAGATTGATCGGAAAGTAAGTAACCAGACCTCCGCTATCTTGCAACACCTGAGTGTCATAAAAACCGTCTATGTAGTGAGCCGAAAAAAATGGTGATAGCGTCAGCTTATCATCTCTGTAGAGCAACTTGACTTCGACGAGATCTCTGAAGCTAGGGTCCAAGTCTGGATTTCCAAATCGGATTTCGTTCGGATTTTCGATGCCGCCAAATGGATTGAGCTGCCTGAAATGTGGGCGCTGGATGCGCTTGCTATAACCGATGCTACCATTGAGCTTATCTGAAAACTTGTAGCTAATCGTGGTAGAGGGGAAGATCCAATTGTATGATTTTTGGATGGGCTCGATTCCATCTTGTGCCTCTTCCACCTTGATATTGGTGTATTCGCTACGCAGTCCAACTTGCAATCCCCACTTGTCATGTTCATAGGCATACTGCACATAAGCAGCGGCAATACGTTCATAATAATCGACCATATTTTGGAGGTCTCGGTAGGTCTTAAATTGTCCATCAAGATTTTGCTCTGCGTGATAGTCGCTTGAGATTATTCTCATTTCGCCTCGGATACCGGCTTCAAGCTTAGCTCGACTACCCAATTTTTGCTCATAATCTCCTTGCAGGAGAAAATCACTGCTTGACTCTAGATTGCTTGTGCGCAATTGAAAAGCCTCGGTCATGCTTGGAAATCTCTCCGTCATGATCGTCAACTCTTTTTGATCGCGCGACCAGAAATCATTCTGAAACAGGACGAGCAACTTGCTTCCCTCTTTCTTGAAATCTTCTGCCCAAGTCAGCTCGACTTGATTGTAATGGCCTGGTTGCAAATAGTCATAGCTCTGCGTCCATTCACGATCAAGGACTCCAGCCTCATCGCCAAAGCGGTAATCGACATCAGAGAGATCATCATCTGTCTGATGGTAATATGAGTAAGAGGCACTCAAAGTGGTGCGCTCACGTGGTCTGAAGTCTATACCAATGAATGCATTCCCAGCTCTGTCATTGCGAGCCTGATCTAGATCTTCATTGAGCACTTGCAGTCCACTCGGTAGCTGGCTGATGCGCTCAGCACTCCCAACACTGAAGTAGTTGGAGTACCTGATACCAGCATTGCCAAAGAATGTCAGATTCCCCTTGGTCCGATTGAAGTTTGCTGCGAGGCGAGTCTCTGTGGGGACACCCACAGTAGCACTTACCTGTCCTCCCCAAGTCTCTTTGGTCGCTTGCTTGAGAATAATATTGATGATCCCCGCACTGCCAGATGCCTCATATTTGGCAGACGGATTGGTCATGATTTCCACACGCTCAATATTGGATGCTGGTATACCTTGGAGAGCATTATTGTCTGCGAGGGCGGATGGCTTGCCATTGATGAGCACTTTTACCGATGCATCCCCACGTAGGCTGACGATTCCTTCAGGCGAGACATTGACCATCGGTACATTGTCCAAGACCTCGTTGGCCGATCCGCCTTGAGATACAATGTCTGCTCCGACGTCAAAAATCTGCTTGTCCAACTTGAGGATCATCCGACTGCGCTCCGCAGTGATGGTCACTCCATCTAGATCTACGGCAGACGAGCTCAACAATACATCACCTAGGTCTAGATCAGAGCCAAGATCGATAAGCGTATCTAGCGTAGTATATCCGATGTACTCAAACTTGAGCTGATACGAACCTCTGGAAAGACTCATCGAGAATACGCCCAGAGAATCCGTACTTGCACCTGTAATAAGCGCCTCGTCTTGATAAACAGACACGGTGGCATACTCGAGTGGAATGTCGTATTGAGCATCTACGATGCGACCTGTGAGCTCGGCCTTGACAGGCAAATGGCTAGCTAGTAGGCTACTGGTCGATGCCAGCGCCATGACGGCAAAAAGAAATTTCATCATTGTGTTTTTGTCTAGGTTTTGCCTTTAGAAAAGGCGAAGAATTTTTTGGTTGTTGGAGATTTGAGCTTGTTTTCTAGGTGACCAGTCAGTGTCGGTCTTTCGCAGCTCTACATCATGTAAGAAGTCCTCATTAAAACCCATGACCTCGTCCCCGGTGAGGTAGGATTCTCTATTATCCTTCATGCGATATTCAGTTCTCGTCATCTGCTGATCCTTCTGAGCCCCTGCTGCGATCAATAAGGCAACCATTTTTTCATGATTGGATTCGACCGCGATCAACAGTGGTGTGGCACCCGTGTACTGCCATACAAGAGGCAGATCTTGATAATTGCCATCTGTACTGGAGTAGCTCATCGTCAAGTCTAGTGATCCGCCATTCTTAATGATCAGCTCTGCAATCACTTGCTGATCTTCGAGAGCCGCATAATGAAGTGCAGACAAACCAGATCGAGATTGCGCATTGACATTAGCTCCTTGTGCGATGAGGTATTCTGCAATTTTCACTCTACCACTGCTAGCAGCTGCCATGAGACCAGTCTGTCCAGTCGCATCTGTAATATTGATAGGTGTACCACTTTCAATGAGCCTACGCACATCCTGGAGTGAACCCTCGCGCACAGCGCTCAGAAATTCTAGTCCATCGCTAGTCATCTGATACTGTCTGAGATGATAACCACGATCTGTGACGTGAAGCTCTTCTCTTTGTTGGTTGACTTGTGGATCTTCGTCTCGATGAGTGTCTTGGTGTATATCTATGTGGATATGATGATGCAGCTCCTCGTCCTTGTACTTGCCTTCATATTTAAGCATCTGCTTTTTTAGTTCCTTTTCCAGACTCTGTGGATCAACGCTATACTTCACTGCCGCTTCAGGATCTGTCACTAGCGCGAGAAAGGTGATGAGCTCCAGCTCACCGCTTGAGAGAGCCCACTCATAGGCTCTCATGTCATTGTGATCCGCGATATCAACATCTGCTTGAGCAGCAACAAGAAGTGTGACGGCGTTATACTTACCCTCCGCCGCAGCTAACATCATTGCAGTCCTACCCTCTCGATCGGTGGCATCGACCTCAGCACCCGCGCCGATCAGCTGTCGCATATCAAGATTGTACCCTAGTTGTGCAGCGATGTGCAAGACCGTCTGTCCTAGTTCGTTTCTCTGATTGATATCAGCACCTTGGTCTACCAAGGCAATGACTTTCTCCATTTTTCCTCTACGTGTATACTCATGCAGATCGTGCTTAGTCGACGGGCCCCTCAGAGATAGTATGTCATCATGATCTTCGTCCTCGGCATAGTCCTGTGCGGTTGCCCGATTTCGATCTTGAATCGAAATATCTGCGCCGGCAGAGATCAACAGATTTACTATCTCATAATTCCCTTCAGAAGAGGCATACATCAGCGCGGTTCTGCCAAGTGCATCTTGCTTATCTATGTCTACTCCCTGCTCGATAAGGTACTCTACGATGTCAATTTTATTTTCTTCTGATGCACTATGAAGTGGAGGAAAACTCTTCAAGGTACCGTTTAGATCAGCGCCATTCTTTTGTAAGAGTTTCATGCAGGCGAGATGGCCTTCAGATGCCGTCATCGTGAGTGCTGTTGGTGAATTGGGATTGCGATAATAGTCCAGCTTTGCGCCAGCCTTGATCAGGATTTCCATGCTTTTGAGTGAACCTTCATCGGCAGACTCTATCAGTGCCGTCCAGCCGCTATGACTAAGATTGACATCAGCACCCACTCCGACTAGATACTCCACAATTTTAGAATGATCTGCACTTGCTGCCATCATCAAAGCAGTAAATCCTCTGGACCCAATACTATTCACATTAAGTCCAGCTTGTATGAGTGCCTGGACCTCATGTAGCTCACCCATTGCACAAGCTTCAATCAATCTATCAATATCAAGTGTTGAGGCTTTTGACTGCTGCGACGGGACGGCAGGTCTTTCTGGATCTGCAGGTCTTTCTACAGGCAGCTGCTTATCTGACTTGGATGTGATCAGATCCTCGGAATCATCACTTATGCGATCCGACTTAGCTTGATCTCCTAGCGCTAAGATTTCACTGTCCGAATCCACCAGAGAAGTCTCTACGGCATCTGACGAATTGACGTCTAGATCACTCTGAGCAGGTCTAGAAGCTCCTAAGCCGAGCAATACCACTCCAAGCAATATAAGGGCAGAGGCGAAACCTTCTCGAAAAGATCGATCACTCGTCCTCGACACAAAGAGTCTGTGTATTCTAGACGTAAAACCAGAGGCTCTTTTGCCCGAAAGGGCCACTGCTAAGCCTGAGTTGGACGTCATGCCAAGACTATATTCTTGAACACTGATCAGTGTTTTGGCATAGTTCATTGCAGGACCAGTAGCGGCCACGGCGAGATCATCACAAGAGTGTTCGCGCTCATCATCAATCCGGTTATTTATCCACCACACGCCGGGATGAAAAAAGAAGATGTTCGAAAAGAAAGTCTGAAGAAGATTGACCAGAAAATCGTCTCTTCGGATATGTGCGAGCTCGTGCGCGAGGATCGCATATATTTCT
Source organism: Saprospiraceae bacterium (assembly GCA_020627535.1). Classification (GTDB taxonomy): domain Bacteria; phylum Bacteroidota; class Bacteroidia; order Chitinophagales; family Saprospiraceae; genus JAHDBH01. The sequence goes on from JAHDGU010000002.1 coordinate 252,553, forward strand.
GTCTCCGTGAATTTGTCCATCAATGATCTTGGCATCAATACCACTGGCTTAAACCATCCCACAACCATGGGAGAGCTGATTCTTATGCTGGAGAGATATTTCACCTTCTTTTGGATCCGGAGCTTGTCCTCAAGCTCCTTGATCTTGTCGTGCCAAGATGTGGGGATGAGTTCTGTACCGTAGTGCTTGAGGCGCTGGACATAGACCAGTTGTCCCAAAAATCGCAACTGGAAAAAAAGCACACCCAATAGCCAAATCGTCATAAGAAGTGGCAGGTGTTCTGTGTAGTACTCTTTGAGACTCAACAAAAAGCCAGAGGAACTTGACCTGACCCGCTTGGTCAGGCCAACGCCCAACTGCTCTGAGCTCTGTACCGGTATATCCATGGCCTGTGATGAAGGCTCGAGATTTGCCTCATCACTAGTTGTCAAAGCGTGTTGCTCAGTTGTGGGACTGGCATCATTGTACTGTTGCCAAAATGTACCTACAGTGGTCAAAAAAAAGATACCTAGCACACCTACTGACACGGTGTAGCGCGCATTGGCGGTGTATTTTCTCAAGGCGATTAAAATGATCGCTAATAGGATAGCAAAAACAGCACCTTGCCAAAGACTATGGAGCAATGTCCAGCCCAAAGCATCGATCACTTGCTGGGATAAAATCTTCTCAATCATGACTTTGATTTTTGATCGTTTGCGTCAAGTGAATTAATGAATGCCTTGAGCTCATTGAGCTCGTCTTCCTTCAAAGAATGTTGACCTAATGTCCTCATGACGAGTTTCTTGGACGAACCACCAAAAGCTCTGGATAGAAAATTATCCAGCAGCTTATTTTGTGTATCTACTTGCTCGATGGCGGCACTGTAGATGTGTTTCCGCCCTTGGGCTTCCCGTGTCAACATTTCTCGCTGATGCATGACTTGCATGGTCTTCAATGTCGTGGTGTACACGACTGGCTTGCTCTGCTCAAGCACCTCATGAACCTCCTTGACGGAGAGAGGCCCTTGGGACCACAAAATCTGCAAGATTGCGAGCTCGGCTGTGGTAGGTTCGGTTTTTTTGTCCTTCTTTTTCATTCTATTACGATAACTCTCGTACAATACTACGAGAATTGTCGTAATAAGTCAAGTGGTTGATGCGATTTCACTTAAATTAACTTTCACAGAACACCGCTTTGACCTCAAGAGAAGCTGTTATCTTAGAGAAGTGAAGTTGAATCAAGTATTCCTCATTGTTAATTTCATTGCTGTTGCCTTAAGCTCCTGCCAAAGCAAGCTCCCAGAGCTCTCCATCACACACGACTCAGAAATCAACTGGGACAAAAAACAGCTTTGTCTCATCGACTATCGCGACGGTCTTGATCACTTTGAACTACCTGCCTCCATCAAGGGTCGTGGAGGATATTCACGCAGATATGACAAAGACTCCTACACATTGGAGCTGCAGAGTGACTTGTCCATCGGAGGAATACCGGCTGATGATGACTGGATACTCAATGCTAGCTACGTCGATAAGACGCTGATGCGGCACAAGATCTGCTACGATCTTTACCGAGAGATGCACAGACAAAATCTAGCACCGCAATGCGCATATCTAGAACTCAACTTCAATCAGGACTATAAAGGCATCTATGTAGCCATGGAAAAAGTCAATAGAGACTTTGTCGGAATCAACAAGACAGACAGAGGAGCTTGTCTCTTCAAGGGATCGCCAGTCTTCTACGAGCAGCGACTCGATCAGGTCCAAGATCAAAGCAACTACTATCATCAAAAATTTCCTGAGCTCAAGGACCATGATCACTCCCAAGTCATGGATGAGCTGCACGCTTTGATATTTGAGAGCGACGACAGCACCTTTCTTGCTGAGATCTCAAACTCTATTGATCTGCGCATGGTCATGGACTGGCATCTGCTCCTACTCTACACCAATAACTCCGATGGCCTGCGCAAGAATTTCTATCTCTATAAGACCGCTGCTGACCATCCTGTACAGATTGCAATATGGGACTATGATCACAGTTTTGGAAGAGATGGAGACAATGAGCTCAACATGCTCAAGTCCGTCATTGACGACAGAAGAAATCCCATGCTCAAGAGGTTGCTAGACACACCAGGATCTACGTACGCCATGGCGCTAAAAAGTAGATACCATGTATTGAGAGACTCAGGTATATTTAGTCTCGAGAAAGTGACCTCCATGATCGAGAGCAATGACGCAATTCTCAGAAGCTCTCTCAACCGCCACTTCCAAAGATGGCCCACAGACGCAAAAGATTACTATGATGATAGCAGTTATCAAGAAGAGCTAGAGCTCATACTAGATTTCTGTGCACTCAGACTTGAGCAGCTTGACGAGAGATTTGGATATTCCCTATGACTTTGTGGTCAGCATCTTGGTATAGAGGGCGTCCTCGACAGTAGCTCCGGCCACGAGGACTAGCTCTCCTGATAGTCCGTCATCGTCGGATACAAGTTCCACCCCTTGCCAACTAGCTCCGCATGCTTGATGCAATTGACCATTGTCCACGATAAGCTTGGCTCCAGGCATGACCACAATCTTGGCACCAGCTGGTAAGCTCATCCTTCCGTACAGCTTAAGCGTCACACCACTCTCGATGGTCAGATCACCCGCTAGATCGTAGTTACCCCTCCACTCCAGATCTTCTCGCACTGTGACACTCATGGTGCTGTCATAATTGCACCAGTATGGCACCACCAACTTTCTCGCCTTGCTTCCTTCCTTGTGCACATTCTTGAGTACGCGCCCAATCTGGCAGGGTGTGAGTGCTACTTGCTGTGAGTTGTAGTCCATCATATTATTGGACACTTTCTCTTTGCAAGGTCCAGAATCAGAGTAATTCCAACAATTGGCATGCTTGGGTGTGTCATCACAGCCATCATTGCTTGCCCAAGTGTGACGTAGTCCCAAGATGTGGCCTACCTCATGATTGAACAAGCCATAAAACTCCCAAATTGGTCTACCTGTCTCAAAAAGCCCTGCGACTTTGAGTGATGTGCCGAGAGCAATGCCCGCTTTATTGGGTCGATAGGACTTGGATGCTACACTATCTGGATGATGAGGCAGAATGAAGACATTGATGACGCTGTCATCATCTATGGCATAGGTCGTGATGACTTCTCTTCTGTAGTTGTTTTTGTGTTTGCCTTTGTGGACAAAAAAGTAGAGGTCATCATCGTGATGTGCATAGATTCCCTCCTCTTTTTCATAGCCAGGACTGGTATACTTTGTGTATCTCCATGGGATGTCGTAGACTGGAGTCTCATTCTCCAGGGGCAAATTCATTTTCACATTTTTTGCCAACTTCTTATTGCTTCCATTCATGAAGTGCCAGGTGACATCCTTGCGCTCTTCGGCAGGATAGTTCCTCTCACCATTGGCGTCATACATGTAGTGAAAGTTCATCTTGAGCTCAAACTGTGGTGTCAGTTGAGGAAATCTGGGATCTGGCTCATAGTGTGCACTGGACTGAGAGAGCTTGCGATCATAGGCCGATACCATAGACGTGTCGATGATGAGATCTGTGGCCCACCGCTGCTTGGGGAGAACAGGAGCTTTCTTCTTGCAGGACTGTATACTCAGACAACTGAGGACAAAGAGACTGAGAGCAAGTGATCTTAGCAATTGAGTGCTCCGCATATGCTCACGACTTGACCAGAAATGTATGAGCTATCATCTGAGCTGAGGAACATGACGAGCTTGGCTACATCATCTGTGGTGCCAAGTCGCTTCATGGGGATATTGGACACAATGGTGTCTCGGGCCTTATCGCTCATCGCATCAGTCATGTCTGTCTCTATGAAGCCAGGAGCAATGGCATTGCAGCGAATATTCCTTGATCCAAGCTCCTTGGCAATTGACTTGGTAAACCCGATGATCCCAGCCTTACTGGCCGCATAATTGGCTTGGCCAGCATTGCCAAATACACCGACGACACTACTCATATTGATAATGGAGCCAGCACGATTACGCATCATAGGCTTGAGGACTTGCTTGGTGAGATTGAAGACGGACTTGAGATTGGTCTCAATGACTTGATCCCATTGGGACTCATCCATGCGGAGCATGAGATTGTCCTTGGTAATGCCGGCATTGTTGATCAAAACATCTAGGCTCTCTAGGTCTTCAAGAACTGCAGTGACAAGCTTCTCTGCATCTTCGTACTTAGCCGCGTCTGATTGGTACGCTTTGGCCCAATGGCCAGCAGCCTCCAACTCAGACTGAATCTTCTCGGCGTTGGTAGCGCTTGAGCGATAGGTGAAGGCCACTTTGGCTCCATGCGCTGCAAGTGTTCTCACGAGCGCCTCCCCGATGCCTCTACTTCCTCCAGTGATCAATATTCTTTTGCCTTCGATGCTGCTCATATATTGGAATTCTCAAGTGATAACGAAGCAGGAAAATTAGATATTTTTCCAGCAAGTCTGGTGGAAACACTGACACGATACATTTGGGCGAAAGCCCTCTACCCACCCATATAAAAACTTACCAAACCGCTAAGACTAGCCTAGTCTGGAAACACTGGATCACAAATGCTGTTGATACAGATAGGAACTATCTTCAGCCATGAAAAATACGCAAGCACCTCTCAGTCCAGGTATACTTAGTGTCCTCCCACTCTTCTATGTGGCATGGTCAGACGGGATATTGAGTCCGAGCGAGATGAAAACGCTTCATCGCCGACTCAAGGACTTTGACTTCTTGTCGGGACCAGACAGAGATTATCTGAAGAAGTGGACAGATCCTACAAAGCCTCCCTCGGAGGAGATCTTCAAATCTTGGGTCAATCAGATCCGTCTCTATGGCAAAGATCTGCCTCAAGGGAGCAAGCAAGATCTCGTACAGCTCGGTATCGACATGGCCATGGCAGCGGCGCCTGCTGATCTTAAATCTCGCTGGCTGAGTCAAGACACCTTGGCAGCATTGAGAGAGATCAAAGACCAGCTTGGCGTGGAAGCAGTCGCAGGTGCTAAGCTCCTATTTGCTAGTGCAGACCAAGACGCTGAACTAGCACCGCATGATCCCAGCAAGGACTCCTTGCGAGGAAATTTGCAGTCATTTCTGGAAGGAGATAGCCGCTCCTTCAAAGACGGCCTGAGAGCCCTATTTTCTGACCCCGAACTCTTCAAAGAGTACCAGGGTGACAAGGAAGCACATCGAGAGCTGGTCTTGGACCAGATGAGAATCTTAGCGGATCAAGGCTATGGGCTTCTACCCTATCCCGAGGACTGTGGTGGGCGTGACGACATGGAAAGGTATCTGCAGGTCTTTGAGATGCTGGCGCACTATGACGGGAGCCTGGTCGTGAAGTACGGTGTACAATTTGGTCTGTACGGACTCAGCATCAAAAATCTTGGTACTGAGGAGCAGCACAAGAAATATCTCAACGACGCAGGTATTCTCAAGAAGCTCGGCTGCTTTGCGATGACAGAGACTGGACACGGGAGCAATGTACGAGGTCTGAAGACCACCGCAAGCTATGATCGAGCGAGTGATCTCATCGTGGTGCACACACCTGATCGGGCTTCCGCCAAAGAGTACATCGGTAATGCCCTTCATGGTGATATGGCCGTCGTATTTGCTCAGCTCATCGTCAATGACGTGAATCATGGCGTGCACGCTGTGGTCGTACCGCTGAGAGAGGACAATGGTCAAGATGTCCAAGGCGTGAAAAGAGAAGACTGTGGCTACAAGATGGGACTCAATGGTGTTGACAATGGTAGACTGTACTTTGATCAAGTCGCCGTGCCGCGGAGCAATCTTCTTAGTCGCTTTGGCGCGATCAGTGACGACGGTGAATATCACAGCCGCATCGAAAATCCCAACAAGCGATTTTTCACGATGCTTGGCACACTCGTCGGTGGACGCATTGGCGTGGCTAAAGGAGCGCTATCCATGGCCAAAAATGCATTGACCATCGCTCTGCGATATGCCGAGAGACGTCGACAGTTTGGTCCAGCTGAAGATCGCCCACAGGCCCTACTGATGGACTATCCCAGTCATCAGATGCGCTTACTACCTCGCCTCGTAAAGGCCTACGGACTCCAGTTTGCTACTGACCAACTGGTCGAAGAATATCGGCAGAGCACCAGTTCATCTCAAAAACTAGAAACCAAGGCTGCTGGACTCAAAGCCTGTGCCACCTGGTTTGCTACAGACACAATTCAAGAATGTCGAGAAGCCTGCGGAGGAGCTGGATACATCTGGGAAAATGGATTGACACAAATCAAAGCAGATAGCGACATCTTCACCACATTTGAAGGCGATAATACGGTGTTGATGCAGTTGGTGGCCAAGGGACTCTTATCAGAATTCAAGAAGTCGTTTCATGATGAGGGATTCATGGCTGTCTTTCGTCACCTAAGTCAACGAGTGACGACTTCACTGACCGAGAAGAACGTCTTTCAAGTACGGAAGACTGACTCATCTCATTTGCTATCACCAGAGTTTCATCGAGAAGCATTCCGCTTTCGCGAAAAACACCTCCTGCGGACGGTCGGCCAGCGCATGAAAAAGTACTTGGGAAAACGGGTCAGCTTGTACGAAGCATTCTTGAGGTGTCAAAACCACATGATAGCCCTCGCACAAGCATATGTAGATAGATTGATACTCAAGTCGCTGCATGTGGCAAGAGACCGTGCAGATGGCGAAATCAAGGAGCTCTTGATCTTGTGTGCAGAGGTCTATGCCCTACATAGTATCTACGAAGAAAGAGCCTACTTCTTAGAACACGGATATATGGAACCGACGAAGACCAAAGCTGTCCTTCGTGTGCTAGAGCAGCGCCTCAAGAAGATCCGACCAAAGGCTCCGGCATTGGTAGAAGCTTGGGCTATCCCAGAGGCTTGCCTCAGGACTGAAATCTCCTCTAAGGTCGATCGAGGTTACTAGCTGAGGAGGCTCTGAAGCTTCATCGCGAGCCCCATATCTCCTTTGATCTTCACCTTACCACCCATGACTGCCATCATCGGGTTGAGGTCACCATTGCGCAACTTCTCAAGTGTCTCGATACTTGTCGTGATGACTGTATCGGCGTCTTTATCGTCCTGGGAAACCTCATTGCTATCACCAGTACCATCTACGAAGATGTTCTGTCCATCCAGGTTGAATTTGAGGGTTCCACCCAGTGGATTGGCGTTGGCAGCTGCTTTCTGAAACTGTTCTATAACTACTGAAAAATCCATTTGTCTTGCTTGTTAATTGATTGGCGATTCGATTCACTTCGTATGCATGATATTCAATGTCTTGAGCATGCGACGAAGTTCCAGTGTGCGAACATAATTCGAATTCTAGACATTGGTACAAGAGAAATGTGTTTTTTCTGTACAGTTGTACAAGAAGTGGTACTTTCGCTCTGTCAAGAATGACCGTGGATTTGTGTCATTTTTGATATTTAGTTTCGAACTTACACCAAAGAAAATCAGACCATTCTATCGATGAAGTATCGTCTACAAAAAGCGGCAGTTCTGGGCTCCGGCGTTATGGGTTCAGGCATCGCCTGCCATCTGGCCAATATCGGACTCGACGTCCTACTCCTAGACATCGTTCCATTTGACCTGAGCGATGACAAGAAAAATGATCCAGCAGCAAGAAACAGCATCGTCAATGGCGCTCTCAAAAGTGCTATCAAGAATAAGCCCGCAGCTCTCTACCGCAAGGAATTCAGCTCGCGTATCAGAACAGGAAACTTCGATGACGACTTTGACCAGATCGCCGATTGCGACTGGATCATAGAAGTCGTGGTCGAGCGGCTTGACATCAAGCAGCAGATCCTGGCCAAGGTTGAACAGCACCGCAAAGCAGGTTCTCTGGTGACATCCAATACATCCAGTATCCCCATCAAGATGCTGGCTGAAGGTAGATCAGAGGAGTTTCAGCAGCACTTCTGCGGGACACACTTCTTCAATCCTGCGCGCTACATGCCACTGCTAGAGATCATACCTCACGAGGGCACAGCACAGAGCGTCACGGACTTCTTCATGAGCTTTGGAGATGTCAATCTCGGTAAGCAGACAGTGCTCTGTAAAGACACACCAGGCTTCATTGCCAATCGGATTGGTGTGATGTCAGGCATCAAGATGACCGAGCTCACGACCAAATACGACATGCGTATCGAGGAGGTTGATGCGATCACTGGACCTATGATCGGCCGACCCAAGACTGCGACCTACAAGTTGCAAGATCTTGTCGGCATCGATACCAGCGAGAAAGTAGGCGCATTCGTGAATAATGCCTGCAAAGAAGACGAGTTTTTCAGCAAGCGCCAAGGTCAGGAGAGCCCTCAGTTTATCCAACACTTAATAGAGAACAAAGCATTTGGACGAAAGTCCGGCAAAGGCTTCTATCAGCGCACCAAAGAAAAAGACGAGAAAGGACGTACGATCATCAATGCGCTCAATCTCAAGACACTGAAGTACGAGACGTCCGTCAAGCCTAGACTTGATATCGTCGGAAAGACCAAGAATATCGAGATCTTCAGCAAGAAGCTCGATGCCATCCTTGGAGGAGATGACCGCGAGTGCCAATTTCTCCAAGAGTATTTCGCTTCGCTGCTCTCCTATGCGGCCAATCGGATTCCAGAGATCTCTGACGACTTCTTTGCCATGGATGATGCCATGCGCACAGGATATATGTGGGATTATGGACCATTTGAGTACTGGGATGAGATGGGACTAGAGCGTGGAATCGCACTGGTGGAAGCACACGGCGAGAGCCTTCCTAGCTGGATCAAAGACATGCAGGCCAATGGCGTCAAGAGCTTCTATACGATCGACTCAGGCGTCAAAAAAGCCTACAGCATTGCCTCTGGCGCATATGAGCCACTAGCGAGCACTGAAGGTCTGATCCTACTGGATGCCTTCCGGCAAAATGCTCCGATCATCAAGAACTCCGAGTGCACCGTACACGATATCGGCGATGGTGTCATGTGCATCGAATTTACGAGTAAGAGCAATGCCATAGGTGAGGCGATGGGTGAAGGAATTGCAGAGGCCATCGACAAGGCAGAGTCCGAAGGATGGAACGGTATCGTCATCGGTAATCACGCGACCAACTTCACCGTCGGGGCTAATCTCATGCCTGTAGGCATGCTCGCCATGCAAAAAGACTTTGAGACACTCGAGAAGATGGTCAAGGGCTTCCAGGATCTGGTCATGCGACTGCGCTGCTCCAAGATTCCTGTAGTGGCTGCGACGCAAGGCTATGTCTTTGGTGGTGGCTGTGAGATGAGCATGCATTGCAATGCGACGGTCATGGCAGCCGAATCATATATAGGACTAGTAGAGGTCGGTGTCGGTCTCTTGCCTGGAGGATGCGGCACCAAAGAGATGGCGCTCAGAGCGTCTGACAGTTTCTTTGAAGGCGATGTACAGATACCTACCTTGATCGAGCACTTCAAGCCAATAGCCACTGCAACTGTGGCAACATCTGCTCCCGAAGCATATGGCTACAATCTGCTCCTAGAAAGTAAAGATGAGATCTGCCTGCGCAAAGAGAAGAACATCGCACGCGCCAAGGAACTCGTCCTTGAGATGGCTCCAAGCTTCATCGCTCCTGTGCCTAGACATGATGTCACTGTCCTCGGACGGACTGGTTTGTCGGCACTCTACACAGCGATCAATGAGTTTAGACTGGGAGAATACATGTCAGACTATGACGTGGTCATTGCACGCAAGGTCGCCGAGGTCATGTGCGGAGGAGATCTTACAAGTGCTCAGCAAGTCAGCGAACAGTATCTCATAGATCTCGAGAGAGAAGCATTCTTGAGTCTACTTGGCAATCAAAAGACTCTTGATAGAATCCAATATCTACTGATGAACAATAAGCCACTCAGAAACTAATCGCTTATCCATCAGCAACACTCAAAGACACAGCTAACATGAATGCATATATCATCACCGGACTTAGATCAGCAGTAGGCAAGGCAAAAAGAGGTGGTTTCAAAAACTTCAGATCAGATGATCTCGCCGTAGAAGTCATCAAGCAAATGATGGCAACGGTCCCACAAGTGGATCCCAAAGAGATCGACGACGTCATCGTAGGATGTGCCAATCCCGAAGGCGAGCAAGGCCTGCAAATTGGTCGGTTGATCTCAGCACGAGCCCTGGGTAAAGAGGTAGCAGGCATCACCATCAATCGCTACTGTGCATCTGGCCTCGAGGCGATCTCTATGGCTGCCGCCAAAATTGCCGCAGGATTTGGCCACATGTACATCGCAGGAGGTACAGAGAGCATGAGTATGATCCCGATGACTGGGTATAAACTCGCTCCGAGCTATCAGGCCAATATGGACAATATCAACTATCATGTCAGCATGGGAGCTACTGCCGAGGCTGTCGCCAAAAAGTACGAAGTGACGAGAGAGCAAGCTGACGAATTTACAGTGCGCTCCCACGAGAAAGCAGCTGCCGCAATCGATGGCGGTCGATTTGATGCACAGATCGCTCCTGTCGAAGTCGTCAATGTTGACTTTAAAGACGGCAAAAGACATGAGTCTTCACATGTCGTCAAGATGGATGAAGGTGTGCGCAGAGGAACCAATATGGAAGCCCTATCTCGACTCAGACCAGCCTTCAAAAAAGGTGGAATCGTCACAGCTGGAAACTCCTCTCAGACCTCTGACGGAGCTGCCTTTACGCTCGTCGTCAGCGAAGAGATGGTCAAGAAGCTCAATCTAGAGCCATGGGCTAGACTGGTGGCCTGTGCAGTAGGTGGAGTCGATCCACTCTACATGGGCATAGGACCATGCGTAGCCATACCCAAGGCACTGAAACAAGCAGGACTCCAACTCAAGGATATAGAACAGACCGAGCTCAACGAGGCATTTGCCACGCAAGCCCTGGCTGTGATCAAGACGGCTGGCCTCGATCCTGAGACCGTCAATGTCAATGGTGGAGCCATCGCGCTTGGTCATCCACTAGGATGTACAGGAGCAAAACTCACCATACAGCTACTGCATGAGATGAAACTGCGTGATCAGAAGTACGGTATGGTCACAGCTTGTGTAGGAGGTGGGCAAGGAATCGCTGGGATCATCGAGCGACTCAACTAGTGTCCAAGAAAGTATATCAGAAGGAAATCCGCGTCACAGAGGATCATCTCGATGATCTCGCTCATGTCAACAATGTCACCTACCTCTATTGGGTGCAAGACATGGCACGAGAGCACTGGAATCATGTGGTCGATACATCAACTGGAGACAAGTACTATTGGCTGGTTGTAGAACACCAGATCAAGTACAGAGGGCAAGCGAAACTTGGCGATACGATCCGTGCAAAGACCTACATTGACTCCTACAGTGGCGTCAGATCAGATCGCATCGTGGAGTTTCATCTCGAAGATCGACTCATAGTCTCAGCGAGGACTACTTGGTGCCTGATGGATCGCGAGCGAAATCGCCCGGCTAGGATAGAGCCTCAGATGATTGCGAGCTTCTGCTGAGGAGCTATTGGGGCACAGTAGTGCATTGCATGGAAACAGTTGAATTCCCATATCAGCTAAGGCATAAGACATAAAGTCTTGAAAGTCCGACGATAGGGAAGTCTAGAGAGACCAGCTTGGGAGGAAAATCTCAAACACCTAAATCGCGAAACTCCTCTACAGTGTACCTCTGTTGGATATGTTGTGGACAATTCACATCCCAAGCTGTCACTCTGATTTTGATGGCCCTTTCTATCGGCACATCATAGTCATCATCTTTTAGCTGTACTAGCAGATCATTATCTGGTTGAATGACGGATGCTTCACCCCAAATCTTAATCCTCTTGCGATTAGGATAGTCCATAAGAAAAAGGTGCACCTTATTGTTTTCATCAAAGTTGCCAATAGAGATGTATTGTCGATTCCCAGAGAAATCAGCAAAGGCCAGATGATTTTCATCCAATACTTTTAAGAATCCCTTTGGCCCACCTCTGTGCTGGATGTAAGGTTGTCCTTGTGCATTTGCAGAAGCCATGTAGAAAGAATCTCTCTGGCTCACAAAATATGCAAGTTGGCCGGTGATTTCCGTCTGCCAATCTCTCCTCTCCGCCATATTCTGATAAGCCTGTCTTGAGCCCATACTTTCCTGGCGCTTTTTGACAGATTCTGTGAATGCGATATCACTGACATACTTCGACTTCATAATATTCCATTAGATATGATAAAAGTAGCGACAAGAGTGCGGTAGAAAAAGCCGCAATAGCATTCGCTATGTTGTAGCAATCGTGTGGATCTTAATTTCATGAGACAATGTCTTGTGTACGGGACACTTCTCTGCAATTTCCATCAACCTTTCCCTCTGCTTTTCATCTAAGTTTCCGAAGAGCTCCACTCTCTTTTCTATGAAGTGAACATAACCATCTGTAGATTCACAATCAACACAGTCTCTGCTATGCACTCTCTCTTGTGTCATCGTGACTTCTACACCTTCCAGTTCCCAATTTTTTCGATCGGCATACATACGCACTGTCATCGCCACACATCCGCCCAAAGACATCAGTAACATACTGTAAGGATCTGTACCAAGATCGGTGCCATAGGGGCCTGGCTCATCGCCAATCAACTGGTGCGTCCCGTCAGAAAATATAGTTTTATACTGTGCACGATCTATTTTAGCCTTGACTGTTCTCATTGATAGAAGTTGATTTTATTGAATTAAATCTGCTCCAAGATCTGACGAATCATCTGATTGGCAAATCCCCATTCATTGTCATACCATGCCAGAACCTTCACCAAATCGCCGTCCACAACTTTCGTCATTTCCAAATCGATAATTGCAGCATGGGGATCCTGTATGATATCAGTCGAGACGATGGGGTCCTCGGTGACTCTGAGGATGTTCCTATAACGATCAGCACTCGCTTCCTCTTTGAAAATCTGAATTATTTCTTCTCTTGAAGTTCTCTTAGCTGTCACTAGAGTGATATCTGAGACGGAGCCTATGGCGACAGGAACTCTCAGAGCCATGCCATCAAAAATTCCTGCATATTCTGGAAGCGCTTTGGTTGTTGCCGTGGCGGCACCTGTCGTAGTGGGTATGATATTGTTAAACCCAGTTCTTCCCATACGTACTTTCTTGTGAGGGGAATCGACAACAGAATTTGAAGATGTATTGGCATGAACGGTTGTCATGATCGCTTTTTTGATACCAATTCTTCTCCCTAATATCTCGATCACTGGACTTATATTATTCGTGGTACAACTAGCACATGAGAAGATGGCAGTAGACCCATCTTTGGTATTTACGCCATGTACCACAGTCGGTACTCCCTCACTAGAAGTAGGCCCAGAAAGTACTACAATCTTAGCACCTGCTTCGATGTGCTTTTTTGCATCTACTTCTTTGGTAAAGACGCCAGTACTTTCTATGACAATATCAACACCCAGTTCGCCCCATGGCAGATCTGCAGGATTCCGCTCACTGTAGTATGGTATGCTTTTACCATCTACGATGAATTGATCATCCTCCAGTCGCACCTCCTTATCATACACCCCATACACACTATCGTACTTCAAGAGGTATGCTATATCTTGTATGCCTGCTATGTCATTCACCGCCACAATATTGAGCTCCTCTGACTCCAAGATTAACTTCAACGAGGCCCTTCCGATACGCCCCATTCCATTGATTGCTATGTTTTTCATCTTTCTACGCTTATTATATCACTAAGTGCTCCAGTGATCGCCAGTTCTTAGTGGAAAGCGACCACTGGATTTTCTGACTTATTATCTTCTTATGAGACACTCCAATTCACTGATGACACCCAACTATCAAGACTCTGCGGCTCAATTCCCAAGGCCTCATTCGTCCTCTTGTAATCCTGTTCAATAAAGCTGTTGTAGTTCTGTTCTACGTAGCGATACAAATTGGAAATCTCCCTGGCAGCTATGTCTCCAAATCCAGGGACAAGCTGTTGCTCAAACTCATCAACTGGAACTTCAACAAAAGTCAACTTCTGTCCGATTTTGGAACCAATAGACTCCGTAATATCATTCCCTTTGATCAAACTACCTACAGGAAAGGTTTGCCCTGCCAGCTCGGGCTTATCCAGTGCGCTTGCTATGTACTTCCCTAAATCCTCATGACTAATCCAGGACATTGCTTTATCCGCTTTCAAGGGATAAGGGACGATTTTATGTTCGAGAATAACTGGCACTGACCAAGGAGCAGCTATATTGTCCAAGTAGATATTCGGCGCAATTGTAATGACATTCAATCCTGAGGCGTCAAAAAGCTCTTTCATTGCAACCTTCATATCCAAAGCCAACAAGCCTGTTTCTTCACTCGCCAAGTAAAATGTTGTATTAAAAACTACTAATTCAACGCCTTCTAGTCTGGCAACGTCAATAAAATTCTGAGTGTACTTCTTCGCCAAGTCCAGATCAAAGATGAGCGGAAAGGTATACACTGCGGCCTGTGCACCTCGCATTGCGCTTGACAACGCCTCCGTACTATCAAGGCCGCCTTCAAATAATTGCAAGCCATCCATAGCTTGAAAATCTGAACTTAAGTTCCTTTTGATACTGGTCACTGCATGACCACGAGCTACTAACTCATTCGCTATTTTGCTACCTTGAAATCCAGTAGCTGCTGTCATAAATACTTTCATGATATCTTGTTTATTATACTTTGGTTAATATGATTCAAATGATGCTATGTCAAACTATGTCAAGTCCGGGCGCCGCAGGAAAGTCAATAGGCACCTGTGTAGCACTGTGTAGATAATTGGCCATAGTTTTCTCGCCTACCAGAATGACTGTATCTACCAAGCTCCCATTCGTATAGCCTTGAGCAAAAAAATTATCCAGAACATCGGCAGATGCATTTCCCCTATTTTCTGCAAGGCTCTTCGCAAGCCTCGCTAGTGCATCTAGCTTTGGATTATCAGATGATCTGCCCAGTCTAAATTCAACTGTTTGCTTTTCTGTAAAACCATTAGCTTTCCCGATCACAGTGTGTGCTGCAATACAGTACTCACACTGATTTACTTGACTTACCGCAAGAAAGATGACTTCTTTTTCCTTTGAGCTTAATGACGTCTTGAGATTGCCAACTGAGAGCACATTGGATAGTCCGTTTTCGCTATGTGCGAAGGTTGCGTACAGGTTTGGCACAAAGCCCAATTTCTTCTCTAAATTTTCGAGGATTACTCTGTTGCTTGTACTGACAGAATCCAGAGTCGGAACACTTATCTTTTTCATGATTATGATTTTTTGTATCTATTGAGTTGCTATACAATTATTTTGTAATGTTCGTTACATTATTGATTAAAAATTACCCCTTATTCAAGAAGCTTCTTATTATCTTCACTGCCTCACGGGGAAATTCTTCCAGCATGAAATGTCCCGCATCAAAGAAATGTATTTCTACTTCCTCCAGATCATTGCGATAGGCCTCGCCACCTGCCTTCGCGAAGTACTTGTCATTCTCACCCCACAGAATCAGAGTCCTTGGTTGGTGTGATCTCAAATAGGACTGCCACTCTAAATATTGATGGAAATTTGTTCCATAGTTATCAAACAATATCGACTGTATCTTTCTCACATTGGTTCTGTCCAAAAACGCAATATCCGTAAGATAACTCACAGCATCTATAGTACTCGCATCTCTAGAGCCCGCAGTATACTGCATCTTCACACCCTCTGCTGACATCAAGTATGCCTTGAATTCTTCCAGTTCTTTGAATTGCTGGTTTTGCACGTATGCTCCAATCTTTTGTGACCACTCCCCTAGCCCTTGCATGTAGGTATTGGCATTTTGTATGATTAGTCCCTGAATACGATTGGGATTTCTTACGGCAATTCGCATCCCTACTGGGCCTCCATAGTCATGCATCATTAGATAAAATTTCTCTATCCCGAGCTCGTCTGCAAATTTTTCTATGACAATGGATATGTTCTCGAACGTGTAATCAAAATCATCCGTATTCGGCACACTACTAAATCCAAATCCTGGATAGTCTGGTGCGATGACATGGTACTGATCCGACAATCCGTCTATGATATCTCTGAACATGTGAGAAGATGATGGAAACCCATGTAACATCAGTATGGTCTCTGCTGCAGGATCGCCTGCTTCTCTGTAAAAGATTGATACATCATTTACGTCTACCTGCTTGTTTGCGACCTCATAGGCCTCAGACCTCGCTTGGATCTCTATTGGCGTCCTAGCGTCTATTGCATTATTCGTAGTCTGCGCTATGAGTAACTGCGCCATGGCCACTAACTGAATCATAATCATGAATGCCCTCATTGTTTCTCGTTTTCCTATTTATCTATTCCATTATTGTAACATTTGTTACAATAATGGTCAAAAAATATATTACTACAATACTGCTAAGTTCATTTTAAGCAGTTCTTTCATTTCTGATCGACTTATGTTCATCCTCTGCGTGACGTTGAGTCCGTTCCACAAATTCATCAGATACAATGCTATGATCTTCGGAGACTTATCTGAGCTAAGTTTTCCTTCTTGCTGAGCTCGTCGTAAGGCCTTTTCAAAACCATTTTGCAATTTCTTCAACAGATCTGACGACATAACTTGCGTCTCAATATCTAAATTCGCAAATTCAACGGTTGAATTCCCAAGGTAACAACCATTACTGATCTCATTTGCATCACGAAAATGAACTTGAGCAAAGAAGTCCTTCAAAAACTTGATGGCACAAGCACTTTGATCCAGTTCTGCATGAAAGCTTCTGATTGAAACTTCTAGAAAACGTGCAAGAGATTTCTGAAAAAGCTCCTTTTTGCCTCCTGGAAAGGCATTATACAAGCTCCCTTGCCCAACTCCTAATCCTGCAAACAATTCTTTTGCCGAAGTTGCTGTGTATCCTTTCTTCCAAAATACTTTGATCGCTTTGTCCAGCAACTCCTCTTCTGTGTAATATTTCGGTCTTCCCGCCACTATTTTGTAATGATGATTCAAATATATAGCATTGTAATGATCATTACAAATTTAAGCGTCAATTTAAATACATTTATTTTTATATAATGTATAATACATTGATTGTGTCAATATTATAACTTTATCCCTCAAGAGGTAACTAGTTACAACACTCGAAAACGTCTGAACATCAGATGATTGCTAGTAATATCTGAGCATACATTTGGGCTATCACTTTGTTCGGCTTAGGGTCCTCATGGAATTTTGCTGACAAGTAGACATCAAGACGAGCGCGACATACCAGGTTGGCACAATACACTTTAATAGAGCACTCACGTCTATTGCTTTGTCAGCTCGGGTACATCAGTTACCAACTGGCCAGAGTGAGCCACCGGATAAGTAACCAGAATAGGTGAAAAAATCTTTGGGACCTGATCGAAAAATCAACGCTAGGGCCGTATAATCACAAGACGCTTGGTCTTGTAGGGCTTGCCACGATCGTCAAGGATGCTGTAGAAATAGCTTCCTCTGCGCAGACCTGCAACATTGATGTCAATCTCTCTCCCACGCTTGAAGTAGTGCTGACGCTTGTATGCATCTTGACCGAGTAGATTGAAAATCCTGACCGTATACTCACCTTCTGGGAGATTGGTCGCTGATAGAGATATCTTGTCGATAGCCGGATTGGGATAAGCCACAAAGTCCGGCTTAGCACCACTCAAATTACTCGTAGATGTGATGATTCCTTCAAACTTGTAAGAGACTTGGGTCGGAGTTCCATCACCATCCATCAATAGACTTGCGACTGGTACATTGACACCCTCTGCGTAGAAATTGTGAATCTGAACAGTATCCAAGCCAAGGAGACCTGGCAGTAGCTCAGTGAGCAAAGCTGTTGCATCTACCCAAGGGAGAATACTGATCTTAATCTCAACGCGCGTATCTCTTATTTCAAATCGATTTTCTCTGAGCACTTCATACTCGGCACCAGGTATCATCATAGTACCCCAAGCATCGATCTCACTATCACTCTCTATATCTACTCTGATACGGATAGAGTCAAATACAACGGCGTCCGGAATCTGCGCTATCAGCGAATCTGGCAAATCTTCTCTTGCCGCAGGCACTAGAAGACTCGTCTCATACATCTCCGAATCCTCATAGCTCGCAGGCGTGTTGAGTATCACATATGGCTCTGTATACTTGGCTGCCACTGTCAGAAATTCAGTCTGGGCGTTTCCGCCAAAAAAACCAAGATCACTCAAGTACTGCCCATCCTTGGCAAAATAATTTTCAAAATTGCCACCTGCACGGACCACAAGATCAGCAGTGGGAAATGCCTCTGCATTGTCCCCTTCACTCGCGTCTAGCACCAAACGCTCATTGAGCAAACCAGATGACAAGCTCGAGTAATCCCATGTCTGGTCAGGACCAGCCGCCGTCGGTGCGATATCTCCCACAGAGAAATCACTCAGCGTCTTGAGGGTATCACCTGCCACAGGAAAGCTCGCACTAGTGATAGTCACCTGAGCGAAAGATGCCACAGCAACAAGAGCAAAAAACAGAGTAAAACTGTACCTCATAGGTATTCTTATACAGTATAAAGCTAATGCATAAAGTGCACTACCTGTTTATGTAGACGCAGAAAAGGCTTGGAAGTCGACATATTGACGGTACTTTCCGTCCAACTTTAACAATTGGTCATGCGTACCTCGCTCAATCAACTTCCCATCTTCCAGGATCAATATCTCATCCGCTTTGTAGATAGTACTGAGTCTGTGAGCGATGACAAGGGTCGTTCGGCCTTTCATCACGGACTCCAAAGCATCTTGTACCAGTTGTTCGGACTCGCTATCGAGAGCGGAGGTTGCTTCATCAAGGATGAGGATCCGTGGATTCTTGAGGATGGCTCTCGCGATACTGATGCGCTGTCTCTGTCCGCCGCTTAGCTTGGTACCGCGATCACCGATGATGGTATTGAATCCTCGAGGGCTTGCTAGGATAAAGTCCAGAGCGTTAGCCGCTTTTGCTGCTGCCACTAGCTCCTCTTCTGTATAGTCCTCTCCGAGAGTGATGTTGTTCTTGATGGTATCATTGAAGAGGACAGGATCTTGCGACACGATACCGAGTAGGGCTCGCAGTGACTTGAGATCATAGGAGCGAATATCATGGCCATCTATGCTGATGACACCGCTGTCAATATCATAAAATCGTGGCAGCAGATCCGCGATGGTACTCTTTCCTGCGCCACTACTCCCTACCAGGGCGAGACTTTTGCCGGAAGGCAGATCAAAACTAATGTCTTGAAGGACCCAAGGAAGATCCTCAGCATATCTGAAGTAGACTTGATCGAATTTGATCCCATCCTTCACATTGCTTATGAGCTGATCTCCTGAAGCTTTCTCTGCCTTTTGGCCTAAGATCTCGTCAATCCGATTGAGACCACCCATACCCTTCTGGATGTTGTAGTAGGCAGAAGAAAAGTTCTTGGCAGGATCAATGACAAAGTAAAATGCCATGATAAACGTCATAAAGGTCGAGGCATCAAGACTCGTGCTGAAGACCAGCCTCCCGCCAAACCATATGAGTACTGCCACCACTGCTATGCCCAAGACTTCCGTCAAAGGACTTGACAGATCACGTCTCCAGAGGATACGATTGAGCAAGCGACGATAATTGTCATTGAGCTCATTAAATCTCCCTGAGACAAATGACTCTGCCGTGTAGCCCTTCACAACTCTCATACCACTGATGGTCTCATCGGTGGTACTGACCAGCTCTCCCAATTGGTTTTGCGCCTTGAGTGATTTTTTCTTGAGGGTACGGGAGATGCCACCAATCAAAAAGCTAATGACAAACATGAGTCCAAACACGAAGATGCAGAGCTTGGGACTCACAAAAAGCATGTAGATCAGTGCCCCGATCAGGATAAATGGCTCTCTGAAAGTATAGATCATCATAGCGATCATACTGTTCTCTACAAGCTGTACATCATTGGTGATTCTAGAGAGGAGATCACCTTTGCGCTCGTCGCTATAGTAGCTCATGGGCAAGGCGAGCATCTTATCGTAGATTTTTCGTCGTAGATCTCTCACCATACCATTGCGCACTGGAGCCAAGAAGAAGTGCCCCAAGTACCGAAAGAGATTCTTGCAGAGAAACATCAGTACCAGAAACAAGCATACCATAAAGAGTGCTCGCTCTTGTGTCATGCCCTCGATCTGTCGAGAAAAGAAATACTGTAAATGCTCGCTAACATTGCCCATCTTGAGCGACTCTGTCGGAGCAGCAATGTCTTGATCTTGAGGATAAAAGAGCAAATCCAAAACTGGCTTGAGCAGTGGAATACTGACCACAGTAAACACCGCCATCAGAATCTGGGCCACGATGCTCAGAAACAGCCATTTGCGGTATTTCTTGACAAGCTTAAGCAGCTTGAAGTAGCTCTTCATCTAGCTAGTGGTTTGTAGCTCTACAGCCGTCGGCTGTGGAGACTAGTCCTCGTATTCCTTGACTTGCTCAAAGTCAAAATCATTCAAGAAGCCCGTATGGACATGGCCATTGACGAAGTCTTCTTGATTCATGATACACTTGTGGAATGGCACCGTCGTATGGATACCCTCGACGATAAACTCATCGAGTGCTCGCTTCATCTTTGTGATACATTCTGTCCGCGTCTGTGCCTTGCAGATGAGCTTGGCGATCATCGAGTCATAATACGGCGGTACTGAATAGCCAGCATAAACATGCGTATCTACTCTCACACCATGTCCCTTAGGACTGTGAAAAGAATGGATCTTACCTGGGGAAGGACGGAATCCATGACGCGCATCTTCAGCATTGATCCTGACCTCGATGGCGTGTAACTGCGGGTAGTAGTTCTTGCCTGAGATCTTGACACCCGCAGCGACTTTGATCTGTTCCTTGATGAGATCGTGATCGATGACCTCTTCTGTGACGGGATGCTCTACTTGGATTCTGGTATTCATCTCCATGAAGTAGAAGTCTCTGTGCTTATCCACGAGAAACTCTACGGTGCCTACGCCTTCGTAGTTGATTGCCTTGGCTGCAGCGCATGCTGCTTCCCCCATTTTCTCTCTGAGCTCATCTGTCATGAAAGGACTTGGGCTCTCCTCGAGCAGCTTCTGGTGTCGTCTCTGAAGACTGCAGTCTCTTTCACTCATGTGAGCGACATTGCCATATTGATCCCCTACGACTTGAAACTCGATGTGGCGAGGCTCCTCTACAAATTTTTCAATGTAGACGACGTCATTGCCGAATGAAGCTTTTGCCTCAGACCTCGCCATATTCCATTGATTTTCAAACTCTTCTTCTTTCCAGACGATTCGCATTCCTTTTCCACCACCACCTGCGGTGGCTTTGATAATGATGGGGAACTTGATCTCACGAGCAATCTTCAGTCCGTCTTCTACACTCTCTACAAGTCCATCAGATCCAGGGACAACAGGAACCCCGGCAGCGATCATGGTCTCCTTAGCCGTGATTTTGTCTCCCATCTTTTGGATCATCTCAGCAGTGGGCCCGATAAATTTCACCCCATAACTGGTACAGACGTCAGCAAAGTCCGCATTTTCGGAGAGGAAGCCGTAACCAGGATGCACTGCATCGGCATTGGTGATCTCCACAGCGGCCATGATCTTGGAGATATCAAGATAAGACTGTGCCGAGCTCGGTGGGCCGATGCATACAGCCTCATCCGCAAATCTCACATGAAGGCTATCAGCATCTGCCGTAGAGTATACGGCTACTGTAGCTATTCCCATCTCTTTGCATGTGCGGATGACCCGCAGAGCGATCTCGCCTCGATTGGCAATCAGGACTTTCTTAAACATAATCGTATTGGCTTCTGAAGAAAAGGAAATCAGATCTATCCTGCTGGATCGACCAAAAAGAGCACTTGATCATACTCCACAGGACTTGCATCCTCAAGGAGCACCTTGACCACAGTACCGCTGACCTCTGATTCGATCTCATTGAAAAGCTTCATAGCCTCTACGATACAGACCACTTGTCCTTGAGAAATCGTGTCTCCGACCTTGACAAAAGCTGGTTTGTCCGGTGAGGATGAGCGGTAAAATGTACCGACGATAGGGCTCTTCACCTCGATGAGATTGCTCTCCGAAGTCTCTGGAGTGGCACTTGGTGCTGCAGCTGGAGCTGGCTCCACGGCAGGAACCTCAGGCGCGATTGAAGGTGCTGCAAGGCTTGGTGCAGCCGTCGTCACTAGAGCCGTCTCACCACCAGAGCGCTGGAAATGCTTGGTCCGGATATTGAGCTCAATATCCTTAGTTTTCATCTTGAATTCACTCAAGTCAGCCTTGGTAATCATCCTGATGAGTGATTGTAAGTCTTTGAGATCCATATGATTGGATTGAGGTTGGTAGATTTATTTTTTGACGCGCTCGTGATAGGATCCGGTGCGCGTGTCTATCTTGATAATGTCTCCTTCATTGATGAAAAGTGGTACTCTGACTTCTGCACCAGTCTCCATTTTTGCCGGCTTCGTCGCATTGGTGGCCGTATCACCTTTGAGCCCAGGCTCCGTGTAGGTGACTTCTAGTGTGACATACTGTGGCATCTCGACCGTCAGAGGAGTCTCATTGACAGCATGGTATAGCATCTCAATGTTTTCTCCTTCTTTCATGAGCTTGGCATTTTCGATCATAGCTTCTTGGATCGTAACCTGATCGTATGTTTCCTGATTCATGAAGTGGTAACCTGAGTCGTCGCTATATAGGAATTGGAACTTGCGTCGCTCGATGCGGACAGGATGGATCTTGTGTCCAGCTGGCCAGGTATTGTCTAGGACTTTGCCCGTCGTGAGGCTCTTGATCTTCGTTCTTACAAATGCAGGACCTTTGCCTGGCTTCACATGGAGAAACTCCACGACTGTATAGATGTCATTGTTGTATTCTATACAGAGTCCATTTCTTATTTCTGATGTAGACGCCATCATTTCGTGTTTTTGCGGTGCAAAGATACCAATATGATCATGCCACCTCTACTATGACCATATCAAGTAGGATGCTCCCCAAGTGTATCCACCACCGAAGGCAGTGAAGATGATCTTATCACCTGATTTCAGCTGAGATTCGTATTCCCAAAGACACAGTGGTAATGTGCCAGCAGTCGTATTTCCGTACTTCTCGATGACCATCATCACCTTGTCCATAGGGACCTTGGCCATGTTGGCAACCGTCGAGATGATTCGTTGATTGGCTTGATGGGGAACCAGCCAGGTGATATCCTCTTGGGTCAATTGATTACGACCCATGACAGTCTCCACACTGCTTACCATGCCATTGACAGCGGCCTTGAAGACCGTGCGACCATCTTGACGGACAAAATGCTCGCGTGCCTGCACGGTCTCAACCGTCGCAGGATAACAAGAACCTCCTGCCTTCTGGTAGAGAAACTCTTCCCCCTTTCCATCTGACAAGAGCTCAAAATCCATGAGTCCAGTGCCATCGGTCTTGGGCTGCAACAAAACGGCTCCAGCTCCATCCCCAAAAAGAATGCAGGTCGTACGATCTTGATAATCCAGAATCGAGCTCATCTTATCAGCACCTACCACGACGACATTCTGATACTTACCAGTCTCTACAAACTGTGCTCCCACAGACAAGGCGTACAGAAATCCCGAACAGGCGGCATTGATGTCAAATCCGAATCCACTTGTGATACCTAGATGATGTCGAGCAATATTGGCAGTATCCGGGAATACACGATCACCGGTAACAGTCGCCACAATCAAAAGATCAATATCATTGGGGGCAATACCAGACTTTTCGATCAGTCCGCGCACAGCCTCGATGACCATCACACTGCACCCTTTCCCTTCGCCTTCAAGGATCCGCCTCTCTTTGATCCCTGTGCGTGAGACGATCCACTCATCATTGGTCTCGACCAATTTTTCCAGATCATGATTGCTCATGACACCTTCTGGGACATACCCATGGACCGCAGTGATTCCTGCTCTTATCTGCGTCATACGCCTCGATTTTACAAGGGCTCAAAGGTAGCCAACTCCGCGAACATTCCTTGTCTCTGCCGCTGAAATATCACCTCGCGAAGCGCATCAAGATCCCTGAGATTTACGACTTAAAACATTCAATGAATGATACTTATATATCTGTATTTTTCACATATAAAGCGCATTTCCTTAGGAGTTCAATCATTGATCTCCTTAAAGAACTATGCTGGCCGTACAGATAAATCATGATTCGGTATACCATTTAACAGAAAATCGGGCGTTATCAATAGCAAGCTGCTCACCTTCCTTTTATAACTTTGCTGCGCTTCACAAAAGCATCCAAATCGTGTTGCGATCCGGCCGCTTTTCAATGACAATCATGCGTCAATAACAAAATGGCAACAAAAATTGGCACAATGATTGAATCCTCTGCATTGAAAACCTGATTGTTACACTTTCGTAAAATGCCTCATATGAGAACCACATTCTTACTGAGCATCATCTGCGCCCTCTGCATGGCCATGTCTCCGAGCGAGAATAAGGTCAAGTTTATGGATGACTTTTCCAAAGCACAGCGTATTGCCAAAAAACAAAACAAAATCCTCATGGTCGACTTCACTGCCTCCTGGTGTGGAGCTTGTCGCATGATGGATAGAGACGTATTTTCCGATAGCAAACTCGTGAGGTACATCTCTAGCAATGCCGTTGCTGTGAAGGTTGACATAGACCAATTTGATGGCATGCTCGTCAAGCAAGAATATGGTGTAACCGTGCTTCCTACCGTACTATTCTTCTATCCAGATGGTCAGGTAGCGCACCGCGTAGAGCGCGTGATGTCTGCCAGAGAAATCGAGCAGACGATCGAAGATCATACGGAGCTACTTGTGCATCAAAAAGGACAAAATAGCAATTCCAGCAGATGGCGACGACAAGTCGAGGAGCATCAGGCAAACAAGCTGAGAAAAGAAGAGGCCGCCAAAAAAGAGGTCATTGGGCAATCGTACAAGATCGTGCTTGTACGTACATCGAGTTATGACACCGCACTTCGATTCTACCAGAGATATGAGACAGAGACTACAGAGCTCCTCACCATCTTTGAGAGCCAACGGAATAATATCTATTCTCTGACAATGGGAGACTTCGATAGTCCTGAAGAAGCTCGAAGGATGTTGAGCGAAGCCAAGAGATTTTGTGAAGATGCTCGCATCAAAGCCATGACAGATCTCTAGGCAGATCACCCTGCATGAGTTCAGTCCTCATCACTCATATTCGCTCTCTCGTAGGAGTCCGGGACCATTACGGTGCCATCAGAGGCACATCACTGGATGATCTCACCCAGATCAAAGATTCATATCTCCTCATAGAGGACGGGCTGATATCAGACTATGGCCCGATGTCAGAAGCGCCCTTACGGGCAAATGAAACGCTGAATGCCAATGGTGGCATGGTACTACCAGCATGGTGCGACTCGCACAGCCATGTCGTCTATCATCAGTCCCGTGATGGTGAATTTGTCGATCGCATCAGAGGTCTCAGCTATGAAGAAATCGCTGCTCGTGGTGGAGGTATCCTGAACAGTGCTCGCAAGCTCCAAGAGTGCGATGAGTCCGAACTCTTTGACGAATCGATGCTGCGCATCGCAGAGATAAGAGCGCAAGGAACAGGTGCTGTCGAAATCAAGAGTGGCTATGGTCTCACGCTCGAGTCCGAGCTCAAGATGCTACGCGTCATCAGACGCATCAAGGAAGAAAGTGATCTCAGCATCAAGAGTACTTTCCTTGGCGCCCATGCCATCCCGCTGGAGTTTCAATCAGACAGGAAAAAGTACGTCGATCTCATCTGTGAGCAGATGATTCCTCAGGTAGCAGATCAAGGCCTTGCCGATTACTGCGACGTATTTTGCGAAAAAGGATATTTCAGCCCAGAGGAGAGCCGACGGATTTTAGACTGCGGACTCCGCTACGGGCTCAAGCCCAAGATCCACGCCAATGAGCTCTATCGCTCCGGTGGTGTGCAAGTAGCCCATCAAGTCAATGCCTTGAGCGCAGATCACTTAGAATGCATCGGAGATGAAGAGCTCAATCTTTTTGGCGGAAGCCAGACCAGTGCTACGCTCCTTCCGTCCACTGCCTTTTTCCTATCACTTGACTACGCTCCTGCACGCTCACTGATCGATCATGATGCGATCGTGACACTTGCTTCAGATTACAATCCTGGTACTACGCCTTCCGGCAAAATGTGCTTCGTCATCAGTCTAGCCTGCATCAAGATGAAGATGACTCCGCGAGAGGCAATCAACGCGGCTACAGTGAATGGCGCCTATGCCATGGATCTAGAAGATAGCCACGGATCTATCCGTCGCGGAAATGTCGCAAATCTGCTTCTTACCAAAAAAATTCCCTCGATCGCATTTATTCCATACGCCTTTGGCAGCGATCACGTCCGCAAGGTCATCTTACAAGGGAAGCTGTAAAGGGCTTACAGTTTACATTTTTTACAATATGTAACTCAATGGCTTGAGTGCTATTGACGTAATTTTGCGCAATATCGACGAGCCATGGGGTCGTTATCCTATGTGGGAAATTCGTGGACACACCAAATGAGTATCAAAGGCAGATGAAGAAGCACCTGACATGTATGGCTATGATGCTACTGATGACGGCAATGGCTGGCCAAGAGGTCTCCAAGATCAGCGTGGATAAGCTGGCGGAATCCTACCCTCAGAGACTCCTGACCTGCAACGAAGCTGGCACCGTCGATGTCACTGTCTTTCAGCCGAACAATGAGTTTTTTCTTTGCTTTGGCGATAGCATCACGGTGAGCCACAATGGCAATCAAGACCTGTCAGGTGATCCTGATCCAAGCACTCCTCCTGGTATACGCTACTTGCTCTATAATGACCCTCCGACCATCACCGGATGTGATGTCCCCACTCTGCTGACGGATCCAGCCCTCAATCAGACAAGCCCGATTTTTCTCAATGGAGGCCTAGTCAATATAGATCCTGTCACACCTATATGGTCTCTCAGAGGAGACATAGATGGCAATATGATCATCAGAAACAATGGCGTCATTCAAGAAGCTTTTAACGGAGGCAATCCTTTTGCGCTGTATCTTGCTCCTGCGACTGTGGACGACTTTGACGATTCTGACAATGATGGCGTCTACGAAAATGGTGGCCCTTGCTTGGATGTCAACGTAGACGAAGCATTTCGCGTGATATGGCTCAATGAGGTGCAAGTAACAATCCTAGAATATCCCAACGGTGGTGACTTTGACCAGATGCGCATAAGGATCACAGGCGGATTACCAGAGTGGAATGGGAGCTCATTCAATGTCGGTGCAGTGCTCTCTACAGATGCCACAGTACAAGGCGTCGTGTCAGATGTCACCGATATTCCTCAAGGTCAAGAAATGTTGATCACCGTCCCGCAAGAAGGTGATTTTGATCTCGTAGTCTCAGATAATCTCGGATGTAGGACTGATACGATTTTGCAATTTATCAGACCACAAGACTTGACAGTCGCCATCGAATGTGCAGAGGGCGAACAAGGAGAGCAAGATTGCATCGACTTGACGGTGAGCAATTTTGAGCAAATCCTCTCCATGCAGTTCACCTTCAACTTTGATCCCACAGTCATTCGCATAGACACGGTACAGAACTTTGGTCTACCAGAGTTTGACGATAAAGTGAATGTCAGCAATGTAGATGGCACCATCACGGTAGTCTGGTTTGACCCATATATCTCTGGCGTGACGCTGCCGGATGGTGATGTGCTCTTTACGATATGCTTTACCTATGTGGGCACTCCTGGGGATGTGACGGATCTCTTTATTGATGGTTCCACCACTCCGATTGAGTTTGGTGATGCTGTGACATCTCAGGCGATCGAAGACTTTACACTCCTTGATTGTCAAGCAGAGATCGTGTGCAGAGGCCTCAGCCTTGCGAGTGGCGCATGCCCTTCACTTATCGGAGAGAGAGATGGCAGCTTTACCATCAAAGCCGGCTGTGGCACCAATCCCTATACCATGCAATGGTCTAATCAAGCCGATCCTACTCAAAATGGCACAGAGATCATCGTAGAAGAATGCGGAGAAGTCACTATCGACAGACTCAATCCTGGAGACTACGAAGTCATATTGATCGACAATCTTGGTAACAGGTCTGATACCATCATCACTATCATCGAAGCCGCGCCACTGGATCCGATCATCACCGCTATAGATCCTGTATGTGCTGGAGAAGCCAATGGTAGACTAGAAGTAGACACTGTTCTGGGAGGGATCCCAGACAATGCCTTCAACTATGAGTGGAGAGCAGACGATACCACTTTTGCGTTCGGCCGCGGTGAGCATCGCAATCTTCCTGCTGGTATATACGAGCTGATCGTCACAGATCGAGCAGGATGTATGGTCACTGAGACTGTAGAGCTCTCTCGAGACTCCATAGAAATCAATGTACTCGCCTTACAAGATGCAAGCTGCTCGGGAATTGCAGATGGTAGCATATTGGTCGCAGCCTCAGGTGGTGCGCCATTCGCTGGGAATACTTACAGATACACATGGGATCCTGGTCCTACTCAGAATGCCGTCAATGGATTTCTCGCCAATGTAGCCGCAGGAGAGTACATCGTCACAGTAGAAGATGAAAATCGCTGTCAAGTCTCTGACACCTTTCAGCTTGCCAGCCGCAAAGAACTGGGCTTGGATGTGAGCTTCACGCCGATCAGCTGCAACGGAGAGTCTGATGGCTGTATCACAGTCGAAGGGATCACAAGAGGTGACGATCAGGCACTTCCCTACAGTTTTCAGTGGGAAGCTGGGGCTCCTGTGCCCGTGGAGACGGACTCTACATCGACCATCTGTGGTCTTGGAAGAGATGTATACAATATCACGGTGACCGACGCAGACGCAGATGGATGCAGTTTTGATACGACCATCCTGATGCTAGAGCCCCGAGCACTTAGTGTCTTTTGGGTCAATACGACGGCGACAGAAAGCTGCGATCCTGGTGGTGATGGACAGATCATCGTAGCAGGTAATGGAGGCACCCAGATCTCCGGACAAAGTCCACCATACGACTTTGAATGGGGACACGATGGAAGTATCACCAACAATGTGCTGAGCAACCTCGAAGGAGACTCCACATACTTTGTCACCATCACTGATGCCAATGGCTGTCAAGACTCCCTAGCTATTTACCTTCCGATAGAAGCAACTGTGGAGATCATAGATACGACCATAGTCGATCTTGAGTGCTTCACAGACAATGACGGCAGCATATCCATCGAGATCAATCCAAGCCAACTAGACGATGTCGTATCGGTCACCTGGTCCAATGGAGAATCAGGTCTCACCATCACAAATCTTACAGGTGGCGAGTACACCGTGCGCGTCATCAATGAAGACAATTGTGTCACCGCAGAAACCTATCTGGTGAATGCTCCGGATAGCTTTTTCATCGCGGATACGATCCTCAGAGAACCAACCTGCGCTGGTGAATCTTCAGGACAGATCAGCCTGATCGTAGAGGGCGGTACTCAGCCCCTCAGCTATAGTTGGGATCATCCCAATGGATCTGACAATCCAGTTCTTCCAGCCATACCAGCCGGAATTTACAATGTCACGATCAGTGACAATAGCCAATGTCCGCCAATCGTAGCTCAAATCGAGTTGGGTGAACCAGACTCTATCAACCTTGACTTTGTGCTGATTGAGCCTCAGACCTGTCCGGATAACAACTGTGATGGACTAGTGGTCGTAGAAGTGAGTGGTGGGCCAGATCCTAGTGCTGGCTATGGTATCACTTGGGAAAATGGCTCGACGATAGATTCGGCGCTCAATCTATGTGGCGGATTCCAGAGTATCACCGTCACCAATACCCTACTCTGTGGTATCATTGACTCAGTGCTGATTCCTGTGCCAGATCCGATACAGATCGCCCAAGTAGATAGCGTCCGACCAAGTTGTTTTGGGTTTACAGATGGCTCACTCAACATCATGGCATCAGGTGGTAATGGAGGCTACATTTACCAATGGATAGATCCCGCTGTGATCGGTCCACAGTTACAAAATATCGGTGCGGACCTATATGAGGTCCAAATCACAGATGCAGAAGGATGCATAGATATCGATACTGTCATTCTCGGCCAGCCTGACAGTCTGGTCCTAGGAATCGACAGTCTATTTACCAATTCGCTTGGATGTCAGGGAGATGATGATGGTCGCATCACGGTGAGCACGAGTGGTGGGACACCTGACTATATGTATGTATGGACCGATGATGTCAGCACAGGGGAAGCTGCCAGTGATCTGAGTCAAGGCATCTATGATATCATGGTCACTGACGCCAACGGATGTACTGATGTCACACAGTATGAAGTCACTGCTCCAGTGCCGATCATTGCCTTCATTCCGACTCCTCAAGAGCCACCTTGTTTTGGTTTTACGACGGAGCTATTCGTGACGGGCGCTCAGGGCGGAGTAGGCTCTCCGTATACGTATACGATCAACAATGGTCCAAGACGTGCACTCACTGATACAGCTACTGTCTTAGCTGGTGAGTATCTAGTGTCAGTATTTGACAATACAGGCTGCTCTTTTGACACCATGATCACTATCGGACAACCAAGTCAGATTGATCTCTTTGTGCCGGACACTTTTGAGGTGGATTTGGGCCTGACCGTAGATATCGAAGCAGAAATCATCCACAATCTTAGCATCGATAGTGTGCTGTGGACCACGATGGACAGCATTCAATGTCTTGATGCCCTCTGTCAATCCATCCGATACATGCCACTCTCAGATGAAACTGTCGTCATCGAGGTCATTGATGCCAATGGCTGCCGTGTCAGCACCACTACGCGAATCTTTGTGGATGATAGTCGAGATGTCTATGTCCCCAATGTCTTTTCGCCCAATGGAGACGCAGTGAATGATGTATTTCAAGTATTTACCAAGCGAGACGCAGAGGTGATAGACTTCATACGTGTCTACGATCGCTGGGGCTCCAAGGTCTATGATGCGAGCAATGTCGAGCCCTCTGGCTCAGGCACTATCGGCTGGGATGGCTTCTTTAAAGGACAGCTGGCTCCAAATGGTGTCTACGTCTATGCTGTGCAAGTGACTTTCATCGATGGTCAGAAGGTCTTGTTCCGTGGAGATGTCACCCTGGTCAGATAGCGGGTGGCATTTTTGATTTTTGATTTTTGATTTTTGATTTTTGATTTGTATTCTCTGCAAATCTGTCGACTCACTTGGTCAGACTCCTTCAGCTCTGGCCACTCGGGCAAGCGGTAGGAAGGAAGCTGCGAAAGGGCTGGCGGGATGGCCATAAGCTGTCCCTTGGGACCGAAGCGAAGCGGAGTCCTGGATGACGCGGTCCTGCGATGCTGCGAGGAGCTCAAGCCTGATGATCATGCCAATCAGCATCTGCAGGATGACCCCATATCAGAAATCAGTGTATGATTGATCCAAAGCTCATGAATGGATGCGTCAAAGTGAGCAAAAAGCCGCCACGGTACAAAAACGTGCTACAAGAACTTGGCGCAGTGAAAAATCAAGCACTACCTCATCAACATCACCGTACCGACCAGCTGTTTTTCTTCTCCATCGCAGAAGTAAACGATCTCGTAGATGTAGACGCCAGCATTGAGCGCGATACCCTTGTAAGATCCGTCCCAAGTCGCCCTCGGATCAGTCGTCACAAAGAGGGTTTCGCCCAAGCGGTCATTGATCTTAAAACTGACGAGCTCATCAATCAAGAAAGGATTGCTGATGCCAAATTGATCATTGAGTAAGTCACCATTGGGTGTGAAGGCTGTCGCCAAAAAAAGTCGATCGCAATCGAGGGCGCTCGAGTCCACCACGATGATCCTGAAGGTATCTAGGCTCTCACAACCATCTTGGGACATACGCAGCACGTACTCACGATCTTCTACCACCGTAAAAACGGCATCGCTGGTGTCAGGATTGTCGATGTCTATTGCAGGAGTCCAGCTGAAATCTGTGGCGCAACTATTGATCACCCGCGCCTGGACGGTCTCGCCCTCTAGCGCCACAGCATCATTGAACTGTAGAAAGTCCGTATCGATGAAGAGTTGTCGGAGCTCTACTGGCGATAGGACTCCTCTGTAAAGTCGAAGCTCATCAATGGCGCCGTCCATGGCCTGCAATCCTAGGCTCGTGCAGGTCACACCTCCAATGCGTAGAAAATTGTCTCGTGCAAAATCAATAATGATCCCTCGCACCTCAAATTGAAGAATCCCGTCAAGATAGAACTGGAAATCTGTCTCTGACTTGCTCACAGCAATATGATGCCAACACTGGTCATCTCGTAGTGGAATCACCTCGCGAACGAAGAATATATCGTCCTGCTGATAAAATATCTCGATCTGATGCGGACCTGTAAGGTAGCTGATTGTAAGACTACTATCTGTACGACAATCTGAGCCACTGAGCATGACAACTTGGTCGGTATTGCTGCGTGGAGAGAAGTAAAAGCTCATGGTGAAGCTTCCGCCAAATAGACTTCGTATGCCTTCGTCTAACGAAATAAACTGACCGGGAGTCAGTCGCCACCCTGTGTCATCTACACCGCAGACGCAATCGGGGCTGTTGCCCAAGGTCGTACTATTGATATTGCCTTGCGCATCAGAAAGACTACAAGCATTGAAGTCGAATGATGCAAAGGGTGTCTGGGCTACGCAGAGGCCAGAGAGGAGTCCCA
Source organism: Saprospiraceae bacterium (assembly GCA_020627535.1). Classification (GTDB taxonomy): domain Bacteria; phylum Bacteroidota; class Bacteroidia; order Chitinophagales; family Saprospiraceae; genus JAHDBH01. The sequence continues at coordinate 285,156 of JAHDGU010000002.1, forward strand.
GTGTCAAGCATAGTATGAGTCTCATCTTCATCCGCCAAGCATGTCTTTGAGGTTACCGAGCCCTGGTGGCAGCATTTCCTGCATAGAGGCTTGAGTCATCTCTGCTTCTTTCATTTTTGCCTCTTCCAATGCGTCATTGAGGGTGAGCACAAGGAGATCTTGCAGTTGATCCTGATCAGCCATGAGTTTGGGATCTATCTCGATATCTTGGATCTCGCGCAAGCCATTGAGCGTGATCTTGACTAGCGCTTCTCCATCAGCCTTGGTGATTCTGAGGGCTGCAAGATCTTGCTGTATCTGCTCTTGCTTCTGCTGTAGATTGCCAAATAGATCCATCATAGTGCGAAGGTAGTGATGCTTGTCAAAGTAGATTAACGTGAGAGGGTTGGCTGTATTACACTACTGCCTGATAGAGTTCGCCGAAAAAGTACACATAGAGAATCAAGAGTGTAGCACCTTCCCACCGTGTGATCTTCTTATTGAGCGTCATGATAAAGAAGAGCGCAGTCGCGATCAACATGAGTGGCAGACTAAACTCCATGATATTGGTCGGAATCTTGAGCGGTCCAAAAAATCTGGGAATCGACATGACTGCGAGGGTATTGAAGATGTTGGAGCCGAGCACATTCCCTACTGCCATGCCCGACTTGCCTTTTCGTGCACACTGGATACTTACGACCACCTCTGGCAGAGAGGTCCCGAGTGCGATGACTGATAGGGCTATGATCTCTTTATTGACATTCATCATGGCAGAGAGCTTCTCTACGGCACCGATCGTAAAGTCAGCACTGAGGGCGACCAAAGCTCCAGCGACGATAAGGATCACATAGCTGAGCGGTGTGACCTTGGTACTCTGCACCTCGTCGTCATCATCCTTGAATACGCTCTTCAGAAGGAAGACGATGAGTCCTAATAAAAAAAGCACAGCTTCAAATAACGAAAAGACATGATCTCGCAGACAAATCATGAGGAATAGCGCAGATCCAATCAAGACAGGCATGTCTAGATCCAATAGGTCGTCGTCGATCAAGACTTTTCTTCCCACGATTGCCGTGAGGCCCAGGACGAGCAGGATATTGGTGATATTGGAGCCAATCACATTACCGACTACGATCTCCGAATTGTCCGACAAGACACTGACGATCGAGGTCGCTAGTTCTGGCAGGCTGGTGCCAAATGCGACGATCGTCACGCCGATGATGAAGGGCGAAATCCCAAAGGACAAGCCTATTTTTTCTGCAGACTCGATGAAGTAATCTGAAGCCTTGACAAGGACGGTCAGGCTTATGATGAAAATACCAATCTGCACAAGTGCCTCCATGAAAGCAAAGGTACATGATATGTTCAGGGAGATGGGTTGTACTTATCCCATATGTCTAGCTTTGCTCTTCGATCGATGAACTCTCTGATGAGGATGACATTTAGACAAAGAGCCAAGTAGGAAACTGCAGATATGGGTCTATTCGGTAAGAAGAAAAACGAGCCAGGACAGAGTGAAGCAGAAATGGGCTTCCTTGACCATCTTGAAGAACTCAGGTGGCACATCATCCGTGCTCTGATCTGGGTCCTTGGAGCCGCAGTCGTCGTGTTTTTTCTCAAGGGACTCGTCTTCGATACACTGATCTTCGGTCCTACACGAGAGGAATTTGGAACCTACAAATTTTTCTGTGACAAGATTGGTCTCATCTGCTTTGGCCCCAATAATCTGAGAATCATTACCAAAGAGCTGGGTGAGCAATTCCTCTGTCATATCAAGGTATCCTTTTGGCTGGGCCTTGTAGTCTCTTTTCCACTTGTCTTCCGAGAGTTTTGGAAATTTGTCAAGCCTGGACTGTACAAAAATGAAAAGAAAGTCACACGAGGTGTAGTCTTCATATGTAGCCTACTGTTCATTGCGGGTGTGCTTTTTGGATATTTCGTAGTGGCGCCATTCGCGGTGACGTTTTTGAGCAACTATGCAGTCAGCATGGACGTTGAGAACACTCTTACGCTCAACAGTCTGGTCAGCTACATGACGATGTTTACCATTCCAACTGGAGTGGTCTTTGAGTTACCCATCGTAGTGTATTTCTTGGCCAAGCTTGGCGTCATCTATCCAAGTACGATGAAGTCGTATCGTAAGCATGCGATCATCGCCATTCTTGTCCTCGCGGCTGTCATCACGCCACCGGATGTCGTGACGCAATTCTTGATCGGCATTCCACTGTACATACTATACGAGATATCCATCATTATCTGTGGACGTGTCAATCCCGACCTAAAATCAACTGAGTCGTGAGTGAGTCCACAGAAAATCCATCAGGCCTAGTGCGAATGAGTAGCAATTGGACGATTTTCTTGAAGTTGTTCATTCCTGTATTTTGGTTGAGCTTTTTCATTCCTGCGAGCTTTGCGATCTTATTTTCTGAGAGCTTCTACCAGCTGCGTGGCTCCAATCTCATGAGCCTCATCATTCTCGGTGTGCTGCTGAGCGGCTTGCTCTTCTTTTATCTCACCACTTGGAAACTCCATCGTATAGACGCAACACCAGATGAGCTGTACGCCAGTAATTATTTTAAGACAATCAAGTTTCCCTTTGAGAATATCGAGCGCGTGAGTGAAAACAATCTGCTCATCACTCATCTCTTTTGCTTACATCTCAAGCAGAAGGGACATCTCGGCAAGAAAATCTACTTCATCGAGTCTGGTAGGAGCTTCCGTGAGTTTGTAGAGCGATATCCAGAGAAGTTTCAGGGATACAGTGATTGAGTGATAGAAAGAGCCATTGATTGATCGAAAGTGAATTGATCACGTGATGGAGCGGGTGCATCACTTACCTTTAAATCTAGTTGACCATTTTACATGAGTCTGCGAGAGGAGCTGAAATGAGAACGACTAGACTGCTGTACCCAACACCGATCAGAGGGCGAGAAGGCCTCTTGTTTTCCATGGTATTTGGTATTGCCGTCATAATATTCCTATGGGTCGTAAAGCCTTTTGACATTGATGAACAGGATTACAGTTTCGCTGAGATCTCAATCTTTGGATTGATCTCGTTCTTGGTCTTTGCCATATCCCACACGCTCATTCCTGCTCTGCATGAAGATATCTACCCTGAGCAACGCTGGACCGTCTATCATCAAATTTTCTATTACTTATTACTGAGCTTTATCATCGCAACGCTCAATGGACTTTATATCAATGTCCGCAATGACTTATCCTTCAGTTGGTCCAACTATGGTCTCATCATCAGACAGACGCTTATTGTGGGGGTGATCGCCATATCCTTGATTGTCTTTTTTTCCTATTCGCTCAGACTCCGAAGATTTAGCCATGAGTCTAGTTTGTTCTCTACAATAGCTTCTGAGGCACCTCGTCAAGATCAGTCATCTTTGAATATCACTAGTGATCTCAAGAGTGAAGATGTGAAGTTGACAAAGGCACAGTTCCTCTTCGCGAAGTCGAGTGGAAACTACGTAGAGCTCTACAGTAAATCTGGTGAAGTACAAGTCTTGAGACTATCCCTCAAGGATCTTGAATCTCAGCTCACACACCATCCTCATCTTCTCCGATGTCATCGATCGTACATGGTCAACCTACAGCACATCACAGAGGTAGATGGCAATGCACAAGGACTGAGACTATCCATGCGATCCAGCAAGCATGTGGTGCTCGTATCTCGGAAATATCTCAACGATTTCAAATCAGCGATGCAACAGAAGTGATGGTCACTAGTCCAGATCGCTTTGTCAATGATCACAAGGCCTTGACGGTCATCACATAGTCTTTGTCATTCATCACATGTGCCGATTCTTGGGCTCTCATCACCGTAGATTCGTTCCATGATGAGTAGAAAAAATCTTAGCACTACGTTCCTTTTGGCAGGAGCCATCTCCATCTTGATCATGAGTCTTCACTACTACGACGGGAATCCCTCCGGGATCTTCAAGGGTAAGGCCATCAAGGACATGCTCTGGTACAGGTGCTGTTTTATGATTCATATCACTGGCGGATTGGTAGCCATATGCCTTGGGCCATTGCAATTCGCACCGAGTCTACTAAGGATCATCAAGTTCCATAGAGCTATGGGCTATGTATACAGTCTCAGCGTGTCACTTGGAGGGCTGACCGGACTCGTCATAGCTCAACAAGCCATAGGTGGCCTCCCTTCTAGACTTGGTTTTTCTGCTCTCTCGGTGTCTTGGCTTTTCAGCCTATACATGGGCGTATCAAGTATCCTAAAGCAAGATGTAAAGAGTCACCACTTCTGGATGAAAATCAACTATGCGCTCACATTCTCCTCTATCACCCAGCGGACGATGCTCTTAGGGGCATTCTTGCCCTCAGTCTCCTTCATCACCGTATACCGGTACTCCGCTTGGCTCTCTTGGATCTTCAATATCACCGTTGTACTATTTCTTCATTATCAAAAACATCGACATGAAAATCTCTATCATTCTCAGCAGCTTGCTGATAACCACAGCATTGGCAAGATTGATACCTCCCTCACAAATTCATAAGAACAAGAATCTCTGCACCTTGGAAGTAACTGTCAATGGGATCAAGGATGTCACGGGGACTATCAGAATTTGCCTCATCGACGATGATAAGAGTAAGTTTTTGAATTCCTGTGACCACACTTATAATATCCCTGTACAAGGCCTCAGTTTCTCTCATCAAATTGACCGCTTACCACCTGGACTGTATTGCATGAGTCTTTATCATGACGTCAATGATGACGAGCAACTCAGCTTGGATGGGCTTTTTGGTCTTCCCAGTGAGCCCTATGGATTTTCCAATAATCCCCGATCGCTCATCGGTCCTCCCAGATTTAAACGCTGCCAATTTCTTCTTGAGAAAGACTGTCGATTGCAAATCGAGCTATAGGCAGGCAGTAGTACTTCTATCCTCAAGAAGCACAAAGAGGGAAAGATCGAGATGCTAGGTTATTTCGGCCTCAGCCTCACGATCGGACATATCATCTCTTCAAGAGATATACCGCCATGCTGGAAGGTATCTCGGAAAAAGTTGTTGTAGTAGTTGTAATTGTTGGGATAGAGGAAGTACTTGCTCTCTTTGGCAAAGATGTAGGAGCTGCTCATATTGGGAGCAGGTAGTCCAACCTTCGAAGGATCCTTGATGTGTAAAACGTCTTTGTTGGGAAACTTGAGATTCTTGCCAAGCTTGTATCGCAGATTGGTCGTGGTGTCACGATCAGCAACGACTTTGCTGGGTTGGCTCACGCGGATGGTTCCATGATCGGTGCCGATGACGATATGGACATCCTTGTCAGACAACTTCTTCAGTGCTTGGAGCAATGGAGAATGCTCAAACCATGATTTGGTGAGCGATCTGTATGCCTTTTCATCTCCCGCTAGCTCTTTGAGTACTTCCATCTCCGTGCGGGCATGAGAGAGCATATCGATGAAGTTATAGACGATACAACTGAGATCTTTCTGCAGGCAGTTGAGGATGTTATCACTCATGGCCTTGGCATTGGCGACATTGGTGATTTTCTGATAGTCCAACTTCACCTCACGTCTCATGAGTCTCTGGACCTGATCTTCGAGGAGCTCACGCTCATATTGATTTTTGCCACCTTCTTCGTGATCATAGAGCCAGTACTTTCGCATTTTTTTCGCGATATCCGCAGGCATCATCCCTGCGAATATGGCATTGCGACTATACTGAGTACAGGTCGGTAGGATGCTGTAGAAGAAGGACTCCTCGTCCACGGCATAGTCCTCTGAGATGATCGGCTCGATGATTTTCCATTGATCAAAGCGCAGATTATCTAGTAGAAAGAAGATGACAGGCTTGCCATCCTTGAGGAGTGGAAAGACATGCTTCCGCAAAAGGTCAGGCGAGAAGCAAAGGTCCTCTGGCTGCGAGTGAAGGAGCTTCTCGTAGTTTTTTTCGATGTATTTCGAAAACTCTACGTTGGCTTCATTTTTTTGCATGCTCAAGATGTCGCCCATTTCATCACTCTTGGACTCATCGAGGCGTAGCTCCCACTTGATGATCCGCTCATAGATGCTCGCCCACTCCTTGTAGTCTGGCCCCATACTGATATCGGTAAAGATGTCTTGGAACTGAGACTGATAGTCGGAAGAAGTCTTCTCTTTGACGAGTCGCTCATTGTCCACAATCTTCTTGATTGATAGCAAGACCTGATTGGGATTGACAGGCTTGATGAGGTAGTCATCGATCTGTGCCCCAAGCGCCTCTTCCATCACATCCTCAGCTTCATTCTTGGTGATTAGGACGACTGGCATACTTGGCGTATTGCTTTTGATGCGCTCCAGTGTTTCTATCCCTGAGATACCTGGCATGCTTTCATCTAGCAAGACAAGATCAATATCTTGGTCTTCCGCCAGGCTATCGAGTGCGTCATGACCATTGGTCACTGTGATGACTTCGTAGCCCTTCTTGGTAAGAAACATGATTTGTGGCTTGAGAAGCTCGATCTCATCATCGGCCCAGAGTATCTTGATGTTTTGCATAGAATCTTCAGTACTATATAAAGAGGTGAAAGCCGTGTCTAGCGATGTGGTGATAGGCAATCCTTACCTGTCTCCAAATGTAGACGTATTATCCAACGCGGCTTCTCTAGAATTCGTATCCCTTTCTGACTGCTATTCTGACATGATCTGAATAAGACGGTCATCGGGAGTTTCATATTATGATAATCTTAATCTGTCGACCTTTGCAGCACGAATCTGACCGGATGAACAAGCTGAAGATCATCAATGACCCTATCTATGGGCTGATCAGGATACCCTTTCCGATCCTGTATGATCTGATCCAGCATCCATACTTCCAGCGCCTGAGACGCATCAAGCAGATGGGGCTGAGTCATCTGGTTTACCCAGGAGCAGTGCATAGTAGATTCCATCATGCTCTGGGAGCGATGCATCTGTGCTGGAGTGCCTTGCAAAGTTTGCGTACCAAGTCGATAGATATCAGTGATCAGGAAGCTGAGGCTTGTCTCATTGCAATCCTGTTACACGATATTGGACATGGACCTTTTTCTCATGCGCTTGAGCGTAAGTTTTTGCCGGTGAGCCATGAAGAGATTTCTTTGGCCTTCATGGAGGCGCTCAATATGGAGATGACTGGGCGCTTAGATCTCGCTATCAGTATGTTTATCGGAGAATATGAACGTGGCTTTTTTCACCAACTCATCTCTTCTCAGCTGGATATGGATCGTCTAGACTATCTCAATCGGGATAGCTTTTACAGTGGTGTAGTTGAAGGCAAGATCGGCTATGATCGGATCATCACGATGCTCTCGGTAGTGAAGGATGAGCTTGTAGTGGAGGAGAAGGCTGTATTCTCTGTGGAGAAGTACTTGAGCTCCAGGCACTTCATGTACTGGCAGGTCTACTTACATCGAACCAGTTTGGCAGCTGAGGTCATTTTGCTACTTTTTGTGGAAGAAATTTTGGCGAAAGCCGATAATGCCCTATATTCCGAGCCCTTGCGGTATTTTGCTGGCCTTTCGGCCAAATATGCCGCCGAGGATCATGTGAGTTCTGAGATGTTGGCGCAGTATGCGAGACTGGATGACATCGACATCATTCATTCATTGAAGGTAGAACGGGAAAGTGACGACAAGATGGTCAGCTATTTGGCGGGATCTCTGCTCGATCGTCAGCTATTTGAAGTAATCTTTAAAAATTCTTCATTTAGCAGTGACTTTGTGATGGAAAGACGTCAAAACATCGTGTCGCAAGGACATTTTAGCGAAAGCGAGGCTCAAAAGCTCGTGCGTATAGGTCTTGAAAGCAAGACATTCTACAATGCTAAGAGCAGTGAGATCAAGATTTTGTGTAAGAATGGAGAAGTCAAAAACCTGTCAAGTTTCATTGACTTGCCGAGGCAAAAAGACCTGAATTTGCACTACTTTTGCGCCCCGAAATTGGAATTATAATCTTAACTATCCATAATATTCTGTATTACAAAACCCAGACAAAATGATGAAAAAGTTCACATGCTTATTCGCTCTCATTTTGGGATGTGTTGCCTACACAAATGCACAAGATGTACCGCCAAATGCGGAAGTCGGTAAGTGCTACGCAAAGTGCTACATACCCAATCAATATGAGACTCAAACAGAGGAAATCCTCACTAGAGCTGCTTCTACGCGCGTCAGCACTTCTGCTGCCCAGTATGAGACGGTGACTGAGGAAGTACTCGTATCTGAGGCTTCTACGCGTATCGAGACTGTACCTGCTGTATACGAGACTGTATCAGAGGAAGTACTCGTGCAAGAAGCTTCTACTCAGCTACGCGTCGTTCCAGCCAGATTTGAGACAGTCACTGAGACTGTACTGGCCAAGGAGAGAAACGGAGATTTTAGCCTACGTGCTAAGCCAGCCGTCTACGAGACAGTGACTGAAGAAGTGCTAGCTCAAGAGGCATCTACGCGCCTAGTAGCTAAGCCTGCTGTATTTGAGACTGTCACTGAAGAAGTGCTTGTTAAAGAAGCTTCTACTACGATCCAGACAGTACCAGCTCGTTTTGAGACTGTGACTGAAGAGGTACTCGTACAAGAGGCTTCTACACGTCTAGTCGCTAAGCCTGCTGTATTTGAGACAGTAACTGAGGAAGTACTTGTGCAAGAGGCATCTTCTACGATCCGTACGATTCCTGCTGTCTACGAGACAGTGACTGAGGAAGTACTGGTCAAAGAAGCTTCTACTCAGATCCGTACGACACCGTCTACTTATGAGACTGTAACTGAAGAGATCCTCCTAGAGGAAGCTTCGACTCAGCTCAAGACTTTCCCAGCTCAGTACGAGACTGTAACTGAAGAAGTACTTGCCAAAGAAGCGTCTACAAGACTCGTCGCAGTACCTGCAGTCTATGAGACTGTGAGCGAAGAAGTACTTGTCAAAGAAGCGTCTACAAGAATTGAGAGAGTACCTGCTAAGTACACGACTGAGACAGAAGAGATCCTCGTATCTCCTGCTGCTGAGAAGTGGGTGAAGAAAAAAGCAGATCCATCATGTCTATCTGCAGATCCTGACGACTGTCTCGTATGGTGTCTTGTAGAAGTACCTGCTCAGTACCGTACGATCACGAAGCAAGTGAGAGTAGGATGTGCTGAAGGCTACACTGACAACGGCGACGACTGTACTCGTGAGATCGACGTACCTGCGAAGTACGGAACACGTACGTACAGAAAACTTGTCACTCCTGCGACTACTGAAACTGTAGAGGTACCTGCTCAGTACAAGACTCGTAGCTACAGAAAGCTCGTAGAGCCTGCAAGAAGCGAGGTTGTTGAAATTCCAGCGAAGTACGGAACAAGAAGTTACCAGAAGCTAGCCACTAAAGCAAGCTCTGAGACAATCGAAATTCCTGCTCAGTACCAGTCAAGAAGCTACAAGAAGCTTGTGACTCCTGCGTCTCAAGAGTCTGTAGATGTACCTGCAAGATATGAGACTCGTTCTTACCAGAAGCTTGTAACACCTGCAACGACTGAGACAATCGAAGTACCTGCAAGATATGAGACGAGAACCTACAGAAAACTTGCAGAGCCTGCAAGAACTGAAGTTGTTGAAGTACCTGCTCAGTACAAGACTCGTAGCTACAAGAAGCTAGTAACTCCAGCGACTGTAGAGACCATCGAAGTACCTGCTCAGTACAAGACTCGTTCTTACCAAAAGCTTGCATCTGCTGCTAGCCTTGAGGAAGTACCATGTGGTAAGTCTAATGTCGTAGAAGGTATCAACTTCAAGAGTGGATCTGCGATCCTAGAGCAGTCTTCTTACAGTGAAATCGCTAAGCTAGAGAGAATCCTCAAGGACAAGCCAAATGTAACGGCGAAGCTTGTAGGACACACTGATAGTCAAGGTGGCGAAGCTGCTAACTTGTCTCTATCTCGCAACAGAGCAAAAGCTGTATACGATGTGCTTGTAAGCTCAGGTATCGATGCTGGTCGTCTAAGCTACGATGGCATGGGAGAAGGATCTCCTATCGCGAGCAACGAGACAGCTGCTGGTCGCAGAACCAACAGACGCACAGAGTTCATCACATTCGGAGATGATGCTGCTGGTGATGTAGATTGCAATGAGTATACGACACGTACCTACAAGAAGCTCGCAGAGCCTGCAAGAGTAGAGACAATCGAAGTACCTGCAAGATATGAGACTCGTACATACCAGAAGCTCGTAACTCCTGCGACTACAAGAGTTGTAGAAGTACCTGCGAGATATGAGTCAAGAAGCTACCAGACACTTGCTACTCCTGCTGGCGTGACAAGCACAGACATTCCTGCTCAGTACAAGACTGTATCAAAGCAAGTACTAGTCAAAGAAGGTGGTTTCTCTGACTTCAGAGAAGTCGTATGTGCTGCTGATCAAACTCCAGACCTCTACAGAAGCGTTCAGAGAGCATTGATCGACAAAGGATACAACCCAGGTCCTGCTGACGGTGTATTCGGTGGTGCTACAAAGAGAGCTCTTGAGCAATTCCAGAGAGATAACAATCTTCCTATCGGATCATTGAACATCGAGACTCTTAAGGCTCTAGGCCTAAGATAATCAGAAGCGCTCAAGCGCAAATGATAAAAAGAGAAAGCCTCTCCACGCAAGCGGAGGGGCTTTCTTGTTTTTGGCGGACAGCTGATGCAGTCCAGCAACGAAGCCTATCGATGGCCTTGAACTTTCTATGACAGAAAATGTCGAGCCTCGAGTCCAGTATATGAAGCGAATCAGACAAGTCTGAACAATGCAAGACTGTTGAGCCTCTCTGTCCGTTATATTAGCTTAAGTTCGTAAGGCCAAAAAGCGCAAATATGAAAGGAAAGGCAATTGTCACTCTCCTCCTAGCTTTCATCGCCGGATTCATCCTGATGATGGAGCAGTCTTCTATACAAGAGGCCTACAGGACAGCCCAAGCGAAGCGTGCTTTGAAAAGTCATCTGATCGAACTCAATAGTCAGTCCTTTACCCCATTCTATCAATCTTATTTACAGCGGCATATCGAGGTAGCACTCCAAAGTCCTGGTAGCTATCTGGAAAAGAGTCGCTGCTGGGCACCAGATACCGATCCCAGGGTTGTCGAAAAGTTCTATCGTATTGAGCATGATCTCCAGCACAGCTTGGGTGTCGCTATGAATCGATATCAAGCAGGTGATGCCGATCGCTGGAGCTCCACAGTCAATTCTGGAAGTGGTCTTGGCCAAGGTGACCCGACGATATTGAGCTGGAGCTATGTGCCTGACGGTACGACCATCACCAGTGACTGTAACGATGAGAGTAGCACAAGCGGATTCATTGCTTTTTTCAATGATGTCTTCGGAGAGCCGACGACACCTGGTGACTTCACGACTGCCCCTTGGCATACTCTCTTCATCGATATGTTTGAGATCTGGTCAGAGGTCTCCGGCCTGAGCTTCGTCTATGAGCCCAATGATGACGGTGCCAATTTCCCCTTCACAGCTGGTGCAGCCGGAGTGAGAGGAGATCATCGCATCGGAGGAAATTTCATTGATGGCAACAGCAATGTGCTGGCATGCAATTACTTCCCCAATAGTGGTGATATGATCATCGACACCGGCGATAATTTTTATGAAAATAGCTCCAATCTGGCTGTCCTTAATGTACTCCAACACGAAATCGGGCATGGCCTAGGAATCTCCCATGTTTGCCCAGTCAATGAGACAAAACTGATGGAACCTTTTGTGACCACAGCATTTGCTGGACCACAGGAGGATGACATCCTCGCTGTCAATCGGCTATATGGAGACGCAGAAGAAAACAATAATAGTTCTACTACCGCCACGGATCTCGGCAGCCTGGTCCTCCCTAGTCTCACCACACGTGATACGCTGAGTATCGATGACAATAGCGACATCGATTACTTCGAGTTTAATATCGCAAATGCAGCTGATATAGAAATCACACTGTCCAATACTGGCTCTACCTACCTCGAGGGAGCTCAAAACGCCAATGGAAGTTGTCAACCGGGGACAAGCTATGACCCTTCCAATTTTGCCAATCTTGAAATGGACTTGCTGGCCTCAGATGGCAGTACTGTCCTAGCATCTGCCGATGCCAATGGGACTGGAGTGGATGAAGTCATTAGCACAAGTATTGGCGCTGGTACTTTTTATCTCCGAATCCAGCAGACTGGAAGTGTCAATGAGGTACAGATGTATCAATATGTCATAGATCTTGACCCGATTGCTGTCAATCCTCCGACTGCCTCGTTTACAGCCTCGGATGATGGACCGATAGATCTTTGCTTGGGAACCACTGTTGCCATAGACTTCATGGATACCTCAACGGACTTTCCAGATACCTGGGACTGGACATTCACTGGTGCAGGTGTATCTCCTGGTACGTCGACTGAGCAATTTCCTAGTGTCACAGTCTCGGCATCTGGTACACTCTCAGTGAGCCTAGTAGCCTCAAATAGCGCAGGCACCAGTAGCAATACCGCCACACAAGATATAGAAATCAATGCTCTCCCGCTCGAAGATCCTAGTTGCGAAGGTGGCTGCTTCGATCTCAACAATCTGGATCTGACCAATGATAATATCACTCTGATCACTTCGTCCAATGGTGGATATGTCTCAGGATCCAATGGATACAATGATGAATCCAAGGTGGAAGAATTCGTCCTATCCGCCAATGGACTTTGCACACCCTCAGAGATCACAGGAATCACGATATGCGCTGTGGTGGATGCTGGCACGAGTGGCAACCTGACCGTCGGTGTCTGGGATGATGATGGCACGAGTGGAGAACCAGGAACACTACTGGGCTCGACCACTGTAGACGTCAACAGTCTGGCATGGACAGACACAGACGGCGATGAGAATGTCGACATACCCTCCGAGTGTGCATACGTAGATCTCAGTGGTAGTCCGATATCTGTGAGCAGTGATCGGATCTATGTGGGCATCTCTGGACTCATGAGTCTGTCTGGTGGCGATATGGGCATCCTGACCAATTCTGACGGCGAACAAAACCCGACCACGGCTTGGGAAGAGTGGAGCAATGGAGATTGGTTTCGATATGACAATGGCTCTAGCTGGGGACTGGAGATCGGTCATGCCGTATTTCCTGAATTCAAACCCGATCTGCCCACGGTCGACATCAATGTGCCCGATCCACCTGAAGGTTTTTGTAATGATGGCACTGCTTATACCTTTTCAGAAAACAGCTCACTGTGTACCCAAGGAGCAGGCACCACAGAGTCGTACGTGTGGACGGTAAGCACTGCTGGACAGGTAGTAGCTACCGGCGATGCTGCTAGTGAGGACTTCTCATTTGCCTCTGCTGGCGATCATGAGATAGAACTCTGTGTCATCGGTGTATCCTGCGAAGTGAATTGCACGACAGCAACCGTTGTGGTAGCTGACTGTGGCGGATGCCCCACAGACTACGCAGGACCCAATGCACTCACCGGTGTAGAGGATGGTGTCGTCACCTATGAGACAGATGGCGCGATCGAGTCCACACAGACCATCGGTAGCAATGCTGATGTGACCTATGACGCCGGTAGTACCATCACACTCAATGAGAGCTTTGAAGTGACCAGTGGAGCACTATTTGAAGCAATGATTGATGGCTGCGGCCAAAATGCTATGGATGGCACCATGGATCAATTGCTGCAGAGGGTATTGATGACACTCTCAGCGGAGGAAGACCGAAACTTTCAGGTGCCCAATGTCTTCACGATCGAGTCTAGAAGGAGAGCATTTTCCAAGGGGAGGTCTAGGTAGTCTGTAAGGCAACTTCGCATACCCCGTCAAAGAAGACGAGATAGAATGCAGGCCTCTCCATGTATGTGGAGGGGCTCTTCTACTCTAGAGCAAGACTGAGCTACTACATCTAAGCCAATTCGTGTATTAGATACCATGATCAAGCTCAAGGAGATTCAATCAGAGATGGAGTTTTGCATGTTCACCGTATTTGAAGAGAGTGACAAAGTCTTTCAATCTCTACAAGCTGGAGCTACAGGCTATATCCTCAAGCATGCCGCACCGGTAGAGATCTTACAAGCCTTGAAGGAGCTTGTTGCCGGTGGCTCTCCGATGAATCCTATCATTGCTCGCAAAGTGATCACAGAGTTTGGGAAATTCAAAGCGCAGTCGGAAGCTAATGCTGCGCTAGAAATCCTCAGCGATAGAGAGCAGGAAATCCTATCTCATCTGAGTCAAGGCATGCTCTACAAGGAGATCGGTACAGAACTAGGTATCACAACTGGCACCGTCAAGCAGCACATCCACAAGATCTATAAGAAGCTGCAAGTCAACAATCGTACAGAGGCCATCAATAAATATCTCGGACGCGACTGATTCCATTCTAGGATTCATAGATTTCCTATCCTTCAATTCTATTCTTTCTACTCCATGGGATCTCTTTGCACTATCATTTTTGATGGTGTAATCGATGCTGGAGTATAGCAAAAGTTATATAGACTTCAATTTGTAGCCATCTCATCTTTGGGTCAAAGGATGGCCACTTTCCTTAAAACACAAAAAGACCTAAAACACAAAAAACAAACCTAAACATGAGAACTATTTTCATACTTATGAGCATCATGCTCCCTCTCTTTAGCTTTGCCCAGCTTAGCCTTGGAGTGCATACCGGCGTACAAAAGACAAGCTACACTCATCACGATTCTGGCAACGAATATCTCTTGTTTGAAGATGGCATTTCTCAATTGCGCAATGGTATTTTCTTTGGATATGCCTTCAATGAATTTGTCTCCTTGAGATCAGGAATTTCATACTCCAAGCAGTCTTTCGATCTCTACTCGGATTTTGACTATTCGTTCATGGATGAGCACATCTATGCGGGTGTAGGAGCACGATACACCAGCTCGAGTGTGGACATTCCATTTTATGCCCAGATCTACTTTGGAGACGGCGATCTCAGACTATTTGCCTATGCAGGAACTGATCTGAGAAAACACGTAAAATCTAAGCTTGATATACAAGGTAGATTTGTCAATGAGACAGAAAAACCCAGCAAGCTCGATATGTCTCATATGGCACCAAAAGACTGGGAAGTCCTCGCAAGTTATGGAATTGGTGTGCAAAAAAGACTTGATAAAAGTCAGGTTCAAGTCTAAGTAGGCATGTCAAGACTGATCGGTGAGTATACTAGAGATAGAAATATCCAGCTCTCCATCAAGGATCGCCTACTGAGAGCAGAGATCAGCTACTCTATGCTACTCACCACCAAGGCAAAAAAGAACTCCAAAGGTCAAAAATTAAAAACCCGCAAAGATGATTAGCCCAAGAGAAACCGAAGTGATTATGCTCCTAGCCAATGGACTCACTCACAAAGAAATCGCCACTGAGCTCTACTTATCACGACACACAATCAATACGCATGTCAAGAACATTCAGCACAAGCTCTCCGCCAAAAATGTTGCGCATATGATATGGCTGGCGATCAAGAGAGACATTATCACTCTCGAGCACACCCTTGTATAGTCCCAAAATGCAGAAGTTTTTGAGAATTGGATTGTGGCCCTCCCATCGTGGAGGGCATTTTTTTTGTGCTAGCTCGTAGCTGATAGGACCTCCGTCACAAACTCACCACGCTTTCTTCTGCTCACTGGAATGGGATTTTCATCGCCTAGGTAGACAAAGCCTTCTTTGTTGTACCGAGAGATCCTTGAGATATTGATAAAGTGAGACTTATGACACAGGTAGAAGTCATGATCATGGA
This sequence comes from Saprospiraceae bacterium, assembly GCA_020627535.1. GTDB lineage: Bacteria > Bacteroidota > Bacteroidia > Chitinophagales > Saprospiraceae > JAHDBH01. Next base: position 300,836 of record JAHDGU010000002.1, read on the forward strand.
GCATTTTCACATAGTGTCCAAGATTGTAGCTCGATAAGTAGTGATCACCATTGTCACAATAGATCTTCGTATATCTCTGCCAGCCTTCAAATCTGATAATTCGCTTGAGCTTGACATATTCCAGATTAGATCCTACGGCAATAGCCAATGTCTGCTCTGTGCGATCATCTTGATCGATATTGGATATGAGTGCCTCGTATTTGTCGAGACGATCTTTCTGATCCAAAGCTACGACTGCACGATCTACAGCTTGACGCAGATCCTCTGAGCGAAAGGGTTTAAGGATATAATCCACTGCAGCCAACTTCAAGGCATCGAGTCCGTACTCATGATGCCCCGTGGCAAAGATGATTTGAAAGCTGGGTTCTATAGATCGAAGCAAGTCAAGACCTGTCTCACCCGGCATAGAAATATCCAAAAACACAATATCTGGACTATGATCGGTGATCATTTGCCTCGCCTCTGGAACATCGCAAGCTTCTGCAACGATATTGATCTCCGGACAAAGTTTCTCAAGCTTTGTTCTCAGCACAGAGCGAACCTTGTACTCGTCATCAACTAGCAAGCATCGATACTTCTTCATGGATTTCTACTTCAATGTTAATCGTTATCTGCTGAACAAATCGCTCCGAACTCCATGATAAGGTCACAAGATCGGAATCTCTCCACTGCAATAAGCCAGGCATAGAGCTTTCTGTCAATTGGATACCTTGTACGGCCTGTGCGCTCCCTTCCACTAAGATCATGACTAGGAAGTGGGATTTTTCACGCTGAATTTCCAGATTCAGGCTGAGCTCTTTGGAAGCATCCAATGACACTAGATCCTGAGTGATGCATTCCAAAAAACTCATGAGAATCATACTCGGAAATACTTCTCGACCCGTCACAGAGCGCAACATGATCACATCTAGCCTCATGTTAGAATCATATCGGAAATTTTGCAGAGAAATATATTTTTTCATAAGGCTCAATTCCTCATCAATGGTGGACCAAGGTGAGTCACTTCGCTTCACAGTATATCTGATAATGTCACCTAGCTGATTTAATTGCTCTTCGGCTAGATCATGATCACCCTTACCTATATGATATTGTAATGCAGAAAGTGTGTTGAAGACAAAATCAGGTTTGAGATGAGATTTCACACCTTGTAATTGAAGTCTTGTGACCTCTTCCCTCAGCTGGTGTGCTAGCACCTCTTTTTGGTGTCTGCGCGAGATAAAGCTGCGATAGGCATATGCTCCGATGAGAAAACACAGCAAGACAGCTGCAATTCCTGAATACCAGGTGCGCCACCATGGCGACTTGACGCGGAATGACCAAGGCTCCAATTCATATTGATTCCCAAAGCGATCTGTTGCCTTGACTTGCAAGGTATAATTCCCAGCCGAAAGGCCACTAAATCTTAAATCCCTTTCAGTGGTTTGCTTCCACACCATATCTTCTGGGCTGAGTTTATATTCGTACATAATGTGCCCATAACTAGGATAATGCCTTAAATTATAGGAGGCATTGATCGCATCTCCAGTCTGATAGTTCCCCTCTCTGGTATGGTTTTGCCAATAAAAATCGCCACCAATCACTGTAAGAGGCTTTGACAATTGCTTTCTTATCGGAATCTCAAAGATGCCATTAGTCCCTGCGCTAAATAGACTCGACTCTGCCAGGGCAATGTCATTGATATTCTGAGCAGCTAGGCCATCCTTCCAGTCATAAGTATAGGCAAGCTCAAAGCGTCCAGCACTCGCTCGCAAATAATGTATCGCCTGTCGATCCGCCACATAGATTTCATTGGCACTAGCCACCTCGATATCTCGCACACGAATGTCCGACATCAAAGTATCGACCACATGGGATTGTAGATCTAGTCTCAATACTTGATGGTCATATGTGGATAATACAACTTCATTGCTTGATAAAAAGTAGATCCTTTCAACACTTTTAAAATCAACTGTATTGAAAACAATGCCATTCTTTTCTAGTAAGAGTCCATCGTCTGTCAAGATGATACAGAAGTCCTCCTCACAGATGTAGTCTAGTACTGAATATTTGACAGGGACAGCAATGAGGCTCGAGCTACCATCATCTACCACTTTATAACATTGATTCAAGTAGGTAAACCACATGATCGAGTTATCTTGGTTCAATCGGAGCAACTTGACATTTGCTAAATCATTGAACTTTATTCGATAAACACTGACATCAAGTTCAACACGCTCGAAAAGATCATGAACGCCTTCGACATCCTTTCCATTCTGAACAACCTGTGTTTTCCCAGATGTATATTGAAATACTGTCCCACCACTCATAGTGGTAATTCCATTTACTCGACCAGGGTTATATGAAATATCTAAATTATCAGTATGGCTGATTACGTCAGCCTCATCAGTAATAGAAAGAAAAGAATTTTGCTGAGGTACAATGTATCTCATCCCCGCACTACCCTTGAGGGGGGCTATATGATGAGCGGCAAGAGCCTCTGAAGGAAATAGGTACAAACCGTCATTTCGGGAGCCAACCCACAAGTTTCCCTCGGAATCTTTGGCTGATCGGAGACTCACAACATGTCCAAAGCCCAAGCCATAATTCACCTGCTCGATCAGGTCCAACTCTGGTGAGAATAGCGCTGAATACGATGAAGTACTGACGCGCAGATTCGCACCTTCAAGGCTGACTGCTTTATCCGAATGATGTATACTTGTTCCTTCAAAGTCGAACTGCATTGATTTCTTGGAATCCACATTGTAAACAAACAACTCATCTCCTCCTGAGAAATAAACATAGCTGGCCTCAGGACTTATTAGACCACTCATGCGACCATTATTTCCCGCCATTTTCTTACTGAGTATTGAAGCGATGTTGTCCAAATGGTCATCTGCATTCGCCACATCAGTCACAGAAAAAACCCTTTTCATGAGATCAAGAAAATCCTCGGGACCAATCTCTACCAGAACATTATTTGACTCTTGTGGGATAAACCTTGAGGAACTTGGATCAAAGAGCTCCAAAACACCATGCTTGTACGCATATATTCTCTGTGCATGCTCATAAAATACTCGGTAGTCGCCTTCAAATACAACAACACTATCTTCTTGAATATAACATGGCTGATTTTCAACATTAAAAGCCCAGAGACGTCCCTCATCATCCTCGTGTAAATAGAATATATCATCTGATGGGAGACCTGAGCTTCGATCGAAAATGGTGAATTCTGCGCCATCAAACTTCGCAACTCCAGCGTCCGTATAGATCCACATCTGACCCTCTTTATCCTCAAGCGCTCCATAGACATAGTCAGATGGCAAGCCATCACTCGTGGTGAAATGGACATGCGAGATCTGTGCCGATAAGACATCAGCTCCGAGGCTCAAGGCCCAAAAGCAAATCCAAAGCCATCCTTTCATCCGTTCACAAGTTACACCATATTCTATGGCCTCTCAAGTCCGATGCTACGATCGGATAGGATTATCCCACCATCGGTTAGTGACACCCGAGAGCACCACAGGTTCAATACCATTTACCGATCGTCTGAAGGCAACCAAATTCCTCCATTGACCCAATGATATTTGAATCACTTCCCCGAAAAAAAGAATGGAACACATGTCTGTACGGATCATTATTACTCTCTTTATTTTCAGCATCTTGGATATTTTCTCTTTGCCCTTGAGTGCTCAATGCGAAAATCGCCAACTCAATTTTGAATCTGCCAACCAAGATCATGTCCTGCTCAACGCTGTAAATCTTCCAAGCTCATCAGACTGGACCGTCGAGCTATGGTTTCGATCTTCTTCCTCGAGCAATTCTCTAAGTTGTGACAACGAGTCTATCCTGACATTGAGAAACGCCTCTACCAACGAGTACTTATCCCTTTCAGATTGTAATGGCGACCTCTTACTAGACGGCTTTGGACCAGCTTGTGGTATCGGCGGTACTTTGAGCAGTGGTATTCGGACTCAGTGGCATCATATCGCGGTGGTTTATCAGAGTGGAAGTATAGAGGTATTCCTGGACTGTAACAGTGTCTTCAGCAATGCTTGCACACTCGATGCTCCTACAAGCATCGTCTTGGGTAGTTTTTATACCCTCGCCGCCGGCACCTACTTCAAGGGTGATATCGACGAACTCCGGATATATGACGTAGCACGCAGCAGCTTAGAAATTTGCTCTCAAAGAAAATGTAGAATAGACCCAACTGACCCCTCACAGGCTCAACTTGTAGGACTGTACACAATGGATCAAGGAGATCCAGGAAATGACAACACAAGTATTACCATCCTGGAAGACAGGAATCTGACGGGAACCACGATCAACGGGTCACTCGTAAACTTGGCTCTACTGGCAACTACAAGCAATTTTGTTTGTGCGACCAATCCCATGCTCTATCCACAAGAGTATCAGATTCAGATAAGCAATTATTCACGTACAGATAGTGCAAGCCTTATCTGCTCTGGAGACCCACTACATTTTTGCGTTATCGACACTAGTGGTGCGGCAATTAACCCACCAGATGGAACTACTGCTCTTTGGGAATACAACAGAGGAAATGGCTGGGAGGCAGCTCCGTTGGCTGCATTCAATGGGACTTGTTTTGGCATCGGTCCCGGTCAATTGAATCTGAGTTGCTCGCAAAATTTCATAGGGCATGAAATATGGGATTTTCGAATCGCGCAGATGATCGTGGACGACGATCTGGATACCTGTGTGTACTATACGCCAGAAGCCACCATCAAGATCTGTTGCCCGCTTGACTCCACCACTCTCACGGCAAGCTCCAACTTCTCGAATAATTTATTCTGTGAAGGAGATCAAATATCGTTTCAAGTTTTCTTAAACTCCTCATATCCATTTCTTCAGCTCCCTCTGTCAGCTGAGGTTACCATAGACTGGACTTACAGTATCAACGGTGTGGACTTCCCCATTACCGCCGTACAGAACTCCGTCAATTTCGCCTATGCACATGGCCCACCGACTCCTGCAGGCTCTGTATGCTTCAGAGCTGATGTCACACACTGTGACTCTACAAAGAGTATGACATGGGAGACCTGCTTCAATGTAGACCCGGTCCCCATATGCGACTCCATAGACATTATGGCCATTCAAGATTCTGTCGAGCTCATCAATAGCTCACCGAAGATCTATGAGATATGCGGAGGCGGATATGCCAAAGTCAATATGACAGGAACATTTAGCAATTGTACGCCCAATTGGCAATATTCTTTTGACAGAGATTTTACTACACACTTTTTTCTTGGAGCTACCAATAGTTCTATTAATACCAATATTGTCCCTCGCAGTTTTTGGACTTCAGACACGATCTTTTATCGTGTGTGCTGTATTCCAGAGAGTAATCCATCTGGATGTGACACATGCTACAGCAATGCGATAGGATTGACGACTCGCCCTCGCAGCCCTCTACAGATTCAAGGCATCGATACAATATGTGCTGATGACAGCACCCTATGGACGATTGTCAATCCTGATACCAATGTCCAATACCGGTGGATATGTGACGGACTGGCGGTCTCATCAGATACAGCCCTTACGCGATCTACGGAGTCATGCTGCTATGTTGAAGCACAAGATGATTGCGGTCTCTACAGATCCAATCAACTATGCCTCAATATATGTGAGCCAATCGCAAGAATCAGCTGCCCGCTCAGTCCAAATATTTGCCCGACTGTGGGAGACACAATTAACCTTACGGCATGCTTTTCGGAAAGTGATTGTGGTCCTATCAGCACATACCAGTGGGGATGGGATAGTGGAACGATGATATCAACTAATGGATGTGACATCAGACATGTCCCGATTGCCGCTGGCACCACATATTACGTCACCGTCACAGACAGCTACGGCTGTGTCGACAGCACTGCACTCACCATCACTCCTTGCCCTTAATTCCAAGCTTGACATGAAAGCATTATTTTCTTTTTTGTTCTCCCTATGTAGTCTTGGGGCTTTCGCCCAAATACATCGTACTGAACTTTCGTCCCCATTAAACTTCAATGATAGATCACTCGATATTGTCTGTGACGAATGTTTAGGTCAGCAGCTCGTCGTTTCTCATATTGAAGGTACTGTCGCGAGCAGTACCGATGACTTCATCAATATCCAGCATTTTCGCGGAAGCGCACTATCTGCCAGCCTCAGCTTCCCAGAAATCAGTGAAAGAAATCACTACTCGATCTATGAGGACGCCTCCGCCAAAATAGTGTACGACCAGAGCACTGGAAATTGTGATGGATATATCATCGTATTTACTGCCAAAACAAATCAGGCCTTCTTACCAGGAAGCTCATATTTTTTTGAGACGCATGCTATGCGGCTAGATGCATCTCTCAATGTCACTTGGCACAAGATACTCTTTAATAATGCAGGCTACTCCACATATGCCGTTGATGTAGAAGTAGCTCCTACCGGCACAGAAGCCATCGTATTGATGAGGAAAAATGGCACCCGCACTATCGTGAGCAAGATTGACTTGAATACAGGAGTTCCTAGTACCACAAGAGAACTTGACATCATAGTGGGCGGCGTCAGTTTGTCTTCCCAGCCAGCAGATATCATCACCACACCTAGATGGCCCGCTCCACAAACTCCACAGTACGCTATCACAGGTACCGCTGGGAGCCGAGTGTTTCTTACATTAATTACGGACAATCTGACGCCAGCAAAAAGAATGGTGTATGATATAGATGGCGATGCCATCAATGATGAAAATGGCGTCTCAGCTGCCATTTTGGATGATGACATTATCCTTGCTGGAAATTATATCGACAATCCAGCTCCCAATTTGCGCAGCTATGGATATGTCATGCGCGTGCAAGGTGCAGGTTCGCCCAATGACCGCGGCAATATCATATGGTCCAAACAATTTTCTGCACCTAATCATGGCACCAAAATTCAAGACATGACTTCAGCAGATGATGGATCCGGACTCCTTCTTGCTGGACAAGGAAATATCCTCGAAGCACTGTCCATGAGCGATGATGAGGGAAGCTCTTTTCTGGCCAAGATAGACCCTACCGGAAACTTGATTTGGAGTCGCGGATATGAAGACTCAGCTTTCGAACAAGCCGCCCTGACGGATATTGATGGGAGCGCTAGTGATATTTGCCTATGCGGTGATGTGTGGCCCTCATCCGGCCAGCTAGAGTATGACGTATTGATTGCCAACACTGACGCGGCCGGCATCGTCAATACTGTCTGCGACTCAATTTCAGCTTCAAGTCTCGTTCCGCTCAGTAGTTTGAGAACACTGGCTGGAATTGGCACCACCAATCTCACAGCTCAGACACAAGATGTGATCGTCATGTACGATGGCTTCGTTTGGGATTCTATTCTTTGCTCAAGCAGCAATCCCGCAATACTTTCCGGCTCAAAATGGATAGATACCGACTGTGACGGCGTCCTGAATAATGGCGAACAAAAAGTACCTGGTTGGACCATCGAGCTTAGAGATGCCAGTGGCAACATCCTCCAAACAACTGTCACAGATGCTAGTGGAGATTACACGTTTGAAGTGTACCTCTCCGGATACTACTACATCACAGAGCAAAATCAATCTGGCTTTGACCAAGGCACTCCACTCAACGGCGCTCCGCACTATTTATTCACTTCACTCGATACTACAATCATCCATCTTGATTTTGGCAATTGTCCATGTACAGACATCATTGGTTACAATCCTATTCCTGAGTGGTATGGTCCATCTGGTCCCACCGGATTTTATGTCTATGATATTGTCGAATTTGATGGTTATCTCTTGGCAAGTTCTACCAATGAAATTGCCCTCTGGAATGAAACAACAGAAACTTGGAATATCCAATATACCCATGTTGCCGACTTCGGTGATATCGAGGTATTTGACAATAAATTATTTATATCAGGAACAGTTCCAGCCTACTTTGACGCGAGTATATATGGAGCAGCACCAATCGTTAATTTGCTCCCGGGGCTTGATCTTGATGTGTACGACTACGAAGTAGCCAATGGACATATCTATGCCGCAGGAGAAAATGGTCTGGGATCCAATATCTGGAGGAGCTCGACTGGTACACCAAATTTCAGCGCTACCCTCTTTAGCAATAGTCACGCGATATGGGAGATTGGCGCATATAGCACTGAGCTCGTTGCCATCGGACCTTTTGGCACCAATTTCGGCACGAGTGAGAACATTACAATTTTTCAAAATCCCACTGCATCTACTGGTGCTGCAACTCTAAGATCCCTTGGGCTAGATGGATTGACCTCCGTAATACCACCACAATTTGAAAATGACTATGATATTGTCACGCTTGGAAATGAAATCCACATCACTGGCAGATTCTCCTCAGTGGGAACAGTCCCAAGCTCACGTGCCTATGGAATCTTTTTGGATGGAACTGCTAGTTGGAGACCCAATACGGGTGTGCTGGGCGGTGATCCCTGGGACATGGATTTATATGCCGGCCATATCTATATTGTTGGCCTATTTCAAGACATTTCGTCCACAGGCTACGACAAGGGAGTAGTCTATGACGGCACCAATTATTATCCTCTTGACAATGATCACTTTGGCAATATCTGCTATGCAACACAGCTGGCCGTATCTGGCAAAGACAAATTGGTCGCCACCACAGAAGAGCTGATCCAATTCGCCGAATGTGGTGGAAGCAATTGCGCCATTTCATTGCCGGACACGAGCCTATGCCCCAATGAAATTCATCTCTTTCAGGCATATATTTCCTTTAGTGGAGGTTCATTCCATTGGGACTTCGGTGATGGGTCGACCAGTAACTCACGTGTCCCATCTCACTCTTACATCATACCAGGCACTTATACTGTCACATTGGACTATGATGATGGCTTAGGTTGTAATGGCACAGTGATGAGTACGGTCCAAGTGATTGACCGGCCTGACTGCAACTTTCTTTCAGACCCTGAGCCATGGCAAAAGCTCTATGGTGATTTTCAAAATAATCAACCCATCAAAATCAAGCGCACCCCATTTAATGAAGTATTGGTCCTAGGAAATATCCATGATACTGGACCAAATGGCATCAAAAATGGAACATTGAGCAAATTTGATGCAAGCACTGGTGCTCTCTTATGGCACTACCAGATCTTGGACCCAGTGGAATTTCGAGATATCGAATACAATCTCACTACCCGCGAATATCTCATCACAGGTCTGACATTACCATTTATTGCAGGTGGAATATGGCAAGATAATCAATCTGTAATCATCAAGGTGGACGACCTTGGATCAAGCTATAATGTCAATGGAAACTTTAATAGCTACGACCATGTCGGAAGAGAGTATTATGAAGAAATCACAAGGCACGAGTACCCAGCAACAGGCGCCAATGGCCATGACTTTTACTTCACCGGTGCTACAAATTACATAGGATCGACTCCGCCACCGCCATCTGATAAGGATAGGCATGTCATAGGCAGTATGGATATCAACAAAAATATGAGTACTGGTAGTTGGTACCAAGAAACTGACTATGTAGGTGATGACGAGTATCAAAAAGGTCTTTTCACGATCCCCTCTGGAGAAGTGATAACCGTAGGTAATTCCTTTCCTGGAGGGAACAACTATGGAATCGTATTAGAATTTGACCCCGTCAATGGTGCGCTCATTCAAGGTATCCAGCTTGATGATATCATTGATCTTTATCACGGTATCACCTATAGTTCTACTTTGGCGCCTGTCGGCGAAATGTACATTGTCGTCGGAGATCACTTCGGTAGTCGCGAGGCCATGATAGCACTGATTGACAATGGTAATACGCAAGTCGTCGATGCTGTCAGAATTCCTGAGATTAGACAATTTGAAGAAGTCTTTAAAGATGCCTACGACAATTACTATGCTGTAGGTCAAAGCAAAAACGCGGCTGACAATGGACGAAATATTGTAGTCAAGTTTCGCATCGACGAAGACCTCGCCCTCAATACCTGGACTATAGACTATATCTGGTCTAAGTACCTCGAAGACGGAGAAAGTCAGTATCAAAAAGCACATATCTATGTCGATGAACGCTCTGATTTCATTTACTATGTAGATGGCCGAGAAGACAATCCATCTGGATTTCTTCTTTCCGATATGTTGGTCATGGTCACTGACCTAGATATGTCCACACCAAACTGTGTGAAGGATACTATCGTCAATTTTAATCATTTTACCATTCAGACGACGACAATTGCTCCTCTGGTCACCAGTATAGCTCCACCATCTCCATTCAGTCAGCACGTATTTAATGATCTAGACTATCTCTGCAGTGATATCTGCGTACCACCATGTGTACTAGACTGGACATGGACGCAAGATGATTGCTACGGTGTCCAATTTACCGCAATCATCGATTCCACGCTGACTCCACCGATCAGCTATGAATGGGATATTTTCAATAATGCGAGTATAGATTATACCATAGCCAATCCATACCATGATTTCATTCAATCTGGCAGCTATGATGTGTGCCTGACTGTCTACGACGCGGCCGGAGTCTTGTGCGGCACGGTCTGCAAGACCATTGTGGTAGGGCCAGACACTCGACTACCGCAGATCACTTGTCCACCATCCATTTCTCGTCAAGTACCAGCATGTGATCGCGGTGATACGATATTTTTTGCAATGCCCATTGCCACTGACTGCGACGATACTCTTACCGTCACTTGTAGTCATCAGAGCGGTGACTTCTTCCCATGCGGCGTGACCACGGTCACGTGCAGTGCCACTGATCAAGAGGGCAATACAGTGAGCTGTACTTTCTTGGTCATCGTCAATTGCAACTGTATCACAATGTCAGCGGCGGCCTTGCAATGCACCGATAGTGCGGATACCTACGCTTTCAATATTGATGTAAATGACATCTCTGGTTCCAATAACAACTGTAGTCCACCCATCATCAATCCGATACAAGCAGGTGTCAGCATGACCATCAATCAAATGACACAAACGGCTAATGGGTGGAATGTCATGGGCACTCTATTTACTCAAGCCTGTCCGATGTACAATCAACTAGGCCTTAGTGCTCAGATGACTTGCACGTGTCCCGATGGACTACCTGTGACCTGCAGCTCCAGCATTTTCATGCAGACGCCCTGCTGTGATAGTATTTATCTTGAGCAACAGGTAGTCTGTGAAGATGAAATAGACGTACTATTTTCTGCAGGATATTTTGGAACTGTCAAAGATGTGTCGCAATCCAATTGGTATGTCATGGCAGCAGACAGCTGTCCAGATACATTATGGAATTCCATTCCATTTCAATCTGATCTAGACTCGCAGGATCTCAAGATATCACCATCGCTGATTGGCGATAAGCTATGCTATCAACTGGAATTAATTCTTGGGCAGGATGAAGGCCCTTGTGACCTTCTCCGCAGTGAAGTCAGCTGTATAGATGTCTGCGAAAACTTCACTTGCAGTTTGACTGCCGATCAGTCGTATTGCTATATTGACACACCCATTGTCCCAGCATTGATTGAGATCCTCAATCCACTGCCAGACTGTGACTACACGATTGAGTGGTATCTGGTCAAAAATGGCATCCGATACATCTTGCCCAATACTGATTCTCTCAGCTACCAGCCGCCACCACTTACCATCTCCAATCCAAATACTTGCTCGACGGTTACTACCTATGAAGTGCAATTTATAGGGCCCTGCGGACCGATCAGCTGCAGCTCTTCCATCACGCTATATAATGACACGACAAGTATCGGTGAGATTTCTATTGCCTCGGGAGACTCTCTTCCGCTGTGCTATGGAGAAGATCTGGTTTTATCATATTCACCCAATTGCCTCTTAGCATCAGCAGTATGGATATGGGAAGCTTACGATAGTGCTGGTGCCAGCTGGATTCCAATTCCTGGTGCAGGTACGGGCAACACCGTCATCAATACCAATCCACTCTATGAAGATACTTGGTACCGAGTAGTAGCTCAAAATGGCAACTGCCCACCAAAGGAAACTCGTCTTTTCGTACCCGTCAAAGACACAATGTCAATAGGTCCTCTTCAAGCAAGTCTCTTGGACTCTTGTTGCAGTGGTGGAGTGAGAATCCAAATCGATATTCCAAGTTGTGACTCTACCGGACTGATTTGTGATTGTAATTACGAAATCAAATTGACGAAAAATGGTCAGCGTGTACATACCGCTACCGTCACCAACGCACCTGTCAGCTTTGACTATATGGATAGCACACTATTAGGTGACTATAGTGGTAATTATCAGATGGTCCTGACAGATCTCTGTTGTCATGATAGCCTCTCTAGCAACGTGGTGAGTCTCAAACCACCTACAAGGCTTATTCTAGCCGGACCTTGCTATGCATGCGATACACTAAGTTCACTGACCATCACATCGCAAATCATCAATCCTCCCGCTGCTTCGGTCAGCTATCAATGGTATCAAATCATTGCTGGAACCGACGTAATTCTATCTGGAGAGACAAGTTCTAGCCTTAGCACAAATCGAGGTGGCGTCTATAAGCTCATTGCCACATTTAGCAACAGCTGTGTCCTAGAGGCCATTCATCAACTGACTGATTGCAGTACCAATAGTGTGGCACTCGTAGCACTTGCCATACAGAGTGGAAACCTCAGATTCAGTTCGTTCAATACTGGATTGCAAGCCATGACACCTTCGGGAACCATGAGAGGCATCACAGTTAATCAGAGTGGCGCATTAATTTCTGTACCCTGCTGGCCCAATGATCCTCAAACTGCTCTCGAGAGCCTTGATGCGATTGTAGAAAGTCCCAATCACGGTGTAGTCTTTGACTATATCGACGAGGCCGGAGAGGCTCAAATGTCAATTCTTCAAGTCGACGAAAATGGTCAGCTGATCCTAACTCCAGGCCCCGGAGGACCGAGCATGCAAGACATGACGATTGATGATGGGATCCTGGAATTTCAGGCACTCAACAGAGGGTTGATTTTGACCAGTGGAGACGGCCGTCATTGGCGCATTATCATCAAGGAAGATCTGAGCATCAGCACAGAACTCATTGATACGGACGAATTAGATTAACACAAATAATTTATTCAGCAATGGAATTATTTAGAAATATCAGTCATCGAGAAATTGAGGTCATCCAATTTATTTCCAGAGGAATGACATCGCATGAAATCGCTGACAATTTATACATATCACATCACACTGTAATTAGTCATAGAAAAAACGCCATGTCCAAGCTTGGCGCTAAAAATCAAGCACACTTAATCAGACTGGCATTTGAGCGAAAGCTCCTAAGTGCGTCATAATCCAAATCATAAAAACCTTGACATCATGAAAAAACTAGTCACCGGACTATCCTTTCTACTACTCACATGCAACTCTCTGCTCGCGACATGTCCGAGCGGAGTCATAACCTTACAAACCCAGGCCGAAGTCAATAGCTTCACGACAGACTATCCTGGATGTACACAACCTGATGGCCTGAGAATTATTGGCTTTGGAAATATCACAGATCTTAGTCCTCTTACCACACTAACTGATATCAACGGCCCACTGACGATATCGTCTCCCGGGCTCACGGACCTTACGGGCTTAGGTAATATATCTACAGTCACCGGCGATCTCATCATCCGAGGAGCAAGTGCATTGACAGATATTACACAACTCAGTTCCTTGACGACTGTAGGAGGCAATATCGAAGTGGCCTTCACAGGACTCTCTGATATTTCTCACCTGAACAATCTTACAAGTTTCAATGGTCTCATCACGATTGAAAATCAAAACTGGAGCACGATTGGAAATCTGAGCAACTTGACGGGCATGAAAGGACTTAGGTTAACTTTCCTCCCCAACCTCAATGACATCTCTGGTCTACCAAGTGTCGCTAGTCTGGATGTTGTTCAACTCTGGAGTTGCAACTCACTCACCAATGTATCAATATTCTCTAGTCTAACGAGTCTGGGGGTATTGAGCATCAATGCTGGACCGCTAGGGGACTTGAGTGCTTTCTCCTCAGTGAGCACTCTTGGCAATCTAGACTTGCTCAGCTGCCAGTCTATGACAGACATTAGCGCTCTTGATCCTTCAGGTCCAGTGAGCTCTATCTCCATTGTTGACTGCGACCTGCTTAGCACTACCCCTCAATACTCAGGCATCACTGAAATCGGAAGTATCACCATTCAGAATTGTGCAATCCTTGGCACTCTGGATATTCTCCCCAATGCAACGAAAGTGAGTAACATATTGAATATTGCCGATAATAGCTCATTAAGTAATCTCACACTCTTGAGCAATGCCACGTCAGTAAATACACTCATCTTGAATGGGAATTCCCTCAGTACTCTTATTGGCCTGGGCAACATAGAGGCTATTGGCTCCTTGGCTATTTCCAATGAGAATATGGTTGACCTCAGTAATTTTTCAAGTCTCATCATAATCTCCAATGCTCTCAACATCAGCAACAACGATAATCTCACAGATATCACTGAACTCGAAGACCTCGTCTTGTTGGGAGACGTGAGCATCAATGGAAACGACTTATTATCAGATTGCTGCGTACTTAATTTTCTGCAGCGAACTGGAAAAATTACTGGCAATTTAAATATTTCCACCAATGCCACAGGATGTGCAGACTTCTTAGAGGTATTTACGAGCTGTCCAGACCCTGATCTCGATGGCATCATCAGCAGTGCGGACAACTGTCCAGATGACTTCAACCCAAATCAAGCAGATCTAGATGGAGATGGTGTAGGAGATGGCTGTGATAATTGCCCCACCCTCGCAAATCCTGGCCAGGCAGATAGTAATGGTGATGGTATCGGTGACTTATGTCAAAATGCGCCGAACGTAAATGTAGGCTTCACTGTCCAAAATGGTGACCTCTATGTAGAGAGCACTTACAAAGGAGTCATCCTCAAAAGCAGTGCAGGAAACTGCTATCGCGTGCGCATCAGTGATGATGGAAAAATTGAAACCTACAATGTGGTCTGTCCGCTTTAACCCAATTCGTGCATTAGGCTTCGAAGGATAGTGGAATTATGCAATAGAATCGGGTGCTTGGTCGACGAGGCATAGCGAGCTATGGCGAGGAGAGTAAGTGCCTGATTATGAAGCAGAAATACGCTAGACTCGAAGACTTGACACAGCCAACTTTTCTAGGAGATTTCTCATTTGGAAAATGGCTTCTTAACCGGGACAAAATGTTACAAACAAAAATGTCATCTTAATATGTACAACGCATTCAATATCTGAGACTTATCTCTAAGATGGAATACTCAAAAAATCCTAATGCATGAAATGGGTCTAATCAATCTTGAAATCAGTAATAATTATGATACTCCGAAGCTTAGTGTGGCTCGCGTCTATCTTATCGCTTTACACAGCATCTGCAGCGACGTACACAGTGACGACCGAAGCTGACAGTGGATATGGCTCATTTCGTCAGGCTGTCAATGACGCCATGAACAATCCAGGTCTTGACACCATCGATGTCGATCGTGCTACCGTTGACATTATCACATTGACTACGCGCCACAATCCTATTGGATTCGCATTTTACCTACAACAACTAGCAGATCTTGAGATCCATGGCAATGGTGCCAAAATCGTATCTGGATCACCTGAATTCGTATTGGCCATTGCAACAAATAATGTAAGATTCGAATCACTCAAGTTTGAAGATTTTACTGACTATGTGATTCGCACCACCATTGATGTCGAATTTGAAGACTGTCTGTTCAAAAATTGTACAGGTGGTGCATGGGGTGTAATCTGGCAAAGAGGAGGTGATCTTGTAATTGCTGACTCCGAATTTCGCGACTGCTCAGGAAATATAACAGGAGTGCTCTATGTGGATTTTCTTTGCAACTCTACTTCTCTCAAGGACTTGGTCTTTGATAGCAATAGCAGTGCAAACAATAGTGGAAATGCCATTACCATACAGTACGACGCACAGATCACAATCAGTGGATTATGCACATTTACAGGACCACAAAATCAAGACATTTTATTTCTTCAAGGAGGAGGCGAACTCCCTGACCCTTCCAACACAGCCACCTTCACCTCGTTCACACTAGCCACAGGCTCTGTACTGGTTGTGAATGACTGAGTGTCAAAACTCTTGGATCAAATAGGGCAAGTTCTTGTTGCGCCGGATTACCTTTGGCCAAACCCATTGAAAAACTAGAAATCTGAGCCTCGGCAGGTACATAGCGTTTGTCATATGTCTACTTCTCACAGTAGTATCAACCAAGCTCGGCGCGCAGGACTACTCCATATCCCAGGTCAAAAGATATACGACAGAAAATGGACTCGAACATAGAGCCATCAAGAAGATTACTCGAGACAAACTAGGTCGCATATGGATATTTTCAGATGTTTCTGCCCAATTATTTGATGGAAATCAATTCCTTCCACTCGACTTACCTGCAGGACTTCCGATTGAAACCGGGGTATACATTCGTCATTCAGCGTATGGCGCCGTAGAAATCCTTGATGAAAATGGCCACTATCATATATGGAAAGATCAAGAGATTCAAATAGACAGTAGTCAACTAGCAAATGAACATCACAAAAATTCAGAATCGCTATCTCTAGATGACATCCTAGCTGATGGAATAAAAAGCTACAGATCTTATCCAGAGTGTTCTTTCCTGCTTTCGCAAAAAGGTAATCTTTACGCGATAGATTCATTGGGAGATGTAGAACTAATTGATACTTCCATCACTCAATTTATCGCATATCATCAATCCAAAATTTGGATAGCACGTCAGGAACAAAATACAGTCCAAGTTTGTGACTATCCATCTGGTCAAGCTCATACCAGCTATGACTTCAAATATGCACGAGCATTTCATGACCTCAAGGGACAATTACTCGTCTCATTATCCAATAATACCAGAAGAAGTGAAAGACTCGTCTTGATCAAAGACGATAAGGAAACAAGCTTTGACCATCTCCTTGAGTCACTCGACGTCAATACTATACGAGACATTTATGCTGAAGATTTTGAGCGAGATATGCTCATTGGCACATGGAATGGTCTGTACTACCTCAGCCACAAAAATCCAATGATACAGACGAATCTCTCTAGAAAACTAGAATCAGATCAATTTGGCAATGTCATGTGGTGGATCATACAAAGGGAAAATGGCAAAATATACACAGCCAAGGAGTCACGTGGTATTTATGAATTGAGAGCAGATAGTATTATCCCCATAAAATCAGAAGGACTAGATCTTCTCAGAGGAAACTATTTCGCTTATTATCACCAGTCGAGTGACCAGACTATTTCTCTCTCTGTCAATAATGCGAAAGACCACCTAAACTTTTGGGATTTTAAAAATCAACCTACTCAAGTCGCCACTGATCAGCGATATTATGACTTCGTAGAAATGGAGGGCGATTTGCTCTTGGCAGTCGGTACAGATCGTACTAGAGTTGCACTAGCACTTATTGATATGGGCACAAGAGCGATACTTGACACCATGACTGTGGCGGCCACAGGTAAGACTGCTTACAGCGTGATCAGACATGATGATCAATTCGTATTGGGTACCAATACGGGTGTCTACTCTCTAAAGATCACCGAGACAAATAGTAAACTCCTCGTGCAGAATTCCACACAACTGACGGATCATGATGTCTTGGATATTGAAAAAACAAGTGCCGGATTTCTGGTTGCCACCTATGGCGCTGGGCTGCATCACATTGACAGATTGGGCAATTCACTAAAATCTGTTACCACTGCACATGGCTTGCCCAGCAATGTGATCCATACCATCCGATCCGACCACAAAGGCAACTATTGGGTGAGTGGCCAGATCGGTCTTGCCATATTGGACTCCAATCTGAATATCCTCAGAACCATCAGTACAAATGATGGACTTAGTAGCAATGAGTGTAATTCTGGAGGCATGCTTTTGTCCGACGACTTCTGCTACGTTTCGACGATCAATGGCATACAGATGATCAATCAAGAGATTATCAACGATCTACGACCCAGTCGAAAAATCACATTGGATGAAGCCATTTATCTCAATGATCAATCTGCGAGGAATAGCATCGATCTCAGTGGGTCGAAGATTGTCGATATTCCTAGTGGCATTGATGATATCACAATAACATTTGATACGTGGGATCTCAATAGATCACCAAGCGATCAACAAGAAAAATACACCAACCTTTTCTCTAGTACAGACCCAAATCTCGAAATTCTATTTGATGATCGGAAGCTCTTCATTAGCAAGCTGAGGAGAGGACAGAATAAGCTCGAATGGAGGCGCTTGATAAATGAGGATTCCGACAATACTGGTTCTCAAGAGATCATCATAAAGCGAGAAACTCTCATGCAGAAATATGGCTTAGCTACAGCACTAGGTCTGATCTTGTTCCTTGCTCTAGGACGTCTGTATCGCGCTCGCCTGCAGCAAGAAGAGAGCAAGAGGGCATTTAAGGAGCAAGAGCTCAATCTGCGAATGAGTTCATTGAAACTAGAGGCCCTGAAGTCCCATATGAATCCTCACTTCATTTACAATGCACTTTCCTCTGTGCAATACTTCATACAAAAAAAGGAAACTGATGAGGCCGATGAATTTCTGACTGACTTTGCCTTACTCATGCGTAAAATATTGAATGCTTCAACCGAAGAACGAATAAGCCTACAGGATGAAATATCGCTGCTTCGTCTGTACCTTACGCTCGAGCAAAAGAGGATGGACTACTCCTTTGATTTTGACATCACGACTGACGAAACCCTAGACCAAGATATGCAACTTCCACCCATGCTCCTTCAACCAGTCGTAGAGAATGCGATCTTGCATGGCATCTATCACCTAAAGGATAGAAAAGGAAATATAGACATACATTTTACGGAAGTAGATGAACTGACCACTGCTATCTCTATCCGGGACAATGGTGTGGGAAGGATCAAATCGGCAGCACTGAGGACATCCACACACTCATCCAAAGCTTCCAATATTCTCAAAGAGCGCATAAAGCTGATCAATTCTGGACCAGACTTCAGACTATCACTAGACATGATAGATCATACTGATCATGAGATCACACTCGGCACTGAGGTAGTGATCAGGATCTCGGAGAACTTGACTAAGATTTAGTCAAAAATGTTATTCAGAGACATAGTGCTCTAAAAACTAACCATACGCATACATCTTGACCATGCAAATGCTTCATCTCCTTGGACACCACTATATCTTTTTTTGACTTCGACAAAGTACTATTCACTAGATTGAGACTATCATTTGCATCTACACTCTCCCTACCTTTACCCCACGACCAAAATCATCAAGAGAATGAACGACATCGCCACACCCATATCAGATGCTCTCATCCACACCGATCCCACCATCAAGGGACTCATCGATCGAGAATATTCTCGACAGCGATATGGCATCGAGCTCATCGCATCAGAGAACTTCACCAGCCCGGCAGTCATGCAGGCCATGGGTTCTTGCTTGACCAATAAATATGCTGAGGGATATCCCGGTAAGCGCTACTATGGTGGCTGTGAAGTCGTCGATGAAGTGGAACAACTCGCCATCGATCGCCTCAAGGAGCTATTTGGCGCAAGCTATGCCAATGTGCAACCGCACTCAGGAGCACAAGCCAATGCTGCCGTCTTTCTTGCATGCCTACAACCAGGGGATAAGATCCTGGGATTTGACTTGAGTCATGGTGGCCACCTCAGTCATGGTTCACCCGTAAACTACAGTGGCAAGGTCTATGAGCCACACTTCTATGGTGTCGAAGAAGATACTGGCCTCATTGATATGGATAAGGTGGAGGCTGCCGCTAAAATGCACAGGCCTAAGCTTATCATCTGCGGTGCAAGTGCCTACTCTCGAGACTGGGACTATGAACGCTTCCGCAAAATCGCTGATGAAGTCGGAGCACTCCTACTCGCAGATATTGCACATCCTGCAGGCCTCATCGCAGCAGGTCTCCTCAATAATCCTCTTCCACATTGTCACATCGTGACTTCCACGACGCATAAGACGCTCCGCGGACCACGTGGAGGGATTATCATGATGGGAGAAAACTTTGACAATCCATGGGGACGCACGACCAAAAAAGGCAATCCTATCAAGATGTCCTCCATCCTCAATAGCGGTGTCTTTCCAGGCATGCAAGGTGGACCACTTGAGCATGTCATCGCGGCCAAGGCTGTCGCCTTCCACGAAGCTCTTCAAGACAGCTTCAAGGACTATGGTAAGCAAGTCATCGCCAATGCTCAGGCCATGGCCAAAAGATTTGTAGAGCTGGACTATCATCTTGTGTCTGGTGGCACTGATAATCATCTGATGCTTCTGGATCTGCGCAACAAAAATGTTACAGGCAAGGTCGCCGAAGCAGCGCTCGGAATGGCAGAGATCACTGTGAATAAAAACATGGTGCCCTTTGATACGCAAAGTCCATTTGTGACCTCTGGTATCCGTGTAGGCACTGCCGCCATCACCACACGTGGCATCAAAGAAGATGACTGCCGTCAGATCGTCGACTGGATTGATGAGGTGATCAAAGATCCCGAAGACTTCGCGAAGATCGACGAGATCAAGAATCAGGTACACGACATGATGAGTTTCTTTCCACTGTATGATTAGTCCATTGTGATGAACTTCACAGTCTCATAGATCATTATCACTGCGATGATAGAGCTACCGATAGTATCAGAAGAGCCCAAGCGCACAAGGAAGCCAGACTGGCTGCGCGTCAAGCTGCCCATAGGCGAAGACTACAAGCGAGTCAGAGCACTCGTTGATGAATACAAGCTCCACACCATCTGCCAGAGCGGCAACTGTCCCAATATGGGTGAGTGCTGGGGCGCGGGTACCGCAACCTTCATGATCCTAGGTAATGTCTGCACGCGCTCATGCTCCTTCTGCGCTGTGAAGACGGGACGTCCGCCAGAGTACGACGAAGATGAGCCGCGTCGTGTCGCAGAGGCCATCATGCTCATGCAGGTCAAGCATGCTGTCATCACCAGCGTCAATCGAGACGAACTCAAAGACCGTGGCGCAGAGATCTGGTACCAGACGGTACGACTCACCAAAGAGATGTCTCCCACCACCACCATCGAGACTCTGATCCCCGATGTCCGGGCCAACTGGGAGGCACTAGAGCGTATGGTAGAAGGTGGTCAGGAGGTCGTCAGTCACAATATGGAGACAGTCAGAAGTCTCTACCGCAAAGTAAGACCACAGGCCAAATACGACCGCAGCCTCGAGCAGATCCAGCGCACCAAAGACATGGGACACCGCACCAAGACCGGATTCATGGTTGGACTTGGCGAGACCGATGAGCAAGTCTACGAGACCATGGACGATCTCATCGCACATGGATGCGACGTCCTCACCATCGGACAGTATCTACAGCCTACAAAGCGTCACCTAGAAGTATCGAGTTTCGTCCATCCTGACAAGTTTGCAGAGTACAAGGAAGTTGGTCTAGCCAAAGGCTTTGACTTTGTGGAGAGCGGACCTCTTGTGCGCAGTAGCTACCATGCCGAAAGGCACCTCTAGCATCCAATTTCTGATCAGATTTATCGCCCCTATCGCGAAAACTTAATATAGCGAGACTCGTTTGGGAACTGTCTTGGCATTATATTCGCGATACGAACTACGAAAATCTACCAACCATGAAAAAATCTACCAATCCTGAGGAGCTCAACGGGATAGAAATTTCTGTTAAAAGCTCCATGTTAACCGCAGAAGATGTGCAAGGCATCGTCATCAATGAAATTCTCGCTGATCCGAATAGTAGTGGAGGAGCCAACTTCGACACAGACGGTGATGGCACTGCAGAGACTGATGATGAATTTGTTGAATTGTTCAACACATCTGGCGACCCAGTAGATATCAGTGGATGGACTATTACTGACGCTGCAGGAGGAATGTTTACCTTCCCGGGAGGCACGATCATACAACCAGGTGAGCACGTTACAGTGGTGGCTGATTGGGATCCAGGCGATCCTCCAGCTGGATTTTTCACTGGTCTACCTGCCATGAACAATGGCGGAGATGTGGTGGTGCTCTCTGATGGATCAAACACGGCGACGGCTAGCTATGGTAGTGGAAGCGGAGGAGATGATTTTGGATCACCTGGAGATGGTGTGTCCATGAGCAGAGTGCCTGATGGCAGTATGACCATCGACAACATGGCTACTCCGACCCCAGAATGTTTTCTCCAAGGCACATCCATTAATACAGAAAGCGGTCAGAAGACAGTTGAATCTCTCAACATCGGCGACATCGTATCTACTGAAAACGGCCCACGCAAAATCAAGTGGATCGGCTATCAGACCATAGAGCCAAATCACAGCATCAATCCCATATGCATCAAAGCAGGTGCTCTAGGAAACAACATACCAAGTAGAGATCTGCGAGTATCTCCAGATCACTCGATGCTCATCGATGGACTGCTGATCAATGCTGGCGCACTAGTCAATGGTGTCAATATCATCAAGACACAGCCTACTGCAAGCTTCAAGTACTACCATGTGGAGCTTGAAGAACATGCAATCCTCTTCGCAGAGGGAGCTGCCGCAGAGAGCTATCTACCACAGAAGGAGGACAGAAGCAGCTATGACAATGCCTCAGAGTACGAAGCGCTCTACCCCAATGAAGCTGGCATCATGCTTTGGCCGATGTCCTATCCGAGGATCAGTGCTGCGCACAAAGTGCCTCAATCGATCCAGGATCGCATCCTGGCGAATCACCAAGGAGAAGTCAAGAAAACAGCTTAAACGCTGTCGGAAAATAACTGAATCTAGGAGGGCTAGGAATCATTTCCTGGCCCTTTTTCTTTGATCAACTTCTGATCACTGCTCACTGTGAGCGTCCTTCCCAGCTCTCACACCACGTAGTGAGTTTCCCTCAGCTCAAATCAGAGCTTTTTCCCAAACCACAAGTGCGCAAGGAGCCAAAATCTCCACATGCTTTGTTTCTTTGCTCTACCTATTGATGACTAGATGACACTTGACGAGCTAAAGACCGCCTATCACAAAGCACCCGAAAAGTTGGACACCGCCGTGAAGTACGCGCAGGCACTCCGGCGAGCTCAGCAGCACGAGTCAAGCATCAAGATCCTCAAGGATCTGCTCAGAGACACACCGGATCATAAGCGCCTCCTGCTGGAAATTACTAGTTCCTATCTATCTGCGAATCAGTATGATCTCGCCAAGCAGAGTCTCCATCAGCTCAGAGCCAAGCATCCACATGCTGACCTGCAGATTTCTCTCAGAGAAGGTCAGCTCGCTCGTCAACTGGGTCAGTCGGATGAGGCGCTCAGACATTTTGCGGAAGCAGTACAGATCCGATCAGACTCCGTCGCCGCGCGCCATGAGTATGCTCGACAGCTACAGCAAGTCACACGGTATACAGATTCAATAGATCAACTTGAGGCCCTGCTGGTCCTGCGACCTGACCACTTCCAAGCGCATATTCTCCTAGGGATCAATCATCGCAAGCTCGGCGATCGCAGTAATGCTCTTGCTAGTTTTAGATCTGCTCTCGAGCATGCAGCTTCATCCGTACAGCAGTTCAACGCACGTCTTTTTATTGCAGAAGAATTGCGGGATCAAGGCCAACTCCAAGAGGCACATGAGCTACTCACGGCCATAGCCGACGAGGGCAAATCTCATCAGCGATATGGTCTAATATACCTCTCGATCTTGCGCGGACTCTCAAAGCAAGAAGCGTCGCTGGATCTCATTCAAAAGCGCCTTGAGTCAGCCGCAAGCTCTCCTGTCTGGCAGCAAGCACTACTGCAGCAGTACCGCATCATGCATCGATACTCGGAGGCGATCTCCTTGTGTCTACAGGCTCGAGAAGATGGGAGTCTCCCTCGTGATTGGATAGCTCTCTTGCCCTCGCTATACCTGCACGAAGGCTCCACACCCATGGCAGAGAGCAGCTATCAGCAGCTGCGCAATGAGGATGGACTCACTACCACAGGTCTGATTCATCTCGGTCAGTACCTGCGCTTGGCGGATAGGTATCAGGAAGCGTACGAGATCTTTGAGATCGCCATCGCTAGAGCTCTGAGTGGAAGGGAGGGCCTTTCGGCCAAATGTAGCAAAATAGAAACCCTTCGCGATCTTGGAGATTATCAGCAAGCACTAGCATCTACCAATGAACTCATCAAGACCTTTCCTGATGAGTTTCGCTTGCAGTCCATTCATATAAGCATACTGCAAGCGCAAGGCAAATTCAAGAGAGTCCGTGAAGTTTATCAAGAGCAAATCGAAAAACACCCTACCCGTCGAGATCTAAAACTCCGCTTCGCTAGTTTTCTCCACGGTCGTGCGATGTTCGCAGAAGCTCTTTCTCTATTTGACCTCAAGAGAAGGAGTGCTTTGACACTGGAAGAACGCTTGCTGATCTGTCGACTATTCAGCAAGACTCATGTACCTACAGCAAAAGCATGGTACTCTATGCTTTACAAAGACTTTCCTGATCATCCGTCCATACTATTACACTACTCTATCTTCCTATCAGAACTTGGCCGGCCGCAGGCGGCTGTACAGCTCTTAGCCAAAGCAGCAGATAGACCGGCGATCGCCCTGAGACTCCTAGATCAGCTCTACAGAAATGCACAGATCAATCTGCGAGACAACCTACTATCCGACTATCGCCGTCGGCATCCTCTGGACTTTGGCTTGCTCCGTGCAGAGGTACATATGCTGATGCAGCACGGAAACTATGAGGATGCCTTGACTCTGATCGCTCAATCTCCTCGAGAGCATCAAGCACATCAATCACAGCTTGACGCCCTCAGTGCCAATAGTCATTTCTACCTGTACGACTACCAGATGGCAGAGACCAAATTCACTCAGCTCATATCAGAAACACCCAGACTCTATCTCTACTACCAGCGACTCGCAAGTCTGCAGATGATCGATTATCGGCTAGACGATGCCATGTACACACTCAGGCGTGCGACCGAGATGGTCGACACAGATCTACACCGACGCCATGTGCCTCTTAGAAGTCACATAGCGTCAATCATCAATGATCTTCGCACAGACCCTGAAGCCATGCGCAAGATCACAGCACTGAGAGAGCTGTCAGACGCCGAGAGACTGACTGGACTCTACAGGACGATCAATGAGCATCCCCATCATTTTGGCGGAAGCCTCTACCTCCTCAAAGAACTGCGCGTACAAGGCAAATTAGATACACCAGACACGGACTCCAACTCTGATAAGATACCGCTGAGCATCTTCCAGTACTGGGACCAAAGGGTGAGACCGGCAACAGTAGAAACCATATCCAAGTCATGGTCTGATCATCATCCATCACATGACTACCACTTTTATGACCAGAAGGACGCAAGAGACTATCTACAAAGACACTTTCACTCCGAGGTCCTAGATGCCTTTGACGCAAGCGACCACCCTGCTGTTCAAAGTGACTACTTTCGACTCGCTCGGCTTGCCAAAGATGGTGGCATCTATGCTGACGCCGATGATCTTTGTCTCAGCACGCTCCCTGATGACTGGTATCATTGGGACCTTGTGATACATCAAGAAGATTTCGGGAGCCTAGGAAACAACTTTGTCATGGCCAGAGCTGGTAATGCCATCGTAGAGCGTGCTCTGCATATGGCGACTTCTCGACTCTTAGACTACTGCAATGAAACTGCTTGGTTCAAGACTGGGCCTGCCCTGTGGACGCAAGCGGTGGGACTAGCACTGGCAGCTGAGCCGGAGAGACTGGGTCATCTGCGCATCCTGAGTGTATCAGAACTGCGCGGGCATGTCATGCCACACATACCATTAGAGTACAAGAAAACCAATAGATCTTGGTTTCACAATGAATACAGAAATCGAGGCCGCAGTGGTAAGATCTCTAAGACAAAATCTTGAAGACAAAATACTCCATCATATCAATGATATCTGCGAAGTCATCCTGGCAACTTTTGACGTCAGTGAGCTTAGGCAGATGCTCTGCGAAGAAAATCTGATTGTTGGCCATCTCAAACATATTGCTGGCTAGGCTGTGCGCATAGGGAAATGTAGGATTGTGATCAAGTAGTAGCTGCGATATGGTCTCAACAAGTTCTTTGTAGCTCGCAAAAAGTCCAGATCGATTCTCTTCATCGACTGCAGATGTGTGATAGCTCTTGGCGCCCTCCTTCACCATGATCTCATGGAGCAAGGCTTCATTGACATATGGCGTATGCGCGGAGTCCGACTTGGCTCTGACCATGATATTGATTAATATTTTGATCTTTTTCTCACTATCCGAGATATTCTTGGTCTCACTGATGATCAGATAATTCAACCACTCCCAATACCAACTGGTCAAGAAGAGGAGGAGCATGTGCTTATTGTCAAAGTAGCGATAGATCGACGACTCAGTGCTCTCGATCTTGGCGGCAAGTTTCTTGAATGTAAATGCCTCAAAACCAAGCTTATCGATCAAGAGAATGGCATTTTCAATGATCTTGCGTCCCAGTTCTGTATCCTGAGGATCTCTGAGAGAGAGACTGTCATTGAGATCAAATCGAATGCCGTAGCTCATGGTCGTGATTGTATCGTACAAATATAAGACAGTAGCTCTCACAAATCATAGCTTAGATATTTTCTATGATAGCATTACTATCATTAAACATAGTTGCATAACTTTGGTTACAGTCTTTTATCAACTACGCTCGATTATGCAAAACCAAAATTTCTTCTCCAATTGGAAATCTGATCTCCCAGCGAGTATTGTTGTATTTTTCGTTGCGATACCTCTCTGCTTGGGTATTGCGCTCGCTAGTGGTGCTCCTCTCTTTTCAGGATTGATTGCAGGCATCGTCGGTGGTATTGTTGTCGGCGCGATCAGTGGCTCACAGATTGGTGTCAGTGGCCCAGCTGCAGGACTTGCAGCAATCGTCCTCCTCGCTATTGGCAATCTCGGTTACGAGAATTTCCTTCTGGCAGTAGTACTCGGTGGTGTGATCCAGCTCGCATTCGGTGCATTGCGCTTTGGTGTCATTGCCTACTATTTTCCGTCTGCGGTGATCAAAGGCATGCTGACGGGTATCGGATTGATCATCATTCTCAAACAGATCCCACACTTCTTCGGATGGGATGCTGATCCTGAAGGTGATTTTGCTTTCCAGCAAATGGATGGTGAAAATACCTTTAGCGAGATTTGGAACCTACGGCACCACATTGCTGCTGGACCGACACTCATTGCTTGTATTGCTCTCGGCATCCTCATATTGTGGAATACGGTACTCACCAAGAAGGCTAAGATTTTCCAATTGATCCAAGGACCTCTGGTCGCAGTAGTGGTAGGTATACTCTTCTTCAACTTCACGAAGGGTAGCTCTCTGGGCATCATCAAAGACCACCTCGTCAATGTTCCAACACCGACCAATTTTGATTCTTTCATCGGTCAATTTAGCATGCCCAATTTCGGAGCGATCGTCAATCCGGCAGTATGGATTACGGCATTCACCATCGCGCTGGTGGCGTCACTCGAGACCCTGCTTTGTGTAGAAGCTACGGACAAGCTTGACCCGCAAAAGAGAGTCACTCCGACCAATAGAGAATTGGTAGCTCAGGGTATAGGAAACATGGTCTCTGGCTTGATCGGTGGACTACCTATAACGCAAGTGATCGTCAGATCAAGTGCCAATATCCAGTCTGGAGGTAAGACGAAGCTCTCAGCCATCTTCCATGGTTTCCTTCTTGTGACTTCCGTGCTCTTGATCCCTGGCCTCCTCAATATGATTCCACTCAGCGTCTTGGCAGCTATACTGCTCATCGTAGGCTTTAAGCTCGCCAAGCCGCGCCTCTTCAAAGAGATGTTCCAGCAAGGTTGGCAGCAATTCGTGCCATTTATCGTGACAGTGCTTGCCATCGTATTTACAGATTTGCTCAAAGGAATCGCTCTTGGCATGGCAGTCGGTATTGTCATCATCCTTTACAAAAGCTATCAGAACTCACACTTCCTACACAAAGAGGATAGTGACGATGGTAGTAAAAAGGTCAAAATGACGCTTGCCGAGGAAGTCACCTTCTTCAACAAAGGCGCCATCTTGAAGGAGCTTAACTGTCTAGAAGAAGGTACGCAGCTCGAGCTAGATGTATCCAATACCAAGTTCCTTGATCGTGACATCATTGAGATCCTAGACAACTTCTCTACCACTGCCAAGAGCAAAAACATCAATATCAAGCTCATGTCTAATAACGACGTCGTGATGAATCCAGAAAATTATCTCGATTTCTTCTATGGCGACCAGAAAAAAAGAGCTTAGCGAATAAACCCTAGGTGGTAATTATCAAAAAAAGAGGCAGTCGATTGGCTTGCCTCTTTTTTTTGTGCTTCGCAACTCTCACCTACTCCGACTGTTTTGCTCGGTAATGGACATAGGCATCATACTACCACACCAGCTTTACACAGATCACCCTCTACTCACTCTAGCATTGGACAAGATCTACTTGGTCGAGGAGCAGCTCTTCTTCCGCCAATATGCCTTTCACAAGCAGAAGATCGCCTATCATCGGGCTAGCATGCGATACTTTGCTGAGGAGTTGAGTAGTGTATCAAACTCAGAGTTGGAGTACATCAATGCCTCAGACCCACGCTCAGATATTCGCCAACTCATCTCAGGTCTCTCCAGCGGAGACATCTTGCATCTGATAGATCCTACTGATGACTGGATCGAACGTCGCTCGAGACATGCCTGCGAGAAACATGGACTAGATCTCACGATCTACGACTCGCCCAATTTCATCAATACCCGAGAGGACCTCGGCACATGGCTGACCAAAGACAAGAAAAAATACTTCCAGACCAGCTGGTACAAAGAGCAAAGAAAAAAGCGCCACATCCTCATGGATCAGCGAGACGAGCCTCTTGGTGGCAAGTGGACATTTGACACAGAAAATCGCAAGCCTTGGCCTAAGAAGAAAACGCCTCCTCATGTCCAGTTCCCCGACTGGACAGCCTATCATGAAGAAGCGAATGACTACACTGAGCAGCACTTTTCTGATAATCCTGGAGAAGTGTCACAGAACTTTTACTACCCTATTGATCGAGAATCTGCCTTGTCTTGGCTCGATCAGTTTCTCGAGCGAAGATTTCATGAATTTGGTCCCTACGAAGATGCCATCGTCGCCGGACAGGTCATCTTAAATCACTCAGTGCTGACTCCTATGCTCAATGTCGGCTTGCTATCGCCTGCCGAGATTCTCGACAAGAGCATTGCTTATGCGCTCGAGCATGATGTACCCATCAACTCCACAGAGGGATTTGTCAGACAGATCATGGGCTGGCGAGAATTTATCCGATTGATCTACTTGGCCAAAGGCCGCGAAGAACGAACGCGCAACTTCTGGGGCTTCAGTCGGAAGATTCCGCACTCCTTTTATGATGGGACCACAGGCATCACACCCATTGATGATGTGATCCGTCGCGTCCTTCGCACAGGATACTGTCATCACATTGAGCGACTCATGATTCTGGGCAACTTTATGTGTCTGTGCGAATTTGCCCCGGATGAGGTCTATCGTTGGTTCATGGAGATGTTCATCGATGCCTACGACTGGGTGATGGTCCCCAATGTCTATGGTATGAGTCAGTACGCCGATGGTGGGCTCATGTCAACGAAGCCTTACATCAGCGGCAGCAACTATGTCATCAAGATGAGCAACTATAGTCGTGGACCTTGGCAGGAGACTTGGGACGGCTTGTTCTGGCGATTCATGTCAACTCACCGAGAATTTTTCCTCAAGAATCCACGTCTGGGCATGTTGGTCAGGTCCTGGGACAAGATGAGCGCTGACAAGCGCCGGACACATCTCGATCATGCGGATCAGTATCTCGCTCGTTTGGATAGTGCATAGATCAGCCTATCTTGCAGCTATGAAAGGTGGGCTGGCACTGACATATTTCTTTCTAGTTCTCGTGGCTTGTCAGCCAACTGTATCGACGTCAGAGCCAGCCAATCCCTGTGGCAGTATCCAACTGACAGTGCTTGGCATCGCACAAGATGCGGGTGCGCCTCAGATCTCCTGCAAGAGATCTTGCTGTGCTGACTGGAAGGGTCGATCCAAAGCCAAGGTCTCATCCATAGGGATCACGGATCCTGAGAATGGAAAGGCCTGGATATTTGACGCAAGTCCAGACTTCACAGCTCAGTGGGACATCCTCGTACAGACTCAACTCGCCGGCGCAGAAGCACCAGTACCATCAGGTATATTTCTCACTCACGCTCACATCGGTCACTATACAGGTCTCATGTACCTCGGCAAAGAAGCACTGGGCGCTCAGAAAGTACCTGTTCACTGTATGCCTCGGATGCGAGATTTCTTGGCCCATAGCGGCCCCTGGAGTCAGCTTGTCAACGACTCCAATATCATCCTCTCTCCCATGCTTCACCATCAAGCCATAAGCTTGCAAGATGGACTGGTGATCACACCATTGCTCGTGCCACATAGAGATGAGTTCTCCGAGACAGTGGGCTATCATATTCAGGGGCCAAGTCAAGAGGCTCTCTTCATTCCGGACATTGATAAGTGGGAACGCTGGAGTGAGTCTATCACAGACTGGATAGAGCGCGTAGACTATGCTTTTGTCGATGCGACGTTTTATAGTGGAGCCGAGCTTTGGGGTAGAGATATGAGCCAGATACCTCATCCATCAGTGCAAGAGAGCATGAAACTTTTTGACACGCTTCAAGCAAAGCACAGATCCAAGATCTACTTTATACATATCAATCATACCAATCCGCTCCTTGATCCTGGTAGTAAAGAATATCAGAATGTCATCGACAAGGGCTACCACGTAGCACAGGAAGGTATGACCTTATGCCTATAGCTATCGTAGTCAGACCATTTGGGCGAAAGCCCTATCTCAAAAAAAAAAATGATCCTCCACCGCAAAGTGAAGGATCATCTAAAATCATCAGCAAGACGGCTCTCCTACTGCTTGATAAAGCTTTTCATAGAGACACCCTCATCACTCCTGAGAGCTACCATGAAACTGCCCGCTGGTAGATCTGAAACATCTTGTGTGATCTGATTTGGGCCAGTTTCCAGTCCTATTTTTTCACTCAAGACGGTACGTCCTTGAAGATCAGTAATCTCCAATTGTAGATCTTGTGCCCTTTGGCTCTGGAAGCTCATGACGAGTTGATCTTGTACAGGATTGGGCGCGATTTGTAGATCTGACACGGTCTCCACAAGGTCTCTGCTTGAAGTGAGTAGACCATTGGCAATGGCATCTTCGATAGAGATCTGGTAGCCATTGTCAATATCTCTCGCCACATCAAGCAATGCAAATACAATGTGCATGTTCTTGGTATTGTACTCTTCTGGCACTTCATACTGGAATGTCATGACGCGCTCGTCACCAGGCTCCATGGCTTCGGCGAATACATCTCTCGTACCATTGACTCCAAGTGGAATGGCTCGCGCGACATGATCATAGACCATCTGCGATGCTGGCACTACACTTGGTAGGTTTTCGTAGCCGCCCATCTCACCATTGGCTCCTCCTGCGTAGTAATTGGCCTGTGCGTAACCGCTACCAGTGCCTGTCACGCCGTCCTCCAACATCATCATCGCAATACTATTGAGCCTTGTGAGGCGCTCATGCGCTGTGACGAGTAGTGAGACATGTAGTAGTCTATCATTATCCGCATCCCACTCTGCACCTACTTCAAACTCAGCTGCCATGCCTTCTGACATGTACTGGAGGAATGGTAGCTCGAGGTGAGCTTGAATGGCGAAGCCAGGATCAGCGGACTTTCTCATCACAGTGGCAGCAGGGTATCCCTGAAAACCCAGTTGACCATCATAGCCAGGCACGACCATGGGATCACCATTGTGCACCGCAATTCCGATAAATCGATCACCATACTTCTCCACCAGTCTATCCAAGAAGACAGCTCCTCGGGGACACCATCCACACCATGTGCCGGTACCTTCTTCTACGATGACGCTCTTGCCGGGTACTGGTGTGACGCCGAGCATGCGACCGCTGGTCTTGCTATTGCATGGAGATTCATCTGCCATACCAGCATTGAGATCGATGACCTCGATCTGGACATCATTGACACCCTCTGCAAGCTCATAAGCCTCTGGCGCTGTAAAGTCTACCGACTCGCCTTGTGCTAGACTCAGCCCTTCTAGGACAAAACTGCGTGGGCCATCAGCGTACTGTACTTCCAGTGTCGCTTCTGTGATAGTCTCCGTACCGAGATTGCGCAGTGTACCTCTGATCTCCTCTGTCATTCCTGTAAAGCCTCCTACACTGAGGGCCTCCGTGGACACCACTGCGTCAAATGACTTTGTCGCGACTTCCTCTTCCCATGTGAAACTGACATCATCAATATAGTAGTCATGTCCTAGTAATGGATAAAGATTGAGAGATGCCAGGCTGTTGATCTCATTGGAGAAGTTACCAAGACACTCTCCGTCCACAAAGACTTGCCATAGATTATTGGTCAAGTCGATCTCGTAGGAGACTGTAATCCAGGTATCGGCTGTGAAGCCAGTGGCTAGCGTCAGCGCATTGTTGCCATCTGTAAATTGTAGATCACCATTGGGCAAGAAGTAGCAGTTGTGCGACCACACCGCGCCTATAGCCTGCTCGCCCTGAAAATTCCAGTAGGCACCAGCACCTTCCGACACCTTCACATTCATAGAGAGGGTAAAGAGACCATTTTCAAATTTTTGGCCGAAAGGCAGCACGATATCCACTGGTCCGCCATTGGCTGCGGAAGATGAAAATCTGATGGACTTTTCACCGCCAGCCGCATCCGTGTCAATGACTCTGACATCATCCGCACCTCCACTTGTGCCACTCCATGTGACCCAGTCGTCAGAGCTGACAGCCAGAAAGGAGCCTGCTGCATAGCTCTCAAAGTCATCGCTAAACTCGACTTGAGCAAGCAAAAATTGCCAAGAGCAAAGCGCTCCGAGCGTCAATAGGTAAAATTTCTTCATAGTTGAATTGTTGATTGATAGATTACAGAACCTGCAAGCAGCCTCAAGGAGCCTTTACTTGCGGGCCGGTCGAAGATAATGAAACCCGCGTAGAAGAAAAAATCTAGAATAGCAAGAGCTTTGTCGGACAGTCATGGCAGAGATCAGCACAGATATACATCGCGCCATCAATCTACTCCAAGCAGGAGAGGTAGTGGCAATCCCAACAGAGACGGTCTATGGTCTGGCCGGCAATGCCATAGATCCGCAGGTAGTGAGTAAGATCTTTGAGATCAAGGAGCGACCCAGTTTTGATCCGCTGATCATGCACAGCGATCGCCTGAGCAAAATCGAGTCATACCTGGCTGATATCCCTGAGCCTCTCGCGCATCTCTTGTCCATCTACAGTCCAGGACCGCTGACTGTACTTCTCAAGCGCAAGTCATCCGTGCCAGACATCACCTGCAGCGGGCTAGAAAAGGTTGCAGTGCGGATTCCCAGCCATCCGGTGACAAGAGCTTTGCTTGAGGCAATTGACTTTCCACTTGCTGCACCGAGTGCTAATCCTTTTGGCTATATCAGCCCGACGACTGCCCAGCACGTGCAAGACCAGCTTGGGGACAAGATCCGCATGATCCTAGATGGAGAAGCAAGTGCCATCGGCCTAGAGAGCACCGTCATAGACTGGCGTGATGAGATGATCGTCATCCTCCGACAAGGTGCCGTCACAGCTGAGGATATCCGCTCACATGGCTATGAGGTCCAGCTACAAGCATCAAGCAGCAATCCTAGTAGTCCAGGAATGCTCTCAAGTCACTATGCGCCACGCACTGCGCTGAGTCTAGATCCTCTGCCCGCAGTACTTGATCACTATGATACAGAGGACATCGCATATTTAGGCTTTCGCCAAAATGTACAGGAGCTTCCACAAGACCAACAGTACTTGCTGAGTCCCTCTGGGAATATGCAGGAAGCTGCGCAACGGCTTTTTGCACTGATGCGCCAGCTAGATCAAGGTCCTCACAAGATCATCGTCTGTCAACTCTTGCCAGAAGAAGGGCTCGGAAGAGCCATCAATGACAAGTTGAGACGGGCAGCTCATGGGAGTGGGATATGATCTGCAAAAAGCCCCAGAATACCACTATCACATTAAGTACTAAGTCGCTATCTTTGCCCTCCTTTTGACGAGACCGCGTATGCGGTCACCTATAAAAGCGTGAGTCATGCCAAAGATGAAGACACACTCCAGTGCAAAGAAAAGATTCAAAGTCACTGGATCAGGAAAGATTAAAAGACGCAGAGCTAAGACTAGCCACATGATGCGCAACAAGTCTAAAAAAGCCAAGAAAAGGCTACGCACAGCCACTGGCCTTTCGGCTGGAGACGAGCGCCGTGTACTACATATGCTCACGCTGAGATAAGTCTACTCAAAAAAGAAAACTATTGTTTCATGGCCGGTAGGATCCAAGTAGCAATGAAGCTCCCTATCGCGCACCAAACACCATATCATGCCAAGATCAGTCAACGCAGTCGCTTCTAGAAATAGAAGAAGAAAAATTCTCAAAGCCGCCAAAGGATACTATGGCGCACGTAAGAATGTCTATACTGTAGCTAAGAATGCTGTCGAAAAAGCACTTTGCTATGCCTACAGAGACAGACGCAATAAGAAACGTACATTCCGCAGACTATGGATCACACGTATCAATGCAGCTGCTCGCCAAGAAGGCATGACCTATAGCACACTGATGCACGGAATCAGCAAAGCTGGCATCGAGCTCAATCGTAAAGTCCTAGCGGATCTTGCGATGAACCACCCTGAGGCTTTCAAAGCAGTGGTGGCTAAGGCGAAGTAGTACTTCATTTCTCACATTTTTTATTGCGCAGCTTTTGGTGCCAATTTCTGCCCTGGGTTCTTTGGTGGAAGAAGGGTGCGCAAGAGTTAGCTAAACAAGAGTGCTTGTTGGGAGCAACATGCCTCCCTGCGGTGGGCGGAGGCTTGACATCGGACTTTTCGGGGGCATATTGACCACTTACATTCTTATAGCTTTCTACACGCGCTCCACACCAAGTCGTCAAGAAGTAAGTCAATGACGGTCGAGTCACCGTTCGACTTGGGCTAAAAAGAGGTCTCATCTTCTTCTTGTTGGCTTCATCAAAGATTTGATTACGAGCTCCTCAGCTCAGAGCAGATAGCAAGAGGACCTATTTCCTGATAGCCACCACGGGATCTTTGCGACTTGCGATCCATGCTGGTATCATACCAGCTAGCAGACCCACAATCGCAGCGATCAGTACACCCAATAGTGCCATCATCGGCGACACAAAAAACTTGAAAGGAATGGCGTCAAAGGCATTGATCGCGGACATGACGCCTACGGTAAAGAGGATGCCAATGAGTCCGCCAAAAATGCTCAAGAGCATGGCCTCTAGTAGAAATTCTGTCAGGATCACACTTGGCTTGGCACCGATGGCTTTTTTGATACCGATAATCTTGGTACGCTCATTTACGGAAACGAACATGATATTGGCGACACCAAACATGCCTACAAGCAAGGCAAACAAGGCGATGAAGAAGCCGCCTAGTCTAATGGTGGCAAATAAGCCATCTATGGCATCATTGATCATAGACTGCTCATTGAGTGCAAAATTGTTGTCCTGAGCAGGCTTTAGCCTCCTAGTGCTCCGCAGCACACCAGTAACCTCTTCCTTGAGCTGATCTAGATCTACACCCTCATGTGGAAGGACATTGAAGAGTCTGCCCATACGAGTTTTCTGATTGAGCACGTAGCTCTTCTGCATATTCTCAGTACTGATAATCACGGCTTCGTCGTAGGGAATCATACTGAAGAGGCTCTTGCCTTCCTTCTGCAAAACCCCGACGACCTGGTACTTGCGTCCCAAAAACTTGACGTATTTCCCTATGGGTTCGATTTGCTTGAAGAGAGCTTCTGCTACTTGGTGACCTAGGATGACCTTGTCATCGCCGCTTGACCATTCCTTGGCAGAAAAGAATCGGCCTTCTTGCAGTCTCAGATTGACGATATCTGGATAGTCTTGTGTGACACCCATGATGAAGCTACCCTGTACATACTCACTGCGGTACTTGATCGTCTTACCTCCAGTAAAGAAGGCAAGCGAGGCTTTGTCGGCAGAAGGGGCCTTGGACTTTATCGCTTGCAGATCTATGAAGTCTGGCTCGGGTCGCTTGAGATACTTGCGAAAGTTATCCTCATTGACTGAGCCATCCCAAGGAAAGATGTCTACATAGAGTACATTGCTACCCATGGCAGAGAAAGTCCCTTTGATATCCGTCTGTAGGCTATTGACCGCAGATTGCACTGCCACGATGCAGAAGATGCCGATCGTGATACCTAGAATGGACAGGAGTGATCTGAGTCGATTGGCGAAGAGCTGCTGTGTAGCTTGACGGAAGCTCTCGTACAATATGCGAAAGAAGTTATTCACTGAGATCAAAATTAACCAGCAGGGCGTGAAGATCTATAGAGATTAGATCAATGCATATCGATCATCTACAAACACCAAGATATTTGGGCGAAAGCCCTCTCAGCTACCACCAAAAGATGCCTCACTCTAGACCGTATATGACTGGCCCATAAGCGCAAAGAGCAAGACTCACAAGGAGCTCAATCATAGCTTGATACAGCTCTGAAAAATAGGACTTGTGTAGCTCGGCTATATCTGTAATTTTGCACGACTAAAATCAAGCCTTTAATGCGGACAAAACTCTCCGAATTTGACTTTGAGTTGCCAGAAGAGTTGGTAGCCAAATATCCTACAGAGTACAGAGACGAATCTCGACTCATGGTCGTCCACAAGGACACTGGTCTGATCGAACATAAGGTCTTCAAAGACATCATTGACTACTTTGACGAAGGAGACAGTTTTATCTTCAACAATACGCGCGTGTTCCCAGCTCGTCTCATCGGACGCAAAGAGAAGACAGGGGCTCAGATAGAGGTCTTCCTTCTGAGAGAGCTCAACGGCGAAGCTAAACTATGGGACGTACTCGTAGATCCAGCGCGCAAGATCCGTGTAGGCAATAAGCTCTACTTCGCAGAAGAAGAAGAAGAAGATCTTCTCGTCGCAGAAGTGGTAGACAATACGACAAGCCGTGGACGTACGATCCGATTCTTTTACGATGATGAGCAGTACGAGTTCATCGACATTCTAGACAAGTTAGGACAGATGCCAATCCCGCCATACCTCAAGCGAGATGCAGAGGATATGGACAAACAGCGATACCAGACGATCTATGCCAAAGAGCTCGGCGCCGTCGCAGCTCCAACTGCCGGGCTACACTTCTCTCGTGAATTGATGAAGAGATTTGAAATCAAAGGCATCGAGCGTGCGGAGGTGACACTGCACGTGGGTCTAGGGACATTCCGTGATATAGATGTAGAAGATCTCTCTAAGCACAAGATGGATGCCGAGTACTTCAAGATCCCTCAGTCTGCGGTAGACACAGTGAATAAGACCAAGACATCAGGAGGAAAAGTATGTTGTGTAGGTACGACATCGATGCGAAGTATCGAGACATCAGTCTCTGCCACAGGCCTGCTCAAGCAAGCTGAAGGGTGGACAAACAAGTTCATCTTCCCACCTTACGATTTTTCTATCGCCGATAGCATGATCACCAACTTCCACTTGCCCAAGAGCTCACTGGTCATCATGGTCTCTGCCTTTGCTGGTAGCGAGCTCATCAAAGAAGCATATGAGATGGCTATCAAGGAGAAGTACAGATTCTACAGCTATGGTGATGCCATGCTGATCATATAGTGAAAAGAAAAATTCTCTTCGGGAACAAATCCAAAAACCCTTGAGTTAACCCAATAATACAACTGAACAACACAAGATGTACTGGACACTAGAACTCGCACATAATCTCGAAGATGCACCATGGCCTGCAACACGCGATGAGCTCATCGACTATGCCGTAAGATCAGGTGCTCCTCTAGAAGTTATCGAAAATCTGCAGCAGATAGAGGACGAAGGAGAAGTCTACGAAAATATGGAAGACATCTGGCCTGATTACCCGAGGAAAGACGACTTCCTCTTCAACGAAGACGAGTACTAAGCTGCTCGTACAATCTCACTCTTACAATGAAAGATCGAAGACCATGGGTCATTGCTATCGATGGATCTTCGTCTAGTGGCAAGAGCAGTCTTGCCCGATTGCTAGCGGCAAGATTGGGCTACTTGTATATCGACACAGGTGCCATGTATCGAGCTGTGAGCCTGTACTTCTTAGAGCAGTCCATATCAGTCCATCAAGATGATATGGTACAGGACGCGCTCTTCCACATCGACATAGACCTGAGACATATAGAAGGTCAGCTACATACTTTCCTCAATGATCGCGACGTCAGCGATGACATCCGTAGCATGGAAGTCTCATCAATCGTCTCAGAAGTGGCGGCAATCTCCAAGGTGCGACGCAAGCTCGTAGAACAACAGCGCCTTATCGGTCAAGATGGTGGTATCGTCATGGATGGTAGAGATATCGGTACCGTGGTATTCCCTGACGCTGATCTTAAGATATTTCTTCACTGCGAACTCGATCAACGTGTGACAAGACGCTATGAAGAACTACTGGCCAAGGGGCGTGATATCACGCGTCTCGAGGTCGAAGAAAATCTCAAGCATAGAGATCACATCGATAGTACTCGCCTTGATAGCCCATTGACACAGGCTGATGATGCACATCTCGTCGATAATACGCAGCTGACGATGGATCAAACCATCGAGACGTGTCTAGCACTGATCGCTGGGCTTGAGTAGATCAGATAAGAAGCTGATTGACCACACCTTACACATGTAGATGAGCTTCCATATCTGATGAGAAGCTGTCGCTCAAAAAGTTTTTAGAAAAAAAATGATAGCGCAGGAACTTATACTCGCCTTGCGGGTTATAGTGCTTTTTATCCGCTAATAGCGAAAAACCGCACAAACTAAAACACCATGTTCGTAACAGCGCTGATATCATTATTCTCTGTGGTCAACCCACTCGGAGCGGTACCAGTATTCTTGGCAATGACTCCGGCGCACACGCGTGCAGAGCGCGCGAAGACTGCAGTGCAGACAATGATGTATTTCTCGATGATCCTCTTGTCATTTTTCCTGGCAGGATCACTGATCCTCAATTTCTTTGGCCTGAGCATCAATGCGCTCCGAATCGCCGGAGGACTGATCATCATGTCATCAGGTTTCTCTCTGCTCAATGGCAAATTTGCAGAGAGCAGAGCCATCAACAAGAAAGTCAAAGAGGAGGCCATGGAGAAAGAAGATATCTCTTTCACACCTCTGGCCATGCCCTTACTGTCTGGACCGGGATCGATCTCCTTATTGATTGGAATGCAGAATGAATTTCCCTTATGGGCCGACAGGATTCAAATCATTGGCGCCATATTGGCCATGGGCTTGATCGTATTTGCGATCTTGAGATTTTCTCCATTCTTGTTCAAGCTTCTCGGCGTGTCCGGCCTCAAGGCCATCTCGCGGATCATGGGATTTTTGACGACTGCCATTGGCATCCAGTACATCATCACTGGTGTCGTGGAACTCGTGAAGCAATTGGCATAGACGGAGCAGCGTGATGCTCGTCAGGATTACCTGATGAGCGTCACGTCTCCACTGATATTCTTCTGGAAGCCATCTCTGAAGCGAACTACTGCGTACCAGCTATACACACCTGGTAGTGCCAGCTCTCCCTTCATCAAGCCATCCCAGCCATACACCTCCAGATCATTCGGTGGCAGATTCTGTCCCTCATACACCTTCGTCCCCCAGCGGTCATAGATCCGCATCATCTCTACCACCTCTACGGTCTCCTGCCCAAAGATCCCGAAGTAGTCATTCGTCCCATCTCCATTTGGGCTAAATACATTCGGTACATAGGTCTTCCTGCTCACCTGCACCCGTACCACTATCTGATCACTCGCCGTACAACCTCGCTCATCTGTGATACTCGCCACATAGGTCGTCGTGATGATCGGCTCTACATCCAGATTCTGACACCCTGCATCCAAGCACACATCTGTCGTATCTCCGCCACTCCACTCGACCATACTCGATCCCGTGTTTGTCCCACCGAGAACCTCTGCCATGATCTCTAGTCCTGCTCCAAACTCCAAGGTCGTATCTGACGGTAAGGTCAAGATCAACTCCTCTGGCTGTACCAGCGTCCGTTCTTCGCCCAGCTCACAGCCATTCTCGTCTCGAACCAATACTTGGTAATCACCAGGCCCCAAGTTCATGAACGATCCATCCGTCTGGAAACTCGCTCCCCCATTGATACTATACTCTACCGTGCCTGTACCACCATCTACCATGATCTCTATGAAGCCATTCCCCTCTCCAAAGCACTTCACATCTTGGCTATTCACCATGAAGTTGCTGAAGGTATTTCCGATCTCTTGCACCATCACTTCTCTACTGCTGCTACAACCATTCCCATCATCTGTCACCGTGATCGTATACACCCCTGCTCTACTCACTGTAGGACGATAGCTATCTCCTCCTGATAAGATCTCTCCATCATCTGTGCTCCACTCCACGCGGATATCTCCGCCACTTGCACTACCACTCGCATCGATGAAGGTCTCCATCGACTCACAGGTCAAGTCTCCGACGTCCGTGATCACGATCGTCGGACTCACCGTATCGATCGTCACCTCTACACTCGACAGTGCCGGACAGCCCGTCTCTGTATCTAGTACGCGCAAGTTGTATGTACCCGGCACACTCACCATCGCCGTGATCTCATCACTGATCACTTCGTCTGAGCTATTGGTCCACTCATACTCAATATTGTCGCCCTGATCACTGCCACTACCATCTAGTGTCACCTGAGTCACTGCGCAACTCAGCTCTCTGCTCTGGCCTGCATCTGCAGTCGGCAAGTCTCCATTGAACACAATATCGATAAACGTCTCGCGCACACAAGCCCCATTCGTCAGCTCTAGGGTATATCTCCCCGCTGCCAAGGCCCGCACCTCGCCACTCGTCACATCTCCGCCAATCACGGCTCCATCGCTCGCAATCCATCTGTAGCTCACGCCTGCAGGTGTGCTCGTCAATCCGCTCAGCACCATCTCTGGATCACTACACGTCAGCTCATTGCCCGCACTCGTGATCACCGGTACCGGTATCTCATACCACACCACTGGGGTCCCTACACCTATATCAAAGCAGGACGTGCTACTCGTATCCACAAAGCCTGCTCCATCATCACTCCCCAAGATCGGTGAAGCATAGTATACCGTCCCATAGTCCATCCCCGTAGCGATAAAACTGAAAATCCCTGTACTATTCACCTGCAAAATGTCGCCAAAGGCTGCTCCTGGATCCGTATGCAATACAAAGTATAACTCATCATCTCCATCTCGAACCTCTGTCGTATTATTATACAATACATCCAAGTCCTCATCCTCACACAGATCTACCTGATCTGTCCCTACGCGTCCTACTGTCGTCTCACACGGACACTCAAAGCTCGTCAGCACTCGTACTGTATCACAGCCATTCACATCCCAGATCTCAATCAGTACTGTACTGTCACTTGGTATCTCTCCACTGATGTAGTTCAAGCCCACTATGCCTCCAGGTCGATCACTCCGCGAATCATAGGTCCCTAGCTGCCCGCCGCGTATCGGAAAACGTACCGTGTAACCCGTATTGGTCGCATTGCACGTAAATTCTATCTCCGCCACATCTACCCGCGGCGAACTCAAGATCGTAATCTCTACCGTGTCTCTATCAATGCAACCTGAGTTGTTCTCTGTCCACTCAAAGCGATATACACCTTCCTCATCTGAACCTGTCGTACCACTCGTCGCACTCGTCGGATCATCTACCTGCACCGTCGTCGGTCCATCCAAAAATCTCCAGTTACCACTACCGATGCTTGGCACCGCAAATAAGTTGAAATCAGTCTCGCAGGTACGTGCCGTACCACCTGCGTCTGCCTCAGGATTCTCATGCCATACCACTGGCCGGCCTTGTGATACCGCTAGACAGCCGTCCAATAGATTCACCACGCCATTGTTCCCATCGCCTACCACTGCACTGATGTAGTACACCTGTTCGAAGTTCATCGTCAATGGATCAAAACCAAAGGAGCCAGTCCCGTTGATCTCCAGCACATTGACCAAGACGTCCATGTCGCCCTCGTGAAGTACATAGCTCGTCGTATCGTCCGCGTCGTATACCTCAAAGGCATCATTGTAGCTGATCATCGACAGCTCATCCTCACATAAGTCTTGCACACTATTCACCCCATCCATCGTCCCCACTTCACTCTCGCAGATGCAGTTCTCTACACCCATCACTGTGGGTATCACACAGCCATTCGCATCTTCGAGGATCACCTCGTAGGTGCTATCTCGAGCAATCACCTCTGACATGTACGTGCTATCATTGATCAAGCTGCCATCGCCCAATACAATCGTATAAGGACGTGCACCACCTTCGATCTCGAAAGTCACTGTATACATATCCGCTGCCTCATTGCACTCCGTCAAGATATTGATCGCTCGTCCGATCTCATAAAACTCTATCTGTAATGTCGCTGTATCTGTGCAGCCATTGTTATTCTCTACCCAGGTCAGATCATACACGCCTGGCATGTCTGCGCTCATCGTCGCTTTGGCCTCGGTGCTATCACTGATCGTCACCACGCCAGGGCCCGTCATCTCGATCCATCTTCCTGTACCTACGCTACGCACTGCATCCAGATCCACCATCAGATCGCACAGCTGAGTGTCACGTCCAGCATCTGCTGTAGGATAGGCATACCAGATCACTGGTTGACCTTGGGCTACTCCCAGACAGCCATCGCCTAAGTCTATATCCCCATTCCCCGTCGTATCCGTGCCTGCTACAAAACTGATGTAGTAGGTCTCGCCCAGGGTCATCGTCTCATCATCAAAACTGAACTCTCCAGTGTCATTGGTCCCAAATACCGTCCCTAGACTCAATCCAGAACCATCATGCAACACCCACCGCGTTGTATCATCTTCATCCAAGATCGGATCCATATCTATTTGGCCTTGAGCCACTCCATCTGCACATAGCTCGATCAAGTCCTGAACCATCGTCCCCGCCATCGTCGTACAATTGCAACGTACTGTGTCTCCTATCACCTCGATCGGCCCACAACCATTGTCATCAGTAATCCGCACAAAATATGGCTCACCACTGTCTATCAATTCTGAAGTGTACGTACTGCCATCGATGGTCCCGCCACCGTCCAGAATCATATATGGCTCTGCACCACCCTCGATCTCGATAGTCACCACATATTCGCTTCCACCCTGACACATGATGCTCACCTCTCCGAGCTCAGGCTCTTCATAAAATACAATGACGACCTCGTCAAAATTGCTACAGTCTCCGATGAAGTCACTCCATCTGAGCACATAGACACCGGCCGCATCTACCGTGATGGTTGATGCCGGATCAGTAGGGTCACTGAAGATCACATTTCCCGGCCCATCCGTCACTGTCCATACCCCTTCATCACCTGCCAAGCCGGCATTGAGCATGGCCACTGTATCAATACCACAATACTCTTGGTCATCGCCTGCATTGGCTTCTGGTGGCACGACGACTTCTACATCAAGGCATACAGGATCGCCAATGAAGGATCCGCATTGATTGGCGGCTGATACGAGGCAAATCTGACCAGATTCAGCAAATGAAAAGTCTACGGTAATCTCATTGGTGCCATCGCCCATGATGATCGCAGCTCCAGTGGGGAAAGTCCACTCATAGAGTATGATGTCATCACCAAGAGAGGTCACCGAGTAGGTCTCAATATCTCCTAGGCATACCGTCGCTTCTCCTTGTATCGCATCTGGATCTGGTGGTAAGAAGTCCGCTGTATTGACAGGGACCATCAGCTCTTCTAGGTCACACACTTTACCATTGAGCTCCAAGCTAGAGCGCAGTACATATGTGCCTCCCGGTGGATCAATAGTTACCACGAGTGTGGGGTCAGTTGCACCAGCAATCTCATTGCCATCAGGATCCACCCACTGGTAGTTGATGGTAGCTGGGGCACAGCCATCTCCTGTCTGTGTCACCATCGCAGGGATGGTGTAAGTGCCATTGTCACAGACAATATCTCCGACAAGCTCTGCCATACCAGTAAGGACCGTAATATCATAATTGATAAAGCTGTCACACCCTCGATCTGTGAGGATCATCACCTCACTCATACCACAAGCGCTGACTTGTTGCCCATCAGCGAGTGTGAATGGCAGCTCATCATCACAAAGAACTGTGTCAATCATGGTGGGATTCTCGTCATTCTCTGGAAATACCACGCGATTTACAGAGAGATCAA
Organism: Saprospiraceae bacterium; assembly: GCA_020627535.1. GTDB lineage: Bacteria > Bacteroidota > Bacteroidia > Chitinophagales > Saprospiraceae > JAHDBH01. The sequence goes on from JAHDGU010000002.1 coordinate 345,095, forward strand.
TCAAGCAATTGTCTGCATTGAGCACATCACTGTACATGAGAGGACTATTTTCATCAATCACGATGGCGGAGCCACCTTGAGTGTATCCATCAAGTGTTTCCGTCTCGCCTTCACAAAACTCCACATCAACCTCCTCCGGAGGCGCTTGTGTCACATTGACATTGACGCAGAGACGGTTATCGCTGCTGTCACACACGAAGGTCGTCCTGACGCATACTGAGAAAGTACCTTCCGTATCAAAGATCTCTTGGATCGTCGGGTTGGTTCCGTTTTCAATTTCGGTACCGCCATCAATCTGAAAGATGTACTCTGCGTCACCAATATTGGAGATATTACTCGTCAGATCAAATGGCTCAGAACTCCTACAGACTTCAATCGTTCCTCCTGCTCCGACATCATTGATGGTCTCTGGAGGGTCAAGTCCAGTGGGCTCTCCACCATTGATAATATCGATCTCAATATCGCAAGATGAACCTGAAAAACCATCCACGAAGATGTGGTAAATCTCCCCCACCGTTACAGGCGCCATCACGCTCATGGTATCATCATTGGCATTGGCATTACAGAAAATAGCATTGGCAAAGTCGCAGTCTTCATAGATACCTGCCTGTATGCCTGTCACGTCTTGACCACCGCTATCTACGGTGTCACAATTGGTCGGAATGATATCAAGAACCAGAAAGTCGGTCCATGCCACAAAGGAGACCCATGTGATATTGTGAGCGCCAGACTGATCGTTGCCCGGGCAAAGCGGGGAAGGCTGTGCCGCAGGATCCGGATTTTCTGAGCTCATCGAGTACATCAATCCATCAATATCATTGATATCGCATAGCACCGGTGCCTCCATGCAGGTAAAAGCAGTCTCATCTTGTGCAGTTGCTGCAAAGCATACTGCACACGCCATGATTACTGCATAGGACAACTTGTTGATAAGCCCCATAGTAGATTTCGTTTGAGTTGGCTAAAAATAGCTAATTATCATATGCCTTTCGGCAAAATGACATCTTCTATTCTTAAGACTCAAGACAATCTACTAGCGTTGCCGAAGCTCGAAATAATCTTTCACCTGATGAGCGTCACGTCTCCACTGATATTCTTCTGGAAGCCATCTCTGAAGCG